>NZ_CANMBB010000001.1 GCF_947495965.1 uncultured Maribacter sp.
TAACCTGAATTGATATATGCCTGAGCTTGTAGTACAGCTTTCTGGATGTTCTTCTGCGGGCGAAATCCATAACTAACTGGTTCAAATTCGTACTCGAATTTGGTCATTAATTGAAAATTTACTGCCTGTTGTAACCATCGGTCTACTACTGTTGGGATTCCTAATAAACGAGACTTTCCCTTGCCTTTTGGAATACTTACTCCTAAGATTGGGGATGGTATATAGCTATGAGCATCGATTGATGTTAGTAGAACGCCTCGGTGTGCTCTGATATAATCCGATAGTGCCGTGGTTCTCATACCATCGATGCCACTTGAACCTTTATTTTGCATCACTTGTCGTGCTGCTCTGTCTAGGTTGCCTGCTGCTAATACTTTTCCTATCATAGGTAATTAATAATTTGTAATCTCCTGTTGGTTTAAGAATAGGCTTGCTTTGCATCCTAGTCGAATTCCAACCTAATTTAATGTTCTGTCCTTCCTTATTTGTGAGTCCTCTGTGGTTTCTATTCACAACTCGTTTCCCATAAGTACTATGACTTCTGCTGACTTCTCCAATACGCCAACTCGTAGCTTTGGAGACCTCCCCAGGTAAGGACATCTTCTTTCGCTCAATCCCTGCCGTATCTACATAACTACCCTTTTAGTATTCTTTTGGGCGTTACAATGATGTGCTTGCTTACCCAAGTAATTATGCCTCTGTATACGGTTCGTGTGCCTCAGTACCAAGCTTTGTAGTCTCGCTTCCTTCAGATGTAACCTCACGATCACCACCCTTGCGACTTACTAATGCTTCAAGACGTTACTCCTGCGCATAAGGGACTTGCACCCTCTAGATGAATTAGTTATCTTTCGATAAATTAAAGATGCCCATGCTGGGCACACACAATGGCTATATTTCAAACTGGGCTAAGCGCTTTTTCTATGTAAAATAATAATTCTAAAAATTTATCTCTGGCTGACTGGTTAGCGTATACTTTCCCAGTCCGAAATCATAGCCGGGAACGTTGGGCAACATTTAAAAAATGGGTAATTACATTGTATTAGACACATCGATATATAGAGAACTTGGGCTCAAATTCAATGAGAATTTGGATTATAAGAATCTACACGCATTTACAATGAACACAGATGGTGAAGTCTTGTTGTCAGATATAGTTGTAGAAGAATTTAGTAATTATTACGAGACATTAATTACCTCAAAAACAAACTCTTACATTAAAGCTAGTAAGGACTTAATTCGTGACCCATATTTTAATTCCCCAAAAGAAATTGAAAATGGTGCAAACAAAGAATTGCTAAAAGCTATTGAAAATTTCAGATCAACTTTACAAAAAGACCCAATTCATAATTTGAGGATTGCTATCGTGAGACCAACACTAATTAATGGACTTGAATTAACCAAGTTTATATTAAATAGTAAGGAGTCAAAGGATAGTAACATTCAGATAAGAGATTACTTAATTTGGGATTCTGTTTTGAACTTTGCGAGACGAGAAAATGAAGAAAGAATAACAAAAATTGGGCGTAGAAAAATAAAAAGCGATAAAGGTATTATTACATTTATAACTAAAGATAAAGGATTTGGGGAAAATGAAATATTTCAAAATCTTCTAAAAGAATATAAGATAAATAACCTAGAAGTTCTTTCTTCAATTCCGCAATTCCTTGAGAAGAAAGGGTTCTATTTTGACTTTATAACTTCAGAATTAATTCAAGAAAAGATTAATTCAAAACGTATCTTAAAGGACTTAAGTAAAGATATTGGAGCTCTCTTAAGTTATGTTAGTGAAAGATATCATAAAAACTGTTATGAAAAAGAGATTGAAGAGTCAGAAATTGAAAAGGGTGATGGGTGAATTTAACCGAATTGAAAAATGTTTTCAAAAAGACGAAGCTTGTTTCATGTTCGTAAATAACGGCGACATGATATTAAGAACCTCAGGTCGAACCATACAACTTAAAAACGAAAATGGTTTATTCGCCAAGTGTGGCATATACTTTTTTGAAAAACAAATTAGTTAAAAATTCACTTTAGTTGCCGCTTATTTTCATTCTTAAATTATAAAACTGTTTTTAAAACCTGAACTTTTAACTTCAAATTACACGGCAAATTATGATGCAAAAAAGGTGCATGTAAAAAAGCTTTTATCCGACTTTAAGGAAAGTATTGGCTATTTAATAAATCACCCATAATAGTATTCCATATAGCGTATGGTAAAAATATGTTACTTATAGACTGGAGAAAAAGTAAAGCTAACACAACTTATAAACAATAATGGCTTCGGGTTTAGTCGCAGGGTTTGCGTATTTTTATGAAGTCGCAAAATCTTTGGGATTTTGCTTTAAAGAAGGAAATAAGATTACATTTATCTTTAGACTTTAAAAACCAAATATGGTATACAAATTAACAGCGTAAATTCAATTTTAACTTGTATCCATATTTCAGGATTAGACATTGACTTCTCTTTAAGCAGGGTATATGATATACCTTCATTGTTTTCAGATTTCTAATTTCTAAAAAAAGTTTCGTTATTAAATTTACTTCTAACCACATCGTAAAGTTAAAAATTTATAATAGTTCCTAAAATTCTAAAAATATATTTAATATGCAACCTTTTGAAAAATGACTTGTCTATATAAAAAACAAATAATCAAAAATCATGAGAATAAAGAAGCAAGGAATTATAATTGTACTATTAGGGATTCTAACGGTAAATTGTATAGATGAATTAGAGGAAGCACAAAGCAACTATCTAAATTACAACACAAAAATTAATTTAGAATTACCTTTCAATGGGGAATGGTTAATAGCCCACGGAGGTAGAAATTTAAGTGAAAATCATCACGCCTCAGTTAGGGAACAAAGATTTGCCATCGATGCTTTTCAAAAGATAAATGGCAGTTCATATTTAGGAGATGGAAAAGATAATGAAGACTACTATTGTTTTGGCAAACCTCTTTTCGCTCCTGGAAATGGAATAGTTATATTAGTAGAAAATACAGTTATAGATAACACTCCAGGCGAGTTAAACCCAAACCAATTAGCAGGAAACTATGTGGTAATTAATCATCAAAATGATGAATATTCTTTTATAGCGCATTTTAAACAAGGTAGTATAATTGTAAATGTAGGGGATCAGGTTGTTAAAGGCCAAAAATTAGGAGAAACAGGAAATAGTGGAAATTCAACTGAACCTCATTTGCATTATCATATGCAAACAACAAAAAACCTGCATAATGGTGAAGGATTACCTGCGCAATTTCTAAATTATTATGCTAATGATGTACTTATAGAAAGAGGTGAGCCAATAAAAAATCAAATTGTTAAGAAAAAATAAAAACCATTTTACAAAAAAACCTATAAACAATACGGGCTTTGGGCTTAATCGCTGGGTTTGTGTGTTTTTATGTAGTCCGGAAAATCTTTTGGATTTTGCTTTGGACAAGAAAAAATAAATCAAAACCAAAAGATTTTGCTATGTGCGTGGCGGAAAGCAAACGCCAGTTTGCTCCTGTACTGTTCATAGCTCAACCGTTAGCAGTTATTTGGTAAAATATACAAACATCCTTTACAAAATTATAGAAACATCGTTTACACTTTTTAAGTTGCATTTGAAACCAATATTCAGATGCTATGCCTTAGAAAAAACAGACGATTATGGAACAAAAAATTGAATTTATCTGTGAATGGCGAACGGGAAAATATACCATCACAGAGCTTTACAAATGTTTTGATATTTCAAGACCAACGGCCTATAAAATCATATCTCGATTTGAAAATAAAGGCTATGAGGGATTAAGGGAACTATCTAGAAAACCTCGAAGACCACACCCAAATTCGACCAACGAAAAAGTAGTGGAGCGCATCCTTTTCCTAAAAGAAAAACACAAGCTCTGGGGTGCTAAAAAATTACATACCCTGTTGTATAAAGATTTTCATCAGGAAATAATCTCAACGGTCTTGACTGTACACAACATCCTTAAAAAACACGGTTTGGTGTCACCTCAAAAAAGACTTAGAAGAGTAAAGCCAATACACCCCATCTTTGACCCAAAACATTGTAACGAAGTATGGAATGCAGACTATAAAGGCAAGTTCCTTATGGGGAATAAATCTATTACCATCCCTTTACAATTGCAGACTCAAAGAGCCGATTTGTATTTACCGCAAAAAGACATTATAAAGAAAACCTTGACTCTGCAAAAAGCGAATTCAAAAGGGTTTTTAGGTAATTCGGGATTCCTGAACAAATCCATACTGACAATGGAAGCGCATTTGGTTCCGTGGCCGCTATAAAAAGATTTACTAGATTATCGTATTGGCTCATAGAACTCGGAATCATGCCTGTGTTTTCAGACCCAGCACACCCGGAACAGAACGGACGGCATGAACGTATGCAAAGGGATTTAAAGGCTACTTGAATCCTTCAGCTTATAACATGACAGCGCAACAAAGACGCTTGAACAGCTTTGTAAAAGAATATAACAACCTAAGACCTCATGAAGCATTGAACATGAAAACACCTGCTTCAGCACATGAGTTTTTAACAAAAATCTTTCCCTGAAAGAATTCCACACTTTGATTACGATTCCAAAATGAAAGTCTTAAAAGTAACACAAAATGGAGATATCAGATAAAAGGCTTACTATTAGATTTACCTTTCCGCTTCGTTCCAAGGTAAACACATCGGTGCTCTAGAAATTGGTAATGGTATTTGGAGGGTGTTTTATAGAAACGTATTTTTAGTTTTTTTTACGAACATGTGTTTAGAAAGAAAGAATAATCAGTAAGATTAGAAAGTAACTTAGTGTAAACTCTAATTTATAACTTTTGTAAACTATGTATATTAACGAACATACTCGATGGGGATAGAAACTGAAAACAATATCAAGTATTTTGATGAATATTCCAAAGCGTTGAGGAAAGTTTGCCCTGAATTAAGTTATGAGGAAATAAGTTATATGTTCCAAAATATTACAATAATCAAATTAAAGACTAAAGAATTATACGTAAAAACTAATGAAATTCAAGATAACCTAGCTTTCTGTTGTAAAGGTCTATTAAGAAGTTTTTACATAAATGATAAAGGTGAGGATATAACAATTGCTTTTATTAAAGAGAATAATTATGCTACGGATTATAGTTCTTTTATAAGTCAAAAACCTTCAACATTTTATATTGAAACTTTAGAACCTTGTTTATTAATCAATATACCATATACTTCTATAGAAAAATCTTATTCAAAGTTTAAAAATTGCGAAAAATATGGCAGATTAATTGCTGAAAAGCATCTAATTAAAACCCAAAGTAGAATTAATGAATTTCTGTTTCACAATGCTGAACAGAGATATATTAACTTCATTTCAAAAAATACCGATATCCTTAATCGTATTTCAATAACACACCTTTCTTCATTTTTAGGAATTAAAAGGCAAACCTTAACTCGAATTAGAAAGAAATTACTTTAGTAAAGTAATATTGACACAAATGTGTCAGCCAATACATATTAAAATAATTCATTTTTGTTAGATTAAAAAAATTATCTAATGAATTTCAAATATTTATTAAATACTATAGCTACAACACCTTTATTGCCAATACTTTATTATCAAGGAAAGAAAATAAGAGCGAATACGCCAAGGCTACCAGAAGCAAAAGGAATTAAAGGAGAAATTATTAAAGATTCTAAACAAACACTTCGTCTAATAACGATAGGAGATAGCAGTATGGCAGGTGTTGGTGTTGATAGTCATAAAGAAGGCTTTGTTGGCACACTTGCTAAAGAATTAGCATCACATTATAGTAGCAATATCTCTTGGAAAGTTTATGCCAAAAGTGGTTTTACTGCCTTAAAAGTTAAGGATAGACTAATTCCTAACATACAGGAAGATGGATTGAATCTTATTGTTGTTGGCGTTGGGGGAAATGATGCATTTAAATTAACTAGTCCCAAAAAATGGATAAATAATGTAAAAATGTTGATAGCTGATTTAAGAGTTAAATTTAAACACCAGCCAATAGTTTTTATTAATATGCCACCAGTAAAAGAAATACCAGCTTTTACTTCTTTAATTAAATATACTATGGGTAATCAGCTTGATTTTTATAGTAATGAACTAGTATCACTAGTAAAAAATATGGACGGTGTTTTCTATTGCTCTAGTAAAATTATGTACAACGATTACAAAAAAAGATATAATTTAGACGCTCATTCAAGTGAGTTTTTTAGTGATGGAGATAAATTCCACGCCTCAAAATTAGCATATCAAATTTGGGGAAAGGATATTTTCAATTTTATTATAGAAAACAACGACATTAAAAACAGAATGATTTAGAATGAATCTTATGTATAAAGAACTGAGGTAGAAAACAAATATATTCTTCTTTAATTTAAAATAATATTATTCTAGCTTATAGATTCAACAACTTGATTCTTTGAGTTTTTTTCATTTTATGTCTGGAATTGCAACAAAAAGTCGGACAATAAGTTATGCTGCATTTTTTAAAAATTACATAGTTAATGAGATACAGCCTTTCCATTTCTAAAGGGTTTTATATCCTAGACTAGAATGTCTTATTTTTCTATTACACCATATTTCTAAGTATCTAAAAATCTCTGTTCTTGCTTCTCTTTTAGATTTAAAATTGTTTTGAAAAAAGATTCTGCGACTGCATTATCCTAAAAGTTTCCCTTTCTACTCATACTTTGGATTATATTATTCTTATTTATGATTTTTTAAAAATCACCACAAGCATATTGAACTCCTTTATTTATATGAAATATCAAATACTTATTTCAATTTCTATTGTAGAGTGTCATTTTTAATGCTTCAATAAATGTTTCGGCTGCTTTCATAGTTGCACTTACTGACCAACCAATTACTTTACGATCAAACAAATCAATTACTACTGTTAGATATACCCCATTCATTTTTAGTATTTACATAGGTAATATCTGAGACCCATACCATCCCTGGTAAATCAACTATAAAATTTCTATTCAACAAATAAGGAGTTGTTGGAGCACTATGTTTGGTATCCGTAGTTAGTATCCATTTTTTTCTAATCTTATTTTATATGTTATTATTCCTCATTACTATAGCTACTTTTGGACAAGATACTTTATATCCTAGTTGATATAATTCCTCCTGTATTCGAGCACTACCATAACTACCATTACTCTGATTATAAATATTTAGTATTTCTTGTAACAACATATTATTTTCTTTTTCTCTATTAGAAATCAGTCCTTTACACTAAAAGCTATAATCACTCTTACCTACTTTTAATACTTTATACATCTTCTAGAATAGGATACGCTACTTTGTAAGTATCTATAAAACTAAAAATATCTATACGTTCTTAGAGAAGATGCTTACTGCCTTTTTAAGATGTCACGCTCTAATTCTGCATCTCTAAATGCTTTCTTTAATTCCATTATTTCTTTTTGTTCTGATGTTAAATTAGGGCGACCATTTACTGAAAAACTACCCGTAGAGTTTGCATTAAACTCCCTACACCATCTCGATAGTAATTTCAGACCTATACTTAAATCATTACTAATCTATCAAGTACTCTTTCCTGAATTAACTAATTCAACCGCCATTATTTTAAATGTCTTTTCGTAATGGCTTCTTTTTGTTTTTATTGTGGATTAAGCTATTAATTTAAAGCTTAACCTACCGTCCAAACAAATGTAGTAACTCCATGTTTATCTATAACCGTATTTTAGGACGTGACATTAAATACCATATTCCTCTATTCAAAGAACGGTATGGGAGAAAATACTTATATACGACTTTATAGCAGTAATTTGAAATGACCTGGTGTTTTGCCATACCATTTTTTAAATGCAGAAACAAAAGTACCTGATTCTGAATAGCCCATTAAGTAAGAAACTTCTTTAATACTCAAATTTTTTTTCAAATAATCTACTGCTAATTTTTTTTTTACCTCAGTTACTAATTTTGAGTAAGAGGTTCCCTCCTCTTTTAGCTTTCTTTGGAGGTTACGGGGAGACATATTTAAGTTATCAGCTATCAACTCAAAACTTGGAATATATGGGTTCAAAAGAGAATAAATCATTGAAGTAATTACTCCTGATAAGTTATCGGATTGATATTGTGATTGAAACCTGGCACAGGCAACATTTTCCAATACTTGTAACAGTTCATAGTCAGAAAATACAATTTTTTGTTCCAGAATTTCTATTCTAAATTTCATTTGATTAACATCAGACTCTAATTCTACTGAAGTATTAAATACTCTATCAAATGATTTCTTTTTTATCGATTCAAAATCAATCTTTACCTCTAGAGGCGATGTTTTATAAAGAGTTAAAAACTCCAACTCTTTATAAGCGAAAACCATAGAGGATAAAACAAGGTGTTTAGTTGCTAATGGAAATTTATTTTTAGCTTCGGGATGTAATTTGAACACTAGCAGAAGATGATTTTCTTTAAGTTGAAACTCTATCTGAAGCACGTTACTAATTAAATTAAAATGTCCACAGCACTTTTCAATTCCTACTCTAATTGTTGGACTCACCTGAATAATTTGACCTACAATTCCTAATGCTGCTAAATTGAATTTTTCGCCTTGATGAAGCCCAAACAAAGAATCTTTGGAGGCATTGATAGTATATTCATAAAATCGTGCATAATCTTCGTAAGGAATTGCTGAAGTCTCATTTATAGCTAAAAGATCTTTAATCGTATTTCCAAAATTTAGTTCTTTATCTATTAAATTTCTCTCGGTATAAAGCAGAAGGCTTTCTGCTAGTAGTTTTGATATGTACAATTCTTTCATAGCTTGCAATTTAATAGATTTCTTTAACCTATTAAATAAATGTCGCAAATTATCAATTATATGTCGTTATATATTAATCAAATTCAATCCATCTAAATTATTTTTGTATAAAAAAAATAAACCATGACGCAAAAACAATCTAGTATTCTGGTAGTAAACTTTATAATGCTAGTTATAACAAGCTGTAAAATTGCAAACCTTAGTAAAGAAGCACTGACAGACATTGAACAATCTGAAAAAATTGCGACTCAAAAATTAAATGAAGTTATTTCAGCACAAGGATTCAATGTTTTAAAATCAAAAAACACGTTTGAATTTACAGCTACCGATTACTGGCCAGGTATTATAGGAAATATAGCTAAAATATGGCCAGAAAAGAAAACTACTATCAAATTCAGGCATAATTTTAACACCTTTGATGGTACTGGTTTATTCTTGAATGGAGAAAAAGAAGGAGATTTGATAGGGATACAATCCTGGAATTACTATGAAAAAAGTAAGGATAGTGAAGAGATTAAAAAGTATGAAATCGAAAAAAAGAAAAAGCTAGCTTTTGGTCTGGTAATCTATCATTATTTCTTGGAACTTCCTTATAGGTTATATAAAGCTCCAATAAAACGCTATTACGGTCAAAAAACTAAGAAAGGAATATCTTATGACCTTGTTTTCGCTAGTTGGCTGAGCGAAGCTCCCAACCCCGATTACGACCAATACATAGTTTGGATTAACACACAAACCAAACTAGTTGACTATTGTGTGTACACTCTACGTGAAAATAAAAACCCTATTACTCGTAAAAAATATGGCTCAATAGCTTACCAAGATTACCGAAATATTGATGGTTTTATGGTTCCTTTTAATATGCCTGTAATGCTAGATAATGGAGTTATAAAAAAGGATACTACTGATAAGTTTTTTCATCAAATAACTATTGAGAATTTTACTCTGGGCAGATTTGATGAGAAAGAACTCTATCCAATATCTAAAGTAAAAAAACAAATTGACACCAAATGAAACAAGTAATTCTATATCTAATATTATTAATTACAACTAGCTGTACTCTTATGAAAACAACTGTAAAAAAAGAAAATATCACTTTTGATTATCCTAATCAGAAAAGTAAAAAAGGAAAAGAACTTACTTTTGAAACTACCCTAAATTGCTCTGCAAAGGAAGTTTGGAAACTGTATCAAAAACCTTCTGGATGGTTAGAAAATCTTAACCCTCAAGCTAAGCTTTCTCCCACACGTGATAATAAAAAAATTGAAAATTGGGAATTAAATAAAAATTACACTTTTATTCTTTACATGTATGGCTTTATTCCCTTTGGAAAACACCATATTTCATTTGAAACAATTGATTCTGATAGTTTAATTATTCAATCTCGAGAACATGGCTTTATGGTGCCACACTGGGATAATTATTTTGAAATAAACCCCTTAACTAATTCTACTTGCAAAATTAAAGATGTTCTAAAAATTCAATCGACAGGAATTAATGCTATCGTTTCTTCTTACGCGAAAGGAGTATTTAAAGCCAAGCACAAAAAAATAGCTCGGAAAATTGAATAAAATTAAACTTGTAATTTTTTATCCTATCATATATTATGAAAATAAAAACAAAGCATAACAAAGAACTGAGGTAAAAAGCAAGCTAAAAATTATAGAATGTTCAACATATTTAAGAAATCAAAAAATACCGAATCAAAAATACCTAAGCGAATTCCCATAATGCGAATGGAAGAATACCACACTCATTATCTTGGAAAAACTAGAGACGATAAATTATTCTTTGGAAGTGTAACTTTTGCCCATAAAAAACCAATTAGAGAATTAACCCCTGAGGAGAGAAACAAGTATCGAATAGAGCTTGCAATTCTTTATTTATTTGACAAAAACGGTAAATTTTCTGAATATAAATACTGGTCTACAGAAAAGGATAGTGAAACGCAAAGTGTATGGGAAGAAATGGAAAAATTAGTTGCGGAATTGAGACAAGTTACATTATGCAATATTGAAGTTGAAACCTTCGAAATAAATATTGATGGAATAAAATGTGGTTTGATTCCTAATGAAGAATCAGTTAGTATTGATTTATTTCCTAGCAACACTATTTCATTTCAAGAACCTTGGGATGGAGAATATTATACCTAGCAGGACGGAAAATCCAGCTTACAACAAAACCTCCTATGAAAAGCCTTCGTCCAGTTCTCTAAATTTAATTAATATTTTCTTATTTACCTTAAACCGCCTTTTTTTCTTTTAATATAACTTGCTCGCACTCCTATATGTGATCGGTTCGAAACCTGAAACGTCACCGGCATTTGTATGATTATAAATTATAATAAAACCGGTCACTTGCTAAAAATGTGATACTGAATAATACAGGCCACGGGTTTTGTTTTGTGATACGGTTCTTACTACTGTTTTAGAGCTTTGTTATCCTTATTATTTCTTTCTTTTATTCTTTTGTTTTTCATTATTCTATAACCCCTATCGTATAAGGGACTTCGGTCTTTATAACAGCCAAAGTTCTACTTAGTAACTTCCTAGCGACTTTAACAATGATACGCTTCACATTCTTGCCTTGATGTTTACGATAATACCCCTGCATAACAGGGTCTGCTCGGATTGCTTGCCAGGAAGCTTCCACAAAATAACTACGCAATAAACGGTTGGCTCTTGGGGTCATTCCCATTGTTCTCTGATTATCGCCACTTTGATATACACTTGGAGACAGACCTACATAACCTGCCAAATGTTTAATATTTTTAAAACGTCTTAAATCTCCTAACTCACTTAATATACCACAAGCCACAATACCGCCTATTCCTGGTATACTTCTAAGCAACGTGTAATCTTTCTTATAATGTACCTTGCAGTATCTTCTAAGCTCCGTAGAAACATCTCGTAACTCTTGGTCTACAAATCGGAAAAAACGCATACGACTATCTAAAGTTGCCTTCGCCGTAGGATATTCGAACATTATATCATCTAACCAATTACGGTACTTATGGCTCCAATGGTCATTATCGAACTCCTCAGGCTCCTTAATTCCAAAATACAACAACTGCATCTTGATATAACTCTTCACCCTTCTGAAATCCTTTACTAAATCATTTCTTCTTCTAAAAAGACTTCGAAGTTCCTCGCGTTTCTTATCTGGAATTATAATACTTTCTAAACGACCATCTTTAAGTTCTCTAGCAATTAACTGAGCATCTATCTTATCTGTCTTTGTATGGCGTTCTTTACCTTTTCTATGAATATCGGCAGGGTTAACTACCAAACTCCGCCAACCATAACTCTCAAAACAACGATGCGCATAATAACCACAGCAACTGGCCTCATAAGCAGTGGTTACTTCGTAGTCCGAAAAATGTTTCCTAACATAATTCAATAGTTTATCTGGATAAGAAGACATGCTAAAAGATTTACCTGCAAACAAATCTGTCGAAAAATGAAATTTCCAACTTCGCTTGTGTATGTCAATGCCAATATATAACTTCGGTACAGCAGTAATTTGAGTTTTCATTTCTTTAATTTTTTGTTCATCTTAAAGATACTCGAATTACTGCTTTTTCATCAATTCTAAACGTAATGCCGACTTTAGGGCAAAATCAAAAGTTCTGTGTATATTTATAATGTCGCTAAATCTTATGCCCCGAAGCATCGGGGTAGTCTTGGAAAAGAAAAAAACAATGAGCTTTAGCTTCTTGCGCAGATGCAAACCAAAAATTTCCTTGCTCACGCACTAATCATAGCTCAGGCGTTGGTAATAATGAAACTCGATTGATAAATTCATAAGAATGAATCGTGAAATAATAGATATTAATGATTACACCATCTTGTTGGAAGAAGCATCTACTGATAATAATTTAGTAGATTCATGTTTTTTTGATGAGCCTGTAATAGCTATCGCCTTTTATGGTGCAGGTGATGTTGGACTTAACGTAAAATTTGATGGAAAAGCCAAAGAATTTCATCACACGAAAGGTATGGTACTATCATTTTATGCAGATAATATGGTAGAGTTTGAACATCATGTTTCCAAACTAAAATCACTGCAATGTTTAGTAATCGCTACAACAATAAGAAACATAGACAAATTGCCGAATGGTGAAGGTCAATTCTTGGAACAATTTTTACATCAATTAATTCACCCAAAAGATCATTATGTTGAAGGTCCAATATTCAATATGAGCCCAGAAATGTTTCAGTTAGTTGAACAGTTCTTTAGCAATACTTACGAAGGTGAAATTAAAATGCTATTTTACAAAAGTCATATCACGGCGTTGCTTTCTCATTATTTTGGACAATTGGCTAAACAACAAAACGTAAAACTTGATATTTCGCAAATAGAAAAAATTAATCTTGCACAAGACATTTTAATATCCGATTTAGAAAACCCTCCTTCCTTAACAGAATTGGCTAATAAAATTGGCATTAACACTAATAAGCTTAAAATAGAATTTAAAGCGCAGTTTGGCGTTCCTGTTTTTAAATACCTACAAAACGAACGTTTGAAGAAAGCTTACAATTTAATTAAGAACGAGCAAAAAACTATTCAAGAAGCCGCTTGGGCTGTAGGTTATGATAGTTTAGGTTCTTTCTCTAATGCTTTTGAAAAAAAGTTTGGCTACAGACCTAGTCAAGTATAAAGTTCTTTTCGAATAAATCATAATACTTTCTGAATAAGTAGCTAACTTATAGTTACAATAGATTTGTATCATAATATAAAAACAAAAGATTATGATTAGCAAATATTTATTTAGCGTTATATGTGGTATGCTCGTTTGGATTTTAGGTGTAAGCTTTTACCTATTATCATTTTATCTCCCGATTTTAGAAAATCCCGAACTACAATCTAATATCGTATTGGCATTAGGTATACTACCTAGTGCATGTTTAGGAACATATTTATTCTATACAAAAAGTTATCTAAAACCATCTACATTAGGACTTACATTTGTTATTATAGCTACGCTACTAGATGTAATAATTACAGTTCCTGTATTTATAATTCCCAATGGTGGAAGTTATTCTGAATTTTTCGGAACCCCTTTGTTTTACATTATCATAGTAGAATTTTACTTCGTTGTATTTTATTTCGGAAACCATTTAACTAAAAAGATAAAAGCATGAAAACAACGGTTCTTTTTATAACAGTTTTATTGAACGCACTTTCTACAGGTTTTTTCTTCGCCTGGTCCGTTTCGGTCATATTAGGAACAAAAAAAGTAAGTGATTTTACTTATTTGGAAAGCATGCAGAGTATTAATAAAGAAATTTTAAACCCAGTATTCTTCATTGTATTCTTTGGCAGCCTAATTACATTAGCCATGTGCGCTTATGTACAGTTTAACACCAAACCTATATTTTGGTTGGTCATGGCATCAGCATTCATTTATCTAATTGGCACTTTTAGTATTACAGCCTTTGGGAATGTTCCTTTAAACAATGAATTAGAAACATTAAACATTACCAAATTGAGCATATTAGAATTAAAAAACTTTAGAGCCTATTATGAAAGCGCTTGGAATCGGTATCATACTATTAGAACTATTTCAAGTATTATTTCCTTCATATTATTACTTATAACAATATTTATTAAAAGATAATTTAAAAACATAAAAACGAACATTTTAGTTTTCGGAGGAAGTGGAAAAACGGCTGCTTTGATTGGAATGATAAAAATACTTGGGGAAATGCTTTAAATAGCATTGAAAAAATGGTTCTGTCTTCTGAAAAAGGGGAAACCAAAGCAGAAACTTGTGAAAAAATAGCGATGGATTCGGGTATAGATTATACTATAGTTAGAGCTTCTTGGTTTAACCAAAATTGATACGAAAGTTTCTTTTTAAACCCAATATTATCGGGAGAAGTGGCTTTACCATTTTCAGACGTTTTAATTCCATTTGTAGATGCCAATGGTATTTCAGAAATTGTAGCAACTGTACTACTAGATGATTTTTATATTGGTTAAATTATTGAGGTAACAGGTCCAGACTTAATCACTTTTAAAGATATTGTTAACATCATTTCAAAGACAAGTAAAAGAAAAATGGGCTTTTACAACATCAAGTAAGAGCAGAATATACATGGCATGAAACAAATGCAAATACCTGATGATGTTGTGTGGTTAACTGAGTATTTAGTCATGTTTTAACTAATCCAAATAATGAACTGGTATTTAGAATCCGGTAAATGTTACATAACCATTGCCAAAAAAGTCTTTAATAATAGCGATTTGAAATAAGATTCAAGTCGCTATTCTTTTTTATTTTGTAATTTACTTTCCGAAAAGTAGCATCTATAAGCTGGCTACAAATCATACACAAACATTTGGCAATAATTAGCAAAAACCAAACTTGAACTACAAAGCATCACATATCTTAATTTTAAATAATATCTCTAGATTCATTGATTTAACTGAATTAGAAGAACAGAAGTACCTTTCATTGCTTACAGAAATAAGTGTAAAGCGGAAGTCTTTTTTAATGCAAGCAGGTGATATAACATCATTTGAATATTTTATAACTAAAGGATGCCTAAAAGTATACACTCTAGATGATGATGGCGCACCACACATTTCTATGTTTGCTGTAGAAGATTATTGGACAGGCGACATGGCGAGCTTTATGACCAAGGAGCCAACACCTTATTTTATAAAAGCTACCGAAGATTCTGAATTGTTTGGTATTTCTAGAGCTAATTATGAATTGTTATTTCAAGAAATACCAAAGTTTGAACGATTTTATCGCATGCTATATCAAAAGTCATTAATAAATTATATAAAACGCTCAAATCATGGCATTTCATTAACCGCAGAGGAGAGATATATCAAGTTCAAAACAAAATACCCAAATATTGTTAATAGAATTACTCAGAAAGACTTAGCTGGTTACATTGGTATAACACCAGAATTTATGAGTAAAATCATCACAAAAGTCAACCGAAGGTAAAAGTCTTAAACTAGTTCATTTTTTTTCATGTGTTCCATTCGGAATTTTGAAGCATGAAAAAAGTTATCATCAGTACTCTTTTAATCATTGGTTTTTTTAATCCCTTACAAGCGCAATTTACTCAGGTAGAATTGTTTTCAGGATTTGATAAAACAGATTTTACCTTATTCTCAAGTTTTCCAATTAATAAGAGTCAGACATTGAGTCTAAATACACTGGCTTTTTTCCAAAAGTTTAAACAAGAAAATCAGGAATTTGATGAGGTTGGTGTACAACCCACAATCTTTTGGAATATTACCAAAACTATTGCCATTGGTCCTTCCATATACTATAATAGCTTTGCTGGCTATTCAAAACGGCTATCTGCAAAATACACATGCAATAATTCACACCTATTATTTGTAGTAATGCCAACATTGGCGTACTCAAAGCAAACTAATGCTAGTTACACAGAAGTATTTGTACAAATTCAATATAGCAAACCTCTAAAAGACCATATATCATTATGGTTAAACGGCCAGTTATTAACCATTTGGGATAAGTTTAAAACACATTCAAGAAGCTATCAACAGTTACGGATAGGAGTGTCTTTTTATGACCATCAGTTAGGTATTGGTTTAGATATTGACCAGTACGGATTGAAGCCTACAAGAAAAACATCTCTCGGATTTTATTACCGAATAACTATATAATAAATTTTAAATCTTAATCATTATGAAAAAATTAGTAACACAACTTTTAAAAACAAATTTAAATATTGGATTTAGCATCGCAAGATGGACACTAGGCTTCATAATATTTCCTCATGGTGCACAAAAATTATTAGGGCTATTTGGTGGATATGGCTATTCCGCAACTATGGAGTCGCTTACCACACAAATGGGTTTGCCTAATATTATAGCTTTTTTAGTTATCATGATTGAGTTTTTTGGTTCCATTTCTTTGATTTTAGGGTTCTTCTCTAGGTTTTGGGCCATAACAATTATGGGAATGTTTACTGGTATAATTATCACCGCACAGCTAGAGCATGGTTTCTTTATGAACTGGTTTGGTAACCAAGCAGGAGAAGGCTACGAATATTCACTTTTAATTATAGGACTTGCCTTTAGCATCCTCGTTAATGGTAGCGGAAAATGGTCCATAGATGGTTTAATCTCAAAAAAATAGAAAAATGAAAAAAATAATTACAATCGCAGGTAGTAATAGTCAGAATTCAATAAACAAAAAGTTACTGTCTTACACATCATATTTACTAAAAGATGTAGAACTTATTCCCATTGACCTAAACGATTATGTACTACCTATTTATGGTACCGATTTCGAAGATGAAAATGGTATACCAACAGCCGTTAAAAAACTTAATAAAATATTTGATAACGCTGATGGATTTATAATAGCACTGGCAGAACACAATGGAGCCTATACAGCTGTATTTAAAAATATATTAGACTGGTTGTCTCGTGCAAATATAAAAGTATGGAGAGATAAACCCATTCTCATAATGGCAACATCGCCTGGTGATCGTGGTGGAACAACTGTATTACAAACTGCCGTCAATTATTTTCCTTTTTTAGGTGCAAAGGTTGTTGCAGATTTTTCCTTACCTAGTTTCTTTGACAATTTCGCGGACGATTGTATTTCAAATACAGACTTAAATGAAGAACTGATTCAAAAAATGCAACTTTTCAAACAAATCATAATTCCTTTTGAATAAGTAATTGGCTCATAGCTACTTTAGATTTGTACCATCATTTAAAAACAATCAAAAAATGCTTCAGATTTCTGGAGCAAAGTATTAATCAAATAAAAAAATCAAATTATGAACAGTAACATTTTAATTATCGGAGGAACGGGAAAAACGGGTCGTAGAGTCGTAGAACAACTACAAAACAAAGGTATAAAACCTCGTATTGGTTCAAGAAATGCATCACCAAGTTTCGATTGGAATAATAAAGACACTTGGCCAAATGCCTTAAATGGTGTAGAACGCATGTACGTAACTTACTATCCAGACTTGGCCGTTCCAGGAGCCAAAGAAGCCATACATAGCTTAACCTATTTAGCAAAAGAATTAGGAGTTAAAAAAATGGTTTTGCTCTCTGGAAAAGGGGAAACCGAAGCAGAAGCATGTGAAAAAATAGTGATGGATTCGGGTTTAAATTATACCATAGTTAGAGCTTCTTGGTTTAACCAAAATTGGAGCGAAAGTTTCTTTTTAGACCCAATATTGTCGGGAGAAGTGGCTTTACCATTGTCAGACGTTTTAATTCCATTTGTAGATGCCAACGATATTGCAGAAGTAGCTGCAACTGTGTTACTTGATGATTCATATAATGGTGAAATCATTGAGGTAACAGGTCCAGAATTAATCACTTTTAAAGATATTGTTAATATCATTTCAAAGACTAGTAAAAGAAAATTAAATTTTTACGATATCACACTAGAGCAGTATATAGATGGCATGAGACAAATGCAAATACCTGATGATGTTGTGTGGTTAATAGAGTATTTATTTAGTCATGTTTTAACTAATCCAAATAATCAACTGGTAGTTCATGATATTGAACGTGTTTTAGGCAGAAAAGCAAAACCATTTTTGGAATATGCTCAAGAAACAGCTAGAACTGATATTTGGAATCCGGTAAATGTTACATAACCATTGCCAAAAAAGTCTTTAAGTAATAGCGCCTTGAATCTTAATTCAAGGCGCTATTCTTTTTTATTTTGTAATTTACTTTCCGAAAAGTATTGCCAATAAATTCTCTACTACTAAAACAAGAACACAATAACGTTTATAAACAATTACTTGTTTGTAGTCTACTTACGAATGCCAAAGTGCCAGGATAGCTTTGACGTAAAAATTAAAACCCAAAAAATGCCACTACGTGCATTACGGAAAGTAAACGTTAGTTTGTTATTGTACTATTTATAAAATAATAAAAATCCTAAGTAAGTTATTGATGTTTATAGAGTAAAAAGCATCCAAATCTTCGTTTTTTACCAAAAATCCCCTTTTTATTACCTAACGGCTGGCATTTGCTAGTTCTATCTTTACACTATAATTAAAAACATAACAATAATGAAAAATAATAAAGCACTTGCACATGTTCGTGCACTCACAGTACCTTCTCGCGAAGCTATGCTAAAACGTGAAATATCTGTCTCACAATTTTGGGACAATAACCGAAAAATGCTCGAAGATGCATGGGCAGAATGGGAAATAGATAACAAAGATAATTTATTAGTTCCTGATGAAACGTTACTTGACCCACGATTGCGACAGGCTATAAATGATGCCTGGGAAAATCCAAAAAAAGAAAATGCAGTTGCAGATTTATGGGAAGAAATTATTCCAGGTGTTTATACCGCACAATTTTTTGACTTGGAACGTTTAGCAGAATTCCGTAATTATCTAGAAGCTGCAGCAAATTCAAAAATTCCTGCACGCCCACCGTACGGCATCCAATTAAATCGCTATGGTTTTATGCTTGATCCTCGTTCAGAAGGGCATCTTGCTGCACCAAATTTTCAGATATTTTACAATGATATTATGAACCGCTATATGCGTCCAATTGCACGTTTGTTACTTGGCACTTATGGTTATGATAACCAAACATTTGGTTTTTCTATACAGTATAATCCTGATAAGGATAAAGATTTGCATGCACACACAGATGCTTCATCTGCCACCTTAAATATTAATATTAATTTACCAGATGAAGAATTTACAGGTTCGCAGGTAGATTTTCATGATAAAACCACAGGACAAACGGTACAGACTATTTTTGAACCTGGAAAAGCCATAATACATCGTGGTAACGTACCACATGCTACCCATCCAATTACTAGTGGCCAACGTAATAATTTAGTAGTTTGGTTATACGGTGATCGCATGCAAATTCCACGTGGTGGCACAAATAGCTACGGTAGTTTCAGTAATACAACACCTACCGTAGATGCACCAGAAAATGCTACTGCTCGCCAGCGTTGGAGTGTACCAGATAGTCCTAAAGACAGTTCTGCTCCATTTTAAAAAAAAGTAAAAAATTTTAGAATTGCTTGCGGAGAAAATTATATAAACACAGTAGTGGGTTTTACGCTACAGTAAAAATAAGTATTTATATTAAAGATTAGTAATAATCCTTTAGGTACATTTAACCCACTATTGTATTTATAAATTACTGTTTTTACTTTCCAATGAAAATTGAAAAAATTTCAGAACCATATTTATTCGAAAAACATTCTCGGGCTGTTATAAAAGAATGAAATAGAAAGTTAAAATATGGATTTTACAAAAGAGCCTGGGGCGGTCACGCAAATGATGGAGATGCGTTTGGTATTTGGCTCAAATATGATACTAAGAATGAATTATTTACAATATTAAATGAACTTCAAATTAAACTAAAAAAAACACCTAAAAATCATCAAAAAGCAATTATTGGTCAAAAATATAAGGTAGAGGAATATCTAAAATTTAAAAGTACAATAAAAGACTTTCCCGAATTTGAACAACCTTTGGATATTAATTTAAAAAGGACTCCTTGTTTTTGTTGGATTGGAAGTGGACAAATTAAACTAACTTTTAGTGGACAAAAGGACGGAAATAATTACGAGGTTAGCGAAATAGACTTTAAGAATTGTTTACGAATAGAAAACATAATATTAAATAAAAACTTAGGCAACTATATAAGTTCTGAATACCAAAATTACGCTGCTAACATATCTAAAAGAATATATCCTGAGCTATTTGACTAAAAATAACCAAACACTAAACCCCTACATATAATTAATTCCCAGCTTTTTACGAATTAAGAGACAAAAAGCTCGCAACAAAAAAACAGAATTAACTAAAATGAAAAAAGAAAGTTTAGAAATACGAGAAGCAACTATAAAAGACCTTTCTATTCTAACAGGCTTTGAGCAAGAAGTTATACGTTATGAACGTCCATTTGCTCCTAATTTAAAAGAAGACCCTATATCGTACTACAATATTAAAAACTTTATAGAACAAGAAAACACTTATTTAGTTGTAGCTGTCATAAACCACGAAATTGTTGGGTCAGGGTATGCTTTAATAAAAGATTCTGCTGTTTATAAAAAACCAGCCAAATATGCTTATTTAGGCTTTATGTATGTGATGCCTAGCCATAGAGGAAAAGGTATAAATGGAAAAATAATTGATTCTTTAATAAATTGGTCCCAAAAAAGAAGAATACATGAAATACAATTAGATGTTTATGCTGAAAATGATAGTGCTATTAAAGCATATAAAAAAAGAGGTTTTAAACCAGATTTATTAAAAATGAGGTTTAATAGCAAGGAAGAAAATTAAGTATATAAAATTCTAAGGAACAAAAGTAATTGTTGAAAATTTATCAGTAATAGTAACTTCTGCTGTTCTCCCCATAAGTAAAGCCCTATTATCAGGGTCATGACCTGCTGGAAAATTAAAAAGAATAGGTATGGTATTGGGTACAACATCAGAAATTAATTGTTCTATTGAGGTTCCCCAAGGGGTTGTATTTTTTCTAATTTTTGTCATACCACCTACAACCACAGCTTTTACATTTTTAAAATAACCGGCACGTTTAAGGCTTTGTAACATTCTATCTATACTATATTTGTATTCTCCTACTTCTTCAATAAAAAGTATCTTGTCATTGGTAGAAATTTGACTTTGAGACCCTAACATAGAAGATAAAATTGCAATATTACCGCCAACTAAATTCCCTGTAACTTTTCCGTTTCTATTATATTTAGAAGAAGGTATTTTATACTGCAAAATCTCTCCAAATAATGCCTTTCTAAAGGTTTCTATAGTATGCGGTATATCCTCTGCTTTATCTTGCATACTGCTTCCTAACATTGCATGTAATGTTTCTACTCCCAAAGTATGCAAATGACTATGAAAAGCTGTAATATCAGAATAACCAATAACCCATTTAGGGTGCTTTAAAAATTTACTAAAATCTAATTTATCTATAATCCTAACAGAACCATATCCGCCTCTTCCACACCAAATAGCTTTTATATTAGGATTGTCTAGGGCATCTTGAAAATCTTGACAACGTTGCTCATCGGTACCCGCAAAATGATTATTCTGACTATACAAATTAGTTCCAAAAACAACTTTTAAACCCCAACTTTCTGCCAACTTTTTTGCACTTTCCATAGCTGGTCTCTTATATGCTTTTATAATGCCTGCAGGTGCTAAAATTGCAATAGTATCTCCTTTTTGTAAATAAGGCGGTGTAACTAAAGTAGATTTAGTTTGTGCGTTTACTAGCGTAACAATAAATAGAAAAAAATACTTCATAAAAAACATATAAAATAAAAACCAAGAATAGAGTATCTTTAATACTCTTCTTAATAAACAAACATTATGGACTTAGATAAAAATAAACAAAATGCTATTAACTTTTACAAAACAGCGTATGAAGGTAATCCTAAAAAAGCAATAACACAGTATGTAGGTTCTGAATATATACAACATAATCCTGATGTTGCAGATGGCACACAAGGCTTTATAGATTATTTTGAAAGGATGCAAAAAGAATACCCTGAGAAAAGCATAAAATTTGTACGCTCAGTAGCAGAAGGAAATATGGTAGCCTTACACACCCACCAAACCTGGCCAGACAATGACCAATATATAACTATGGATTTTTTTAGGTTTAATGAAAATGGTAAAATATGTGAACATTGGGATGCTATTCAACAAATCCCAAAAGAGTCTGCCAACCATAACACTATGTACTAATAAAATTAGCCTCGGAATGATGATGAAAAAAAACAAAGTTTTGTTTTCGGATAATGAGAATGAAAATTGGCAAGAAAAGTACAGTTTAGACGGGTTACAATCCTAAGTAAAAAACATTAAAAAAGAAAGCTATAGATAAAATGCAACCTCTTATAAAAACCTAAATTCAATGAGAAAATGCTTAAAAAAGAAAAGAATTTAAATTTGTACCTACAAACTTTTCCTAAACCTTAATACTAAAAATTGCAACCAAGAAATCTTTTTTCAACCTTCCAAAAACGACCAGTTTTAAGTATTGCTATTGGTATTTTAGCAATACTATGTTTGTATGCTTTTTTTGCAACTACAACCACTTATGAAATTATTGAATATTCATCTACATGGGTAAGAAATTATTTTGGCTATTTTTATTTATACCTAGGACTAGGCTGTGTCTTGTTTTTATTAAGCATTGCTTTATCCCCTTTAGGAAATAAAAAGTTAGGGAACCCCACTAGTAAACCAGAACATTCTACCTGGAGTTGGGTTGCCATGCTTTATAGTGCAGGAATGGGTGCCGGAATTTTATTACGGGCGGTACAAGAACCAGTTTATAT
This sequence comes from uncultured Maribacter sp., assembly GCF_947495965.1. Lineage (GTDB taxonomy): Bacteria > Bacteroidota > Bacteroidia > Flavobacteriales > Flavobacteriaceae > Maribacter_B. Next base: position 23,132 of record NZ_CANMBB010000001.1, read on the forward strand.
GCAACAAAATCCTCCTTTTAAAAGTGATTTGCAATCTAATATCTTAGCGTTAGAATTTACTTTTTACCAATGGGGGTTTACTGCCTGGGCTTTTTACGGATTATTTGCAATGGTTATGGGTTACGCTCTATTTGTAGACCGCAAAAAAGTACAAATTAGCGCCACAATAGAAGAATCTATAAAAAACCCAATTGCAAAAGGAAGTATAGACATACTTACTATTATTACAACAGTTTTTGGCCTTATTGCAGCTGTTGGCCTTGGCACCACACAAATTACTGGCGGCCTAACCCACTTAACAGAACTAAACTTTGGTTTTAAAACTACTCTTATACTAACATTAATTATTTGTACACTCGCTTTTTTATCTGCCTGGAAAGGTTTAAACAAAGGAATTAAGTTACTCTCTAAGGGAAACATTTTAGCAACCCTACTTTTGTTGCTATTTATCTTTTTTACTAGTGATATTTATGAAATTTTAAAATCCTTTAGTAATGCTACGCTAGCATATTTAAAAGATTTCATCCCTTTAAGTTTAGCAATAGGGAAATTTAATCCTGGTATAGATTTCTTAACCAACTGGACATTTTATTACTGGGCTTTTTGGATTGCTTGGGCTCCCTTTACTGGAATATTTATAGCACGTATTTCTAAAGGAAGAACCTTAAGGCAATTACTATTAGGTGTATTAATAATTCCATCTTTAGGTACTTTTTTTTGGTTTTCTGTATTTGGTCAATCTGTATTTAACTTAGTCCAAGATTGGGGAAGCTATAATGGAGAGTTTAATAATGTTTTTACCTCTATATTTATATTTTTAGAAAATTACCCAATGCCCAGTCTTCTAAATACTACTTCTATAATTTTATTAATTGGTTTTTTAGTTACTTCGGTAGATTCTGCTGTTTTTGTTTTAAGCATGTTTACAGATAACGGTAAACAAAACCCAAGTAAAAAACACAGATTACTCTGGTCTATATTTATTTTTTTTGCCACCCTTGCCTTATTAGTTTTAGCAAATGTAAAACCCAATATAGATATTCTTAGCACTGTCCAAAAACTACTAATTATTACTTCTTTACCTTTTTCTTTTTTTATGATAATTATGGCTGGCCTATTTTTAAAAAAAATGATTATTAAGAAAAAAGTACCTAGAAATAAACTAGATATATAACTCTGTTTTTAATCCTAAGAATAAATAACATTACATTAGTGAAATAAACCAATTAATTTAAAAATGCATACTAATAAACTTTACCATTTATTTTCTTTTCTTGTAATATGCTCTCTATTTTCTTGTCAAGAAAAAAAAGAAAATGTTCCCGCTAAAAAACCAAATATAGTTTTAATAATAGCAGATGATGTAAATTGGGATGATATTGGCCCTTATGGTAATAAAAATATTAGAACCCCAAACTTAGACCAACTTGCTAAAGATGGTATGTTATTTAATCAGGCTTTTTTAACCACAAGTTCTTGTAGTCCTAGCAGAACTAGTATTATTTCTGGTTTATATCCCCATAATACTGATGCAGAACAATTAGCATGGCCTTTACCTGAAGGAAAAAGAACATTTGTTCAAGAATTAAAAAATGCTGGTTATTGGACAGGTTTAGCAGGAAAATATCATTTAGGAGAAGCGGTAACCGATGATTTTGATGCATTATATGAAATGCAATGGAATGATAATATTGGACTAAAAGGAATAGATAGAAAATTAGTGGGAGATGGTAGTGGTTGCGATGATTGGATTAAACTACTAAAGGAAAGGCCAAAAGACCAACCTTTCTTTACTTGGCTAGCTGCGTATGATGCGCACAGACCTTTTTATGAAGGTATTAGTGACAATCCACATAACCCGGAAGATGTGAACTTACCCCCTTATGTTCCCAATACAGATGGTGTTAAAAAAGATTTTGCCCTTTATTATGATGAAATTTCTAGAATGGACAGCTACATAGGAAAAGTAGTATCTGAATTAGAAAAACAAAATGTAGCAGAAAATACAATTATACTTTTTATATCAGACAATGGGAGAGCTTTCCCTAGAGATAAAACCACACTATATGAAGGCGGCATAAAAACACCTTGGATTATAAAATGGCCAGCAAAAATTAAAGGAGGCCAAATAAATAATGAGTTAGTAAGTTCTGTAGATATTGCTCCAACCTTTATGCAAGTAGCAGGCCTACAACCATTAAAAGAGTTTAATGGTACTAGTATTTTACCATCCATTGAAAACACAAGTGTTTCTATACATGAAGAAATTTATGCAGAAGATCATTTTCATGATTTTGAAGATTATACCAGAGCTGTACGCACAAAACAATTTAAGTATATAAAAAATTACTACTCAGATTTACCAAATACTCCCTCTGCAGATATTATTAGAGGTCTTGGTTGGCAAAGTATGCTTGAAGAAAAAGAAAAAGGAACATTAAACAAAGCACAACTAAAATGTTTTGTAACCCCTAGAGATGTTGATGAACTTTTTGATATTGTTAAAGACCCTTACGAGTTAAATAACCTAGCAAACAATCCAGAATATAGTAGTGTTTTAGAGGATATGAAATCTAGGTTAGAAAAAATAAGAAATACTACAAATGATGTACTTCCTACAGTAAGAACTCCGGACGATTTTTTTAGAGAAACTGGACTTCCAACAAAATATCGTATAAGACCAAGACCTTCTAAAGCGGTATATATGAAAGCCCAAGCCGAAGGGAAAATTTTAACAAATCCAGATATGGAATGAGTTTAAAATAGTATATTTAAGAATGATTACTAAATCTCATATTATTATTAATGGTCATAAACATGTAGCTTACCAAAGTAATGTTTTGCCAAAAGAAGAACTTATTAAACAAAGTAAAGATTTCTATTCACTTTTAGACAAAAGAAGATCGGTTAGGGAATATTCTGATTCTCCTGTTCCTAAAGAAGTAATTGAAACGTTAATTAAAACAGCTTCTACTGCTCCTTCTGGAGCTCATAAACAACCATGGACCTTTTGTGCTGTAGCAAACCCTAATTTAAAAACTAAGATTAGAGAAGCCGCAGAAATTGAAGAGAAAGAAAGTTACGAAAGTAGAATGAGTGACCGTTGGAAAAAAGATTTAGAACCTCTTGGAACTAATATGCACAAGCCCTTTTTAGAAAAAGCACCTTGGCTAATTATAGCATTTAAAAAAGTACATGATATTAGCGATAATGGAGAAAAAATAAATAATTATTATGTAAATGAATCTGTTGGTATTGCATGCGGTATGTTAATTACAGCCATTCATAATGCCGGTTTGGTTACATTAACACATACTCCTAGTCCTATGAATTTTTTAGCCAAACTTTTAAACCGACCAAGTAATGAAAGAGCTTTTTTATTATTACCTGTAGGGTATCCAAAAGAACCTACTTATGTTCCAAATATTGAAAGAAAACCTTTAGACAAAATAGCTGAGTTTTACGAATAAAAATAGGGCTCTAATATAGAGCCCTATTTTTTATTTATATCATTTGTTTTAATCTAACTCTTGCGGTAAAAACACCTCTGCCATCATACATCTAGCACTTCCTCCCCCACATGTTTCTATTGTTTCTAATGAACTGTGAAGGATTTCACAATACTTTTCTATACTTTTTATTTGTGCACTATTTAAAGAGTTATAAGCAGCAGAACTCATCACTAAATACCTTTTATTATCTGCACCTAAAACTTGAAGCATATTACCCGCAAAATGATGTATTTGTTCTTCTGAAATTGCAATTACTTCTTTCCCATTTTCTTTTAAATGTTTAACAACATTTTTACGCTCTTTTTTATCATCAATAGCGTCTAAACAAATAACAGAAAAGTTCTCTGCTAAACACATCATTACATTTGTGTGGTATATAAGCATACGTTTATCTCCTACAGATTGATAGGCGCTAAAAATAACTGGCAAATAGTCAAAATCTTCACAAAACTCAATAATAAGTTCTTCATTTGCTCTATCAGACAAAGCGCAATATGCTTTTTTATTAACACGATCTAAAAGTAAACTACCTGTACCTTCTAAAAATAGATTGTCTTCTTCTGCCGAAGTATAATCCATCAAGTTTTCTATAATAAACCCTTTTTCCTCTAAAGTGGTTAAAATATCCTCTCTTCTTTCATTTCGTCTATTTTCTGCAAACATAGGGTACAAACCTACTGTACCATTAGAGTGAAAAGAAATCCAATTGTTAGGAAAAATAGAATCTGGAGTATCTGGAGTTTTTGTATCCTCTATAACTACAACATTTACCCCTTTAGCTCTTAAAACTTCTACAAAAGCATCAAACTCCTTTTGAGCATTTTTAATAACAGTTTTCTCATCAAGATTTATATCTTCTTGAAAGTAATTATTCACCGCTGTCTGTTCGTTCTTACGAAAGTTAACTGGGCGAATCATTAAAATTGTATTTGATATTTGCATCATTTATTCTCGTATTAATGGTAATGTACTACAACGTAACAAGCCTTCTTGTTTAGAAATTTCGGAATACGCTATTTCTTCTACTATAAAACCTTGTTTTTTTAACCAATTATTTAATCTTATGAAACTTTTTTCTGAAACTATAACTTCTGGTGATATAGAAAAAACATTACTAAACATTTGATACATTTCATCTGCAGTAATTTCAAAAATATTTTCTTCCCCAAAAAAATCTACCAACCATTGGTACTCTTCTTCTACTAAAAATCCGTTCTTATGCAAAATAGCTTTCCCGTTACCAATTGGCTGAAAACAACAATCTAAATGTAATGCATTTTCTTTAGCATTTTTAGATTTTCGTAACTCAAAAGATTTTATAGTTTTCTCTGGAAATTGTTTTGTAATAAAATCTACAGCAGCTTTGTTTGTTCTAGCTGTAATATGTTCTGAATAATCTTCTGCAGTGTAGGTGCCAATAAAAATATAATCTTTCCATGGCATTACATCACCACCCTCTACGTGTACTTCCTCTGGTGGTCTAATAATACTCTCTTCTGGTATTTTATCTAATACATGTAGTATTGCATCAATTTCTTTTTCCCTATCTGGTAAAATATTTGCTAAAATTAATTTGCTCCCTATAACAAATGCTATATCTCTAGAAAAAATTTGATTACAATCCTTTAGAACTTCAGGTCTATATACTGTAACATTATGCTTTTTAAAAACAGCTGCAAAGCCCTCCATTTCTAGAACCATATCTTTTTCTATAGGATATGTTCCTGCTAAAATATGCTCTAATGATTTAGGGTCATAAGCCTCTTCAGGTTTTGGAGTAGGGCCACAACTTTCCGCAGTACCTAGTACTACTGCCTTTAAAACAGATGTTTCATCTGTAACATTTAAATGTAACATATAAAAAATTTGAAACAAATATAGAATTACTTTTTTACTAAAAAAAAGCCCTTTTTTAAAAAAAGGGCTTTAAAATATTAAAAAAATAATAATCTTATTTTCTGTCGTCAAGTTTTTTAAATGGCCTAAGATTTTCTCCGGTATAAATTTGTCTTGGTCTACCAATTGGCTCTCCATTTAAACGCATTTCTCTCCACTGAGCAATCCATCCTGGCAATCTCCCTAAAGCAAACATTACAGTAAACATTTCTGTAGGAATTCCTAGCGCTCTGTATATAATACCAGAATAAAAATCTACATTAGGATACAACTTTCTATCTACAAAATAAGGGTCTTCTAATGCTTCTTTTTCTAATCCTTTAGCAATTTCTAGAATTGGATCATTAATACCCAAATCTGCAAGAACTTCATCTGCTGCAACTTTAATTATCTTAGCTCTTGGATCAAAGTTTTTATACACTCTATGTCCAAAGCCCATTAATCTAAATGGATCACTTTTATCTTTAGCTTTTGCCATATACTTTTTAGTATCTCCCCCATCTGCCTCTATTGCTTCTAACATTTCTAAAACAGCTTGGTTAGCACCTCCATGTAAAGGTCCCCATAAAGCAGAAATACCTGCTGATAAAGAAGCAAATAATCCAGCATGTGACGAACCTACAATACGCACAGTAGATGTTGAACAATTTTGCTCATGGTCTGCATGTAATATTAATAGTTTATCTAATGCGTCAATTATAATAGGATTCTTTACATAATCTTGTGTAGGTTTTTTAAACATCATTTTATGTATATTCTCTACATAACCTAATGCATCATCTCCATAATCAAGAGGTAATCCTTTTTTCTTGCGCATTGTCCAAGCAACTAAAACTGGGAACTTTGCTAATATTCTAACAATGGCATGATACATTTCCTTTTCTGAGGTAACATTTACAGAGCTAGGGTTAAATGCAATTAGCGCACTTGTTAAAGAGGATAATACCCCCATTGGATGTGCAGATTTTGGAAAACCGTGAAGAATTTTTTTCATCTCTTCATCTATGTGAGACTCTTCTTTTATATCTTCATGAAAATTCTTTAACTGCTCAGAGTTTGGTAATTCTCCAAAAATTAATAAATAAGCAACTTCCAAAAAATCTGCTTTTTCTGCTAATTCTTCAATAGAGTAACCTCTATACCTTAAAATTCCTTTTTCACCATCTAAAAATGTAATGGCACTTTCACAAGAACCTGTATTTTTATATCCTGGATCTATAGTTATTAATCCCTTAGATGCAGAACGCAAGGATTTAATATCTATAGCTAATTCTTCTTCCGTTCCTTTTATTACAGGAAACTCATATTTTTCTCCGTTATACTCTAAAATTGCTTTATCCGACATGAATTTATTTACTTAATTTTCGTGGTTCGTAAAGCTACAAAAAACCTTGGGTTTTAGCAATATAAAAACGTAACAAAACTAGGCACTATATCGTTTTAGAATTAGTACAAATTAAAAGAAATTTAAAAATATAGGTGGTTTATTATTGATTTATAGAATAGAGTAATTTATAATACTCATCTACAGATTTCTCCCATGTAAAACGCATTTTTTTTGCATTATCTTGAATTTTTTTCCACTTTACATTTTCTTTAAAATATGTGTTTAATGCAAGATCAAAAACCGCTAACATATTCTTTATTTTTTCTTCGTAAGTAGTTCCATCAAAACTAAAACCTGTTTTTAAATGTGATACTGTATCTTTTAAACCTCCTGTATGGTGAACTAAACATGGGTTACCGTTTCTCATAGCTAGCATTTGACTTATTCCACAAGGCTCAAACAAACTAGGCATAAAATATAAATTAGATTCTAAATAAATAGCATCTATAACATCTTCAGATTGACCATTTATAAAAATAAAATTCTCATGCTCATAGCTTATTTTTCTAAAAAGTTCTTCATAATCTGGAGCCCCTGTTCCTAACAAAATAAAAGCTCCGTTTATTTTTTTAAGCTTTTTTAAAATTTCAACAAACGCATCAGGTGATCTCTTAAAAAAATAGAATTTCTGCTCTGTTAAACGTGCCACACTAGAACAAATAAATTCTGGAGGCTCTAAAAGGTATTTAGCCATTTTTTCACCGGTATGCGCTAAAAAATCCGCTTTATATTTCTTAGACTCTTCTTGCAGCCATTTAAATATGGCATTAATAGTAATTAAATATATTTTTCCTTTTTCTGCTGTTCTAATATTTTTGTAATTAGAACCATTAAGAATTCCTATTAGTCTACCTTCATTATCTGCTTTTTTTAAATCTTCTTCCAAACCTTCCCCACCAATAAACTCCGGAGGGTTACTTGCATTTAAAATATCTTCTTTATACGAAGGAGATACTGTATGTACGGCATCGGCAAAACGAATGCCCACTGCCATTAAGTTTATACAATCTGAATAGCGATAATCTTTTAAACTTTCTGTATCATAAGGAATATCTGGAAACCAGTTTTTTACGGAAGAGTAATTATCTTCAAAAGGTCTTATCCCTTGTATAGCAAGATTGTGAATACTATAAACAAACCGAGCTTTTTCTAAAACTCTGTAACCTCCATGAAACTTCTTTAAAAACAATAGGAGACTTGTATGCCAATCATGCATATGAACTATATCTATTTTCCCAAATGCTTCATTTTTTATTGCTTCTGCAACTGCCGTACAAAATATAAAATATTTAATAGCATCTGTATAAAAAGGCTCTGTGGGATCATTGTGATAAATATGAGCTATATCTCCTGCTTCAATTTCTGGGTGATGGATAACATAATAATGAATATTATCAAAATTTTTCTTTGGGTTTACTTCATACAATTCTGCAATGTATGTTGTACTTCTTAAGTTAAAAGTTAATGTTGTTTTTAGAGTGCCTTCTTGGTGTAATCTACCATAAGAAGGAACAACTACATGGGCTTTATCCCCGCGAGATGCAATTTGACGTGGTACATCTCTGACTACATCACCCATCCCGCCAGCTTTACAATTATATAATGCATCATTCTCTGCTGCGACAAAAAGAAAATTATTCATAGTATTATTAAAAAAAGGTTACAAAAAATGATATATAAAAGATAGACAATCTTATGAAGGCTACCAAAAAAAAAGTCTCTCTAAAACATTAGAGAGACTTTTTTTTAAAGTAGCATATTAAAATTAATTTATTTTAAATGCTTTTTCTTGTGGGTAATAAGCCATACTACCTAATTCTTCTTCTATTCTAAGAAGTTGGTTGTATTTAGCCATCCTGTCTGAACGTGAAGCTGATCCTGTTTTAATTTGTCCTGTATTTAATGCAACAGCTAAATCTGCAATTGTATTATCTTCTGTTTCTCCAGAACGGTGAGACATTACAGAGGTATACCCCGCATTTTTAGCCATGTTTACAGCTGAAATAGTTTCTGTTAAAGTTCCAATTTGGTTTACCTTAATTAAAATAGAGTTTGCAATTCCATTTTTGATTCCTTTAGATAAACGCTCTACGTTGGTTACAAATAAATCATCCCCTACTAATTGTACTTTATCTCCAATCTTCTCTGTTAAAGACTTCCATCCATCCCAGTCATTCTCATCCATACCATCTTCTATAGATATGATAGGATATTTTGTAGATAAATCTGCTAAATATTGCGCCTGCTCTTCTGATGTACGTATAACTCCTTTATCTCCTTCAAACTTAGTGTAATCATATTTACCATCTACATAGAATTCTGCTGCTGCACAATCTAAAGCTATCATTACATCGTCACCTAATTTATATCCTGCTTTTTCTACAGCTTTTGCAATAGTATCTAATGCATCTTCTGTACCACCTGCAAGATTTGGTGCAAAACCACCTTCATCACCAACTGCGGTGCTTAAACCTCTATCGTGTAATACTTTTTTAAGGTTATGAAAAATTTCTGTTCCCATTTGCATAGAGTGCGAAAAAGATTTTGCTTTTACTGGCATTACCATGAATTCTTGAAAAGCAATAGGAGCATCGGAGTGTGAACCTCCATTAATAATATTCATCATTGGTACAGGTAATGTATTTGCACTTACCCCTCCAATATATCTATATAAAGAAAGTCCTAATTCATTTGCGGCTGCTTTTGCAACTGCTAAAGAAACTCCCAATATAGCATTTGCTCCTAATTTAGATTTGTTTGGTGTTCCATCTAAATCTATCATTGTTTGGTCTATAAGATTCTGTTCAAAAACAGACATTCCTAAAACCTCTTCTGCTATAGCTCCATTTACATTACTAACAGCTTTTAAAACTGCTTTACCCATAAAATTATCACCACCATCACGTAGTTCTACAGCTTCATGCTCTCCTGTAGATGCTCCAGAAGGAACTGCTGCTCTACCCATTATACCGTTTTCTGTTATTACATCCACTTCTACAGTTGGGTTACCTCTAGAATCTAAAATTTGTCTTGCGTGTACACTTAGGATAATACTCATGTGTTTTTTTTATTATTTATGGTTATTTTACTTTATATCTTTCAAAATACAAAGATACAAAACCCTATTTTTTATGGTTTATTTTAATGCTGATTTTAGTCAAAAAATAACGATTATTTAAACTATATATCTCTTATTTGTTATTTCTTAATCATTTCAAAGAAATCATCAAAAAGGTAGTCAGAATCATGAGGTCCTGGACTAGCTTCTGGATGATATTGCACAGAAAAAACTTGCTTGTTTTTTATTCTAATTCCAGCAACCGTTTTATCATTTAAATGTTCATGCGTAATTTCTAAATTACTGTTTGCCTCTGTCTCTTCTCTATTAATAGCAAAACCATGATTTTGAGACGTTATTTCTCCTTTACCAGTAACAAGATTTAAAACTGGATGATTAATACCCCTATGACCATTATGCATTTTGTAAGTAGAAACTCCATTTGCAAGTGCAATTACTTGATGTCCTAAACATATCCCAAATAAAGGTTTACCACTATCTATTAATCCTTTAGCAGTTTCAATTGCTTCTACTAATGGTTCTGGATCACCAGGTCCGTTAGAAATAAAATAACCATCTGGATCCCATGAAGCCATATCAGAAAAACTAGTATTGTATGGGAATACTTTTATATAAGCATCTCTCTTTGCTAAATTTCTGAGTATATTTTTTTTAATTCCAATATCTAAAGCCGATATTTTATACTTAGCATTCTCATCCCCGTAAAAGTAAGGTTCCTTAGTAGATACTTTAGAAGAAAGCTCAAGACCTTTCATACTAGGTTGTTTTGCTAACTGCTCTTTTATAGGCTCTAAATTATTAACCTCAGTAGTAATTACAGCATTCATAGCACCATTATCTCTAATATAACTAACTAATGCTCTTGTATCAACATCAGATATTGCAAAAAGATTACTATCTCCTAAAAATTCTTCTAAACTTTTATCCGCAAGGTCTCTAGAATATTCATAACTAAAATTTTTACATATTAGTCCAGATATTTTAACAGAATCAGATTCTATTTCATCTTTATTTGTCCCATAATTTCCAATATGAGCATTTGTAGTTACCATTAGTTGCCCAAAATACGAAGGGTCTGTAAATATTTCTTGATAACCAGTCATTCCAGTATTAAAACAAACTTCTCCAAAAGAAGTTCCTTCTAAATTTCCTACAGATTTCCCGTGAAAAATGGTACCATCTGCTAATAATACAATTGCTTTTTTCTTAGTTTGGTATTTCATAAACTTAAATATGAATTTTAATATAATATAAAAACATAAAAAAAAGGATAAGTTATAAATAACTTATCCTTTCATAAAAAATATTTCTTTTAACATACTACTCTTCTGAATCGTCTGTTTTAGTTTCAGCTACAGCAACAGGAGGAGTATCAACTTTTTTGTTTCTACCTCTTCTTGTAGACTTTTTCTTAGCAGGTTTACCAGCATTATATAGTTCGTTAAAATCTACTAACTCTATCATTGCCATATCTGCATTATCTCCTAAACGATTTCCTAGTTTAATAATTCTAGTATAACCACCCGGTCTTTCTCCAACTTTCTCAGAAACCTCACTGAACAAAGCAGAAACAGCATACTTGTCTCTTAAATTCTTAAAAACAATACGTCTGTTATGTGTTCCTTTATCTGCAGTTTTATTATTTTCTGCTTTTGCTTTAGTAATTAAAGGCTCTACAAATTGCTTTAAAGCTTTTGCTTTAGCTACTGTAGTATTAATTCTCTTGTGTTCAATTAAGGAACAAGCCATATTTGCCAACATTGCTTTTCTGTGGGCAGCTTTTCTTCCTAAATGATTAACTTTTTTACCGTGTCTCATTATTTATTCTATTTTCTTCCTTATCAGAGCTTTTCTCTTCTAACAGAAGTAAAATTAATCTTTATCTAATTTGTATTTTGATAAATCCATACCAAAACTTAATCCTTTGTTGATAACCAACTCTTCTAATTCCGTTAAAGACTTTTTACCAAAGTTTCTAAACTTCATTAAATCATTTTTATTAAAAGAAACTAAATCTCCTAATGTATCAACTTCTGCAGCTTTTAAACAATTTAGTGCTCTTACAGATAAATCCATATCCACTAATTTTGTTTTTAGTAACTGACGCATATGTAAGGATTCCTCATCATATGTTTCTGTTTGTGCAATCTCATCAGCTTCTAAAGTTATTCTCTCATCAGAAAATAACATAAAGTGATGTATTAAAACTTTAGCACCTTCTGTTAAAGCATCTTTTGGATGAATAGAACCATCTGTAACGATTTCAAAAACTAATTTCTCGTAATCTGTTTTCTGTTCTACTCTAAAGTTTTCAATACTATATTTTACATTTTTTATTGGTGTAAATATAGAGTCAATAGCAATAGTACCTAAAGCTACTCCAGATTTTTTGTTTTCTTCAGCTGGTACATATCCTCTACCCTTGTCTATTGTAATTTCCATATTAATGCTAACTTTAGCATCCATATTACAAATTACTAAGTCTGGATTAAGAACTTGGTAACCAGAAATAAACTTTTGAAAATCTCCAGCAGTTAATTGATCTTTACCACTTACAGATATAGATACAACTTCTGCCTCAGAATCTTCAATTTGCTTTTTAAAACGTACTTGTTTTAAATTTAATATAATCTCGGTAACATCTTCTACAACTCCCGGTATAACCGAAAATTCATGCTCTACCTTATCAATTCTAACAGAAGTAATAGCATGACCTTCTAATGAAGAAAGTAATACCCTTCTTAATGCGTTCCCAACCGTTAATCCATAACCTGGTTCTAAAGGGCGAAATTCAAATTTGCCTTCAAAATCAGAGGAATCGATCATTATTACTTTATCGGGTTTCTGAAAATTAAATAATGCCATATTCGATTGGTGTTGTTTATTTAGAGTATAACTCGACTATTAATTGTTCTTTGATATTCTCTGGAATTTGCATTCTTTCTGGAACAGAAACAAAAGTTCCTTGTTTAGTTTCAGAATTCCATGTCATCCATTCGTATACATTATTGTTTGATGATAATGCATCTTGAATTGTTTGTAAAGATTTAGATTTTTCTCTTACACCAACAACATCACCAGCTTTTAAAGAATAAGAAGGTATGTTTACCAACTCACCGTTTACTGTAATATGTCTGTGTGATACTAACTGTCTAGCTCCTCTTCTAGAGTTAGAGATACCCATTCTAAAAACTACGTTATCTAATCTAGATTCACATAATTGAAGTAAAACTTCACCGGTAACTCCTTTACTACTATTTGCTTTTGCAAATATACCTCTAAATTGACGCTCTAATATACCATAAGTATATTTTGCTTTTTGCTTTTCCATTAACTGGACAGCGTATTCAGATTTTTTTCCACGACGACGGTTATTTCCGTGTTGTCCTGGAGGGTAATTTTTCTTTTCAAAAGACTTATCGTCTCCAAAAATCGCTTCTCCAAACTTACGAGCGATTTTACTTTTTGGTCCTGTATATCTTGCCATTTTCTAAAAATTTGAAAGTGTGATTATGAATTAAGGCTTATCCTTCGATAATCGTAACTACACTCTCTATGAAATAATAAATTAATTAAACTCTTCTTCTTTTTGGAGGTCTACACCCATTATGTGGCATTGGAGTAACATCAATAATTTCTGTTACTTCTATACCTGCATTATGAATAGAACGAATAGCAGATTCTCTACCATTTCCAGGTCCTTTTACATAAACCTTCACTTTTCTTAAACCTGCTTCATGAGCAACTTTAGAACAATCCTCTGCAGCTACTTGAGCAGCATAAGGAGTATTCTTTTTTGAACCTCTAAAACCAAGCTTACCCGCAGACGACCAAGATATAACATCTCCTTTTTTATTTGTCAACGAAATAATGATATTGTTAAAAGAAGCAGTAACGTGAGCTTCACCCACAGACTCTACTATAACTTTACGTTTTTTAGTAGATTTAGCATTTGCTTTTGCCATAATACCTAATTATTATTTAGTTGCTTTTTTCTTGTTAGCAACTGTTTTTCTTTTTCCTTTTCTGGTTCTAGAATTATTCTTAGTTCTTTGACCTCTTAAAGGTAAACCAGATCTATGACGTATTCCTCTATAACATCCAATATCCATTAGACGTTTGATGTTTAATTGAGTCTCTGAGCGTAATTCCCCTTCAATTGTAAAAGAAGAAACCGCATCTCTAATACGACCTATTTCATCATCATTCCAATCCGATACCTTTGTATCTTCACTAACTTGAGCTACTTTTAAAATTTCTTTAGCTCTACTGTTACCAATTCCAAAAATGTAAGTTAAGGCAATTACGCCTCTTTTTTGTTTTGGTATGTCTATACCTGCAATTCTTGCCATAACTATCCTTGTCTTTGTTTAAATCTAGGATTCTTTTTGTTGATTACATACAACCTGCCTTTTCTACGCACAATTTTGCACTCGGCACTTCTCTTTTTTATTGATGCTCTAACTTTCATCTCTATCTATCTTAATATCTATAAGTGATTCTAGCCTTACTTAAATCATAAGGACTCATTTCTAATTTTACTTTATCGCCTGGAAGCAATTTAATGTAATGCATACGCATTTTACCAGAAATATGAGCCGTTACTACATGTCCATTTTCTAACTCTACTCTAAACATCGCATTTGATAATGCTTCGATTATAGAGCCATCTTGTTCTATTGCTGCTTGTTTAGCCATAAATTATGCTACTTTTCTGTTTTTACCAGATTTCATTAATCCATCGTAATGTCTATTCAACAAGTAAGAATTTACTTGTTGTACTGTATCTATAGCAACACCAACCATAATTAATAGTGATGTACCTCCATAAAACATAGCCCATCCTGCCTGTACATCCATAAGTTTTACTACAATTGCTGGTAAAACAGCTAGCAAAGCTAAAAATATAGATCCAGGTAACGTAATTAAAGACATTATTTTATCTAAAAAATCTCCAGTTTCTTTTCCAGGTCTTATCCCTGGTATAAATCCTCCACTTCTCTTTAAATCATCTGCCATCTTATTCGTAGGAACAGTAATAGCAGTATAAAAATATGTGAATATGATAATTAAGAAAGCAAATAATAAATTATATGCCCATCCAAAAATATCAGCAAATTGTACTTGCATCCATTGCCCTGCAGAAGTCTCATCAAAAGCTTGCCCAATTAAACCAGGAACAAACATAATAGCTTGTGCAAATATTATTGGCATTACACCAGATGCATTTAACTTCAATGGAATATATTGTCTTGAACCAGCAACATTCTTTTCATAACCACCAGAAGCAGTTCTTCTAGCATATTGCACCGGTATTTGACGAGTAGCCATTACTAATAAAATACTAGCTAATATAACCAAGAACCAAACTATAACCTCTACAAGAATAAACATTAAACCACCATTATTATTAGTAGTTCTAGATAAAAATTCTTGAACAAAAGATTGTGGCATGGTAGCAATAATACCTATCATTATTAATAAAGAAATACCATTACCAATACCTTTATCTGTTATTTTTTCTCCTAGCCACATTGCAAACACACAACCTGAAACTAAAATAATAACAGCAGGAACCATGAAATCTAAACCTTTACCTAATAAAAATGCACTGTCTCTAACACCAAATGCTTCTAATCCATAAAGGTAAGCTGGCGCCTGTACAATACATATTCCAATGGTTAACCATCTTGTAATTTGATTTATAGTTTTTCTTCCACTTTCTCCTTCTTTTTGAAGTTTTTGAAGATAAGGGATAGCAATACCCATTAATTGCACTACAATAGAAGCAGAGATATAAGGCATAATACCTAAAGCAAAAACTGAAGCATTAGCAAATGCACCTCCAGTAAAAGCGTTAAGTAATCCAAAAATACCTTGATCCGTACTTGAAGCAAGCGACGCTAACTGTGTAGAGTCAATACCCGGAAGTACTATTTGGCAACCAAAACGGTAAACCAATAAAAGACCTAAAGTAATTAATATTCTATTCCTTAGTTCTTCTATTTTCCAGATATTAGATATTGTATCAAAAAAATTCTTCATAGTGTCTATTCTATACTTATAAACTTATTGCTTCACCTCCTGCCGCTTCAATTGCCGCTTTTGCTGTTGCTGTAAATTTATGAACTGATACCTTAAGCGAAGCTTTTAATTCTCCCCCTCCTAATATCTTAACTAAATCATTTTTACCTACTAAACCATTTTCCACTAAAGAGTCAAAAGTAAGCTCATCTTTAATAACTTTATTATCTACTAACTCTTGTAAAGTAGACAAGTTAACTCCTTTATATTCTTTACGGTTAATATTGGTAAAACCAAACTTAGGCACACGCCTTTGTAATGGCATTTGACCACCTTCGAAACCTATCTTTTTAGAATAACCAGATCTAGATTTAGCACCTTTATGACCTCTTGCGGCAGTACCACCTTTACCTGATCCTTGACCTCTACCTATACGCTTACCGTCTCTTTGAATAGATCCTTCAGCTGGTTTTAGATTACTTAAATTCATTACACTAATATATATTAAGCTTCTTCTGAAGAAACTAAGTGTTTAACTTTATTTACCATACCTATAACACTAGGAGTTGCATCATGCTCAACTACCTGTCCTATTCTTTTTAAACCTAGAGCTTCTAATGTTCTCTTTTGGTTTAAAGGTCTTTTAATACTACTACGTATTTGTGTTACTTTAATCTTTGCCATAATATCCTTCTTTATCCTTTGAAAACTTTTTCTAAAGAAACTCCTCTTTCTTGAGCTATTGTTTTAGCATCTCTTAATTGCAATAAAGCATCAAAAGTAGCCTTAACAACATTATGCGGGTTAGAAGATCCTTGAGATTTAGATAATACATCCTGAACTCCTACAGCCTCTAATACAGCTCTCACAGCTCCACCTGCTATTACTCCGGTACCATGAGATGCTGGTTGTATATATACTCTAGCACCGCCAAATTTACCTTTTTGTTCGTGAGGCAAAGTTCCTTTATTTAAAGGAATACGAATTAAATTCTTTTTAGCATCTTCTATTGCTTTTGCAATTCCAGTTGCTACCTCTTTAGATTTTCCAAGACCATGACCAACTACTCCGTTCTCATCTCCTACAACTACTATTGCAGAAAAGCCAAAAGCTCTACCACCTTTAGTAACTTTGGTAACCCTTTGTACACCAACTAATCTGTCTTTTAAATCTAAACCTCCTGGTTTAACTGTCTCTACGTTTTTATATTTTTGAAACATAATGCTATTTAAAATTTAAGTCCTGCTTCCCTTGCGCCATCGGCCAAAGATTTAACTCTTCCGTGATATAAATTCCCACCTCTATCAAAAGCTACTTTATCATAACCAGCTTTTAAAGATTTCTCAGCAATTGCTTTTCCAACTAATTTTGCAATTTCTGATTTATTTCCTTTAGAATCTATTGCTTTATCTCTAGAAGATGCTGCAAGTAACGTAATACCTTTTACATCATCTATTAACTGAGCGTATATTTCACTATTACTTCTGAAAATGGATAATCTAGGTCTTTCTGCCGTACCAGAAGAAACTTTTCGTATTCTTCTACGAATTCTATATTTTCTTTGTGTCTTTGATAATTTCATAATGCTATTCTTAAGCTGATTTACCGGCTTTTCTTCTTAATATTTCTCCAACAAACTTAATACCTTTTCCTTTGTATGGTTCTGGCTTACGGAATGATCTAATTTTTGCTGCAATTTGACCAACCAATTGTTTGTCGTATGAAGTTAATTTAACTATTGGATTTTTACCCTTTTCAGATATTGTTTCCACTTTTACTTCTGGAGCTAAATCAATAACAATATTATGAGAAAATCCTAAGGCTAAATCTAACTTTTGACCTTGATTACTTGCTCTATAACCAACTCCAACAAGCTCTAGTTCTTTTGTCCATCCTTTAGAGACACCATCAACCATATTCAAAACTAATGATCTATATAAACCATGCTTTGCTTTTTGATCTTTAGAGTCAGATGATCTAGTAACTTTTATTTCACCTTCTTCTACATTTATAGAAACTCCAGAAAATTCTTGAGTTAACTCTCCTAATTTACCTTTTACAGTAACAACACTATCTTTTACTTCAACAGTTACACCTTCTGGTATTGCTACTGGATTATTACCTATTCTAGACATTTTTTAAATCTTTAAATATTAATAAACGTAGCATAATACCTCGCCACCTACATTTTCATCTTGCGCCTGCTTACTAGTCATTACTCCATGAGAAGTAGACACTATAGCTACACCAAGTCCATTAAGAACCCTTGGCAAGTCTTGTTTTCCAACATATTTACGTAAACCAGGTTTACTAACACGTTGTAATTTTTTAATTACAGGCTCTTTAGTAACTTTATTATATTTTAAAGCTATTTTTATAGACCCCTGTACTTTATCTTGTTCGAATTTATAACTTAAAATATATCCTTGATCGAATAATATTTTAGTTATTTCTTTTTTAACATTAGAAGATGGTATATCTACCACTCTATGCCCTGCTCTGCTGGCATTTCTAATTCTTGTTAAATAATCTGCTATAGTATCAGTTACCATTTTTATTTATTTCGGTGACGGTTTTTAACGATATTGTTAAACCTGAAACCAGTTAATACTCTATATAATTACCAGCTTGCCTTTTTAACACCTGGTATTAAACCTTGATTAGCCATTTCTCTAAAAGTAACCCTTGAAATTCCAAAAGTTCTCATATATCCTTTAGGCCTTCCAGTAAGCTTACAACGATTATGCATACGTATTGGTGATGCATTTTTAGGTAATTTTTGTAGCGCTTCATAATCTCCAGCTTCTTTTAAAGCTTTTCTTTTTTCAGCATATTTAGCTACAGTTTTTGCCCTTTTTCTTTCGCGGGCTTTCATTGATTCTTTAGCCATACTAGTTCTTTTTAAAAGGTAATCCTAATTCGGTTAATAATGATTTTGCTTCTTTATCCGTGTTTGCAGAAGTCACAAAAGTAATATCCATACCATTAATACGATTAATTTTATCAATATTAATTTCAGGAAATATTATTTGTTCTGTAATACCTAAACTATAATTTCCTCTTCCATCAAAACCAGTAGCTTTAATTCCTTGAAAATCACGTACCCTAGGTAATGCACTAGTAACTAATCTATCTAAAAATTCATACATTCTTTCTCCACGTAAAGTTACTTTAGCACCAATTGGCATACCTTTACGTAATTTAAAAGAAGCAACATCCTTCTTAGACATAGTAGCAACGGCTTTCTGCCCAGTAATAATAGTCATCTCATCAACTGCATGATCAATTAACTTTTTATCAGCAACTGCAGCTCCTACACCTCTACTTACAACTATCTTTTCTAACTTAGGAACTTGCATTATATTTTTATAACCAAATTCCTCTTTAAGAGCACCTACAATACGCTCTGTATATTCTGTTTTTAATCTTGCAACGTAAGCCATAACTAAATTACTTCATTGGATTTTTTAGAAACTCTAACTTTCTTACCATCTCTTAACTCATAACCTACTCTAGTTAAATCACCAGATTTAGGATCAACTAAAGAAAGATTAGAAACATGTATTGGAGCTTCTTTTTTAACAATTCCTCCTTGAGGATTTTTTGCACTAGGCTTTTCATGTTTAGATACCATATTAGCACCTTCAACAATTGCCTTGTTCTTCTGAAGATTTACACTTAAAACTTTACCTTCTGTACCTTTATGGTCACCAGCAGTAATTTTAACTGTATCTCCTGTTTTAATTTTTAATTTCTTCATTGTACTGAATATATTATAGTACCTCAGGGGCTAATGATACAATTTTCATAAATTGTTTGTCACGAAGTTCTCTAGCTACAGGCCCAAAAACACGTGTACCTCTCATTTCTCCAGTTGGATTTAACAATACACACGCATTATCATCAAAACGTATATACGAACCATCAGGTCTTCTTACTTCTTTCTTAGTTCTTACAACTACCGCTGTAGAAACTGCTCCTTTTTTAATACCACCGTTTGGAGTTGCCTCCTTAACAGTAACAACGATTTTATCGCCAATTGAAGCATATCTTCTTTTTGTACCACCGAGTACACGTATAGTCAAAACTTCTTTTGCTCCGGTATTATCTGCTACCTTTAGTCTAGATTCTTGCTGTAACATATTATTTAGCTCTTTCTAAGATTTCTACTAGTCTCCAACACTTGTTCTTACTTAAAGGACGTGTTTCCATAATTTTGACTTTATCGCCAATATTACAATCGTTCTTTTCATCGTGTGCAACATATTTCTTTGTTTTTAACACGAACTTACCGTACATAGGATGCTTAACTCTTTTAACTTCTGCAACAACAATGGATTTTTCCATTTTATCACTAGTTACCACTCCTATTCTCTCTTTTCTTAAGTTTCTTTTTTCCATAAAGCAGAACCAATTATTGGTTGTCCCTATTAGTTAATTCCGTAGCCAATTTAGCTACTGTTCTTCTAACTTTTCTTATCTGAAGTGGGTTTTCTAGAGGCGTTACAAAATGCGCAATCTTTAAATCAGCATGAAGCTTTTTTAACTCCACCAACTTCTCCGTAAGTTCCTGGTTGGACAATTCTTTTATTTCTTGTTTTTTCATGATTCCTACGTTTAATCTTGAACAGTATAATCTCTAGCCACAATAAACTTAGTTTTAACTGGCAATTTTTGCGCAGCCAAACGTAATGCTTCTTTAGCTATATCAATAGATACTCCTGCTATCTCAAATAAAACCCTACCTGGTTTTACAACAGCCACAAAATATTCTGGAGCACCTTTACCTTTACCCATACGTACCTCTAAAGGCTTTTTTGTAATAGGCTTGTCTGGAAATATCTTTATCCATAACTGCCCTTCTCTCTTCATATATCTTGTAGCAGCAATACGAGCAGCTTCAATTTGACGGGATGTTAAAAAAGATGTATCCAAGGACTTTATACCGAACATACCATTTGAAAGCAGATGCCCTCTTCCGGCATTACCCTTCATACGGCCCTTCTGCATTTTACGAAACTTCGTTCTTTTTGGTTGTAACATTTTCTTACTTCTTTAAAAAATTACTTTCTACGACGTGGCTTTCTTCCACCATCATTTTTTCCACCTTTTCCACCTTGGCTCTTTTGCATTCCAACTAATGGAGAAAGTTCTCTCTTTCCATATACTTCACCTTTCATTATCCAAACTTTGATTCCCAATCTACCATAAGTAGTATGAGCTTCATGTAAAGCATAATCAATATCTGCTCTAAAAGTTGATAATGGAATACGTCCATCTTTATAAGACTCTGAACGAGCCATCTCTGCACCATTTAAACGTCCAGAAATTTGAATTTTAATTCCTTCTGCATTCATTCTCATAGCAGCAGCAATTGACATTTTAATTGCTCTTCTAAAAGAAATTCTAGACTCAATTTGTCTTGCTACACTTGCCGCAACTAAATTAGCGTCTAACTCAGGTCTTTTAATTTCATATATATTGATCTGAACTTCCTTAGAGGTAATTTTTTTAAGCTCTTCTTTAAGCTTATCTACCTCTTGTCCACCTTTACCAATTATGATACCAGGTCTTGCCGTAGTAACCGTAACAGTAATAAGCTTTAAAGTACGCTCTATGATAACTCTAGATACACTTGCTTTTGATAAACGAGCATGAATATATTTTCTAATTTTATCATCCTCTGCTAACTTATCTCCATAATCATTACCACCGTACCAGTTAGATTCCCAACCTCTAATGATTCCTAAACGATTTCCAATTGGATTTGTCTTTTGTCCCATTCTAGCTTTGTGTATTATTGTTAGATCCAACAACCAATGTTACATGGTTGGAACGTTTTCTAATTCTATGTGCTCTTCCTTGAGGTGCAGGGCGTAATCTTTTTAACATACTACCACTATCCACTCTAATCTCACTTACTATAAGATCAGCATCTTCAACATTAGCATCTTCATTCTTTGCTTGCCAATTTGCAATTGCAGAAAGTAATAATTTCTCCAACCTTCTAGAAGCCTCCTTAGGATTAAATCTTAGAGTAGCTAATGCGCTTTCAACTTTCTTACCTCTTACCAAATCTGCTACTAAACGCATTTTTCTTGGAGAAGTAGGACAATTGTTAAGTTTAGCAAATGCTACTTTTTGTTTTTCAGCCTTTATTCTTTCGGCCATTTGTTTTTTACGAACTCCCATAGCTTACTTTTTTCCTTTATTCTTTGCTCCCGCATGACCCCTAAAAGATCGTGTTGGAGAAAATTCTCCTAATTTATGACCTACCATATTTTCAGTTACAAAAACAGGGACAAATTGCCTTCCATTATGTACTGCAATAGTAAGACCTACAAAATCAGGTGTTATCATTGAAGCTCTAGACCAAGTCTTAATTACCGACTTTTTTCCAGAAGCTGCGTTTTGTTGGATTTTCTTATCCAAACTATAGTGAACATAAGGTCCTTTTTTTAGTGAACGTGCCATTTCTTTCTACTTTTTATTTCTTTCTACGTTCTATTATATACTTGTTTGTACTCTTAGTCTCAGAACGAGTTCTGAATCCTTTAGCAGGTATTCCGTTTCTTGATCTTGGATGACCACCAGAAGCTCTACCTTCACCACCACCCATTGGGTGATCCACAGGGTTCATTGCTACCGGTCTAGTTCTTGGTCTCTTACCTAACCATCTTGACCTACCAGCCTTACCAGAAACCAATAATTGGTGATCAGAATTAGAAATAGCTCCTATTGTAGCCATACAACCAGAAAGAATTAATCTAGTTTCTCCTGAAGGCATTTTCACAGTAACAAACTTACCATCTTTCGCCATTAATTGCGCAAAAGTTCCTGCACTTCTAGCCATAACAGCACCTTGACCTGGGCGTAATTCTATACAAGAAATAACAGTTCCCAGTGGAATTTCACTTAAAGCAAGCGCATTACCGACTTCTGGCGCAGACCCCTGACCTGAAGATACCTTCTGACCAACCTGCAAACCATTTTGTGCAATTATATATTTTTTTACTCCATCAGCATACTCCAACAAAGCAATAAATGCTGTTCTATTTGGATCATATTCAATAGATTTTACCGTAGCAGCAACATCTTGCTTATCTCTTTTAAAATCTACTACACGATACCTTCTTTTATGACCTCCACCTCTATGGCGCATTGTCATTTTTCCTTGACTGTTTCTACCTCCCGACTTTTTTAACGGAGCAAGCAAGCTTTTCTCCGGCTTATCAGCAGTAATGGCGTCAAATCCATTTACTACTCTAAAACGCTGTCCAGGAGTGATTGGTTTTAATTTTCTAACTGACATCTCTGGTCTTTATAGATTACTGTAAAAATCAATTATATCACCTTCAGCTACATCAACAACAGCTTTTTTCAAAGCATTTGTCTTTCCATGCTGTACACCTGTCTTAGTGTAACGTGACTTTCTAGTAGGCCCGTAGTTCATAGTACGTACCTTTTTTACGGAAACACCGTAAGTTGCCTCAACAGCATCTTTTATTTGAATCTTATTAGCCTTTGGACTAACAAAGAAACCATAACGATTATACAACTCGCTATCTGCGGTCATTTTCTCAGTTATTATCGGTTTTATCAACACACTCATGTTTCCTATTTATTTAAAGTTGCTTCAATTCCTTCCAAAGAACCTTCAAGCAATACAATATTATTTGCATTTAATATCTTGTAAGTACTTAATTCTGAGTTAGTTACAACTTCAGAACGCTCTAAATTACGCGAAGACAAATATACACTATTATTTGAATCACCCAACACAAACAAAGACTTTTTGTTTTCCAATCCTAAAGACTTAAGAATCTGAATAAAATCTTTTGTTTTTGGGGTATCAAAACTAAAATCTTCAAGAACAACAATTGCATTCTCTTTTGATTTAATTGTTAGTGCAGATTTTCTAGCCAAACGCTTAACGTTTTTATTTAACTTCTGCGTATAATCTTTAGGTCTTGGGCCAAAAATACGACCACCACCTCTAAAGATTGGAGATTTAATACTACCCGCACGAGCTGTACCAGTACCTTTTTGTTTCTTAATCTTTCTAGTACTACCAGCAATCTCTCCTCTTTCCTTAGCCTTATGCGTACCTTGTCTTTGATGCGCTAAATACTGCTTAACATCTAAGTATACCGCATGATTATTTGGCTCTATTGCGAAAACTGAATCCGAAAGCTCTGCTTTCCTACCCGTTTCTTTTCCTTTAATATCTAAAACTGCTACCTTCATTACTTCTGAATAGTTACGTAAGCGTTTTTATGTCCAGGAACACAACCTTTTACTACTAAAAGATTTTTTTCTGGAACTATTTTCAATACTTTAAGATTTTGAACAGTAACTCTATCACCACCCATTCTTCCAGCCATCTTCATACCTTTAAAAACTCTAGCAGGATACGAAGCCGCACCAATAGAACCAGGAGCTCTTAATCTGTTATGTTGACCGTGAGTTGCTTGACCAACACCGCCAAAGCCATGTCTCTTAACAACACCCTGAAAACCTTTTCCTTTTGATGTACCTACAACATCAACAAATTCACCTTCTACAAAAACATCAACACCTACAGTGTCTCCTAATTTGTACTCTCCTTCAAATTCTTGAAATTCAACGACTTTTTTCTTAGGTGAAGTACCTGCTTTTTTAAAGTGACCTGTTTCAGCCTTATTAGCACGTTTCTCAGCCTTGTCATCGAAACCAAGTTGAAGGGCATTATACCCGTCTACCTCTTCGGTTCTGACTTGGGTAACCACACATGGCCCAGCCTCTATAACGGTACATGGCATATTCTTACCATTCTCGTCAAAAATACTAGTCATGCCTACTTTTTTTCCTATTAACCCAGACATTTGTTTTAAATTATGGATACTTGATTTAAAAAATAAACCCTATCTCCGTTTATATTAATTATTCGTATTACTCTAAACTTTTACACATAAAAAAAGGGTCAAAACTAATTCAACCCTGAATTTTGTTTTTTCCGTTTTTCCTTCGCACGCAGCTCAGGACATGTACACTTTATACACCTAAAGAGGTTTTTAGTGGCGGCAAAAATAGGAATATTTTTCGGTTTACCAAACTATATTTAAAGATATTTACAAAGGAAAACTATTCCCAATAAATAAAAGTACTTAAACATGCGAAAAACCAATAAACACAGTACAAACATTAGTAAAGAAAAAAGCCTAGAAATTAAATTTCTAGGCTTTTATTAAAATCTATATTACATTTTATGTAATTACACTTTAATCTCTACTTCGACCCCACTAGGAAGCTCTAGTTTCATTAAAGCGTCTATTGTCTTTGATGAAGAACTATAAATATCTAATAATCTCTTATAAGAGCTTAATTGAAATTGTTCTCTAGACTTTTTATTTACGTGCGGAGAACGCAATACCGTAAATATTTTTTTATGTGTTGGTAAAGGTATAGGACCTGTCACAACAGCACCTGTAGTCTTAACCGTTTTTACGATTTTTTCAGCAGATTTATCCACCAAGCTATGATCGTAAGATTTTAGTTTTATTCTAATTTTTTGACTCATCTTCTAAAATTTATACAGTTAATCCTTTTGATGCTTTAATAACCGCCTCTGATATATTTGATGGAGTTTCTGCATATTGTGCAAATTCCATAGTTGATGTTGCTCTACCAGAAGAAAGTGTTCTTAAAGAAGTAACATAACCAAACATTTCTGATAATGGCACAGTACCTTTTACTACTTTAGAACCAGCTCTATCACTCATATCGCTAATAGTACCTCTTCTTCTATTTAAATCCCCAACAATATCACCCATGTTCTCCTCAGGAGTTAACACCTCTAGTTTCATTATTGGCTCCATTATAACAGCACCAGCAGCTTTACCTGCAGCTTTATATCCCATTTTTGCAGCAAGCTCAAAAGATAATGCATCAGAATCCACAGGGTGGAAAGATCCATCCTTAAGAACAACTTTCATTGCATCCATTTCAAAACCAGCTAAAGGACCATCCTTCATTGCCGCTTGGAATCCTTTTTCTACCGCAGGAATAAATTCTTTTGGTATACGACCACCTTTAATTTCATCAACAAACTGTAATCCTGGACCTTTGAAATCCTCATCCGCAGGACCCATTTCAAATACAATGTCACCAAACTTACCACGACCACCAGATTGCTTTTTATAAGTTTCTCTATGTGATGCAGTTCTAGTTAAAGCTTCTTTATATTCAACTTGAGGTTCACCTTCATTAACTTCAACTTTAAACTCACGCTTTAAACGATCTACAATAATATCTAAGTGAAGCTCACCCATTCCAGAAATAATTGTCTGTCCTGAAGCCTCATCAGTCTTAACTTGGAACGTTGGATCTTCTTCTGCTAATTTAGCTAAAGCCATACCTAACTTATCCACATCTGCCTTAGTTTTAGGCTCCACAGCAATACCAATTACTGGATCAGGAAAATCCATACTCTCTAATACTATAGGATGTTTTTCATCTGACATAGTATCTCCAGTTTTAATATCCTTAAAACCTACAGCCGCACCAATATCCCCTGCTTCGATAAAATCAATAGCATTTTGTTTATTAGAGTGCATTTGGTAAATACGAGAAATACGTTCTTTTTTACCGGATCTATTATTTAATATATATGAACCAGCATCTAAACGACCTGAATATGTTCTAAAGAATGCTAAACGACCAACAAAAGGATCCGTAGCAATTTTAAATGCTAATGCAGAAAAAGGTTCTTTAACATCAGGTTTACGAGAAATTTGCTCATCAGTATCTGGGTTTGTACCTACAATATCTTCCTTATCTAAAGGTGATGGTAAATATCTACAAACAGCATCTAACAAAAACTGAACTCCTTTATTTTTAAACGAAGAACCACATATCATTGGAATGATTGCTCTATCCATTACAGCAGCTCTTAGTGCAGCATGCACTTCTTCTTCTGTAATAGAATCTTCATCTTCGAAGAACTTTTCCATTAACTCCTCATCATATTCAGCAACAGCCTCAATTAAAGCAGCTCTATACTCCTTTACTTCAGCTTTCATCTCCTCTGGAATGTCAATAACATCAAAAGTAGAACCAAATCCTTCATCATGCCAAACAATAGCTCTATTCTTAGCTAAGTCAACAATTCCTTTAAAATCTGCTTCCTCACCAATTGGCAAAACAATAGGAACAGCATTAGAACCTAACATTGTTTTAACTTGCTTACAAACCATTAAAAAGTTAGACCCTTGACGATCCATCTTATTAACAAAACCAATTCTTGGAACTTTATAGTTATCTGCTAACCTCCAGTTAGTTTCTGATTGCGGTTCCACACCATCAACAGCACTAAATAAGAATACTAAACCATCAAGAACTCTTAATGAACGGTTTACTTCTACTGTAAAATCAACGTGACCAGGAGTATCAATTATATTAAAGTGATATCCTTTAGCATCACTTGCTGGCTTTCCATTTTCTGTTGGAAACTGCCACTCACATGTAGTAGCCGCAGAAGTAATTGTAATACCTCTTTCTTGTTCCTGTTCCATCCAGTCCATAGTAGCAGCACCATCATGCACTTCTCCTATTTTATGACTAACACCCGTATAAAATAATATACGCTCTGTTGTTGTGGTTTTACCAGCATCAATATGTGCTGCAATACCTATATTTCTTGTGTATTTTAAATCTCTTGCCATTTCTGATTAAAATCTAAAGTGAGAGAATGCTTTATTTGCTTCAGCCATCTTGTGCGTATCCACTCTTTTCTTAACAGCTGCACCTTCTTCTTTAGAAGCCGCTAAAACTTCTGCTGCTAATTTTTGAGCCATACCTTTTTCATTACGCTTTCTAGCATAACTAATTAACCACTTCATAGCAGTTGAAATTTTACGGTCTGGTCTAATTTGCATTGGAATTTGAAATGTTGCACCACCAACCCTTCTACTTCTTACCTCTACGTGAGGCATTACATTAGAAAGCGCATCTTTCCACAACTCTAAAGCCGTTTTTTCTTCGTCAGTCTTTTTTTCTTCTACAATATCAATTGCATCATAAAAAACACTAAATGCAACGGATTTTTTCCCGTCCCACATCATCATATTTACAAAACGCGTTACCAACTGATCATTAAATCTTGGATCCGGTAACAATGGTCTTTTCTTTGCCTGTTTTTTTCTCATGTCTTTTCTTTAAAAAGTGGTTTACTTCTTAGGGCGTTTTGCGCCATATTTAGATCTACGTTGCGTTCTTCCTGCAACACCTGCAGTATCTAAAGCACCTCTTACGATATGATACCTAACTCCTGGCAAATCTTTTACTCTTCCTCCACGTACTAATACTATCGAGTGCTCTTGGAGGTTGTGTCCTTCTCCAGGGATGTATGCATTTACCTCTTTACCATTGGTTAACCTAACCCTTGCAACTTTACGCATTGCTGAATTTGGTTTCTTTGGCGTAGTTGTGTAAACACGTGTACAAACTCCCCTTCTTTGTGGACACGAATCCAAAGCAGCCGATTTACTCTTCTTAGTAATCGTGGCCCTTCCTTTTCGTACTAATTGTGAAATTGTTGGCATACTATTTTTATATGTATATATAACTTACCCCTATTTAAGGGTCGGCAAATGTAGTAATATTTAAATAAAATTCAAATCCTAACCAACTTATTTTCAAAGTTTTTTTCCCAACCCTAAATATATATCAAAAAAACTAGTGAAAATTCATAAAAATCACTATTACTAAATAAAAAGAAAAATTAAACGTTATTTTAAAGTAATGTAGTAAAAAACCTACAATTGTGTCGTATTTAGGCTTGCAGAAAAAATTATATAAATTTTACGAAGGCATTTCCATCATAACTCATATATACATAACATAACAAACATTTTTAATTATGTTAGTAACATAAGAATAATTGTTTCTTTAGTAAGAAATTATCACTTTTGAAATAACCAATCAAAAAATATAGAATGAAAAAAATCTTAAAAAAAACCTGTATACTATTTATAGGGTTTCTTGTGCAAATTTCATTTGCTCAAGAAAAAACAATTTCCGGAACTATTTTCGACCAAGATGGTCTACCGCTACCTGGAGTAAACATATTAATTGAAGGAACCTCCAACGGAACACAATCAGATTTTGACGGAAACTATTCTATAAATGGAAATCAAGGACAAACCATCCTCTTTTCCTATCTGGGACAAAAAGAAATCAGAATAGCAATAAAATCGCAAACCACTATCAACATAACAATGGAAGAAGATGCCGAAGCACTTGAAGAAGTTGTTGTTATAGGTTTAGGACAAAGTAAAAACCCTAGTAAGCTTGCATATTCTGTAGCGACAGTTGACGCTGAAAAAATACTAGATGCTCATGAAACAGATTTTGTTAACGCACTTGCAGGGAAAACTACGGGTGTACAAATAAATAGCTCATCTGGTTTAGCAGGAGGATCTTCAAGAATTTTAATTCGTGGTGTATCTTCTTTAAATTATGACAACACCCCTTTGTATGTAATTGACGGAATTCCCGTTTCTAATACCGAAAATCAGTTTGATTCTAGAGATGAAGACCAAGCATTATTCTATGGCAGCACATCTGGAGGATCAATAGACATTTCTCCTGATCAAATTAGAAATATTACCATTCTTAAAGGAGCCGCAGCATCCGCAATATACGGTTCTCGTGCAGCAAATGGTGTAATTGTCATTGATACACACAAAGGAAACAAAAACAGTTCGGCACAATTCAATTTTAAATCTTCCACCACTATTAGCAATATTATTGAACCAAAGCGTCAACAAATATATGCTCAAGGTTCTAGAGGAAATTATAGAACTGGAGAACCCGGAGACCAAACATCATTAAGCTGGGGGCCAAAAATTTCTGAGTTAGGAATACCGCAATACAACCCTTATGACATATTTAGAACTGGCATTACAAAAGACAATACTTTAAGCGTAAGAGGTGGGTCAGAAAGCTCAACTTATTATGCATCTGTAGGCATTTTTAACCAAGAAGGAACAGTTCCTACCAATTCTTTTGACAGATATTCATTCTTATTTAATTCTTCTCATGACATAACCAAAAAACTAAGTGTAAACGCAAAATTAAGCTACACCAATAGTATTAACAAAAGGCCTTTTGAAGGAAATGGAAGAACTTCTATTATGTGGACTATAGCCGGAGCACCTATATCATATAACTTGTTACCCGCTACAAACGAAGACGGATCTCAACGCTTGTACAGAACAAATAGAAATAACCCATATCACTTATTAAAAAATACCGGATTAACTTCAAAAACCAATAGATTCCAACCATCTATATCTTTAACATACAATATTTTAGAATGGATAAAGCTTAAAGCCACGTCTAGCATGGATTACAACTTATCAAACGCAAGATCCATTGAAAATTCTGGAATTATTGGAACTTATTCTAGCGGGAGAGTTTTGCAAACAGATAGAACAAATAGAGATTTTAACACAGATATAATCCTTACCATAAACAAAGACTTTAGCGAAAAAATTACTGCAGATTATTTAATTGGTTATAATTTATTAGATAGAAAAAACTCTTCCCTATACGCTGAAGGCGCTTCATTTGTTATACCAGATTTTTATGACCTTTCTAATACAACATCTTTACAAACCGATGAGCAAACTAGTATAAAGAGAAACTATTCCTTTTATGGTCAAGCAAATTTTAGTTATGATGATTATCTATTTTTAACTTTAACTGGAAGAAATGATTGGTCCTCCACATTACCATCAAACAAAAACTCCTTCTTTTATTATTCCGGAAGTTTAGGTATAGATTTAGCAAAAGTTTTTGATTTAAAGGGCACTCTTAATAGAGCCATGCTAAGAAGCTCCTATTCAAGAATAGGAAAAGACGCTCCAGAATACTCCACAATAACAGGAAACATAAAGGCTAACCCTGGAGACGGACAAAGAGGAAATATAAACTTCCCGTTTCAAGGGTCAGGAAGTTATGTTCAGAGTGCTATAAAAGGAAACCCTGAATTAACTCCTGAATTTACAAATGAAGTTGAAATAAGCGCCGACTTACAATTTTTTCAAAGCAGACTTGGAATAGAAATTAATTATTATGACCGAAAAAGCGAAGACCAAATTTTTGAAGTACCATTAGCGGCAGAAACAGGTTTTAGTTCCATTTTTAAAAATGCAGGATCCATTGAAAATAAAGGGATTGAAATAGCTTTAAGTGCCACTCCAATAGAAACTAAAAATTTTAGCTGGGACATAGGAGTTAATTACTCTAAAAATGATAGTAAAGTTATAGAACTTGCAGAAGGTGTAGAATCTGTTAGGTTATCTGGCTTTACAAATCCCGGTATTTTTATTAGAAAAGGGGAACCTTACGGCGTAATTTGGACAACCTTATATAAAAGAAATGAGGAAGGACAGCTGTTATTAGATGATGATGGCTATATTCAATTTGGAGATGTAGGTAATGCTGGAACTGCAACACCTGATTGGACAGGAGGCTTAACCACAAATATTAGATACAAAGGATTTGAGTTATCTGGAGTAATGGACATAAGAGTGGGAGGCAAAATATATAATTTAGATGAGTTTTATACCTCATTCTATGGAACATCTATATTAACCGCAGATAGAGAAAAAGATGTTATAATTGATGGTATCATAGAATCCTCGGGAGCGATTAACACGATACCAATAAAAAAAGATTTTAATTACTGGAATGCCTATGCTGGTGATGAAGAGTTTGTTCAAAAAACAGATTTTATTAAACTTAGAAACGTAACTCTAGCTTACAATATACCATCTAAATTAATCACTAAAACAGGATTTAATTCTGCTAAATTAAGTATATCAGGTAGAAACTTGTGGATAAAGACAGATGACTCTTTTACAGGGTCCGATCCAGAACTTAGCTTATACGGAAGTGGAAACGGACAAGGAATTACAAATTTCCAAATACCATCTAATAAAAGTTATAGCTTAACTCTTAACCTATCTTTCTAAAAAAATATTATGAAAAAAATAAATATAAAATTTATAAATAAATTAAGTCCACTTCTTTTTGCAAGTTTACTTATTATAAGCTGTTCCGATTATCTTGATGTAAATACTGATCCAGATTCTCCAAGTGAGGCACAAATTACAGAAGAGGTAATATTACCTAGCCTAACAACTCAATTATCCTACGAACTAGCAGGAGGCTACCCAGCAAGAACATCAAGCCTTTGGACGCAACAAATAGCAGACGATGGTACAAGTAGAAGTATCTCTACTCTTTTTATAGATGACACAGACATAAACAACACTTGGCAATTTGGTTTATACACTGGAGTTTTAAAAGACGCAAATAATATGATTATTAAAGCCGAAGAAAAAAACAACCAACAATACATTGGCATTGGAAAAATAATACAAGCGTATGCCCTTTCCATTTTAGCAGACTTTTGGGGAGAGGCTCCGTGGTCTGAAGCTTTTAATGAAAAAATAACGAAACCTAAATTTGACACTCAAGAAAGTTTATACAATTCTATTGACCAACTTTTAAATGAAGCAAACACATCTTTAACTGCTGCAATAAACTCTAACGCCAACACAAACCAAGATTTACTATACGGAGGAGATTTATCCAAATGGAAAAAACTTGCCAACAGCCTTAGAGCTCGATATGCATTACGCTTAATATATGCAAAAGGAACAAATCAGGCAGATTTAGCTCTTGCATATGCTATGGATGGATTTTCTTCTAATGATGATGATGCTGGATTTGCGTTTGAAGACAAAGAAGATGCAAATAACCCATGGGCACAATGGGAAGATAAATGGACAGATATTTTTATAAATAAATTTATTGTTACTATGTTATCCTCTAATTCAGACCCAAGGTTAAATGCATATACTCTAAAACAAGAAGACGGTAATATTATTGGAGCAGAAAATGGAACAGAAATCCAAAACTCAGAAACCTCTATGGTTTCTAATTCAAAAGCTGAAGGAGAATTAAATACAAATGATTACTTTATAAAAAACACAACCAATGTAGATTGGATGACCTATAATGAATTACTATTTATTGTAGCAGAAGCATATGCTCACAAATCTGATTACAGTAATTCCGAAATATTTTTAAAAAATGCAGTAAAAGCAAACTTAGAAAAATTAAATACAAATGGAGTCCTAACATTATCTGAAAGTGATATAAATACATTTATAAACAATATAACTATACCAAACAATTTAGAAGGAGCGCAAAAAATAATTATTGAACAAAAGTATATTGCAAATTTCCTGCAAATTGAACCTTATAATGATTACAGAAGAACAGGATACCCCGATGTTCCATTGCCTATAGTAAATTATAGCCCCCAAATACCGGAAAGATTCCCTTATCCAACAAATTCAATTTTAAATAACACAGAAAATGTACCAAATATAGATTACAAATCTGACAAAGTTTGGTGGAACCAAAAATAAAATTCAAATATAAACTTATCAAAAAGCCATTCTTTTATAAAAGAATGGCTTTTGTGTTTTTTATGATATCATCAAACCTTCTACTTTTTAAATATTTAGCTTTTAACAATTTAACAATATAGTATTGCTGTTTTTCTTAAAAGGATAAAATCCAGTCCCAAAATTTGTGATTTAAAAAATAAAAAACTATTAAATGTTACATTTTTAACTCAAAAAGTAATAAAACAATAAATTTACTACAGATTAAATAGTATGCACGCATAATTAATTACAAATAAAAGTTGCGTAATTAACAATTAATTAAGACTTTTGTTACTAGCTAATTCAAATAATTTAAAAATGAGAACAAAATTAAATGGGATTTTGACGCTTCTCCTAGCGTTAATTGTGCAGGTTACACTTGCGCAAGAAAAAACAGTTTCAGGTACGGTTTCTGATCAAGATGGGCTTCCTTTACCGGGGGTTAACATTGTAATTCAAGGATCTACATCTGGAACGCAAACAGATTTCGATGGAAATTATAGCATAAATGCTTCTGAAGGACAAACTCTTATGTTTTCTTACATTGGCCAAAAAACTACTACTGCTGTAGTAGGTGCTTCCAACACTATTAATGTTAAATTGCAAGAAGACGCAGAAGCTTTAGATGAAGTTGTTGTTACTGCCTTAGGTTCTAACAGAAATTCAAAGGCAACGGTTTATGCTAACCAAACTGTAAAATCGGAAGACTTGCTTTCTGTACCAAACAAAAATGCTTTAGAAGCCTTAAGAGGTAAAGCTGCTGGTGTAAATCTATCTACTGCTTCAGGCTCAGTTGGTTCATCTACAAAAATTGTATTAAGAGGTTCGGGGTCACTTACCGGTAACAACAATGCTTTAATTGTTATTGATGGTATTGCAATTGATAATACCTCTTCTTCGGGAGGTGCCGGAGCTTCTACAACTGGATATTCAGATTTTGGTAATAGATTCAATGATGTCAATCCCGACGATATAGCGTCTGTGACCATATTAAAAGGCCCTTCAGCAACTTCACTTTATGGATCACGTGGTGCTTCAGGAGTTGTTCTTATTACCACTAAAACTGGTAAAGGCAAAAAAATGCAAGTAAATTATAACGGTTCCACTTCCATGGAAACTGCAATTATTAACTTACAGCGTCAAAGTAAATTTGGACAAGGGTTTGATAATTCAAGTATTGATTCTGGTGAGAATTGGTCTTGGGGTCCAGCTCTAGATGGTGTTGTAAGACCATGGACATCGCCTATTGATTCTGATGGAGATGGATCATTAGAAGCTTTAACTAGGCCATATAGTGCTGTGAATAATCAGTTAAAAGACTTTTTTAACACTGGGTATACTATTACCAACAATGTAAACCTATCTGGTTCTAATGAAGGTTTTACGTATTACGCCTCTTATGGTAATACCAATCAAACCGGTACATTAGATAACACATCTTACAAAAGGAATAATGTATCCTTTAACGCTTCTGCAAAATTAAGCGATAAACTTAAATCTGATTTTAAAGTTAGTTATGCCAATGTTAGGCAAAATACTGCTCAAGAAGGATCGCGTGCATTTGAAGGAAATAATGCTTATGCAATGGCTATACAATCTCCAGTTAACATTCCATTTACTGAATTGAGAGACTATAAAAGTCCTTTTCATGATATTGACGGCTACTGGGGATCATATTCTTCAGTAAACCCATATTATATCTTAAACGAATATGGCAACGAAGCAAATATCGATAACTTGTTAGCTAACGCCTCTTTAACTTATAATTTTCTAGAAAATTTATCGATAACAGGGCGCTTTGGTGGTAATATTGTAAACACCCAAACCGATATATGGACACCAACTTATACACCGGCTGAACAATTGGTTTGGACCGATGGATTAGAAATTGCAACCCGAAACTCAAGACATAGTTCATTAGGAGAATACATTAATTCCAACACTAAAGTAGAAAATCTTGACGCAACAGTTATGGTTAATTACAATACAAATTTTAGTGAAGACCTTTCACTAACAGCAGCGGCTGGCTATAATTTCTTTCAGAGAACTAGTGAAAGTTTAACCGGATTTACGGTAGGTGGTTTAGTAGTTCCCGATACATACAATTTGTCTAACAGTAGCCAACAACCTAATTCAGAGATGCGCAGAACCAAATATAGAATTTTTGGTGCTTTAGCGAATGCAACTCTTGGTTATAAAAATGCTGCTTTTTTAGAACTTTCAGCTAGAAATGACTGGTCTTCTACACTTCCTACATCAAACAATTCCTTTTTATACGGAGCCGTTGGTGCTTCTGTTGTAGTAACAGATTTATTTAATATAGAAAATGACGTTTTAAATTTTGCAAAACTGAGAGGTAGTTACGGTACATCTGGTAAAGATGCTGACCTATACTTACTAAACTCCTACTTTATTGGTAATCCACAAATTAGAGATTTAGGTGATTTCGCACTTAATTTCCCAAAAGATGGTGTACCTGGATTTACAATTGGAAATACCATAGGAAATCCAGATTTAAAACCTGAATTAACAACTACTTACGAAGTTGGTGCTGACTTAGGGTTCTTTAAAAATGTAGTTAATATAGCTTACACTTATTATCATTCTATTCATGACGAACAACTTGTTACAATAAGCCTTCCAAGATCTACTGGCTACACTCAAACCGTGAGTAATCTTGGTAGAATGGAGAACAAAGGGCATGAATTAAACCTAACATTAAAACCTCTTAATGGTGTGATTGACGGTTTAAATTTTGAATTATTTGGAGCCTATTCTACAAATGATAATAAAGTTATTACAATTACAGAAGATATAGACGAGCTAACAATTGGTACTTTTGGCTTTGCTGCTGGTACTACAGTTACTATGGTCGCTAAAGAAGGCTTGCCATATGGCACTTTTAAAGGTAACGATTTCAAGACTAATGATCAAGGCCAAGTTATTGTTGATGCTAATACTGGCTTTCCAGTATATACTGATGAAGACGTATACTTAGGTGATAACCAACCCGACTATAGGCTAAATTTTGGCACAAATATAAATTACAAAGGATTTGGGTTTAGAATGCTATTTGACATGAAAAAAGGAGGGCTATTTGCTTCTCAGACTAAATACAATACTAATTTTAATGGTACTAACGTAAACACTACAGTTTATAATAGAGAACCATTTATCTTTCCAAATTCAGTAATTGATAATGGAGACGGTACTTTCGGTGAAAATATTGTCGCAATTACAGAGCAAGATTATTTTACTAATTATGATGCACCAGTTTCAACACAATTAATTGATGCTAGTTATGTAAAATTAAGAGAAATGGAATTGAGCTATACCTTTTCTGAATCATTGTTAAAAAATACTTTCTTTACCAATGCTAGATTATCTTTATTTGGTAAAAACCTTATGTATTGGTTACCTGATGAAAATAAATATGCTGACCCAGAAGTTAATGGTATTAGTACTAGTACAAGTGGTACTACTAGTACAACAGGTAATGCCCAAGGTATTGAAACTACACAAACGCCTTCTTCAAGAAGCATAGGTGTTAACTTACAATTATCATTTTAATAAAAAAATAATACGATGAAGAACAAAATAAATATATTTCTTATTCTATTATTAACCCTGAGCTTTTCATGTAATGATAGTTTAGAAGAAGTTAATATAGACCCCAACACTTTCCCATCTGCTGGAGACTCGCAAGTATTAAGCTCCGCCATTGGTTTTATGGGATTTATTGTCGAATCAGATTTAAATTATAGTGAATCTTTCGTTTGGAGCCAATACTACACATGGGGTATTGGAGTTTCCATTGGGAATGAAGAACGATATGTTTCTGTAGCTGGTGATTTTAATGGCTACTGGCAACGTGCATATGCTAACTCGCTTACCGATTTAAACTACATTACTAAGAATAGTAATTCTGCAGCATATAGAGGTATTGCTAATGTATTAAAAGCGCATCTATTTCAAGGTTTAGTGGATCATTTTGGAGATATTCCTTTTACAGAAGCAATTTCTGGTGCTATTGAGGATGGGTCCATATTAACACCAAATTCAGATTCCGCTGAAACGATTATATATCCTGCATTGGGAACCTTATTAGATCAAGCCTTAATTGATTTAGCATTGGCAGAAACAGGTACCGTAGGAGAAGATGACTTTATCTTTCAAGGTGATATAACAAAATGGATAAAATTTGCAAATTCATTAAAGTTAAGAATTTTAATGAGAACTTCTGAAGTAAATCCGCAAGGAGCTGAGGTACAGGCACTTATTAGCAACGGAACTTTTATTGAATCTGTTGATGATATGCCATTCATTCCTTATTCTGGTAATTCTGGTGACCAAAACCCAATGTATGCAAGAGCAGAATTTGGAGTAGGCATGTTTTATTTTGCTAGTAATGCATCATTGAATCTACTAGAATCACTAAATGACCCAAGAGCTGAAGTATTATACACCAAAGCTACTACAGGAACAGCCGCAGGATCATTACGCGGAATAGACCAAGGAACAATTGACGACGAGCCTTTTACTGCACCCGATACTGATTATAGTCTGGCTTCTGATTATTCTTACGGAGCATCTAAACCAGTTATCTTAATGAGTCCTTGGGAAGTTTGGTTTTTAAGAGCTGAGGCTGATGCAAGATACAATACAGCTGATGATGCCGAAACAGCATTTTCTACAGCGATTGATTTAAATTTTGGTTATATGGAAGTTGCTGATGCTGCATCTTATATTAGCACATTAGATTTTGCCGGAGCTGCTACTTTAGATGACCAACTTGACTTGATAGGTATTCAAAAATGGATATCTTTAAACGGAACGCAAGAGGACGAAGGATGGATTGAATCTCGAAGATTTGACAGACCTACTAGCAGAATATTCACGGATGGTATTTTCCAAAACCCTCCATTGTCTGTATTACCAGCTGGAACCTACCCTTCTGCATGGTTATACCCAGAGTCTGAAAGAAGTTTAAATCCAAATGCATTACCACAAAGGAGCATTACAGATGCGATATTTTGGGATAATTAAAAAAAATATAAAGATGAAAAAATATAAATTAATATTATGTACGTTTTCAATCCTAGGATTGATGTTAATTAGTTGTGATCCCAGTGTTGATGCACCTGGCTCAAATGACATGTCAGAAATAACTTTTCTTCCTTTGATTACACTTGAAGGAGGTGATGTTGTTCTTGACTGTATGGAAACCTCTTATTCTGACCCAGGAGCTGTAGCATCCGCAGGAGGAAAAGAAATAAATTTAGAAACCAAAGTAAGCGGAAAATATTTTGGAGGAACTTCGGTAGATGGCCCTGATAGTTACTCCGTGGCTTATAGCGCTTTCAATGTCGATGACATCCCTGCAACTGGATTTAGATCAGTTTTATATCCTGAATGTAATGGTGATCTTGTAACAAGTATAGCTGGGATGTATACAGCTTCAGTTTCACGAAACGGAAGTTCTCCAGATGGTTATCAAGATAATGGTCCTTTTATAATTAAAGATTTAGGAGACGATAGATATGCAATATCTGACGCACAAGGCGGTTGGTATGAATATGGAAGAGCAATTGGTGTAGCTTATGCAACACCAGGGTTAATCCTTAAAGCCAATGACATTGCTGCAAATGATTTTACTAGTGAAGGTACTGTTACTACTAATACATTCGGAGGTGTAAATACATTTACTAGTTTAACAGTAGATCCGGTTGCTAAAACTCTTACACTTACAGTCGAATGGAGTTTTGGTTTTACATTTGAAACTGTCTTTACGCAAACTGATATTTACTTTAATTAAAAAAAATAAAAAAATGAAACATAATATAATTGTAAAAAAATTAAGCTTCATATTCAATACTATTCTATTTGTAACTTCTTTTGTTGCATGTGAAGTTGAATCAGTACCTGATGAGAATGATGTCGTTATTAGTGAAGTTACTGGAACTTGGGTTGTAGATATGATCTATAACGGTGATGACGCTGGCACTAATACTATTAGTATTTATAACACAGGAGCTAATGACACAAACGTAATGTGGTTAGATGATCAAGAACACAGTTGGGGATTAAAAGCACAAGTTCCATTAGACCTTGCAGCTTTGACATTTGGAGGCACGGCACTAGATGAGCTTTATTACGGAGTGACAGTAGATATAACTGAAGGAATAATTGTAAAAGGAGGTGCTACAACACCGAGTGGGGATATTGTAGACAGTATTTCTTTTAAAGCTGAATTTTCGGATATTCCAGGAGAAATTTGGGAATATTCCGGATATAAAAGCACTGCTAAAATAGAAGATTTACCTTAGCATCTTAAATCTTAATAATTGTAAAAAACCACCTCAAATTGAGGTGGTTTTTTTATACTATAAATTCATACCTTTAACCCATGCAAAAAGAAACCCATATATATGGTATAAGAGCCATAATAGAAGCAATAGAATCTGAAAATACAATTGATAAGGTTTTTTTACAAAAAGGCCTTAAAGGTGATTTATATAGAGAACTAGAAAGTTTAATACGTAAAAACGGAATTAACTCTTCCTACGTACCAATAGAGAAACTAAATCGTCTAACAAAAAACAATCATCAAGGAGCTGTTGCAAATATTTCTCCAATAACTTTTTATTCTATGGAGGAATTAATAGAAAAAACAGAAAACAAGGAAACACCTGCCCTATTTTTACTTTTAGACCAACTATCTGATGTTCGTAACTTTGGAGCTATAATTAGAACTGCAGAATGTACCGGTGTAGATGGTATTATTATCCAAAAGAAAGGAGCTGCACCAGTTACTGCAGATACTATAAAAACTTCTGCTGGGGCCGCTTTTAAAGTTCCTATTGCAAAAGTTGATCATATAAAAGATGCTGTTTTTCATTTACAGGCATCTGGAATAAAAGTAATTTCTGCGACAGAAAAAACTGAGAATACTATTTATGATGTAAATTTTAAAGAACCTATTGCTATAATAATGGGTGCAGAGGACAGAGGTATTTCACCTTCTATAATTAAAGCTTCAGATTATGCTGCTAAATTACCTTTATTAGGGGAAATAGAATCTTTAAACGTTTCTGTTGCCTGTGCAGTATTTCTATATGAAGCAGTACGCCAAAGAAGATAGTTAATCTTCTTTATTTGTATTCTTTTTAAAGTGATAATTAATTTTTATTTCTTCTTTAATTTCTTCTTTTTCTAGCTCTACAAAATTACCGTTTTCATCAAATTGTTTTAAAAAGGGGTCATCCTCTTCTTTATAATCCTCCTGCTCCCAAACATACTTTTTAGGAGCAGGAGTTTTTGCTTTTAATACAACTGCTAAAAACAATCCAGCAATAAAACCTCCTAAATGTCCTTCCCAAGAAATACCTTCTTTAATTGGAAATAAATACCACAATAAACTCCCATAAACAAATACAACCATTAGTGATAAAGCAACAAGTCTATAATATTTAGTAAAAATTCCTTTAAAAAAAATGAAACTTGCTAATAAATAAATGATACTACTAGCTCCAATATGATAAGAATTTCTGGCAATAAGCCATGTTATTACTCCAGAAATTAAAGTTCCAACAATAAGAACTCGAAATGCTACTTTATTATAGAAATAAAATAATGCAGTAATTAAAATTGCAAGTGGTATAGTATTATTATATAAGTGCTCTAAAGAGCCATGTATAAAAGGACTAAACAAAACTCCTCTTAATCCCGTAAAGGTTCTTGGATACACCCCAAATTGATTAAAATTAGTTTTTAAAACTAACTCTAACCAATAGACTAACCAAATACTAATTACAGCTACAAATGGAGCTATAACTACTTTATTAGATAATTTAAAATAATTATTTTCAGACATATAAACTATACTACAACAAATTATCCAAATTAATAAATCCTGTAAGATTGTCATCTTATTTTTTATTTTACTTTTATGGTATGAATGAGCCACTTGCAGAAAGAGTACGTCCAAAAAACTTAGAAGACTATATAAGTCAAAACCATTTAGTAGGAGAAAAAGGGTCTTTAACAAATCAAATAAAAAAAGGTCTTATACCATCTTTAATACTTTGGGGACCGCCAGGAACTGGAAAAACTACTTTAGCAAACATTATTGCAGAAGAAAGTAAACGTCCTTTTTATACACTAAGTGCAATTAATAGCGGCGTAAAAGATATTAGAGAAGTTATAGATAAAGCTAAACAGTCTGGAGGGTTATTCACAGCTAAAAATCCAATTTTATTTATTGATGAAATTCACCGTTTTAGTAAATCACAACAAGATTCTTTATTAGCCGCAGTAGAAAAAGGATGGGTTACATTAATTGGAGCAACCACAGAAAATCCAAGTTTTGAAGTAATTCCGGCACTTTTATCTAGATGCCAAGTTTATATTCTTAATGCTTTTGATAAAAATGATTTAGAAGCTTTATTAATTAGAGCTATAAAAGAAGATACTGTACTACAAAGCAAAAAAATTAATTTAAAAGAAACAGAGGCTCTTATGCGCTTATCTGGTGGAGATGGCCGAAAACTTTTAAATATATTTGAGCTTGTTGTAAATTCTGAAGAAGAGGAAAACATTACTATTACTAATGATTTAGTAATGAGTAAAGTTCAAAAAAATACTGTTTTATATGACAAAACAGGGGAACAGCATTATGATATTATTTCTGCATTTATTAAATCTATTAGAGGTAGTGACCCTAATGCTGCTGTTTACTGGCTTGCCAGAATGATAGAAGGAGGGGAAGATGTAAAATTTATTGCTAGGCGTTTATTAATCTCCGCATCTGAAGATATTGGATTAGCCAACCCTACTGCATTAGTAATTGCGAATAACTGTTTTCAGGCTGTTACTACTATTGGTTATCCAGAAGCACGGATAATTCTTAGTCAGTGCACTATTTACCTTGCCACTTCTGCAAAAAGCAATGCTAGTTACGCAGCTATTGGAAAAGCACAACAATTAGTAAAGCAAACCGGAGACTTATCTGTTCCTTTAGATTTAAGAAATGCTCCAACTAAACTAATGAAAGACATTGGTTACGGCAAAGATTACAAATACGCGCATAGCTATGAAAACAACTTTATTGCTGCAGAATTTTTACCAAATGAAATTTCTGGCACTAGTTTTTATACTCCAGGAAATAACCAAAGAGAAAATACGCTTAAAGATTTTTTAAAAAATAGATGGAAAGACAAGTATAACTTCTAGAATTTAATATTTAATTCTTTTGTAGTTAAAACATCATTTAGATAATATTCATAATACCACTTACCATCTTTACCATAAATAATACCGCCAGAAGCTAAGTACACATCTTTTACAGAGGTCTTATATATTTTTAAACAAACTTTTGGGCTACTATCTACTAGCTGATAGCCATTTGTTATTTCTTGGGCATACAATACCTCTTCCGGATTAAATTCAAGAGGCATCGCTTTTTTCACAGCCTTTTTATAATTAGATTTTACTGGCGCAACACTCTTATAACTTTGCTCCTCTTTAGTTGCCTCTTGCTTTACCACTTGGGTTTTCTGGACTTTACTAGTAGATTCTTGAGCAGCGTTATCCATCTTTTTTACATCGTTTTTAAAACTAACCTTTATAGGTTCATTCACGGGTTCCTTATACGTATAATTAACAACATCTAAAGATTTCATTGCACTTCTTATTGCTTCAGAGTAAGACAATTTATATTCTTTTTCTTTACTTTTTCCATCTTTTGTTATAAAAACTTCCTTAGAAGCACAATCTTCAAAAGAGATACTGGCCTTTGTGCTAAACATAGAAGAGTTATCATTTAATTTCACATATAAACCCATGCATCTATTTATTATAAGTTCTTCTGGAAGAGCATCTTCATAAACAGCTGTAAAACCATTTTCTGTAAGCAAATGTTTTACCAATGTACTAGTTTGATATTGGTTTTCTTTCTTAAAACTAGTAAACCTTTTTGGCACTACTATATATTTATAATCATCAAAAACGGATTGCGCCATAGAAGAGAAGCTAATTGTAAACGCAGCAAATAAAATTAAATATTTCAAAATAAAATTCTTTAGAGTTATTAGTAATATGAAATAAATGTGCCAAATTTGCCTATAATAAGACTAAAATTTAAACCTTTAACATTTATATCAATTCTTACCCCAAGATATGATATTAATTCCTAACTGAAAAGAAGCGTAATTACTAGCAGCAATATTTCTATAAGCTAATAAATTATCTGCCATGAAATACATATTTATTGGACCCGCTTGCAAGTTTAAACCTAACCCAACATTAGAAAAAGAATATTTGTCTATGGTATAGGTTGTTTTTACTGCCATTATGTTTCCAAAACGTCTTTGATAAAACGCAGACAAAGCTGCCTGCGGCCCTCTTGGTCTATTAATAACATAAAGCTGCCCTCCTACTCCATTAGCATATTTTGTTCGGTTAGATTTACCACCCGAAAGGTTACAATCACAATCTAATCTTCCTTTTGATTGTACGGTTTCTCCGAAATTATATCGTAAAGAACCATATAATTTTGTTGGCCTAAAAGTGATATAACTTTTTCTATTTTCTTCAAATGGCACTAAACCCTCAACATCATCTACTAAATCTTGCCAAAAATCTGTATTAGGATCATTTATAGCATCTGGTAATATAATCTCTACTCCTTCTACAGTAGCATTTCCTTTTAAAGTATAGCTTAACACATCTGTACTATGATACAAAAAACCTAAATCTAATAAACTACCTGTTATTAGGGTCTGCTCGTTTAAATGATAAGTAAATCCCAAATCTACTCCTAGACCTAAATCACCGCCAAAAAAACCTCTCTTTATCATGTCGCCAGCAGAACTGTCTCCATCTATAACATGATCTAATGTTATTATTCCTGAAGACTTTAATTCTAAATCTGCGCTTAGAGTATTAGATAATAAGTTATTCTGTCCCTCAGTTGTTACAAAATACCCTTTGTTTTTTGTGGAGGTAAAATCTATTATTCCAGAATACAACTTACCTCTTACCCCAAAAGTTAATTTATTATCTATCTCTTTTGTAACTCCAAAATGAAAAACATTTAAAATTTCTCCTCTAGTTTTTAAATGACTAAGATTAAACCTATTGTTTAA
The DNA here is from genome assembly GCF_947495965.1 of uncultured Maribacter sp. Lineage (GTDB taxonomy): Bacteria > Bacteroidota > Bacteroidia > Flavobacteriales > Flavobacteriaceae > Maribacter_B. Next base: position 67,681 of record NZ_CANMBB010000001.1, read on the forward strand.
ATTATCGGCATTACCTTCAAAACCTAATTTGGCATAGTCTTTAAACCAATAACCAATAGCGTCTCCTTCATTATAAATTCCAAAAGAATAAAAATTATCTGTTTCAGCACCCCTATACCCTATATTTATTAATTCTATTTGGTAGGTGCCACTTAAATCATCTTTAGGACTCATACCATTAATTAAACGGTCTCTTACTTTATCATTAAAATCTATTCCATCATTAGCAAAAAGGTCATTTACAGATATTCCTGAAGAACCAGCTTGTAATGAAATTCCTGAAAGTATAGGAACTCCTGAATACCACTGAAAGTCTGTTTCTGTTCCTGGGTTTATTAGCAAAGATTGCGGAATTTCTGAAAAATCATATAACAACTGCTTGTTCTGTCCAGTAACAAAATGGCATACAAAAGCTATGAAAATAAAAATTATGCTATATTTTCTCATTTTATACGTAAGCTAAATTTACCGCTAGATTTAAATTTTACTAGCGGAGGGGAAACATTAGAAGTACTTGTACTGTCACCTTCATTAACAGCTACGACCCTAATTCTAGAAGTATTTCTAATAATATCAAGGCTTTTTCCTGTATCTCCATAAACAACATCTCTTTGTAAAGTTCCAGATGGCGCGGGGTCTATAGTAAAAGGTTCAGAATCTAAAACCTCATCAGCATCATTTAAAAACTCTAAGGTTAAGGATAATGGTTTACTTGTAGTGTTTTCTATCTCATACGTAATTACACCATCTAAAACTCTATCTGAAAAAAAAGCTTCAGAAAAAGCGTTAAAACTAAAATCTTGAGAATAAAAAGGACCAGGAGGAACATTATTTATAACATCTTCAGTAGATTCTAAATATAGGATGCTACTTTCAAAAACAGGAACAACACTCAAATCTTTATATTGATCAAAGTCTTGATCTTCCATACAAGAAACCACACACAACATAAGTGTTATAAGCGATAAAAATACACCCAATTTTTTCATACTAGCGCACATTGTTAAGAATAAAAAAAAATGCAAAGAATAGCACTTATATTTATAACTCTATAAATATTTTTTTATTTCATTTAAATCATGAATCATATCACAATAATCGTGCCTTGACTCTTTATGTGCGTTAAAATGTAGTGTATGAAAACCAACAGCTTTTGCTCCTAAAATATCGGCCTCTATACTATCTCCTATCATTATAGATTTTTGGGGTATAGTATTTGCTTTATCCAAAGCCATTTTAAAAATTTTTGGATTTGGCTTTTTCACTCCCGCCATCTCAGAATCTATAACATATGAAAAGTAATCTCTAATGTTAGAATTCTTTAATTTTTTTTCTTGCACCACCTGAAAACCATTGGTAATTATATGTAATTTGTAGTTTGGTTTTAAATATTCTAGTATTTCTATTGCATTAGGAAATAAATGATTAAAAGAAGATAAATGGGCTATATAATCCTCAGATAGTTTATGAACAAGTTGATCTTGCACTTTGTATTCTAAAGTATCAAAAACTTTTTTTAACCTATAAAATCTAAGTTCTTCTTTTGTTATTTTCTCTTCTCTAAAAAGTTTCCAATATTCTAAGTTTATAGGGATATAAACTTTTAAAAAATCTTCTAGTTTAATATCTACTTTATTCTCCAAAAGAATTTTACCAAATGTAATTCCAGAGTTCTTTTCAAAATCCCATAGGGTATGATCCAAATCAAAAAAAACATCAGTAACCACTTCTTTAAACATTACTACTTTTTATAATTTCTGTATAAATTTTTAACCAATTTATTTTAGAATCTCCACCTAAAAGCTCATTGGAAAAAATAGCATTAAAACTACCATTAACTTCTTTTACTCGAGACTTTATTACCGCAACTTTTGATAAAATATCTTTTACACTCTTTTCTTTTGTTAAGGCATAATCATGTACTGCAAACGGGTGTATTTTTATAGGTTGTTGTATTTCCAATGGAATATCATAAAAATAAAAAGGAGTACAAGTACCTGCTCTAAAACCAATTTCTGAGGTATACCCCATAGTATAATCATCTGTAAATTCTGCTTCTACTAAATTTCTATAAGTTTCTGGAATATCCACTCTATTATATCGTATTCTAGAATAGTTAATTGGTCTATTAATAACACTAGACAATTCTTTCTTTTCTTTTTTGATTAATGATACATTACCAAAAGAGCTATAAGATGTAGCTAAAGATACCAAACTATAATCTGCAACCGATTTTATTAAAAATTTAAATTTATTGTTGTTCGTTGATACATTTTTATCATAGGTAGAATAAGATGCAAACTGAAAAAAGAACATACTTTTTATGTTATACTTTTTATGCAAATCTATTAAGTACTGGTAGTTATTATAAGGATCTTTACTTGGGTTAAATAAAACTGTGACTCTTTGTGCAATTCTTTTTAATCTAAAATAAACTAGATCCAACAAGAAACCTGAAATACCTCTCACAATTCCTCTGTACGCATAACAATGCGAAGAAGTAACATCTATAATAGAAGTAAAATTATACTTTCTTTTAACTACCTCCACATCTGGAAATTTTTCTTTAAGAGCATTTAACAACTTTAAAGCCCATAAATCTACCAAAGGAATTTGTAAAAAATTATTTTGATAGGCTAAACTCTCTTTTGGAGGAAACCTGCCATGTATGTCTTTAACATGAGGTAAATATTCCTCATACCTACTTAACAAATAAAAGCTTGCCGAAAAAACATCAAAAGGGATACTACTACGCTCTCCTGTTGCAAAAAAAGCTGGTACCCCATCCCAATCATTAATAGAAATATCTATAGCATTTATTCCTTGTTCAAAAAGCAAATCATTACTACGTACAAAAAACTCGTTCTGTAATGGTTGTTTCGTATAGGTTATTTTAGGCCCCTTATGCTTTATAAAATCTTCTACCGTAGTTGTAAGTATAATTTTTATGCCTAAAACCTTAGTAAACATATGCCGCATTATATAACTAAGTCGCGGTGTAATCTTATGTGTATATATTAATAACATAGGCTCTAAAAATTATAGAATGCTTTCGTCTGCAAAACTAAAATAATCTTTTTCAGTTATTATTAAATGGTCTAAGACTTTAATATCTAATGCTTGGGCTGCTACTTTTAGTTTTTGAGTAATTTGCTTATCTGCTTGGCTAGGTTTTAACGTTCCAGAAGGGTGATTGTGTGCTAATATAAGCCCTACAGCACCATATTCTAATGCTTGCCGCATAACCAGTCTAACATCTACTAATGTTCCTGTTATACCTCCTTTACTTAACTGACTTTTGTATAAAATAGAATTGGCATTATTTAAATAAATAATCCAAAACTCCTCATGTGGTAACTCTCCTAAAATAGGTTGAAGTAAGTTAAAACAAACTTTACTGCTAGTAATTTTAACAATACTTTTTGCTTGTTCTCCCCCTCTTCTTTTTCCTAATTCTAGTGCCGCTATTATAGAAATAGCTTTAGCCTCTCCTATTCCTTTAAACTGAGTTAATTGTTTTATAGATAATTTACCTAACTCATTTAAGTTGTTATTTACTGATGCTAAAATTCTTTTTGATAATTCTACCGCACTTTCTTCTCTATTACCAGAACCTATTAAAATTGCTATTAATTCTGCATCTGATAAAACAGATTTTCCCTTATGGTATAACTTTTCTCTAGGTTTATCATCATCAGCCCAATGCTTAATAGAAAGCGAACTTACTTTTTCTTGCATGGCTTAAAGATAGTGAACTTAAAAATTTATATGTAAATTTCCATTGTAATAAAACAGTGTTATGAAATCATTATTTAACGAAGACGCTTACAAAGAAGTGCTACATAGAATAAACAATTTAAAGGATAATTCTCAAAGACAATGGGGAAAAATGTCTCTAGGTCAAATGGCATGGCATTGTCAATATCCTTTAAAAATTGCTATTAAAAATAAAGAATCAGATAAGAAAGCAAACTTTATTATTAAACTATTTGTTAAAAAATCTATGTATAATGATAAACCTTGGCGTAAAAGTTTGCCAACAGCACCTGCATTAAAAACTAAAGAAGAGAAAGATTTTACTAGGGAAGTAGAAAAACTAAAAGAACTTGTAACCCAATTTTATGCATTAAAAAATAGAGAAAAATGGCATTCTCATCCCGTTTTTGGGGTATTAACGCATGACCAATGGGGTAAAATGGAATATAAACATTTGGACCACCACTTAAGACAATTTGGTGTTTAATTATTTTATGGAGTCTTCCTCCTGAATTTCTTGTAACTCTATTTCTTTACGAGTATCATATATCATTCTTGTTTCTTCTAAAATAACATTAGACATACCTAGTATAAAAGCAACTAGAATTATAGATACTCTTCTTTTTATAAAAAATACGATTTCTTTATATACACGTAGTCTAGATTGCATAGCAAGACTAATTACAATAAACAATCCAAACTAAAAAAACTGACAGAATTACTTAATGCCCTATTTTCTATGTATTTATAAGCTCTTTAATCTCATCAAAATCTAACCCACCATAATTTCCAGAGCTCATTAATAGTAAAACTGAATTATCGTAATTCTTATTAAAAACAAACTCCTTAAAACTAGATGCATTAGTTTGGATATTTAAATCATCTCTCCTAAATGCTTCGGAAATTTGCTCTTTAGTTACTTCTTTTAATTTTTTAATTTTTACAGATTCTGGTAAATAAAAAACAACCGCTTCATCTGCAGCATCTAATGCTCCTTTATATTCTTTTAAAAATTCTGGATTAAAACTACTATAGGTATGTAACTCTAGACAAGCTATTAGTTTTCTATTTGGGTACTGTTCTTTTACTGCTTTTGTAGTTGCAGCAACCTTACTTGGCGAGTGCGCAAAATCTTTATATGCAACAGCGTTAGTTCTTTCTGCAATTTTCTCTAATCTTTTAGAGGCGCCTTTAAAAGTTCCTATGGCTTCATAAAAATCATCCTCATCTACACCCATATTTTGACAAATCCATTTTGCACCAGCCAAATTGCTAAGATTATGTTTTCCAAATACTTCTATTGGCATTTGTCCTTCTGGAGTTTCTAATAATGTTTGCCCGTCTTCAACAGTATATTCTGGGGTAGTATATCCTAATTTACGTATAGAATTTTCCGATTCTTCCACTACAGTCTTAACTTCTGGATCCTCTATATTATATGTTATACTACCGCCTTTTACAATACTATCTACAAATATTTTAAACTGCTCTACATAATTATCATAGGTAGGGAACACATTTATATGATCCCAAGCAATACCACTTAACAAAGCTATATTAGGTTTGTATAAATGAAATTTAGGTCTTCTATCTATAGGAGAAGATAAATACTCGTCACCCTCTAGAACAATAAAATCATTCTCTTCCGTTAAATGCACCATCCTGTCAAATCCTTCTAATTGTGCACCAACCATATAATCTACATTAACGTCATGATAATTTAACACATGTAAAATCATGGAAGTAATAGTTGTTTTACCATGGCTACCTCCTATAACCACACGCGTTTTATTCTTAGATTGTTCGTATAAAAATTCTGGATAGGAATAAATAGTAACCCCTAATTCTTTAGCTTTTAACAGCTCTGGATTATCTTCTTTTGCATGCATTCCTAAAATTACAGCATCTAAGCCAGCATGTATTTTCTCTGGAAACCAACCAAAAGATTCTGGTAATAATCCTTTTGAAGTTAGTCTAGATTTAGAAGGTTCAAAAATAACATCATCACTCCCTGTTATTTTATATCCTTTGTGTTCTAAAGCTAAAGCTAAATTGTGCATGGCGCTACCACCAATTGCAATAAAATGAATTTGCATAAAATTTATAGTTAAAAAACGTAAAGATAAGTAAAGCTCTTAAGTACATCAAGGCTATTCTACCCTAATAATAGCAGATAATTATCGATGAAAAGCACTTTTTTAAAGATGTATAACCATACTTCTCTCTTATTTAACAACTCTTTTGTAAGGTTATACAACAAAAAGATGTTAAAAAATAGCATATCCTACTACATTGGCGTTTTCAAGTACTATATAACCACTACCAAATGAACAAACTAAATCAAAAAACCATTTACTTTAAATGGCTTTTATTCTTGTGTCTATTAAACTTTTCTGTAGACATAAACGCACAATGTGCAGGTACTAGCTCTACAGTTACTATTTGTGATAAATATTCCGATACCAACAACCAATCGTATGATTTAAACAATGTCTTAATAGGAGAATTACCAGGAGGTACATGGAGTACTAATGATCCTGCAGTATATTTTGCTCTTCAAGAAAACACAGGTATCCTTAATCTTTGGAGAATACATTACGCAGGAACACATGTTTTTACATACACTAATAACCTTTGCGGAGAATCTGCTACTGTTACTATAGACTTAGGAGGCTATTCTGGGGAAGATAATATAGAAGGAGATGCCAATGCATGTAGTGATGACGCTGCTGTTGATTTAAACAGGTTTCTTGGTGACCAAGTAAATGATATTTTACCAGACGTTAATGGTTTATGGGAAGAATCTCCTGCTACTTTCACAGGCCATTTAAATAATAATCTTTTTAATGCGGAGGAAGCCGGACCAGGAAATTACACCTTTACTTATACCGTAGCTCCAGTAGGTAGCTGTCCAGAAAGCATTTCTACTATAATATTAAAAGTACACCCAAGAGCAGAATCTGGAGAAGCCCAAGGTCTTACCATTTGTAACAATGAAGATTTTTCTATTTATACTAATGTAAACCTTAATGATTTACTTACAGATGAAGACTCGGAAGGTACTTGGTCAGACAATAGTGGCACCAACCAATTAAGCGATTTATCGGATAACATTATAGATATTCAACAAATATATAACGATTTTGGTATTGGCGAATATTCTTTTACTTATTTAGTTTATCCCACACCTTATCATCCAGTATGTCAAGAATCTTCTACTATTGTAACCATAACTATACTACCTACTCTTATAGGCACGTTAGACGTAGACAACTATTGTGTATCTCAAGATACTTTTCCGGTTTCTTTAACTTATGATGATACGTATTTATATAATGGAACCTATGATATTACGTACAGATTAAGTGGAGTGGTAGAAACAGAAACAGTTAGTGCTATTTTAACTAATGGCGTTGGTTCTTTTAATATTGAAAAAAGCACTGCTCCAACCAATAGTACCGTAACACTAGATATTACTAACATAGTAGGTACATCTCCTAGTCAAACAGTTTGCCCTAGCATACTAGTCCCGTCGGTAGATTTCCTTATAACAAACCCATCTGCAACAACTACAAATGGTTGTGTTAATACTGACGTAACTGTAGATTTCATGAATATTTTTGATAATACAGAAGTTTTATCAAATCAAACTCATACTATAGATTATAGTATTGCTAGTCCTAGTGGCATAATAACAAACTTATCAGAAAATGCTCTTAGTTTTACAAATGGTACTGCATCCTTTACTATACCAGGAACTAATTTTGTAGAAGGTGGTGATTATGATTTTAATTTTGATGTAGTTGGTGGTTTAGATTTAGGATGTACTTTAAGCTCTAGTAGTTCTATTACTCCTACTCCATCAGAAATACAATTAGATTTAGTTGTAGATGATAATTGTGATGCTACTTTAATTGATGTTCTTATTGATGCTCCAACCTTAACAAGTGGAACGTATTCTATAACTTATGATGTTATAGATCAATTATCAAATAATGTACTAACACAAAATAGTATAAACTTTTCTGGAGGTACTGCTAGTTATCAAATAGATGTTGCTGGGTTTGCTCAAGGAAATTATACAGTTAGTGTACGAAGCTCTCAAAATGATACTACACCTTGTAGATTACAATTTGATTTTGAATTACAAGAAAACTTTGCAAGAGGTGGCGTTCCAGACGCTCCAGTTGCAGATGCCTTACAAACTTTTTGCTTAAACAATTATACTAGTTCTGGTCCAACATTAGAAGATATTAGTGTTACTGCTACTGGAACAATTCTTTTTTATAGTACCGCTACAGACACTTCTATTTTACCAATAACAACTGCTCTTGTAAATGGAGAAGATTATTTTATATCTAATACCGATTTAAATAATAATTGTGAAGGATCTAATAGAGTACAGGTAGTTACTATGTTAACTAATCCAGAAGGGCCTACCGTTACAGAAACTAACCCAGAGTTTTGTGCTACAGATAACGCTACAGTAAGTAACCTTAGTGTAAATGTTCCAAACGGAGATACTACAGTTTGGTATGATGCTTTAACTGGTGGTAACTTACTTGACCAAACTACTATTTTAGAAAACGGAATTAGCTACTTTGCAAGCTCTGAAAATTCTAACGGCTGTCATAGTACAGATCGTGTAGAGGTTACACCAATAGTACATGAATTAGAACCAGCTACTCTTGAGTTTACAACATTAAGTTTATGTGGTTTAGACAACCCAACCGTAACTAATTTAGCTGTTTTAGAAAACTCTAATTCCTACGAAACCCGTTGGTTTAATGATGCAGAAAGTACTACACCATTAGATAGTAGTACTCCCTTAGTTGCAAATACAATGTACTATGCAGAAAGCTATAACCCAATTACGGGTTGTATTAACCCAGAACGTTTTGCAGTAACAATACTTCTTAGTAATTGTGAACCAGATGCATACAACTTTTTTATTCCAGATGCATTTTCCCCTAACGGAGATGGTAAAAACGATTTGTATTTTATTCCAAACATAGAAATAATATTTCCTGACTTTACCTTAGAAATTCTTAATAGATACGGTAGTAGCATGTTTAAAGGAGATATAAATAACCCTGCTTGGGATGGTACCAATAACAAAAGTAGTGTTGCACCAAACGGAGTTTATTTTTATATAATAAACTACAATAAAGAAGGCTATAACCCAATTCAAGGCGACTTATACCTTAATAGATAAACTATACACCAACCAACTATCATTAATAAAATAATAATGAAAAAAACATTTCTATATTTTTTCTTTCTGCTGTTATTACATTCCTCTTATGTAAAAGGGCAACAGGATCCACAATATACCCAGTACATGTATAATATGAGTGTTATAAACCCAGCTTATACAACGAACAATCTTAGTGTAATAAACTTTGGAACATTATACAGAAGTCAATGGGCTTCTGCTGTAGGGTCACCAAAAACATTAACCTTCTTTGCGCATGCTGCTCTTACAGAAAAAGTAGAAGCTGGAATTTCTTTCATAAAAGATGAAATTGGAGATGGTGCTTTAAAAGAAAATAACATTTTTGCAGATTTTGCCTATAGTCTTAAATTAGATGAAGAAAGCAGATTAGCTTTAGGGCTTAAAGCTGGTATTACTAATTTTAACAGCAATTTTAATGGTTTTACTTTACCAGAAACACAAGATGATATTGCTTTTAATGAAAACATAAATAGTACTTTCCCTAATGTTGGTTTAGGCGCTTTTTACCATAGAGATAAGATTTACGCCGGAGTTTCTATTCCTAATTTACTTAATTCTAAACACATAGACAATCAAAACGGAATTAGTACTGTGGGCTCAGAAAAAATGCATGTTTTTGTTACCGCAGGGTATGTTTATGACCTAAATGATAATATTAAACTTAAACCGTCTATGTTAGCAAAAATGGTAAAAGGAGCTCCTATTACCTTTGATGTTTCTTTAAATACTTTAATTCATAATAAATTTGAGGCTGGAGTATCTTACAGATTAGAAGATGCTGTAAATGCTATGTTTAACATGAAAATATTACCTGGTTTAAAAGCTGGTTACGCATATGATTACACCTTATCTAATCTAAGTGATTTTAGTGCAGGTTCTCATGAAATTTTCCTTTTGTTTGATTTAGATTTACTTGGTCTACAAAGAGGATATGATAAATCTCCAAGATTCTACTAAACTATACTATGAAAAAAATATTCCTATTTATACTATTTACGGGTCTATTACAGACCGTTTCATTTGCTCAAGAAGAATTAAAGCGAGCAAACATGTATTTTGAAAGAGCTTTTTATACAGATGCTATTCCATTATATGCAGAAATTGTAAAAACAAATAAAAGTTCTAAAGTTGTAAAAAACTTAGCAGACAGTTATTACAATACTTACCAACTGCCAAGAGCAGCAAAATGGTATTCTTATTTAACTTCTGTTTATGGAGAAAATTTAGACGAAAGTTATTTCTTTAAATACAGCCAAACCTTAAAAGCTGTTGGAGAATTTGAAGAAGCAACAGAGGTTTTAATGGACTATTATAAAAGCCAAAACAACCTAGAAAAAGTTGCTTTACTTAAAGAAGATTTAAGGCACTTAGAAAATGTAGATGCTATTGGTGAGCGTTTTAAATTAGAAAATCTACCATTAAATACTATAAAATCTGAATTTGGTGCAACTAGAGTAGATAGTAGTATAATATATGCTGCTTCTAAGAAAAAAGCAATCCCAGGATTAAATAAACGGTATAGATGGAATAGTGAAAACTATTTAGACATGTACACACATCCTCTAGATAAAATTACTTTAGGAGATAGCATTAGTGTAAGCCTTTCCTCTACTATTAACACAAAAATGCATGAAGCAACTTTTGCAATAACAAAAGATAGAAAAACCATTTATTTTACGCGTAATAACTTCCTTAAAGGGAAAAAGAAAACAGATGGTAAAAAAATATCTAGATTAAAAATTTATAAAGCAGAACTAGTAGATGGCTCATGGGGAAATATTGAAGAGTTACCATTTAATGGGGATGATTTTTCTACAGAACATCCTGCTTTAAATGCAAGTGAAACTATAATGTATTTTGCATCAGACAGGCCAGGAGGTTTTGGCTCATTAGATTTATATGCGGTTTCTTTAAATGCAAATGGAGAATTTGGAGAACCTAAAAACTTAGGTGCTACTATAAATACAGAAAAGAAAGAACAGTTTCCGTTTATCGACAAAAAAAACAACTTATATTTCTCTTCTAACGGTCATGCTGGTTTTGGATTATTAGATGTTTTTGTGAGTAAAAAACAAGGAGACACCTTCCAGAAACCAAATAATGTAGGTAAACCTATCAATGGTGGTTATGATGATTTTTCATTCAATATATCTTTAAATAACAACCAAGGTTTCTTTGCTTCCAATAGACCAGGAGGTGTTGGTGGTGATGATATTTATAAATTAGAAGAAACAAAACCTTTAGACATTAAAGATTGTTCCCAATTTATAGCTGGTATTGTTACAGAAGTTTCTTCACAAAAACCAATTGCTTTTGCTGTGGTAGATTTAGTTACAGAAGACGGAACATTAGTAGAGTCGCAAACTGCATCAGAAAAGGCAGAATTTAAATTTTTTGTTACTTGTATGGCACAATATACCGTAAAAGCTAGAAAAACAGGATATAAAGACAATTCTAAAATTATTATTACAGATAAAGAACGTAATAGTGTTAAAGATGGTTCTTTAGAATTACGATCTATTGCTCAAATAGAGAAAGAAAAGAATGACAAAATCCAGAAAGCTAAAGAAGAAGAGGAAAGGCTAGAAAAACTTGCTAAAGAAGAGCGTATAAAGGAGGAAAAACGTAAAAAGGAGGAAGCTAAAAGAGCAAAAGAACAAGAAGAAAAACGCAAAGAAGAGGCAAAAATCAAAGCAGAGAAAGAACGTAAAGCACGTATTGAAAAAGCTATACAAGATGAGCCTGCCGTTGTAAGACAAGGAAAACGTATTGTTATAAAAGCAGAACCAAAAGTGCATTTTGACTATGACCTTTGGTACATACGTTTAGAGGGCAAAGATGCATTGGATAAAATTATTAGAATCTTAAAAAACAATCCTGGTATACAATTAGAAATTGGTACGCATACAGATATTAGAGGTAATGATAATTACAACAAAATACTTTCGCAAAAACGCTCTAACTCCGTACTAGAATATTTAATAAGACAAGGCATCTCTAAAAAAAGGCTAACTGCAAAAGGGTATGGTGAAAAAATGCCTATAATTAAATGTGAAACGGAAGAATCCTGTACCGAAGAACAACATGAAATTAACCGTAGATGTGAGTTTGTTATTGTAGATTGGAAATAACATAATACTAACTTTATAAATTAAGCTCCCATAACAACTTGCTGTTGTTATGGGAGTTTTTTTTATTATAACCAGGTTAGAATTTGGTTTCTAATGTACTAAATGTTGCGTTCCCTAACTCAAAAAGCTACTAGACTCATTTAATCTTGCTAAGATTATTACTAAGGTTCATATTTGTTACGTAAATTTATATAGATGAAAAATACCATAACAATACTTACTATAATTTTCTTTGCACAAATGATGCAATCTCAAAAAAACAATAGCTCTTTTGATGTTTTATGGCAAAAAGTAGAGCAATTAGAGAGTGAGTCACTGACAAAATCGGCTTTAGAGGTAGTAAAAACTATTTCTAAGAAGGCGAATAAAGAAAATAACACTTCGCAAAAAATTAAAGCGCTTTTATATTCTTCTAAATATGCAATGACTTTAGAGGAAGATGCACAACTAAAAATTATAGCCAACTTTAATACGCAGATTAAAGAAGCATCTTTCCCTACTAAAAACATTTTAGAAAGCTATTTAGCTAATCTTTATTGGCAATATTTTCAACAAAACAGGTACCAATTTTATAATAGAACAAATACAGAAAGTAAAGTAAATAGTAAGGATTTTAGAACTTGGGATTTAACTACTTTATTTCATGAAATAAACCTTCATTTTTCTAATTCCCTATCTAATACTAAAAAATTACAAGAATCCCCAATTTCAGAGTATTCTGCCATCTTAAATAAACAAAAAAAATCTGATTTATTTAGACCTACTTTGTTTGACGTTTTAGCACATACTGCATTAGATTTTTATAAGTCTAATGAAACTAGTATCACAAGACCTGCAGATAAATTTGAAATTAACAAGGATAATTATTTATGTGATGCATCAATATTTATCCATGAAAAAATAGATACCAAAGACAAAACCTCTTTAGAGTATAGAGCACTCGAAATATACCAAGAACTACTAAGCTTCCATGCAAAAGATAAAACTCTAGATGCTTTTGTTCCTGTAGATATAGACCGATTAAAGTTTGTACACAACAATGCTGTAGTGCAAGATAAAGATTTAAAATACCTACACACTCTTCAAAACAGTGCAGAAAGTTATAAAAAAGATAAAGTTTCTGCGCTTTATAATTATGAAATAGCAAGCCTGTATCAACAATTAGGAGCTTTATATTCCCCAACTGGAGAAACTAAAAATCAATGGAAATTAAAAGAGGCTTTAGAATTATGCGAGCAAACCATTTCTAGCTTTCCTAAAAGTTACGGAGCAGATAAATGTCGTGCCTTAAAATCCACAATTTTAGGTAAAAGCATGCAAATAACAACCGAGAATTATTTACCCATAAATACGGCTTCTAAATTGTTGGTTTCTTATAAAAATTATGAAAATTTAGCGCTTTCCGCTATTAAAATAAATACTTCTCAGTTACAAAAACTTAACAAAATATATCCTGAAAAAAAACAGCTAGATTTTATTAAGACTTTAAAAACATATAAACAATGGGATGCAAAACTTACAGATAAAGAGGATTACCAAACACATACTACAGAAATTTTACTACCAGAATTAGAAAAAGGGTTTTATTTACTTTTAGCAGAATCTAAAGATGATAAGGTTTCTTTTGCTTATAGCCCTGTACAAATTACCAATTTAGCACTTGTAGAAACTAAAACTCCAACGGAATACAAATACCAAATTATTAATAGAGTAAATGGGAAACCACAAGCAAATACTAGTGTAAAGTTTACCTATAACTTAAATTATCGTGATGCAATTAAGACCAAAAACGTACTAACTAACTCGCAAGGTTTTGCTACTATTCCTCTTGGCAAAGAAACATGGACGAATGTTAGTATCGAAGCCAAAAACTCCAGTGACAAAGCTTTTTTTGGAGAATTTTATATAAATCAAAAATATGATGAACACACTCCTAAAACCACAAACTCTTGTTTTCTTTTTACAGACCGTAGTATATACAGACCTGGGCAACCTTTGTATTTTAAATGTATTGCCGTACAAAAAGAAGGAAAACAATCTAGGTTACTTACAAATACTAAAATAAGCGTTACACTCAGAGACGCTAATTACCAAGAGGTTAAAAAAATAGATTATGTAACCAATGAGTATGGCTCTTTTTCTGGAGAATTTATACTCCCAAGTAACGGGCTTACAGGTAATTTTTCTATGTATGTAACTTCTTCTAATATCGCTATAAATGGTACTACAAATTTCTCTGTAGAAGAATATAAAAGGCCAAAATTTGAAACATCCTTTAATCCCATTAAAGAAACTTACAAGGTTAATGATAGTATTAAAGTAACAGGAAAAGCTGTTGCTTTTGCAGGTAGTACTATTACCAATGCAAAAGTTAGTTACAGGGTAAAAAGAGTTGTTTATTTTCCTAGATGGTATTACTGGAGTTATAGACCTTATAGAAATATAGAACCTCAAGAAATTGCTCATGGAGAAGTAACTACAAATGATAGTGGTTTGTATGATATTACCTTTAAAGCCATTCCAGACAACACATTAAACAAAAAAGACTTACCTACATTTAGCTATGAAATTACCGCCGATGTTACTGATGTTAATGGTGAAACCCACAGCACTTCTACAATAGTACAAGTAGGTTACCATAGTATAACAGCTACCATTAACATTCCAAATGTTTTAGATAAAGAAAAGAAGGACAATACACTACAAGTTTACATTCAAAATCTTAATGGTTCTGCAGTTCCTGCAAAAGGGTCTGTTAAAATATATAAGCTAAACGCTCCAAAATTTGTTCTTAGGCAAAGACCATGGAATGCTCCAGATTACAAAGCATGGAGTAAAGAGGAATTTAAAAAACTTTTCCCTAATGAAAGTTATGCAAACGAACATGACCCACAAACTTGGGAAAAAGGAAAAATGGTTTGGCAAAGTAATTTTAACACCAAAGAAACTAGTGAATTAACTCTGGGAAAAATTAAGGATTGGGAATCTGGAAAATACCGTATAGAGCTAGAAACTAAGGACAAATTTGGCAATCTTGTAAAAGATATTTCGCAAACTACACTAGTTAGTGAAAATGACAAAACTTTAGCCGATAATCAACTTTTTCATATTAAAACAGATAAATCTTCTTATAAAGTTGGTGATAAAGTAAAACTAAGCTTATTCTCTAATGTTAAAGATTTAGAAGTAACATTATTCATTGAAAAAGATAGAAAAATTGTTGACACTCAAATTCTACATATAAGTGGCACTAGTAAAACTATTAGTATTCCGGTTAATAAAAAAGACTTAGGAGGTTTCTCTATTGGATATAGCTTTGCTGCATATAACTCTTTTATAAGTAGCAGTATAGCTATTGCAATTCCATATCCTAAAAAAGATTTAGAAATAGAAACTTTAACCTTTAGAGATAAATTACAACCAGGTGCAGAAGAAACATGGGCATTTAAAATTAAAGGAGCTAAAGGAGAAAAAGTATCGGCAGAATTACTTGCGAGTATGTATGATGCTTCTTTAAATACTTTTAGAGGACACAATTGGTACTTTAGCCCTAATGCACAACCTTACTACTATTCGCAATGTTCTACAAACGGGTATACCAGTTTTAGACAACACTATTTTACAGCCTATAACTTATATAATAATGAATATAATTATACAAACCAATATTACGATACTTTTCAATGGTTTGGATTACAATTTGGATATGCATATTATGGCAGAAGTAGAAGGATGATGAAAAGTAGTGCTCCTATGGCTTCTATGGATATGATGGAAGATTCTGAAGAAGTTGCCGAAATTGCTATGGAAGATTCTGAAGCTAAATTGGAAGAAAGAGTTGTAGTTGGTTATAGCTCTCAAAAAAAGAAAGAGGTAACAAAAGACAAAAAACCATTAGAAGATAAATCTAAAGAAAAAACGCCTGTAAAAATCCGTACTAATTTACAGGAAACTGCCTTTTTCTTTCCGCATTTAAAAACTGATAAAGAAGGGAACGTTACTTTTAGTTTTACTACACCAGAAGCATTAACAAAATGGAAACTTCAATTATTAGCGCATACAAAAAATGCAGAGAGCACTACTACAAGTATGCAAACCGTTACCCAAAAAGAACTTATGGTAGTACCTAATGCACCACGCTTTTTAAGAGAAGGAGATGCAATAGTTATTAGTAGTAAAATTGCAAACCTAACAAATAAAAAACTGTCTGGAATGGCAGAATTAAAACTTATAGATGTTATTACAGGAAAACCTATTTCTGATAAATTAATAGCAACAAAAACAGAACTTCCTTTTACGGTAGACTCTGTAAATAACACCCAAGTTTCTTGGAAATTACTTATTCCAGAAGGTATACAAGGGGTACAATATACGGTAATCGCAAAAGCTGCTAATTTTAGTGATGGAGAGCAAAATGTACTTCCTGTTTTAAGCAATAGAATGTTGGTTACAGAAACTCTACCTATGTGGGTTCGTAGTAACCAAAGCAAAACATTTACTTTAGAAAAACTTAAAGACAACACTTCAACCTCTTTAACGCATCATAAACTTAGTTTAGAAATTACAAGCAACCCTGCTTGGTATGCAGTACAGGCACTTCCCTATTTAATGGAATATCCTTATGAATGTAACGAACAGACTTTCTCTAGATATTACGCAAATACATTAGCAAGCCATATTGCAAATAATAACCCAAGAATTCAAGAAGTATTTAAACAGTGGACTAATTCTGATGCTTTGGTTAGTAATTTAGAGAAGAACCAAGAATTAAAATCGCTTTTAATACAAGAAACCCCTTGGCTAAGAGATGCACAGTCCGAAACAGAACAGAAAAAAAGAATTGCATTATTGTTTAATCTAAACAAAATGCAAAATGAACAAGCTTCTGCCCTATTAAAACTACAAAAAAACCAAATGTCTTCTGGTGCATGGTCTTGGTTTAAAGGTGGTAGAGAAAATCGTTTTATTACGCAACATATTATTTCTGGCTTAGGTCATTTAAAACAATTAAATGTTACCAATAACAAGAAAGAAATAAATACTATACTAAAAAAAGCAATAGCCTATTTAGACAAACAGTTTGTGAAAGAGTATGAGTACATGAAAAAACATACTTCTAACATAAATGACAACCACTTAACCAGTACGCAAATTCATTACTTGTATATGCGAAGCTTTTTCATGGAGTATAAAACATCAAAAAAAGTAACCGAAATAACCAATTACTATCTTGGGCAAACTAAGAAATATTGGAAAGCGAATAGTTTGTATAGAAAAGGAATGTTAGCATTAATTAGTCACAGAGCTAAAGATGCTACTACAGCTTCTAAAATTCTAAGGTCGTTAAAAGAGAATAGTATTACTTCGGAGGAACTAGGAATGTATTGGAAAGAGAACACCAATTCTTGGTATTGGTACCAAGCTCCTATTGAAACGCAAGCATTACTTATAGAAGCTTTTTCTGAGATAGAGAATGATATAACTACTGTTGATAATCTTAAAATTTGGTTACTTAAAAACAAACAAACCAACCAATGGAAAACCACTAAGGCAACTACAGAAGCGGTATATGCATTAGTATTACAAGGAAGTGATTGGCTTTCTGTTTCTGAAACCGTAGATGTTTTAATTGGAGGAAATAAAATAGCTCCAGAAAAGCTAAAAAATGTAAAAACTGAAGCGGGAACTGGCTATTACAAAACCACATGGAATGCTAACGAAATAGACACAAGTTTAGGGGAAGTTAATATTTCTAAAAAAGGAAATGGTATTGCTTGGGGAGCCTTATACTGGCAATATTTTGAAGACTTGGATAAAATTACCTCCGCAGAAACGCCATTACAATTAAAGAAAAAATTATTTCTAAAAAAGAATACAGATACAGGAGAACAACTTTCTGAAATTAATTCTAAATCTACTGTAAAAGTAGGCGACTTAGTTCGAATTCGTATAGAATTAAAAGTAGACAGAACCATGCAATATATTCATATGAAAGATATGCGTGCCGCAGGTTTTGAACCCATAAATGTATTCTCGCAATATAAATGGCAAGATGGTTTAGGGTATTATGAAGCTACTAAAGATGCAAGCACTAATTTCTTTTTTGATTATTTACCTAAAGGAGTTTATGTTTTTGAGTATGATGTACGTGTAAATAATGCTGGAGATTTTAGCAATGGTATAACTACCATACAAAGTATGTATGCTCCAGAATTTAGTAGTCATAGCGAAGGAGTAAGAGTTAGTGTAAAATAGATAACTAACTGAAATGATGCTTTTACGTATAAATTATAGTCATACACTAAATGCTAGTTTTTAAAGTACTTTTTGGGGTATAGATTAGAGGTATAATCTAAAACCAAAGTAATATGAAAAATGATAGTAACATTACCATTAAAAAAGCATGTAAAGAAAATTTTAATACCTTTAATAAAACAGAACTTGGTGGTTATTGTAACTCCTGTGAAAAAGAAGTAATAAATTTTACAACGATGACACAGGAAGAAATAAACAATTATTTTTTAGTACCAAAGCCAAATACTTGTGGGCGTTTTAAATCGTCTCAATTACAAACTAAAAACTATAATACAATGCGTACATCTTTCTCCAAAGGAATTGCAACCACGGGTTTTTCTTTACTTGCATTATGTGCTATTTCTAACGTAAATGCTCAAGAAATAGCAAGTTTAGAACCTATATTTAAAACAGAAATATCTAACACTAAACAAAGTAATGTTTCTATAAATACAGTTTCTCAATATACAGTAAAAGGTACTGTACTCGATGAAGAGAACATTCCGCTACCTGGTGTTAATGTGGTTTTAAAAGGCACAAAACAAGGAACGGTAACAGATTTAGACGGTAATTTTGAATTCCCGAATAAACTTGACATTAATGATGTTTTAGTTTTTAGTTATATAGGGTACGATACTAAAGAATATAAAATACAAGAAAGCACTTCTGACACTATAAATATTACCATAAACTTTACAAATACAGATGTTGAGCTTATGGGAGAAATACAAGTAGGTGGTGTGTATAAATCCAAGAAAAATATCTTTCAAAAATTTGTTGGTCTATTTAAATAATGAAATATACTACAATACTTTTTCTATTCACCTTTATAGTTTCTTTTGGACAACGAAGCGATTTTAAACAAATTAGTTTTAAAAAAGCCGATAGCATTGCCCATAATTATAAAGGTGAAAGTTTAAAAAACTTACCACTACTCACCCAAAATTTAACTTCTAATCTAGATACTGATGTTGAAAAATTTAGAGCTATCTATACCTGGGTTTGTATAAATATAGAAAACGACTACTCTTCCTATTTAAGGACAAAAAAGAATAGAAACAAAATAAAAAAAGACAGAGAAGCTTTCTTAAAATGGAACTCTAGTTTTACTCCTAAGGTTTTTAAAAAACTACTAAACCAAAAGAAAACTGCCTGTACAGGTTATGCCTATTTAATAAAAGAACTTGCTAGTTTGGTAGATTTAGAATGTAAAATCATAAATGGTTATGGTCGTACAGCTAACTTAAATATAGATAAAAATAGTCTCCCAAATCATTCTTGGAATGTAGTAAAACTTAATGGCAAATGGTATTTATGCGATGCAACCTGGTCAGCCGGAAAAGTCTTATTAGAAGAAGGAGAACCTAAATTTAAAGCAGATTACTTTGATGGGTATTTTTTAGGAGAGCCTTCTATATTTATTAAAAATCATTATCCGTTAGATTTAGATTGGACTTTAATGAGTAATGTTCCCTCTTATGCTCAATTTATTAACGGACCTATAGTTTATAAGGAAGCTTTCACAAATGATGTTATTCCTATTTCACCAGAAGTTATGCATATAGAAAGTCAAAAAAACAAAACAGTTCGTTTTGAACTTTTACAAACTAAACCATTCACAAATGAGGAAATAGCTTTGGTTATTATTAACGGCAGTGGCTCTAAAACTAGTACACCAGAAACTGTACTAATTAAAAATAAATGCATTCTAACGCATACATTTAATAAAACAGGACATTATGATGTTCACATTAAAGTTGATGAATTAATAATTGCAACCTATACAGTGAAAACTCGTAAGTAGTCGAAAACACAATAATCTTATAAAATTTAAAGAAAAATATTACGTACTTTTAGTGTTCAACAACTAAAACCAAGTAGTATGAATTCAAAATTATTTCTAGTATTACGTATTCTTTATGGGCTTTTTCTTTTATTTTTTGGGCTTAACAAGTTTTTTGATTTTATAATATTTGTGCCTGAAACAGAAAATGCCGTAAATTATTTAGAAGCCCTAGAGGTTACTAAAACTATGCATATGGTAGCTATTATTGAAATTATTGCGGGTCTATCCTTACTTTTAAACAAATTTGGTGCATTACTTATGGTTATTCTAATGAGTATATCAGTAAATGCAGTTTTATACCACGGAACATTAGAACCAACAACTATAGCTGGTTCCATAATTCTAATCGTATTTAATGTTATAATGCTTTATGGGTACAAAGACCAGTACACTGGTTTGCTTAAGGCATAAATTTTAAAAAACGGAATCGTCCAAAAAAAGGCTTTAAGTAATTGAAGCCTTTTTTATTTCTTCTTTATTTTAGGCGGATATTTATCTAGCACTTTATTTACAATAACTTGTAAATGCAATTCCCTTTGTTCAGGTGTTTGGTTTTCTTTGTAAGTATCGGCACCTATAGCTTGCCAAAAAAGCACATCCTTTTTAGTATCTACAAAATCAAAAGTTATTTCTCTTTTCATTTTGGGTTGCCCTACAGGAATACCTACAGATACGCCACCGCCAATAGAGGTACCAGTACCACCTACCCCAACACCAACCGTATTTCCATTTGCGGTTTGGTATATTTTGCTTTCAATATTTATATAAAAATCTGGTTCTTCAGACAAAAGCATTCCTTTGCTTTGCATGGCAATATCTAAGGCTTTTAGTAATCTTTTAGTATCTAAATCGCTTAAGCCCGTTTCTATGTCTGAAAAATAATTATAGGTAGTGTAGCTTGTAAAATCTGTAGTCTTCTCATAATCATACTGCACACGTACGGCGTTACAAGAAAATAAAACAAGAACAAAAAGTAAAGAAAATAACTTTTTCATAGTACATGCTTTTTATAAATGTACATAAAAAAGAGTGCGAAAATCTACATAAATAGATTTTTTCGATTAAACGTTAAGCATATTCCAAAGTTTATCTTTTAACTCTGTAATGCCTAATTGCGCTACCGAAGAGATAAACATATAAGGAACTCCTTTAAGGTCTTTATCTAGCTCAACCTTCATTTCTGCAATAAGTTCTTCATCTAACATATCGCTTTTAGATATTGCAATAAGTCTTTCTTTATCTAATAATTCTGGATTATATCTACGTAATTCATCTAAAAGAATTTGATACTCCTTACCAATATCTTTACTATCTGCCGGTATTAAAAATAACAAAGTAGAATTACGTTCTATATGTCTTAAAAAATAATGTCCTAATCCTTTTCCTTCCGCAGCTCCTTCTATAATACCAGGAATATCTGCCATTACAAAGCTCTGAAAATCTCTATATTGAACTATCCCTAAATTAGGTTTTAGGGTAGTAAACTCATAGTCTGCAATTTTAGGTTTTGCAGAGGTTATTACAGATAGTAAAGTAGATTTCCCTGCATTAGGAAAACCTACTAAACCTACATCTGCTAATACTTTTAATTCTAATATAAAATCTCTTTCCTCTCCTTCCATACCAGGTTGCGCATACCTAGGTGTTTGGTTCGTAGAAGATTTAAAGTGCCAATTTCCACGGCCTCCCATGCCTCCTTTTAAGATTATTATTTCTTGACCATCAGAAGTTACTTCATTTAGTATTTCTTCTGTTTCCGGGTCTTTAACAATAGTTCCTAATGGCACATCTAAATACACATCTTTACCATCTGCTCCAGTACTTCTACTTTTTGCACCATGTTCTCCATGAGTAGCTTTAAAATGTTTTTTAAACTTATAAGTTACTAGTGTCCAAAGGTTTTTATTCCCTCTAAGAATAACATGACCACCACGGCCACCGTCTCCCCCATCTGGACCACCTTTTGTTATGTACTTTTCTCTATGTAAGTGTACAGAGCCTTTACCTCCGTTACCAGAAGTTAAAAACACTCTTACATAATCCACAAAATTCCCCTCCGTCATACGTACAAATTCTTATTGCTGTTATTCTACAAACTATCTATAACGCCTGCTAAACGTTCTGTGATTTCAGTAATACTACCAATACCGTTTACACTATAGAATTTATTTTGTTCTTCATAAAATTCTTTAAGAGGAGCAGTTTTTAAATTATACTCTTCAAAACGATTACGAATTTTGTTTTCGTCCTGATCATCCGAACGGCCACTAACTTTCCCTCTTTCTAATAATCTTTGAATAAGTACCTCATCATTAGCCTCTAATGCAACCGTAGCGTTTATAGCCATATCTTTAGATTCTAAAAAAGCATCTAAAGCTTCTGCTTGTGCTGTAGTTCTAGGAAAACCATCAAAAATAAAACCTGCAACTTCTGGATTTTTTTCCACCTCAGCCTGTAACATGTTAATAGTAACCTCATCAGGAACCAACTCTCCTTTATCTATATAAGATTTTGCCAATGTTCCTAATTCGGTACCATTCTTGATATTAAATCTAAAGACATCTCCTGTAGAAATGTGTTTTAAATTATATTTTTCTTTTAAAAATTCGGCCTGAGTGCCCTTCCCAGCTCCTGGTTTTCCAAATAGGACAAGATTAATCATAGTGGTTTGGTTTAATTGATATACTTCTTTTAAGTTTCTACCTTGTTCGTTATAATCTAAGCCATAGCCTACAATAAATTTATCTGGAATATCTAATCCAAAATAATCTATAGGGTATTCCCCTCTGTAAACGCTAGATTTATAAAATAAAGTAGCTATTTTAAATTCTTTCACATTTGTTCTACTAAACAAATGAATAAGTTCTTTTAAGGTTCTTCCAGTATCTATTATATCTTCTAATATAATTACACTTCTACCTTCAATATTTTCTGGTAAGTCTAATAACGTTTCAACTATCCCTGTGGAGGTTAAGCCTTGGTAAGAGCTTAATTTCACAAACGATACCTCACATGGAAAATCATAGGCTTTTAAAAAATCGGAAACAAACATAAAAGACCCATTTAATACGCCTACAAAAATTGGATTCTGATCTTTATAATCCGCAGCAATTTTATCTGCAACACTTTTTACCGCTGCAAGAATTTGCGCTTCACTTAAAAAAGGTTTAAAGGTTTTATCCTGAAGTTTTATTAGTCCCATAACTTTACTAAGTTGGCAAAGATAACATTTTGAGGGTGGTTTTTAGATTTTATAGAATTGGTTTCTAAGATTTAGCTGTATTTTTGTTATTATTTTTACTAAAGTAGCGTATAAACATGAGTTATTTTTCTTCAGATTTTAAATTAGGTATTCTTGGTGGCGGCCAACTTGGCAAAATGATGCTGTATGAAACCCGAAAATTTGACATACAAACTAAAGTATTAGAAGCATCTGAAGATGCACCTTCTAAAATTGCTTGTAATGAATTTGTTTTAGGGAATTTATTAGATTTTGATGCCGTTTATAATTTTGGAAAAAGTGTAGATGTACTTACTATAGAGATTGAAAATGTAAACACCAAAGCTTTAGAAAAATTAGAAGACGAAGGAGTAAAAGTATATCCGCCAACAAAAGCCTTACGTATTATTCAAAATAAAGCTACTCAAAAATTATTTTATACAGATAATAACATTCCTACTGCTGCATTCTCCCGTTTTGCATATACTAGCGAAATAGAAGACAGCATTGAAAATGGCGGATTACAATTTCCTTTTGTATGGAAATGTGCCCAATTTGGGTATGATGGGCAAGGGGTAAAAGTGGTTCGTAAGGTAGAAGATTTAAAAGGTTTACCAAATGTAGAATGTATTGCAGAAGAAATGGTTCCTTTTAAAAATGAATTATCTGTAATAGTTGCCCGTAGCGCATCTGGTGAGGTAGTTACCTATCCTGTGGTAGAAATGGAGTTTCATCCAGAAGCTAACCAAGTGGAATATGTAATTTGCCCGGCAAGAATTAATGAAGATGTAGCAAAAAAAGCACAGGAAATAGCGCTAAAAGTTTCTAATAAAATACAGCAAGTTGGTTTACTAGCTGTAGAAATGTTTCAGACAGAAGATGACCAAATTTTAGTAAATGAGGTTGCTCCAAGACCACACAACAGTGGACACCAAACTATAGAAGCCAGTTACACCAATCAATTTGAACAACATATAAGAGCTATCTTAGATTTACCTTTAGGAAGTACTGAAAATAAAGTAGCCGGTATTATGGTAAACCTAGTTGGTGCCGAAGGCTATACTGGTGATGTTATTTATGAGAATATAGAACAAATTCTTAAATTAGAAGGTGTTACCCCGCATATTTATGGTAAAAAACAAACAAGACCTTTTCGTAAAATGGGACATGTTACCATAGTAAATAAAGATATTATAAAGGCAAGAGAAATTGCACAACAAGTAAAAGAAACAATAAAAGTTATAAGCAAATAAAGATATGAGCAAAGTAGCAGTAGTAATGGGAAGCACAAGCGACCTACCAGTAATGCAAGATGCAATAGATATTTTAAAAGGTTTTGATATTAAAGTAGATGTAGACATAGTTTCTGCACACCGAACTCCAGAAAAATTATTTGATTTTAGTAAAAACGCCCATACTAACGGCTATACTGTAATTATTGCAGGTGCTGGTGGTGCAGCGCATTTACCCGGAATGGTAGCTTCTATGTCACCGCTACCAGTAATTGGTGTTCCTGTTAAAAGTAGCAACTCTATAGATGGTTGGGATTCTGTTTTATCTATTCTACAAATGCCTGGTGGTGTTCCTGTAGCAACGGTTGCCTTAAATGGCGCAAAAAATGCTGGTATTTTGGCAGCTCAAATTATTGGCGCTAGTGACAAATGTGTTTTAGATAAAATTATTCTTTACAAAGAAGGTTTAAAACAAAAAGTGATTGATGGAGCTAAAGCAATTAGCAATTAGCAATTAGCAATTAGCAATTAGCAATTAGCAATTAGCAATTAGCAATTAGCAATTAGCAATTAGCAAAACTAAAAAATAGACTTTGTGCTTGCTCTTAATCTTTTAAATTTTAAAAAAAAATGAATCCACTTTTATCTCCTTTTGATACTGCTCCTTTCTCTACTATAGAAAACGAACATTTTAAACCTGCTTTTTTACAGGCAATGAAAGATGCTAGAGCAGAGATTGATGCTATTACAAAAAATACAGAATCTCCGAGTTTTGAAAATACTATTGAAGCTTTAGAATTTTCTGGACAGCAATTGGACCGAATTTCATCTGTGTTTTTTAATCTAAACTCCGCAGAAACTAATGAAGAAATTCAGAAAATAGCGCAAGAAATATCTCCTTTACTTTCTGAGTTTGGGAACGATATTACACTTAACAAAGATTTATTTCTTAGAGTTAAAGCGGTTTATGACCAAAAAGATTCCTTAACACTAAATACAGAGCAACAAACTTTATTAGACAAAAGATATAAAGCTTTTAGCCGTAATGGTGCTAACCTGCCTGAAGATAAAAAAACAAG
Source organism: uncultured Maribacter sp. (assembly GCF_947495965.1). Taxonomy (GTDB): domain Bacteria; phylum Bacteroidota; class Bacteroidia; order Flavobacteriales; family Flavobacteriaceae; genus Maribacter_B. The sequence continues at coordinate 93,475 of NZ_CANMBB010000001.1, forward strand.
ACTAAGAGAAATTGATGCTGCACTTGCAAAACTAAAATTACAGTTTGGCGAGAATATTTTAGCCGAAACCAATAAGTACCAAAAACATCTTACTAACGAAGCTGATTTGGATGGACTCCCAGAAGGAGCAAAAGAGGCTGCTGCGCAATTAGCAAAATCTAAAGATTTAGATGGCTGGTTAATTACCTTAGATTACCCAAGCTATATTCCTTTTATGAAGTATGCTAGTAACCGCGAACTACGTAAAGAACTTACTCTGGCTTTTGGCAGCAAAGGTTTTAAAGGAGATAATTTAGATAACCAAGAAAATGTACTGCAAATAGCAAATCTAAGGCATGAGCGTGCTAATCTTTTAGGCTATAAAACCCATGCACATTTTGTTTTAGAAGAGCGTATGGCAGAAACGCCAGAAAAAGTTCAAGCATTTTTAAATGAGATACTGGAAAAAGCAAAACCTGCTGCAGAACGTGAGTTTAAACAATTAGAAGATTTTGCAAAGGATTTAGATGGTATAGAGCAGTTACAGAAATGGGATGGCTCTTATTATTCTGAAAAATTAAAGCAAAAACTTTTTAATCTAGATGATGAAATTTTAAAACCATACTTTAAATTAGAAAACGTAATTGATGGTGTTTTTAAAGTGTCTGAAAAACTTTTTGGGCTACAATTTGAAGAGGTTTTTGATATTGATAAATACCATGAAGAAGTAAAAACATATAAAGTATACGATGCAGAAAAGAATTTTATTTCTCTTTTCTATGCAGATTTTCACCCAAGAGCAGGAAAACGTGGTGGTGCTTGGATGACTTCATTTAAGTCGCAATACAAAAGAGGAGAAGAAAATGTGCGTCCGCATATATCTAACGTATGTAACTTTACCAAACCCACTAAAAGCAAACCTTCTTTACTAACGTTTAATGAAGTTACTACCCTTTTTCATGAGTTTGGGCACGGATTACATGGTATGCTCGCAAATACAACCTATCCTAGCTTATCTGGGACTTCGGTGTATTGGGATTTTGTAGAACTACCAAGTCAGGTTTTAGAAAACTGGTGTTATGAAAAAGAAGCTCTTGAGCTTTTTGCTACACATTATGAAACGGGAGAATTAATACCTATGGAATTGGTTCAAAAAATAAAAGAATCTGCCACCTTCCAAGAAGGTATGGCAACGCTACGCCAATTAAGTTTTGGATTGTTAGATATGTCTTGGCATGGTGCAGACCCAACAAATATTACAAATGTAAAAGCACATGAAACAAAAGCGTTTACAGGAACAAATTTATACCCAGAAACAAAAGAAACGTGTATGAGTACTGCTTTTGCTCATATTTTTCAAGGAGGGTATTCTTCTGGGTATTATAGTTACAAATGGGCAGAGGTTTTAGATGCTGATGCTTTTGCATATTTTAAAGAAAAAGGAATATTTAATAAAGAGGTTGCAACAAAGTTTAAAGACAACGTACTCTCCCAAGGCGGAACAGAGAACCCTATGGTTTTATACAAACGTTTTAGAGGCGCAGAACCTAAAGTAGAGGCTTTATTAGAGCGTGCTGGTTTGTTATAACCGTCTACTAAAAATAAAAAAAGCTCCACTAGTGCTACTAATGGAGCTTTTTTTTACTAAATTCTTATAATAAATCGGTATGGTAAATATATTCCGTTTTAGAATCTAGCTTGTATAAATGCTGTAAACGAACTCCTTTTTCAACTTTTTCAAAAGCTTTATATTCCAAGCCATCTTCATTATATTGCTCTATAGCAAAAGTAGTATCTGTTCTTATTAAAAAAACATAACTAGAAGGATTATTGTAAGATTGTCCTTTTATTTTTACTTTCCCAGCTACTAATTTACCTTTCTCAAATTCTGCTGTTCTTTCCACATTACCTTCATCATCATAACCAATAACTTTTCCTTCTAAACTTTCATTATGCAAATTATAAGTTAAGACCTTTTTATCGTTTAAATTATACTTAACAATCTCTTTATTTGTTTTGCTAGTATATGTTGTTATTATTTTTCCATCCTTTTTAGTATCTATAGATTTGACTAAACTTCCATCAACGTATGTGTCTTCTTGATACGTATCTGAATAAGAATTATAATTAGTTACTTTTCCTTTATATGGCTTACCATTTTTATAGGTCATTTTGCTTAGCACTTCATCCTCTTTATAATAAATAGCGTCTCCTTCTGGTTTTCCATTAACATAATTTACAGATGACTTTTTAGAACCAGTAGTATTGTAGGTTACAAAAAGTCCGTCTTTTAAATCGTTCTTATAAGCACCTTTTTCTACCACATTAGCATTATAATCATACTTTTCGTAAACACCATTTTTCTTACCATCTTTTATAGTATACAAGACCCTATCTTTTGCATCAAAAGTAGTACCGTTATATAATTCCCCATTTTTAAAAGTAGCTTTAGCAATTAACTTTCCTTCTTTATCAAAAAATTTGGCATCTTTAGAACTATCTATATCTTTTATCAATACATATTCATAGCCTTTCTTATCATAATTATAAACCCTTTCATAAGCTAGAGCGCTAATTAACTTTCCATTTTTTATTTCTTCTACTTCTTTTATTTGGTCAGATTCGTAGAAAAACTCATAACGTTTTCCCTCTTTCGTTTTAAAATTATAGCTACCAATCTCCTCTCCTTTTTCATTAAAATAAACTCCTAAGGCTGGTTTATAATTTTTAAAATCTGTATTATTTTGTGGCTTTCCATTACTATAAAATCTTATTTCTTTCTCTCTATTATAACCGCTAGAATCATACATCTCAATAGTTTTATAATAAGCATCATTATTCCCTTTTCTTAGCGTAGTGACTTTTATTATTCTTCCTGCTTTATATTCTTCTATTCTATCATAAACACCATTATAATAACTATACTTAACACCATCTTCTGGAGATCCGTAAGACCCACTTCTTATAGTTAAGGTTCCCAAAACCTTTCCTTCTTTATCATAATACGTTTTTAAATTATCTTTTGAGACCATGAATTTAATCTTAGTTTCTGGGTAGTATTTTATCTCTTCAATTAAATCTCCGTCTACATATGTTATTTTAGAATCTCTGTTATATTGTATTCCATTATAAGGTTTGTAATCTTTATAACTTAATCTTGATTTTTCTTTCCCTTGTTCATCATAAAAAACATCTAGCAACTTAGTGCCATCTTTGTATGTAAAAAGGGATTTTATTTTACCATTCTTATACTTTTCTGTAGACTCAACAATTTTTCCTTCTTCATAAACAGTAATGTAAGAAAGCCAATCTTCTTCTTTTTTATCTTCCTTTTTTGTGTATGGATAATTAGATTTAAAAGTATATTGCGTCCCATTTCTAGGGTTCAAATAAGAATTTGCCATACTATACGTTAAAGAACCTAATTCTTCTCCTTTAATAGTATAATAAACTGTTTTGTAGTTTGGTTCCGAAATAAATTTTTCTCTTATATTTCCATTTTTATAATATACAGATTTACCTAGTACAGCTCCTCCTTTAGAATAATACTGTATACTAGATATAGAAAATGGATTGTAATTATAATACACCTCTATACCCGCTTTATTTCCGTTAGATAAATATTTAGACTCTCCTAAGAATATTCCATTTTTATCATAATACTTTGTATATTTTTTTTTGTTATCCTTATCTAAATACTCTTCGTAACGCAACCCATTTAAATCTCCGTTATGATATGTTCTCTTATAACCATCTTCAATTTCTTTAAAATAGATATAGTAGGAACTATAATTTAAATTTGTTTCTCCGCTTACATATGCGCCATTCTTATAGGTAGAAATTATCTTTTTATCTTGTATATAGCTTATATATTCTCCATCTAACTTATTATTCTTATAAGTGCCTTCTTGGTATGCTTTTCCATTTTCTTTATACCAAGTAATTTTACCTACCCAAAAGTCTTTATCAACATATTTAGATAAACCATTCATTTGTAAAACACCAGACTTGTAATAATCTTTTACTCTAAAAAAGGCTCCTTCTGCTTTTACAGGTGGTCTGTAAAAGCTTGCATTTTCTTTTGTTGTTTTCTTCCATTTAGAATCATACCACAAAGTGTCTTGCTGGGCTAATAAATTAGTAGTGCTATATAATACTACAATTACAACTATTATTAATTGTTTTAAACTCTTTACTACCTTCATCTTGTAATTTATTTTTAACAAAAATATCCCTAAAAAAAACGCTAAGCATCCCTGTAAATTGGTATTTTTTAATAGTATAACTATAAAATAGTAGCTCTATTTTAAAGAAATGCAATTTTATTACTAAACCTACCGTTTTAAAAACCTAATAGCTGTAATTAAAAACCCTATTTACAGGGACTATTAAGTTATATATGCTAAATACATTTGAGCCCAAATAGAAAATTATGAAAAAAATTATAATCCCAATTTTTTCTTTACTAATCTTTTCATGTAGTAAAGATTCTACTAATGAATCTAATGATTTAGGTAATAACAATCCAGAATTTACAGCTAATCAAAGTTTTAGTATTGAAGAACATTCTGTTTTTGAAAGCAGTATTGGTACTATTAAAGCTACCGATAAAGATAATGATGCTTTAACCTATACCATACAATCTGAAGCCGATTTAATAATAAATGAAACCACCGGAGAAATTATCATAGGAGAGAATACCATTCTAGATTTTGAAACTACACCAAGTATTTCTGCCACTATCTCTGTTTTTGATGGTACTACTATTGTAGATGAAGACATTATTATAACTCTAGAAAATATAGAGGAATATGCTATTTTAACTACAGAGCAAAAAGAGCTTGTAGATTACTTTAGATATTTAACCTTATGGGAAGACTCCAACGCACTAAGTTCTATTCAAAAATGGGGAGCCCCAATGAAAATTTTTCTAGACGGCACAATAAGTACAGACTACCGTGCAACCGTACAAAGTGTATTAGACCAATATAATGCTTTATTTAATTTAGGTGATTTTGCTATTACAATTGTAGATACCAAAACAGAATCTAATGTACATTTATATTATGGAGATGCTGAAGAAATAGAAACCTTATGGCCAGATATGCATGAGATAATTGATGGTAAAACCTACGATGGTTACGCAATAAGTTCTGGTACTGGTCTTGCTCTTAACAATTCTAGAATTTGGATATCTAGCCCAATAGAGTCTTTACTAAAACATGAGCTAGGTCATTCCCTAGGGCTTGGACACTCTAATAAATGTGATGAGGAAAAAAGCTTCTTATGCTCTACTATTAGCCCAAATAACAACTTTTTGGATGTTGAAAAAGAAATTATACGCTTTCTTTACCATGAAGACATGGTTCCAGGAACAACGGCAGAAGAGTTAAATAATGCTGTAGGTAATTTAATCTTATTAAATTAATACATCTTTTTATATTTAAATAAAGCTAAAAAAGGTAGTTTCCTTTTACATATTTTACCATTCTAAATTTACACATCATTAACAACATTATGTATTTTTTAATATATTGTAGAATAATACATACAATATAGCTAAGTTTTATTCTTACAAAGTTTTGCTATAACCCTACTAAAGTTTAACACTAAAACTAATAGTTTTGAAGAATAAAGAATTTGATAATATCCAAATTTTAGAGCTATTAAAAAATGCTAATAAAGTAGCAAATATTGGTGTTTTTCTATTTAATACTAAAACCCAAAAAATTTATTGGAATAGTGTATTAAAAGCAATGCATGAAGTACCTGAGGACTTTTCGCCTACATTAATTAATGTTTTTACCTTTATAAAAGAAAAAGAAGAGCAAGAAAAATTTAAAACAGCGCATACTAATGCTATAGAGCACCATAAATCGTTTAACCTAGTACATAAAATAAAAACCAAAGAATTTAATACTAAATACTTACAAGTTTTTGGCCAACCTGTTATTGAAAATGGCACCTGTATAAAAATTCATGGCACCGTATTAGACATTACAGAAAAAATACAATCTAAATTAAAATTAACAGAAACATACAAGCATTTAAGTCTTTCTGAAAACAACACTCAAACAGGGTATTGGCGATGGGATTTGCAGAAAAATGAAGAATCTTGGTCTGATAATCTTTATAAAATATTTAATCTAAAAAAAGGAGGAAATTTAACTTACAAAACGTATTTTAAATATGTTCATCCAGATGATAAATATTATTTTAATACACAAATTGAAAAAGCCATTAATCCTAATTCTCTTTTATTTTTTACCCATCGTATCATTACAGAAAATGGTGTAACCAAAACAATTAATCTTAAAGGAGAGGTTACTATTAGTAATAATAAAATTATATCCATTGTAGGCACAAGCCAAGATATAACTATAATAAGAGAAAAAGAAAAAGAACTATTACAAAGAAACCAACAATTGCGTATTTCAGAAAAAATGACAATGACAGGTAATTGGCATTGGAGTACAAAAACAAATAAAGTAATATGGTCTGATAATTTATATAATATCTACGAACATGATAAAAATGAACCTGTAAAATATGAAACCTATATAAATTATATTCACGAAGATGATAAAGACACTATAATTTCTAACCTAAAAGCTGGGATGCAAGATGGGAAATTTAGAGATGCGACCTATAGAATACGATTAAAAAATGGAAAAGTAAAAACACTTAAATCTGTTGGTAAGATAATTACAGATAGTAACGGTGAGGTTATAGAAATATTAGGCTCTTGCCAAGATGTAACAGAAAGCAAGAAAAAAGAAATAGAATTATTAGAAAAAAACCAACTTTTAACTTTTGTAGAGCAGCTAATTAAAATTGGATATTGGCGTTTAAAGGTTCCTAGCAGTAAATTTATATGGTCCGACAATTTGTACCGTATTTTTGATGTTAAAGTTGGAACCCCTATGAGTTTTAGTAAATTCCTATCCTTTTTACCTCCAGAGGATAAAGAATATTTAATAAATCAAAAAGAAAAATTTATTAATACCAAAGCAATAGAAAAATTTTATCATCGCGTAATTCATAAAAATGGAGAAATAAGAACTATTGAAGTTGTTGGCACAGTTAAGACTAATAAAAATGGGGAAGTTGTAGAAATAATCGGTTCCAGTCAAGATATAACAGAACAAGTACAAGCGCAACAAGAAATTATTGAAATAAATACTAATCTCGAAAAATCTACAGCAGAATTAACCGCTAGAAATAAACAACTTGCAGAATTTAATCATATTACCTCTCACAATTTAAGAGCACCTGTAAGTAACTTAAATGCATTATTAGATCTTTGGAAAGGAGAAGGTAATGAGGATTTAAAAGAGGTTCTTTTTGAAAAATTTGAAATTGTAATTAACCACCTTACTGTTACATTAAATTCTTTAATCGAGTCTTTAAAAGTTACCAACAATATAGATGTAACTAAACAAGAACTTTTATTTGAAGAAACCTTAAAAAAAACAGAAGAAATTTTAGCTGCTGAAATTTTAAAAACAAATACTATAATAAATAAAGATTTTTCAAAAAAAACAGCAATTTTGTACAATCAAATATATTTAGAAAGTATATTTTTAAATTTAATAAGTAATGCCATAAAATATAAGTCGCCAGACCGCACGCCTGAAATTGAAATAAAAACTAGTGTAAGTAATGGAAAAACTACTTTATCTATTAAAGACAACGGACTTGGTATAGATTTAAAAAGGCATGGTCATAAATTATTTGGGTTAAATAAGGTTTTTCATAGACATCCAGAAGCTATTGGTATTGGTCTATTTATTACAAAAACTCAAGTAGAAGCTATGGGTGGCCAAATTTATGCAGAGAGTGAAGTAAATGTTGGAACTACTTTTTATATAAATTTTTAATAAAAAAATAAAAAATGAAAGTTTGTATTATAGATGATGATGAAATTTATCAATACACCATGTCTCTAAATCTAAAATCTTTAGATTCCATTGGTGAAATTATAGTTTTTAATGATGGTTTAGAAGCTAATAATTTTATGCTAGATAATCTTAATAACCAAGAGGAATTACCAGACATTATTTTTTTAGATATAAATATGCCGGTAATGGATGGTTTTCAATTTATGGAAGAATATGAAAAAATTAAGTCTAAGCTTACCAAAAATATCATCATATACATGATATCCTCCTCTGTGGATCCCGTAGATATTGAAAAGGCAACACAAATAAATGATATTTCAGACTATTTAACAAAACCAATAAGACAACAACAATTAATAGATATTTTAGAAAAGTTGGATTAAAAAACACTCCAACAAAGAGGTTATTTTGCCATAAAAGCCAAATAACCTCCTTCTAAGTTTATCACATTTTTATACCCCATATCTAGAAGTTTCTGCTGTGCTTTCGCACTACGCCCACCAGCTTTACAATAAACATAAATAGTTTCTTCTTTATCTAGAGATTTAACTTGCTCTTCAAAATTCTTATCAAACCAATTAATGTTTTTGGCATTTTCTAAATGACCTTCAGCATACTCTATTGGTGTTCTTACATCTATAAGTATTGCATTATTCGTATTTTTTCGTGAAAATTCTGTGATATGTAATGCTTTATTTTGTGAACAAGAGAAAAATAAGAACAACAATGTAAAAGACAAGAAAAATAATTTCATAATATTTAATTTGTTTGATAATAACTCAAAATTAACATATTAAATAAAAATCTTTTACTTTTGGCATTAATAAATAATAGAATGGCTCCGCATCAACTAAATCCAAATATCTGGGTAGATCAATACGCAGATTATCTTTTTAATTACGCAGTTACTAGGGTTAGTGATGCAGAAATTGCAAAAGATTTAGTACAAGAAACTTTTTTTGCAGGATTAAAATCTGCTAAAAATTATAAAGGAGATGCGGCAGAGCGTACATGGTTAATAGCTATTCTTAAAAGAAAAGTAATAGATCATTACAGAAAAATAAACTCTAAAAAAGGAAAGGCAGAAGTTCGTATGAACTATAGTGCTAATAGTGATTCTGATGGAGATTGGTTAGAAGAACAAGTAGCAGACCCTTTTAGTACTATAAATAATAATGCTTTGGAGAATGAAGAATTGGGTGAAGCCATACAATTATGTATTTCTAAATTACCCAAAAAACAATCTAAAGTTTTTGTTATGAAAACAGTTCAGGGTATAGATACTGAAGATATTTGTAATGCATTAGGAATTAATCCGTCTAACTTGTGGGTTATGATTCATAGAGCTAGAACTGCTCTCATGGATTGTTTAAATAAAAATTGGTTTTAAAGTATGATTTCTTGTGATAAGGCAGCATTAATTTGCAACAAAGCTCAGTATAATGAGGCTTCTTTAATGGAGAAAATAAAATTAAAATTCCATCTTTTTGTGTGTAAGGCTTGTTCTAAACACAGTAAAAAAAATGCAGAATTAACATCGCTTTGTAATAAAGCTAACCTTCATATTTTGTCTGATAGTGACAAAATAGCTATGAAAAATAAATTAGAGGGGAAAAAATAAAAATAATATATACCAAAATATTGGAATGCTTTCTACCCAAAAAGAAGCAAAATATTTATTCTGATTTCTTTTGGTTACATACATTAAAATTCCCAACGTTAAAAACAAAATACCTTTTGATAAAATATCTATTGTTGTAATAGTGTCTTTTACATAAATTAATAAAAAGAAAACTAGCACTCCAAAAGCTCCTATTATTTTACTTTTTGTAACTCCGTATCGTTGCGGTAATGTTTTAAGTTCTGGAGAATCATACTTTAAATCTCGTATTTCAAAAGGAATAAGAAGAATTAAAACTAAAATAAAACGCTGTATTGTTTCTACCCAAACATCCCAAGTTAATGGCAAATCTATATTTAAAACAGGAATAATAACTGTTATTCCCGCCCAAACCATAGCTACAGATATAATTTTAAATCCGCCAAAATCTCTAAACTTTTTTATGTGTGGTAAAACAGGAATAGCATACAAACCTGTTAAAGCAAGTAAAACTAATAAACCTAAAATGGTTTTATACTGCAGGTAAAAAATAGTATATATACAAATAGCTAGAGCTATAAAGCTAAACAACTGAATGTTTTTGTGGTATTTATTTGCAACTAAAATGTATTTCTTAGCCTCTACCCCATATTTTATAAAATTATATCCACAAATAGTACTAAAAAAGACAAAGGACAGTAAATGATTATCAATTTTTATAGAAAACAATAAGCCCGTTGCTAAAAGTAAAGAAACTACTGCTAAAGCAACATGAATACTAGCATCTAAGTAAAAATTAAAAAGAGATTTTAATACCTTCATTTAACAAAAATAGCTAAACTGTTTATAACCTTAGTTTTTGGTTAAAAACTTTAGTATTCTTCCTTTACCGAGTCCTAAAATTCCATAAATAATTTCCTTATTTTGCAAAACTATTTAAAGTAAAAAAACTAATTCAGAATATGCGAACAGACTTATTTGCATCTCGCCATATTGGCATAAAAAAAGAAGATTACAAACACATGTTACAAAGCATAGGTGTTACTAATCTAGAACAACTTATTTACGAAACAATACCAGATGATATTCGCCTTAAGCAAGACTTACAATTATCCCCAGCAATGAGCGAACACGAGTTTCTAAGTCATTTAGAAGCGCTATCTAATAAAAACAAGGTATTTAAATCTTACATTGGCTTAGGGTATCATGAATCTCTTACCCCCTCTGTAATTAAGCGTAATATATTAGAAAACCCAGGATGGTATACTGCATATACACCTTACCAAGCAGAAATAGCACAAGGTAGATTAGAGGCCTTATTAAATTTCCAAACAGTAGTTTGTGATTTAACAGCTATGGAAATTGCAAATGCTTCTCTTTTAGATGAAAGTACTGCAGCAGCAGAAGCTATGACTATGCTTTTTGATGTTCGTAGCAGAGCTCAAAAAAAGGCTAACATCTTAAAGTTTTTTGTTTCTGAGGAAGTACTACCGCAAACGTTATCATTATTACAAACACGTTCTGCTCCATTAGGAATAGAATTAGTTATTGGTAATCATGAAGAGTTTACCTTTACTAATGATTTTTTTGGAGTATTATTACAATATCCAGGAAAAAACGGTCAAGTACATAACTTTGATTCTTTTGTTTCTAAGGCTAATGAAAAGGATATAAAAGTTGCAGTTGCTGCAGACATTTTAAGTTTAACCTTATTAAAACCGCCAGGAGAATTTGGTGTAGATGTTGTTGTTGGTACAACACAGCGTTTTGGCATTCCCTTAGGTTATGGTGGTCCACATGCTGCCTTTTTTGCCACAAAGGAGGCTTACAAACGTAATATTCCAGGAAGAATAATTGGTATTACAAAAGATACTGATGGCAAACAAGCGCTTAGAATGGCGCTACAAACCAGAGAACAACATATAAAAAGAGATAAGGCTACCTCTAACATATGTACAGCCCAAGTATTATTAGCTGTTATGGCAGGAATGTATGCAGTATATCATGGCCCAGATGGCTTAAAATATATTGCTAATAAAATACACGCAGCTACTGTTACCCTTGCTACAAATTTAGAGCAATTAGGCTATAAACAACTAAATACCAGCTTCTTTGACACTATTACTATTAAAGCTGAGTCTGCTGTAATAAAGCCATTAGCAGAGCAAAAAGAAATTAATTTTTATTATGTAGATGCCAATACAATTTCTATCTCTTTAAACGAAAGTGTTTCTATTGCTGATGTAGATACTATTGTAACTATTTTTTCGGAAGCAAAAGAAAATAAAACGATACAAATAACTTCTTTTATAGATAAGAAAGAAATTGCACAAGAACTACAACGATCTTCTGCATTTTTAGAGAATCCTGTTTTTAACTCCTATCATTCCGAAACAGAGTTAATGCGTTATATTAAAAAATTAGAGCGTAAAGATTTAGCATTAAACCACTCTATGATTTCTCTTGGCTCTTGTACCATGAAGTTAAATGCGGCAACGCAAATGCTACCATTAAGTTCTAACCAATGGGGTAACATACACCCTTTTGCTCCAATAGAACAAGCAGAAGGTTACCAAATTGTATTAAAAGAACTAGAAAACGATCTTTCTACCATTACTGGTTTTGCAGCTACATCTTTACAACCAAACTCTGGTGCGCAAGGAGAATATGCTGGACTTATGGCTATTAGAGCCTACCATGAATCTAATGGAGATACGAATAGGAATATATGTATTATTCCAGCTTCTGCACACGGTACTAACCCTGCATCTGCAGTAATGGCAGGTATGAAAGTAATTGTATCTAAAACAGATGAAAGAGGAAATATTGATGTTACAGATTTAGAAGAAAAAGTAAAACTACATTCCAAAAATTTATCAGCATTAATGGTGACTTACCCATCTACACATGGGGTTTTTGAATCTTCTATTAAACAAATAACAAAACTTATCCATGATCATGGCGGACAAGTTTATATGGACGGAGCAAATATGAATGCGCAAGTTGGTCTTACTAACCCCGCAACAATTGGCGCAGATGTATGTCACTTAAATCTTCATAAGACTTTTGCAATTCCACATGGCGGTGGCGGTCCAGGTGTTGGTCCAATATGTGTTGCAGAACAATTAGTTCCTTTTTTACCATCAAACCCAGTAATAAAAACAGGAGGTTCAAAAGCAATTTCTGCTATTTCTGCTGCTCCATGGGGTAGCTCATTAGTATGCCTAATATCTTACAGCTACATTAAAATGCTTGGGGAAAAAGGATTAAAACAATCTACAATAACTGCAATACTTAATGCTAATTACATAAAAAATAGATTAAGTAGTGGTTATGATGTTTTATATACTGGAGAAAAAGGAAGAGCAGCTCATGAAATGATTATAGACTGTAGACCATTTAAACAAAACGGCATTGAAGTAACCGATATTGCTAAAAGATTAATGGATTACGGTTTTCATGCTCCTACGGTTTCTTTCCCTGTGGCAGGAACATTAATGATAGAACCCACAGAAAGTGAAAGCTTACCAGAATTAGACCGCTTCTGTGATGCAATGCTATCTATAAGACAAGAAATAGAAGAAGCATATTCTGAGAATAAAGATAACGTTCTAAAAAATGCACCGCATACTTTGGAAATGGTAACTAACGACAGTTGGAATTTTGAATATAGTAGACAAAAAGCTGCTTTCCCTTTAGACTTTGTAAAGGAAAATAAATTTTGGCCATCGGTTAGAAGAGTGGATGATGCTTATGGCGATCGTAATTTAATATGTAGCTGTATTCCTATTGAAGCATACGCAGAAGTATAAAAAACTACCAAAAGCCCTATACAACAAGCCCTTTTGTTAATTCAAAAGGGCTTGTTATTTTTTTAAGTATTTAAAATAGGATTACTGGCTATCGTATTTTTTATTATGCACGCATAATAAAAAATACGCTTTTGACTATATTGTATGCTTTGCTACAAAAGTCAAGAATATGCCTATAGGAATTACTGGAACCGGAAGTTATTTACCAACACAAATAACAAAAAATAAAGATTTTGAGTCTCATCAATTTTTAAACTCAGACGGAACCATAATAAATGCTCCAAATCCTGTAATAATAAAAAAGTTTAAAGCAATTACTGGAATTAGCGAAAGAAGGTATGCTAGTAAAGAGTACAACACATCAGACTTAGCATTTTTTGCCTCAGAAAAAGCTATTAACGATGCTGGTATTGATAAAGAAACTTTAGATTATATCATTGTTGCCCATAATTTTGGAGATGTTACTTACGGTAATGTACAAGGAGACACACTTCCTAGTTTAGCTACCCGTGTAAAACATAAGTTGGGAATAAAAAATCCTAGATGTGTGGCTTATGATATTCTTTTTGGATGTCCAGGATGGGTACAAGCTATGATACAAGCACATGCCTTTATTAAAAGTGGAATTGCAACTAAATGCTTAGTAATTGGTGCCGAAACATTATCAAGAATTGTAGATAAATATGATCGTGATTCTATGATTTATTCGGATGGTGCTGGCGCAACAATTGTAGAAAATAGCCCCAATGCAGGAGAAATTCTTTTTCATGACTCCGCCACTTATGCAAATGACGAAGCAAATTATCTCTTCTTTGGTAAAACGTACAATACCAAAATAGAAGATGATACTCTATATATTAAAATGTTTGGTAGAAAAATATATGAATTTGCTTTAACTAATGTTCCTGTAGCTATGAAACATTGTTTAGATAACGCAAATATTCCTATCAAAGATTTAAAGAAAATATTTATCCATCAGGCCAATGAAAAAATGGATGAAGCAATAGTAGAACGCTTTTATAAACTTTATAACATAGATGAAGTTCCAAAAGGAATAATGCCAATGATTATTGAGGAATTTGGTAATAGTTCTGTAGCAACCATACCTACATTATATGATTTGGTTAATAAAAATCAAATTGAGAATCAAAATATAAACAAAGGAGATGTAGTAATTTTTGCTAGTGTTGGTGCTGGAATGAATATTAATGCTATAGTATACAGAGTTTAAAAAAACACCTAGTAAAGTATACACTAATTTTTTACCTTCGTAACCATATCAAAAATGATAGTAGATGTACGAAAAGACTTTTCCTAGTAAAAGATTTAAACACACCTTAACATTCTTAGAAAAACATATTTCCACTAACCAGTCTATTTTAGATTTAGGGGTTACTAATCCTTTTTCTAAAATTATGATAGAAAATGGATATTCCGTTGAAAACACTAAGGGAGAAGATATAGATTTAGATTTCTCAAATCTTACAGCCTCTAATGCAGAAGTAGTAACTGCTTTTGAAATTTTTGAACACCTACTAAATCCGCTTACTATCTTAAAAGAAATTAAAGCAGATAAATTAGTGGCAAGTATACCAATGCGTTTATGGTTTTCCCCTGCTTATCAAAGTAAAACAGACCCTTGGGACAGGCATTACCATGAATTTGAAGATTGGCAATTTGATTGGCTTTTAGAAAAAGCGGGTTGGCAAATAAAAGATAGCGCAAAATGGACCAACCCTGTTAAAAAAATTGGAATTAGGCCTCTTTTACGTTTTTTTACTCCTAGATACTACATTGTATATGCAGAAAAAATAAAACAAGTTTAAAAGTCTACATTATGGATTATTATATAGTAATACCCGCTCATAATGAAGAACAGTACATTTCTTATACATTAGACTCTATTTTAAAACAATCTCTACGTCCAAAAAAAGTAATCCTTGTAAATGATAACTCTACTGACAAGACAGAAGAAATTATTGAAACTTATATTTCTAAACACAATTTTATCACCAAGCTAAATACCACTTCTTCTAAAGAACATATGCCTGGCAGTAAAGTTATAAATGCCTTTAATAAAGGACTAGAGTTACTAGATAATTCTTATGATTTTATTGTTAAGTTAGATGCTGATATTATTCTCCCAGAAAATTATTTTGAAACTATAGCCTATATATTTAAAACCAATCCTAAAGTTGGTATTGCAGGAGGGTTTGCATATGAAGAAACTAAAGATGGCAAATGGCTTTTAAATCACCCCATGAATAAAGACCATGTACGTGGTGCTTTTAAAGCATACTCTAAAACTTGTTTTAAAGCCATTAACGGACTTAAAAATGCCATGGGATGGGATACGGTAGATGAGTTATTAGCGCAATACCATGGCTTTGAAATATACACTAAAGACCAACTACAAGTTAAACATTTAAGACCTACTGGTGGTGCTTACAACAAAAAAGCAAAGTTACTGCAAGGAAAAGCCATGCGCACATTACGCTATGGTTTTTGGATCACTATAATTGCTTCATTGAAAATGGCCTTAAAACAGAAAAAAAGTGCTACTTTTTTTCATAATCTTGAGGGGTATAGAAATGCTAAAAAAGAAAAAGTTCCTTTTTTAGTTTCTAAAGAAGAAGGAGACTTCATAAGAAAACTTAGGTGGAAAAATATTAAACAAAAATTATTCTAAATTGAAGCATAAAAAAACCATCCTAAATTGGATGGTTTTTTTATAAATTATAGAGTAATGTTTTAGAAACCTAATTCTTTTTTAACATCTACTAAAAGGTCTTTTCCTTTAGAAACGATTAAACCACCTCCAGCTTGTGCATCTATTACATAGTCGTAACCTTGTGCAGCAGCTACTTTTTCTATTGCAGCCTTAGCTTTTTCAGAAATTGGAGCAAATAACTCTGCTTGTTTTTTCTGGAATTCTTGTTGTGCAGCTTGTTGTGCTTCACCAATACTTTTCTCGTATCCTTGTAACTCTACAGCTCTTTTATCATTCTCTTCTTTAGATTTAGAAGCAGCTTCGTTTTGATACTGCGTAAACTTATTACGCAATTCCGTCATAGACGCTTGTATATCTGCGTTGTACGTTTCTTGTAATTTTTTTAACTCTGCCTCTGCTGTTTTCATTTCTGGCATTTGAGACAACAATTGTGTTACATCTATATGTGCTACTTTACTTTGTGCATTTACAAAACTTGTTGCTGCTATGAATAATACTAATGCTACAGCTATTTTCTTTACTTGTTTCATGATTTTCAATTTCTATTTTGAGTGTTAATTAATGGTACTAAATTTTTGTTATTAAAATTAGTTTTCTTCTTCTGTGTTACGTTCTTCTTGTTTTGCTTTTTTCTTAGCTTCTCTTTCTTCTAATAATTTTTTTCTTCTTTCTTCGTATGCTTTTTTACGTTCTTCACGCAATTTAAGTTGCTCTGCTCTTTTTTCATCTGCAGACTTTTCTCTTGCTTTACTTGCTTGCTCTGCTTTTGCTTGTCTTTCCTTTAGCTCATCGCTAATTTCTTTTTCTAATTCTTCTTTACTATCAAAATCATCTACTAACCTTCTAGCTGCTTTTTTCTTAGGCTTGCTAATTTTTCTTGTTCTAGCAATGCCTCGTAAAACTAAATCGCTAATATCGTGTCTTTTTTGAGAATACAACATTACAACATCCGCAGATTTATCAAAAATAAAATCGTACTTTTTATTTGTCCCTATTGTTTGTACTTCATTAAAAACTTGATCTTGTATAGGCTGTATAAGCTGTCTTTTTTGCAATACTAAATCTCCTTGAGGACCAAAACGATCTTGTTGGTACTCTATCATTTCTTTTTCTAGTATTTGTATTTCCTCTTCTCTTTCCGCAATAAGTTCCTCCGTTAGTAATACTTTTTCTGCCATGAGGTCTTTTTTCATTTGCTCTACAACACTACGCTTTTGTTCTATTTGTACTTTCCATTTTTGCACTTTAGTTTCTAATTGCGATGTAGCCTCTCTATATTCTTCTACATTTTCTAAAATGTATTCCATATCTACATAAGCAATTCTAACACCTCTTTGCGCTGTTACACAAATAGAAAACAAACCTGCAACTAATACTAAAAGAACTTTAATTTTTAATTTCATTATTGATATCGTTTTACCTTATTGAAAATATCGTGCCAAAAATACTAAAACCATAGAAATGAACGATTTAGAATTTAGCATTATGTTTTAAATTAAAACTGTTGACCAATTATGAAGTGTGTTTCCCATCCGTGAGCACCGGTTCCTGGAGATTGTGCATCAGAATCAAATCCGTACCCAAAGTCTATACCTAGTAAACCAAATGCTGGCATAAAAATACGCAATCCTGCACCAGCCGATCGTTTTAACTCAAACGGATTAAAGTCTTGAAAATTGTTGAAAGCATTACCCGCTTCTAAAAATACTAAACCATAGATAGATGCAGAAGGCTTTAAGGTTAATGGATATCTTAATTCCATGGAGAATTTATTATACACTAACGCCCCCTCTTGATCTAAGTTTCCTGTAATTAAATTTGTACTATAAGGCGTTAAAGATTGATTTTCATATCCTCTTAACTGTACTACATCTCTACCATCTAAAGTAAAGTTTCCTAAGCCATCCCCACCAACATAAAAACGCTCAAAAGGAACATTACCTACATTACTGTTATAATTTCCTAAAAAGCCAAATTCTGCATTAGTACGTAAAACTAAAGAATGGTCTGCACTACCTAATAAGGTTGTATACCAATCTCCTTTAAATTTAACTTTGTAATACTCTAGCCATTTAAAACGTTCTTGATCGTCTTTCTCTAGTTGGTTATCCTCAGCAGCAGTAATTGCTGTACCACCATCTGAAGATGGGTCTCTTACATCTTCTGCTGTTAATAAAGATTTATAATCTTTCCCATTTATTAAAGAAAATGGTGGTGTAAATTTTGCTGTAATTTCAAAATTAGAACCTCCTCTTGGGAAAATTCTACCTCCAGAGGTAGCATTTCTAGAAATTCCTAGAGTATAGGCTATAGAATTAGATTTTCCATTTCCAAAATTAAACAACCCAAGGTTATAGTTTTTAAAATCGTATAATTGGTAACTTAATGAGTGCGATATGGTAAAGAAATCATCTGGCCATTGCACCCTTTTTGCCAAACCTGCCGTAATACCAGTTATAGAAAATTGCTGATTTTTATCTACTTGCACTCTTCCGTTGTTCCCAAATGTAGCTCTAAATTGTTGTGTTCTAGATAAAGACATATTAAAACGCACTGGTTTTTTACCTCCTAACCAGGGTTCTGCAAAATTTAAACTATACACTCTAAAGGTTCTACTGGCTTGTACACGCAAAGCAAAAGTTTGCCCATCTCCCATTGGCACAGGCTTATATTCTTTTCCTTTAAATAAGTTCTTTATAGAAAAGTTACTGAAAGAAAGTCCTAATGTTCCTATAAAACCACCACCGCCATAACCACCTTGTAGTTCTATTTGGCTAGATCCAGATTCTACTAAACTATAAGCTATATCTACAGTACCAGCATTTGGATCCGGGTTAATAATATCTGGTTTTACTTGTTCTGCATCAAAATAACCTAATTGTCCTAATTCCCTTATTGTTCTAATAATGTCAGACTTATTATAACGTTGACCAGGTCTTGTTCTTAATTCTCTAAATATTACATGGTCATTCGTTTTATCATTACCATTAACCGTAATATGATCTAAGAAAGTTTCTTTACCTTCTATAATACGTATCTCAAAATTTATAGTATCATTCTCTGCAGAAACCTCTACTGGATTTATACTAGAAAATAAATAACCATTATTTTGATAAAGGCTTGTTACATCATTGGCATCTGGTTTAGAATCATCAGCAATACGCTCTCTTAGCATTACTCCATTGTAAGTTGCGCCTTTTTTAATTCCTAAAACTCTACTTAATTGTCTATCTGTATAAACACTATTACCAACAAAGTCTATATCTCCAAAGTAATATTTATTACCTTCTTCTACTTTTAGTTTTATTATAATATTATTTTCATCTACTTTCTGAATAGAATCTGAGATTATACGAGCGTCTCTATATCCATTTTCAGCAAACTTATCTACTAATAAAGACAAGTCGTTTTTATAATCTTCTTTTATAAATTTAGATTTTTTCCAAAAACGTCCAAGTTGCTTCTTTTTAGTTTTCTTAAGTGCTCTTCTTAGCCTTTTTGAAGACATTTCTTTATTGCCTTCAAAAACAATATCTTTTATCTTTACTTTATCACCTTTTTTTACATTTACCACCATGCTCTGCGCATTGGTTTCTGATGTATCTTTTGCTGTAGCAATGGTAACATTTGCGTTTAAATACCCTTTTTTCTTGTATTTATTTTGCAAGTAATTTTTAGAATTCGCTATTAAACTTTGCGTTATTTTCTTTCCTTTTTTAAGATCCGTATCTTTAAGAATTTCATCTGTTTTTCTTTTCTTAACTCCGTAAACCGTTATTTTAGATAAGGTAGGTCTTTCTATAATGTTTAGGGTTAAATAAACTTTATCTTCTACTATATTTGTGATATAAAAGTCTATTTCACTAAATAGCTCTAGTCCCCATAATTTATTAATTATAGCGCTTATTTGCTCTCCAGGAAGTGTTATAGGTTGTCCTTCTCTTAAACCTGTATACGTTTTAACTGTTTGCTCATTATAGCTTTGCAAGCCAGTTACTTTTAAACCTCCCAGTATATACTTTTTACCATCTTCATAAGAAGTGGTTTCTTGAGCAAAGCTCAAGCTCGTAATAATAGTAAATAGGATGGTAAAAAAGGGTTTTAGGAATATGCCCTTATACATATTGCTAGTTAAGTTGTTCGCTAGTTTTTCCAAATCTTCGTTCTCTGTTCTGATAATTTTTAAGTGCCTCTACTAAATGTTCTTCAGTAAAATCTGGCCAAAATACATCAATAAAATATAATTCTGCGTATGCAATTTGCCAAAGTAAAAAATTACTTATACGTTGTTCCCCACTAGTTCTTATAAGAAGGTCTACGTCTGGTAAATTTTGCGTGTAAAGATGAGTATTTATAATGGTTTCATCAATATTTTCTGGAGAAATTATATTATTTTTAACTTTGACGGCTATTTGTTGCACTGCATTTTTTATCTCTTCACGAGAACCATAGCTTAATGCAAGAGTCAATGTCATTCCTGTATTACCCTCAGTTTTCGCCATTACTTCTTGGAGCTCTTTACGCACTTTTACAGGTAAAGCGTTAACATCTCCAATTGTATTTAACTTAACATTATTTTGTAAAAAAGTCTTTAATTCTTTCTTTAAGGAACTTACTAACAAGCGCATTAGCATCTCAACCTCTAACTTAGGTCTATTCCAGTTTTCTGTAGAAAAAGTATATAAAGTTAAATACTCTATGCCTATTTTCACACAACTCTCTACTGTTCTTCTTACAGTTTTTATTCCATTTTCATGACCAAAAACACGCAATTTCCCTTTTTGCTTTGCCCATCTACCATTGCCATCCATTATTATTGCTAAATGGGATGGTAATTCTTGGCCTTTTATTTCTTCTATAGTGCTCATGTATAGTTTTACTCGATAATCGAGATTTAAATACTTCGAGAATTCTCTCGAATTTTAAAGGTTACTTTCTCCTATATATCTTTTGGGTTTCCCCTAAAAGTTATTATTCAAAACAATCGCCACATGGTTTTCTTCCAAAAGTATAGGTTAATGTAACCCCGGAAAACACGTACCAATCGTCACTAAAAATATTTCCAAATCTAAATGGTTCAAAATTTGAACCTTCAGGATTACTGGCATCCAAATTATCTGTAAAGGTATACCTAGCTCCAATTTCCGCACCAAAAATAAGCATTTGACTAATACGATACTTAAAACCAACTGTCATTGGTATAGCTAACGCCCCATCTTTTTGGTTAATTTCTTGCAAAACACCACCATTAAAATAGTTATAATCGTATCTAAAATAAGTGAAACCAGTATATAAATAAGGTGTAAAAGCCGGACCTAATTGATGTAAATTATAATCTACAAAATTAAATTCTAACCCTACGGAAGCTTCTAAAACAGAATTATCTACTACATATCCTCTTTGTTGCCTTGATGACATATTAGATTTAGAATCGTCTGCTGTAAAACTACCACGAATAATGCTTGCTCGCCAAGCATATCTTTTACTTATATTCCACTTAAAAAGCCCTCCATAAGCTAAGCCAGAAGGGACTAAATAGCTTGTTCTACCAACGTCTCCAATAGTGTTAGCACCACCAGCAAACACCCCAACCTCATAGGTTTGCGCATTTAACCCTAAACAAGTAATAGCGAAGATTACAAAAATAATTCTCTTCATAAAATTTAAAAGTTTGCAAATATAACAATTTCAATAGCTTAGACTATAAAATTGTTCTTGTTCTGTTCTCTCAAGATAAACAGCTTTTAAAGGCATTTATTGTTTTACAAGCTTCTCAATTTCTTTTATCTTCTCCCCACAATAATTTATTACGAAGTGTTTTCAGGAAACTTTCAGAAGTATACTCAATCATTTTTACTGTAAAATTGGCCTTTCTAATTTCAACTTCGGTTCCATTTTCTACAGAAGCAATTCTAGAATCTAAAGACACTAAGTGATTTTCTTCTCTACCTGAAACCTTTAATCTTATTACCGTGTTATCTGAAATTACTAATGGCCTTGCATTTAAATTATGTGGTGCAATTGGTGTTAAAACTAACGATTTTGCTGTAGGAACAATCACTGGACCACCACAACTTAAAGAATAACCTGTTGAGCCAGTTGGTGTAGAAACTATTAAACCATCTGCCCAATAAGAAGTTAAATACTCATTGTTTAAATATGTTTCTACCGTAATCATTGAGGTAGTATCTTTTCTACTTACTGTAATTTCATTTAAAGCAAAATTTAAATCTTGAAATTCTTCCTCATAACCTTCGGCTTTTATCTCTAACAAACTTCGCTCTACAATAGTATATGCCCCTTGAACAAACTCTTTTACAACCTTCCTTACATCTTCTTTTTTAAATGTAGACAAAAAACCTAACCTACCTGTATTTACACCAACTATAGGAATTCCTAAATCTCGAACATAGGTTGTTGCTCTTAAAATTGTTCCGTCTCCTCCAAAACTTACAAACATTTCAAATGAAGAATCTAAACCTGACTCTGCTGTAAAAGTTTCATAAGCTTTAGAAGCTGTTTTAGCCAATAATAAAGAATGGAATTCTTCTTCAAAATAAATTTCGGCAGATTGCTTATGAAGCTCTTCTACCAATTCTAACACATACGTTATAGCATTGTCTTGGTATGTTTGACCATAAATGGCAACTTTCATTTCTTAAACATTTAAGTATTTATCTAAATAATCGGAACGTTCTTTTAAATCTTCCAAAAATTTATCATCACTATTTCCAAAAATTATATTGTAATTGTACCTTCTAAAAGTTTGTACTATGTCACTAAAGTTTTGGGTACTTATTTTTATGGTTATTTGCACTACATCATTCATCATTTCTGTAATAAAACCACCAATATATTTAGCATTATTACTCTCTACTATCTGAGCAACTTCGCTAAAAGAATAATCTTTAGTTCCTTTTGCAATTACTAAAATATTCCCAGGTTCTGTAAAAAAAGGGGTATCTATAAAAACTCTAACTACATCTGTTAAATCGTAATAGCCAAGAACCTCTTCATTTTCTCCAAGAACAGGTAATAAATTTGCTTCGTTACGAGCAAAACCTTCTAAAACATCTAACCAATTAGCATCTTTACGAGTAAAAAAGTTATCTAAACTATACCTATACCCTTCTATTTTTTCATCTACTTTTAAGTTTTCTAAATCATCTTCACTTAAGACACCCAAAAACCTTCCTTTTTCTTTAACTGCTACGTGAGAAAAAGTTGTATTCTTAAAAAATTTAACTACTGCTTTTAAAGAATCTTCTACTTTAAAAACAGGAATGTTTGTTAATATGTGAGTTTGAATCTGCATATCTTTAAAATATAACGCAAAATACTAATTTAAAATATCAAAAGGCATGCCTAATTTGTATTTTTGCTCTGCTTTAAATTAAAATAATATCTATGACTAAGTTAAGTGTTAACATAAATAAAATAGCAACTCTAAGAAATTCTCGCGGAGGAAATGTTCCCAATTTATTAAAAGTAGCTAAGGATATTGAGAATTTTGGCGCAGAAGGTATTACGATACACCCTAGACCAGATGAAAGACATATTCGCTACCAAGATGCTATAGATTTAAAAGAAATTGTAAGCACTGAATATAATATTGAAGGTAATCCAATTCAAAAATTTATAGATTTAGTTTTACAAACCAAACCCACACAGGTTACTCTAGTACCAGATGCCATAGATGCAATAACCTCTAACGCTGGCTGGGATACCATTAAAAATGAATCTTTTTTAAGTGATGTAATTTCTACGTTTAAAAACAACAATATTAGAACTTCTATTTTTGTAGACCCTGTTTCTAAGATGATTGAAGGCGCTGCAAAAGTTGGAGCAGACCGCATTGAATTATATACAGAAAGTTATGCAGATGACTATGCCAAAAACAATTTAGAAGGCATAAAGCCTTTTACAAATGCAGCTATATTAGCTACTAAATTAGGCCTAGGTATTAATGCAGGACACGATTTAAGTTTAGACAATATAAAATATTTTAAAGAAAATATTCCTAATTTACTAGAAGTGTCTATTGGGCATGCTTTAATAAGCGAATCGCTTTATTTAGGATTAGAAAATGTTGTAAATATGTATTTAAACAAATTAAAATGAGCCAAATATTACATTC
This sequence comes from uncultured Maribacter sp., assembly GCF_947495965.1. Taxonomy (GTDB): domain Bacteria; phylum Bacteroidota; class Bacteroidia; order Flavobacteriales; family Flavobacteriaceae; genus Maribacter_B. Next base: position 117,635 of record NZ_CANMBB010000001.1, read on the forward strand.
CAAAATAATAGGAGAAGGACAACCTTTATGTATTTTACATGGTTTTTTAGGCATGTCTGATAATTGGAAAACATTAAGCAGCAGTTATGCAGAAGAAGGTTTTAAAGTTCATTTAATAGACCAACGAAACCACGGAAAAAGCTTTCATTCGGAGGAGTTTAATTATGACCTCTTAGCTACTGATTTAAAAAATTATCTTGATCATCATAACATACAAAGTACATCCTTAATAGGACATTCTATGGGAGGTAAAACCGCCATGCAATTTGCGTGTTCTTACCCTGAAATGGTAAAAAAGTTATTGATCGCGGATATAGCTCCAAAATTTTACCCTCCACACCATGAAAATATTATAGGAGGCCTAAATGCCATATCTATAGAAAAGATTGCATCTAGAAAAGAAGCAGACCTAGCGCTAGAAAAGTATATACCAGATTTTGGTACACGCCAATTTTTACTTAAAAACCTGTATTGGGAAGAAAAAGGAAAACTAGGCTTTAGGTTTAACTTAAAAGTTTTAAGCAATAAAATGGAAGAAATAGGAGAAAACATTGGCAGCTTAGATGTTTTTAATGGAGATACTTTATTCTTAAGAGGAGATAAATCAGAATATATAATGCCAAATGATTCTCCTCAAATTAAACTACATTTTCCTAAAGCAACAATAGAAACCATAGATAATGCTGGTCATTGGCTTCATGCCGAAAACCCAAAACAGTTTTTTTCTAAATCTAGTATTTTTTTAAATCAGAAGTAGAAACCATTAATAATCGCTATATTTAGTAAGAATTACACCTTATTTAAAATAACTATGAAATTAATATTAAGAACACTTTTAAGCGCATTAGCCGTAATAGTTTTAGCCAACCTTTTACCAAATGTGCAGGTAGACAATTATATTACCGCTATTATTGTTGCAATTGTCCTTAGCTTACTTAATTTTATAGTAAAACCTATATTAGTAATATTCACATTACCAGTTACCATATTAACTTTAGGGCTATTTTTACTAGTTATTAACGCTATTATTATTTTTTTAGCAGACAATTTAATTGATGGTTTTCATGTAACTAGCTTCTGGTCTGCAGTACTATTTAGCTTACTTTTATCTTTTCTACAATCCATACTTTTCTCTTTACTAAAAGAAAGTAAATAACCCTTAAATTACTTCAAGAACATTCACAAGAAAGCAAGCTTTTAAAATACCAACAAGCGCTTCCTAGTTATACCAAGATTATAGAGCAAATAAAGCCCAAGTTTAAGGTTTGAAATTCAGTAGTTTAAAAAGTTGTGAGGCTCTACAAATTATAGTACTTTTGCACACCATTTTATTTATGCAAAAATAGATTTAAGAATGAACATCACAAAAGAGCAGATAGACGATTTAAATGCTGTTGTAAAAGTTGCCATTACTAAGGACGACTACCAAGACAAAGTAGAGAGTATTTTAAAAGATTACAGAAAACAAGCAAATATCCCTGGTTTTAGAAAAGGCCAAGTACCTATGGGGCTTATTAAAAAGCAATACGGTAAAGCTGTTTTAGTAGACGAAGTAAATAAACTTATTCAAGAAAACCTTAACAAATATCTTACTGAAGAGAAGTTAGATGTTCTTGGAAACCCATTACCAAAACAACAAGAAAGTTTTGACTGGGACAAGGACGATTTTAATTTTGAGTTTGAATTAGGACTAGCGCCTAGTTTTGATGTTGCTTTAAAAACAAAGAAAGCAATTACTAGTTACAAAATTGTTGCCGATGACAAAATGGTTAACGAACAAATAGAACGTATTGCTAAGCAGTACGGGAAATTAGTTAGCAAAGAAGAGGCAGGTAAAAAAGACGAAGTAACTGGTACTTTCACTAATGAAGAAGAAGGTATAGAGAACAAAAGCACACTAGAGCTAGATAAATTAAAAGCTAAAAAAGCTATTGATAGCTTAGTTGGCAAAAAAGTTGGTGATGTTGTTACATTAAAAACAAAAGGTCTTTTAAAAGAAGAACATTTATTAGCTAGTACTTTAGGTGTAGATGCAGAAAAAGCTAAAGACTTAAATACAGAAGTTACTTTCACTATTGAAGAAATAAATGAAAGAGAACCTGCTAAATTAGACCAAGAGTTATTTGATAAACTTTTTGGTAAAGACATAGTTACTTCTGAAAAAGAATTAAAAGAAAAAATAAAAGAAGATTCTGAAAAACAATTTGAGCAACAAGCAGACCAAAAATTGCTTAATGACGTCACAGAATACTTCATTGAAAATACAAAATTTGAACTTCCAACAAATTTTTTAACAAAGTGGATACAATCTACGGGTGAAAATCCGTTAACAGAGGAACAAGCTGCTGAAGAGTTTGAAAAATCTGAAAAAGGATTACGCTACCAACTAATTGAAGGGAAAATCATTAAAGACAATGATATTCAAATTCAAATGGAGGAGTTAAAAGAATTCGCTAAAGGATTTATTAAAAGTCAAATGGCACAATTTGGACAATTAGATCCAAAAGAAGAAGAATTAGATAATATTGCTTCTAGAGTTTTAAGTAACCAAGACGAAGTAAAAAGATTATCAGAACAATTAATGAGTCAAAAGCTACTTTCTCTTTATAAAGAAAAAGTAAACTTAAAGACCAAAGAGGTAACATACGAAAACTTTGTGAAAGAAGTTTACGGGTAGTTTTGCATAAAATAAATAAGTATCTTTACGGTGCCGGAAATTTATTTTCGGCACCTTTTTTTAGTTATAAATTTGAATAAATACCTAATATGGATTACGGAAAAGAATTTAAGAATTACGCCATAAATCACCAAGGAATCAACAGCATGTACTATGACAAAATCATGAGTAGCATGTACCCAACAAATATGACTCCTAATATTATAGAAGAAAGACAACTAAACGCTATTGCTATGGATGTTTTTTCTAGGTTAATGATGGATCGTATTATATTCTTAGGAACAGGTATAAACGATCAAGTTGCAAACATTGTACAAGCGCAATTATTATTTTTAGAAAGTGCAGATGCTTCTAAAGACATACAAATATATATTAACTCTCCAGGTGGTAGTGTATATGCTGGCTTAGGAATTTATGACACTATGCAGTTTATAAAACCAGATGTTGCTACTATTTGTACAGGTATGGCTGCATCTATGGGAGCTGTTCTTTTATGTGCAGGAGAAAAAGGAAAACGTAGTGGCTTAACCCACTCACGTGTAATGATACACCAACCAATGGGTGGCGCGCAAGGACAAGCTAGTGATATTGAAATTACCGCTCGCGAAATTCTAAAATTAAAAGAGGAATTATACCAAATAATAGCACAGCACTCAGGACAAACTATAGACAAGGTTCATGACGATAGTGATCGTGATTACTGGATGAAAGCCGAAGAAGCAAAAAAATATGGTATGATTGATGAAATTTTGGTTAGGGATAAGCAATAATTTCGACTATTAAAATACTCTTCCTTTATAAAAAAGGATAAACCAAAAAAGAAAATCTTTCGTTATGTATACGAAAAGGTACTAATTAATATGGCAAAAGAAAACTTAGAATGCTCATTTTGCGGTCGTAAAAAGCCAGAAACCAACTTATTAATAGCTGGTTTAGATGCGCATATATGTGATCGCTGCATAGAACAAGCCCACGGCATTGTAGCAGAAGAATCTAAACAAACCAAAACCAATGACCTTTCTAGTGAGCTGGTCTTAAAAAAGCCTATAGAGATAAAAGATTTTTTAGACACTTTTATCATTGGGCAAGAGCGTACTAAAAAAGTAATGTCTGTTGCTGTATACAATCACTACAAGAGATTATTACAACCTTCTTCTGCGGAAGATGAGATAGAAATACAAAAGAGCAATATTATAATGGTTGGCCAAACAGGTACAGGAAAAACCTTAATGGCAAAAACCATAGCAAGAATGCTTAATGTTCCTTTAGCAATTGTAGATGCTACAGTTTTAACTGAAGCTGGTTATGTTGGTGAAGATGTAGAAAGTATATTAACACGTCTTTTACAAGCTGCAGATTACAACTTAGAAAAAGCAGAAAGAGGTATTGTTTTTATTGATGAAATTGACAAAATTGCCCGTAAAAGCGACAACCCATCTATAACCAGAGATGTTTCTGGAGAAGGTGTACAACAAGGCCTACTTAAATTATTAGAAGGTACGGTTGTAAATGTACCACCAAAAGGCGGAAGAAAACATCCAGATCAAAAATTTATCGAAGTTAATACCGAGAATATTCTTTTTATAGCCGGTGGAGCTTTCGATGGCATAGAACGTGCAATTACAAAGCGCTTAAACATGCAAGCTGTAGGCTATAGCGCCTCTAAAGCAGATGAGCAATTAGACGAAACAAATATTTTACAATATATAATTCCTAAAGATTTAAAAGAGTTTGGTTTAATTCCTGAAATTATAGGAAGGCTTCCTGTTTTAACACACATGAACCCATTAGATGCCAAAACGCTAAGAGCAATATTAACAGAGCCAAAAAATGCTATCATAAAACAATATGAGAAGCTTTTTGCAATGGATGATATTACTTTTACTATTACAGAACAAGCTTTAGAATATATAGTTGAAAAAGCTATAGAATATAAATTAGGAGCAAGAGGTTTACGTTCTCTTTGCGAAGCTATTTTTACAGATGCTATGTTTGAGTTACCTAGCAGTGATAAAAAAGAGTTTAAGGTTACTAAACCTTACGCAGAGAAAAAAATATCTTATGAGACTATTAAGAAACTAAAAGCTGTTTCTTAATCCTAAGAAAATTACTTAAAAAACAAAAAAGCAAAGAATTTACATTCTTTGCTTTTTTTATTTCAAATAAATGGTTTTTCTAAACTGCCTTTTTAGATTTAGAAGGTAACTTAGTTACCTGATCCAACAAGTCTTTACAAACCTTTTTTATAATTTTTTCATCACTATATAAAGTATGACCAAAATTAGCTACAGACTCTATCTCTATATCTAGTTTCCCTTCCCATTCTTTAGAAGGTTTAAAACTGTCATTTTCACCAAAAATTAATTTAGTTGGCACTTCTGGCTTCTCGTTTTCATAACGAATTCTAGTAGCAGAAACAGTATATAATGATTTCATAGGTAACCCTAAGTTTGTTGCTTTCCAAGCAATAGTACCTCCAGTACTAAATGCTAAATAATGACTTGGTTCTTTTTCTTTTTTTAATAAGTGTGCAACCGCTATGTCTATACCGCCTTCCACAAAAGCTTTATGTATATTCTCTCCAGAATTTACTTTTAAATCTAAGTTTGCTAGTTGTTGAATATCATAAAAAACAATATCAAAATATTGCTGAAGGTATCCTAAATAAGATGTAATCCAAAGACCTTTTTTTGCTCCCCACATGTCGGATATAATAACTAGTCTTTCTGCCATATTTGTTAGTTTAAGTTATAGTTCTGTAATGATTAGAACCCTAAGATGAGTATTAAACGAAACAAATCCACATTTAATTGTTCATATGAAGTAATTCTTCGATGTAGTCTCTTTTATTAGACAATCTTGGAATCTTATGTTGCCCTCCTAACTTATCTTTAGATTTTAACCAATCATTAAATAAGTTCTCTCTAGCAATATGAACTACTGGCATTTTAAGAGTTATATTATTATATCTTTTTGCCTCATAATCAGAGTTTAATGATTTTAATGCATTATCTAAAAATTCAATAAAATAATCTAACTTCTCCGGAGGTTTTCTAAACTCTATTACCCACTCATGTGTTCCCTTTTCTTTTCCAGACATAAATACAGGTGCCGCAGTATAATCTTTAATTTTAGCTCCTGTTTTAATACACACACTTTTTAAAGCCTCTTCGGCATTTTCTATAATTAACTCTTCGCCAAATACATTAATATGATGCTTTGTGCGCCCAGTAACTTTTATTCTATAAGGTTTTAAAGATGTAAAACGAACCGTGTCTCCAATTCTATAACGCCACAGGCCAGAATTTGTGGTAATTACAATAGCATAGTTCTTATGCATTTGTACCTCCCATAAAGGAATAGCATATTGTTCTAAAGTACCATAAGTTTCCATTGGAATAAATTCATAGAAAATACCATAATCCAACATTAACAATAAATCTTTCTCGTAATTAGAATCTTGAATAGCAAAAAAGCCTTCCGAGGCATTATAAATTTCATAATACTTAAAACTCTTTCTTGGAAACAAGTTTTTATACTGGTCCATGTAGGGACTAAAACTTACACCTCCATGAAAATACACCTCTAAATTTTCCCAAACTTCAAAAAGGTGGTTTTTTCCAGTTTCTTCTATTACATTATTAAGAAGTACTAACATCCATGAAGGTACTCCTGCTAAACTAGTTACATTCTCCTGGGTGGTTTCTTTTATTATTGCTCTTAATTTATCTTCCCATTCGCTCATTAAAGACACCTTATTACTTGGCGTACTACTAAACTCTGCCCATAAAGGCATGTTATCTATTAAGATAGCAGATAAATCTCCAAAAAAGGAACCATTATCTTCATAAATTTCTTTACTCCCTCCTAGCCTTAGACTCTTACCTGTAAATAATTGTGAGTTTTCATTATTATTTAAATACAAACACAACAAATCTTTTCCCGATTTATAATGACAATCTTCTAAAGCTTCAGAACTTACAGGTATAAACTTACTTTTAGCATTAGTAGTACCACTACTCTTTGCAAACCACTTAATAGATGTTGGCCAAAAAAGATTTTGCTCCCCTTTTCTTGTACGTTCTATTATTGGCTGTATTTCTTCATAAGAAATAATAGGAACCCTCTCTCTAAATGTTTGATAATTTTTTACAGATGCAAAATCATACCTTCTTCCAATTTCTGTATCCTCGGCATACTCAATTAACTGACTTAAAACCTCAGCCTGCACCTCCTCCGGATATTTTATAAAAAGTTCTATTTGATGAAATCTCTTTTTTAAGAGCCAAGAAGCTATAGAATTAAATAATGGTATAGGCATTTTTAGGTATCTTTATCCTGTTTTTCTATTTCTTTATAAACTAGGAAATAGACACTAAATTTAGTTCTAAAAGTTATCATTTTCAAATAGATTTTTTAATTCAATTATTTATCATGCAATACCAAGGTGTTTTAAAAAAAATGCAAACAGAAATAGGAAACCCTATTCAATATTATTTAATTTTTGATAATGACTTTTTGAATGTAAATCAAGTTTTAAACAAAGAACTGTCTATAGATTTTATTAAATATGAATGTCTTAATTGCCATTTAGACAAAGCCATTTATAGACAGGGATTTTGCAAATCTTGCTTTTTTGAAACTCCATCTGCTGGAGATTGGATTATGAGACCAGAATTAAGTACTGCACATTTAGGAAAAGAAGATCGTGATTTAGAATTTGAAAAAAAAGCGCAATTACAAGCCCATATTGTTTATTTAGCTAACTCTAGTAATGTAAAAGTTGGTGTAACTAGAAAAGGTCAGGTTCCTACGAGATGGATAGACCAAGGAGCGCATGAAGCTATAGAAATTGTAGAAGTACCAAATAGATATTTAGCAGGTATTACTGAAGTTGCTTTAAAAGAACATGTTGCAGACAAAACTAATTGGCGCAAAATGCTCACTAATACCATTGATGATGAAAATTTAGTAGAATGGAGAAATAAACTAAAACAATATATTCCAAAAGAAACCCAAGAGTACTTTATAGATTCTAATTTAGAAACTCATTTACATTTTCCTGTACTATCGTATCCTGAAAAAGTAAAAAGTCTAAATTTATCCAAAACTCCAAATTATACAGGAAAACTTACTGGTATTAAAGGTCAATATCTAATTTTTGAAGACAATACTGTTTTTAACATTAGAGCAAATGAAGGATTGTATGTTGGACTAACTATTAACTAGTTTACTCCTCTTTCTTTTTACCACCCAAGAGTCCGCCTAAAATATTTTTAGCCTTTTCTTTTATTACATCTTTTTCCTTTTTTGGAGCAGCTGTAGAATCTACTTTTGTTTCTGAAGCATTTTCCGAAGATTCTTTTTGCTTACTACCACCTAAAATACCTCCTAAAACCTCTTTTACCCCTTCTTTGGTTTTATCCTTAGATTGTGTTGTGTCATTTTCAGAAGCACTACCCCCTAAAACATCCGACAATAAATCTTTTGCCTTATCTTTTCCTTTATTAATTAATTTCTGTTTTTGAATATCCATTAATTTAGTTGTTAAACTTTTAACTCCACTAGTCATATCTGTAGATACTTTTGGACTATTATACAAACCTCCAATATTTGCGGTAACAGGTATAGTTAAATTCTCTAAACTACTATCGTCTATTTTAGATATTAAGCTCGTTACTTCGGTCCCTAAATATTTAGCAGGCACATCTAAAGTAGCTTTATAATCTAAACTACTATCAAAATTATGACCGCCAGATACATTCACTTTTATATCTTTATAGTTAATAAAAAATGGTTTTACTTTTACTTTTCCATCTTCAAAAGTTAGGGCAGTTTTTACTCCTTTTAAATCTATATCCTCTAACTTTAAAAAACTAAGATTACTGGTTAAAGAAGAAAGTAATTTAGCTTTATTAGGATCTATATCATTAGAAAGTAATTCTGCCAAAACATTACCAGAAATAGAACCTAAATCTGGTGTAAAATCATCTGTTAAGTTTCCTGATATTTCTATATTAGAATCTAACTTACCTTGCAATGCACTTGCAATTGGCGCTAACACTTTAAAAAGTTCTAAAGATTTAAAAGTCTCTGCAATGCCTAATTTATCTAAATCTAATTGCATTGCAAATGTTGGTATATCTTGTTTGGTAGATACTTGGCCACCAAAACCAACCTTACCTCCCAACATAGAAGATGTCATATTATTTAGAGTTGCCTTTTCGTCTTTAATCTTAAGGCTACCTTTAACATTAGTAAGTGTTAAATTATCATACAATACTGTTTTAGCATCGGCATTTATGGTGCAATCTAAAAATGATGGGATTTTAATTTTCTCTTCACCAGAACCAGGTTCTGTTGTTTTGTTTTGCGAAGTTGCAGATCCCATTTCTTCTTCAGCAACCATAAAATCATCTAACGCAAAAGTGTTTGAGTTTAAGTTAAAGTTCCCTTCTACCTTATCCTCATTAAACATAAAACCCAATAAATTATCTATGGTACCATTTGCCTTAAAATCTGTCTTTCCAGTTTTTCCTTCCAAAGTATTTAAGGTAACTGTTTTAGGATTAAATGTAACCGATGTAGTATTTAGTTTTATTGGATTTGGCACTTCACTACTTTTATACACAAAGTCTTTAAGCTGTAAAGTTCCCTGTGTTTTTGTATTCTCATATTTTTCTTGTTCTACAGAGGCCATATCAAAAGCCGTGCTTATATCTGCATTTAAAAGCCCTTGTAAATCTAAATCCGATGGAACAGGGTATGCTTTAGAAATATTAGCCAAATTCATTATTCCTTTTAATTTGGCATTAACTTTTGTATTTCCCATTAACTCTTTAATATTTGCTATTACGGAAAACGTATCTTCATCTATCCTAAAGGTTCCTTTATTAATATCTATATAAGTATCTTCTGCAATACCTGAATCATTATTTATAGCCACATCTATATTTATGTCTTGAACCGTTTTTGGTAAATCTGGATATTTAAAGGAAGCATTATGAGATGCTATTGCTATATTAAATTTTGGAATATGTGTATCATCTACTACTCCATTAAAAGCTCCTTCTACCGTAAAATCTCCTGAGGTTTTTACATTGCCTATATCTTTGGAATATACTTCTGGAATTAATGCCAAAAAGTTTTTAAAATCTGATGACGGAGTTTTAAAAGTAATATCTAACTCTTGATTGTTTTCATTAACCTGTATAAACCCATGAAACACAAGAGGCAACTGGTTTATAAGTGCTTTATTCTTTAAAAAAGTGTATTTACTTTTTTCTAAATCTATCCCTATTATAGCATCTAACTTTATCTTGTTATTGTTTAAATAATTGGTAGAATCCATTTCAAAAGACACTAAAGCATCTGTGTGTGTATCTAGTTCCGAAGTTGCTAAGGACAAATCTCCTGACCCAGAATGATTCATATCTTTAAGCATTAAGCTTATTCCTGTAGATTTATCTATATAATTTATATCTGTATTTGTAATGGTGTAAGAATTCATAGAAAAACTAAACCCAGAATTTTCTCCTGAGTTGGTTGTATTACTTTCTTCTTTCTCCCCTTTAGAAATGTCATAATTAGCTTCTTCTTTCTCATTTACAAGAATGTTAAGAAGTGCTTTGTCTATAGCTAAACTCTTTACGGTTATTGGCTCATTAGCGTCTTTAAAAAGTTCTTTTATAGACATTTCTAACTCTATGCTATTAGAAGAAAAAAGAGTATCCCCTTCAAAAGGAGTTTTATTAACTAATGAAATATTTTCTAAACTTACTTTTGCGTTAGGAAAACTAGAGAACAAACTAAGGTTAGCATCCCTAAAATCAAAGGTAGCATCTACACTATGGTTTACTTTATTTTTAATAATATCTGTAATTTTCCCTTTTAGAAAAAAAGGTGCTGCAATTAGTGTTGCTATAACTACTAAAAATACTATCCCAAAAATTTTAAAAACTTTCTTTTTCATATATGATAAGAATATGCAATTACAAATTAAAAACAGTAAAAAAAATTATGCCTCTAAGTCTATTTCCTGATTTATTGTCAGATTAAATCTTTTTCTTATAATATATACGAAGAAATATAGAAAAGGGGTGTCTACAAATGCTATAATTATCTTAAAAATAAATCCGCTAACCACTAATCCAAAAAACAAATCCCATGGAAGCACCTTAAACACACATAATAAACCAACAACCGTAAACGTATCTATAAACTGAGAAAAGAACGTAGAAAAATTATTTCTAAGCCATAAATGCTTGCCTTTGGTTACTTTTTTCCAAAAATGATAGATTTGGATATCTACAAATTGAGCAAATAAATACGCCAACATAGAAGCAAGAACAGCTAGCGGCGATAATGAAAAAACATTGTTAAAAATAGCATTATTAACAGGAGAAGCATCTATTGCTGGAACGTAATTAGCTATCAATACAATTCCCATAGAAAAGAATGAAGCAAAAATACCAGCTACAACAATTTGGTTTGCCTTTTTCTTTCCATAAATTTCAGAGATTAAATCTGTTATTAAAAATGTAATTGGGTAAGGTAATATCCCAACCGAAATTTCAAATAAAGGTGCTCCAAAAATAGTAATATCTCCAAAAGGTTTCCAATAAAAGAATTTTTGAAAAATTAAATTAGAAACAACTAAAGATGTAATAAATAAAGCTCCTAGATACAGATATATTTTATAAGCAAGTCTCTTATCTTCTAATTTTAGCATATTCAAAAATAGGCAAACAAAATAAAAAACTACGATTTAGGAATTAATTACATTTTACTTTATAATAACACATATTACTACTTAATATCTAAAGTATAAGGCATTCTTACTTGGACTCCCTTTTGGTTCATTGCTTTTTTTATCTCCTTTAAAATAGCATACCCTTCTGGACCAATTTCTTTAGAAATAATTTCTTCTTTATTAAAGATACTTGCTCCTCCTATATCTTCCATTAATTTTTCTATTCCTGTTTTATATTTAGGAAACTTTTTAATTCCATATTTTTCCAAATTAGCCAAAGCTGCCGCTGCATTAATAGCATCCTCCAAAGTTCCCAACTCATCTACCAAACCAACACGTTTTGCATCTACACCACTCCAAACTCTACCCTGCGCTATACTATCTGCTTGTGCCATAGAAATCCCTCTTCCACTAGATACTTTCTCCAAAAAAGTTGTATAAGTAGTTTCTATACTTTCTTGTACTTCTCCTCTAAAATTATCGGACATTGGCTCAAAAACAGAGTACCCAACAGAATTTTTATTTGTCCCAACTTGTTCTGCATTAATTCCAATATCTGTAGCCAACTCATTTACATTAGGTATGGTTCCAAAAACACCAATAGAACCTGTAATAGTAGTTGGTTCCGCAAATATCTTATCTGCACCAGCAGCAATATAATACCCCCCAGAAGCAGCAACATTCCCCATAGAAACTACTACAGGCTTCACTTCTTTAGCTAGCATCACTTCTCTCCAGATAATATCTGAAGTTAGAGCACTACCGCCCGGAGAATTTACACGAAGAACAATTGCTTTTATTTTTTCATCGTCTCTTGCTTTTATAATAGCTTCATTAATAAGCCCCTGACCTATTACCTCATTACTTCCTTCACCGTATAATATTTCTCCTTGCGCATAAATTACAGCTATCTTTTGCTCCCCTTTATGTAATTTTATAGTATTTGCTTTAGCACTATACTCTTGAATACTTAAAAGGTTAATTTCTTTATCTTCTTCAATTCCAGCTGCATTTTTTAGCTTTTTTTCATATTCATCATAATACGTTATTGCATCAATTAATTTAGAAGCTTTTGCATGTTTTGGCATTCTACCTCCTAAAGTATCGGCAATAGTATTCATATCCTCTACAGTCATATTTCTACTTAATGCAATATCATCCACAACTGAGTTCCAAACTGACCCTATTAACTCTTTTATTTGAGTTCTATTAGCATCACTCATTGTATCATTTAAATAAGGTTCCACAGCACTTTTATATTTTCCATGACGAATCACTTCCATTTTAACGCCTGTTTTCTCTTGCAAGTCTTTATAAAACAAAACCTCTGTAGATAATCCTTTAAAGTCTAAAACTCCAACTGGATTTAAAAAAACTGAATCCGAAACACTAGCCAAATAATAATCTTTCTGCATATAAAAATCTCCATAAGAATAAATAAACTTACCACTAGTTTTAAAATCCTCTAATGCTTTTCTTATAGATTGTGTTTGTGCCCAACCCGACATTAAGAAATTATTATTTATACTTATACCTACAAGGTCTTTATCATTCTTTGCAACTTTTATAGCATGAATAATTCTATCTAAATCTTCCGATTTTTGAAATAAAGCCTTAAAAGGATTTTCCTCATCTCCTCCTACATAATCATTTATTGGTTGCTGTAATTGTAGTTCTAAAATAGATTTTGGCTTTACTTCTACAGTTTCCGAATTACTACTAGATAAAGCAATAAAAATCACAAACATTATAAATACAATCCCAAAAGCTATGATACACCCCAAAATAGCCGCTAGTAGATTTCTTAAAAAATTCATTAAATAAGCTGTTAATATTAGCTAACAAAGATAACCAATTGAAATTGTTTTGCTTATTTTGCCTCAAGATTATGAACAATACAACAGATACTTATATTTCTATTGGTAGTAACTTAGGCAATAGACTAGAAACCATACAAGAAGCCATTTTTTTAATTACTAAAAAGATTGGTGTTGTTAAAAAATGCTCCAAAGTGTACGAATGCCCTGCATGGGGATTTTCTGGAGAAAATTTTTTAAACGCATGTTTACATATACAAACAGAATTACATCCAGAAGAGTTACTTTTTAATTTATTAGAAATAGAAAAAAAATTAGGCAGAGAAAGGTCTGCAAATACTGGTTACCAATCTAGAACCATAGATTTAGATATTGTTTATTACGATACAATAGTACAAACAGACTCTAATTTAACCATACCACATCCTAAATTACAGGAAAGACTTTTTGTATTAAAACCATTGGCAGATATTGCTCCTCAATTTTATCATCCAATTTTAAAAAAAGATACTAGAAATTTAATACAGGAATGTAAAGACAAAAGTGTTTTAACAAAAACAAAATACACCCTTTTTTGTACTAAGCAAAAGTTATTAGCAACTTCCCAGTTCATTTCTATAGAAGGTAATATTGGCGCAGGAAAAACTTCTTTAGCAACTAAGATAGCAAAAGATTTTAATGGAAAACTCGTATTAGAACGCTTTGCAGAAAACCCTTTTTTACCAAATTTTTACAAAGACCAATCTAGGTATGCTTTTCCTTTAGAAATGTCTTTTTTAGCAGATAGATACCAACAATTCTCTGATGACACCTCCCAATTTGACCTTTTTAAAGACTTTATGGTTAGTGATTATGATATTTTTAAATCCCTAATTTTTGCTAAAGTTACTTTACAAAAAGACGAATATGAATTATATAGAAAAATATTTAATTTTATGCATAAGGAGGTTAAAAAACCACAAATTTATGTATACCTATACCAAACAACAGAACGTCTTTTAGAAAACATAAAAAAACGCGGAAGAGACTATGAACAAGGTATTAAAACCGATTACCTAGAAAAAATTAATAGAGGTTATTTTGATTTTCTTAAAGGCTACCCCAAAGAAAATAGTTTGGTAATAGATGTTACTAAATTAGATTTTGTAGCCAATGAAAAGGATTATCAAATAATTATAGATAAGGTCTTAAAGTTGGCATTTCAACAAATAAATTAACATAATTTTGGCAAATTCCTTGCACACTTTAAATCAATTGCCGTAATTGCAGAAGCATTTATGCAACTAACTAACTCAAACTTTACTCTAAAACCCAACTTAGGTTGGGTTTTTTTTTACTTTAATTTTACTCCAAACATCCCAAATAACAATACCTGCACTAACCGAAATATTTAAAGAATGTTTGGTTCCGAATTGTGGAATTTCTAATACTCCAGTGCAAATGTTAACCACTTCTTGTGAAACCCCTTTTACTTCATTTCCAAAAATTAAAACATATTTCTCATTAGGTTTTACTTTAAAATCTTGAAGCATTGTGGCATTTTCTGCTTGCTCAATTGCTAAACTAGTATATCCCTCCGCATTAAGATTCTGAATTACATCTAGTGTACTTTCTTTATACTCCCAAGCTACACTTTCTGTTGCTCCAAGTGCGGTTTTATTAATATCTTTATTTGGCGGAGTTGCAGTAATACCACAGAGGTATATTTTCTCAATTAAAAAAGCATCGGAAGTTCTAAAAACAGAACCAATATTATTTAAACTCCTTATATTATCTAAAACAACAACAACAGGAGTTTTATTAGCATTCTTAAACCCTTCTATATCTAAGCGGTCTAATTCTTCATTCTTTAATTTTCTCATTTACTTCTATTAATAAAACACCAAAATAAAATACACAACTGTTGCTTTTTTTAAGTTATCCTGAAATATCAACAATGATGTATATTCTATAAGGAAAATATTATTTTCGTTAGGTTACAAAAATACTTTAAAAATTACCAATTGGCAGCTAAAGAAAAAACAAAGAAGGTTACCCCTTTAATGCAACAATACAACACTATTAAAACAAAGTATCCAGATGCTATGTTACTTTTTAGGGTTGGCGATTTTTACGAAACTTTTGGTGAAGATGCTATTAAAGCATCCAAAATATTAGGTATAACCTTAACAAACAGAAACAATGGAGGGGAAAAAACAGAACTAGCTGGGTTTCCACATCATTCTGTAAACACCTATTTACCTAAACTTGTAAAAGCTGGGCAAAGAGTTGCAATTTGTGACCAGTTAGAAGACCCTAAACAAACCAAAACCATTGTAAAAAGAGGCGTTACAGAATTAGTTACTCCTGGGGTTGCTTTAAATGATGATATTTTAAGTGCTAAAACTAACAACTTTTTATGTGCTGTTCATTTTGGTAGAAAAAAATTAGGTGTTTCATTTGTTGATATTTCTACAGGAGAATTTTTAACCTCTGAAGGTACTGAAGAACAAATAGACAAACTTTTACAAAACTTTGCTCCTAATGAAATACTTATTTCTAAAGCGCATAAAAAAGAATTTTTAGACGTTTTTGGAACACAGTTTCATACCTTTTTCATGGAAGATTGGGTTTTTCAGGAAGATTATACCAAAGAAACCCTAACTAACCACTTTAAAACAAGTACACTTAAAGGTTTTGGCGTGGAGCATCTTATTAATGGTACTATTGCTTCTGGTGTAGTTTTACATTATTTATCAGAAACACAACATAAACAACTACAGCATATAAATAAATTACAACGTATTGCCGAAGATGAATATATTTGGATGGATAGGTTTACCATTAAAAACTTAGAACTTTACCAATCTCATAATATAAATGCAGTTACTTTATTAGATGTAATTGACAAAACCATTTCTCCTATGGGAGGAAGAATGATTAAACGTTGGCTTGCACTTCCTCTCAAAAATTTAGAAAGAATACAAAAAAGGCATGCGGTTATTACGTATTTATCTAAACAAGAAGAAGATTTAGATAAATTACAGCACTGGATAAAGCAAATGGGCGATTTAGAGCGTTTAATTTCTAAAGTATCTACTGGTAAAGTAAACCCTAGAGAAATCATTCAACTTAAAAATTCTTTAGAATCTATTATTCCATTAAAGCAACTTACCAAAAATGCCAAGAATGAAGCTCTTAATCTTATAGGAGACCAATTACACAGTTGCGATTTACTACGAAGTAAAATTAAAGAAATGCTTAGTGAGGAAGCCCCCATTAATATCCTAAAAGGAAATGCTATTGCTAAAGGGTATTCCGAAGAATTAGATGAACTTAGAGGACTTGCATTTTCTGGCAAAGAATATTTAGATAATATGCTTGCTAGAGAAACCGAAAGAACTGGAATAAGCTCCCTTAAGATAGCGTCAAACAATGTATTTGGGTATTATATAGAAGTGCGTAACACCCATAAAGATAAAGTTCCAGAAGAATGGATTCGTAAGCAAACTTTAGTTAATGCAGAACGCTATATAACCGAAGAGCTAAAAGAATATGAAGCCAAAATACTTGGAGCAGAAGAACGTATTTTAAGTTTAGAGCAACAGTTATTCTTGCAACTTGTAGTATGGATGCAAGAATATATTGCTCCAGTACAGAACAATGCACAACTAATTGCACAGCTAGACTGCCTTTGTGGTTTTACACAGTTAGCAAAAGAAAATAATTATGTTTTACCAGAAATTAATGAATCTACAGATTTATCTATAACCAATGGTAGGCACCCTGTAATTGAAAAACAATTACCCCTAGGAGAAACTTATATTGCCAATGATGTACACTTAGATAGAACCCAACAGCAAATAATAATGATTACGGGTCCAAATATGAGTGGTAAATCTGCCATATTAAGACAAACCGCCTTAATTGTTTTATTGGCGCAAATGGGGAGTTTTGTTCCCGCTGAAGCTGCAACAATTGGTTTAGTAGACAAAATATTTACAAGAGTTGGCGCTAGTGACAATATATCTATGGGAGAATCTACTTTTATGGTAGAAATGAATGAGACAGCCTCTATCTTAAACAACCTCTCGGAGCGCAGTTTAGTTCTTTTAGATGAAATAGGACGAGGAACAAGTACCTATGATGGTATTTCTATTGCTTGGGCAATTTCTGAGTATTTACACGAACACCCAGCAAAAGCAAAAACCTTGTTCGCAACACATTATCATGAACTTAATGAAATGTGTACCACTTTTGAACGTATAAAAAATTACAACGTATCGGTTAAAGAATTAAAAGACACTGTACTTTTTCTAAGAAAACTTACCCCTGGAGGTAGCGAACATAGTTTTGGAATACACGTTGCAAAAATGGCCGGAATGCCACAACAAGTAATTTTGAAAGCAAATAAAATTCTTAAAAAGCTCGAAAAATCACATTCGAGTGAAGAATTAACAGATAAATTACAATCTGCTCAAAATGAAATGCAACTAAGTTTCTTTAATTTAGACGATCCACTATTAGAACAAATAAAAGAGGAAATCACTCATTTAGACATAGATACATTAACTCCAGTAGAAGCTTTAATGAAGTTAAACGAAATTAAACGCTTGCTTGTAAAAAAGAAGAAAGCCACTTCTTAAAAAAAAATCTATTTTTTCTTAAAAATTACTTTGCAATTTATATAATTATCTTAAATTTGCACCCGCATCTGGAAACAGATACTCGTTCATAAACATAATGCGAAAGTAGCTCAGGGGTAGAGCATCACCTTGCCAAGGTGGAGGTCGAGGGTTCGAATCCCTTTTTTCGCTCAGTATAATATACCAATTGGCTGTTATTTATAACAGTACAGGCTCGAGTGGTGGAATTGGTAGACACGTTGGACTTAAAATCCAATGGACATTAGTCCGTATGGGTTCAAGTCCCATCTCGAGTACCAAAACCCTTGTTAATCTTATGATTTTCAAGGGTTTTTTTATATAAATACTTTTAAAATCAAGTAAAGCCTTTATACAAACTATTCCTTATCTTTAAGATTGAATACCTCTACACATGAAAAAGAAGCTGAAATTTGTTTTTATTACTTTAATAATGTTAGGGTGTATTACACTTTTATTGTGTAATTATATTATTATTTCTTCTGCAAAAAACAAAACCTTTTTTAAGACTACTACAATCTCTAAAAACAAAGTAGGACTTGTTCTGGGAACATCTAAAAAACTTAGTAGTGGCGCTTCAAATCCGTACTATACAAATAGAATTAAAGCAACCATAGCTCTTTATAATGCAAAAAAAATAGATTTTGTTTTAGTTAGCGGTGATAACGGCAGTATATACTACAATGAGCCCAATAGCTTTAAAAAAGATTTAATTAAAGGAGGTATTCCTGCCAATAAAATATTTTTAGACTACGCTGGTTTTAGAACATTAGACTCTATGGTTAGAGCAAAAGTTATTTTTGGTTTAGATTCCGTTACTATAATATCTCAAAAATTTCATAATGAAAGAGCTATATATATTGCTAAGCAAAAAGGATTAAATGCTATTGGGTATAACGCAGAAGATATTGAAGGAAAATCTGGATTTAAAGTACATCTCAGAGAATATTTTGCTAGAGTAAAAGTATTTATAGACTTATTGTTTAATACCCAACCAAAGTTTTTTGGTGATAAAATAATAATAGAATAAAAAAATTGCTTTTTAAATTATAGTATTTTTAAAAGCAAACAAACACTTACTAATTTGACATCTTCCCTTAAAAAAACCCTTAAAAACATAGGTCCAGGATTATTATTTGCTAGCATGGCTATTGGCACATCACATCTTGTAATGTCTACCAAAGCAGGTGCCAAATATGGTTGGGTTATGGTAATACCTATTATTCTTGCAAATGTTCTAAAATATCCTTTTTTTGAGTTCGGAGTACGTTATACAAATGCCACAAATAAAACCCTAATTGAAGGGTATTTAAACCGTGGCAAAGGGTATTTAGTGTTTTATGCCTTAATTACATTCATAAGTACTTTTACAATTTTAGCCGCTTTATACATTGTAACCTCTGGGCTTTTAATTAATCTTTTAAAAATTTCATCTATACCTATTCCTATAATTGCTTTATCTCTTTTTATTTTTATTAGTTTTCTCTTAATTATTGGTAAGTATTCTTTTTTAGAAAAATCTTTAAAAATAGTTGTTACCATACTATTATTTGCAGTTCTTGCAACTACTATATTAGTAATTAATAAAGGTCAAGTAGCACAAGTTTTTAACTATAAACCTTCTCCAATTTTTAACGAAGCTGGCATTCTTTTTTTAATAGGTTTAATGGGATGGATGCCTACAACAGTAGAAGCCTCTAGTTGGGTTAGTTTATGGAGTAAAGAAAAATGGAAAACACAAGGAAATAAACCAAGTCTTAAAACAAGTCTCCAAGAATTTAATACTGGTTATATCATAACTTCTATATTGGCTATTCTTTTTTTAATAATAGGTTGGCTTACACTATACGGAACTAACACCTTATTAAGCAGTAGTGCAGCTATTTTTGCTGATCAACTAGTTAATTTATTTACCATACATATTGGAAATTGGGCTTACATTCTTATATCATTAGCTGCTTTTGCTACTATGTTTAGTACATGTATGACGGCTCACGATGCTATTGCAAGAGTTAGTGTAGATATTTTACAATTATTAAAACCCAAAATAAAAAAAACGAATTCAAATAAAAAGTTATTTACAATTGCAGTAATTGTACTAACATTCATAAATTTTACTGTCATTGCAGCTTTTGGAGCAAACATGGGACAATTAGTAGCTCTTGCTACATTTGTTTCTTTTATTGTTGCCCCTATTATAGGATATATGAATTTAAAAAATGTTATTAGTGAAGAACTCAACGTACAACAACAACCATGTAAAGGCCTTAAAATATTAACATATATAGGTATAATTTTCCTATCGTTATTTTCTATATACTACTTTTGGATTGTTATATTTTAGTAATTTACTTCACTAAAACAATTAAAGTTCTTTCATTTTGTTTATGTAAAAAGTCTAAACAATATGCTCCATTTACACATCTATTAATAATTTGTTCTTCTCCATAACCAATAGAACCAACTATATTAGAGACAGAGGCACCTTTTTTAAGTAAATAAAACTTTATAGCATCTGACCTTTTTTGAGACAACTTTTTGTTTGTAGAAGTATACCCTTTACTACTGGTATGGGTTTCTATACTTAGTTTTAATTGAGGAAAACTCCTTATAGCTTTAACAACCTTATCTAACTCTGCTGCTATTAAAGGTGTTATATCACTTTTACCTTTATTAAAATAAAATTTATTGAGTTTAATAATTTCTTTACTTTCTTTTTCTTCAATTAAATCATTTAAAGCTACAATCCCTATGTTTAAAGGTTCTTTTTGAGCTTCAATCATCCCTTCTTTATTATAAGTAACAGAAAAAGAAGAATGCCCTTCTTTACCTGTTTTTATAGTTATTTGTTTTTTCCAAGGTAACTCTATGCTATAATCTCCATCATCATTAGTATAAATTTCTCTAATAACATTTCCTTTTTCATTTAATAACTTTACAAAAGCTTTATCTACACCTCTACGTGTTCTTGAATTTATTACTCTACCTTTAATAGCAAAAGTTTTTAAACCTATTTGGTTAGATACGCTAAATTTATAAATATCGTCTTTCCCTTTTCCCCCTGCTCTATTGGAAGAAAAGTACCCTATTAAATTATTAGCTTTATCATTTTTCACAATGAATCCAAAATCATCAGATTTAGAGTTAATCCCATCCCCCAAATTAATTGGTATACTAAAGCTTTTATCAACTTGTATATTGGTTTTATAAATATCCATCCCTCCAAAACCATAAAAAATATCTGACGCATAATACAAACTACCTTCATGAATATACGGCGCTATTTCATTTCCAGGTGTATTAATTTTAGCTCCTAAATTAATAGGTCTAGACATAATTTGCCCGTTATTGGTTTCTACATAATACAAATCTGTACCCCCAAAACTATCACTAAAATTAGCTGCAAAATATAGCCTATTTGTCTCTACTTCATAAAATGGATAATAAAATGACGTGCTTAAATCTTTTAATAAATACCTGAAAGTATTTGTAGTATCTAAGACACCTATAGCTAAAGAGTTTTTACCTTCCTCATTAAATGCCATATTACCTCCACTACTGTTAGAACGTATATAAAAAAGTTTCTTTAATGCCTCTGAGTAATAAGGTGTAGCTTCATGGTAATTAAATTCTGGAGTTCTAGTAAAAGGATTAGGAGTTAATACATCTCCTTTAGTAGTTACTTTAGCTATGTATATATCTAAAAAACCTTCTGAATTACCTTTAGAACCTTTTTTGAAACTAAGTATTCTACTACTACTAAATAAAATTTTATCATTATAAAAACATGGAGAAAAATCTGCTTGACTACTATTTATAGAAAGGTTTTCTATTTTAAAATCTTGAGAGCTTTCACCTCCAAGCAGCAATTCTTTATTAAATTGATAATTTTGAAATAATTCTTCAGACAACAAATGAGATTTAGATTGCAAAAAAGCATCAACTCTTTCTTTTTGGTTATTTTTAGATAAACTCTGAAGCATTTTATTTACCCTATATGTAGATAAAATGGTATCATTCTCTTTATTAATTTTAATATATAATTGCGCTGCGTTTTTAAAATTTTTTGTTTGAAAATAACTATCTGCAAGTTTTAATCGTTGTTCTTGCGTAAGCGGCCATTTCATTTCTTCTTTACGATACTCTTGTATAGCTTTAGCAAAATTATATTCATAAAAATATATATCTCCTTTAGACTTTTTATTCTGTCCAAAAGACAAATTACTTACCACTAAAAATACTATTATAATATATCTAAATTTCATATTCTTATTAGCTTTAGAAGAATCTTGGAGTATCAATTTGTTTTGGTTTTCCTTTTGCATTTTGTTTCTCCCCTTTAGAAGAAGATTTACTTGTACCATTTGAGCTTGAACCTCTACCTAAATAAAATTTAAGAATAAATTCATGCGAACCACTATTAAAGTCTCCTAAAAGATTTGTACTGTAATCATAAGAATATCCAATGTACATTGTGTTTGATATTTGAAAACCAGCCAAACCACTAAAAGCATTATCTACTCTATAGGATACACCTGCTGTAAACACATCTTTAATTAAAAAATTGGTCGACACATTAATGTTAACCGGTGCCCCTTGTAATGAATTTATTAAAAATGCAGGTTTAAATTTAAGTCCGTCGGATAGATTAAAAACATACCCCCCAACAAA
Source organism: uncultured Maribacter sp. (assembly GCF_947495965.1). Lineage (GTDB taxonomy): Bacteria > Bacteroidota > Bacteroidia > Flavobacteriales > Flavobacteriaceae > Maribacter_B. Next base: position 140,195 of record NZ_CANMBB010000001.1, read on the forward strand.
ATTAAATTGTATTTTATCTTCTACAACAGTAGCAACATCCTCATTATATACGCTTTCTGTCAAAAAATTAGGAATTGAAGCCCCCAAATACCACTGATCACCATACATAAAAAGACCTGCTCCTATGGTAGGGTAAAATTTATTAACAGTTTCTCTATCTAAAATTGGTTCACCAGGATTTTCAAACGTTCCTTTAGAGAAATCTACATTTAGAAAAGACCCTCCTGCATCTATACCAAAAGAAAGTTTTGTTTCATCGGTTACTTTAACTTGATAAGAATATGCTATATCTAAAAAAGTCTGTGTTAAGGGTCCTATTTGGTCATTTACAATATTAATTCCTAATCCCATTTTTTCATTTTGGAAAGGAAGGTTTGTACCTAAACGTATTGTTCTTGGTGCCCCATCAATATCTATCCATTGTGCTCTATAAGCTGCACTTATCTCAGGAGACTCTACACTACCAACATAGGCAGGATTAAAACTCCCAATATTATACATATACTGCGTATACTGGGGTTCTTTTTGAGCAAAAATCGATGTTATACTAAATAACAAAAGTAATATGGAAACAAACAAAAATTGCTTTTGCATGCCTATCTTATATTTCATATACATTATCTTATTAACTGTATCCAGCCTTTTTTAACCTCAACACCATCTTCATCTACTAAATTTAAAACATAAAAATAGGTTCCAGCAGGAGACTGTTTTCCTTCATACAACCCATCCCAAATTATAGTGTCTGTGAAATTATTTTTTTCTACTACAGCATTGCCATAACGGTCAAATATTGTAATAGATACATTTGAAAAATCTGGCAACACATCTGTGTCTTGAAACTTTAAAACATCATTTGTACCATCACCATTTGGAGAAAACTGGTTAAACAAAAATCCTTCTTCGGCTGGTGTAGGAACACTAACCATAACCTCCGCAACTGAGTCATTATTTTCTGCATTACTATCTGCTGGAAAAGAACTTAACAAGCTCGCTGTATTTGTAAATACCCCTTCGTTGGGTACGGTTACCGTAATTGTTAAAACAGCTTCCTCCCCTCTTGCTAAAGTTGGAATAGTCCAAACACCTGTATTTATATCATAAGTACTCCCTGGCTCACTTATTGGCTCTCCCGCAAGTACAAAATTTTCTAAATCAATTTCTTCTGAAATTCGTATTTGTGATACGCTCTCTCCTTCTTGTGAGTTGTTTTTTACCGTTACAGTAAATACTACCTCATCACCTACTAGTGGCCTACTACTTAGTGCCGTTTTAGTAATTTCTAAATCGGTTCCTTCAGGAATTTCTAATTCTAAAGAAACTGTTGCTGTATCATTTGCTAAGTTATTATCTAATGGAAATGATTCTAATAACTCTGCAGTGTTAGAGTAAACTCCTCCTGCTACCACCGTAGCTTCTATAGTTAAAGTAGCGGTTGCACTTGCTTCCAAATTTTCAAAAATCCAATTACCACTTACATCATCATACATTCCTATAGAAGCTTCACTAGAAACAAATAAAAATCCTGATTCTAAAACATCTCCTATAGTTATATTTTTTGCTTCATTAGTAGATACATTACTCACTGTAATGGTAAAAATTACATTCTCTCCTATTATAGCATTAGGGTTATCTAATGTTTTTAAAACTTCTAAATCTATAGGGTCTGGTGTGCAGTCTGAGACCACCGTAATAGTTACGTCTGTAGAACTATTTGCACATGGAGCTTGCGCTCCAGTAGTTGTATATCTAAATACATATTCCCCAACTGCTTCTTCTAAGAAATTAACTTCATTGTCTTGATTAATCTCTAATGTAGACGGGCCTGATACAAAAGTCCACTCCCCTTCATCTACATCTCCTATTAAACGCGTATCTAAATCTATAAGACTTAGCGGTTGTTGTGTAGAATTTAAATTACATGCTGTTGTGTTACTAGCCGTACCTGATGAAGGAGTTTCCAATATAGTTACCTCAACAGCTATTCTTTCTATTGAAGGACAACCATTTGCTATAGCTTCTGCATAAAAAAATGTGCTTTCATCCACTATAGGTGTTACAAAAGAGCTTCCTGCACCTATTTGTGTTCCTCCAGTTGGTCTATCAAACCATCGTATAGATGCTCCATCACTAGGAGTTGCTGTTATTAATCCTGAATCTGAATCACATTTTGTTTCTCCTGCTGTAGAAATTATTGTAGGTATATCATTAGATATTAATTCAATTTCTAAAACACCTCCTGCACAATCGTTAGCACTATCGTAAAAATAACCAAAGAAGGATCCTTGAACTGTTACATTTTGACTTTCTGCTGCTGTTAAACGAGCTCCCGCATTAAGCGGATTAGAAGATTGACTCCAAGTTAAAACCATTCCAGCTGGTGGTGCTGAATCCGTATAATCATTTAAGTTTGCTTGTATATCTCCACAAAATTCTGCGCTTGGCGCATCTGGGCTTAACAATGGTGTTGGCGCACAATTATCATCATCACCAATAGTTCCCGTTGCTGTACCTCCTCCACCTATAAGAACCCCATTTGTAGCACCATTTAAACGAATAGTAAAAGTCTCCGATTCTTCTAATTCTGTATCATCGACAATTGGAACCTCTATTGTTTCTGTCTCACTTGCAGTTCCTGCAAAAGTTACAGTATTAGCTACACCTGTATAATCTACCCCACCACCAGTTGCAGTACCGTTTAAAAATGTATAACTAACCGTTGTACCACCGTCTACAGCATTATCTAAAGTTACTGTAAACACTAAATTACCCCCAACGACATCCTCATTTACTGTTACATCTTCTATTGTAAGTGTAGCAGTATCATCGTCTTGTATAGTAACAGTAGCAGTACGTGCAGAAGCTGGCACTGCTGATTCATAATTTACTCCTCCTATTATTCGTAACACTACAGTTTCTGAACCTTCAAAAATAGCATCGTTAGTAGGATTAATAGTTATAACACCTGTTTGGTCCCCATTAGGAATAGATACAGATGTTCCAATACTTGCATAATCTGCTCCTGTAGAAGTAGAACTTGGTAGTATCTGAAAATTAACTTCAATAGGGTTACCTGTTGTATTTACCCTTCCTAAATCTACTGTAAAAACACCATCTCTCCCTACTTCTGCAGCTTCTGTAGCTGTTGCATCTGTAGCGGTTAGGGTTGCTGTATACACATCATCATCTTCGTTAGTAACTGGAACATCTGTAACTGCCGCGCCATTTAAAGCGTTATAATTTGCATCTGCAGAAGTTACATTACCTGTAATTATATTGTAATTTTGCAGTCCATCTACTAGCACATCATCTACTCCTGTTACAGTAACAAGAACTCCTGTATCCCAATTAGCAACAGGGATATTTACTGTTGTAGGCACTGTTCCTTCTGTTGTATCTGAACTAGATAAAGCAACATTTACTGCAGCTGTAGGTTGGCTATCTAAAGTTACTCTAAAGGTTGCTGTACCTCCTGCCTCTGTTGTATTACCACTTATTGCTGAAACATTTACTCCTGCAGTATCATTATCTGCAATAGTCATTGCTGCTGTTATAGAAGCCGCAGCTCCAAGCCCGTAACCAGTACCTGCACGTATTCTATAGGATAATGTTTCATTGCCTTCTGCAATTGCATCATCAACAGGTGTAATAGTTATAATCCCTGTTCTTGCTCCATTTGCTATAGACACATTAGATGTCGTAGCTGTATAATCCGCAACTACTGCCGTAGATGTGCCAAACCTTGTTGCTCTCACTACAATTGCAGAACCGGTGCTATTAACTCTACCTAAATCTACAGTAAACACACCTGTTCTATCCACTCCTGCGGCTTCTGTTGCCGCAGCATCTGTAGCTGTTAATGTTGGCTCATAATCATCATCTATTATAACTAATGTAGCAGAACCATTAGTACCTGTTGCAGCGGTATAAGATGGTGGATTACTCACTACGCTTATTATTATAGTTTCATTCCCTTCCACATCTGTATCATCTACTACACCTGCCAAACTAACAGTTGTACTTGCTGAAAATGCTGGGATAGTAACATTGGTTGTTATAGGGCTATAATCAGCTGTAGGTGTTGCTGTACCTCCAATTGCAATAGTTACATCTAAAGATGCCAATGTAATTATGCTTCTAGTAACTGTGAACCTTCCATTTACTAAAGGTTCTGGTGTTACTTCTCTAGGATGCGCTCCTGTCCTTGCTATAGAAACTACTTGTTGCGATTGCCCAACAAAACAATACAGCAACATAATAAAAAACAAAGAAAAGTGTACTGATTTCTTTATATTTATAGTGTTTGTAAAAAAATAATTTTCTTTCAACTTCATAACTGTTTTTTGAATTAACACGAATTCAATCCACAGCAAAACAGGCACTTATAGGGTAAAATTTGGGTGTCAATATTACTAAAAATTTAAGCCATTACCTCAGGAAATTGCTTAAATCAAGTTTTTTTGGATAAAATACAATATTATAGGCTGTAGGGTAGTTATTCTATAATTGCAGAGCTTGTTTCTGCAATAGGCTCTATTTTTTTAACTAAACCTTGCAATACTTTTCCTGGTCCTATTTCTGTAAATAAAGTAGCACCATCTGCTATCATATTTTGTACACTTTGTGTCCATTTTACTGGTGCTGTAAGTTGTGAAATTAAGTTTTTCTTAATCTCAGCAGCATCTGTAACAGCTGTTGTAGTTACATTTTGATATATTGGACAGTTTGGGGTATTAAAAGATGTTTGCTCTATTGCCGTGGCTAACTCTTCTCTTGCCGGTTCCATTAATGGGGAATGAAAAGCACCACCTACAGGTAACACCAAAGCTCTACGAGCTCCTGCTTCTTTCATTTTTTCACAAGCTTCATTAATTGCTTCTACCTCACCAGAAATTACTAATTGTCCTGGGCAGTTATAATTTGCAGGTACAACTACTCCACTAACAGAAGCACATATTTCTTCTACCACATTATCTTCTAATCGTAAAACAGCAGCCATTGTACTTGGTTTTATTTCACATGCTTTTTGCATTGCTAAAGCTCTTTGAGAAACTAACTTTAAGCCATCTTCAAAATTTAATACTCCATTTGCTACCAATGCAGAAAATTCCCCTAAAGAATGCCCAGCAACCATATCCGGTTTAAAGGCATCCCCCATTACTTTACTTAAAATAACGGAATGAAGAAAAATTGCAGGTTGCGTTACTTTGGTTTGTTTTAATTCTTCCGGTGTTCCTTCAAACATAATGTCTGTAATAGAAAATCCTAAAATAGCATTAGCTTGGTTAAATAATTCTTGCGCAATTGGGTATTTTTCAAATAGGTCTAACCCCATGCCTACAAACTGTGCTCCTTGTCCTGGAAATATATATGCATTCATTTTATTCGTGTTTAAGGCGGCAAAAATACATATTAAAAATAACTTACTTATTCTTCTTTAAACCAGCTAGCATACTTAACATAATTATCTGCTATTCTATTTACCTCGCCAGAACTTAACTCTGGACTAATATCTTTAATTTTTTTTGCTGGCATTCCTGCATAAACAGTACCTTCTTTTACATGCGTGCCTTTAGTAACTACTGCTCCTGCAGCTATAATACTATTACTTTCTATAATACAATCATCCATAACAATACTTCCCATTCCTATTAAAACATTGTCTTTTATGGTACAGCCATGTACTATAGCATTATGCCCTATAGAAACATTATTACCTATTGTGGTTGGCGATTTTTTATAAGTACAATGCACTACAGCACCATCTTGTACATTTACTTTGTTCCCCATTTTAATATAATGAACATCGCCACGCAAAACAGCATTATACCATACACTACACTGGTCTCCCATAGTAACTTCTCCAAGAATGGTTGCATTCTCTGCTATAAAACAATCTTCTCCAAATTCTGGTGTTTTTCCTTTAACAGTTTTTATTATCATATTTTATTCTTTTTAAAAAAAGGATAGCAATTCTTTCTTTTTACTTGCAGAAACTATTATTTCTTTACCATTAGAAAGTACTACACTACCTCCTTTTCCTTTTCTATATTTTACAATCTCATTTACATTTACTAAAAAAGACTTGTGAATTCTTGCAAAGGAAAATTTACTTAGTGCTTCTTCAAAATATTTTAAAGTTTTACTAACTACGATTTTTTTATTTTCAAGATATATCTCAGTATAATTATCATCTGCCTTGCAATATAAAATATCGGTAACATTAAGAACTTGAAAACCATCTTGTTGTGGCAAGGTTATTTTACCTTCTACTCCATTTATTTTTGGGGTTAAAACAGTATCCGATATTTGTGCTTCCTTCTGTTTTATTTCCCAAACATAATCTACCGCTTTTATTAACTCATCTATATTTATTGGTTTCATTAAATAATATGCCGCATGGCTATTAAGAGCATCCATTGCATATTGGTTATAAGCCGTAACAAAAACAGTTTCAAAGCTCCGGTCTGGAACTTTCTCTAACAAATCAAAAGCATTACCAAAAGGCATTTCTACATCCAAGAAAACTAAATCTAACGTATTATTTTCTATTAATTTTAAGCCTTCTTGTATAGAACTGGCCTCGCCTACCATGACTACTTTAGGGCAATACTTTTGTAAATAATTACGAAGAATCTCCCTGCTATTTGCCTCGTCTTCTATTATAATTGCTTTTAATTCCATTATTCTTTTTTGAGTGTAAATTGCACTTTTGTTCCTGTACCATCTTCTTGCAAATTAGAGATAGATACATCTACTTTATCTTTATGCATTTCATTTAAAATGGCTATTCTTTTTTTGATATTCCCCATTCCTTTAGACTTCTGCTTTTTTTGATTTTGGGTTTTTAACTCCGCAGATTTTTTTCTTCCAATTCCATTATCTGCAATAGTAATATGTATAACTTCATTAGACACATATTCTATATTTATTTTTAAAAAACCTTTCTCTTCTTTATAACGTAACCCATGCCAAATGGCATTTTCTATATAAGGCTGCAATAGCATTGGCGGTATTTGAAAAGATGGTACATTTATTTTTTCATCTATAGTAATCGTATATGCAAATTTATCTGGAAAACGAGAATGCTCTAACTTTACGTAAAGTTCTAACAACTCTAATTCTTTTGTTAACGGAATAAAGTCTTCCTCAGAATTTTCTAAAACTGCTCGCATTAAGGTAGAAAAATCACTTAGATACCTATTAGCACTTCTTTCATCATTCTTAGAAATATAATTATTCACAGAATTAAGCGCATTAAATATAAAATGTGGATTCATTTGTGTTCGTAAAGAACGTAAAGCCAATAAATTATTTGCTATTTTTTGTTGCTGATTACTCCTATAAAAGAAAAAAGCTGCCAATGCGGTTAATACTAAGCCCATAATTAAAGAGTAAATAACCCATTTTTGACGTTTGTTATTTACCAGATATAGCTGCTGCTCGGTAGAAGCCAAATCGTACTTGCTTTGCGATAATTCTCTTTCTTGTTCTAAACCAGAAATTCTACTTTGTTTCGATGCTAATTCTCTATTAAACCTAGCTGCTTGTGATATTTCTTGTTCTTTTCTTACATAGAGAGTATCTACCACTTTTACATATTCTTGATAGGTTTCTAGAGCCTTACTAAAATCTCCTTTATACTTATATACTTCCGATAATTTACGTGTTGCATCTTTCTGCACCACCAAATCGTCTTCTACATTAGCCTCTACAATACTCTTTTCTAAATACGGTATTGCTTCTTCATATTTTCGTTGTGCTACATAAGCATTAGCAATTTTATAGTTTACTCTTTGCGATGTTATGGAGTCTGCCGGTATATCTCCTAAATCTTTACTTTTTTTTACTTTTCCAAAGCTATTTAGCTCTCCTAGAGTTTCTTTACGAAGTTGAATTTCCTCATCATACCTATTCTTTTTATTGTAAAAATCGGCGACTTTTTCTTTTTCTTGAATAGCTCTTTGCGGAGCTTGTTTTTCAGATAACTCTAAAGAATTTGTATAAAATCCTTCTGCTTCTACATTTCTGTTATCACTAGAATAAGCATCTGCAATTTTAGAATTTAAATCGGCCAACTTTGGCGCTATCTGATTTTTCTTAGCTATAAGTAACCCTTCTTCATAAAAAGACACTGCCTGATTTACATTTTCTAAACCCTTGTAACTATCTCCTATTGCTTCATACAAAGCAACTTTTTGGAATGGCACTAAACTTTTAATTTTTAATAATGGATCTAGCGTGCTAATAGCTTTTTTATACTCTCCATTTAACACATAAGCTTTTCCTAATAAAAGAGATGTTTTAGAAGATTTGTAAGCATCAATAGCATCTAAATAACTAGAAATTGCTAAATCTGTTTGGTTGTGTTGCTGGTACACTTCTCCTAAGAGAGATAGTGATTCTGCCAATTCCACCTTATTGGCTCGCTTTCCTAAACTTGCAATAGATTGGGTAATAAAATCTATGCTCTTTGCTATATCTTCTTTTTTATATTTTTTTGCAGAATCTAATAAAATTTTATGTCTACTACTTGCTTCCCAAGAACTTGTGCTTCTTGTATTTTTAGATGGCAAAGAATACCCTTCTACTAAAACATCTATATCTTCAAAGCTTTTAACTATGTAGTATACCGTTTCTATTTCTGAACTTCTAAATGTAATTTCATCCCCTACAGCAACCTTAATCTTAAATTTCCCAAAACTATCTGTACTAGTATATTGCCCATTATTTGTAGACACCTCAACATTACGTATGGGTGTTCTATTTTCTTTTCCTTTTACAGAACCCTTTATTTCTTTTCTAGTATTAAAATCTTGGGCATAGCTCCCAAAACAAAAACTAAATAGAATAATAAATATGTATAGCGCTTTTTGCATGCTTTTTATATAACAACGTAAACTTAGCAGATTTATATGGCATTAAAAAATGGACTTATGCTACATTTTAGCCTTTAAACCTCCTTTTTAAGGCCTTTACAAAGTTAAAACATGTTTTTACGCATTGAAAAGGCACTCTCCCTCATTCCTCATTTTTTATAAAATAAGTTGCCCATAGATTTGAACCAACACAAATACCTAAAAAATGACAACAAAAACAAAACAGAATTTTAAAAAATATGTAATGCTCCTAATCGGAGGTTTTATAACACTGTTTATAATACGTTTTATATATAGTTACAACGAAAAAGAAACTGCAATACAATTTAACAATCAGCTTATTTCTGAAACCATTTGGGATGTTAGAAAAAATTATGCTTCTAAAAAACATGAAGTATTCTCTAACACTAGCGCTGTTACACAAACTAGAATAGACCAGAAGTATGAAAAAATAGCAAAAATTAGTTCTGGAACATCAGATTTTATTTCGGATGAAAAATTAATTAGAAGTCAGATAAAAAACTACAAAGCTTTAATACAATATGAAAACAAAAGTGGTAATGCCGGCAATAGAAATTTAAACTTTTCTATTGGTGTACCTCCCGAAAATTTTGATGACATGTACCAAAGTCTAATAAAAATAGGTGTTGTTTCGGCTAAACAAATTACAAAAACCGATAAAACCAATGAATACAAAGAGCTAAATGCTAAAAAACTATCTCTCGAAAAAATTAGAACAGCTCTGCTAGAGTTAAAGGCTAAAGGTGGTAGGATTGATGAGTTTATGCAGCTAGAAAATAGAATTCTAGAGATAGAACAACAGCTTCAAGATTTAGGGGTTAGCCTTGGTAATTTTGATGACGAGAATGAATTTTGCACCGTACAATTTACTTTATCTGAAGGTAAAAAGATAAATGCATCCCTAATAACTAAAATATTATCTGCTTTAGAATGGACATTAGAAACGTATATAAAAATAATGGCGGCTTTATCCTTTTTAGCTCTTTTCGCATACTTAGTTAGTATCACTATTAATAAATTAAAAACACCTTAAAATCAAAAAAAATAATTCTAAAAAACAATAAAATGAAAAAAGTAAACTCTATTCTTAGTCTTGTAGTTATGGCGTTAATTTGCACCACAACTTTTGGTTGCGAAACAAAAAAGAAAACAAAAACTATATATGCACAGGCACTTACAGAAAAACCTGTTACAAGCAATACCGTTAAGATTGCCCTGTTATTAGACACTAGTAATAGTATGGATGGTTTAATAAACCAAGCCAAAGCGCAATTATGGGATATTGTAAATAAATTTACCCATGCAAAATGCGGAAATGAAGCAAAACCAAATCTACAAATTGCATTGTACCAATATGGGAATGATGCTTTATCTTCTAAAGAAGGATACATACAGCAAGTATTAAATTTTAGTGGCGATTTAGATGAAATTTCTGAAAAATTATTTTCGCTTACTACTAATGGTGGTGAAGAATATTGTGGTGAAGTAATACAAACTTCATTAAAACAATTAGAATGGGGAAACAACCAAGATAATCTAAAGCTAATTTTTATTGCTGGCAATGAACCTTTTACACAAGGAAAATTAAATTATGAGGATGCAGTTACTAATGCTAAAGAAAAAGATGTTATTGTAAATACTATCTTTTGTGGTAATTACGAACAAGGCATAAATAGCAAATGGAAAAAAGGAGCTACGCTTACCGGTGGAGAATATATTGCAATTGACCACAATAAAAAAGTGGTACATATAGACACCCCTTATGATGAGGTAATTATAAAGTTAAACGCTAAGCTAAACAAAACCTACATTTCCTATGGCTCACTTGGTGCTTCTAAACATAAAATGCAAAGCATACAAGACAGTAATGCTATGGAAATGGAAGAAGCTGTTGCTGTAAAACGTGCCGTTAGTAAAAGTTCTAGATTATATAAAAATAAAAACTGGGATTTAGTAGATGCTGCAGATGATGCTTCTTTTGATGTTTCTAAAATTAAAAAGGAAGACTTACCTTCGGAACTAAAAGAAAAATCTAACTCAGAAATTAAAAGTTACATTAAAGCGAAAAAGGCAGAGCGAGTTAAAATTCAGAAAGAAATACAAGATTTGAATACAAAGAGAAACTCTTATATTGCTAAAAACCAAAAAGAAAATGTAAAAGGAGAATTAGAAAATGCGATGTTAAAAGCTATTCAAAAGCAAGCTGCCTCTAAAAACTATAAATGGGAACAATAAAATTTAATTGTTAGGTTTTGTTTTATAATGTGTTTATCTTTTCTAAGGTAAACACATTATCCTTTTACTGTGCTGCAGGGCAATAACAATCATATTTACGTTCTGATTGTCCAAAATCGTAACCTACTGTTATTTGATGAAAACCTCCGTTATCAAAACGAATATCTCCCATTTGGTAGGAATAGTTATAAGAAACTAAGAAATTCTTAATATTAGCTCCTATAATTGGTGTTATTAATTGCAACCTTTGTTCTCCAAAGGTTCCGTTAGACTGAAACTGAGCACCATCAAAGCTTCTACGGTAAGAAACACCAGCCCAAAGTCTTCCAAAATCTACATCACGGTAAACCTTAGCATTGAAATCTATAGTCTTTTCTTTTGTAAAATCTGTTAACTGGAATAATACCGAAGGTTCTACTTGCCATTCATTTCTACCAAAAATATATCCAGTACCTACTACAAATCGTCTAACATTATCGATTGCAACAACAGGAGCAACATTTACGTTTGAATTATACAAATTTCTATCACTATTCAGTGCATTTAACATTGCAAAATGTGCGTAGAAATCTTTATAATTATAAGACATTCCTAAATCAATATTAAAATAACCAACACTATTATTAGTTCCATTAATAATAGGATCCGGAATTACACTTCTAAATTCAGATTCATCTAAATTACTTTGCAAATAACCTGCACTTAAACCAAAAGATAATTGGTTTAATATACGAACATCCTCACTACCCATTCTTAAATGGTGAGCATAAGTTGCTTTAAAACCGGTTTGTGAATGATATCCATTAGCATCATTATGAAATATAAAACCTATACCACTATCACTATCTGCAATTCTAAAATGCGCATTTAGAGTCTGTAAGCTTGGTGCTTCATCTACATTAAACCATTGTTTACGTATCGTACCACGTATTTTACCTCCTTCGCCAATACCTGCCATGGAAGGAAATACTAAATAATAATTATCGGATAAATAATCAAAATATACTGGAATACCCTCCTGTGCATAAGAATTAAAACTTAACACAAAGAAAGAAAATAGAAGTAAAATGCGGTTTTTCATCTAGTAAATTGGGCTAATTGGTTGTTACACCTTGCAAACATATAATATAACGAGTTAAATACAACAATATTATCCAAGTGTTAACTAAGAATTACTTTGTATTTTTGTGTAAAATACAGATTCATGAAGGAGTACACTATTACAGTTGTTAGCACAAACAATCCTAACATATTAAAATTTGAAACAAATCATCTATTAACAAGTCATACTAATTTTGAATTTAAAAATATTGATGAAGCAAAAAACTCGCCTTTAGCACAACAATTATTTTATCTTCCTTTTATTAAGACTGTTTATATTTCTGGTAATTTTATTGGCTTAGAAAGGTATGATATTGTTGCCTGGGATGATGTTAAGGATGAAGTTGCACAACAATTAGTAGAATACTTAAACTCTGGTGAACCAGTTGTTATAGAAGAGAACACAGGCAAACCAGTTGCTGTAACGGTATATGCAGAAGTTACGCCTAACCCAACTACAATGAAATTTGTAGCTAGCAGAAAGATTGTTGCAACAGCTTTTGAATTTAAGAATATTGATGAAGCAAAAGACTCCCCATTAGCATTAGAATTATTTCAACTTCCTTTTGTTAAACAAGTTTTTATTGATGAAAATTATGTTTCGGTTTCTAAATATGATGTTGCAGAATGGGAAGACATTACTATGCCTTTAAGAGAGCTTATTAGAGAGTTTATTGCAGCAGGAAAACAAGTGGTTTCAGATACTATAGAACAGCAAACAAAAGTTGCTGCTCCTGTAGAAGTAGAAAAAGCAGTAAGCCTAGATGACACTTCTAAACAAATTGTAGATATTTTAGAAGAATATGTAAAGCCAGCCGTTGCTAGTGATGGTGGTAATATTTTATTCCAATCTTATGAAGAAGATACTAAAACTGTAAATGTAATTTTACAAGGTGCATGCAGTGGTTGTCCTTCTTCAACGTTTACACTAAAAAACGGGATAGAAACTATGCTAAAAAATATGATGGGTGATAAAATAAATGAGGTAGTTGCTGTAAACGGGTAACTATTTAGCTTTTAGGGATTTCTGTTTTATTTTCTTACTTTAGAGAAAACAAAAATCATTAATTATGGCAATTTTAAAAGTTATTGAAGTATTAGCAAATTCTAGCAAAAGTTGGGAAGATGCAACTAAAAAAGCAGTTTCTCACGCTTCTAAAAGTGTAAAAAACATTCGTTCTGTATATGTACAAGACCAAAGTGCAAGTGTAGAAGACGGCGAGGTTACAGATTTTAGAGTAAACCTAAAAATTACTTTTGAAGTAAAATAAATTACAAATACTATTCTTAAAGCGCCTAACTAGGCGCTTTTTTTATGCCTTTTTCTTTTTTTGCAACAAAACAAAATCTTTTAAGTAATAAGGCTCAAAGTAAGCTACATCTTCAAAATTCTTGTCTTTGAATTTCTGATAAGATAATGATGCCATTTCTTTTGCCGAAGGAACAACTGTAGTATTACATATAAAATTAGGATGTGTTAAAATTTCTTTACACTTTTCGGCCCCACTTCCTGCAATAATAACTTTACCTTTTTCTGTATATTCACTAAAAGAATTTTCGTCAATAATTTCTGCACGAGTTTCTCTTATTTCTGAATACGAAGCGTTAAAAACAGAAGAATACACTTCCATTCTTCTTGCATCTAAAACCGGAATAATTACAGTATTTTCTTCTAAAACTACTTGATGCGCCATACTTTCCAGCGTAGCTATAGAAATTAAAGGAACACCTAAAGAAAAACATAATCCCTTTGCTGCAGAGACTCCTATACGCAAACCTGTATAAGAACCTGGGCCTTTACTTACCGCAATAGCATCTATATCTTTAATAGACAAGGAAGCTTCTTGCAAAGCTTCCTCTATAAACATGTGTAATTGTTCCGCATGTGAATAATTAGAAGAGTTATGTTCTTTTAAAATAATAAGCTCTCCGTCTTTTGCTATACTAACAGAGCAGTTAGTTGTTGCTGTTTCTAAATTTAATAATATTGCCATAATGGCTACAAATATAATCTAGTTTAACGCAATAGGAATACCAAAATAGAATTCTAATATTTTTAATCTAAAAATATAATCATATTTTGTACGTACTACATCTGCCTCTGCATTATCTACTCTAGATTGTGCCTGGCTAAAATCAAAAGCATTCATTAGTCCTACATCAAAACGTTCTTTAGAATAATTATAAGCCAACCTTCTTGCTTCTAATGTTTTTTCAGCTGCTTCATATGCTTTATAAAAGGTTTTTACATCTACATAAGCCTGTTGTATATTGGATTCTAAATCTAACTTATCTTGCTCATATTGTAGTTTACTTTTTTCTAGCTGAATCTTTGCTCTTTTAATATTATTCTTAGTACTAAATCCATTAAAAATGGGAACATTTAGCTGAGCACCATAAGAAACCCCATCAAAAATCCATAATTGATCTGTAAAATTTGGAGAAATTCCTCCTGGTAAAGTAGTTGCGTCAGAATATCTAGAACCGTAATTAGCAAATCCCGAAAGTGTAGGGTAAATAGCTCCTTTTGCTATTTTTAAATCTTTTTCGGCAAGAGAAACATTAGATTCAGAAAACCTAATATCATTCCTGTAGCTTAAAGCTTTATTAAAAATATCTTTTGCAGAATTATCTAATATATTGGAAGGCGGAATAGCAAAAGTTTCTTCTACTACATCAAAATTTTCATAATCTGTAATTTGCAATAACTGGGCTAAATTTATTCTAGAGATTAATACTCTACTTTCACCGTTTACAATTTGTTGTTCTTGGTTAACTGCAGTTGCTTCAATTTCTAATAAATCTCCTCTAGGTACAACTCCAGAATCTACTAGCTCTTTAATTCTTTTTAAATCTTGCTCTGTAACGGCGTATTGCGCTCTAGAAACTTTTAAATTTTCTTTGTTAGATAATACTTGTAAATAAGCATTAGCAACATTTAGTCTAATATCATCCTTTAAATCATCTAATCTATATTGCCCTGCAATGGCGTTTAATTTTGCTCTATGTAGTCTATTTATATTTCGTAAACCATTAAACAAAGTAATATTAGAACTTAAGCTTCCATTCACATTAAAAGCAGTAGTATTAGTTGGTGCATTATTTGTAGGGTTAATAGAAAACCCTGTATTGCTAGATGCAGAACTTAATGCATTTAAGTTTGGTAATAAATTTCCAAAAGCATCAGATTCTTCAATTTTAGTATTCTCTAGATCTAAGGCAAACTGTTCTATAGATAAGTTGTTTTCTACTGCATAAGTAACACACTCTTCTAAAGTCCATTTCTTTTCTTGCGCAGAAGCTATACCCAGCACTAAAACTAAAAATAGTGTTGTTATTTTAAATTTCATTTTTGATTATTTTTGATTATTGATTGATGTTTTTACTCTTCACTTTCTTCGGAATCTTCCTCTTTTTTATCTTTATCACCAATTTTAATAGGCTCTGTTTTATTCCACTGTTTTACCTCATCTTCTTCAGTAATGCCTGAAATAATTTCTACATTAACTCCATCAGATATTCCAATTTCAATATTTTTTCTTTCAAACTTTTGGTCTTCTACATTACCATTAGCCACTTCTACATAAGGTTCATCTGTCTTTTTATCAAACTGTAGTAATGCTTCTGGAATTACAAGAACATCCTCTTTTTTCTCTAATACAATAGATGCATTTGCACTATACCCAGCTCGAATAAAAAGGTCCTCTTTAATTTCTACATCTCCTTCAATTCTAAATTGAACAGCTCCTGTTTCTTCTATACCTTTAGGTGCTATGAATTTTAATTTTGCATCTAACTCTACATCTTCAACTGCTCCTAAGCTAATTTTTAAAGGTGTTCCTACTTTTAATTTCCCTACTTCACCTTCATCTACCTTTCCTTCAAAAATCATTTTACTTAAATCTGCAATAGAAGCAATAGTAGTACCATCATTAAAATTATTACTTTGAATAACTTGATCCCCTTCTTCTACAGGAATTTCTAAAATTGTACCAGCCACTGTAGCTCTAATATTTGTATTTGCACTAGAAGAACCCCCAGAAGAACCCACTCTAATAATTTGATAATCTGCCCTAGAATTTTTTAGTTCCTGTTGTGCTTGGTTGTATTGTAATTGAATTGCATTAAAGTCTTGGCTAGAAATTACGCCTTTATCAAAAAGGTTTTTATTCCTATCAAATTCTATCTTAACATTATTTAATGCCAACTCTGCATTACGAACCCTACCTCGGGACTGATTTAAAGATTGCTCATTAGGAACCACTTTAATAAGAGCAATTAAATCTCCAGCCTTAACTTTTGCCCCTTCTTCTAAATATATTTTTTGAATAATACCAGAAATTTGAGGTTTTATCTCTACTTCTTCTTCTGGAACAACTTTTCCCGTTGCTACCGTTTTTTTCTCTATACTAGAAATAAATGGTTTACTAGTTTCATACGTAATTGCAGATTTGCTATTAGATTTTATAAAAAATACAGCAG
Organism: uncultured Maribacter sp.; assembly: GCF_947495965.1. Classification (GTDB taxonomy): domain Bacteria; phylum Bacteroidota; class Bacteroidia; order Flavobacteriales; family Flavobacteriaceae; genus Maribacter_B. Next base: position 156,913 of record NZ_CANMBB010000001.1, read on the forward strand.
CCCATAACGCACCTAATACCAAAAGACTTATTAGAATATACTTTACAGTTTTGTTCATTTTAATTTGTGTTTATTTTATGATTGGTTTTATTATTCTTCTCTTAATGCATCTATTGGCTTAATACTTACTGCTCTTTGCGCTGGAATTAAACCTATTAATGTTCCTAAAATTACCATGATTGCCAAAGCTCCTAAAACATAAGGTATGGGTACTGTTGGGTTGGCATATGGAAAGTCTGCATCTTTAGTAAAGGCATTTAAACCACTAAGTAAGCCCGCACCTAATATAATACCCACTACTCCTGCTATAAGGGTTAAAAAAACAGACTCTAATATAATTTGATTTCTTACTTCTGAAGGGGTTGCCCCTAATGCTCTACGCACTCCTAATTCTTTGGTACGTTCTTTTACCGAAATTAAAAGTATATTCCCTATACCTATTACTCCTGCCAATATGGTAGCTATACCTACTACTAAGGACATAAATGTTAATCCGTCTGCAAAACCCATAATTTCACCAAAGCGTTCGCCTAAATTAAAAGAACCAAATGCTCTTTCATCTTTAGGGTTTACTCTATGGGTACTTTTTAATATTGCTTTTATATCTTTTTCTACCTGTACAACATCTGCATCATCATAAGCAGCTATACATAAATACCCTACATTATCTCCAGAATTATACAATTTACGATACGTAGAAAATGGAATAAACATAGCACTATCCGAGTCGAAACTTACCCCTTGCGCTAGTTTATGTACTCCTATTACCTGAAAATATACATTCCCTACACGAACATAAGAGCCTACAGGGTCTTCTCCTTTTTTATAGAGCTCTTGTTGCACACGTTCCCCTATAACAATAACCTTTCTGGCTTGGTCCATATCTTCTTGGTTTATGAACCTACCTCCATCAAATATTTTTTTTGTAGATATTTTTGTATAAATAGGATAATCCCCATTTAATGTATAAGAACCAGATTTTTGGCCTCTAACAGTATATACTGGTTTAGAACCAAATTGCCCTTGCGTAATTCTTGGCGCTATATATTGTATTTCAGGAATTCTATTTTCTAAAGTTTCAACATCTCCCAATTTAAGCTGCATAGGCCTTCCCGTTTTAAAACCATCATACGGCATGCTTGTATTTTGTGCCCAAACAAACATACTATTCATAGCTACGGTTTTAAAAGCTTTATCAAAACCATTATCTAAACCTTTAGCAGCACCAGAAAGTGCTACATATATAAAAATACCCCAAAGAACACCTATTACTGTAATTATTGTTCTGGTTTTATTCTTACTTATAGAACCAAAAATCTCTTGCCATGTATTGCTGTCAAATAAAAACTTCATATTATTCGTCTCTTAATGCTACAATAGGTTTAATTCTTGCTGCTCTTTTTGCTGGTATATACCCTGCAATTGCGCCGAAAATAATTAACAAAACTGTTGCTCCAATTGCAATTGGCATATCAATGTAAGGGTCTGTTATAAAACGGTCTTTTAATTTATCTCCCATAGAATTTAGAATGGCTATTCCTATAATCATTCCTATAAAACCAAAAACTGTAGTAATAAAAACAGATTCTAATAAAATAGTTCCTATTACTGCTTTTGGGGTGGCTCCTAAAGCTTTTCTAATACCTAGTTCTTTAGTACGTTCTTTTACTACAAAAACCATAATATTACTAATACCTATAATACCTGCTATGATAGTACCTATTGCTACAAAACCAACAATCATTTGTAAAACAAAAGCCATTTGTTGGGTGTTTTTAAGTCCCTCTGCAACGTTTCTAACATAAAGACCGTTCTGATCATTAGGGTTAATAAACTTTTTATTCTTTATAAATTCTGTTATACCTTTATCTAATGCCAATGCTCCTGCATACCCTAGTTCTGGCCTAAAAGCTACAATAATTTGGTCTACCTTATCTGTATTTTTTTCTATTAACTGCCTTGTAGTATATGGTATATAAATACGCCTTTCTTCATCATCGCCCCCCTCATCTTGGTATACTCCAATAACTTTAAATGCGCTCCCCGAAATGTCTATATATTTTCCCATTGCATTTTTTGCACCAAATAGGTCTTTTTCTACCAGACGGCCAATAACCGCAGTTTTACTCTTTTCCTTTATATCTCTTGTATTAAGATACCTACCTTTCATAATAATAGTCTTCTCTGCAATTTGATGCGATGGTGCTACTGCTCTTGTAGAATAATTATTAGATTCATTTTTATATTTTACTAGACCATTTCTTGATATTCTTGGTGTAATATATTCTAGAAAAATTGGGAAATTGGTTTTAATATCTTCTAAATCCGAATTATCAAATTCTATTCGTCTTCCAGATTTATATCCTTTATATGGTTTTGATGTTTGCCCAGGAAAAAGGGTAATAATATTTTGCGCATCATCCTCAAAAAATTTAGAAAAAGTGTTTTTAAGACCATTACCAAAACCAAAAAGAACTACAAAAATTAAAATACCCAAAGCAACCGTAAACCCAGATAAGAATGTTCTAAGTTTATTTTTTTGAATAGTTTCAAAAATTTCTTTCCAGTTGTCTCTACTAAACATATTGAGATGCTCTTACTTGCTCTACTTTTTTGTCTTCAATAATAACTCCGTCTTTTAAATGCACAATACGTTTACACATGTCTGCAATATCTGGCTCATGGGTTACTAAAAGAATCGTATTCCCTTGGTCATTAATTTTCTGAATAAGGTCCATTACCTCATAAGATGTTTTACTATCTAATGCCCCTGTTGGCTCATCTGCCAAAAGTACTTTAGGTTCCGCTGCCATTGCTCTTGCAATTGCAACCCTTTGTTTTTGTCCCCCAGACAACTCATTAGGTAAATGTGTTGCCCATTCCTTAAGACCTACTTGCTCTAAATATTTTAGCGCTTTTTCTTGACGTTCCTTACGACCTACTTTTTGATAGTATAATGGCAGTGCTACATTTTCCATAGCACTTTTGTAATTTATTAAATTGAAAGATTGAAAAACAAAACCCAAAAATTTATTTCTATACTGAGCTGCTTTGGTTTCATTTAAATTTTTAATTGGAACACCATCTAAATCATAAGAACCTTCATCTAACTCATCTAACATTCCTAAAATATTTAAAAGTGTAGATTTTCCAGAACCAGAAGACCCCATAATAGCTACTAATTCTCCTTCTTTTACCGAAAAATTAATCCCTTTTAACACGTGCAATGAATTGCTACCCATTTTATAAGATTTGTGAAGATCTTTTATTTCTATCATAATGGTTATCTTATTTTTTGATGGCTATTTTTTAAACACATAACAGTTAGACTTCTAAGTTCCTGAATTGTTACGTTTTTCTTTCAAAATTATTTGTTAAATATTACTTAGACTCTTCATTGGACTCTATTTCATTCCAAACTTTTACTTTATCTCCTTCATTAACACCCTCTTTTACTTCTACATAAATACCGTCACTTACTCCTAACTCTACTTCTTTACGTTCAAATTCTTGTTCTCCAATTGCAATCTCTACAAAAGGTTTTTTTGTTTTACTATCATACTGTACTAGCCCTTCTTTTAAAGACAAAACGCTATCTGCTTTAGCTAATATTATAGATGCATTAGCACTTAACCCAGCTCTTATAAATGTGGTGTCTTTTTTACTTAACGTCCCCTTAATTTCAAACTGTATTGCTCCATTTTCCTCTACCCCTTTAGGCGCTATATAATCTAAGACAGCATTAAAAGTTTTATTTTCAATAGCTCCAATTGTAATTTCTAAAGGCAAATCTTCTTTTATTTTTCCTACTTCAGACTCATCTACTTTCCCTTCAAAAATCATTTTTTCAACATCTGCAATAGAAGCAATTGTAGTTCCTTCATTAAAGTTATTACTTTCTATTACTTGGTTTCCTACCTCTACAGGAACATCTAACACCATTCCACTAACAGTTGCTCTAATTAATGTATTTGCAGCATTACCAAAACCTCTTGTTGTACCTGTCTTTACAATATCGTATCTTTTATTAGCTGCACTATATGCTTGTTTAGCTTGGTCATAAGAAACCTGAGCTCTTTCTAAATCTACTTTAGATATTACTCCTTTATCATACAAACTCTTTTGTCTTAAATGATTTCTTTGCTGATCATCCAAGCTTATTTTTGCTTCATCTATAGTATTTCTAGCGTCATTAAGTGCATTTAAATTGGGTACTACTTTTATTTTACATAACAAATCGCCAGATGTAACATAATCTCCCCCTTCTACATATACTTCTTCGATTACTCCAGAGATGTTTGGTTTAATTAAAACCTCCTCTAAAGGCAAAATACTACCTGTAGCCATGGTCTTTTTTATGATTGTTTTTTTAGAAGGAATTTCTGTTTGATATACCGTTGGGTCTTCTGCATTTTTCTGATACAAATAATACATAGAAGCCCCAAAAGTTATTAAAATGCATAGTAAAATGATGATTGTTACTGATTTTTTCATTTTTAAAATTTTAATATTTATTTTGATTGCAATTTTATTCTGCTCTTAAAGCATCTATAGGTTTTGTTTTTATAGCACTCTGCGCTGGTATAAAACCAGCTAAAAGTCCTGACACAATTAATATCATTAAAGCAGCTACTACCACTCCTAGACTTACACTTGGATTTACAAACATATCTACAGGCCCATTCATATCTAACATTTTATTTATCCCATAAATAAATAATGCTCCAAAGGTAATCCCTGCCATACCAGATATTATGGTTAAAAAAATAGATTCCATTAAGATTTGTAATTTTATAGACCATGGGTCTTCTCCCAATGCTCTTCTAATACCAATTTCTTTGGTTCGTTCTTTTACCACAATGAGCATAATATTACTAACACCAATAATCCCAGACAACAAAACTAACACCCCAACGAAATATGCTATAAAACGCATAGCTCCAAAAAGACTTTCTACTCTATTGTATTGTTCATATAAATCAAAATTACCAACCGCTCTTTTATCTTCTGGGTGCACTTTTCTATTTTCTTTAACCAATGTCACAATACGTTCCTTTAGGTTAGAAATTGAGCTCCCATCATTTGCAGTTATAGCCATCCAACCAACATTATCTCCTCTATTAAATGCTTGCGAAAAAGCAGTAAATGGAACATATATTTCTTTTTGAGCTTCTTCTCCATCTCCATCGTTACTTTTTTTCTTATAGGTGCCAACTACTAAAAAACTAATTCCTTGTATTTTTATATAAGTACCTAAAACTTTTTCTCCTTTCTTGTATAAACCAGTCTTTACACCCTCACCAATAATGGCAATTTTCTTCTTCTCATTAATATCAGAGTAATTAATAAAACGACCTGAAGTTATAGCCATTGGTTCCTGTTTAATGATTTCTGGATAATCTCCATAAACATTATATGCTCCTACATTAATTCCTCTAACAACATTATTACCTCCACCAAAACCACCTAACCTATTTCTTGGGGAAACAAATCTAAGATTAGGAATATTATCTTTTATAGATTGCACATCGTCTACCTTAAAATTAAAACGCCTCCCTTTTGGTAAGCCTTTGTATGGTTTAGTGGTGTTTCTTGTCCACATAAACATTGTATTGGTTGCAATATCCCCAAAATCGGACTTAATTCCATTTTCTAACCCCTTACCCGCAGCCAATAGGATTATAAGTATAAGAATACCCCAAAACACTCCAAAAGCAGTTAAAACCGTTCTAAACCAATTACTGGTTAGCACCTCTAAAATTTCTTTCCAACGATCTTTATTAAACATATTTTATTCGTCTCTTAAGGCATCAATTGTATGAATACTTGCTGCTCTCCATGCGGGGAAAAAGCCAGCAACTGCTCCTGCAAAAATTAATACAAATACTGTTGTTATGGCTACATTAAAATTTACAGATGGATTTAAAATATAATCTACCTCTATATGTGGCCCTACAATTTCTAGTAACCCCATACTAAATATTAATCCGGCAAATCCGGAGAGGGCGGTGACAAAAATAGCTTCATGCAAAATCATACCAACGATAGACCAAGGTTTTGCCCCCAAAGCTTTACGTATTCCTATTTCACGGGTACGCTCTTTTACAACAATGAGCATAATATTACTAACCCCCACTACTCCTGCAATTATAGTACACACACCAACAAACCAAAAGAAAATTTTTATACTATTTGTTAGGTTAAAAAATCTTTTTGCTTCTTCCATAGCACTCCACACTTCTATTGCGCTATCATCTTTGGGAGATATCGTATGAGCACTTTGTAAATACCCTTTTAAATCTTTTTTAAATTGTATTGCTTGAGCAACAGTTTCTTCAAAAGTTTCTGCCGGAGTTAAAGTGTAAGATAAATTATTAACCCTATCTCCTCCATTAAAAGCTTTCTGAGCTGTAGTTATTGGAATATAAATTCTTTCTTCTTCTCTATCTTCCTTTTCTTTAAACTGACCAATAATCTTAAAAGGAATTCCTGAAATTTCTATAAACTCTCCTATTGGAGTTTCTAAATCTCCAAAAACATCTTTTCTTATTTTTTCTCCAATTACGGCAACTTTACCTGTACTAATTTCATCCTGATAATTTATAAAACGCCCTGCTGTAATTTTAGCATTTTCTATTTGTTGAAACTGACTAGAAACCCCTTGAATACCATAAGCTAAGGCTTCTTTTCCGTAATTTACCGAAACATTTCTAACAAAAATTCTAGGAGATTGGTATTCTATATTTTCCTCTAACAGGTGGGTTGAAAATTCGTAGTTCTCATTAGTAAGAGTAATTCTTCTTCCTGGATTAAGACCTTTATATTCTATTGTAGTTACACCAGGCCACACCCAAACACTAGTAGCTGCGTCTTGTTCAAATTCTGCGGCAATTCCATTTTGCATACCTTGTCCAAATCCCAATAAAATAACCAGAATAAATATCCCAGAAGCTACAGAAAGACCAGTTAAGAATGTCCGTAGTTTATTTTTTTGAATGGTATCAAAAATCTCTTGCCATCTTTCGATGTCAAACATAGGTTGATTTTGATTGATTGATGATTACAATACAAACGTACTGCACCCATAAGACTCCGAAAAGATAAAATTGTTACAGTAAAAAAGTGTTAAAAAAAACACAAAACGCTATTTCATTCTTTTGTAGATAAAATAAAACACGCCACCTACCAATATATACGGTATAGCCATAAGATAAACAATGCCATTATTTACACCTTCTGCAGTAGTAGTATTCTCTCCGCTCTCCAATACGGCTCTACACATAGCACATTGCGCTTGCAAAAAGTCTGGAGCAATAATAAAAAATAGAAAAAGAATTACACTTATTTTTTTCATACTAACATTTTTATACATGCGTATAATATGGTGAAATCATAAAGTAAACTACCACTCCTGTAATTGCGACATATAACCAAATAGGGAAAGTAATTTTAGCTAATTTTCTGTGTTCCTCATACTTATTTAAATATGCTTTAGCATACGTACGCAATACAAGTGGTATTATTACTATAGAAAGTACAATATGAGAAATTAATATAAAGAAGTAAACATATTTTACAACACCTTCTCCACCATAAGAAGTAGAATCTGACGTCATGTGATACCCAATATACATCACTAAAAACAAAAGAGATAAACCAATACAGGTAGTCATTAATTTTTGATGCAATTTTTTATTACCATTCTTTATTGCCCAAACAGCAATTACTAAAAGAATTGCAGTAAGGCCATTTATTCCGGCATAAATTGGAGGTAAAAAAGACAATGGTTTAACATTAGGAATTTTAACTCCAAAAAGTATTGCAACAACAATTGGCACTATAATAGATACAATGGTTATAAGCCTATTAAATTGTTTTTCTTTATTTGTATTAGACATTTTATTCTGCTAGTAATTTTTTAATATCCTCTTTTAAAATAGAAATTTGTTCTGTTTCTCCTTCCTCGTTTTTTCCTTGTTCTGGAGTAATTGCTCCTCTGTAATATATTATTGGGTTATTAGCCGCATCTAGCCTAGAGCGTATAAATCCTTTTTTATCTATTAAAGCAAACATTCCTGAATGCTCAAAACCACCAGCAACCTCCTCATTTTCCTTTGCAAAAATATAAAAACCTTTATTAGCTAATTCATAAATATCTTCCCTATCTCCTGTAAGCAAATTCCAGTCTAAATTTGTGATTCCATGTTCCTCTGCATATGCCTTTAAAACCATTGGAGTATCATGTTCAGGGTTTATAGTAAAGGAAGCAACTCCAAAATCTTTAAACTCCTTAAACTCATCTTGAAGTTCTACCAAATTTTTATTCATAACTCGGCAAATAGATGGGCATGTAGTAAAAAAGAACTCTACTACATATACCTTTCCTATGTAGTCTTTATTAGTAACAACTAAACTGTCCTGGTTAACAAAAGAAAATTCTGGCACACTTCTATGTTCCCCGTTAACATCTATAAATGCTAAACGGCTCATTCTATCATTATCTACAATAGTACCAGTTTGGATCCTATCTATAATTCTTGGAATAAAAATAATTCCAAAAACAAGAACTATTAAAGAAACCCAGACATATGTATAATTCTTTTTCATAAGTACTATCTATTTGCAGCGTTCTTTTTAAGAGCCATACGGTATTCTGCAAGAATAATCTTTACATCATCTTCCATCTTATTATTTAATTCCGCTACAGAATTAGCGTTAAAACCATATTTAGTACCCTCATCTTCATCTGATGTTCTACCTCTTAAACTTAGGTCTTTATCCACTATAAAAACATAAGGAGTGGAATAGTTAGCATCTAATTTAATATTGGTTTGCAAACTATTAAAGACATTTTTAATTTCAGAAGTATCTGCAAAGACAAAGTTCCACTTATCTATATTTACTAAACCTCCAAGTTCTTTCTTAAGCTCTTCCACTTTATCTTCTGCCCCTACAGGAACCATCATTACAAATTGAAAATCTTTAAACTCAAAAAATTGCTTATATATTTTCTGATTTAAATTAAAAGCTGCTCCTTTTTTAACTTCTACATTACTACCTAAAAATCCTAAAATAGATATCTTATTAGCAAAAGTTACTTCTGTATTTAAGGAAGATACGTCTTTAATATTCTCTGTAAGAATAGGTAATTTACCAAAGTTATTTACTCCAGATGCAAAAAAGAGATATGCAACAACAGGTAGTATAAAAAGCACTACTAAGACAAAAACTTTTTTCATATATGTATTAATAAAATAACTGTACAAAAATAAAAAAGACGGTGATTAAACCGTCTTTTTTATTTGTTAATTCTATATATATTCTAGAAATTCCAAGTAACAAAACCGTCTTTATAAACTTCATAAATATAATCGGCCTCTGTTAAAAGAATAAATGTTAAATAAATAACTAAGAATATAGGTGTCCAAACTATAGCTCTTCTAAAAGAAGATTTTTCATCTCTTAGGTGCATAAAGTCCCATGCTATGTAATATGCTTTCACTAATGTTAAGATGATGAATATCCAGTTTAATAATTTCATCCCTAGTACAGAGTTTCCCGTAAGAGATTCTGGCTTTATAATACCTAAAACAACTTCTACTGCAGTAACAAGAGATAAAAAGATAAGTACTCCCCAAATTTTTTGCGTGTTATTCTTAAACTTTAAAAGACCTCTAAATATTTCTAATTTGTGTTCGTGTGCCATTATTTATGCTTTAAAATTTCAATAAAATGAAATGTATATCTATTTTTTATTAAACTAGGTAAAAGAATGTAAATACAAATACCCAAACTAAATCTACAAAGTGCCAGTATAAACCAACTTTCTCTACCATTTCATAGTGTCCTCTACGCTCGTAAGTACCTATTACAACATTAAAGAAAATAATAAGGTTTATTATTACCCCTGATAATACGTGAAAACCATGGAACCCTGTTATAAAGAAAAAGAAATCTCCAAAAAGTCTACTACCGTATTCATTGTGTATAAGATTAGCTCCTTCCACAACTTGTGTTGCACTTTCTAATTTCTTTAAAGACTCTTCTCTAGAAAGTAATGTTTTATGCCCTTCTTCATTAATAGTTTCCGTACGAACTAAAATGTTAGAATCTGCTTTAAATCCTTTTACTACTTCTTTAACAGTATAGCTTGGCATATAACCTTCATCATAAAACCAAACTCCGTTTTTGTTTTCGTGTTCAACTCTTTCTCCTGGGATAGTTATTGCAAAATCTTTTAATGCAGCTCTTTCTCCAGAATCTGCTTTAACAAATTGTAATATTCTACCACCTTTTGTTTCTAAAGCCCCTTTATCTCCTTTTATAAACGTATTCCACTCCCATGCTTGAGAACCAACAAAAATAGCACCTCCAATAACAGTTAGGAACATATACCATATTACTTTATTCTTTTGCATTTTATGACCTGCATCTACAGCAAGTACCATAGTTACAGAAGACATAATTAAAATAAAGGTCATTAACGCCACATATATCATAGGATAACTACCATGTGTAAATGGAACGTGTGTAAAAACCTCATCTGCAATTGGCCAAGTTTCTATAAACTTAAATCTAGAAAAACCATATGCTGCAAGAAAACCAGAAAATGTTAAGGCATCCGAAACAAGGAAAAACCACATCATCATTTTACCATAACTTGCTCCTAGAGGTTGGTTATCACCACCAGCCCATGCGTTCTCTTTTGTACTTGTTACTGTAGAATTCATAAAAAGATTACTATTTTATTAGAATTTTGGACAAAAATACTTTTTTTTTCTTCTTTAGAAAAGCCGAATCCCTATCAAAACTCACTTTATTTAAAAATATTATTTAACAATTGTCATAAACAGTACTAAATACACCCATAAGAGGTCTAAAAAATGCCAGAAATTAGCACCTAAAATTACACCCAACATATTATCAGAATCGTATTTACCTTTTACTTGGTTATATATAACAACTAACAGAGATATTAAACCCGCAACAACATGCACAATATGCACCATTGCTATTAAAAAAACATAAGACATTTTTACGCTACTAGTTGGCCCTGTAAAATAATACCCTTGTGCTACCATTTCAGAAAAACCATTGAATTGCAATACAATAAAAACAATCCCTAAACCTAATGTTGTAAATAACAACATAGTTCCGTTCTTAGCATTACTTTTTTTAATGGCTCTCCTAGCTAAAATGTAGGTTATACTACTAAGTATTAAAACGGCCGTGCTAATATAAAAGGAAGACGGCAAATTAATTTCTGTAACCCAGTCTTCTCTTCTACTACTAATTATGTATGCACTAGTCCATCCCGCAAAGCCCATAAGTAAACTTATGATACCAAACCAGAGCATCATTATTTTTGCTCTTGCATTTTTTTCTTTTGCTGTTCCTTGTGTTAAATCCATTTTTATTGTAAAAATTTATCTATAACATAAACTATTTGCATTAACGTAATATAGCTTACACTTGCTAACATTAATTTTCTAGCAGATTTATTATCTCTTTTTTCATATAACTTAAATGCAAAAACTAGCATTACTAATCCCATAACAAAAACAACAATTGCAGCTGGTATAGATAAATGCAGTCTCCCAGTAAAACCAAACGCAGGAATTACAGATATTACCAACATCCAAATAGTATACATTATAATTTGTAGTGCTGTTCCTTTATCTTTTTTCCCTGTAGGGAGCATTTTAAAACCTCCTTTTTTATAATCCTCATCTAACATCCATGCCAAAGCCCAAAAATGAGGGAATTGCCAAAAAAATTGAATCATAAATAAAGTACCTGGCTCAATACCAAAATCATTTGTAGCAGCAACCCATCCTAACATAAAAGGAATGGCTCCTGGAAAAGCACCAACAAACACAGATAAAGGAGTTATTGTTTTTAAAGGTGTATAAACACTAGTATAAAGAAAAATAGATATTGCCCCAAACATAGCCGTTTTAGGGTTTAAGATGTACAAAGAAATAATACCAATAACTGTTAATATTACTGCCAAAATTAAAGCCTTATTCACCGTCATTCTTCCTGCAGGAATAGGTCTATTTTTAGTCCTATCCATTAAAACATCTAAATCTTTTTCTATTATTTGATTAAAAGCATTAGAAGCTCCTACCATGCAATAACCACCAAATGATAAAAGAAGAATTGAAATGAAGTTAATTTCTAAAGCTCCTAGAAAATAACCAGCAATAGAAGAAAACACAACACTAACAGCAAGCCTTGCTTTTGTAATCTCCTTAAAATCAGCATAAATTAAAGACCAGGTCTTTGTTTCTACTGTGCTAACCGCTGTTTTCATTTTAAACCATCTAATTGAGGGCTGCAAATATAACCCCAAGTCTAATTTTTTGCAACGATTTACATGTATTTATATTTATATAAAGAACATTACGACAAAGTTAATCTAGTGAAAACGAATATTTTAAAGAATAATCTTATAATTAAATATTATAAAAACAGGATTTTTAAAAACAAAATGCAGCAGCAATAGTAGTTGCTACTGCATTTTAGTATTATTATAGATTAAGCTTAAAATTTATTGGAATACTAAAAGGAACCCTAACCGGTTCTCCTCTTTGTTTCCCTGGTGTCATTTTTGGAAGTTTACTAATAATCCTAGCAGCTTCTTTTTCTAATAATTTATGAGGCCCTCTAAGTTGTATATCTGATATATACCCATCTTTTCCAATCTTAAAACCAACATGCACCCTCCCTTTAATTCCTAATTCCTGCGCTTCTTCTGGATACTTAAAATTACGTTGTATATGATTTTGCATTTTCTCTGTAAAACAAGCCAAACGCTCTTCCTTACCAACATTTTCACAACCAGGAAAAATAGGCTTATCTTCTACTGCTATAAAAATTACTTCCTCAATTATAGGATCAGGATCTTTAAACTCAATAGTATTAGGGTTTAAATTTTCACTAGTATCATCCTTTGGTTTATCTATAAATTCTAACTCTGGCTTTACCTCCTTATCATTTTCTATTATTTCAAAAGAAGTACTTTTAACCTTTGGCTTTATGATTTTCTTTTCTTCTGGGACTTCCACCTTAACATCCTTCAAGTCTGGATAGTACTCCAAAACTTCAGGTTCTAATTCAGTATACACCATCTCATTTCCTTGAAAAGACTCAAAAGACGCTTCTAAAGCAAAATAAACTATGGTCATAGCTATTATTAAACCAAATTGAAATCTTGTAGAACCTCTTTTTTGTAAATTTACACTGTGTTTGCCATTTTTATGGCTTACTCTGTTGCGCTTGCTGCTATTCTCATTGCCGTGAGAATTTGCAGGATTACCTGTGTTATTATTCATAATGTTACGTTTTAGACCCGTTACCGGGATTGTTATAATTATGTTAAAACACAAGAAGCGTACCAAAAAAAAATCCCGAGCCTAGGCTCGGGATTTTAAATATTATATATGGAATATTCTATTGTAACTTAAAGGTAATTGGAATACTAAATGGTACTCTTACCGCTCTTCCTCTTTGTTTACCTGGAGTCATTCTAGGAAGCTTACTAATAATCCTAGCTGCTTCTTTCTCTAAGTTTTTATCTGGTCCACGCATTCTAACGCCACCAATACTACCATCTTTTTGAATAACAAACATTACACTTACACGACCTTGAACACCCATTTCTTGAGCAATTTCTGGGTAACGGAAGTTTTTACCAATGTGCTTTTGCATCATTTTGTTAAAACAAGCTCTTTTATTGCTTTCGTTTTCACAACCAGGAAAAACTGGCACGTTTTCAATAACAGCAAAAGGTACATCAATATCTTCTTCAATTTCTTCTACTTCTACATCTTCAACCTCTATAACTTCTTCTTCTTGACTAGTTTCTGTAGATTCAATTACAGTTTCCTCCACTTCCTCTTCATCTTCAACTACCTCAATAATTTCAGGTGCAGCTGGTGGTGGTGGTGGTGGTGGTGTTTTTATTTGTTCAGTCATTGGAACTTCTTCATCTAAATCATCATCAACATTCATTGAAACGTCATACTCATTAGTTTTTTCGTATGTTTTCCATTCTAATGCACGCCAAACAACTAACATAACTACAGCTAGTCCTATAACAAAGTATAAACTACTATTTTTTGTTAAATCCGCTTTTGGATTCTTCTTAAGTTCCATATTTATATAATTTAGTGATTGCTAATTTAACTAATATTTTAATAGAAATGCAAATACTATTTCCATTTTAACGCCCATTTCTTAGAAAAATAGCTTTTTATTGCTATTCCCCCACAAATTGCACCAAAACTATTTGCTAAAACATCTAACACATCTCCTTGTCTATCAGAAGTATATGTTAATTGTAAAATCTCAATAACTATGCCGAAAATAATTGCAAAAAAAATCATCCATAAAACCCCTTTATTTAAAGCTGTATTTCCTTTTGTTTGTTCTCTTACTGCAAAGACACCTAAAATAACCGCTCCAAAATAAAATCCAAAATGCACCACTTTATCAAAATGAGGTATACTTATTTTTGGAGTACTACTCTCTGAAAAAGAAAATAAGCTGGCAAATGTTACTAACATCATCCAGCTTATAAATAAAATTCTATATATACTTTTTTTAAGCACCTATTAACTCTTTATAAGCATCTGCACTTAACAATTCTTCTATTTGAGAAGCATCCGATATTTTTATTTTAATCATCCAACCTTCTCCATAAGGGTCTGTATTAACTTTTTCTGGCTCTTCTTCTAAACCTTCATTAAAAGCTATTATCTCTCCACTTAATGGCAAAAATAAATCCGATACAGTCTTAACTGCCTCTACAGTTCCAAAAACTTCGTCTTTATCTAAAGTTTCGTCCAGTGTTTCTACTTCAACATAAACAATATCACCAAGCTCTCCTTGCGCAAAATCTGTTATACCCACTGTAGCAACATCGTCTTCTATAGTAACCCACTCGTGATCTTTTGTATATTTTAATTCCGATGGTAAATTCATAATATATATTTTAATTAGCGAAACAAATGTAACAGATTCTTTAACAGTATTCAAAAAAATAAGCTACTTAGTTAAGCTGATTTCTACAGAGCTATTACAACTTAGTTTCCAAAATTATACCTAAGCGTAAACCCTGCATTTATAGTTGTTTGTGGAAATGCTGTAGAAACTGCAAACTGAGAGAATGAATGATCATAAAAGAATAGCGCATTTAAACTCTTACTTAATGCATAGTCTGCCGTAAATTTAATAGACAATAAATTTTGTCCCGAAGTAATTTGGTTATTGTCTATATCTAGGTTTCTAATGATTGTAATATTATCTCTTAGAGTTACATCTGCTTTAAGGTTTAAATCTCCCTTAAGTCTTGTTTTTTCTCCTCCTATATTGGTAACAAATTTTACATCTTTAATTCTATACCCTAATCCTACCGTATATTCTTTTCCGTTTATCTCAGTTAGTAAATTATTATCAAAACTTAGAGAAAGAGCTCTATCTGTACGTATTTCCGCAAGCACACTCACAGAATTCTTCATTTCAAAATCTACTCGCATTAATGGATTAAACTGATCTGTTAAAACTACATTACTAATAATATTATCTGGCAACACATCTCCATTTTCTAAATTTACATCTCCATTTTGCTTTTCTAGATTGGTCTGAAAAGAATTAATACTATATGATGCTCTATAACCATGACTTAAAGAAAAACGTTTAAATTTCTTTTTAAACCATTTGTTTCGCATTAAACCAGTATACTTAAGATTCCAGTTTGGAATAGGAATAGATCTAAAGGCATCTAAATTAACTCTATCTGCTTTTTGCCCAGTATATGCAGCAAAAAATGCTGGTAATAAAACCTCTTGTTGTGTTTTACCATAACGCTCTGGAAAACCATCTGCATCTAATGCTCCAACTGTTTCTCCACGATCACTAACCAATCTATTAGCAACAGTAATTCTATTTTGTTTAAATTCTTGAAACGTATCCGAATCAAATTCATCACTTTTTCCAAAAGCAGTACCAATCATTATTGTGGATATACTAAAGTTTCCAAAATTATTTCCTAATAAGTTTTCATATTGATACTCTCCGTTTCCTAAATCATTAACCTGAAAACTTTCTTGGTAACTATTAGAATACTGCCTATCTGCAGATAAATCTATTGTTAAATCTTTTATTGGTTGCGCAGTTGCAGTAATATTTAGCTGCTTATTTGTACGTTCAACATATTGCTCATTAAACTCTTGAAAAGGAGTTAACCAACCGTTACGAGCAGCTTCAAAACGAACATCGGCCTGGCTACCAAAAATAAAACCTACAGATGGCCTTGTTGTACCAATAAAACCAATAGATTGTGTATACCCTGGAAGCACTTTACCATTACTCTCATTGTAATTTACATTTAAACGCTTTACCATAGTCAAAACATCTACAGCTGTATTAAACAAGCCACTTGTTTTTCCTTTTTCCTTTTTAGCCTCTTTTGTGTTTCCTGCTTTATCTTTTCTGGCAAGTGCATTTTTTGCAGATGCTTTACCTGTTCTCTTCTTAAGCCCTAAAAGGTCATAAAATTTTTGCATAGTTAAAGACGCAGTAAGGTTATGCGTATTTGCATTTTGCACCGTATTAATTGATGCTTGATAGCCTAATGCATCTGAAGCCACCTCTGCCAATGCATCGCCACCACGTTGCCAATCAAAATTACTTGTATAACTATACTGGGCACTTATAAAATCTAACGCTGGTATCTTGTTAAAAGGTATTTCATAATTTAACTGCATTTCTTGCGCATGTCTATTTGGCTCTCCTATATCAAAGAAACCATCCCACAATTCTAATGTTTCGTCTATTCTAGAATCTGGATTACCATCTTCTTCAAAATAATTACGAACAATACTATTATTAGAACCAGTTAAATTTAATCTAAGTGATTTTGTTAAACTATAGTTTACAGCATATTGCCAGTTAAATTGATAATTTCTTTGTTGTAATTCTGGCAGCTCTAATTTTTCTACACCTTCCTCCAACACATCTCTAAAGCGTTGCTTATTAAACTGCCTATTAATATTAGAGTTCACTGATATACTACTTGGCAAAAGGTTTAAGTTTAAATCTTTTAACCATTGTAAATACTTCCCGTTAAACAAAGAATCTTTCTTTTTAAAAGGCGCTACCTCTACTGGTTTAAAATTATGATTATAAACAAAACCTGTATTAACATTTTGATCCCTTAGTTCTGAAATCTCAAAATCTCTATGGTTTGTTTCGTTATAAGAATAATTAAATGTAAAATTTTCAATGTCATAAAAATTAGCATCCGCTTCTTCCCCTCTATTTTTTCGAACACCTATTAAATTAATACTTGTACGTTTTGTATAATCTTCTGCTTGTTCTAAAATATCATCTGCTTGTTGTTCCGTATCTGCAGCATCTACTAAATCATCTAACTTTAAATCATCATAAACAGGATCAAACTCTGGTGTAATTAATTGCTCTGATATTCCGTAGTTAAAAGGAACTTGAATACCCCATTTTTTTGGAAGCAATTGCCCTACATTAACATTGGTAACTACATCATAAGAAATAGCATCTTCTCTAGCTCTTTCATTTGGCATTTGGTCTACGGCACCAAAACCAGAAGTACTTCTACTACCTGTTGCAGATACATTTGCAAAATCTGCAATATTAGCATCTACCGCTGCAACAGCTGCCCAACCACCATTATTATCCAAACCAGCTAAACGAAGTTCGTTAAACCAAACTTCTCCACGAGCTCTTAAATTATCTAAGTTTTTTATACCCACCATCATAGAACGAATACTACCTAAAGATGGATTTCCTTTTATACCAACACGTATTCTTCCTAAGGTTCTTGGCGCAAATTCTGTTGTTGGAGTTATAGTTCCGTTTTCTACTTCAAAATATTGTGCTTCGTTAAAATTACCGCTTGCAATTAATTCTGATTTTATTTTATTTAAATCGCTAACAGAAACTTCTAATTGATTAACATCTGGCCAAATTTCACTTTCAGACGTTGCATTAAAAGGAGTAAACTGTAACGGCAATTCTATTTGATAATAATTCTCAGAAAAATCTGTTCCAATTCTTAAGAAACCAACTAGTGGCGTAGCATTATCCGAATAATCACCATCATTAATTTTCTCCGCATGCATAAACATTTTTAATTTTTTATACTGACGGATATCTATGTTTAAATTTTTGAAAACACCTCTAGAATCTTCCGACTCCAAATTTTCAACTTTAAAAGATAAGGACTGCTCGTTTTGACGGATAATAGTATTGTTATTATTTAATTGCTCTCTTACTACTCCTGGAGGCAATACATAAGGTATTGGGTTTCTTGTACTATTCTCTTCTACGTTTACAGTATTTACATCTATTATTGTACCGTCATCTGCTGCATTATTATCAATATCGTCTTCTTGTAAAGATTTTGTATATGTACGCCAATCTCCACGAACTAAGTCTAAAGTAGCAAAACGCAATACTGTTGGACTAGTAAAACCTGTCATATACATACGCATAAAACTAACCGACCTAAAGTCATTAATACCACCAACAGCTTCAGAAAAATCACTTAATGGAATTTTATATTGGATCCATCTACGGTTTAAACTAGAACCATCTGGTAATTCTGGAGTAATTCCTTCTTTTATATCTGTTACATATTTATCATTAACAGTAGTGTTAGGTTTTATTTCTATTCTATATTCATAGTAGCTATTTACCGTATTCATAGTTAAATCTCTATCTATATCTTCTACGTCTGGCAAAGTTGTAGAACCTCTATTAGTATTAGAAACTCCTACAGGAGAGTTACCATCTGGGTTATTAAAATTTAAATAACGCTCTAAAATGCCACCTTCTTTATTAATATAATATTCATAATTATCTAATGCAGGATCTGCTCCTGAATTATTATTAAAAACAGTACCTTCATTAGCATCACTTAAACCATCAAAACCAACATCTTGTATAGTTCTATTCGCTTCTTCTGCATCAAACGCATACACTAAAGCTTGCGTTTGCGGAACTTCTCCCCAGGAAGTAGGAGCTGTAGATTCCGTATTCTTTGTATCTGGCAAACCATTTTCATACTGCTTTTTACCATCCCTTAATACATCTTCCGATATATTTCCTAAATTCAAGACTAACTCCCCAGGACTAGTAGCTATACCATCTACATACGGATCTAACACCCAAAATTGAACAAATTCTACATTAGACTGCTCAAAATCTGTACTACTTAAGGAACGCATAATTCCTGCCCATTTATCTGTAGAATTTTCTCCACTAAAATCTGGGTTATTATTATATGGCCCTTTTTGATTAGGATAATATGCCATATCTAAAGTACTTTGCACTCTAGTTTGCCCTTGAGCTTGATCCGTCTCTGGAAAAACTTCATCTATAAAAACTCTACGAGTTGGATTTGTAGATAAATCACTATCACTAATACCAGAAGGTCTTTGGTTGGTATAAAAAATTGGATCAATAGTATACCATGCCATTTTTGCTCTTCCGTGACCATTTAAAAGGTTATCTGGATCTGTAACTCCAGAGCCATATAGTCTTTCATTTTTAACTTCTCCAAATTCTAAAGGTGTACTAGCAAGTGTCCATCCTAAAGATGCTCTAATATCTATTAAAGCTTGTGCCCCTTCAAAATCATCTAAATAAGTTGTAGTTTCTCCTTGAAAATCTGCATTCTTTGGTGAGTTTGGCTTTAACCAAGCTATTTCTGCACGCATAGAAACATTAGAAGGCACATCAGTATCTATATTTGGAAGCTTATTTACCATTCTAGTTAAGAATGGAACTTCCGTAGAGAAATTTCCATTTAATCCAAAAATGGTGTTATTTACTGGTTCTACTCCATAATTAGATTTCTGCGTTAAAGGCCTTTCATTTAAATTTAAAAATGTACCTCCTAAAACAAAATTCTTATTAAATTGATGCTCTACGTTTACACCAGTAAACCTTCTTGTTTGTTGCCCAAATACTGCATTATTTTCTACAGAAATATTTATTGGCGTGTTTGATGCTTCTAAACTTGGATCTAAAATCTGTACGGTTCCCGCTTGGTAATTTACGGTATAATCTATTCCCTCTTGTAATTGACGGCCACCTGCAGTAACACGAACAGAACCTCTAGGAACATTAAAAGCCCCTATAGGAATTCCATTATTTCCTTCCGATTTGTAACGTCCTTTTAATAAAAATTTATTTTTTTCTGGGTTTTGAAGTGCAGCAGCTTTAGTTAACTCATACATGTCTTTAAAGACATATTTTTCTTGGTTTTGATTAAATGAATTTTCATCTGTATAGTTTCCGCTACCAAGTTCATCAAATAAAAACTCTCCAAATGGTTCTACTTTTGTAAAAATTATTCTACCACTCTCCGTATCTACGGTTAAACCTGGGATAAAATCAAAGAAACCATCTCCACCTTTTTGCACATCATTATACGTATTTAATCTATCTAAATTAAAAACATCTAATAATATTCTTTCTTGTAAATCTTTATTTCCATTAATTGGAGCCGGAAAAGGCTCTACTGGTGTAATATAATTTCTTGGTGTAGGATCCGAATATAAAATATTCATTTTAAAATCTTCCTGACTTAATCTATATGCTCCAGTAGCATAAATATTCTTCATCATTAAGTCCCAAATAGGATCCGTAATATTGGTAATATTACTTTTTAATAGTTTAAGAACTAACGTATTATTTTCTATTATTGGGTTTACTCCCCCAGATACTGTTGTTGCATCCACCCCACCATTTGCAAATTCTCCTACTTGGTATACTTCTCCATTATAGGTATATTGAAAAGCCACACCTAAAACTTCATCATTGCTTAATCGTTGATTTAAAGAAATATACCCTAATTGGGTATTATACTCATAATCTCTATTAGGCTCTAATTTTCTCGCATTTTCTAAAATAGCATAATCAAAACCTTGGTTTACTTGGTATCCTGGAATATTAAATCCTGCTTCTACAGTTGCAATATCTCTAATAGATTCTGTTAAAGCTCCAGAACCTATTGCCATAGGGTTATAATCATTGGCATCATTCCTAGGCAGCCTATTACTAGGATTATTAAAAAACCCAGATGGATCTCCATTTTGAGACCCAATTCTTGTTTTATCTTCTAAAGCTTCTCCTAAATCCTGTATTGCCACAACATTTCTAACATTTAATGTTTGTTGGCTACGGTTAGTTACCCAAACTTCTAGACGAGTTATTTGTATTTGACTACGTATGTACGGGTAATTCTCTAAAGCTTCATCATAATTATCTCTAAAATAGTGAGACAGGAAAAAGTGTTTATCCTCATCATAATCTAAAGCTGTAATAGAAAACTCATTTACAGTACCACCACCTTGTGCTACAACGGTATTATTCTGAGAGCGTTGTTCCGAGAAAACAGCTGTTACCCTAGTTTTTCCAAATTGCAATTGTGTTTTTACACCAAATAAACTTTGCGCTCCTGTTATTAAAGAGCTATTTAAAGGCATATTTACGTTACCAACCTCTATAGATTGTATAATATCATCTTCGGTTGGGGTGTAATCTAACTTTACAATATTTTGAAAATCGAAAGTTGCTTCGGTATCGTAATTTGCTGTTACTTGTAAACGTTCTCCTATTTTACCAAGCATACTTAAACTAATACGCTGGTCAAAATCAAAAGATAAATTTGTTCTATTTCTTGGTGATAAGGATGGGTTATCATTTTTTTGCCAAATAACACCTAAATCCATTGCCACAGAACCTTGTGGTATTACTTCTATACCACCTTCTCCAAATATGGATTGAAAAAATTTATTGTCTTTATAAAAAACTGGAAGTAAATTTTTCTTAGCCTCTTCACTCCCTGCTTTTTTACCTGCAAAGGCATCCGACTTTTCTTTAAAGTAAGACTTAATGCCTTCTCTTTTTACTAATTCTAAATATTCCTCTGGAGTAAGTATTATTGGGTACCCAATATCAAAATCTCCTATACTCTCATTATATACATAACGATCTAGCTCTGCATCATAAATGTACTTAGAGACTATACTTTCTGGGTTTTCAAGTAAAATTTTACCCAAATCGAACCCTGTTTTCACAGAATCTACCTGTTGCTCATTAGCTGTTTCCCCTGTATTATCTTGTGCAACAGTTGTAACAACTGTCCCAAAAAACAAAACAAATAGGAAAGCAAACTTAAATGATAATTTAAGATTTTTTTTTGCCCCTTGTTTCAAACTTTTTACAAATTTTTAAGCGCAAGTTTTATAATGTTCTCTACGCTAAGTGTAGGATCTTGGGTCATGATTTTATCAACCACTTTTTCTACTTGTCTTCTGACAAATCCAAGAACCTCTAAAGCAGATAACGCTTCATCTTTATTTGTATTGTTTGAACTGGTGGAAACTTCGTCTATATCATAAACTTTCAAAATCTTATCTCTAAGATCTAAAATAACTCGTTGTGCAGTTTTTGCTCCAATCCCCTTTACAGACTGTATTAAAGCTACATCTCCATTTGCAATAGCATTTCTTAATTGCAAAGGTTCTAATGAAGATAACATGGTTCTTGCTGTACTAGAACCAATTCCGGAAACAGATAATAACAATCTAAATATTTCTCTCTCGGACTTTTCTACAAAACCATATAAGGTGTGGGAATCTTCTTTAATTTGTAAATGTGTTAATAGTAGAATATTTTCTGCATCTGCAATTTTAGAAAATGTATGTAAAGATATGTTTACAAAATATCCTACTCCTGCACATTCTATTATAACATAAGTTGGATTTTTCTCTACTAATTTTCCATTTAAATGCGTAATCATAAACTATGTATTAACTTGTTACTCTATTTATTCTGCCTGCTTTGCTTGTTTTCTTTTCTCTCTTTCCTGAGCGTCTATTACGGTAACTGCTGTCATATTTACAATTTCGTCCACACTTGCACCAAGTTGCACAATATGAACTGCCTTTTTTAAGCCAACTACAATTGGCCCTATAGAATCTGTACCATTAAGCTCTTTTAATAACTTGTATGTAATGTTTGCAGATTCTAAGTTTGGAAATATTAATGTGTTTACTTTTTTTCCTGCTAATTTTGAAAATGGAAATTTACTTTCTAACAACTCCTTATTTAATGCAAAATCGGTTTGAATTTCTCCATCTACAATCAAATCTGGATTAGATTGATGCAACATACTAACAGCTTCTTTTACTTTTTTAGCCTTTGGATTTACAGATGAGCCAAAGTTTGCATAGGAAAGCATTGCAATTACTGGTGTAAAACCAAATGTAGTTGCTACATTAGCTGTCATTTGGGTAATTTCTGCAAGTTCTTCTGCATTTGGATCTATGTTTATAGAGGTATCTGCCAAAAACATTGGCCCTCTTTTGGTATCCATAATATGTACCGTAGATACTCTTTTAACATTAGCTGCTCTACCAATTATCTCAAAAATAGGTTTTACCACAGATGGATATGCACGTGAATACCCTGTAACCATCCCATCTGCATCTCCTACTACCACCATCATAGAACCATAATACGTACGTTCTCTCATTTTTCTTAGAGCACCATACATACCTACACCATTTCGCTGTCTTTTCTCAAAATAAGTTTTAGCGTAAAGTTCTCTTTTTTCTTGAGCTTCATCTTGTTTTGGGTCAATTATTTCTATATCAGCGTCAAACTCTAATTCCTTTTTAAGCTCATTAATAATATCCTTTCTACCTAACAAAATTGGAATAGCAATTCCTTCGTCATAAGAAATTTGAGCTGCTTTTAGCACATCTAAATGTTCGGCTTCTGCAAAAACAATTCGCTTAGGATTTCTTCTAGCTCTATCATGTAGTAATCTTACTATTTTATTATCACTTCCAGAACGTTGTAAAAGTTCTTCTCTGTAGCGATCCCAATCTTCTATTGGTTCTCTAGCAACACCACTTTCCATTGCAGCTTTTGCAACTGCTGGTGGTATTTCAGATATTAATCTTGGGTCAAAAGGTTTTGGAATTATATAATCTTTTCCAAAAGCTAATCGTGTTTTTCCGTAAGCAATGTTTACTTGCTCTGGAACAGGTTCCTTGGTTAATTCTGCCAAAGCTTTAACGGCAGCCATTTTCATAGCTTCATTAATTTTTGTTGCTCTAACATCTAAAGCCCCTCTAAAAATAAAAGGAAAACCTAACACATTGTTTACTTGGTTAGGATGGTCTGATCTACCCGTAGCCATAACCACATCTTCCCTTGTTCTACAAGCTAAATCATACCCTATTTCTGGATTTGGATTAGCCATTGCAAAAACTATAGGGTCCTTTGCCATAGATAGCAACATTTTAGGGTCTACAATATCTGCAATAGAAAGACCAACAAAAACATCTGCATCTACCATTGCTTCGGTTAGCGTATCTATTTTACGGTCCGATGCAAATTCTAATTTTTCTTTTGTTAAATTGTCACGGTCTTTACGTATAACCCCTTTACTATCTAACATTACAATATTCTCTGCACTTGCTCCAAAAGCCTTATACAATCTTGTACAAGACACTGCTGCCGCTCCAGCACCACTAACAACAATACGAGCTTCTTCTATTTTTCTTCCAGTAAGTTCTAAAGCATTTAACAAAGCTGCTGCAGAAATAATTGCAGTTCCATGTTGATCATCATGCATTACAGGAATATCTAATTCCTCTTTTAATCTTCTTTCTATCTCAAAAGCCTCTGGAGCTTTTATATCCTCTAAATTTATTCCTCCAAATGTAGGTGCTATATTTTTTACAGTTTGTATAAACTCCTCCACATTTTCGGTATCTACTTCAATATCAAAAACATCAATATCTGCAAAAATCTTAAAAAGTAATCCTTTCCCTTCCATTACTGGTTTGGATGCTTCTGGACCAATGTTACCCAACCCTAAAACCGCTGTACCATTAGATATAACTGCTACTAAATTTCCTTTTGCAGTGTATTTATAAGCATTATTCTTGTCTTTCTCTATTTCTAAACATGGTTCTGCAACACCAGGAGAATACGCAAGTGCTAAATCTCTTTGGGTTGTATAAGGTTTTGTAGGAACAATTTTTATTTTACCAGGAATTGGCTTTGCATGATATATTAATGCTTCTCTTCTATTTCTTTGTTTACTCATACCTAAAGTTTAGAACTACAAATTTAAATGTAATCTTTAGTAAAAACTTACTTAGGCAGTAATATTTTTTATTAGTATTTCTATTGATTAGTAATAAAACAAATTATGCTATAGAAAATTCTTTAATTATATCGCTTATTTTATGTTTAATTTTAAAATAGTTTATAATAAAACATAAAGACTTTAATTTTGCAAATAGAAAAATTATTTTATAATAATATTGATGGTCTTTTAACACGATTAGGGGGAATAAAAAATATAGTATGGATTTTACTTTTATTTTTTTACTAAAAGAATAATTTAATTTGGATTAATAAAAGTATTTATTTTAGATTCTGTTAGTTTTGGGTTTGCTCCTTCACTTTGAGCCACTAATGCTCCTACTGCACATGCAAAATCTAAAGATTCCTGAGGAGATGTCTTATTAAGTAACTGACTAATTAAAGAACCAAAAAAAGAATCACCAGCGCCAACTGTATCTACTACTTTAATTAAAAAACCACTATTGTAATATAATTTTTCATTATATAATAAAACTGCGCCATGCTCTCCTTTAGTAACACATATATGTTTAGTATTTGTTTTTTCTGCAATATACATTAGGTTTTGTTCTAATGAATTGTAATTGGACCCCATATATTTGCTTACTTCATATAATTCATCATCATTAAATTTTATGAAATCTGCTTTTTCCATTAAATAAAAAAGCACTTCTTTGGTATAATAAGGTGTTCTTAAATTTAAATCAAAAAATTTATATTTAGCAAGCTCTAATAAAGCATACAAAGTACTTCTTGAACTTTCGTCTCTTGCAACAAGGCTACCAAAAACAAAAGCATCAGAATTTTTTACAACTTTTTTATTTATTTCTGTCAATCTTATTTTATCCCATGCTCTTGGATATTTAATGTCATAAGATGCTGAACCTTTATGGTCTAGCATAACTTTTACTTTACCAGTTTTATATTCCCTATTTACTTGAACACAACTAGCATTAATATTGTTTTCTTTTATAAAATTCAACAGTTTTGATCCATTTTCTTCGTGTCCAATTGCCGTTATTATTGTAACATCATTACCAAAAGAATTTAATCTATTAGCAACATTTAATGGAGCTCCTCCAATTTTTTTATGGTTTGGAAATATATCCCATAATACTTCTCCAAAACAAGTGATTTTCATCATAATTTTAACTTTTAAAAAATTCCGAAAGAAGTCAAAAAAAAACTTCTTCCGGAATAACAACTAACTCAAACCTTAGATTAGCAAACTTTTTTAATAACCTGGGTTTTGTTCATAAAGCCCTCCTGTAAAATCAATTTCTCGTTGCGGAATAGGATAATACTCATCCCTACCTGCTGTAAATTGTGCATTTGCAAGAAAATCTTTCTTAGTCTTTTCAACTGCTAAATAATCATTAAGCACAGTCTCTGCAATGCCCCATCGAACTAGGTCGAAAAATCTTGCTCCTTCCATACCAAACTCTAAACGTCTTTCAAACATTAAAGCCTTAATAGCATCGTCTTGAGACATACCCATTGGGTACTCACCAATGTTATAAACATCAGATGCTCCTGCATCTATTTGTCTTTGTGTACTAGCTGCAGCACGTCTTCTTACTTCGTTAATAAGACTAATACCATCGTCTACTTGATTCATTTGTATTAAAGCTTCTGCTTTAAATAAAAGAACATCTGCATATCTTATAAACTCTATGTTTTTAGAAGTACCTACAAATGGTCCTTCTTTAACATAACAAGAACAATCTGGAGCTTGTTGTTCTTTCATATTTCCAAAATAACCATATACACCCGGATCTCTAGCCCAGCTAAAGTTGTATATCATATCTCCTGCCTCATTAAGGGTATTACGATATTTAAATGGACGACCAGGAATACCAACAGTGTGGTCAATTCTTGGATCTAGAGTTACTCCTGGTTCTAATGGTGTTTCTCCATTACCGTCTACTGTTGCAAAAATATTAGCATCATTGAAGGTATCAAAAAATGGTAATCCTGCCGCATCAGTTTTAAATGCATTTACCATATTATGACTTGCCAAATGAAAACCACAACACCCATATAAACCTGTACCATGAGGAGAATTTAATCCTGTTACGAAACTAACTCTACTTACCGTTGTTCCATCATTTATAGAAAATTGCGCTGCCCAAATAGATTCGGGGCCATTATCAAACCCATCGAGAAAATTATTTCCATAATCTGATTCTAATGCTCCTGTTACATCATCTGCAAAATCAACAACTTCTTGTAAACGAGACATGTTAATATTAACAACTTGATGTGTCTCATTTTGCTCATATGCCTGATACAAACGAAGTTTGGCTAAATAAGCAGCAGCAGCATTTCTATCAGCTCTACCAACTTGGTCTTGCGATTGAGGTAAATTATTGTAAGCAAACAGGAAATCATCTGCTATTTTATTCCATAGTTCATCATTATCAATAACATTTGAAATTTGTAAAATTTCTTCTTGTGTTAAACCCTCGGTTATATAAGGAATTTTTTTGAATAATGTTTTTAAAACAAAATGAGAATGCGCTCTTAGGAATCTAAGTTCTGCTTGTCTTGTTGTTTTATCCGCATATTCTGCATCAGGAATTTGGTTAATAACATCTAAAGCAAAATTAGCTCTTGAAATTGCCGCATAATAGTTTGTCCAAGTTCTAGGTGTCATCCAATCCAAAGGATCATCAGCCACTGTTAAGTTGTATTGTTCATATCTATCCACTACATCAACATCACCACGTCCACCGCCGCCTTTATAGGCGTCATCCGAACGCACGCTACCGTATACCCACATACTTGTTAACGGCCCTACCATATCATCATTTGCAATACCAGCATAAGCGGCAACAACTAAAGCTTCAGCATTTTCTGCAGTTGCCACATTTTCGTTAGATAAAACCCCTTCTGGTTCGTATTCTAAAAAATCTTCAGAACAGGCAAACACTACTAATGCTGCCACAACTCCTATTAATATATTTTTTATGTTTTTCATATTTGACATTTTTTTAAAAGTTAATGTTAAGTCCTAATGAAAGTGTTGTAGGGACTGGAATTCTATTCACATCTGTACGTTCTGGATCAGCTCCTATATAATCCTTTGGAGTAAACCAAAACAGATTTTCTCCTTGAAAATAAATTCTACAGCTTGACATTCCTGCTAATTTATTAGTAAGTTCTTCTGGAAGCGAATAACCAAACTGCAGGTTTCTTATTTTAAAATAAGAGTTGTTTCTAAATAAATAATCAGAAGTTCTTGTATCATTAAACGCAAGTGATGCTGATGGAATATTAGAGCTAGTATTATTAGGTGTCCAAGCATTTAACACCCCAAGACCAGCATTTTCTCTTCCTTGTACGTAGTTATTCCAGAAAATATAAGGATCTTGTCCAATTCTTCCAGATACACCGGATCCAAACAATGAAAAATCAAAGTTTTTATATGCCATATCAATTCTAATACCGTACTCTAAATCTGGTAAAGTTGTTCCGATAAAATCTCTATCCTCAGGACCTATACTTCCATTACCACTCAAATCTTGAAACTTTAATCCACCTGGTCTTGCTCCCACTTGTGTAGGGCTAGAATCTATATCAGCCTGACTTTGAAATAAGCCTGCGGTTTTGTAACCAAAAATTGAGAACTGTGAATGACCAATAATAGAATTATCGACAGTTCCAGGAAAAGCAGAAACTACTTCGGCTGGCAATTCAGTTATTTTATCTTTAAAAGCTCCAAAGTTGGTAGCTACTGTAAATGATATACCATTATCAAATGTTTTGGAATATCCTAAAGATAATTCCCAACCTTTTACCTCTGTAGTTGCCCCATTTAATGTTCTTAATTGGCCTTCACCAATTGCAGACGCAATCGGAGGTATTGTTAAGATATCTGAAGTTTCTCTTGTAAAATAATCAAACGACCCAAACAAAGAATTGTTAAACATTGTAAAATCTACACCAAGGTTGATTTCTTTTGTTGTCTCCCATTTTAATTCAGAATTTGCAGCTTGAATAGATACAAAACCAGAAGGTAAATTTCCTGTATTATTTCCATTTAAATCATAAGCAGTACCAACATTATAAAAAGTGTTAAAGAAAAATGTATCTCCTGTTGCCTGCAACTGATTTGCTCCATATCTAGATTCAAACAACCCAAAACGAGCTACATCGCCAATAGTTTGGTTACCTACTTCGCCATAACCCGCTCTAAATTTTAATGAATTTACAAGATCGTTTTCTTTCCAGAACTTTTCATTATTAATTCTCCAACCTACAGTTGCGGCAGGAAAAACACCATATCTATTATCTGGACCAAACCTTGAAGACCCATCACGACGCAATGTAAAAGACGCTAAGTATCTATCGTCAAAACTATAATTAATTTTTCCAAATTGAGATAGTAAACGACTTCCTGTTGAAGAACCTGTATTAGTTCTAGCCCCAGTTGCAGCATCTAGCTGAAAAAAAGATTCTGTCTCAACTGCAAAACCATCTGCCTGTGCAGTAACGCTTTGAAAATCATCAGTAATAGATTCTGTTCCTAATAAAACACCAATTTTATGTTTATCATTAAGCTCTAGTTGATAATTTAATGTATTTGTAAAAACTAAACTAGTAAACTTACTTGTGTTATGTATTAATCTATTATTACTTCTTGTTATGAATCCATTATTAACAGTAGTCTCAATATCTCTACTGTGAAAATCGCTATAATCTAAGCCTAAACTTGTTCTAAAGGTAAGATTCTTAATAATATCAAATTCACCCCAAACATTACCAAATACAGTTGTTCTATCTGTATTATCCCAACGATTTATATACTGCATTAAGACAGGATTGTTTCTATCAGAATAACCAGCACCTATGGGGCCTGCAAAGTTACCATTAGCATCATAAACTGGTAAAGTTGGTGCTAAAGAAATTGCCAAACCAGGAGTAGGAGCACTACCAACATCTGGAGAAGCTAATGTTTCATCAGATGTGAACATTTGTGTGTTAACTCCAACTCTTAATTTATTATTAAACAATTTAAAATTAGAATTTAATTTTGCAGAAATTCTTTCGTAACCTGTGTGTTTTAAAATACCTGTATTTCTTAAATGACCAATATTGAATAAATGAAAAGAGTTATCAGTAC
Source organism: uncultured Maribacter sp. (assembly GCF_947495965.1). Taxonomy (GTDB): domain Bacteria; phylum Bacteroidota; class Bacteroidia; order Flavobacteriales; family Flavobacteriaceae; genus Maribacter_B. The sequence continues at coordinate 187,256 of NZ_CANMBB010000001.1, forward strand.
CACCTGAAACAGATACTTCATTATTAAATACATAACCTGTTTCATAGGTTTCATTCTGCCAATCTGTATCTCCTACAGGAACATTAGTATCACCTCCTACAAATGGTTGTACTGTAACACTATTTAAAATGGGGTTATTAAAATCTCCATTCCAGTCAAAGTTATATATCTCCCCATATCCTCCGTTTGGATCAGCACCATCGTTAACAGATGCTTGCCATAGCGCTTCGCCTCGTTGCTGCGCATTAAGCATATCATAACGTTGTTTCTTCTCAGAAAGAACAGATACGTTTGAATTTATGCTAACTTTAAATTTCTCTCCACCCGCAGCTTTTGCACTATTTTTAGTAGTAACAATAATAACTCCATTACCTGCACGAGCTCCATAAAGTGAGGATGCTGATGCATCTTTAAGTACCTGAACAGACTCAACAGTACTTGGGTTTATACTAGCAAAAACATCTTGTCTTACTGTTGGAACACCATCAATAACAAACAACGGATCATTGTTACCTAGTGTAGTTGCCCCACGAATTAAGATGTTATTTGCAGATCCTGTTGGATCTCCAGATTTCTCAATAAAAACTCCAGGAACTCTACCTTGTAATCCTTGAACAGCACTACCAGAACTTAAACTTACTCCTTCTGTTGGCCCAAGGTCTACAACAGTAATAGCCCCAGTAACATCAACTTTTCTTTCTTTGGAATATCCTGTTACTATAATTTCATCTAACTGAGCTGCATCAACAGCTAAAGCAACATTTATCGTGGATTTACCATTTACTTCAATTTGTTGAGTTTTGTAACCAATGTAACTAAAGACTAATTTAGCATCATCTTCCACATTTTCTAAAGTATAACCTCCATCAAAATCGGTAGCCGTACCTTGCGTAGTGCCTTGCACTACTATAGATACACCGGGAAGCGGCATACCATCCTCTTTATCTGTTACTGTACCACTAACTTGCCCTTGAACAACAAGACCTAGTAATGCAAACAGGGTTAATAATAAAACTTTTTTACATTTCATAATAATTGAGTTTAGTTAATATTTAAGTTTATTGATTTCAATGCTATCTAGTATAAATTCCTGATCTTTGGATTTTATAGTTAAATTATTAAATGGACTATTAGGAAAGAATATTTCAGTCATTACTGTTTCACCATCATCAAAAAACAGCTCAATAGAAGTTTTATCCAGTATAACTTTTCCTTTAATATTTTTATTTAATGAAGTTCTTGGAGCATAAGAAACTACTTCTGCAAACTTTTCTGAAAATTCTGTTTTACCTGCTTTTCTTCTATCAACGAAAAATCTTTTACTGTTTAGATTATACCCAAAGGCCAATGTATCTCCACTTTTGTTTGTAAGACTAAAAGTAAAACCTGCTTTATTTAGCTCGGAAGTTTTAAAATTAATTTCCAAGCTAGTTAAATCAATATTACTAGAACTTATAATTTTTGTTTCTCCATCAATTACAAGGTTCTCCTTTTTAAATTTTTTATCTCTATAAGCATTAAGTTCATCTACTGGGTTAGATAATAATCTATAGCCATTTTCATCTTTTTGCAATTGTATCTTTCTAGCAACAGTCATTGCACTTCTCCATTTCTCTGTAGGTACTTTAAGTGCATAATCCCAATTAGACATCCAACCGATCATAAGTTTACTTCCATCTTTTTTTATTGCATTAGACCATGTTACTCCAGCATAATTATCTCTTCCAAAATCTAACCAGTAATTATGTTCTTTACTTATACTTTTTTCAAATTCTTTATCCAACGTAAAATTAGTACCATCAAAATCTCCTATGAAGTATTGCGTAGCACTACCTCCATTTGGCCCTCCAGGGTTAATACTTACAAAAAGCACCCATTTATATTCATCTGTTCCAAGAACAGGTAGCTTAAACAAATCTGGACATTCCCAAACACCACCATGGCCGCCAATTTCTTGTCCAAAATCTGAAAGAAAATCCCATTCTTTTAAATTTTTCGATTCGTAAAATGAAATTTTATCACCAACAGCCAACGACATAACCCATTTACTTCTATCATCATCCCAAGTTACTTTTGGATCTCTAAAATCTTTTATTTTATCATTATCTATTACCGGATTATTTTCATATTTAGTAAATGTTTTACCTTCATCATTACTATACGCAATGCTTTGCGTTTGCTTCCAATTATCATTTCCTTCTAATTTTTTAGAGTTGGTATATATAGCAACAATAGGTGTTGATTTACTTACTTTACCAAACCCAGAACTGTTATTAATATCAACCACAGCACTTCCAGAAAAAATTGTTCCTAATTCATCTGGATAAATAGCTATTGGTTGCTCAGTCCAAGTAATCATATCCGAACTAATAGCATGCCCCCAATGCATAGGCCCCCAAACATTACTTTCTGGATGATATTGAAAATATAAATGATAATAACCATTATAATAGAACATACCATTTGGATCATTCATCCAATTAGCTTTAGGTGTAAAATGAAAATTAGGGCGGTATAACTCTTCTTCTGAAAAAGACTCATTCAATACTTCTTTTAAACTGTGGTCTTTTTGGCTTTTATCTTTGCATCCTACAAGGCATGATAAAACCAAAAGCATTAAAATTGGGTTTGTTTTTCTAAAGCCTTTCATCTTGTTTATTTTATTTAATTAGTTTTTTGCTTAATTCTTCTAGAGATACTCCTTTAGTTTCTGGCATCATAAAGGCAACAAATAGTAATTGAAATACCATCATTATTGCAAAAATGAGAAATACCATACCAGCTCCTATAGTTGAAAACAACACAGGCACTAGAGAAGGCACTACAGCAGCTAGCACCCAATGTACCGAACTACCAAATGATTGTCCAGAGCCTCTTAAATGATTAGGGAAAATTTCTGAAATAAATACCCAAATTACAGTACCTTGTCCAATAGCATGTGCAGCTATAAAGAGGAATAAAAAGAATGGCATAAAACTGCCTTCCCAATTTAAAAAAAATGCCGCAGATACTAATGATAGGGATATAACATATCCACAGGAGCATATATACATAAGTTGCTTTCTACCCAACCTGTCAATAAGAAAAATACCCAAAAGTGTAAAAAGCAAGTTTGTTACCCCCACACCAATACTACTTAACAGTGCAGAACTTTCCTCAAGCCCTGCCTCAGCTAAAATTCTAGGAGCGTAATAAAGTAATGCGTTAATACCAGAAAATTGATTGAAAAACGCAATAAGAAATGCTAGTATTAAAGGATATCTATATTTTTTTAAAAATATATTTTCATTAGGAACTGTATTATCCATTTCGTCCTTAATCTCCATCATCAATTTCTCTGGATCTTGATTTGGATTAATAATTTTTAGAACACTAACGGCCTCACTATTTCTAAACTTAGTTAACAACCACCTTGGGCTTTTTGGAACGGTTAGTACAAAAAGTGTATATATTGCTGCTGGAATTGCTTCAATACCCACCATCCATCTCCAGGCTGTTTCTCCTATATTATTAAGTAAGTAATTAGATAAAAAAGCGATAAGAATACCGAATACAATATTAAATTGATAAAGACCTACTAATTTACCTCTATCTTTTGCTGGAGCAATTTCTGAAATGTATGCTGGTGCCGCTATAGTTGATGCCCCAACTCCCAAGCCTCCAATAAATCTAAAAAAAGCGAAGGTAATAGGATCATTAGCAAGAGCAGAACCAACAGCCGAAATTGTATATAGGGCTCCAATCCAAACTAAAGTTGTTTTACGTCCTAATTTATTGGTAGGTATACCACCAAAAAAAGCTCCAACAACAGTTCCCCACAATGCCATACCTATAACTACTGCACCATGGAACATATCTGACGAGCCCCACAATAATTGTAGTTTCTTTTCAGCACCCGAAATAACTACGGTATCAAAGCCAAAAAGGAAACCAGCCAAAGCAGCTGTAATAGACCAAATTAATATCTTATTATTCATGTGTATATTTAAAATTGGTAATTAACTGATTGCAAATTATGCAGAAAGGCTGTTTGACCTTTTTACATTTGTATCAATACATTATAAAATTGCTCACGTTTTTCTTAATTACACATAATTAATTGATATTCAATTAATTACAGATATTAATTATTTTACACAAATATTAAAGTTCTAAAATTGTTACATTATTATTTCAAAAATGTTACTTCTTTTTATTATTTAAAATGTCAATTTGACAAAAAATAGGTGGTAATTTTGTTATTTTCATTTATTTAAAGCAAACAAATGTTGAAATACTAAAAATAAACGTACTTTTTTTAATAAAAAAAGAATTAAATACGGAGTAATAATAGAATTAAGAACCTCTATATTCCTTAGGAGATTTACCAAACTTATTTTTAAAGCTGGTGGAGAAATAATTTGGAGAAGAAAAACCTGTAGCATATGCAATCTCAGAAATCGTTAATTGGGTTTCTTGTAAAAGGTTTTTTGCTTTTTCTAAGCGCATGTTTTGGATATAATCACTAATAGTTACGCCTATAATAGCTTTGGTTTTCCGATATAACTGTACTCTAGAAATGTTTAAAGCACCTGCCAAGTTTTCAACTGAAAATTTAGAATTATCTAAATTATCAGTTATTATTTCATTTATTTTAGACAAAAAATCCTGTTCAATAGAGCCAAAACTTTGGTTTGTATTTATTTTGTGAATGTTATTTATAAAATAATATCGAAGTTTTTCTCGGTTATAAATCAATGTCCTAACAGACTGATTAAGAACAGCAAAGCTAAATGGCTTGGTAAGGTATAAATCAGCACCAGATTCTAAACCTTTTATATAAGACTCTTTATTATTTAATGCAGTAAGCATTATTACAGGAATATGCGATGCTCTTAAATCTTTCTTTAAAACTTCACATATTTCAAAACCCGTTTTATCAGATAAATTAATATCACAAATAATAATATCTGGTACTATTTCAAAAGCTTTTTCAATACCGTCAGATCCATCGGATAAATAAACATCATATTCACTAATTAATTTATTTCTTAAATATTTAATTAAATCAGAATTATCTTCAATTATAAGTATTGAATAACGCTCCTTATTATCCCCATCAGCTATTTCTACAAACTCATTTTCTTCAAAATCTAAATTAAAGTTTAGTATAGAGTTATCTACCAAATCTGGTTCATAGACAATCTCATCCGAACTTAAATGCGCATTTCCTTTGTAAAGCTTTAATGTAAATTCTGTGCCATGCTTACTAGATACATCAATAGTTCCTTTATGCATCTCAACAAATTCTTTTGATAAATGTAAACCAATACCTGAACTTGCCTTATTATTATTTGATGCTTGAAAAAATGCCTGAAAAATACTTTCCAAATCTTTTTTAGGAATACCTATACCACTGTCTTTAAAATGAATTTTTAAAAAGTTACTGTTAGTCTCATTTACAATATTAATATGTATGCTTCCATTATCAGGTGTAAATTTAAAAGCGTTAGATAATAAATTAAAATAAACCTTATCCATTAAATTTCTGTCAATAAATATTTTTAAACTTTTATCGTTAGTCTTAATTGAAAAATCTATATTTCGCTTTTGCGCTTCCCGTTCAAAATCTTTGAAAATTCCAGTTGAAAACTCATATAGATTAGTCTCAGAAGCTTTTAAAATAAATTTTCGGTCTTCAATTTTTCTAAAATCTAATAATTGATTTATTAACCTTAGCAAGCGCTTGGAGTTATTATAAATTAAACCAACTTCTCTTAAAAGCTTATTATCTTTAATACTATTACTCTCACTTAACGATTCAATTGATGATAAAATAAGTGTTATTGGCGTTTTAAATTCATGAGAAAGCCCTGTAAAAAAATTCACTTTGGCATCATTACTTATTTTAACCTCCTCTGCAAATTTCTTGATTTGATTACGTTGAATAGTTATTTTATTATTACGGATTTCTAACTCACGTTTTTTCTTTCTAATACTATACGCAGAGTAAATACTATAAGCAGCTAAAAGTAAACTTGTTATTAACAAGCCCAAAAGAATTTTTAATCTGTTACTTTGGGTAAAATATATTTTTTCTTGTAATTGAATTTTATCTTGTTGTTTTTCAATATCATTTTGTTGTTGGGTAATTTTATCGAACTGATTCTTTAAAATATCAGCATTTCTAGAATCTATAACCGTAGTACCTAAGATGTTTTTTTTAGCTACTATTTCTCCATTTAGTATTTTCACAGCTAGCTTAATAGCTTCCTCTCCACCAGTAGGATACAAAATAGTAGCCATAAACATTTTGTCTTGAACATGTTTAATGCCACCATTTGGACCATTTAAACCATCTACACCAATTATTTTGATGTTTTTCTCAAGTCCTTTTTCTTTTAAAACTTCCCATGCACCTAGTGCCATTCTATCATTATGGGCAAAAACGTAATCAACATTCTTATTAGTATCTAAAAATTTAGACAGGCTATCTTTTATTGAATAACTTTCCCAATTCCCTTGAATTCTATTTATTACATTTAAATTAGGTATATTACCAATAACGTTATTAAACCCAGAACTGCGTTCTGACGCTGGAGAGGAACCAAGTAATCCTTTAATCTCTATAATTTTTTTAGATTCTGTCGACAAGGATGCTAAATAGTTTGCTGCATTTGTACCAACCTGATAATTATCCGCACCTAAATAAGCCGTATAGTTTTCTCCATTAATTTTTCTATCAACTATTAAAACTGGAATTCCTTTTTTAAAAGCTTTGTCAACAATAGGAGTTATTGGAGCTGCTTGTACAGGTGATACTATTAAAACATCTACATTTTCAGCTATTAATGTTTCAATATCTTTAATTTGGTCATTAATATCATCTTGCCCTTCTAAAATCTTTAGTTCAAACTCAGGATAAAAAGCAGCTTGAATTTTCATTGCTTGATTCATAGACTTTCGCCATTCATCATTAATACCTGTTTGAGAAAAACCTATTATCTGTTTTTTTTCTTCTGAATTACTACAAGACAAAGAAAACAGCATAATTAAAGCTAAAATGAATTTTAAAGAAAAATTAAAATGCTTTTTTTTCATTGTAGAATGCTAGTTTTGATATTAAGAAACAGCTTTAAAAATAATGTATTGTTTAATAAAAAGCATCATTTAATAGAAATATAAAAGCTTAATTTATCTAAAATCAATAAAAGAAATTTTATTTTAAAAATTTAATATTTCTGGCTAAACCAGAAAATTTAGTTCTTTTCACAGCCGATTTTTGAAATACTTTTTTAAAAACTTCTTCAGTAACTTCTTCCCAGTCTTTTTTATTCATACTTAACAAATCTGGATGCGGATTAAACAATGGCTCTGAATGCGGTTTTGAGAATCTATTCCAAGGGCAAACATCTTGGCAAACATCGCACCCAAACATCCAATTATCCATTTTATTTTGAAATTCTGATGGTATTTCGTTTTTTAATTCTATAGTTAAATAGGAAATACATTTACTACCATCTACTTTATAGGGTTCTACTATTGCTTGTGTTGGACAAGCATCTATACATGCTGTACAAGTACCGCAATGATCGGTTACTTTAGCATCGTAAGCCAAATCTATATCTAAAATAAGTTCTGCAATAAAATAAAAAGAACCTACTTGCTGGGTTAATAAATTACTGTGTTTCCCAATCCACCCTAAACCGCTTTTTGCCGCCCATGCTTTATCTAAAACTGGAGCAGAATCTACAAAAGCTCTACCACCAACTTCTCCAATTTCTGTGCTTATAAAATTCTGAAGTTCTTTGAGTTTAGATTTTATTACATGATGGTAATCATTACCATAAGCGTATTTAGAGAGTTTATAAGCATCTTTATTTTGCTGTTCTTCTGGATAGTAATTAAGCAGCAAAGACACTACAGATTTGGAACCTTCTACTAATAAACGTGGATCTAACCGCTTATCAAAATGGTTTTCCATGTACTGCATTTGTCCATGTCTATTCTCTTGCAACCATTTTTCTAGTCTTGGAGCTTCTTCCTCTAAAAAATCTGCTTTAGATATTCCGCAAGAAAGAAAACCAAGACGCTTAGCTTCTTCCTTTATTAATGCACTATGCTTTTCTTTTATATTTATCAAAAGTGCTATTCCTAATTTCTAAAACAATCCTCCTTGAATATTTCCTTTTATTCTACCTAAATGCTTATACGCTTGCTCGGTAACTTCTCTTCCTCTTGGAGTACGCATTATAAAACCCTGCTGAATTAAAAAGGGCTCATACACTTCCTCTATAGTTTCTGGGCTTTCAGATACTGCCGTTGCAATAGTAGATATTCCTACCGGACCACCTTTAAATTTATCTATAATGGTGGTTAGTATTTTATTATCCATTTCATCTAACCCATGTGCATCAACATTTAATGCTTTTAGACTAAACTTAGAAATATCAATATCTATACTACCATTACCTTTAATTTGAGCAAAATCTCTAACTCTTCTTAAAAGGGAATTACATATTCTTGGTGTACCCCTACTTCTGCCAGCAATTTCTATAGCTGCTTCATTAGTTATTGGTACATTTAAAATTTCTGAGCTTCGTTCTACGATGGTAGATAATAATTCTGTAGAATAATATTGCAGCCTACTTTGAATTCCAAAACGAGCTCGCATAGGAGCTGTAAGTAAACCAGACCTTGTTGTGGCTCCTATTAGTGTAAACGGGTTTAAATTTATTTGCACTGTTCGCGCATTTGGCCCAGTTTCAATCATAATATCAATCTTATAATCTTCCATTGCAGAATACAAATATTCTTCTACAATTGGGCTAAGCCTATGAATTTCATCAATAAACAATACATCTCGCTCTTCTAAGTTTGTTAACAAACCTGCTAAATCTCCTGGCTTATCTAACACAGGACCCGATGTAATTTTTATACCTACACCAAGTTCATTTGCTAAAATATGAGCTAAAGTTGTTTTTCCTAATCCTGGAGGTCCATGAAATAAAGTATGATCCAATGCCTCTCCTCTTTGGTTAGCCGCTTCTACAAAAATCTTTAGATTTTCCAGAACCTGTTCCTGGCCTGTAAAATCATTAAAAGTAACCGGCCTTAAGGCTCTTTCTATATCAAACTCTTCCGAAGAAAAATTACCAGTAGTTGGATCTAAATTTTCATTCATAGTAAACAAAGATAGCAAAAATCAAGCGCTATTAGTTTAATAGAATTAACAAGTACTATAACTTCATATTTTTTTTAACAAGCAAAAAAAGTATCTAATTATTATCGTAAATTCATTTCATGAAAAATTTACAATACTCTAAAGGCGTAACACAATACCTTCCTTTTTTTTATATTATTTGGGCGGATGATTTATTATCTGCTTCTGAAATTAATGTTGTAAAACATGCATTAGAGGAAGATAGTACTTTAGAAAATCTAGATAAAGAACTACTGCTTTCTTGGTTAAAAAATGAAACCTCTCTTAAAGACAAAGAGGTTAAAATTTGGAAGCAAATTATTGACGCCTCTAAAATTAAATTAATAGAAAGTGAGTCTTATCCATTAACTTTTTATAGTCAAAAAATAACTGCATCCTATTTTTCCGAAAGTACTTTTAACGAAAGTCTAAAGAAAATTGAACTTAACCTAGGCATGCAACCTAACCACTATAATCATTTATTTGAGGTTAAAATAAGTACTAACAATGTATCTAAAGAATATGACAATACAATTATAGATTCTATTTTAAAAGGCAAACAAGCCAAAGTAGTAGATACTTTTAGGGAAGATTTATCTGCTACTATATTTCATTGGGAAACTATTCGCGATAAAAGCGCTCACAGAAAAAAAGTATTAGAGCAAGTAAAACATCTTGCAAACAAAGGTTATGGAGCAATGGCGTACCCTACAGCTTATAATGGAACGGAAGACATGGAAGGTTACGCTGCAATTTTTGAGCATATGATGTATGTAGATGGTAGCATGGCTATTAAGTTTGGTGTTCAATTTGGGTTGTTTGGCGGAAGTATTCAAAAACTAGGCACAAAAAAGCATCATGATTTATATTTAAAAAATACAGGAGAAGCATCTTTATTAGGTTGTTTTGCAATGACAGAAACAGGGCACGGATCCAATGTAAGAGGTGTAAAAACAACAGCTACGTATGATAAGAAAACAAACCAGATAATCATACACACCCCAGGTAAAATTGACAACAAAGAATATATTGGCAATGCATTAGATTCTAAAATGGCTTCTGTTTTTGCGCAACTCATTGTGAATGGAAAAAATGAAGGTGTGCATGCAATTCTTGTTCCTCTTAGAGATAAAAACCACAACTTACTACCTGGAATAAATGTTGTTGATAACGGATATAAATTAGGACTTAATGGTGTAGACAATGGCAAAATATGGTTTAATCAAGTCGCGGTACCAAAAGATAATTTATTAGATAAATATGGATCCATCACAAATGATGGCTCTTATTATTCTAACATTAAAAATCCTAATAAAAGATTTTTTACCATGCTTGGGACCCTTGTTGGCGGAAGAATTTGTGTTGCCAGAGCTGGCTTAGGTGGTGCTAAAATGGCTTTAACAATTGCTATAAAACATGCGCTACAAAGAAGGCAGTTTAATGACAATAAAAAAATGCAAGAAGATTTGCTAATGGATTATCCATCACACCAATTACGATTAATCCCATTAGTGGCAAAAGCATATGTTTATCATTTTACTTTAGACAAAATGATGTATGACTATTGCAATGAAACCTCAGACAAAAGAAAAGTAGAAACACAGGCCGCAGGTTTAAAATCGATTATAACATGGTATGCAAATTCTACTATCCAAGAATGTAGAGAAGCTTGCGGAGGGAAAGGATATTTAATAGAGAACAGAATAGCCGATTTAAAGAATGATGTAGACATTTTTACAACTTTTGAAGGAGATAACACTGTTTTACTACAATTAGCAGCAAAAGGTGTACTATCGGATTTTAAGGCAGAATTTAATAGCGCAGGTTTTTTATCTGTATTAAAACTATTAAGCAACCAGATAAATGATTCCGTTACAACTGCCAACCCTATTTATACAAACAAAGTAGATAAAGACCATTTATATGATCCAGAATTTCATAAAAACGCTCTTAACTATAGAACTAGAAGATTAACATATTCTATTGCCAAACGTATACAGGGGTACATAAAAAAAGGGATTCCATCATATCAAGCTTTTTTAAAAGTACAAACACATTTAATAAGTTTAGGAAAAGCATATAGTATAGCAATAGCATACGAATCTTATTATAATTCTATTACTGAAATTAAAAATGAAAAATACGCCTACCTATTTAAAAAACTAGGTGTTTTATATGCGTTACATGAAATAAGAATTGATGCCAGTTGGTATTTAGAACAAGGTTATATAGGGGCTACAAAATCTAAGGCAATAAGGCAACGCGTAGAAAGGCTTAGCACAGAACTAAGACCACACATAAATGCCCTTATAGATGGTTTTGGAATACCAGAGTATTGTTTAACTGCTCCGATTAGTAAATAAAATAGGAGCAGTTGCAACTAGATTATTGTATAAAAATTAATTATTTTTTTTATGTAATTCAGATGTGTCTAAAAAATCTAATAAAACCATTTTACCATCTCCATAAAAATAAGTCTTAGAAGATCCTGATGAAGACAACTCTATTGCATCTGACGCGTAAACTCTAGCACTAGGAGATTCAGATAAAGTAACTGAAACAGTACTTGCCTGGAGTCTTTCTGCTTTTAAATTAGCAGAACCTATAAGTTTTACATTTAATACATCTGTAGTACCATCCATTTTAGCAGAAGATGTATCTGTCATAAAAATTGAATTCGTAGAACTTGTAGAGTATATAGAAACATCTATACGGTCTTTTAAATTTATTTGTAAAGAATCACTATCTATATTAAAATTACCAGAACTATTACCTTCCATATTAATATCCACGTAAGGAGATTGTGCATTTAATTCTAATTTAGAGTCTTCAAATGTGTTTACATAAAGTTCTTCCGACTCAACTATATCCTTCATTCGTATTCTTCCAGTCCTCATAACAATAGTATTTAGATCTACATAGCTTACAACAATATCTAATTTCTTTTTCCGTGTAATTTTATAGAAAGAACTAATTTTAAGTGTTCCATTTACTACTCGTAATTTTAAAACGTCTATTAAATTATCATCTGCTGTAATAGCATACCCTTCAACATCTCCTCTTTTTAAAGTAATATCTAAGTCGTCATTTAATTCAATTTTAGAAAACGAGGGTAACTCTTGAGCAACATCAATTACATTCTTATTTCCTTTAATTTTAGGTTTACGTTGCGCATAGCTATAGGCGCAAAAAAACAATAAGGTGACAATTAATATTTTTTTCATTGTAAATAAATTTAAACGTTAATGGTTACTGTAATATATTATAAAAAAACCATATACTTTTCAAATTACAACAAAAAAAAGCCTAACTATAAAAGTTAGGCTTTACTATATTTTAATACACAACTAATTAGTGATGCATTTCTTCTTCATCTGGTTGCAAAGGAACTGTTTGCGGAACAAAATCTTGTCCAGGTATAATATATTCCCCATTTGCATCTACCTTACTATAATCATATGCCCAACGATGAACTTCTGGAATTGGACCATGCCAGTTTCCATGAAAATGTTCGTGTGGTGTAGTCCATTCTAATGTATTAGAACTCCATGGGTTTAATGAACCTTTTTTACCATTAAAGATACTATTAACAAAATTGTATAAGAATATTAATTGCGCTCCTGCAGCAATTATAGCAAATACAGTCATTAATACTTGCACATCTGTTAACTCATCAAACATTGGGAATGCTGTATTCTGATAATATCTTCTAGGAACCCCTGCCATACCAACAAAATGCATTGGAAAGAATACACCATAAGCACAAACTGCTGTTATCCAAAAGTGTACATATCCTAAGTTTTTGTTCATCATCTTCCCCTCAAACATTTTAGGGAACCAGTGATAAACTCCAGCAAATAAACCATATAAAGCAGATATACCCATTACTAAGTGAAAGTGTGCTACCACAAAATAGGTATCATGAACATTAATATCTAATGTGCTATCTCCTAATACAATACCTGTTAAACCTCCTGTTATAAAAGTAGAAACTAATCCTATAGAAAATAACATCCCAGGGTTTAACTGTAAATTACCTTTCCAAAGTGTAGTTATATAGTTAAATGCTTTTACCGCGGATGGTATTGCAATTAATAATGTTGTAAAAGTAAATACAGATCCTAAGAATGGATTCATTCCAGAAATAAACATATGGTGTCCCCAAACTATTGTAGACAAGAATGCAATTGCTATAATAGATGCAATCATAGCTCTATATCCAAAAATTGGTTTACGAGCATTTGTAGACATTACTTCTGATGTAATACCCAATGCAGGCAATAATACAATATATACTTCTGGGTGTCCTAAGAACCAAAATAAGTGCTCATATAAAACAGGTGAACCTCCTTGGTAATGTAAAACTTCTCCTTGAATAAAAATATCTGATAAGAAAAATGATGTTCCAAAACTTCTATCCATTATAAGTAATAATGCTGCTGATAAAAGAACTGGGAATGAAATAACACCGATAATAGCGGTTACAAAGAATGCCCATATTGTTAATGGCAATCTTGTCATTGACATACCTTTTGTACGTAAGTTAATAACTGTAACTATATAGTTTAATGATCCAAGTAAAGAAGACGCAATAAATATAGCCATAGAAACCAACCATAACGTCATACCCATACCAGAACCTGGTTGCGCCATTGGTAATGCACTCAAAGGCGGGTAAATTGTCCATCCAGCTGCTGCAGGGCCTGCCTCAACAAATAAAGAGCAAACCATTATTACACTAGATAAAAAGAATAACCAGTAAGACACCATATTTAGAAAACCAGATGCCATATCTCTTGCTCCAATTTGCAAAGGAATAAGTAAGTTACTAAACGTACCACTTAAACCAGCGGTAAGTACAAAGAATACCATTATTGTACCATGTATGGTAACTAATGCTAAATATATATCTGCATCCATTACACCACCTGGAGCCCATTTTCCTAACACAGCTTCAAATATTGGGAAAGATTCTCCTGGCCAAGCAATTTGCATTCTAAATAAAATAGACATTGCAATACCAATAGTTCCCATGATTAAACCAGTAATTAAATACTGCTTAGAAATCATTTTATGATCTGTACTAAATATATATTTTGTTACAAAGGTTTCTTTGTGATGATGATGTCCATGATCCTCTTCGTGACCATCTACTTGTGCATGTGCTGTTGCTGACATAATCGAACTTTATTTTTTTTGTTAATTTATTATTTTACTTGTAATTAGTTTACAGAAGCTATAGATGGCTTAAAAGTCTTTTGTTCTTTTATCCATTTATTGTATTCTTCTTCTGTTTCCACTATAATTTTCATTTGCATATTGTAATGCGATTTTCCACAAATCTTATTACAAAGTAAAATATAATCAAACTCCCATGGATCAGAATTATCTTCGCCTAAAGAAGCTTTTTTAGCTCTTATAGCATTTGTTCTTTTAACCTTATCTACTACATCAGGATCTAATCGCATCTCAGCAGTTGTTGTTATAGGAGTAAAAGAAAATTCAGTTATCATTCCAGGAACACAATTCATTTGTGCTCTAAAATGTGGCATATAAGCCGAATGCAAGACATCTTGTGAACGCATTTTAAAATTCACTTTTCTACCAACTGGTAAGTGTAATTCTTTAACAATAATATCATCTGCAGCATAACTATCCGCAGGATCCAATCCTAATATATTAGCATTATCAATATCAATCATTCTTACATTAGCACCACCAAGTACATTATCATCACCTGCATATCTTGCGGTCCAATTAAATTGTTGCGCATATAATTCAACAATAATAGGATCATCTTCATCATTTACATCCATGATTTCAGTCCAAGTGTAAAGTCCCCAAAGAATTAAACCTGCTAAAACAATTACAGGAATAATGGTCCATATAAACTCTAACTTATCATTATCCGCATAGAATAAAGCTTTATTCCCTTTTTTTCCACTATACTTATAACCAAAGTAATGTAATAACGCTTGTGTTAACGTTTGTACTATAAATATGATGATAAAAGATACCAACATTAAATAATCATATTCCGCACCATGCGCAGAAGCAGCAGTTGGTAATAATACTTTAGTGTATTTCCAAAAACTAAAAATGGTAATACCATAAATAAATATTAAAAAAGCAAATAATAAATAACCATTGATTTTATTATCCTGATCATTTGCAATTTGAGAATTCTCCGTAGTGAGTTGTGAGAGTTCGAACATCTTGGTCATTTGCGATATTGCAATTGCCACTAGAACTAATACAACTAAAGTTAATAATGTAGTCATTGTATGATTTAATATTATACCTTACTTATTAATAATGAAAATGTCTACTTTCCTCTATAAAAGGATTTCGTTTTGGCTGTAATGGTGCATTACTTAAAGCTCTAAATACCCAGAATATAAATAAACCTGCAAAAAATAATACAGCTCCTATTTCAGGTATTCCAATGAACCACTGGTCACCAACTGTAGAAGGCATAATCATATTAAATATATCTAAATAATGTCCTGCAAGAATTACAACACCTGCCATTACAACAAACCAATTTACACGCTTATAATCACTGTTCATTAATAATAGAACAGGGAATAAAAAGTTCATTACTATCATACCAAAAAATGGTAATTTAAAATCTTGTATACGTGTTACATAATAGGTTACTTCTTCTGGAATATCAGAATACCAAATTAACATAAACTGTGAAAACCATAAGTATGTCCAGAATACACTAATACCAAACATGAATTTAGCTAAATCATGAATGTGACTATCATTTACATCTTCTAAATGGCCTTTAGATTTTAAATATATAGTTACCAATGCAATTACTGTTATACCAGAAACAAACATACTTGCAAATACATACCACCCAAATAAAGTACTAAACCAGTGTGGATCTACACTCATAATCCAATCCCAGGACATAATTGATTCTGAAATAAGATAGAATACTAAAAATCCTGCAGAAATTCTAAAATTCAATTTAAAGTTAGAATCATCATTAGATTCATCTTGTTTTAAAGATAACTTTCTAGAATACTCACGATATAATATCCAACCAGCTAAAAATATAGCTGCACGTATTAAGAAGAATATAGGATTTAAATATCCTTTTTTACCTTGTAGTAAGTGATCATGAGCTACAACATCTGCATCCATCCAAACAAATAAATGGTTCATATGCATAACAGATAATACTAAAATTACAAACACAATAATACCACCTGGTACTAAGTAAGAAGTAATACCTTCCATTACTCTAAATAATAATGGCGACCACCCAGCTTGCGCAGCTCTTTGTATAGCATAAAAAGCTAATACTCCTAAAGCAATCATCATAAAGAAGAATGCTGCAACATATAATGCTGCCCATGGTTTGTTTTGTAATTGATGTAATAAATGCTCATCATGAGAAGAACTATGTCCTGCACCATGTGCATTTACAGCTTCATGTGTATTATGAGCATCAACAGCTCCATGAGATTCTGTAGCATGACTATCTCCATGAGCATCATGACTTGCAACTATTGCTTTAGCTTCTTCAACTGTAGATGGTGCAGAAATAAATCCTACTGCGATACCTATAAGTCCAACTGCCATTAATATAAATGAAGCAATTTTTAATCTGTTTGAAAACGTGTACATATTCTTATCTATGTATTATTTTATTAAATCTTGTTTCAATGCCATTACATACTCAGAAACTTGCCACATTTCTTCTGTATTCATTTGGGAAGCATACGAACCCATTGAGTTTAAACCATATTGCACTGTATGATAGGCTGTACCTACAGTTATGTTTCTAGCTGCATCTGCATAACTAGGAACACCCAATATTTTTTCTCTCTTCACTAAAGTACCCTGTCCTTTTCCTTTTGGCCCATGGCAAATGGCACAATATATACCGTATAACTCTTTACCTTTTGCTAAATTAGATGCACTTTGTAACGAATCTAATGGACTAGGGTTTAATCTTGCAATTTCTTTACCCTCAGGTGTATTTTCTATGCCATAAGGAATCCATCCTCTAGAAATAGTGTTTTCTGCAGGCATTTTTGCCTCCATTCCATTAGGTAAAAAATCTGCTTCACCGTAAGCTTCATACCCAACAGATTCATACATGTTCGGCATATATTGATAATTAGGCTTACTCTTATCAGCACAAGATGCTGCTAAAAGAACTAATCCAAATACAACTATTATTTTATTAAAACTGTTCATATTTAATGACTGTTTTTTTCTGATATATTAATTTCTACAGCTCCACTCTCTGCTAACAACTCTCTTAATTCTGATTCATTTTCGTGAATTTCAATCTCCATTAAGAAAAGGTCATCTGTTGTTCTAACATCTGGGTTTTCAGCTTTTTTAAAAGGCCACAATCTACTTCTTAAATAAAAAGTAATAACCATTAAGTGAGCTGCAAAAAACACAGTTAGTTCAAACATAATAGGTACAAAAGCTGGCATATTTTCAATATAACTAAAGCTTGGTTTACCTCCTATATCTTGTGGCCAATCTTCAATCATGATATAATTCATCATTAAAGTTGCAACAGATATACCAACACAACCATATAAAAAAGCTGTAATAGCTAATCTAGTTGGCTCTAAGCCCATAGCTTTATCCAAACCGTGTACAGGAAAAGGACAAAAAACTTCTTCTATATGATGTTTAGCTGCCTTAACTTTTTTGACTGCATGCATTAGCACTTCATCATCATTATAATAAGCATGTATAACTTTAGATGCCATATTCTTATTTATTTGAATTTAATTTATTGGCTTGACCTGCCCAATCATCTCTTTGTGCTCTACCTGGAAATGAACCTGTGATAGAATCTAATAGATTATATTCCTTTTCTGTCATTTTACCAACTTGAGCAAAAGTATATATTCCAATTTGGTTTAATGTTACTTCCATTTTTGGACCAATACCTTTAACTTTTTTCAAATCATCGGCAGTATCCGTATCTGCATTAAAAGAACCTAATGTTCCTAGCAAGTCAGACACATCTTTTTCGTTTGGCTCAATAACTTCATTAATTTGTTCTTCAACAACTTTGTCAACTTTATTACCCACTAAAGGAGTTGTGATTTCGTAAGTTGGTAATCCCGCATCTCTAAGCTTTTTATATTTTTCACCAGAAGATTTTAAAATAGACTTAACCTCTGCTTGCGCTATTACTGGAAAAGTTCTAGCATACAATAAAAACAATACAAAGAAGAACCCAATAGTACCTATGAATATTCCTATATCTACAAAAGTAGGAGAGAACATTGTCCAAGAAGATGGTAAATAATCTCTATGTAATGATGTTACAATAATTACAAATCTTTCAAACCACATCCCTATGTTTACAACAATAGAAATAAAGAAAGAGAACATAATACTTGTACGTAATTTTTTAAACCACATAAACTGAGGAGAAAATACATTACAAGTCATCATTGACCAATATGCCCACCAGTAAGGCCCTGTAGCTCTATTTAAAAAAGCATATTGCTCATACTCTACTCCTGAATACCAAGCCATAAATAACTCCGTTATATAAGCACAACCTACAATAGAACCCGTTAACATAATTACTATGTTCATAAGCTCAATATGTTGTACTGTAATATATGCTTCTAAATGACACACTTTTCTCATAATAATTAACAAGGTGTTTACCATTGCAAATCCAGAGAAAATTGCACCTGCCACAAAATATGGAGGAAATATAGTTGTATGCCATCCTGGTATTACCGAGGTAGCAAAATCAAAAGATACAATTGTATGCACAGAAAGTACTAAAGGAGTAGCCAAACCAGCTAATACTAAAGACACTTCTTCAAAACGTTGCCAATCTTTAGCACGCCCACTCCATCCAAAACTTAATAGACCATATATTTTCTTTTGAAAAGGTAAAATAGCTCTATCTCTAAGCATTGCAAAATCTGGTAATAAACCTGTCCACCAGAATACTAAGGATACAGACAAATAAGTAGAAATTGCAAATACATCCCAAAGTAAAGGGGAATTAAAGTTTACCCACAAAGAACCAAATTGATTTGGTATAGGTAATACCCAATATGCTAACCATGGACGACCCATGTGTATAATTGGAAACAAACCTGCCTGAACAACTGAAAATATTGTCATTGCTTCTGCAGAACGGTTAATTGCCATTCTCCATTTCTGCCTAAAAAGTAAAAGTACCGCAGAAATTAATGTTCCTGCATGTCCAATACCTACCCACCAAACAAAGTTAGTAATATCCCATGCCCAGTTTACAGACTTATTAAGTCCCCAAGTTCCGATACCCGTAGATATGGTATAAATGATACAACCTAATCCCCAAAGGAATGCTACCAATGCAATGGAAAAAACAATCCACCAATGCTTATTAGCTCTTCCCTCTACAGGAGCAGCAATATCCACTGTTACATCATGGTAACCTTTATCACCAACAACTAGGGCTTTTCTTATAGGTGCTTCGTAATGCGACGCCATAGACTTTAATTATAGTTACTTTCTTATTTGTTTGATTATGCTTCGTTTGTATTTCTTACCTGTACATGGTAAAATACGTTTGGCTTAGTTCCCACATGTTCTAATAAGTGATACATACGGTTACTCTCTTTTAAATGAGCCACTTCACTTTCCTTATCATTAACATCACCAAAGACTATTGCTCCGTCTCCACATGCTAAAGAACAAGCAGTTTGGAATTCTCCATCCTTAATAACACGTCCATCTCTTTTAGCATCTAGAATAGTTTTTTGTGTTTTTTGAATACACATAGAACATTTTTCTATAACACCCCTAGATCTAACATTAACGTCTGGATTAAGAACCATCTTACCTAAGTCATTATTCATATGGTAATCGAACTCATCATTGTTATTATACAAGAACCAGTTAAACCTTCTCACTTTATAAGGACAATTGTTTGCACAATATCTTGTACCCACACATCTATTATAAGCCATTTGGTTTTGACCTTGACGACCATGTGATGTTGCAGCAACAGGACAAACAGTCTCACAAGGAGCATGGTTACAATGCTGACACATTACAGGCTGAAAAGCAACTTGCGGATTTGCAGAAGGATCTTCTAACTCTCCAAAACCTCCAAGAGACCCTTTATCTCCCCAAAGACCATCAAATTCTTCCTTCTTAGTATCATCAGTTTCAAAACTTTCTTCTGATGAATAATACCTATCAATACGCAACCAATGCATATCTCTAGATTTACGAACTTCTTGTTTTCCAACAACAGGAACGTTATTTTCTGCATGACAGGCAATAACACAAGCACCACATCCAGTACATGCATTTAAATCTATAGACATATTAAAATGATGCCCAATAGACCTATCAAAACTATCCCATAAATCTACAGATGTAGCAGGAACCTCTTGGTGATCTAACGACACCACTGGCTGAGGATTCCACTCTTTATGATTTTTAGTATTAAATATCTCTAAACTAGTTTCTTTAATAATATCCCCTCTTCCCATAAGTGTTTTGTGTAATTGAACACAAGCAAACTCATGATTACCAGCAACTTTTTCAATAGAAACTGACTGAATATTACTAAACCCTTGATACAAAGCAAAAGCATTAACTCCTGTCTGCATCTCTTCTTTTAATCCTACTTTTTTACCATACCCTAAAGAAAGACCAATAGACTTATTAGCCTGACCCGGTTGCACAACAACAGGAACCCTATCAATAGCAACACCATTAACTGTTACTTTTGCATAGCTACCATCCATACCGCCATTAGCAACATTATGATTTTCTAATCCCAATGCCTCAGCATCTGCCTTAGATACAGTAACATAATTATCCCAAGAAACTCTTGTAATTGGATCAGGAAATTCTTGTAACCATGGGTTACTAGCTTGTTGCCCATCACCCATTCCTGTTTTAGAATATAGTGTTAATTCAAAATCTCCACCACTTGTAGCATTAGACAAACTCCTAACCGCTGAACCTATACCAAAAACATCTACCTGCTCTTCTCCCTCTACAGCCGCAGTAGGCACAACAATAGCCTCAATATCTGCATCCACAACAAAAACACCATCATGCAATGCCTTGTTCCAATCAGCGCCGTTTAAAACAGTAGAAGTCCAAGTTTCTTTAATAAAATCATAATAAGTAACATCACTACCCATCCACTTTAATAAAGAACTCTGAAATTGTCTTGTATCAAATAATTCTTTTATTGCAGGCTGCATTAAACCATAATGCCCTTTTTTAATTTCAACATCACCCCAAGACTCCAGATAATGGTTTGAAGCAGCTATATATGTAGTTAACTCTGTAGTTTCATTCCAGTTTGTTGAAAAAGCAACAGATAACGAAACCTTCTCTAAACCAGATTTAAACTCAGCCGCATTAGGTAAAGAATACATAGGATTAACCCCATCCATTACCAAAACACCAACTTTTCCAGAATTCATATCAGAAATTAAAGTATTTAATGCCTTAACACTTCCTTGTCTAACATATCTAGGAGCTAGAGCATCATAAGCTCTACTTTCTAACATTTCATTAATAGCAAGAACAACAGCTTGCGCATTAACATCATCCAAACCTGTTACTACAACAGATCCTTTTTTATTCTTTTTAATTGCAGAAGCAATACTCTCCAGAGCCTGTTCTGCGTAAGCAGGAATTTCTCCACCTGCAGATGTTCCAGATAACTTAGCATATAGTTTTGCTAAAGCAACTTTTTGCTGCATAGGCGTTAAAGGAACTCTCTTATCCGCATTTGCACCAGATAAAGACATATTTGCCTCGAACTGCACATGCTTAGACATTTTTCCATTCTTTGGAACACGTCCTTTAGAATAACCAGAATTATATCCTCCACCTTGCCAATCTCCAATAAAATCAGCACCGAAAGAAACTATAATATCTGCTTTTTCAAAATCATAATCTACTAGAGCCCTTTCACCATATCTTTTCTCAAATGCATTTAAAGCA
Organism: uncultured Maribacter sp.; assembly: GCF_947495965.1. GTDB lineage: Bacteria > Bacteroidota > Bacteroidia > Flavobacteriales > Flavobacteriaceae > Maribacter_B. Next base: position 209,418 of record NZ_CANMBB010000001.1, read on the forward strand.
GCATCTTGAGAAATAGCATCATACACTACATGGTTAATATTTGGATTAGTAACCTTGTATTGCTCTATTAATCTAGAAGTAGACGGACTAGCATAAGACTGCGTCAAAAACACAACCTGCTTCCCAGAATCTTTTAAACCATTTATTTTAGAAGTAACTTCTGAATCTAAAGCACCCCAAGCAACAGCCTCTCCTCCTTTAGAAGGACCTTGCAATCTTGTACTATCATATAAAGACAAAACAGAAGCTTGCACCCTTGCATTTGCAAAGCCACCAACCTTAGCATCGGTATTATTTTCAACCTTAATTGGCCTACCTTCTCTTGTTTTTACCAAGATATTTGCAAAATCAAATCCGTTTGCAATAGTAGTAGCATAGTAATTAGCTACACCAGGAACAATATTTTCTGGCTGCACTACATAAGGAATAGACTTAACAACAGGACCTTCACACGCCGCTAACGATGCTGCCGCTGTACTAAAACCAACATACTTTAGAAAATCCCTTCTATTTGTATTTGTTTCAGACAAATTCTCTTTATCACCCAAAAACTCATCTACAGGAATTTCTTCTGCAAATTCATTTTGTTTTAAGGTTTCAACAATGGAATCGTTAGGATTTAACTCCGCTTCGTTTTTCCAATATTTTTTATTTGATGCCATACTTATATATGTAATTAGCTTCTTTTACTTAAGATTAATAGTGACATTTTCCGCATTCCAAACCACCCATTTGAGCAGCAGTAAGCTTATCTACACCATATTTTTTTGAAAGTTCTGAATGTATTTTTTCATAATAAGCATTCCCTTCCACTTTAACATTAGTTTCTCTGTGACAATTTACACACCACCCCATTGTTAATGGCGCAAATTGCTCCATGATTTCCATCTCCTCTACAGGACCGTGACATGTTTGACACTCTACCCCTGCTACACTTACGTGCTGCGAGTGATTAAAATATGCAAAATCAGGAAGATTATGAATACGAACCCACTCTACAGGCTTACTCTCTCCTGTATATTTCTGAGACTCCTCATCCCAGCCTACAGCAGCATACAACTTCTTAATTTCCCCAGTGTAAAATTCATTAGTATACCCATTTGCAATATCTTCTGGAGATGGCCCTTCCGGATTACCTTTATACTCATAAATAGACTTATGACAGTTCATACAAACATTTAAAGCAGGAATACCTGAAGTTTTAGACACTCTTGCAGATGAGTGACAATACTTACATTCAATCTTATTATCTCCAGCATGGACTTTATGAGAATAATGAATAGGCTGTATTGGAGCATAACCTTGATCCACACCCACTTGCATTAAATAACCATAGACAAAATAAGCCCCTCCTAACATCATAAAAATAACAGTCACTAAAACCAAAAATTGATTTTGAGCAAAAGCTTTCCAAATAGGCAATTTCTTTTTTGAATTTTCCGCCTCTAATTCTACACCATTTGCCTTAGCTATACGTTTTAAAGTCTTATTCACCAAGAACAACATAACTACTAAAAGAGCAAACACAAAAACAAGCGCCCCTAATATTACATTATTAGAAATACTAGAAGATTGAGAACTCACTGTAGAAACAGCAGCACCTGCAGCCGGAACAACTGGTGCAGCAGGAGCAGCAGCAGTATACGCTAAAATATTATCAATATCAGCATTTGAAAGTGTAGGAAAAGCTGTCATTGCAGCATTATTATACTCTGCATAAATTTTATTAGCATAAGCATCTCCAGACTTAATAACCCCAGGACTATTCTTAATCCAAGCGTAAAGCCACTCCTTATCTAACCCTTCATCCTCAGATAAACGAGATTCCACTTTCTCCAAAGCAGGACCAGTCATTTTACGAGTTAAAGAATGACAAGCAGCACAATTTTGATTAAACAATGCCTTACCTTTTACAGCATCTCCTCCTGACACAGAAGCATCATCTTGAGCTAAAAGAGAAACAGAAAAAAATAGAAAGAATACAAAACTTACTCCTAATACTTTACAAATCTGATTGCGGTATGTAACCTTTTTCATATATAGAATGTTTCAATCGGTATTTGGCATGATAATGGCTTTATCATTTTAGAATAACCATATCTTTACCTAAATCGATGGCAAAAATACAACATAGACTTTATTTTGAAAATGTTAAGGTATTTATAATTCGCAATTTATAACAATTCTAAATAAAGAGAAAAAACACATAAATCATATTTAAAAATTACTTTTGCAAAGCTACTATTTACGCTAAACAAATCAATATGAAAACATTACTAACAATTATAGCTTTTACATCTATTACAACAGCTACATTTGGCCAAAACGGTCAAATAACTATAACTCAAGACAATAAGATTACCGAGCTTCTTGACCTCTACAAATCATCAAACTCTGATGCCAACTCTAGCTCTAATTACTATAGGATTCAAGTTGGTTTTGGAAACCACGCTAGAGCACAAAGAATAAAATCTAATGTTGAAGTAGACTTCCCAACTTTGTCTTCTAAAATAGATTTTGACTCCCCGACATACAGAGTAAGATTAGGAAGATTTAAATCTAAACTAGAAGCAGAAAGGAAATTTAAAGAGGTACGAAAAAAATATCCAGAAGCAATACTTTTGAAACCAAAAAAATCGACCAAATAGGTCGATTTTTTTTGTTCTCTTAAGATATTAAGCTACTTATTTAAGCTTTTTCTTAACTGCTACTTCTTGGAAAGCTTCTACTATATCTCCTTCTTTTATATCATTGTAGTTTTTAATTTGAAGACCACAATCATACCCTTTAGCTACTTCTTTAACATCATCTTTAAATCGCTTTAAAGAAGCAAACTCTCCAGTATAAATTACCACACTATCTCTAATTAACCTGATACTAGAGTTTCTAAATATCTTACCTGTTGTAACCATACAACCAGCAATTGTTCCAATCTTAGAAATCTTAAAGGTTTCACGAATTTCTGCTGTTCCTGTAATTTCTTCTTTCATCTCAGGAGACAACATTCCTTCCATTGCATCTTTAAGATCATTAATAGCATCATAAATGATAGAATACATTCTGATATCTATTTCTTCTTTTTCTGCAACTTGCCTAGCATTACCCATTGGACGAACATTAAACCCTATTATAACAGCATCTGATGCCGATGCAAGCAACACATCTGACTCCGTTATTGGTCCAACTCCTTTATGAATAATATTTACTTGTATTTCATCCGTAGATAATTTCTGGAAAGAATCTGTTAAAGCCTCCACAGAACCATCCACATCCCCTTTAAGAATAATATTAAGTTCCTTGAAGTCTCCAAGTGCAATTCTTCGACCAATTTCATCTAAAGTAATATGTCTTTGTGTTCTTACAGACTGCTCTCTTTGTAACTGAGAACGCCTTGTAGCTATTTGTTTAGCTTCACGCTCATCTTCTAGAACATTAAATTTATCCCCTGCTTGAGGAGCTCCATCTAAACCAAGAATAGATATTGGAGTTGAAGGACCAGCAGTCTTAATACTATTCCCTCTTTCATCATGCATTGCTTTTATCTTACCACTAGTGGTACCAGCCAATACATAATCACCAATTTTTAAAGTTCCCGCCTGTACTAGAATAGTAGACACATACCCCTTTCCTTTATCCAGAAAAGCTTCTACAACAGTACCATTTGCCAACTTCTTAGGATTTGCTTGTAATTCTAACAACTCCGCTTCTAATAATACTTTTTCTAAAAGTTCTTTAACTCCAGTACCTGTTTTAGCAGAAATATCATGAGATTGTATTTTACCCCCCCAATCTTCTACTAATAAATTCATCTGAGCAAGACCTTCTTTAATCTTATCCGGATTAGCCGTTGGCCTATCTATCTTATTTATTGCAAAAACTATTGGTACACCAGCAGCTTGTGCATGACTAATTGCTTCTTTAGTTTGCGGCATTATATCATCATCTGCAGCAACAACAATAATAGCAATATCTGTTACTTGAGCACCTCTAGCACGCATTGCCGTAAAGGCCTCGTGACCAGGAGTATCTAAGAATGCTATTTTTTGACCATTCTCCAAACTAACTCCATAAGCACCTATATGCTGGGTAATACCACCACTTTCTCCTGCAATTACATTTTCCTTACGGATATAATCTAATAACGAAGTTTTACCGTGATCCACATGTCCCATTACCGTAACAATAGGAGCTCTTGCTTCTAAATCTTCAGGAGCATCTACCTCTTCAACAATACTTTCTTCAATGTCTGCAGTTATAAACTCTACTTCATAACCAAACTCATCAGCAACAATAGATAATGTTTCCGCATCTAACCTTTGATTCATGGTAACCATCATACCCAAAGACATACACGCAGAAATAATTTCCGTTGTACTAACCTCCATCATGGTAGCAACTTCACTAGCCGTAACAAACTCTGTTACTTTTAATACTTTGCTTTCCTGTTCTTGCTTTTCAAGATCTTTCTCTGTTTGTTGACGGTGCTGATCTCTTTTATCTCTTCTATACTTAGCACCTTTACCTTTTTTAGACTTCCCTTGAAGTTTCTCTAAGGTTTCACGCACTTGTTTTTGAACATCCTCCTCTGTAGGCTCCACTTTAGCAACAGGAGCAAAACGCTTACCACCCTTGTTATTGTTACCTCTTGGCCCTGTTCCTCTAGCTCCTGGTCTTGCTGGACCTCTATTATTAGAACCAGACCCACCAGAATTATTACTTACAATTCTTCTTCTTCTCTTTTTCTTATCTCCTCCTGCATTAGAATCTTTAGTATCCTCCTTCTTTTTCTTTGGTTTTTGAAATTTGGATAAATCTATTTTATCACCAGTAATTTTTGGTCCACTAAGTTTTTTATACTGCGTGGTTATTTTCTCATTTTCTGGAGATGCAGTTTCTTCTGTAGCCGCTTCTTTATCTTCTACCTTAGGAGCAACCACTTCCTTTACTTCTTCTTTCTTTGCCAGAGGTTTTTCCTCTTCCTTTACAACCTCAACAGGCTTAACCTCTTCTTTTATTGCAACTTTATCTTCAGTAGCTTCAACATTTTTCTCTACTACCGGCTCTTCCTTTACTGGAGCTTCTGGTTGTTTTTCTGGGATTGACTTTTCTTCAACAGGCTCAACTTTTGCAACTTTCTTTTTAGGGTTTAAATCTATCTTACCAACAGTCTTGGGCCCCGAAAGCTCTACTTTAGCTTTTATGATACGCTCTGAAGCATTTCTCTTTTCCCGAACAAGTCTTCTTTCCTCTTGCTCTTGCTCTAACTGAACACGAATTGCCTCTTTCTCTTTCCTTTTCTCTTCTCCTACTTCCTTAGACGCAACTTTTTTACTCATATCCGTCTGGAACTCATCCAGAAGGACTTGATAAACTTCATCAGAAATTTTAGTAGTAGGCCTTGCTTCTATAGAATGCCCCTTAGAACTAAGGTGATCTACCGCCCTGTCTAATGAAATATTAAGTTCACGAAGAACTTTATTAAGTCTTATTTTTGCATTATCTGCCATAAATACTGATTGCCGTTCTTAAAAATTACTGCTAATATATAGTTAATCTTCTAATTCTTCTTTTAGAATACGAACAACTTCTACAATTGTTTCTTCTTCTAAATCGGTTCTTTTTACCAAATCATTAACATCTTGCTCTAAAACACTTCTTGCAGTGTCCATTCCAATCTTCTTGAATTCCTCAATAATCCAAGCATCTATCTCATCAGAGAACTCTGTTAATTCCACATCTTCTTCCACTCCTTCACGGAACACATCTATCTCATAACCAGTTAATTGACCAGCCAATCTAATATTATGACCCCCTCTACCAATTGCCTTTGAAACTTCTTCTGGTCTTAAGTAAACTTGAGCAGTCATTTTCTCATCATCTAACTTAACAGAAGAGACTCTTGCAGGACTTAACGCTCTTGTAACTAATAATTGCGGATTTGTTGTAAAATTAATAACATCTATATTCTCGTTACCTAATTCTCTAACAATTCCATGAATACGAGAACCCTTCATCCCCACACAAGCTCCTACAGGATCTATACGGTCATCATAAGAATCTACAGCAACTTTTGCTTTTTCTCCAGGAATACGAACTGCTTTTTTAACTGTTATTAAACCATCAAAAACTTCTGGTATTTCTTGGAAAAATAATTGCTCTAAAAACTTAGGAGAAGTTCTAGACATTATAATGGTTGGTTTACTACCTTTTAATTCTACACTTTCTATAATACCTCTTACATTATCTCCTTTACGAAAGAAGTCTGAAGGTATTTGCCTGTCTTTTGGTAAAATTATTTCATTCCCTTCATCATCTAACATAATAATTGCTTTATGCCTAATATGATGTACTTCTGCCGTATATATTTCGCCTTCTAAATCTTTAAATTGCTTATATATAGTAGTATTATCGTGCTCATGGATTTTAGAAATAAGATTTTGACGTAATGCTAAAATTGCTCTTCTTCCTAAATCTATTAACTTTACCTCTTCAGATACATCTTCTCCAACTTCAAAATCTGGTTCAATCTTACGAGCTTCTGCTAAAGATATTTCTTCATTAGGCTCTTCTACCTCACCATCTTCAACTACGATTCTATTTCTCCAAATTTCTAAATCTCCTTTATCTGGATTTATAATAATATCAAAGTTATCATCCGAACCGAATTTCTTTTTTAGAGCATTTCTAAAAACATCCTCTAAAATCGCCATTAGCGTTACTCGGTCTATAAATTTATCATCTTTAAATTCCGAGAAAGATTCAATCAGCGCAATATTTTCCATTTTTACTTATCTATTAAAATTTTAATACAACTTTTGCTTTCTTAATTTCAGAAAAAGGAATTTCCTTTTTTTTCTGAACTGTAACTTTACCTTTACCAATAGGCTTAGGTTCTCTTGCTTTCCATTCTAGCGTAATAGACTCGTCATTTGCAACAGTCAAATTACCCTCATAAGAAGAATTTTCGGTTTCTACCTCTACTTTTCTTCCTATATTTTTTTTATACTGCCTAGGCATAACCAGTGGAGAAGCTGCTCCTGCCGAAGCTACTTCTAAAGAGAAATCTTCTTCTTCTCTATCTAAATTATGCTCAATTGCTCTACTTACTCTTACACAATCCTTAACTGTAACTCCGTTATCTCCATCAATAACCACATTAATTTTATTGTCTAATGTAATTGCTAAATCTATCAAAAAAATAGACTCGTCTTCTTGCAAAGCAACCTCTAATAACTCTTTAACTCTATGTTTAAGCATAATTTTAAGTAATAAAAGAGGGGACAAAATGTCCCCTCATGAATACTTTATATCCTTTCAGTTTTGCAAATATACAAATAATTTTATTTTCTTACACATGCTAAAGGCACTAAATTAACACCCTAAAAACAAGATAACTAGTAAAATATTACAATCCTTTGTTATTTATTTTAAAATTACAATTTAGAAATACTATTTTTAAACCAACATTAACTAACCATTACACCTGACTTTATGGAAATATTTTCTTCTTATAACCTAATTATAGGAGCCTCTCTTATTGTAGTCCTTTCCTTTTGGTTTAACGGAATTTCTAAAAAAACCAATATCCCATCTGTACTTATGTTAATTGTACTTGGGATTATTTTACAATACGCCCTAAAATCTTTTATGCCCAATCTACCAAATTTTGATGGCGCATTAGAACTCCTAGGAATTGTAGGGCTTATTATGATTGTTCTAGAAGCCGCATTAGAATTAGAACTTAAAAAAAGCAAAATAATACCCATACTAAAAGCTACCGCCATTGCTTTACTAGGATTAATAGGCTCTGCATGGGTAGCAGCACTAATACTACATTATTTTATTGAAGACATGAGTATGCAGTCTGCTTGGCTTTACGCCACGCCACTATCCATACTTTCTAGCGCCATAATTATACCTAGTGTTAGCGGACTATCTGAACACAAGAAAGAATTTCATATTTACGAGAGTACATTCTCTGATATTATGGGTATAATGATGTTCTATTTCTTAATTGGAGGCTTAAATCCTTCCGAGGATGCTGGTGTTACAGCATTTGCAGGAAACATTGCCTTAACTATTGGTATTGCGCTTATAGCTAGTTACGCGATAATCCTTGTTTTTCAACGCATAAAAAGTCAAGCTAAACAATTTTTATTGATTGCAGTACTACTACTTCTTTATGCTATTGGAAAAAAAATGCACTTATCTTCTCTAATTATAATATTAATTTTTGGATTAGTTATTGCTAATGTAAAATTGTTTTTTCCTGGTAAAACAAAAGTATTTCTAGAAAGCGAGAGAATACACCAGATTTATCATGAACTCCATATCATAACCCTGGAAACAGCATTCATAGTTCGTACATTTTTCTTTGTGATCTTTGGAATAACAATTGTCCTATCCTCATTATTTAACCTTACTGTAGTATTTGTAAGTTTATTAATTATAGCATCTATATATATTATCCGATTTATAATTTTGAAAATTTTCTTAGGTAAAGATATAACTCCTCAACTTTTTATTGCTCCTAGAGGCCTTATTACTGTTCTCTTATTTTACAACATACCCAAAGAAGCTCAAGTGGCAACTTTTGAGTCTGGAATTTTACTTTTTGTAATAATTGCAACTAGCTTAGTTATGACCTGGGCAATGATTAAAGACAAACGAAAAATGAATACGCTTTTAGATGAGATAGATGAAGAAGTTATGGAGAGAAATGAAGCTGAAGACATACTAAACAATACAGATGACCATGCAATTGAAAACATGGAATCCCAAGATAATACACTTAAAACCCCTAAAGGAGAACAACCCCTATAATAAAATGCAACCAAATAATTTTACAACCACCTTTTTTGGAATAGGCATTCAAAACGGAAAAACACCTGAAAACTTAGGAGTTTTATGGCGTACTGCTCAAAATTTAGGAGCCAGTTTTATATTTACAATCGGAAAAAGGTATGCTAATCAAGCCTGCGACACCCATAATGCAGTAAAATCACTTCCTTACTACCATTACAAAGATTTTAATGATTTTTTTGAACATTTACCAAAAGGAGTACGCATTGTTGGCGTAGAAAAAACCAAAAATGCAGCAAACCTAGAAACCTTTTCTCACCCCAAACGTTGTGTATACTTATTAGGCGCAGAAGACAATGGACTAACAATTGAAGCCATGGAACGCTGCCATTTTCTAGTTCAATTTAATTCTGAATTTAGCTTAAACGTAGCTGTAGCAGGAAGCATAGTACTCTATGACAGAAGCAGAAATAAACCTATGCAGTAAAAAATTCCGCTAAAAAAGTGTATTTATAAAAAAACAAAAATCCTAACATCTAGGATGTTAGGATTTAATCTTAAACTTTAGTTGGCCCACAAGGACTCGAACCTTGAATGACGGTACCAAAAACCGGAGTGTTGCCAATTACACCATGGGCCAATAATCATTAAGAGCGTGCAAATTTAAAACAAACTTTCATTTGCACAAGCATTTTTTAAATAATAATTTAAAAAATACATAAAAAGCCTGTTAAGGTTTATAAAAATTATTCCTTTGTATCTATATTAATTAGTAAATTCGCCATCAGGTAAAACTTAGAATTACATGTTTTCTAAAAACTTCAAAAAATGGGACACCATCTTAGGATGGGTAGTTTTCTCTATAGCACTTATTACATATTTTTTAACCGTAGAACCTACAAGTAGTTTCTGGGACGCAGGAGAGTATATAGCTACATCTGCTAAACTACAGGTTGGTCACCCTCCTGGAGCTCCATTACTACAAATGATAGGTGCTTTCTTTGCTATGTTTGCATTTGAACCAGAACAAATAGCTCGTATGGTAAACTTTGTATCTGGTGTATCTAGCGCCTTTACTATATTGTTTATGTTTTGGACCATAACCAACTTAACTAAAAAATTAATTAATCCCGATAAAAAATTTACAAATAGCAAAGCTATTGCAGTTTTGGGAAGTGGTTTAGTTGGCGCTTTAACTTTTACTTATTCTGATAGTTTTTGGTTTAATGCTGTAGAGACAGAGGTTTATTCTATGGCTAGTTTTATAATGGCTTTATTACTATGGATGGGACTTAAATGGACGGATGATTTAGAAAACCCCAGAGGAAGTAAATGGATTATTCTTATTTCTTTTGTAGTTGGCTTAACTTTTGGAATACAATTTATGGGCTTTTTAGCTATACCATCTATAGGCCTACTTTATTATTTTAAAAAGTATAAAAAAACTACTGTAAAAAACTTTCTTATTGCCAATGCGGTTGTTATTGCCATTTTAATGCTGGTTTATAAATTTTCTTTAACCTATGTTTTAAAAGTTTTTGGTTGGGGAGAAGTTTTCTTTGTAAATAATTTAGGACTACCATTTAACTCTGGCTCTATAATAATAGGAATACTATTTGTTGCAGCTTTCTATTTTGGATTAAACTATACTAGAAAAAACAACTTTAAAACAGCAAACACCATAGTTTTATGTCTTTTATTTTTATTCTTAGGATTTTCATCATGGTTAATGCTACCCATAAGAGCTAATGCAAATGTTGTTATTAATGAGAATAACCCATCAGACGCTAGATCATTATTAGCGTATTACAATAGAGAACAGTATCCAGGTGTAGATAGCCCATTTTTTGGAGGATACTACTCCGACGCTTTTGCAGAAGCTGGTCCAGAAAGAGATGAAAAACCAAAATACGAAAAAGACTACGCCTTAGGTAAATATGTAATTGTAAATCATTACAAAAATGCACTACCTGGGCCAAATGAAAAGCATATTGGCTTTTTACCCAGAATGTGGAGTACACAACACGCCGAAAATTACATGCGCTATTTTGGACCATTAGATTTTAAAATGACAAAATCTAATGATGAATTAAGAAAAGCCGTAAGTCAAGTTAAAGAAGGATTAAGGACTGGAGAAATAGATACAGAACAATATATTAGTTTCCTAAGAAGGTTTAGTGAATATATAGAGGTGCAACCACCAACTGTTTGGCAAAACATTAAATACATGATAGAGTTTCAATTTAACTACATGTATACACGTTATTTTATGTGGAATTTTGTGGGTAAGCAAAATGATATTCAAGGTAGATATAATGACAATGGAAATTGGATTAGCGGCTTTACTCCTATAGATAGCTGGCGACTAGGAAGTCAAGAAAACCTACCTTCTGATGTTTTAAATAACAAAGGAAGAAACACATACTTTTTTTTACCACTAATTCTTGGTATTGTAGGTTTGTTTTTTCAGATTTCTAAAAATCCAAAACATTTTTGGGCTTTACTAGTATTTTTCTTATTCACTGGTTTAGCTATCCAATTCTATACAAACCCATATATATTTCAGCCAAGAGAAAGAGACTATTCCCTTGTAGGCTCATTTTATATTTTTGCAATTTGGGTAGGTATAGGTGTATATGGCTTATTCTTTGAACTTAAAAAATTAATAACCCCAAAAATTTTAGCTCCCGCAATAACCATTATTTGTCTCTTAGCAGTACCAACATTAATGGCATATCAAAACTGGGATGATCATGACAGATCCGGAAAATTTACAGCAAATTCTTCTGCTAAAGCTTATTTAGATTCTTGCCAAAAAGATGCTGGAGCAATATTATTTACCATAGGAGATAATGACACTTTTCCGCTATGGTATGCGCAAGAAATTGAAAAGTATCGTACCGATGTTCGCATAATATGTACAAGTCTTTTCGAAACAGATTGGTATGTAGATCAAATGAAAAGGAAAGCTTATGAAAGTGACCCTATACCATCACAAATTACCCACAACAAATACCGTTGGGGATCAAGAGATGTATTATACCACCAAAGCATGACAGAAAACAGGTGGTCTGTAAAAGATTTTATAAACTGGATAGATAGTGACAAACCACGTACTAAACTAAAATACATTTTACAACAACAAGGTGGAGACCTAAGTGCTTATTCTGAAAACACACAGAATATGGTGTATTACCCAACTAATAAAATACGCATACCTGTAAACAAAAAGAATGTTCTTGAAAATGGACTTGTAAAAGCAAAAGATAGCGCATTAATAGTTGATTATATTGATATTGAACTACCTTCTGCTATTACCAAAAAGAGTATGATGATGCTAGACATTCTAGCAAATAATGATTGGAAAAGGCCTATCTATTTTTCTGGAGGAAGTTTTGACGATGCAGAATTTATTTGGATGAAAGACTATTTACAATTAGATGGCCTTGCCTATAAATTAGTTCCTATTAAAACAGAAAGAAAAAATTCTTTTGACATGGGACGCATTGATACTGATTTAATGTATTCTATAGTAAAAGGTTGGGACTGGGGAAATTCTGGCGCAAACATTTATCATGATACGCAAACAAGGATTCAAGGCCTATCCTTTAGAGGAAATTTAGCACGTCTTACGGAAGCTTTATTACAAGAAAATAAAATTGATAAAGCAAAAGAAATAATAGACCTCTCTATTACGCAAATGCCTGTAGATTACTTTGGGTATTACACTTTTGTAGAACCTTTTGTAGATGGTTACTATAAAGTAGGTGAAACAACAAAAGCTAGAGATTTATTTAATAAGCTAAAAACTAAATACCAAGAACGCTTAGACTATTATGCAGGCACCACGCTAGATGAACAATATAGTAAGATTGATGAAATCATTACTGACATGGAAGCTTATAGAAGGAATATAGATATTCTTATCTCTAATAACGATCGCGAGATGGCTGAAAAAGAAACTCTAATATTTAATGAATATATAGATAAGTTTCAGCACTTTTATAAGGATGAAATAGTAGAAGAACCTATTATAGAGCCTAACACAACTAACCCTGATTTAAAAGATACTGTACAAATAAAAGACAGCACTTTACAAACCATTAGCCAATAACTAATGCATTACTCTTAAATAAAAGCATAAAAAAGCAAGGTGTACATGCACCTTGTTTTTGTTTTTAATAAATAGAAGAATTTATAAATACTCGTTTAAAATACCAATAAGTGTATTAGCATCTTGCTCACCACTTTGTCGCCAAACCATTTCTCCTTTTTTGTATATCATTAAAGTAGGCAAGCCTTTTACTCTTAAAGCCTGAGCTAGCTCTTTATTCTTATCTACATCAATTTTTATAACCTTTCCCTTATCTCCTAAGGCAGCGGCCACATCTCTTAATATAGCATGCATGGCAGTAGATTGATCATTCCATTCTGCGTAAAAATCAAGCAGTACAGGAACGTTTAAATCTATTAGTTCACCAAATTTAGACATATATTTAACTTTGCATTATTAGCCAAATGTAATAAAAAATGTTAAAATACCGCTAATACATAGGTATTTACAAGCTATACAATAGGTTAAATTCATGTTAACTTTTTCCTCTTTAAGGTTATTACAGTTATTTCTGGCCATATTCCTACCCTACCAGGGTACCCTAAAAATCCAAACCCACGGTTTACATTTATAAACTGTCCTGCCTCCTTATAAATACCTGCCCAATAGGTGTAGCGCCATTTAACTGGGCTCCATTTTATCCATCCAGGAATCTCAATTCCAAATTGCATTCCGTGTGTATGCCCGCTTAAAGTTAAATGATAGTGGTATGGGTCTTTTATAACCTTTTGCTCCCAATGCGAAGGGTCATGACTCATTAATATTTTAAAATCGTTATTATTAATTTTTGAAGCAGCCTCATGTAAATCTCCCGCTTTTTTAAATCCACCTTTTCCCCAATTTTCAACTCCTACTAATGCTATCTTATCCTCTCCTTTAGTTATATACTTACTATCATTCAACAAAAGATGAAACCCCATCTCCTTTTGTATTTTTTTTAATTCCTTAAGATTTTCTTCTTTAGCCTCTTTAGAAGGCCACTGAACATAGTCTCCATAATCATGATTTCCTAAAACTGAAAACTTTCCATCTTTAGCTTCCAAAGTAGAAAAAAGGTCCTTCCAAGGATGCATTTCCTCTGCTTTATTATTTACCATATCCCCTGTAAACAATAAAACATCACTTTTTTGCTCGTTAATTAAATTTATAGCATATTCAATTTTTTCACGATTATCAAAGCTTCCACTATGCACATCGGATATTTGGGTAATTTGATATCCATCAAAAGAATCCGGTAAATCATCATACTCTAAATCATACTTTAAAACCTTAAAATTATATTTTCCTTTATACATTCCATACAGCAATGCTCCAAAAGGAATTGCCGCTATACCTAATGCCAGTGTACTTATAAATTTACGCCTATCAGGCATATTAAATACTTTATCTCCACCAAAAAACTTATTATAAGCAGCAAATAAAAAACGAAAAATATCTTCAGAAAACAGAAAAATAACTGTCACTAGCTTAAACACTAATAGAATTATAAAAAAACTAAAGGCATACGTTTTCACCCTAGTTAAAGCCCCACCGGAACCCTCTACAACTACAAACTGAAATAAAAAATTAAGCAACACCAATACAGACAAACCAATATACAAGTAAACTATCCACGGATTTTTTGTTATAGTTTTAAAGCCTTGTACAACATATAATCCTAAAATTAAATAGAGTAATGTAAATAGTACTATACGAATCATTCTTATTATTTTTTTTTGCAAATGTATTTGATTAGAATACTCTTTATTAATATTTTACCTTTTATTTAACGCTTTACACTCCTATTCCTATAACACTTAAACTCGTGTTCCCCACTTTGTAAAACTTTATAAGAAAGTAACATAAGCATATTTTTTGTCGAAAACCCTTTCCGCTCCTTAAAAACATTCCTCATTTTTATCTACACCATTCTTAAAATAGACATGAAAATTTACATTAAAAACACAATATTTTATACCTTACCACATTAATTCGTAGTTTTGAAATTCTACAACAATAACACTAATGGCAGAACAAAAAAGACTTTTTTTACTAGACGCATTTGCATTAATTTTTAGAGGATATTACGCACTTATTAAAAACCCTAGAATAAATTCTAAAGGAATGGACACTTCTGCTATTATGGGGTTTATGAATTCTTTGTTAGATGTTATCCGAAGAGAAAAACCCGATCACCTAGCGGTATGTTTTGATAAAGGCGGAAGCGTAGAAAGAACCGAATTATTTCCAGAATATAAAGCCAATAGAGACGAAACGCCAGATGCTATTCGTATAGCCATACCTTATATTCAAGATATTTTAAATGCTATGGATATTCCTGTTGTTGTTTTACCAGGCTACGAGGCCGATGATATTATAGGAACCTTAGCAAAACAAGCCGAAAAAGAAAATTACAAAGTCTACATGGTTACTCCTGATAAGGATTTTGGGCAATTGGTTTCCGAAAATATTTTCATGTACAGACCTGCTCGCATGGGTAATGGTATTGAAATTTGGGGAATTCCAGAAATTCAAAAACGATTTGGCGTACAAAGACCAGAACAGGTTATAGATTATTTAGGGATGATGGGAGATGCCAGTGACAACATTCCAGGATTGCCAGGCGTAGGCGATAAAACTGCAAAAAAGTTTATAGAACAGTTTGACTCTATGGAAGGTCTTTTAGCAAATACCGATAAGCTAAAAGGCAAAATGAAAGAGAAAGTAGAAGCCAATGGAGAATTAGGATTACTTTCTAAAAAACTTGCAACAATAGACATTAATTGTGATGTTACTTTTAAAGCAGATGATTATAAGCTCTCTACTCCCAATAGCGAAAAAGTTCAAGAAATTTTTGAAGAACTAGAATTTAGAAGACTTAGAGACCAGTTCTTAAAGCTTTTTGCCCCAAAAGAAGAAGAAAACCTCACAGAAACCCCATCAAAAACAGAAAAAACAGCCCCTAAAAAAGCCAACCCAGCTGGTCAAGGCCAGTTTTCTCTTTTTGGCAACGACGGAGATTCTCCTGCAACATTAGAAACCGTATCTAGCAGAAAAACAATTAAAGATATTGCGCATTCTTACCAAAGTATTGCTCCAGGAATGGCCATGAAACTTTTTGTTCAAAATTTAATGAAGCAAACTTCTGTATGTTTTGATACAGAAACAACTGGCTTAAACCCGCTAACTGCTGAGTTAGTAGGTATTGCTTTTTCTTGGGAAGCCACAAAGGGCTTTTATATTCCTTTTCCCGAAAATAAAGAAGAAGCTCAAAAACTTATAGAGGAGATACGTCCATTTTTTGAATCTGAGGCTATTGAAAAAATAGGACAAAATTTAAAGTATGACATTAAGGTTCTTGATAAATACAATATAAAAGTTAAAGGCCCTTGTTTTGACACCATGTTAGCTCACTATCTAATTAACCCAGATATGCGTCATAATATGGATGTTTTAGCAGAAACCTATTTAAACTATACGCCAGTTTCTATAACCGAGTTAATTGGAAAAAAAGGTAAAAATCAGTTATCCATGCGAGAGGTTCCGTTAGAAAAACAAACGGAATATGCTGTTGAAGATGCAGATATTACCTACCAATTAGCACAACACTTTAGACCAGAACTTTCTGAAGCTAAAACAGATGGTCTTTTTAAAGATATTGAAATTCCACTTTTACATGTTTTAGCAAAAATGGAATTAGAAGGCATAAACTTAGATAAGACATTCTTAAACTCTCTTTCTAAAGATTTAGATAATGATATTAATATTCTGGTTTCAAAAATATATGAAGCTGCTGGCGAAGAATTTAATATTGCATCCCCAAAACAACTAGGAGAAATTTTATTTAATAAATTAAAACTAGTAGACAAACCTAAAAAAACTAAAACAGGTCAATTTTCTACCGCAGAAGATGTTTTATCATATTTAGCAAAAGACCATGAAATAATTCAAAATGTTTTAGATTACAGAGGTCTTGCTAAATTAAAAAGCACTTATGTAGATGCCTTACCAGAACAGATTGAAGAAAGTACTGGTCGCGTGCATACAGATTATATGCAAACAGTTGCCGCCACAGGCAGATTAAGTAGTAACAATCCTAACTTACAAAATATTCCTATCCGAACAGAGAGAGGAAGACAAGTACGTAAAGCTTTTATACCTAGAGATAAAGATTACACTATACTAGCAGCAGATTACTCGCAAATAGAACTTCGTATTATTGCTGCTTTAAGTGAAGAAACCACAATGATTGAAGCATTTAAAAATGGAGAAGATATTCATGCATCTACTGCTTCAAAAGTATTTAATGTTCCCATAGAAGAAGTTACAAGAGAACAACGTAGTAATGCAAAAACTGTAAACTTTGGGATAATATATGGTGTATCTGCTTTTGGGTTAAGTAACCAAACAGATTTATCTAGAGGAGAAGCAAAAGAACTTATAGATACGTATTACAAAACCTACCCTAAACTACGTAACTACATGAGCGAATTAGTAAATTTTGCTCGCGATAATGGCTACGTACAAACTGTTTTAGGTCGTCGTAGATATTTAAAGGACATTAATGGCAGTAACGCCATAGTTCGTGGCGCAGCAGAACGTAATGCAGTAAATGCACCAATACAAGGTAGCGCAGCAGATATTATTAAAATTGCCATGATTAATATTTACAAAAAACTTGAAGAGGGCAATTACAAATCCAAAATGCTACTGCAAGTACATGATGAATTGGTTTTTGATGTTTATAAGCCAGAACTTGATAATTTAAAGTCTTTAATAAAAGAAGAAATGGAAAATGCTTATACATTAGCGGTTCCTTTAGATGTTGAAGTTGGCTTAGGAGATAATTGGCTGGAGGCGCATTAACATTCATAAAACATTAGAGAATTACATCATTTCATCGAAAAATAGTAAGGTTTGCAATGCAAAGTGTTAAATTTACGTTACAACATTGTAACCATTAACCAACGTTTTTATGAAAAAAAGTTCCTTTTTTTTAGCATTCACATTCCTTTTATCTTTTTATTCTGCACAAGCGCAAAGCACAGATATAGACAAAGAACCAATTGAAATAAATTACGTAAGATTACCCGAAAAACCAGTTTTAAATGATGCTAATCGCACTTTTTCAGTACTATCTTTAAACTCGGAAGTACTTACACAATCTTTGCCCGAATTATACTTTGAAAGTGAAATAAAATTATCTGGCTTCACCAAATTAAACAATGATGCTTTTATAGCCATTCAAAGCAAATTAATAGATGTTACTTTAATTAGCAATGATATAGATTCTACACCAAAGAGCAGAACAGATAAAGATGGAAAAGTTACTCGCTGGACAGAATATAAAACAATCATTAAATACAGAACAGAAGGCAGTGTTACAGTTACCTCTGCAGACCAATCTATAAATGAAGTTTTTACATTTAATGGAAATAAAACAAAAAGCAGTAAAGTATTTGATAATTATGAAAGTGCTAGGGCTTTTAGAAACAGTAACGCTATAAAAACACTACGCATAAACTTTATTAAAAACGTAATAAGCACTGTTAACTCTAGAATATCAAGTCTTTTTGGTTATAAAGAAATAAAGTCCAAAAAGAATTTATGGGTTTTGGACTCTAAAAAACACCCAGAGTACGAGGACCATAAAACTAATTTTAAAATAGTAGAAGAGGCTTTTTCTAAAATGAAAAGCTATGAATCTCTAGATAATTTAAAATTAGAAGTGAAGCCTGCCTTGGAATACTATAAAAGTATTCTCTCTAAATATGAAGGCAAGGATAGGAAATCTAAAAAACTACGATACGCCTCGCTTTATAATATAGGTTGGATAAATTATTATTTAGATAATCCAGACGAAACTGCTACCTATGGTGCAAAAATAATTGAAAACGATTACGACAAAGCAGACGGAAAGTCTTTAGACAAAAAAGCAATAGAACTAAGAGATGTATTTGCCATAAACAAAACCAATACACGTCATCTTAAAATTTTAACAGAAGACAAAACAGATTATTACGGAGCATCTTCAAATCAATTTATAGATACTAATGACCCTGACAAACCTTTTGACCCCAAAACAGACCCGGACTACTCTCTCTCTTTTGTTATAACTAACTCAGGAGATACCATACCAGGCTATATTAACATGAAAAAGATTGACAAATTAGCTGGAATTTTAAAAACCTATGTAAAAGATTTAGAAGGGAAACCTGTACTTAGAAATTTTGGCGCTCACGAAGTAAATACTTTGGTCTTAGGAAATGGAGAAAAAAGATACACTTTACCATTTAAAGAAGCAGATGATGCAGTAACAATGTCTTCTTTTGATAGAGCTAGTTACAAATATGTAAAGCGTATTTATGCATCTAAAAAAATTAATCTTTATGAATACCAATCTAGAGAGTTAATAATTAAAAAGAATACTGACAAAAAAGGGTATTCTACTTCAAGCTCTGGTTGGTTAATGGCATTTAGAAAAAAACTTGGCAACTTATTAGGAGAAGACTGTCCTGAACTAAAAGAGCGTGTAAAAGAAAAAGAATTTGAGAATAATGCTAATAGCATAGTAGAGTTTATAAAAGCATATGAAAATTGCGAAAAGTAAATAACTTCGATTTATTTTTAAGAAGCACAAAGAGCCATATTATAATATAATATGGCTCTTTTATTTATAACAAAAGTTAAATCTCACTTAAAAAAATAAACTATAGCTAATGTAAACATCCAGAATTTGTAACTTCAAGGTTCTAAATTTCTTTTACGATTACTTACACAATGAGACTATTCTTAATTCTAACAACTATTTTCTTATGCATTTACTCTAATACAAATGCACAGAATACTATTGAACATAGGATACAAAAACACACACAAAATTTAAAAGTATTCCCCAACCCTGCAACAAATGTAGTAAACGTGTTAGGTCTAAAAAATGCAACTAACGCTAATATAACAGTAGTAGATACTTATGGCACTACCGTATTAAAACATAACTGGGAAATAAAAAATAACGCTATAAATATTCCTATTTCATCCCTTTCGTCAGGCATATATAGGATTACTATACATTCCAATGAAGAGCATGTACAAACAAAATTTTTAAAAAAGTAACCATAAAAAAGCCGTTAAGAAAATACTTAACGGCTTTTTTATATTTTAAAATAAACTTGCTTATTTTCTATTAAATATAAGCTCTCCTTTAGTATTAAAATTAGGTATATCCAAGCCTTCTGCATCTACTGTCATCACATCTCCTTCTATGGAAGCTTTTGCACTAATATCTTTTCCGTTTTCATCTTTAAATTGTAAAACGCCATCTTTATAGGTATATACTGTAGTTTCTATATCCTTAGCACTTGGGCATTCAACTATTAACCCTGTAACACCCGCATTGATCTCAAGATAATTAACTGCATTTTCACTAACTAAAGTTGCATCTTCCTTAAACTCAAAAGTTACGATAGCGCAATCTTCCTTTATAAGTTTCTCTAAAGCATCTTCTGCTAAGTTTATATATGTACCTGCAGCCTCTGCATCTACATTAAATTCTACAAGTTCCCATTTTCCAACAATAGAATCTTTGTTAGATAGTGCATCTTTGGAACAAGAAGAAAAAAGAATTCCGATTGCAATTATAATAAATGTTAATTTTTTCATTGGTTTAGTATTTGGTTATTTATTTTACTGGTAATTAGAACAAAACGTAAACTAACAAACAATATTGTACTGTCAGAACTATATAAAAGCCACAACAAACTAGACATAAAACAAAGGAAAATCAATAAATTCACAAACTGGAATAAAAAAATAAAAAATAATAAGAAACAACCATTTGTATTTCAACTTAATAGTTGTACATTTGCAGCCCTCTTAAAGGGAAAGAAGTGTATAATAGAAAAAAATAGCAGTAGTGGATACATTAAGTTATAAGACTGTTTCAGCAAATAGAACAACCGTAGACAAGCAATGGGTATTGGTTGATGCTGAAGGAGAAACGTTAGGGCGACTTGCTTCTAAAGTAGCAAAAATACTTAGAGGAAAGCATAAAACAAATTACACTCCTCATGTTGATTGTGGAGATAACGTAGTTATTATTAATGCAGAAAAAATTACCCTTTCTGGTAACAAATGGGATACTAAATCTTATAGCCGTTATACAGAATATCCAGGAGGTCAACGCCACACATCTGTAAAAGATATGTTAGCTAAGACACCTGAGCGTATTGTGGAAAAGGCTATAAAAGGAATGCTTCCAAAAACTAGATTAGGTGCTGAACTATTTAGAAACCTTAAAGTTAATGTAGGTCCTAACCACGGTCAAGAAGCACAAAAACCAACTGTTATTAACTTAAACGAATTTAAATAATGGAGATAATTCATAAAATTGGTAGAAGAAAAACAGCTGTTGCTCGTGTTTATCTTTCTGAAGGAACAGGAAATATTACTATAAACTCTAGAGATTTAAAAGAATATTTTCCAACTGCAACTTTACAATACAAAATTAAGCAAGCTTTTGCATTAACGGACACTGTTGACAGTTATGATGTTAAAGCAAATGTTTATGGTGGTGGTAACACTGGTCAAGCTGAAGCTATTCGTTTAGCTTTATCTAGAGCTATGTGCGAAGTAGACGCTGAAAACAGATTATCTCTTAAACCAGAAGGTCTTTTAACTAGAGACCCAAGAATGGTAGAACGTAAGAAATTTGGTCAGAAGAAAGCTCGTAAGAAATTCCAGTTCTCTAAACGTTAATACAGAAATACCAGGGTATTCTTTCGAATACCCTTTTTTATATTTTATAACTAGTTCATTGAAAGTCTCAAAAAAGAGACACTTAAAAATCTTATTACCATTTCTAATAGTAATAAGTAAGGGTAGGTTTTTAAAATCGCCCATTTAGTTTAGCATCTAAATAGTAGAGGCTTGCATACATATGCATACCACTCTAGTATTGCTAATTCATAAGAACGTAAACTAAAACAAAAATGGCGAAAGTCGAAGTAAAACAATTATTAGAAGCAGGTGTACACTTTGGACACCTTACAAGAAAATGGAATCCAAACATGGCTCCTTACATCTACATGGAGCGTAATGGGATTCACGTAATTAACCTTTACAAAACGGTTGCAAAATTAGACGAAACCAACGATGCTTTGCGTAAAATAGCTGCATCTGGCAGAAAAATCTTATTTGTTGCAACAAAAAAACAAGCGAAAGACATAGTTGCTGATAAAGTATCTAAAGTAAACATGCCATATATTACAGAAAGATGGCCTGGTGGAATGTTAACCAACTTTGTTACTATCCGTAAAGCTGTTAAAAAAATGGCTTCTATTGATCGTATGAAGAAAGACGGTACTTTCATGACTCTTTCTAAAAAAGAACGTTTACAAGTAGATCGTTTAAGAGCTAAATTAGAAAAGAACTTAGGTTCTATTTCTGAAATGACTCGTTTACCTGGTGCTCTTTTCATAGTAGATACTATGAGAGAACACATTGCTGTTAAAGAGGCTCAAAAATTGAATATTCCAATTTTTGCTATGGTAGATACTAACTGTGACCCAAGAGATATTGATTATGTAGTACCTGCAAATGATGATGCATCTAAATCTATAGACATTATTATGGAACAAGTTACTGCTGCAATTGCAGAAGGATTAGCAGAACGTAAATCTAGTAAGCAAGAAGCACCAAAGAAAGATGCTCCTAAAAAAGAATCAGCTCCAAAAGCAGAAACTCCTAAAAAAGAAGAAGCTAAGGTTGAAGCACCTGCAGCTCCCGAAGCTAAAGCTGCTCCTGCAAAAGCAGACGATTTAACAAAAGTAGAAGGAATTGGACCTAAAGCTGCAGAGGCTCTAGTAAATGCCGGATTTGTTACTTTCGCTGACTTAGCTAAAGGTGATGCCGAAAAGATTAAAACAATCTTAACAGAAGCTAGCTCAAGAATGGCTCATTTAGACCCAACTTCTTGGCCAAAGCAAGCACAAATGGCTGCCGATGGTAAGTGGGACGAGCTTAAAGAATGGCAAGATAACGTAAAAGGTGGTGTAGAATAAATTTATAGATACATCAAAATATCTATAATTTAACATTACCCTAAAACCGGATACAATAATTGTGTCTTATTTTACATAATCAAAAAAAATAAAAGAAAATGGCTAAAATTACCGCCGCAGAAGTAAATAAATTAAGAAAAGCTACAGGTGCAGGAATGATGGACTGCAAAAAAGCCTTAGTAGAAGCAGAAGGAGATTTTGACAAAGCAATTGAAGTTCTTCGTAAAAAAGGACAAAAAGTTGCTGCTAAAAGAGCAGATAGAGATTCCTCTGAAGGTGCTGCAGTTTCTAAAGTAAATGCAGACAATACTGTTGGTGTTGCAATAGTATTAGGTTGTGAAACTGACTTTGTTGGTAAAAACGAAAACTTTCTTTCTTTAGCAAATGAACTTGCTGAAAAAGCAATAAACTTTGACAATAAAGAAGATTTTTTAGCATCTGATTTTGGAGGAATGACAGTTGCTGATAAATTAATTGAACAAACAGGTGTAATTGGTGAAAAATTAGAAATCAACTCTTTTGAGAAGTTAGAAGCTCCTTATGTTGGTTCTTACGTTCACATTAACAAAATTGCAGCTTTAGTTGGTTTAACTTCTAAGAATGAAGTAGTTGCTAAAGATGTTGCTATGCAAGTAGCTTCAATGGGTGCAACAACTTTATCTTATAAAGATTTTGACCCTGCATATATTGCTTCTGAAACAGAAGCTAGAATTGCAGTTATAGAAAAAGATAATATTGAGTTAGGCCGTTTAGGTAAAACTCTTAAAAACGTACCTCAGTATATTTCTATGGCGCAATTAACTGATGAAGCTTTAGCTAAAGCTGAAGAAGCTGCAAAAGCAGAGCTTACTGCAGAAGGAAAACCAGAGAAAATCTGGGATAAAATTCTTCCTGGTAAAATGCAAAGATTTATTGCAGATAATACAACTTTAGACCAAGAACAATGCTTATTAGATCAGAACTTTATTAAGGACGAGAAAATAAACGTTGCTAAATATGTTGCTTCTGCTGGAGATTTATCTGTAACAAGCTTTAAGCGAGTTGCTTTAGGATAAATAATTCCTGAACATAAATTATTAAAACCGTCTCTAGAGACGGTTTTTTTATGCAAAAAAAATATGCTGCTTTATAAAGCAGCATATTTAATTTTTAGCAAACAATTAATTTTTTAACCAAGCCTCTCTAAGATTTAAACTCTTTTCTGACACAGAATCTAAACTAGATAGTTTAGTTACATTTAAAATTGGACTACCAACTTTTCCTTCAATAACAACTTCTTCCCCATTACGAATCACAACCATCTTAATTAATGTTTCTGGAGTCCAACCAAAGCTCTCTCCTATTATAGGTCTTATCGCTGCTAAACTAATTGGAGTGCCATTAATACTTTTTATAACATCTCCTCCTTGTATACCTAAATCTGTATAAAAAGAACTTAATTCTATACCTTCTCTTACAAAAACGGAATTATTATTTTCTTGATCTACATCTATAAACGGCATTTCTCCTGCTAAAAAATATCCAGTTTGCTGTTGCTCTGTTATTTTCCCTAAGCCTACTTTAGCAAAATAAGTAGCATAATCTATTGGTGTACTTCCTATAACATGGGTATCAAAAAATGTTTGTAATTCTGGATACGTCATCTTTACAATTTCAGCAATTAATTTATCATCCTCAAAAGGGGTAGAAACATCATATTTTTTAGAAAGTTCTTTCATTAGCCATAAAATTCCTTTTTCTCCATTACTTAGTTCACGTAATGTAATATCTAGAGCCATATTTATTAAAGCTCCTTTTTCATATACATTAGCATAGTTTTTCTCATAAGGTTCTTTTAGTATATTTTTACTCATTGTAGTAAAAGACATAGCATCATCATAGCTTTTAGAGTTAGCTACTTTATCCATTATTCTTTTATAAAACTCATCTTCAGAGATTAATCCTTGTTGAATTTGAAATAGGTTTGCAAAATATTCTGTTGTTCCCTCATACATCCATAAATGCTGCGACATTTTTGGATCATTAAAATCAAAATACTGCACTTCTTCAGAATGTACATTTAATGGTGTTACTATATGAAAAAACTCATGAGAAACAACATCTACCATTGCCTGTTCTAATCTTTCTCTAGGCATAGCTTCTGGTAAAACAACCACCGTTGAAGTATGGTGTTCTAAAGCACCAAAACCACTTGCATCCGCATTATCCATTTTAGATAAATACAAAAGAATGTTATATTCTTTTGTTCCATCTATATCTCCTAGAAATGCTTTTTGAGCGGTCATCATTTTCTCCATACGATCTTTTAAGCTAGCAGCAGTATACACATTATTAGGAGAGTATACACTTAAAGTAACCGTAATATCATTAATCTGAAAACTTTCTGTATTTGCTTTAGCATATAATATTGGATTATCAATAACATCAAAATACCTATTTGCAGTAAAAACATCTTTCTCTAATTGTAAAGTTTCATTACCCTTAACCTTTAGTGATGTCGTAGAAAAAAGAGATTTAGGTTTTGTTATATGCAATTCATAAGGCATCTCTTTAAAATTCTGAAAATAACCAACAAAACCATGAAGATTAAGCACAAAATTCTGATTTTTTAAAATATTTGTTCCAGCTGGAGAAAAAACGGCATCAGACACTTGTGCTTCCGTATCATAAGTGTCATTTACATAATACATGATTTTATCTAATTTTTTTGCATCAGATATTACCCAAGAATTAACATCGTCATGTGTAAATGATAATTGATTCCCTTCATAATCTATCGCCTTAAAACCATCAATATATTTACCATAATCATCTATACTATACGTACCAGGAATTGTTTTGGGAATTAAAAATGTTGTCTCATCTGTATTTATTACTCCAGGGTTAATTGTAACTAAAACTTTATCATCTACGACGTTTAAAATATCTATATGCGTTATTATCTTAGAATTCGTAACCGTACTTACATTTTTTGTTGCTCCACAACCATATAACAACATCCCCAACATTACTACAAAAATTATTTTTCTCATTATGCTTTTTAATTTTAAATTAAAGTAGCCTTAAGGCTATATATTTTCTTAAATGCAAGGATATAAAATTTAATAGAGTATTCCAGATGAATTTAGAAATAATTAAGGCAATCATATCCCAAAAACAATACTATAAGGATAAATATTTTTGATTATTTTTGCGGCAACTAATTATACAACATGCAATACAAAAGAATACTTTTAAAACTTAGTGGAGAAGCACTAATGGGAGAAAAGCAATACGGTATAGATCCAATAAGATTAGCGGAGTATGCCGAAGAAATTAAAGAAGTTGTAGCTAAAGGTATTGAAGTTGCTATAGTAATTGGCGGCGGTAATATATTTAGAGGAGTAGCTGGTGCTGCCACAGGAATGGATCGTGTACAAGGCGACCATATGGGTATGTTAGCTACTGTAATAAATGGACTAGCTTTACAAAGTGCATTAGAATTAAAAGATGTACAAACTAGATTACAAACTGCCATTAAAATAAATGAAGTTGCTGAGCCTTTTATTAGAAGAAAAGCAATGCGCCATTTAGAAAAAGGCCGTGTTGTTATTTTTGGTGGCGGAACAGGAAATCCTTATTTTACAACAGATTCTGCTGCAGTTCTTAGAGCAATTGAAATTGAAGCAGATGTAATTTTAAAAGGTACTCGTGTAGATGGGATTTATACCTCTGATCCTGAAAAAGATAAAACTGCTACAAAATTTGACACTATTTCTTTTAAGGAAGTATTAAATAAAGGCCTAAAAGTAATGGATACTACTGCTTTTACTCTAAGTCAAGAAAATGAATTACCTATTGTTGTTTTTGATATGAACACAAAAGGTAATTTAATAAAACTTGTAAATGGAGAAAATATAGGAACGGTAGTAAATCTATAATCTTTACTCTATTAATGTTAGATATATTAAAAATTAACTAATGAACGAAGAAATACAATTTATACTAGACACTACTAAAGAAAGTATGGAATCTGCTTTATTACATTTAGAAAAAGCATTTTTAAAAATCCGAGCTGGAAAAGCAACTCCTGCAATGTTATCTAGTGTAATGGTAGATTATTATGGATCGCAAACACCATTATCTCAAGTTGCAAATGTAAACACTCCAGATGCAAGAACTCTTACTGTACAGCCATGGGAAAAAAATATGCTTCAAGAAATAGAAAAAGCAATTATGATTGCAAATCTGGGGTTTAATCCTATGAATAATGGAGAAAGTATTATCATTAACGTTCCACCGTTAACTGAAGAAAGAAGAAGAGATTTAGCAAAACAAGCAAAAGGCGAAGCTGAAGATGCGAAAGTTAGTATTCGTTCTGCAAGACAAGATGGCAATAAAGAAGTAAAAAACTTAGAAGATGCCTCTGAAGATGTAAAGAAAAATACAGAAGCAGATATACAAGAATTAACAGATACATACACCAAAAAAATTGATGCTTTTCTTGTATTAAAAGAAGCTGAAATCATGAAAGTATAATCTATCTACAAATTTTTCTTACAAAAGCGACTATAATGGTCGCTTTTGTACTTTTAAGACTATTCTAACTAGGTAATTTTAGGAACACAAGGTATCATTTTTTACCTTTGCCTTTGCAATTTTACAATTGCTTTTACAAAAACAAGCGTTAATTAATGGTAGCTAAACTTATAAAAGGATTTTGGGCTAAAACTGCAAATATAATCCTTAGAAATAGAATTTTAATTTTACTACTAATAGTAGCTTTCACCGTTTTTATGGGCTTGCAATGGAAAAATATGCGCTTTTCCAGTTCCCAAGCAAATTTATTACCAGATGACCATCCTGTTAATTTAGAATACAATTCTTTTTTAAAACAATTTGGCGAAGAAGGTAATGCTGTTGTATTTGCAATAAAAGACAGTACTTTCTTTACTACAGACAATTTTAATCGTTGGAACAAACTTAGTAAACAATTAGGGGCTTTTCCAGAAGTAGATTTTGTTTTATCTACAGATAACTTACAAGAACTAAAAAAAGACACCACCAAAATGCAGTTTGTTATGGAGCCATTATTAAAAAAGGCTCCCAAAACACAAGCAGCAGTAGATAGCATTAAAAATCATTTATTTAATAATTTACCATTTTACGAGAATTTATTATTCAACAAAAAAAGCGGTACGCTACGTACTGTAATGTATTTAGACAAGGATATTGTTAACACCTCGGTAAGAAAAGATTTTATCTTAAAAGATATGACACATCTTATAGATAATTTTGAAGAAGAAACAGGTTTAGATGTTCGTATATCAGGGATGCCATATATACGCACCATGAACTCTCAAAACATTATTGATGAAATTGGGAAGTTTATATTAGCTGCTTTAGGAGTAACCTCTTTAATTTTCTTTTTCTTTTTTAGGAGCGTTAGAGCAACATTTATCTCTATGTGTGTGGTTATAATAGGTGTTATGTGGGCTTTTGGAATCTTAGGGCTTTTACAGTATGAGATTACAGTACTTACAGCTCTAATACCGCCATTAATAATTGTAATAGGTATTCCAAATTGCATCTTCTTAATAAACAAATACCAACAAGAAGTAAAAAAACATGGTAACCAAGCACTTTCTTTGCAGCGTGTAATTTCTAAAATTGGTAATGCTACATTAATGACAAACATTACCACTGCTTCTGGATTTGCAACTTTTATTATTACAGATAGTAAGCTTTTAAAAGAATTTGGTATTGTAGCTTCTATAAATATTATTGGAATTTTTATTTTATCATTACTTATAATTCCTATTATTTATAGTTTTATGTCTTTACCTAAAACAAAACATTTAAAACATTTAAATAAACGTTGGATCGATGCTTTTGTAAATTGGACAGAACGTATTGTTAGACACAAAAGAATTACAGTTTATATAACTTCTATAGTCTTATTAGTAGTTAGTATTATAGGAATTTACCAGATTGATATTTCTGGAAGTCCAATCGAGGATATGCCAAAAAAGGAACAATTTTTTAAAGACATTCGTTTCTTTGAAAAAGAGTTTGATGGTATAATGCCTGTAGAAATTGTTGTAGATACCAAACGTCCTAAAGGTGTTTTAAAACCTGCAACATTAAAAAGAATAGATAGGTTAAGTACTGTTATTGAAGAAATTCCAGAACTCTCTAAACCTGTATCTGTTGTAAACTTAGTAAAATACTCTAAACAGGCATTTTATAATGGTATTCCAAAATACTACCAATTGCCAACTACGCAAGAGAATAATTTTATCATGGATGTTGCTCGTAAATCTGCAGATAATGGCAACATGCTAAAAAGTTTTGTAGACAGCACTGGGCAAACTGCAAGGATTACAACTTTTATGAAAGATGTAAAAACTAGCAGAATGGAAGAAATTGAAGCAAGATTAAATGAAAATATTGCTAAAATATTCCCAAATGAAAGGTTTACAGTATACATGACTGGTAGTGCTTTAATCTTTTTAAAAGGCACTAAGTATCTTGTAAAAAACTTAATCCTATCGCTGGCACTTGCAATCTTATTAATTGCATTATTTATGGCGTACTTATTTCGCTCCTTTAGAATGATAGTTATCTCTTTAATACCCAATCTTTTACCGCTAGTTGTAACTGCTGGTGTTATGGGGTTTGCCGGAGTACCCATAAAACCTTCTACAATTTTAGTGTTTAGTATTGCTTTTGGAATATCGGTAGATGATACTATTCACTTTTTAGCAAAATATAGGCAAGAACTAATAGCAAACCGCTGGAAAATAAAAAAATCTGTATATGCTGCCTTAAAAGAAACAGGAGTTAGCATGTTTTACACTTCTATTGTTTTATTCTTTGGTTTTTCGGTTTTCATTATATCAAATTTTGGTGGCACGGTAGCTCTAGGAGCTTTAGTTTCTGCGACTTTACTTTTTGCAATGCTTGCCAATTTAATACTATTACCCTCCCTATTGCTTTCTTTAGAAAGAAGCATAGCAAACAAACAAGTATTAAAAAAGCCGCAGATAGACATTTTGCCTAAAGAAGAAGATAGAAACTAATCCTATTTATACCTGTTAGAAACATCAAATTTTTATTAAAAAGCATATCTTTGGCTTTTTAAATTTTGATGCATTTTAATATGAAATCTACTAGCGTAAAAGAACTCTTATCTGGCAACTTATTATTACAAGAAGTAACTGTTAATGGATGGGTTAAAACATTTAGAAGTAATCGCTTTATTGCTTTAAATGATGGATCTACTATTAACAATATACAATGTGTAGTAGACTTTGAAGAATTTGATGAATCCATTTTAAAGCAAATAGCAACTGGTGCTGCTCTAAAAATTACTGGAACTTTAGTAGAAAGCCAAGGTCGCGGTCAGAGCGTAGAAATACAAACTAAAAACATATATGTTCATGGTATTGCAGACCCAGAAACATATCCTATACAACCAAAAAAACACTCTCTTGAGTTTCTAAGAGAAAAAGCTCATTTACGTATTCGCACCAATACTTTTGCTGCTGTAATGCGTGTGCGTTCTGCATTATCTTTTGCAATTCATAATTATTTTAGACAAAACGATTTTAATTATTTTCACGCACCAATCATTACTGGTTCAGATGCAGAAGGCGCAGGAGAAATGTTTAGAGTAACAACACTAGATCAAAAAAATCCGCCCTTAACAGAAGAAGGAGAGATTAATCATAAAGAAGATTTCTTTGGTAAGGAAACCAACCTAACAGTATCTGGACAACTAGAAGCCGAAGCTTACGCAATGGCATTAGGAAAAGTTTACACCTTTGGCCCTACTTTTAGAGCAGAAAACTCTAATACATCTAGGCATTTAGCAGAATTTTGGATGATAGAACCAGAAGTTGCTTTTAATGATTTAGATGCTAATATGGATTTAGCAGAAGATTTTATTAAAGATGTAATTAACTACACATTAGAAAATTGCGCAGAAGATTTAGCCTTCTTAGAAAAGAGGTTATTAGATGAGGAAAAAACTAAGCCGCAAGCAGAACGTAGTGAAATGCCTCTTATAGAAAAATTAAAATTTGTAGCCGATAACAATTTTAAAAGAGTTAGCTATACAGAAGCAATAGACATTTTAAGAAATAGCAAACCAAATAAAAAGAAAAAATTTAGCTACCCAATAGATGCTTGGGGAGCAGATTTACAAAGTGAACATGAACGTTATTTAGTTGAAAAACACTTTAAATGTCCTGTAATTTTATTTGATTATCCTGCAGATATTAAGGCATTTTATATGCGTTTAAATGAAGATGGTAAAACAGTAAGAGCTATGGACATTCTTTTCCCTGGGATTGGAGAAATAGTTGGCGGTTCACAAAGAGAAGAGCGTTTAGATGTCTTAAAAGAAAAAATAGCTGCTTTAGGAATTGATGAAAAAGAACTTTGGTGGTATTTAGATCTAAGAAAATTTGGAAGTGCTGTTCATAGCGGATTTGGATTAGGCTTTGAGCGTTTAGTTCTTTTTGCTACAGGAATGGGTAATATTAGAGATGTAATTCCTTTTCCAAGAACCCCACAAAATGCTGAATTTTAATTCAATTTCACTAATTTAGTAGGTAGTACAAGATAAATATATGCTTAAACAACATTTACAGTTTAAATTATCTCAAAAGTTATCTCCACAGCAAATACAGCTGATGAAGTTAATACAACTACCCACACAAGCTTTTGAACAAAGACTAAAAAGAGAATTAGAAGAAAACCCTGCATTAGAAAAAGGTAAAGAAGATACCGAAAATAATGAAGAAGATTATGACGATATTTATGAAGAAACAGATAGCGAAACTATAACTGCTGAAGACATAAATATTGATGATTACTTAAGTGATGATGAGACTCCT
Source organism: uncultured Maribacter sp. (assembly GCF_947495965.1). Classification (GTDB taxonomy): domain Bacteria; phylum Bacteroidota; class Bacteroidia; order Flavobacteriales; family Flavobacteriaceae; genus Maribacter_B. Next base: position 241,256 of record NZ_CANMBB010000001.1, read on the forward strand.
GATTACCGCACAAAAGCAAATAACTATAGTGCAGATGAGGATGAAAAAAGTATTCCATATGCTGCTGGAACCACTTTTAATCAATATTTAATAAACCAATTAAACACGGTTAATTTAACGGATGAAGAATGGTCTATTGCCGAATTTTTAGTGGGCAGTGTCGATGAAAGTGGTTATATAAGAAGACCTGTTGCCGATATTTTAGATGATTTAGCTTTTACCCAGAATATATATACGGATGAAGATAAAATTGAAAAAGTATTTAAAATTGTTCAAGAATTAGACCCACCAGGTGTTGCTGCTAGATCCTTAGAAGAATGCTTAGTGATACAACTAAAAAGAAAAGAGGCTACATTAAACACAGAACTAGCAATAACCATTCTTGAAAAATCCTTTGATCAATTTACAAAGAAGCACTATAAGAAACTTATTCAAAAACATAATATAACAGAAGAGCAACTAAAAGACGCTATTTCTGAAATAGAGAAACTAAATCCTAAACCAGGAGGTTCTTTTGCAGGAAACAATAGACTAGTAGAACATGTAGTGCCGGATTTTTCTATTAGAATTGTAGAAGGCGAATTAGAATTAACTTTAAATGGCAGAAATGCTCCTGAATTACATGTAAGTAGAGAATACAACAACATGTTACAAGGCTATAAAGACTCTAAAGAAAAGTCCAAATCACAAAAAGATACGGTTCTATTTATTAAACAAAAATTAGATGCAGCAAAATGGTTTATTGATGCTATTAGACAGAGACAACAAACTTTGTTTATTACCATGAATGCCATTATGCATTATCAAAAAGAATACTTTTTATCTGGAGATGAGCGTAGTTTAAGACCCATGATATTAAAAGATATTGCCGACGAAATTCAAATGGATGTATCTACTGTTTCTAGAGTTGCTAATAGCAAATATGTTGATACCCCTTACGGCACAAAATTGATAAAAGAATACTTTTCTGAATCTATGAAAAATGAGCAAGGAGAAGATGTATCTACAAAAGAAATTAAAAAAATCTTAGAAACTGTTATTAAAGAAGAAGTCAAGAAAAAACCTTTAACAGATGATAAGTTAGCCGCAATTTTAAAAGAAAAAGGGTACCCTATTGCTAGAAGAACTGTTGCTAAATACAGAGAACAACTAGGAATACCTGTAGCAAGATTACGTAAAAAGATTTAATGAAGAATTTTCAAGAAGTAATTTCTTATATATTTCATCCATTATTTACACCTATAATTGGCACGCTTTCTTATTTTTTATTAACCCCTAAATACAGTCCAATACAACTACAAAGTAGTAGTATATTGCCAATTTTTATTTTAACCATTGTTATCCCTATTATATCTTATTTTATCCTAAAAAGTATAGGCGTAGTAAATACTATATTTATGCCTTCTTTACAGGAAAGAAAATACCCCCTATACATAAACATTACATTATTATTCATCATAGTCTATAAGGTTATACCATACAACTACACTAGTGAGTTATATTATTTCTTTTTAGGACTTATAGGTGCTTATTTTAGCTCTTTACTTTTATTATTTTTTAACTTTAAAAGTAGCATGCATTTAATAAGCATGGGGAGTTTATTAATGTATTTAATTAGCCTAAGCGTTCATTTTGAAATAAACATAATTCTTGGTCTTTGCTTTTTTACAATTGCTACCGGTCTAGTTGCTTCTTCAAGGTTATATTTAAAAGCACATAGTAAAGCCGAAATTTTAATTGGCTTTTTTGTAGGTGTATTTTCACAACTACTTACTATTAAATTTTGGCTGTAATTTAAATTACTATTCTACAAAAGACAAAAACGTCTCTATTTTACACCAGTTTATAGGGCATTATAAGAGACACAGTGAAATTTTTTCATTACCAGAATGATATTATAGTTCACGAAAGAAAATAATTAAGCAGAATGCTTATATATTACGCTTCACTACAAAATATAAAAAATTAAACCCACTCTCAATGGTTTCATAGTTATAGTCTCGCCGTTTAAAACAGTAGAATCATTAAACAAATTACTTAACGAGTAATGCATATGAATATTAAAGGTATTATACCCAAAACTAAAAGACAATCCATACTGAAAACTTGAAGTGTCATTATTATAAAAAGAAGACCTAACAATGTTGCCAATATATTTAGACCTTGTACTTAGCACATAGCCTAGTTTAATACCAGCATAGATTCTCCAAAACTTATAATCAGCTCCTGTAGCATTTCTCCAACGAAATTCTAAGGGCATTTCAATTACATGAGATTCTATTTTATTACGTTTATAATCTCCAGTATTATTTAATATAGAATAATCTATTCCAGAATCTGTTTCCGTGGCCCTAAGATTAGAATAGTAATTATTTAAAGCATATCCTAGACCTATACCTAAAGCCAACTTTCTAGATTTATTTAATGGTATATCTTTTATAAAACCACCTTGCAAACCGTAGGATAAATTTCTTTGATTAATTGCATCATCCTTATTAACTAAAAAGTTATAGGTAACCCCAATGTAAAATTGGTCTTCTAAAAAATTAGAATCCACAAAAGTAGAATCTATCTCTTTTTGCGCATTTACAAATAAAGAAGCAAAAACAAATACAAGAGAAATTAAAATCCGTACCATAAGGTAAAGTTACAGAAATAAAAAAGCGCCTCAAACAAAATTTGAAGCGCTTATAAAAGTTTGAAAAATTTTACTAACTAATTTAATTTTTAAATGCGTCTCCTTCGTAAGTAGTATAATTTACTTTAAGGGCATTTACTTTTCTTAATTCTAGTTTAATATCAGATATTAAACCCATATTAGCATTCTTATCCACTTTTAAAGAAGTAGTTAATACATTCTGAAGCTCTTGTGATTTCTTAGCACGCTCCATTAATATATAGTCTCCAACTTCATTTGGATTAGCGAATTTATCATTCAATTGAATTTTAGGTTCTGTACCAAATGTCTTAGTGTACTCCTTTGTAGGTGCACCAACATATATAGTAATTACCCTATCTTTTTTCTCCAATTTCTTAATCTCATTAGCTTGTGGAAGTTCATTAGCAACTTTCACAGAACTATCTTTCATAACGGTAACCGTCATAAAGAAGAATAAAAGCATAAATACAATATCTGGAAGGGATGCAGTAGATACCGCAGGCACTTCACCATCTTTCTTTTTTGCAAATTTTGACATACTGTTTTTTTAACTTTTATTAATTAGATGAAGAAGAAGTTTCTGCTTCTGAAAGCTTTTGAGGAAACAATTCTTGTATTCTCTTAACTCTCTTCTTTAAATCTTCCTTTACACTTGCATCCGTTTCTGGATTAAGATATTCTGCCTCCATGTCTGTAAAATTTCTTTTATACAAACGCTGTGCTTCTCTATTTCTTAAATCGTTATAAGCTCCAACCAATTCGTTTTGTACTGTTATATACGTACCATATTTGGTTTCTCTATCACTTTTTACAGAGATAATTGCTTTAGCAGGACTATCTGATGAACTTGCATCTCTTTTCCCTTTACAATACTTACAATAATCAGGTGAACCTGAAACTGCTCCTCCGTTATCTAAAAAAGCTGTTGCTTTTTCTCTTAACTGATTTAATTGTATTAGCTCTCCATCGGCTAATAACTGACCATCTTTGTTTAAATTAACCTGAAAGATATTTTTCTGCTTAATTACAACATCGGTCTCTGGCGGCTCAATTGGCGGTAACATACGATCCAAACCTGCATCTGTTTCAATAGTAGTAGTTACTAAGAAAAAGATTAACAGTAAGAATGCAATGTCTGCCATAGAACCGGCGCTTACTTCTGGTGCTCCCGCTCTTCTTGCCATAGTTGTTCTATTATTTTTTTATTTACTAAACATTTTTTTTACCGCTGGTATTACCAAAGATCCTACTGCGATTATAGTAAGGATATAAAATATATTTAATCCCATTCCTATTTTCTTTACAGTACTCTCATCGCTCATAGCCATAGCCTTATCATCTACATCTGTACCGCTAGCTAAAACGTAAGAAACAATTACAACTAAGAAAAATCCACCTATTACAAATAGAGCTTTCTTTATACCTTGAGGGTTTGATAATAAATTCTTAATAGTAAATACTAAACTAAATACAACTGCTGCACCTAGTAATAAATATGTAATTAAGAACATTGCTCCCATTGCACCATTTTCAACTGCCTCAGCAACAGGTACTTCACTCTCTGGAAGCATAAACCATAATACAGCTCCAATAAGCCCTACTACGATCAATACTATTTTTAATATTTTATGCATGACATTATTTGAATTTAGTCCGACTTATTTTTTGTGATCTACCAACATATCAATCAAAGAGATTGATGAATCTTCCATATCATTTACTATACTATCAATCTTAGCGATAATGTAGTTATAAAAGATTTGTAGAATAATAGCCGTAATAAGACCAAATACTGTTGTTAATAATGCTACCTGAATATCTCCTGCAATAAGAGATGCACTTAAATTACCTACAGCTGCAATCTTTTGGAAGGCTTGAATCATACCAATTACCGTACCCATGAAACCAAGCATTGGAGCAATTGCGATAAATAAAGATAACCAAGAAACATTCTTTTCTAACTGACCCATTTGTACACCACCATAAGCTACAACAGCTTTCTCAGCAGATTCTACACTTTCACCAGCTCTATCTAAACCTTGGTAATATATAGAAGCAACAGGTCCTTTTGTATTTCTACAAACTTCCTTTGCAGCTTCAACACCACCTGAAGCTAAAGCATCTTCTACTTGTTGCTTTAACTTAGAAGAGTTTGTACTCGCCAAGTTTAAATAAATAATTCTTTCAATTGCAACTGCTAAACCTAATATTAAACACAAAAGTACTATCCCCATGAAGCCAGCGCCCCCCGTGATAAACATTTCTTTTAATACTTGTGTAAAACTTTTTGCTGCTTCAGCATCTCCTTGTAATATTACAACTGCTGCTGATGTTTTTGCACTTACTGTATTTGCACTTAAAACAAATAACCCAGTCATTGCTAGGGTAGAGAATAATCTTTTCATTTTTTTCAAACTTAAATTTAGTTAGTTAATAGGGTTAAAGATAATTAAAAATTATATTATAATTAAAAAATTCTGCAGAGAGGAAGGGATTCGAACCCTCGATACCCTTTTGGGGTATACACACTTTCCAGGCGTGCGCCTTCGACCACTCGGCCACCTCTCTAGATTAGCCTTAAAGGTGTGCCAAATAACAAAAAAAATATTAGTTAGAGAAATATTCTGAGTTATTTTTAACGCATTTCTCCTCTAAGGGATGTTTCAAAAATTGTTTTAAAGGACTTTAAAGACACACCACTACCTAACATATACATTACCTTAGCTATAGCTGCTTCCGCTGTAATATCCTTACCACTAATTACTTGCATATCCCTTAACGCTTTACTCGTTTCGTACTGCCCCATTATTACACTACCTCCAGAACACTGTGTTATATTAATAATTAATATGTTATTTTTTTTTGCTTTTTTTAACAATTCTAAGAACCATTCCTCTGTAAAAACATTTCCAGCGCCATAGGTTTCTAAAATCACTGCTCTTAAATCGGATGTTTCCAAAACAGATTTTACAATTTGAGGGCTTAAACCTGGAAAAAGTTTTAATACCGCAATATTATTATTCATTTTTTTATGCACAAAAAACTTTTTAGAAGCTTTTTGTTTGAACAAATTTTCCTCATAAATCTTTAAATGAACTCCAGATTCAACTAACGGAGGATGATTTAAGGATGCAAAAGCCTCAAAATGTTCTGCATTAATTTTTGTAGTACAATTAGCCCTATATAATTTATATTCAAAATACAATCCCACTTCTTGCACAACAGCTTTCCCCTTTTCTTTTAATGCCGCAATCTGAATAGAAGTAATTAAATTTTCTTTAGCATCGGTTCTCAAATCTCCTATTGGTAATTGTGACCCTGTAAATATTACTGGTTTCGCTAAATTTTCTAACAAAAAGCTCAATGCAGAAGAAGTATAACTCATAGTATCACTCCCATGTAACACCACAAATCCATCATGAGTATTATAATTATCTTCTATTATTGTCGCTATACTTACCCAATGCTCTATGTTCATATTTGATGAGTCTATTGGATTATCAAAAGAGATCGTGTTAATAGCACAATCTAGTTGATTAAGCTCTGGTATTTTACTTAAAAGTTCATCAAAATTAAATGCCTTTAATGCTCCAGTTTCATAATCTTTAACCATACCTATAGTACCACCGGTATAAATTAATAGTATTTTACTTTTGTTATTTTTTAAACTCATATATGGTATATCCTTTTTTAAATCTAAACATTTACACCCCAAACACTTCTTTAGAATTCAATGTTGTTTGTAATGCAATTTCTTCTCTTGTCTTTTCATATATAGTTGCTACTTTTTCTAATACATTTAAAACATACAAACTTTGGTTTCTTTTACCTCTATAGGGCACAGGAGCCAAATAAGGAGCATCTGTCTCTAATACTATACACTTTACATCTATCTTATTTAAAAAAGTATCTATTTTTCCATTTTTAAAAGTAACCACACCTCCTATTCCCAGTTTCATATTATATGAAATAGCTTTTTTAGCTTGTTCTAATGTTCCTGTAAAACAATGAAATATCCCAAACAAATCCTCTCCTTTCTCTAGCTCTAAGACCTCAAAAACTTCATCAAAAGCATCTCTACAATGTATAACAATTGGAAGTTTATATTTTTTAGCTAACTGTATTTGTTCTCTAAAAGCTTCTTGCTGTTCTTTTAAAAACGTTTTATCCCAATACAAATCAATACCAATTTCACCTACCGCATAATATTTTCTTTTCTCCAATTGCTCTTCTACATGTTGCAATTCTTCTTTAAAATTTTCTTTAACATGTGTAGGGTGCAATCCAGACATTAAAAAGACATTATCTGGAAAAGATTTCTCTAGCTGTAACATAGGTTCTGTATACGTTGAATCTATTGCAGGGATAAAAAATCTTTCTATTCCATTATCTATAGCATTTTGAATAACCTCTCTACGATCCTCATCAAAAGCTTCACTATATAAATGCGTATGTGTATCTGTTATAATCATCCTGTAAAAATAGCGTTATCTTTATAAAAAGAATCTATGGCATCTCTGAAAAGTTTTTTAAATAAGAAAAACTATATTAAAGTACCACTAGTACTTACAGCAACAAATCATTTTGAAATAGTAGCCTCATTAAATGGAGCTACTGGTCGTTTTATCTTAGACACAGGAGCATCTAACACATGTGTAGGTTTTGATAAAATTACCTTTTTTAACCTTACTACCGAAGAATCTAAAATAAAGGCTGCAGGAGCAGGTGCCACAGAGATGGAAACCTTAATATCCACAAAAAACAACTTAACAATTCAGGGTTGGAAAACCAAAAAACTGAAACTTGTTTTATTTGATTTACAACACGTGAACACCGCCTTAGCATCCCACAATAGCTTACCTGTAGATGGTATAATTGGTGCAGATGTACTAAAAAAAGCAAAAGCTATAATAGATTACAGCAAAAAATGTGTTTACCTAAAACAAAAAAACCTAAAGAAATAATCTTTAGGTTTTTTTTTAAGTTATAAGGATTAAAAAACTACATTTCTAATGCTTTTTTAACGTTAGAATCCATTAGTATTTCTTCTGGATTTTCTAATGCTTCTTTTACTGCTACTAGGAAACCTACAGATTCCTTGCCATCAATAATTCTGTGATCATAAGAAAGTGCCACATACATTATTGGTGCAATTGCCACTGCTCCGTCTTTTACAACTGGTCTTTCTACAATATTATGCATTCCTAAAATAGCACTTTGTGGCGGATTAATAATTGGTGTAGATAACATAGAACCAAACACCCCTCCGTTTGTAATTGTAAAGGTACCACCAGTCATTTCATCTACAGTAATTTCTCCTTCTCTTGCACGTATGGCTAATCTCTTAACCTCTGCCTCTACTCCTCTAAAAGTTAAATTTTCAGCATTTCTAATTACAGGAACCATTAATCCTTTTGGTCCAGAAACAGCAATACTAATATCACAGAAATCATAAGAAAGCATCTCTTTACCATCTATCATAGAATTAACAGAAGGATACATCTCTAATGCACGTACTACCGCTAAAGTAAAGAAAGACATAAAACCTAAACCTACTCCATGTTTATTTTTAAAATCTTCTTTATATTGTTTTCTCAATGCAAAGATAGGCCCCATATCTACCTCATTGAAAGTAGTTAACATTGCCGTTTCATTTTTAACAGAAACTAAACGTTCTGCAACTTTACGGCGTAACATAGAAAGCTTAGACCTACTCTCTCCTCTACTACCTCCAGACGGAGTTCCCATAGATGGAACTGCACTAACCGCATCTTGTTTAGTTACTCTACCATCTTTTCCTGTTCCTTTTACAGAAGCAGCACTAACTCCTTTTTCACTAAGTATTTTCTTAGCCGCTGGAGACGCACTTCCTGTTGCATAACTTTCCTTTGCTACAGGTGCTTCTTCTTTTTTAGGAGCTTCTTTTGGCGCTTCTTCTTTCTTCTGTTCCGCTACTGCTTCACCACCTTCAGGTTTTGCAGCACTAGTATCTATTAAACAAACTACAGCACCCACCTCAACAGCATCACCAACCTCAGCTTTTAGTGTAATAATACCACTCTGCTCTGCTGGTAATTCTAAAGTAGCTTTATCTGAATCTACTTCAGCAATGGCTTGGTCTTTTTCTACATAATCACCATCTTCTACTAACCATTCTGCTATTTCTACCTCTGTTATAGACTCCCCCGGAGAAGGAACTTTCATTTCTAGAATCATTACTTATCTAATTTGATGTATTATTATTTCTTTTGTCTTGTTAAATTATCTTTGGTTTTATCAAAAACATAATCTATTACTTGTTGATGTCTCATTTTAGAACGCACAGCACTACCCGCAGCTGGTGCAGCATAAAAACGTCTTGATGCCACACGAAGTTTATGAGCATCACTAAAATGCATCATCATATGACTCCATGCCCCCATATTTCTAGGCTCTTCTTGTGCCCAAACAAAATCATCTGCATTTTTATATTTACTGATAATTGCTTTCATTTGATCTGCAGGTAAAGGAAATAATTGTTCTACTCGAACCAAAGCAACATCCTCTCTATTATCTTCCTCTTTTACCGCTAATAAATCATAATAAAACTTACCAGTACAGAATACTACCGACTTTACTTTTGCAGCACTTACAGTAGCATCATCTATAACTTCTTTAAAACCTCCTTCAACAAACTCTTCTACAGGAGAAACTGCTTTTGGATGCCTTAGCAAACTCTTAGGTGTAAAAATTATTAATGGCTTTCTGAAATTCGCTTTCATTTGCCTACGCATAATATGAAACATTTGCGCTGGTGTACTAACATCTGCGATATACATATTATCTCTTGCACACAATTGTAAATAGCGCTCCATTCTAGCAGAAGAATGTTCCGCTCCTTGCCCTTCATAACCGTGAGGCAAAAGCATTACTAATCCGTTTTGTAATTTCCACTTATCTTCTGCTGCAGAAATATACTGATCTAGCATTATTTGAGCTCCATTACTAAAATCTCCAAATTGTGCTTCCCATATAGTTAATGTATTAGGGCTCGCCATGGCATAACCATAATCAAAACCTACCACACCGTATTCAGACAACAAAGAGTTATAAATTTGAAACTTTCCTTGATCTCCACTTATGGCGTTTAACAATAAAACCTCCTCTTCACTTTCTTCCACTTTCATTACCGCATGACGGTGAGAAAAAGTACCTCTTTCTACATCTTGACCAGACATTCTTACATCATAGCCTTCTTTTAATAAAGAGCCGTAAGCCAAAAGCTCTCCCATAGCCCAATCTAACTTATTAGATTCGAAGAACATTTTTTTCCTATCTCTTATTAATTTTTCAACCTTTCTTAAGAATTTTTTATCTGATGGAAGCTCTGTAATTACTTTAGCAATTTCAGTTAACTCTTTAGCACTAAATGTAGTATCTATAGGTTTCATCATTTCCCATTCACGAACATTTTCAAATCCGCTCCATTCATCTGCCATGAAAGGGGTTATAACTGTTTTATCTTCTTTTCTAGAATCTACCAACTCTTCCTCTAATGAAGCTTTATATTGGTTTTCTAATTCTTTTACATAATCTGCACCTATTACACCTTCTGCAATTAATTTAGCCGCATAAATATCTCTTGGATTTTTATGCTTGGCTATGGCTTTATATAATTTAGGTTGCGTAAATCTAGGCTCATCCCCTTCATTATGTCCATACTTACGGTATCCTAGTAAATCTATAAATACATCTCTACTAAAACGCATTCTATATTCTAATGCAAATAGGAAAGAGTGCACTACAGCCTCAGGATCATCTGCATTTACATGTAAAACAGGGCTCAAAGTAACTTTACCAACATCTGTACAATACGTTGAAGACCTAGCGTCTAAATAATTCGTAGTAAACCCTATTTGGTTATTTACCACGACATGAATTGTACCTCCTGTTTTATACCCATCTAATGTTGCCATTTGCACAACTTCATAAACCAAACCTTGCCCTGCAATTGCAGCATCTCCATGCACTACAATTGGTAATACTTTAGAGAAATTATCCTTATAATGCGCATCTTGCTTAGCCCTTGCAATACCTTCTACAACAGCACCAACCGTTTCTAAATGCGATGGGTTTGGCGCAATATTCATTTTTATTTTATTACCATTATCAGACATACGGTCCGAGGTCCAACCCAAATGGTATTTTACATCTCCATCAAAAATCTCTTCTTCATAATCTTTTCCATCAAACTCACTAAAAATATCTTTAGCAGATTTACCAAAAATATTAGTTAAAACATTTAGTCTTCCACGGTGAGCCATTCCCATTACAAATTGCTCTACTCCCATTTCGGCAGCTCTCTCTACAATTGCATCTAACCCTGGTATTAAGGACTCATTCCCTTCTAAAGAGAATCTTTTTTGACCTACATATTTGGTATGCAAAAAGCTTTCAAAAGAAACCGCTTGATTTAACTTTTTTAGTATATGCTTTTTCCCATCAGCATCTAGCTTAGGTCTATTATCATTAACATTTAGCCAATTTTGAATCCATTTTACGCGTTCAGGATTACGTATATACATATACTCTACACCAATAGCATCGCAATATATACTTTTTAAGTTTTTAATAATTTCTCTTAAAGAACTTGGCCCTATACCAATTATTTCTCCCGCATTAAAAACAGTATCTAAATCGTTTTCTGAAAGGCCAAAGTTTTCAATATCTAGGCTTGGAGTATACTTACGTCTTTCCCTTACAGGATTAGTCTCTGTAAACAAATGACCTCTAGTTCTATACCCATCTATTAAGCCTATTATATGAAATTCTTTTTGCAAGGATTCTGGCACTTCTATTTTTTGCCCATTGGCATCAATTATTGCTCCACTACTTGGTGCAATATCAAGCTCATCTATAGAACTCTCCATACCAAAATCAAACCCTTGAAAGAATGCTCTCCAACTTGGCTCTACACTATCTGGGCTTACTAAATATTTGTCATATAACTCTGCAAAAAAAGAGGTATGCACAGCATTTAAAAAGGAATATTTATCCATGAATTTTTTTCTGTAACTTTAGAACAAATTTTATCAAAAATACAACTTTTACCATTTCTAGTAGTATATTAGGTGTTATTATTAGCAATAAATAAACATTTATGATTAAAAAGAGTAAAACCTTATTAAAAAGCCTGTTTATCTTTCTTTTTTTTGCGTTTAGCAATACTTTCTGCTTTTCTCAAAACGCTACTTCACAGAGCTCATTCTGGCAAAATGTAAGATTTGGAGGCGGCATTGGCCTAGGATTTACTAACGGAGGTTTTAACGGGTCTATATCTCCTAGCGCAATTTATGATGTAAATAATTATTTTTCTGCTGGTGTTGGTCTATCTGTAAACTATGCTAAATATGATACTAATAAGTTTTTAGCATACGGTGGCAGCATTGTTACTTTTTACAACCCATTACCTTTATTACAATTATCTGCAGAAATAGAACAATTAAGGGTTAACGAAAGTAATGCAATATTTGAAAACGATTATTGGTCTCCTGCTTTGTTTTTAGGCGCCGGGTATAGAAGCAACAATGTTACTTTTGGCATTAGATATGATGTACTATACGATGACAACAAAAGTATTTACGCTAATGCATGGATGCCTTTTGTAAGAGTCTATTTCTAAAAAACTAACCATACTTTGCCTTTAGTCTTACTTTTTGAAATTCTCTCTTTAGGATTAAAAAAGAGACTTGTTCTGCTACCTCCACAACATCTGTTACTTTAACTCCCTTAAACACTTTCTCAGGAACATCTATAACATATAACAAATTAAGATAGTCATTAAATTTTTCCATGATGAGAAGATACAATTTCTCATGAAGCAACCTTTGTAGCTCTATATTTTTAATATCCTCTGGCACATCAAAAGGAACATTTGCTAAAGAAAAATCTTTAGTTAGTTGCGCAACTAAATTAGCATACAACAATTCTTTTACTGCTTGTTGTAATACCTCTTCACTATTGTTATAGTTCTCTTCCAAAAACACTTATTCTCTAAAATATAAAAACAGGAGAAATATAAATATGTTTCTCCTGTTTAATAAAATTACATTCCCTTTAATTAACTTCTTATTTTCTGCTCCCAATCCCAAGCAGACTTCATTGCTTCATCTAAAGAATATTGAGATTTCCAACCTAAAACCTCATTTGCTTTAGTTGTATCTGCATAAGCAGTAGTAATATCTCCTGCTCTTCTATCTACTATTTTGTAATTTAATTTTTTGCCAGATACTTTTTCAAAGCTCTTAATTACCTCCAAAACAGTACTCCCCTTTCCTGTCCCTACATTAAATACTTCATAATTATCAGAGTTTTTACCTTCTAATAATCTTTTTAATGCCAAAACATGCGCTTTTGCCAAATCTACTACATATATATAATCCCTAACACATGTACCATCAGATGTAGGATAATCATCTCCAAAAACAGATAATTGCTCTCTAAGACCTGCACCTGTTTGTGTTATAAAAGGCACTAAATTCTGTGGCACTCCAATTGGTAATTCCCCAATCTGAACACTTGGGTGCGCACCCATTGGGTTAAAGTATCGTAATGCTATTGCATTTAAGTTTGCATTTACTTTACAAGTATCTGCAATTATTTCTTCTCCCATTTGTTTGGTATTACCATAAGGAGATTCTGCCTGTTTTACTGGAGCACTCTCTGTTATTGGCATTTCATCTGCTTGCCCATAAACTGTACAAGAAGAGCTAAAAATAAAACTAGCTTTGTTTTTAGCTGCTAACTCTTTTAGTAGATATACTAATGTTCCTATGTTATTTTCATAATACAATAATGGCTTTTCTACACTCTCGCCAACAGCTTTTGATGCCGCAAAATGAATAACACCTTGTACATCTGCATGCCGTTTAAAAAAATCTTCTACTTTAGATTTTTCTTTTAAATCTATTTTTTCAAATAAGGGTGTCTTTCCAGTAATAGTAGTAATTCCTTCCAAAACTTTCTCAGAAGAATTAGAGCAATCATCAATAATTACTACTTCATAACCTTCATTTTGTAATTCTACTACCGTATGCGAGCCTATAAACCCAAGACCTCCAGTAACTAGTATTTTCATTTATTTTTATTTTATGGTAAATGTTTAGACTTTGCAATAATACTATTAAACCTTTTTATTCATTAACAAAACCGATAACTGCATTAGTTATATAGCTAATCTGCTCATCATCTAACTCCGTATGCATTGGTAAAGAGATTACTTCCTTTACAAGTTGATTTGTTATTGTAAAATTCTCTTCTAAATACCTTTCATCTTCATAGGCTTTTTGCTTATGTAAAGGAATAGGATAATAAACACCACAAGGAATATTTTTTTCACTAAGGTGCTTTACTAATGCATCTCTTTTTCCGTTAGTTATTCTTAATGTATATTGATGAAAAACATGACAATCACAATCTTTACAAATTTTATTGCAACCATTAGACATAGCAGGGATTACTATATTTTTCACTCCTTTAAAAACCTCTGAATACTTTCTTGCAGCCGTTCTTCTAGAATCACAATAAGCATTTAGCTTAGGCAACTTTGCACTTAAAACTGCTGCCTGTATAGAGTCTAATCTAGAGTTTACACCTACAACGTCATGGTGGTATCTTTCATACATACCATGATTAACAATACCTCTTAAGGTATGTGCTAAGGCATCGTCATTGGTAAATATTGCACCTCCATCTCCATAGCAACCTAAATTTTTAGAAGGAAAAAAACTAGTGGAACCTACATGACCAATTGTTCCTGCTTTTTGTTTACTCCCATCTTTAAAAGTATACTCTGCTCCAATAGCCTGAGCATTATCTTCAATTACAAAAAGATTATGCTTATCCGCTATTTCTAAAATAGCATCCATATTAGCGCATTGTCCAAATAAATGTACTGGTACAATTGCTTTTGTTTTTGGAGTTATTGCTTTTTCTATAGCTACAGGGTCTATATTAAAAGTATCTAACTCAACATCTACTAAAACTGGTGTTAATTGCAACAAACCAATTACCTCAACAGTAGCTGCAAAAGTAAAATCTGCTGTTATAACCTCATCTCCTGGTTGTAGTCCCAACCCCATCATTGCAATCTGTAAAGCATCGGTACCATTAGCACATGGTATTACATGTTTTACGCCTAAATATTCTTCTAATTCTTTCTGAAAAGCATGTACATGAGGTCCATTAATGTATGTAGAAGATTCTAAAATTTGCGTAATGGATGTATTTACTTGTTCTTTAAGAGATTGGTATTGCCCTTGAAGGTCTACCATCTGAATTTTTCTCATTTGCTCTTATTAAGTGTATAAAATTACAAAAAATTAAGGCAGCTCTACCAATGATTTTAGGGAAAGAAACGTATTTTAGCAACAAACCACAAATAGGTGCATTTTTTTTACAATATTATAGTTTTACTAGCAGGGGTACTACTTAGAGTTATTGCTCTTTTTAGCCCAAAAATTGCCCTTTTTATAAAGGGAAGAAAAAATGTTTTTTTTACTTTAAAAAAAGAAATTAAACCAAATGACTCTGTAATATGGGTTCACGTAGCATCTCTGGGCGAATTTGAACAAGGGCTGCCTATTATTGAAAAATTAAAAAATAACTTCCCCTCTTATAAAATCTTAGTTACTTTCTTTTCTCCTTCTGGATATGAAGTTAAAAAAAATACAAATGCTGCCGACCTAGTAACCTACTTACCATTAGATACTAAACATAACGCTATAAATTTCATTAAAACCACAAGACCCAAACTAGCTATTTTTGTAAAGTATGAGGTTTGGCCTAATTACATAAGAGAACTTCATAAAAGAAAAATCCCTACAATACTTATTTCCGCTTTCTTTAACAAAGAACAAATTTACTTTAAAAGTTATGGTCGTTACATGCGAAATACACTATCTAAATTTACTCACATTTTTGTGCAAGATAGCAATTCTAAAATTCTATTAGATAGTATAAATTACACCCATACTACTATAAGTGGAGACACTAGATTTGATAGAGTTTCTGAAATACTCCAAAGAGATAACACCTTAGATTTTATGCAAAATTTTAAAGGCAATTCTAAATGTTTTATTGCTGGTAGCTCTTGGCCTGAAGATGAAGAAATATTAGTAGACTATATAAATAATAATTCATCAACCTTAAAATATGTAATTGCACCACATAATATTAAAAAAGAACATATAAATAATCTAAAAAAATCCATCACAAAAACAGTAGTACTATATTCCGAAATAGAACAAACAACTATTAACTCCTATGATGTTTTACTTGTGGACACTATTGGGTTATTAACTAAAATTTATAGTTATGCAGATATTGCTTATGTTGGAGGAGGCTTTGCTACTGGTCTACATAACACTTTAGAACCTGCTGTTTTTGGAATTCCTATTCTAATTGGTCCTAATTACTCTGGATTTAAAGAAGCAGAAGACCTTATACTACAGAAAGGAATATTGTCCATAAAAAATACTTTAGAGTTCAAGGAAGTAATAAACCTATTACTTTCGGATAAAAAATTATATAACCAAACAAGTGATATTAACAAAAATTATGTAATTAATAATACTGGAGCAAGCATCCAAATACTAGATTACATTCGTAAAGTATTGTAACTCCTTGTTCCAATACTTATGAAGTTACCCCAGACTATATTCTTTTTTATACTTAGCTTCCTTTTCCTTTTTTCTTGTGAAAATTTTAAAAGCGATAAAAAAACAGAACCTAATATTCGTAAAGAAGCTCCTAAACCAAACCAAAATAACACTCCTTTAAACAAAAAGAAAGTTAAGAAAAAAGACACTTTAAGGCCAATAATTGCTCTAAATTAATAAATCGCTTCACAAACACACCCTTTTTATTCACCAAGAATTAAGTGTTAAACTTTGTTATTTCATCGAAAAAACACGCATCTTACCGAAGCAACATACTAAAAACTAAGTGTTTAGTCGAAATACCCTTGAAAAATTGGTTTTATTTATTTCTAAAACATTACATTGTAACAAATAATAATAACTATGGAACAGGAAATTACATTCGGTACAAAATTACTGAACGGATTCCTTAGTTTAACCGTAATTACTTTAGTTGGTATTTTACTTACTGTAGTAGTATGTCTTATTCTTTGGGCCGTAGGTGTTTTTTAGATTAAAAGCGCAGGTTTCCCCAAATTAACTTCCTATTTATTGTTTGAAATTTGATTTTAACAAATAGAAAAGCTCCTTTAAAAGGAGCTTTTGTTTTTAAGATAGCTTGAAGAAACACGCTAGAGGTTTTCCTCTTTTTTAATTCTATCATCTATAGCTTTAAATACATTTATCCACTTATCATTTAAAGATATATCCTTATCTATTAAACTCTTTATATAGCTTTCTAAATCTTCAACTTCATTTTGTTTAATTAATGAATTTATCCAATTACTTTGTTTTTCAGATATTTCAAATGTAACTTTCTTTTTCATGCTAAATAAAGTTATTTACAAGTAAGTTTTTATCATTAACCTTTCATAGAACACAATAAGCTTTTTACTTTATTAGCTATTTTTTGTCCTTATTGTAATTAATTTTCATTCTATCAATAATTGACATTTTATCAATTTCTAATTCTATACTGTCGAATAGCTCCATAACTTCTAAATGTTTATTATTATATATGCTATCCAGGGCTTTAGAATATTCTTTCCATACAGGTTTAAGCTCCTCTAAAAGTGTAATTCCTTTATCCGACAACCCAACCAACTTAGAACGACCATCATTCGGATTAAGTACCACATGAACTAGTTCTCTTTCTTTTAGTTCTTTTAATACATTTTTAACGGTAATATGTGTAAAACCAACTTGCAAGGCAATATCATTTATTGTCAATTTTTCTTCAGCACATGCTAGGGCATGATAAACAGGGGACCAAACAGTTTTAAAATCTATTCCCGATTCTTTATAAACACGATCCCCTTCAGCATATAATTTTTCACTTATACGTCTAAAGGCAGAAGCACCAACTAATCTTCCAAATTGTTCAAAAGAGACATCCATATTGTTATTTATAAAAGGCCTTTCGTAAATATATGAAAGTCCTTTCATATATTCTAAAAAAATCAAAATTTTTTACAAAAAAGTATTATTCTAAACAATGCTATCGTTAACAACGGCTATTAATCCCTAACAAAACAATAAAAAAAAAGACTATTAAGAAGAAATGGCTGAGCAATTAATAAACTCATTATACAATAGCAAAAAGTATAAATAAAAAAACCTCAACATTCTAAAAATAGATAGTTGAGGTTTTATTTGTACAGGCGGAGAGACTCGAACTCTCACACCTCGCGGCACTAGATCCTAAGTCTAGCGTGTCTACCAATTCCACCACGCCTGCAAAAGGAGTGCAAATATAAAGTAAAAAATCAATTTTAAAATAATCTATCTTTAAAAAAGTTCTTTTGTATTTTTAGTCCGACTAATTAAAGCCCGTAATGAAAGACATAAAAAGCTACATATCAGACAATAAAGACCGTTTCTTATCCGAACTTTTTGATCTATTAAAAATACCATCTGTTAGTGCAGACCCTGCTTTTTCTAAAGATGTTATAAAAGCAGCACAAAAAATTAAAGAATCTTTATTACATGCAGGCTGTAATTTGGTAGAAATTTGTGAAACAAAAGGCTTCCCTATTGTTTACGGCGAAAAAATAATAGACAAAAATCTACCTACAGTTTTAGTATATGGCCATTATGATGTACAACCAGCGGATCCTATAGAACTATGGGATTCTCCGCCATATGAACCTATAATTAAAAAAACAGACAAACACCCCGATGGTGCTATTTTTGCTCGTGGTGCTTGTGATGATAAAGGGCAAATGTATATGCATGTTAAAGCTCTAGAATTTATGGTAAAAACCAATCAACTACCTTGTAATGTAAAATTTATGATTGAAGGAGAAGAGGAAGTTGGCAGTAACAATCTAGGCATATTTGTAGCAGAGAATAAAGAAAAACTAAAAAATGATATTATTCTAATTTCTGATACTGGAATGATAGCCAATGACATTCCATCTATTACTACAGGTCTGCGTGGTCTTAGCTATTTAGAAGTAGAAGTTACGGGTCCTAACAGAGATTTACATTCAGGACTATATGGTGGTGCAGTTGCAAACCCAATAAACATCCTTACCAAAATGATTGCTTCTTTACATGATGAAAATAATCATGTAACCATTGCAGGATTTTATGACAAAGTAGAGGAGTTATCTAGAGAAGAACGGGCCCAAATGGCAAAAGCTCCTTTTAGTTTAGAAAATTACAAAAAAACATTAAACATTAATGCAATATATGGCGAGGAAGGATACACTACTAATGAAAGAAACTCTATAAGACCCACCTTAGACGTAAATGGAATATGGGGTGGTTATATTGGCGAAGGTGCTAAAACCGTAATTGCAAGTAAAGCCTATGCTAAAATCTCTATGCGATTAGTTCCTAACCAAGATTGGGAAGAAATTACCCAGCTATTTAAAACCCATTTCGAAAAAATTGCACCCAAAGCTGTAAACGTAAAAGTAACACCACACCATGGCGGTCAAGGCTATGTTACTCCAATTAATACTATAGGTTATAGTGCCGCATCTAAAGCTTATGAAGCTACTTTTGGCAAAAAACCAATTCCGCAACGCAGTGGTGGTAGTATTCCTATTGTAGCCCTTTTTGAAAAAGAATTAAATAGTAAAACAATACTTATGGGCTTTGGTCTAAATAGCGATGCTATACATTCCCCAAACGAGCATTTTGGCGTATGGAACTACCTAAAAGGCATAGAAACAATACCATATTTTTATAAATATTTTACAGAACTATCTAAATAAAAAATAGCCGTTATTCTGGCGTTCCTAAAGGGCGGGCTTTCCGTTATATCTTTCTTTGTTAAGAAAAAAACTTAAAAAAGAAAGGATGTCACTGCAATCCCTAACGCAATAAAAATTAAAAAAATGTAACTAATTTTCCCGATTGGCGTCCTATGTAGTTCATCAATCCATCAAATCATGTTACAGCAATTTTTTATCCTCTGTTCTGGGGCAGATTCTGCTATATTAAAAACCTGCTCTAATGGAGAGCAAAATAAATATGTAGGTATAGGCGCAACAGTATTTTTTACAGCATTAATGGCATTTATTGCCTGCTCCTATGCATTATACACTGTATTTAGTACTATTTATGTTTCTATATTCTTTGGCCTTCTTTGGAGTCTTTTAATTTTTAATTTAGATCGTTTTATTGTCTCTACAATTAAGAAAAGAGACTCTTTTAAAAAAGAATTTTTACCAGCATTACCAAGAATAATTTTAGCAATTATTATTGCCGTTGTAATCTCTAAACCATTAGAAATAAAAATATTCGAGAAAGAAATTAATCAAGTTTTATTAGAACAAAAGAATAACCTTTCCCTAGCTAATCAACAACAAATTTTACAGCAGTATACTCCAGAGATATCTGCATTAAAAAACAATATTATTACATTAAAGAATGAGATTCTCTTAAAAGAAAAGGAAACCAATACTTTATATGCTATTTACATTTCGGAAGCAGAAGGTACTGCTGGGACTAAACTTTTGGGCAAAGGTCCTGTTTACCAAGAAAAAAGAGAAAAACACGATGCTTCTTTACTAGAATTACAAGCTTTAAAAGAAACCAATAATCAAAAAATTACTGTTATTGAAAAACAAATTTCAAAGCTAAAAGAAGAGTATAATAATGCTATAAATACATCGCAACCAATTATTGATGGTTTTGATGGGTTAATGGCCAGAATCAATGCTTTGAAAAAACTGCCATGGCTCCCCTCTTTTTTTATCTTTTTGCTTTTCTTGACAATTGAAACCTCTCCTATAATTGCCAAATTACTATCCCCAAAAGGAGAATATGATTGGAAATTAGAAGACCAAGAAAGCTCCATAAAAACCTGGGTAAACCAAAAAACACAGCAGAGAGAACAGTTATTAGAAACAGATATATACTTAAATAACAAAATATATTCCGAAATAAAGGAAGAAAAAGAGGTCTATACATATAAAAAGGAAAAAGCAAAAGAAGTCCTTAAAAAACAGGCTAACGCATTTTATCATATACAAGTAAAACAAACATAAAAAAAGACCAGTTTTGTCTAAAACTGGTCTCTCTGGTAAAACTTGGGGAAACTACCTGGCTATTTTTATTTATAATGTACTCAAGATAATTGCCTTATCTGAAAATTTTATGTCACATATCTCATAAATTTTCTTTGCCTTATTCGTTAAAATAAAACCAGTGTATTTCTTTTTTTTCTTAGCTTTCATAATTTGGGTTTTTGGTTACTCCAAAAGTAGTTAACTATTAAAAAGTTAATTATAAATTTTAGACGAATGACCGTTTACTACCTCTCAACATTTATTTTCCTTAGTTAAAGAAAAGTGCACTTATAGTCATAGACATAGTGCACTTTACAAAACCAACTAGTTACCTCGCTGTCAGGTATTGTAATGAAAAGCAATTTTTGCTAATTGCCCCACAATTTTTACAGAGTCTTTCATAGATAGTTTGGAACCATCTGCATGTACCCATCTTTTTAAAGGCTGTTCACAAATTAAACTTTGTACATTTTTCTTTCCATAATGTTTACGCATACGCATAAATATTTCCACATCAAAAAGCCATCTTGTAATAAACTTCTTAGAAAACATGTTTTCTACAATGTCTTTGTCCATTATTTTAGCACCACATTGGGTATCATTAAATGGCATTCCAAGTATAGTTCTAATAATAAGGTTAATGGTCATACTTATTATTTTTCTGGCAGACTCCTTTGTAATATTTGCTCCCATCCTACTCATTCTAGAACCACTTACAATTTTAAAATCAGAGTTCTGAAGAGTTTTTACCAAATCATCAAAGTCTCTAAAGTCTGTAGACAAATCTGCATCTAAATATCCTATATAATCCAATTGCTCGTCTTTTGCCAAGTGTAAAACCCCTTGCCTAACCGCTTCGGCTTTACCGCCATTTTTTTCGCAATCATAAATACTAATCGTATCTTCATTTCCTTTTCTAAGCTCTTGTAAAACCTCTAAAGTTTTATCTGTGCTACCATCATTTACAAAACATAAATGGTATCCTAAATTACGGTGCGCAAAATCTCTAAACTCTACTCCAGATAAACGTTCTTCTTCATTATAACATGGTATAACAACACCAACACAATATTCTTGCAACATTCTAGATGAAGTTTCTTCCGTGTTTTTAACAGAAGTTTTATTATCTCCCAAAATACGCTTAACACGAGCTGCAACTTCATTTAAACTCACTGGTTTTTTCATGTAATCATCTATTCCTAGGTCAAAACCATCCATAATTACATTCTCATCTGTATTACCAGACATAACCATTATTGGAGTATCAGATTTTTGTTCTATTCTAATATGTTTAACCACTTCTAATCCAGACATATCTGGCATATTAATATCTACTATTACTAAATCTGGCTTAAAAGATTCAAACAAAACTTTACCATCATTACCACAATTGGCAGTTTTAATATCATACCCTAACTCTATTAATCTCTTCTCCAGAGATAATAGTATTAGTTGTTGGTCATCAATAGCGAGGATTTTCATAAATACATTTTTAAGTTTTTAACATGACCCTTTTTAAGGTTCTTGTTTATTAAGTTTGGGTTTTTAAAAAAAATTTACTTTACACAAGAGGCGCACTCCTAAAAAAAACTTTTCTAATTCTCTAAAATATAGAGTGATACACATTATTTGTAAGTAATTTCTTTCATAAAACGCAAGTTATTCATCTTTTATTGTAATGTACATCTCATAAATTTATTTATATCTTTATACAGAATTGGATTTTTAATAGCTTTTGAAGAAAAAAACAAACACTCTCTTAATTTTAGCTCTTATAGTTGGGCTTGCCTTTCATGGTTCTGCTATTTTCTTCACTTTAGAATATACCTATGATGCATTAATACATCTTTTCTTTGCAGACCATTATGCAGATAGCTGGTTTGACCCATGGGAATACAGATGGTATACTGGCTTTACAGTACAATCCTACCCCCCATTAGTACACCAACTCATTGGAATACTCTCATATATTGGTGGTTTAAAATTTGGAATGTATACTGTAGCATTAATTGCTATTATTTTATTCATTACAGGAGCCTATAGGTACACCTTATTAATGACTGGTAGCAGAAGAATTGCAGGTTACGGTGCTGTTATGGCCGTTTTCTCCTCTACGTTTGTTGAAACTCTACATATTTTTGGACAATTACCTAGCGTATCAGCACTTTCTATTTTGTTGCATTCCATGACAGAAATATATTTATATATCAAAACTGGTAAAACACGCTATTTTATTACGTCGGCAACTATGCTTGCCGTGACGGTTACATCACATCATGTAACACCACTTTTTGGTATGGTATTTTTTATTGCTCCATTAATGGGAATGACCGTAATGGATGCCGCCAGAGAAAAGGTTAATTCCTATAAAGAGCTTTCCTTTAAGGTATTCTGGGGTACTACTTTACAACACTTTTGGCGTATAGCTAAGTTTGGTGGTACTGCTATATTTTTACTTGTATTCTGTATTTTCCCTTATTGGTACAACTCTAAAAGAAATCCAATTACTCAAGTCGCTATTCCGCATGGCTCAAGAGATAACTTCCTAGAAATAACCTCTTCAGGATTAGTTTTTTTCTTAATACCATGGGGGGTTTTTCTATTTATTTTACCCTATTTTTTCTATAGATATTTTAGTAAAAGATACCTTTTCTTTGGGTTGTCTTTTACATTATTAACCATTTTAGGAACTGGAGGTACTACACCTATTCCGCGTTTAATGTTAGGCGAAATGGCCTTTAATATTCTTACACTAGATAGATTTACATTGTGGGCTACCATTATGGCGCTCCCCATATTTGCAGAGTTTGCATACCGGATGGTAGAAGGGGATTTAAAAACACTAGTTCAAGAAAAATTTGGTGGTGTTTACCATAGAGTTCTTGGTGGATTAATAGCTGGCGGAATGTTATTCATGGTACTTTTTACCATGACATTAGGGTATTTTAGACCGTCCCAACCCGCCAAAATTAAAATGCTACCCATTGTAAACTTTTTAGGGGCAGACTCCCATGATTCTTGGCGTTATTTACCACTAGGTTTTGGAGACCAAATGGCATGGCTTTCTGCGCAAACAAACGCTATGACAGTAGATGGTAATTACCACTCAGCTCGTAGATTACCAGAACTTACAACAAGAGCCATAGAGCGTATAGAAAATTCTAAATTTAGGGGCGTAGAAGGCATAGGCTCCTTACAGCAATTTTTAACCGTACCAGAAAAATATAATCTAAAATATATTTTCTCTAATGATAAATTCTATGACCCTATTCTATATTATTGTGGTTGGCAACGCCTACAGCAATTAGAAAATGGAATTATGGTTTGGGAAAAACTAAATGTGGCTCCCATACCGCAAATTATGCCCAAACAAGATGTACCAACCATAATGAAAATTATGTGGGGAATAATTCCTCTATCTACTGTGTTAATAGCCATATTTGTTAATATCCAAATGATATGGGTGCGTTTATTAAAGTCTAGAAAATTAGAAGAACATTCTTTTATGAAACTAGAACTCCCTTATAATAAATTCCCGTCTAGACTTTTAACATTTTCGCACTGGTGGGCCTTACTCATACTAATTTGTATTGGGTACGGTATGTATATATTTTATATAAAAAACGTTACACAATTATCTCCAAACAATGTTGTAGAATCTTATTATGATGCTTTAGATTTTAAAGAGTTTTCTAGAGCACATTCCTACATAGACCCAGAAGAAAATATTGATATTGCCCAGTATATGTTAGAAGTTTCCGTTACCGATGGTATTTTAAGTTCTTATGCTAAACTAGATTCCTTAGGTATAGAAATTTATGATGAAACTAAAAATAGCGCAAAAGCAAAAGTAGCCACAAGATGGATTACCCCTTTAGAAAATGTATTTAATAATGACTTTCACGAACTAATAAAGAGAAAAAATAAATGGTATATAAAAACTTTAAAAGTTGATAATGATATACCTCCAGACCAACTTTTTACCGCAAACAGCACCACTTATTATAATCATGGTAGAAGAAAAATTACTACGCAAGAAACGTATCATGAAGATGTTTTAAAGCAACCTGTTTTAGAAATATTATCGGCTAAACTTGTAAAATACAAAGGCCAATATAGTATTATTGGCGAGTTACAAAACGTGGATAATACCCCAGCAGATATTGTTATTAAGGCAACACTCTACAATGACAACAACAAAGAGCTGGCTAACTATAATGCAAAACACCAAATTAAACATAAGTTAATGCCTAAGGAAACAACAACCTTTAAAATTAACTTTGAAGGTATAGCATGGTCTTCTACCAAAGATACCTTACCTCCAACTTTTAACCCTGATGAGTTTACACCTGTTAGTTTTGAGGAGCAACCTACTAAATTTAACTTGCAATCTGCAGGGAACACAGCTAATACAGATTTATACAAACATGTAGCCCTACAAGATATGGAATACACGGAACAAGGTTTTAATGGAGTTTTATTTAATTCTGGAGTACAAGAAGTTACTATTCCGCAATTAATAATTTCTTATTATGATGCCGATAGTAATCTACTTTGGGTAGATCATAAATTTGTCACAGAAGGGGTTCGTATACAACGAAAACAATTTTTTAATTACAAACCTCTAGATCTAGATAGTTTAGAAGTAATAACCAGCGGTCTAGAAAACTGCTTTGTTAATGGTTCCCCAAACAAAGCTATTGCAGACAAAATATTTCCTAATAGAGAGTTAACACATGGTAAAAAACAAGCTTATCCTTTTAAAGGAAAAGGGTATGAATATTTAAAATTTGAAATTAACAGTTACATAGGTAATCCTAAATAGTATGTCCTTTAAAATTTTAATAATTTTAAGCCTTTTACTACTCGGGTGTTCTGATAAAAAAGAAGAACAACCAAAGGTTACTAACACCCCAAACATTGCACTTACCACTACCCTAAATAATTCTATTGCTGGCAGTCCTATTACGCTATCATTTAAAACAGATAACACTGCTAATGTCTACAAACTGCAAATTAAAAATGCCTACGGGAATGTTTTATTGCATCCAGAAATAACAGATTCTGAATTAATCAATTTTAACATTCCAACAAACTTTACAAGAATAGCTGGTCCTTTTCGTTGGAAACTATTATTACATGGCAAAATAATACTAAATGGTAAACACACTATTACCACTAATGCTCCTAAAGCCACATATATAGAATCGTACTTTGGCCCACGTAGTGTAACTGCTGGTTACAATGACTTTTCTATGTTAACTATATCTCCAACGGATGCTTATGACAATCCTTTAGACAATGGTACAGAAGTAACTGTTAAATATCAATTTTTAGAAAATATAGAGGAATTAAAAATCTCTACAAAAAATTTTGTTGCTTGGTACAATGTAGCTTCTACGTTAAAATCTGGGAGAATATTAGTAACCTCAGAATGTAACGGAACTACCTCTAAAGAACTTGCAACTATTGTTTACCCTTCTAATGCCGTAAATTTTTCTATTCGTAGTTCTAGTGCCCATAATTTTGCAGATGGGAATCAAATAATCACATTTACTTCTGATATTATTAAAGATGAATTTGGAAACATAGTAACTAATGGCACACTTGTAACTTTTGTTATTAAAAATGAAAAAGAGGTGTATTTATATACTATTGGAACCACATTAAACGGTATTGCAGAAGCCAAAACCTTACACCCAGACAAAGCCTCTAAATGGGAAATACAAGCATTTATTACTGGTGCTGCGGAAAGTAATATTACAGAATTCAACTTTAAACCTGCTATTAAAGACTATCCTGTTCATTTTTCAAAAGGGAATAGAAATATAGATATTGGTCCGTTTGAGAGTTTTATGAAACAGCTTATCCCCGACGGACTACTAATACAATTAGATATTTATGATACAAATGGAAAATTCATCGAATCTAAAAAAACAACTACCAAAGACGGAGTTTGTAATATATTCTTAGGCGAGTATTTTCTTGCCGATGGGGATTATATATTAAAATTAAAAGCTGCAGGTATAACTAAAGAGTTTACAAAGAATATACATGGCAATACAACTAAATAAAACATTATACAGAATTGTTCTTATAACTACATTCCTAGCTATAAATGGCCTTATTATATCTGGAATAGGCGCTGTGTGGGCATTTATGAATACTGGAGCAGACAAAACTTCTATGCTACATTTAGAAGTACCTATGGATGATGTGTATAAACCAAGTTTAGAATGGATAAATACAGAAAATCCAGGAAGACAAATGGAAGAACAAGCATTGGGAGAAATTACCAATGACTACATGAACGCTTGGCATGTTCGTAATATAGCCTACAAAAAAAATGATCGTTACGGAATTGAAGATTTTTATACCGATAGTGCTAGAGTTCGTTTATATGATAATATAGATTTAAATAAAAAAAATAAAAACTGGTATAAACGTACAACTTTAAACCACAATAGTTCTTTAGATTTTTATACTGCAGATGGCACCATGGTAGTTTTTAAAGATTATAATGTAGAGGAATACCAAGAAATATATCAAGGTGAAGAATTAATTTTAAAAGAAAAAGATACTACGAGCTACCAAGTAATGATGCTTTTAGAAGATGGCTTTTGGCGTATAAGACATCTAAAAGAAATACCTACACCAAAAGATACCACTAAAATAGAAGCGCGAAACATTCAAGGAAAGTTAAAAAAGGTTGAGAATATAAAAGGAATAAATTACTATCCCAAAGACTCTTCTTGGGATACTTTTGGGAAACGATTTAACGACAGTATTATTAAAAATGACTTTAAAATAATACAGCGTATGGGATTAAATACGCTAAGAATTTTTATACAATATGAAGATTTTGGAAAAAATAAAGTTAACCCAAAAAAATTAGCATTACTTAAAAAGGTTTTAGATTTAGCACATGAAACAAATTTAGAGGTTTTAGTTACTCTTTTTGATTTTTATGGCGACTATGATGTATCTAACTGGACCTTAACCCATAGGCATGCAGAACAAATTGTTTATGCAATAAAAGACCATCCTGCACTACTAGCATGGGATATAAAAAATGAACCCGATTTAGATTTTGACTCTCGAGGAAAAGAACGTGTTTTAAGCTGGTTGGAACAAATGATTGAAAATATAAAAAAATGGGATAAAAATCATCCTGTTACTATAGGATGGTCTTCTCCTGAAGCCGGAATAGAGCTAGGCAATAATGTAGATTTTATTTCTTTTCATTACTATAGAGAGCCTAGCAAGTTTACGGAAGCTTATAATACCTTAAGAAGTGCTATACCTACTAAACCAAAACTTTTACAAGAATACGGCATGTCTTCTTATAAAGGATTATGGAATTTTTATAGAGGAGCCGACGAACAGGGACAACTTGAATATTACAATGAAATGCAAAATATTCTTAAACAAGAAAAAGTTCCTTATATGTTCTGGACACTTTATGATTTTAAAAATGTACCTAGTTCTGTTGCAGGTAGCTTGCCTTGGAAGTCTAAAAAACAACACTTTTTTGGTTGTTTAGACTCTTTAGGCAATAAAAAACCAGCTTTTAAAGCTTTATCTTTAAAGTAAATAATTTTGTTAATTTAATTATTGCGTAAAAGTATTTATACACAAAAAGGAAGGTAATTTAAAATTACCTTCCTTTTTCAACTAACCTAAACGAACTCTATTTTTTACTTACTTTCTAAAACAGGAGAACCTGTTTTCTTAGCAATAATATTGTTAAAATGATTTATATACATTTCTGTAATTGCAGACATTGGTAAAGAACATGCTGCTTTGTAATTTGCTTTACCTAAACTTCTTCTATACGCATCATTAGTTAAGATATTTTCTATTGCGTTTGCTAAAGAATCTACACTGTCTGGCTCAAAAAACTCTCCTTTATACCCTTCCTCTCTTACTAAAATACTAAGGTCTCCTAAATCTGGTAAAGAAACTGCTTTTCCATAACTACCGGCTTGGTGCAATACACCTGAACTACCTGTTGTAGAGGTATACGGAAAAACAACTACGGCACTATCTCCAAAAATTTTAGGCACATCTTCCTCTGCTACATATCCTGTAAATCTTAGCTGAGAAACCTGCGCATATTTCTTAGCCATTTCATCTAAATATCCAGGAGTATTTGGACTATCTGTTCCTGCAATTACTATCTCAATATTTTCAGATGTTCTTTTTCTAATTTCCTCAACAGCCTCTATTAATATTTCGACCTTTTTATAAGTTCCAAATTTTCCAAAAGCCATTACTTGTTTTGGTCCTTCTGGTAAATTATAATCTGGCTCTGGGGGAGTTTCAAAAGCTCCATGGGGAATTAAAGTAATATTTGTAGCATCATACTTTTTCTTTAATGTAGTTACATATTTACTAATAGTTACAGCTACAATATCTGATGCTAAAACAAAACGTGTTAACGTTGTTCCTATAAAATTATATATTCTTTGTAATAGCTTATTGTTAGTAAATCCAGCATTTGCTAAATCTACCTTTTCTAAAATATTATGTAGTAAAGATATTGTTGGTATACCACGGATTTTACATATAAAAGGTAATAATAAACCTAATGCCGCAGGCACTTTTTTATCTCCAAACTTTAAAAACTGTAAGTTAAATAAGACCGCATCTGGTTTACTTTCAGAAATTGCTTTATTAATTCTAAAAATATTAGAATAACTGTTAAAATCCCAGGCTTCTTTTACTGTTATTTTACAACCTTTTTCTTCAAAATTTAAATCTTTAAGTTCTTTAGTTTTATCTGTTATTAAGGTAATTTCTGTTACCTGATCTTGTAATCTAAAATGTTTTACTAAATGGTAGCCATACTCCGTTAGGGTAACCTTACTAGGTGGGTAGGCTGTTACTATTGCTAATTTCATATTTATAGGTTTAGGTTATAACTTGGGTATATTATTCTGTTTTTTTAGATATTTTCTTTTTATTGATAAAATATATAAGTTGTACTACTAAAAGTATAGTCATTGCAATTATTTGCATATGTACTACCATTTCTAAATTTTCATGAAAAAACGCAACTAATAGTACTTGAGACATTCCTAACAAACCAGAAAGTATTACTGGTACGTAGTGATCTAATGACAAAAAGTAATATGCAAAGATGTTAGAGATTGCAAAGAGTGATGTTGCTAAAGCATATTGCCATAGCAAACCTGCTACAGATACATAAGCATCTCCAAACATTAGCGTAATAATTAAATCTGGAAAAAGATAACATACTACAACTATACAGGCCGATAGTAAACTTATATAGGAAACATATTTAAATAAAATTGGTGCAGTTGGCTCTCCGTCTTTTTGTTTTTGTACTACCGTTGGTAGTAACAACATTACAAACATCCAAGCTACAAAATAAACAACCCTACCAATTAAAGCCAATGAAGCATACAAACCAGCATCTAAAGCATTAAAATAATGTTTTACTAAAAGAACATCACTATTATTAATTATTATTTGGGTAAGTTCATAACACGCTGTTAACCAAATAAATTGAGAAACTTTTTTTGTGTTTTCTGGTAACATTTCTCCAACTTTCTTAAAGGATAATCCTTTAACATCTGAAGGAAATAAACCAAACAAAAACGATATTAATATTCCTAAAGCCACTAATATTCCTGGCTGCAAAGGCACTAAATAAATTAAAGCAATGGTAATTAATAACCTACTCCACATTTCTGTTTGGTAAGTAATAGATAATTTATTGAACTTTAATTGCCCTTGGAAAGTACCTCTATTTACACTCATAAAAAAGTAACAAGGTATGCCTATAGCAAAAACTACAAACATCCAATGACTTTCCGTATTAAAAATGATTTGCAACTTTTTTGCAAAAACTAATATTAGCAAACCAATAACAAGACCTACATAACTAGCTTGTTTATATATTTTGTTTCTAAAATTTTGCCACTCTTCATCTGCAAAAATAACTGCAAATTTTGCAGTTGCTAACTGAAAAGTCATTCCCATGAAAGACAATACTAGTAATAAGGTTACCAAAAGAGCTGCTTCTGCAAATGCTGCAGGGCCTAAAATTCTTCCTAAAAAAAGATTGTACAGGTAGTTACCTCCATTTACTAGAAGTACACTACCCATAAACCATTGTTCGGGGGAAACTTTTTTTAATACAAGTTTAAACGCGGTCATTGCTTAAAATATAATGCGTTTTAGTATTTTTCATAATAGAAGCTATTTTTTTGTTTTGCCTACCTATTATAGATATAATCTTATTTTTTTCTACAGCTCCCTTATATAATTTTTCTAACATATAAGCACCACTTTTATCAATAGCGCCTACCTTTTCTATATTAAGAATAATACTTTCTGATATTGGAATGATAGATTCAAAATAATTTTTTAATGATGTCATATTCTGAGAAGATATATTTCCCAAAATTTCAAACATTCCGCTATTCTCTTTAATTTCTATTGCCATAGGTATTTTTATTATTATAGGTTAAGATTTATTACCTGTACTTTTAATTACAGTATAATAGATAACGTAATTTGTTTAAAAAATTGTAAGTTTTTTCTTATTTAATTTATAAAATATATTTAATTATTTGATAATCAATAATTTAAATATTAAAAAAATAAAAATGGAATTGTAAAATGAAGAAGATGTATATTACACATATATTTAAAATACACGTAAAAAACCACTTAATGCACTGTATATTAATCATTTAAATTAAAATTTTAATTTTTATATAAATATTTTATTACATAATTATCGCATATTTTAAAAAAACCTTCGTTATCACAATGTAATAAATTACTTACTTTATAAAAATGCAAAAATATAGTGTCCTCCTATTTCTATTTATATCCCTTATAATAAGGTCTCAAGAAGATATGAGTAAAGGTTTTAAATTTCTTGAAAACGGAAATTTTGAAAATGCAGAGTCTTTTTTTAAAGGTATTCTAGAAAATAATCCTACAAATAAAACAGCAAGATTATGTTATGGTAGAGCAGTTGGTTTAAGTGGAGAACCAAAAAAAGCAAATGCTTTATTTTCAGATTTACTTAAAGAATACCCTGGAGATTTTGAAGTAGAAATTAATTACAACGAATCTTATTTATGGTCTAAAGATTATGAATCTGCCAAACCATTATACAAAAAATTAGTTGCCGACTTTCCTGATAAGTTTGGTGCCGTTTTAGGATATGCAAATACTTTAAGTAATCTTAAAGAATATAAATTAGCTCTAGAATGGGTAGATAAGGCTATAGCCTTAGACCCCAAAAACCAAAGTGCATTAGTATCTAAAAAGTATATGCGTTTAGGGTACGCAAATGAATTTGTTAATAACCAACAATATGCAGAAGGAGAGACATATTTAAAAAGCATTTTTAAAGACTTTCCTGAGGATAAAGATGCTTTAAAGAATTTAGCAAATCTTTACCTAATTACTAAGAGTGTAGAAAAAGCAAAAGAAGCCTATAAGAGATATGCAACTAATGCTAAGGATTCTATAGTTGCACTAAATGGCATTGCCCTTGCAGAACACATTGGAGAACAAGATAAAGAGGCTTTAAATATTGCTTCTAAGGCAAAAAAAGCCGTACTACCATTAAAAGATACAAAGCTAACAGAAAGCACTTATAATAGATATATACAGGCTTTAATATGGAACCAAAAATATAAAAAAGCTAGATTAAAAATAGATAGTCTTAACAAGGCAACTCCAAATAGAAATTGGATAATGGCTCTTGACGCTACTCTAGGCATGTACACAGCAAACTTTAAAAAGAGTATTGCTAATTATGATAAAATACTTAAAAATGATAGCGCTTCTTTTGATGGAAATTTAGGAAAGGCAAATGCCTTATTTGCTTCTGACAAAATAATACCAGCATATAAAGCAGCTAAGAAAACCTTAGTTTATTATAAAAAACAAAAAGATGCTTCTAATTTTATTGAAAAATTAGATTTAAAATACACTCCCAGCGTAGAGGAGCATGCAAGCTATACTTTTGATAATGGTAAAAACACCGCTTTTTCTAGTAAAACTTCAGCAGACTTAGCGTTATCCACAAAATTTGCATCATTCTTTTCCTATCAATTTAGAACAACAGAGAATAGTATAAATTTAAATAAAGCTACTTCTCATTTAATGACAGCTGGCTTGGAATATAAACTTATTCCAAAAACTAATCTTAAAGCTATAATTGGTATAAATAAATCTATCTCTACCGATACAGATTTTTCACAAC
Organism: uncultured Maribacter sp.; assembly: GCF_947495965.1. Lineage (GTDB taxonomy): Bacteria > Bacteroidota > Bacteroidia > Flavobacteriales > Flavobacteriaceae > Maribacter_B. The sequence goes on from NZ_CANMBB010000001.1 coordinate 274,370, forward strand.
CTGTTTTAGATATTAGGTTACAAACACAACCTTTTATTTTACAAAACTTAGACTTTATTTACACGAGAGAAGTACAGAGTTTTAATGCCGACCTTATTGAAAGAGAAATTGTTATGAATCATTATGGCTTAACCTATAATTTAGGAACCACTTTTAATTTAGGATGGTACACACAACTTATGTACACAGAACAAACAGATAGTAACACGAGAAATTTATTATTTAGTTCTTTGTATTATAATTTATTTAAAAAACCTGCTGTAAAAGTTGGTGTTAACTATCAGTACTTAAGCTTTGCTAACCAAGTACCAACTATATACTTTAGTCCGTCTATCTACCAAGCTGTGGAATTATTCGCAGATATTAGAGGGAAATTCTCCGAAAAAACAACTGCTATGATTAGTGCTGCTTCTGGATACCAAAAGGTAGAAAAAGACCCAATGACTGTTATTTTTAGAGCAGAGACAGGTATACAACATAAATTTTCTAAAAGACTTAACGGTTCTGTATATGGCAAGTATAGTAATATAGCTTCTGCAACTGCAGCAGGGTTTCAATTTACAGAGGTAGGCTTAAAAATAAAGTGGCTTTTTACTAAACAACCATTATTCTATAATAAATTACAAAAGCAAATAGCTTTAAAGTAAATAACCTCAGAGAAAAACCACGAGGCATTCATAAAAAACAGCTTTTAAAATTTAAGGATGCCTAGAAACATTTAAATATTAGTAATATAGAATTACTAATGTTTATTACTTTAAAAGATTTAAATGTTGCATAAGTTTAGGCTTATTAGACCTGCTAATAGGAACAACATTTTTGTCTATTAACACACTATTATCTTCTATATCTATAATTTTTGTGAAGTTTATTATATAAGAACGGTGTATTTGCAAAAAAATATCTGTAGGTAATTTTTCTTTTATTTTCTTTAATGTATTGTGTACTTTATATTCGGTTTTTTCTGTTTTTATATTAATATAATCTCCTAAGGCTTGTATTACAAGTATCTCATTGAACTTTAATTTAATTAAGCGGTGATCTATATTTATAAATAACTCCCCTAAACCTAGAGTATTATTAGTACTGGAAGCATTTTCTATAATAGCTTGGTTTTGTATTGCCGTTTTTACTTTATTAAGACATTTAATAAAACGGTCTTTAGTAAGGGGTTTTACCAAATAATCTACAATGGCCTCGTATTCATAAGCCTGTAGTGCTAAATCTTTATCCGATGTTATTAAAACTATTTTGGGAGGGTTTTTTAAAGTCTCTACAAAATCAAAACCCGTAAACCCTGGCATATGTATATCTAAAAAAACAACATCTACCTCTTGTTTATTTAAGAACTTTATTGCGTCTATTGCATTAGAAAAGTCCTCCTCTACGGATATTTCGGGGGAATCTTCACAAAATTTAGCTACCACTGCTCTAGCGGTTGCCTCATCATCTACAATAATGCATTTCATATTAAATATTTAAAATATAATTTTCTATGGTAATTAGTATCCTTAAAAAATCATCCTTAAGCTTACTATTCCCATATTTTAGTTGTTCTTCAAAACCAACTGCTAAACGATACCCTTTTTGCAAGCCTAAGATATTAAATTTATGTTTTAGTTTATGAACTATTTCTGCGGTAGCATTATAATCTTCTTTTGCTAAACAATCTATATAGGTTTGTTTTTCTACTGGGAATTCACTTTTTATTATTCCTAAAAATTTTTGCTCAAAAGATTGGTCTCCTCCAGCCAATTCTTTTACGTAATTTAAATTTGGTTGCTCTTCACTCATAATCTTATTTTTTTATTGTAAAATAAAAAGTAGTTCCATTTCCTAATTGGGACTCTAGCCATACTTCTCCTTCATAAATATTAATTATTTTTTTAACTAAAGCTAACCCTATACCAGTTGCATTTGCATTATTTTCCAATTTTTTAAACATATTAAATATGCTTTCTTGGTATTTTTCTGGTATTCCTTTTCCGTTATCTTTAATACTAAATTTCCAATATTCTTTTTTTTCTATGGCCTCTACTATTATTTTTCCTTCTTTTATATCTTCTGTTGCAGTAACCGCATTAATAATTAGATTTTTAAATAACTGTTCTAATTTATATTTATCCTTAAATAAAACAGGTAATTCTCCCTCTACTACTAGTTCTATATTTTGCGGTACATATATTGTATTTTTTATTTCTTCTAATAAATGAGTTATAGAAACATTAGTTTTCTCTTCTTCATGCGCTTCTAAAGTTGCATGCCTTAATATACCATCTATTAAATTATCTACTTTGGTTAGGTTTTGTATAACTAAAGAGCAATTGAATTTACTTTCCTCCGAAAAATTTTCCTTTTCCTCTTCAGATATCCAACTCATTAAAGTATGCATATTTCTTATTGGCGACTTTAAATCATGAGAAACCATATGCGCATAATTATTTAAAGACTCATTTTGTTCTTCTAGATCTTTTAACAACTCTTTTCTTTCTGCCGTTAAGTCAATAATTCTTTCTGTCTGCTCTTCTATTCTTGCTGCTATTTTTAATGGATCTATATGTTCTTCTTCATAATCTACAGCATTTATAGAATCATCATCCATTACTTTTACTACTTTACTCAAAGAAGTAAATACATTTTTTTGAGCTTCTATTTTTTCTCTTAGTTCTGCATTTACCATAGAAAGTTCTTTAGAACTAATAGTTGTAGATCTTTGTATCATTTCTAACTTTTCATCGTTATTATAATACGATTTACTAATGGCCAATAAAAACTCCTCCATTTCTGGTGTACCTTCTAAATCATTGGGTAAAAATTTTCTTATTTGTCTTTTTAATAAAGAGTGCATTATTCGCTTATAAGGGTTAATGTCATGGTTTGGTTATGCAATTTACATTTTTCTTGCCCCGCAAAAGGTGCCATTTCACCATAAGAATAAAAACCAGCTACTTTTGCTTGTTCTCCAATAACTTCTATTACCTCTTCTACTTCTTCTTCTGTTCTTTGGTCCATTACAAGTTTTCTGCCCACACAACTAACTAAAAGCCCAAATTCTGGTTTCGTTTTTCTATCTCTCATAGCAAAATTTGCTGCCGTAAAAGCGCCTTCTGCAATATCATCTACGGTTGCCATCATTAATTGCACTTTAGACCCTACTGGCACGTCTCCTGCCAGTATCATACTATTATCCTCTTCATTTATATTTAAAATAGTACGCACTATTGTTTCTTTCTCTCCTGGCACTTTTACACTAAGCGGATATAGTAATGCTGCCTTTGGTAATTCTTTTACTTTATCGCCTAAATATTTTTTATATAAATCTAGAGCTGGTTGCCCATCTAATTCATACAATATATTATCTACAGATTTTGTTATTATTCTTTCTGGACCAAACCCTGTCCAACCTCCATAATTTGCACAACTAACCTCTAGCGTTTCTCCATAAAGTCCTATTACAATAACCTCCCCTTGTTCAGGGTTTTTATTATATGCTGCTAAAGTTTTTTCAAACCTAGAATCATCACCACAAAGTCCGCCAGAAATATTTATATTTTTTTCTAAATATTTTTCTAATCCTTCAATTAAAGTGCTGCCATTTACTGAGCTACCTTCTGATACTACAAAAACATGTTTAAGACCATCTTGAGGTAATGTTTTTAAAAGATCTACTCCTAATGCTTCGGTATTGTCTTTATAATTTTTACTATTAGCACTTGTTATTCTAAACGTACTTTTTTCAAATTCTATAGCAGTTAAACAAATACTATTATCTATTACTTTTTCTCCTAAAATTTCGCCAGAAGTAGAGCCAAATACAATCTCGCCATCTGGAAAAAGTGATTTAATTTCTTCATAAATATGACTGTTTTCTAATAAGAATCTATTTCCAAAAACTAATACTAAAGGTTTTGTTAGTTCATCATTACTACCTAAAAAACGCCACTCTTTATTATCTTCCTTAATTGCTTGTTGTATTTTCATTTTGTTTTTTTAGGGTGAAGAAAAAAGTGGTTCCTTTACCTATTTCACTTTGCAACCAAACTTTTCCTTCGTATAAATCTATAATCTTTTTAACGATAGAAAGTCCTATTCCTGTAGACCTTTCTTTATTTCCAATGGATTGAAATATTTTAAATATTTTTTCGTGATATTCTTTAGGAATACCAACACCATTATCTTTTACACTAAATTCCCAATGTGTGCCCCGATCCTCACACCCAACTTCTACCAAACCTTTTTCCCGTTCTATATGTACTACTGCATTACTTAAAAAATTTTGTATTAATTGATGAATTTTAGTGCGATCTGCATAAATTGTAGGTAACTTATTTGCTGTTTTTACAGTTACATGATCTGGTATAAAAATTATATCTTTTATCTCTTGTACAACCTCATTTACATCAACAATAGAGTTATCTAAATTATCACTCTTTATGGTAGAGTATTTTAAAATACCATCTATAAGTTTATCCATAGATTCTACCTTATCCTGCATCATTTTTAGATTATACACCCCATTATCATCTAATTTATCTTTATAATCTTCATACATCCAAGTAGTAAGTGCACTAATGCTTCTTAAAGGAGATTTTAAATCATGAGAAACTATATGTGCATACTCTTGTAGGCCTTTATTACTAGATTCTAAATCTTTAACTAATTGCTTTTTTTCTTCTTCTAGCTCAATTTCATGAGTTATATCTTCTATTAAAGCTACTTCATACCTTAGCTCTCCTTTAATATTCCTTACGGCACTAACTGTTGTTTTTGCAGAAAAAGAAGAACCGTCTTTTCTTAAGTATTTTTTTACTACAGAAAATTCATCTATTTCTCCTTTAATAAGTTTTTCTCTGTATTCTTTAGAAGCATTTAAACTTTCTAAAGAAGTAATTTCCATTGGGTTTATAGAGCGTAACTCCTCTTCTGTATATCCCAACATTTTTTGCATAGTATTATTAACTTTTATCAAAGTATCTTTAGAAGTTAACCAAATACCTAACGGAGAATGCTCTACAATAATGTCTAAACGTTGCCTTTGTGTGTTTAAAAGATTTTTCATTTCTAACTCGGCAGTAATATCTCGGAATACGCCTTGTGCTCCACTTATATTTCCTTTTTTATCTTTTATTAAACTACCATTTACCTCTATAAATTTTAGTTCATTATTTTTTGTTATTATTCCTGGTCTAAATTTTTTAATTAAACCTGTTGTATATAAAGATTTAAAAGATGCTTTAGAATACTCTTTATAATCAGGATGAATAAGTTCTGTAAGTTTTATATTTTCTTCTTTAGAAAATCCTAAAAATTCTTCTGCTGCAGAATTCATTTTTATTATATTACCTTTTAAATCCATTATTAGATAGGGGTCAATAATGTTTACAAAAACATTATCTATCTGTGCTGTCTTTTGGTCTAAAAGATTTTCTAGTACCTTATTCGTTTGTTTTAAATGTAAACTAGCATCATACAATTCTTTAGACTTTTCCTCTAGAATTCTTTCTGCTTGTTGCCTAGCCTTCTTTTGTCGTTCTAGTGCCTTTTTAAGTAAAATAACTTCCTTACTATCCATTTTGTACAATATCAAATTTAACTTCGGTACCGTCCTCTTTTATAAGTGTGTACTTTACTGTTGCTGTAGCATTAAAATGCTCAAAAGTTTTTTCTATTAAGCCATGTGCTAATCTATATAAACCTCTTGATGAGCAATATATTAAAGACATAGAGTACTGGGTAGTTTCTAATATTTTAAATGTTGGTAGTTGTGCCTCTGGGTAAAGTTTTTTTACATGCACATGAATATGGTCTTCTATAGCATAAATAAGACCTAAAGGAGATTTATAATTTTCTACAACCTCTGGATGTGCTGTTACTAAGCTATTAAATAAGAAAAGGCCAAAGGCATAGATTAAATCATCTACAGGGGCTTTAACCTCTGCACTAAGATTTGTTATTAAACTTAGCATCTCATTAAAATCATACGTACCTATAGATGTATAGATACCTTCTGAAGGTAAATTTGAATTTTCAATAATGGAATCAACGACTTCTAAGCCAAATTCTAACTCCACCATCTCTAAAAATTCAGTAAAAACAATTCCTTTCATTCCAAAAAATATATAAAATTTCTTGAATAAATGTAGGAATTATACTTCTTTTTTTAAAAATAATGTTGTGAAACTTAATATTTTGTTAGGCTTTAACTAGCTCGTTATTTTGCCAATACGTAAAAACACTTTCCAATTTTTTTTCGTAATCTTCATATTTTAAAGGCTTTATAACATAACCTGCTATACCAATACGGTAACATTCTAGCAAATCTGCTCTATTTTCAGATGTTGTAAGAACAATTGTAGGAAGATATTTTAAAACAGGATCTGCTTTTAATATTTCTAAGAATTCTATACCACTCATTTTAGGCATATTTAAGTCTAAAAGAATAATATCCGGCAAGACCTCATCAGACTTTAAAAATTCAAGTCCTTCTTCCCCATTTTTAGCTTCTGTAATTTTGTGCTTTAATTGTAACTTAGAAACTGTTCTATTAAGTTTCATAGTTTCAATAGCGTCGTCTTCAATAAACAGTACGTTTAACATATTATAAGATTTATACTACAAATTTCTTTTTTTTATTTAATATAGTAATGAACTAACGGTAAAATGCAATTTACTATAGACGAATGGAAAATAAATAAAGATAAGAACAGAATTAACTATGCATTTAAACGATGAGAGCCTATTAAATAATAGAATAGCAAAGCCCCCTATTTGTTAATAAAATTAACAATTAATCTATAATTTGCATCTTTTTAAGTAGAAATGATGCATTCATATTCTTACAAATACCTTCTTTAAATTTATAATCAAAATGTAATTCGTTATCTATAATTTCTGCATCAAAATAATAATTTTTTACTTGCGAGAGTTCTTTTGCCACTTCACATAAACTTAAATCATGCGTTGCTATAATTCCTGTAGACTGGGAACGAACTAATTTTTCTATAAACTTTCTAGAGCCAATTGCTTTATCCGTACTATTGGTTCCTTTTAAAATTTCATCCAAAACAATAAAATAACGATCCAGCTGTATTTGATCCACAATAAACTTTAGCCTTTTTAATTCTGAAAAGAAGTAAGATTCATCATCGGTAAGCGAGTCTGTAGTTCGCATACTTGTAATTAGTTTAATAGGAGAATAATATACTTCTTTGGCACAAACAGGTAATCCTAAATTTGCCATTACTATTTGCAAGGATACCGTTCTTAAAAAAGTACTTTTCCCTGCCATATTAGCTCCTGTAATAATAAAGAACTGTTCTTTTTGTATGTCTATATTATTTAAAATAGTGCTCTCAGGGTTTAGTAGTGGATGCCCAGCCTCTTTTGCATTAAGAATTGTATTACTATTTTGTTCTATAATAGGATACGTATATTTTGGATGATTAAAAGCAAAATTCCCCAAACTGTTATAGGCATCAAAAAAAGCAATTACTTGAAACCATTTTTCTACAGATTTCCCATGAACAGCTATCCACTTTTCTATTTTAAAGCAGGTTGTTAATCCTCTTAGAAAAAGTCCATTTCCAAATATTAAATACACCACATTGTTATTCTGGTCTAGTGCTCCTAAATGGCGAGAAAACTCATGCAAAACTTTAGAAGTTTTTATACTTCCCGATATAATTTGTTGCTTCTTTTTTTGCAGTAATGAAGATTTAAAATTTGTGTTTTCTATGATTGTAAGTAACTGGTTGTATTGTTCAAAGGTATTCTGAACTTTTGATGCATTGGTACCCAACCTAGTTATTTTTCTGGTATATATACCTGTAATTGCTAAACCAATAAATAACAAAATAATTAAAGAGGATTCTGGTAACTTGTCAAAAAAATAAAAACAAAGCACTCCAATAGATAAAATAGAAAAAACCAAAGGAATGTATTGCATTATTTTGGGCATAAATGGTGTGTAATTTCCCAACCATTTTTGAATTACATGTACAGAAGTCTCCGTTTTAGTCATAGATGCTATTGCATAGTATTCTTGTCGCCATTTAGGCATTTGGCTTAGCTCTTCTATAGCGTCTTGTTTTTCCTCTATAGAATTTATACCATTTTCTTTAAACAAGTCTGCCAAGGTTTCACTACCATGTACTAAAGCTGTTCTATTACAATATTGATAAAAAGAACCTCGACCAAATAAGTCTATATCTTGGCTATAGGCATGTAAAGGGTTTTTATATTCTTTACCATCTGGTAAATTATAAAAATTTCTTTTTTGAACTTCTACCTCTATTTCATTAATTGCAATAAGAGCTTTTATTTTATCTCTTTTCTTTTGTAACCCCCCATGTCGTGTAACTAAATAAAGAAATACGACTACTGTTATTAAAATAATGGCAACAATAATTCTTGTGTTACCGTAAAAAAAATAAATTCCCGCTATTGCAATACAAAAAATTAACAAACGCAACATACTAGATGCGTATAATTGCTTTTTTATACGTGCCAGTTTATCTAGATATTTACTTATTTCTTGGGTGTAAAAGGAAATTAATTCCTGCATAAAAGGGGTGTGTAATTAAATATTAGAAGTATTAAGAAAGAGCATCTAACTGGGCTTTAAGCTTCTTTGTAAATTTAGAGACTACTAGTGCATAGGAATGGTCTATAAGCTCTTTTATTAAATCTTTAGGTAGTTGTTCTAAAAATAAGGTATTCCAATGTACCTTACTCATATGATAACCTGCTATTATATCCCCATCATAAGCTTCTCTTAATTCTATTGCTCTTTCTGGGTTACATTTAAGGTTAACTTGCGGTGGCTTTCTTTCTAAAGAACATAAAGCAAACATTTTACCCATTACTTTAAAGACAAGGGTATGTTCATCAAAAGGGAACTCTTCTGTAATTCCTTTTTTTGCAATACAATAGTCTCTTAATTCTTCAACATTCATTAGTCCACATTTACTCTGCGTTTACAGAATCATAGACAATTACTTTAGTCCATAGTTTGCTAGACTCTTCTATAAATTTTAAATGCACATCTTCATCCTGATAATTTTGTTGCGCTTCTGCAGAAGCAAAAGAGACTATTAAAGAGAATGTAAAAGAACCATCTACCACATCTCTACTTGCTTTTGGAGGATAACCTATAAAACTAGTTTTTGCATACTTAGATGCGTTTAAAAATTTTCTTAACGATGCAATAAAGGCTTTACGGTCTTCTTCTTTATCGGGATTTTCTAACCAAAAATAAACGGTATGTGCAAAATTAGAATCAAATTCTTTCATGTTTTCTTTTGTCTGTCCGTAACTGTTTACGGTACTAATTAATACTATTGCAATTATAAGTAACTTTTTCATTTTATTTATTTTTCTAATAATTTTCTTTGCGATTCTGTTAATTCAAGGGCAGAATAATCTAATTTCCAACCTATGGTTTGTACTATACTCTCTATAACTAAAACTGCTTCTAATGCCTCTCTCCTAGCGGTATCCATTAATCCGCTTTCTGGTATTTTTTCCTCAATATGTTTTCTTGCCTCTTTATTTAATGATGTCAAATCATCTGGTGTAAAGGAGTTAAAAAGTCCGTTTTTAATATCATAAAATTCTAATTCTGGAACAATAGATAAAATTTCTGGTTGTGGAAACTGCTCTAAAATAATTTTTTTATTCTTAGTATCGGCATGCATAAATATTTTTTTTAAATCATACCCAATTTGCGCCTTAGCATTAATTACTATTAATGCTTTCTTTTTACTACTTACAAGACTTAAAAAACGTTCTTTTGTATTTTCATACCTATATATTTCAGCAAAGTCTCCTTCTACAGATATTAACTTACACACACTTTTAATCTTTTCTAGTAATACGGTAGATTGGTGCGTTGTTAGTTCTTTACTTTCTTTTCTTTTAAAAATAGAATACCCCCAAAATGTACCTACAACACCAAGAAGTAATCCTAAAAAACTTTCTAACATAGTAATTTTATTTTTTTCCTATTTCTCCAAGGTGTGTAAATCTAAACCCTTTTTCATATTTTAAACCATACCCAAAAATTCTATCCAAACAAGCATGTGAAAATAGAATAGTCCCTGCTAATTGTAAAAGAGGGAATGACAAATATATTCCAATAAAATATAATGCAATTGCCACTCCTTTATGATGAAATAAATTATAACTAAAAGCCCCTACTTTAGAATTTATTATATAACCAAGAGCTCCTATATCTGGAGCTAAAATTAATACTAAAAAAAGCCACCAAGGATATCCTAAAATGCTAAACATAAAAATGCCAAGAAAAAACATGCAAAGTTCTTCTATTTTTAGACTATTTTTCATTTGTTATAATTTTATACAAAACAGGCTTACTTGGCGATGCATCATTATGAAAAGGCGCTACCTGTATATCTAACATATAGGTACCATCTTCAATACTATTATTTACAAAAATAAACTCTGTTATTGTTGCTTGCTTTCTTGGTTCCCCATTTATATTCCAAAATGCTTTATGTGCTACAAGTGCTCCGTTATCTTTTTCTTTATCTACAGAAGGCAAATCTATTAACAAATGTTCTATACCCTTATCTACCAAAAACAATATTGCTTCTTCTGTTAAGTATGGCGGATTGGTATTAGAATACTGCTTTGTTTTCTTATCGCTTAAATTAGGAAGTGTTCGTATTATAATAGCTTCTCTTTTTTTATTCCCTAGAGCATATTGTAGCTGCTTCTTAGATATAATAAAATCTTTTCCCAACACCTCTGGAGCTACAGTTACCACTTCTGCCAAAAAGAAAAACTGTTTTAACTGCTCATTAATAGAATAAAATTCTTTTGTAATATGTCCTAAACACTCAGTATGTGTGCCGTGTGCATGCGGATTAAATGTTATATCATTAAAATTGGTAGAACTACCCTCGCTTACTTTCCCTATAAAATCGCCTTCTGTATGGGGTTCTATTGTTGGGTGCTTTACATACCAGGCATTTACATTAGAGGCATTCCCTTGCAATGCCATAGAAATATCCAAAGGTTTAGATAGGTCTATTTTTACAATTTTAGTTTTATGTTGAACAGTTGCTAGCACAGTTTAATTTTTTATTTTCTACGATATAACACCATAACAAGCTTAAGAAATATGTGTACAAGAATACTTTTAGAATTTAAAGAAAGCCTCACAGCATTTAAATCTTGATATTAAGTTAAAGATAAATTCTAATCTTATGTAATCCTAAATAAATCGGAAGCAATTCCGTCTGTTAAAAAATTACCTTTAGGAGTAACCAGTAATACATTTTGGGTTACAACTAACAAACCTTCTTCTATATGCTTTTTAGATTGTTGTATTATATATTCATAATATTCTTCTCCAAATTCAGATGCAACTCTATTTAAAGAAACCCCCCAAATGGTTCGCAACCCTGTCATTACATACTCATTATACCTATCTACAGTAGTTAGTTTTTCTACTTCTGCAGGTAGCTCTCCCTTTTCTATTGCTTGTATATATTTGGGGTTATTTGCTATATTCCAACTTCTATTTTCTCCGTTATAGGAATGTGCAGAAGGCCCTATTCCTAGATACTTTTTACCCAACCAGTACGCCGTATTATTTTTAGAAAAATAATTAAGTTTTCCAAAGTTAGAAACCTCATACCCAATAAACCCTTCTTCCTCTAAACGTTCTTTTAAAATAAAAAAATGTTCTTGTGCCAACGCCTCGTCTAAAGGTGCTAATTGCCCTTTTTTAATAAAACTAGCCAAAGCCGTTTTTGGTTCTACCGTTAAAGCATAGCTAGATATATGTGGAATATTAAAAGACAATGCGGTTTCAATGTTTTGTAACCAACGTTCCTTTACCATATTTGGCATTCCGTAAATTAAATCGATAGAAATATTATCAAATAGTGCTGTTGCTTCTTTTAAAGATTGATGCGCTTGCTCACTAGAATGTGCTCGGTTCATTAATTTTAAATCGTCCTCAAAAAAAGACTGTACACCAATACTTAATCTATTAATGTCTGATGCATGAAGTTGTTGTAACTTTTCAGAGGTTAAATCATCTGGATTTGCCTCTAAAGTAATTTCTGGATTCTCTACAACTTTAAAATTATCATAAACTGTTTCTATAAGTTTATTAATTTCTGAGGTATCTAGTACAGATGGTGTACCTCCTCCAAAATAAATAGTTTCTACAATGGCATCTTTAAACTCCACTTTTCGTTGTTCTAATTCTTTACCAATTGCAGAAAGCATAGCTTCTTTCTTTCCTAAACTAGTAGAAAAATGAAAGTCGCAATAATTACAGGCTTGTTTACAAAAAGGGATGTGGATGTATATTCCGCTCATTTTATTCAATTAGCAATTAGCAATTAGCAATTAGCAATTAGCAATTAGCAATTAGCAATTAGCAATTAGCAATTAGCAAAATTAAAATTTATATGAGAGGACTTTACTATTAAAAAAATAATTTTAAATAAAACATTAAAAGTGTTGTTCATTGTAAACTGATAATTATTAATTGGTCACTTTTTACTTTTTACCTTTGTTACCCGAGACTCATTTTGCTTTACAAAAGCATCCCAACCGGTATAACTTTTACCAACTTCTATTCTTCCAGAGTTATAAAAATGACACACCGCAGCTGCGAGTCCGTCTGTGCTATCTAAGTTTTTAGGTAAGGATTTTAGGCCTAACATACTTTGTAGCATTTTTGCCACTTGCTCTTTACTAGCATTACCGCTACCAGTAACTGCCATTTTAATTTTTTTTGGTAAATACTCTGTAATAGGTATTTGTCTAGATAAACCCGCAGCCATTGCCACACCTTGCGCTCTACCAAGTTTTAACATGGATTGTACATTTTTGCCAAAAAATGGTGCTTCTATAGCAATTTCATCTGGATGATAGGTATCTATAAGCTCTATAGTACGTTCAAAAATAAGTTTTAGCTTGGTATAAGGATCCTTGTATTTTTGAAGTAGCAACTCATTCATTTGAACAAACTGCATCTTTTTATTTACCACCTTAATTACTCCAAATCCCATTATGGTAGTTCCAGGGTCAATTCCTAATATAATTCTTTCGTTTGCCAAGTTCTTTTAATTACTATGTAAAACTATAGGAATTCTAAATTTTGTAGCTACAGGAATTCCTTTTTTTAATGCTGGGTCTATTTCTGGTAAGTTCTTAAGGCTTTGTGTTATTACCCCATCAAACTCTGGCATTTCTTCTATAATTGCAGGGTCTTTTTCAATATTAAGTACTTTAATTTTTCCCATTTTATCAATTACAAATACAACATACGCCGTACTATCTACCTCAGGAGCAATGGTAAACTCAAACTCTTTTAGAGTTTCAGAAAAATGAGAAACCAATTCATTTTCAAAACAAATTCTTTGTTCCTCTTTAGTTGCTGTTTCATCACAAGTGTAAAAAAGTGGGTAATTATCTATAGTATTCCAGTCCATTTCTAGTAATTCTTTGTTTACTAGATTTTGCGTTTTTTCTTCTTTAGATACAAAAGGATTACATGAAGCAAGGCTACATATAAACACAAAGATCCAAAGCTTATTCATTGTATACTATTCTTTTGGGAAAATTACGATATTTTAAGGACTTTTAACTTTAGTAAAATAATTTAGTAATTAACAGAAATACTTTTTTCCTGTTTTCTTATGACCAACAAAACCTATTTTCTTCCGCAACTGCTTTTTATAGACTGTTTCAAAATCAACTGTTTTTTTTAATATTGATATTAAAGTACATTAAAACGTAAGTTGTAAGTGTAACAATATCAAACTATTTTCGTCGTATACAAAAAGGCGAAATGGATATCTTCTTAGTAATTTTAGGCTTAATATTAATGTTTGTGGGTATAATTGGTAGCTTTTTACCTGTTTTACCGGGCCCTCCAATAAGTTGGCTAGGAATTTTAGTTTTACATTTAACTTCTGTTGTTCCTAAAGAATACTGGTTATTAGGCGTAACTTTAGCTGTTGCTGTTATTATTTGGGTTCTAGACTATGTAATCCCCATTTTAGGCGCAAAAAAATTTGGAGGTACTAAAGCTGGTATGGTAGGTACTGCTATTGGTTTAGTTTTAGGTATAGTTATACCTATTCCTGGTGGAATAATAATTGGCCCTTTTTTAGGTGCATTGGTTGGTGAGCTAACAAACAAAGTAGACAATAAAACTGCTCTTAAAGCGGCTTTTGGTTCTTTTCTGGGTTTCCTTACTGGAACCTTTTTAAAATTTGCTGTTTCTATTATTTTCCTTGTACTATTTTTTTCTAAAACGTGGGAATATAAAAATGAACTATTTCCTTTTATTAATTAAACTACAACCACTCTACCTTATCATTTATTGGCTTTCTAACAGCTTCTACTGGTTCCTCATCAGAATATCCCATATAGAAAAAACCAAGACATTTTTCTCCTTCATTTAGATCAAAAAACTCATCCATATATTTTATAAGTCCCGGAGAACTCCAATAGCTACCAATTCCCATTTCTGTGCAACAAAGCCACATATTCTGTACTGCCATTGCTACAGCGGCAACTTCTTCCCATTCTGGAACACTTTCTAAAGGATCTCTTTGCATACAAATAGCAATTACTGCTCCAGCCTTTTTAGGATTCTCTATAAGTTTTTTAGATTTTATTTGCTTGGGGTTTTCTGTAATATCTATGTACGTATAAGATAAAAATTCTCCCAACTCTGCTTTCTTCTCGCCTTGTAAAACTTTAAAACGCCAAGGTTCGGTTTTTTTATGACTAGGTGCCCAATTAGCAGCTTCTAGTATTTTTTCTATAGATTCTTTAGCTATTGGCTTCGTATTATATTGTGCAGGAAAAATAGAACGTCTATTCTTTATTATATCAAAAATCATTCACATTTAATTTGCTATAAAGATAAGATTTTAAGAGGTAGAGAAAATATTTGCTATTGAATTACTTACTGCAGCGCAAGCATTTAAATATAGAAAACCACTAAAATCTGGAATTCTATTAGATAAAATTCATAAAGAAATACGCACAAAGGTTGCCTTTGCATATAAAGACCGTATTTTTTCTGAGGATATAGAAATGGTTAAAAACAAAACTTGCAAAAGAGAGAACATATCTCTTAAAACTGTTTTTTCCAACGAATTTGAAGTATATTAATGCCATGCAAAAACAAACACTCATAGGGCCATTTTCTCAAGTTGTAACCATGGCCAATTTACCTTTAAAAGGAGCACTTAAAGATGACCAACTTCAAGTAATTCCAGAAGGCGGGATTCTAATAAAAGATACTATTATTGAAGCAATTGGAAACTTCACAGAGCTACAAGAAAAATATAAAACTGCTGAAGTAATTCCTCTAAAAGGGAAACACGTTTGTCTTCCTGGTTTCATAGATGCGCATACGCACATTTGCTTTGGAGGAACAAGAGCTAATGACTATGCTATGCGTAATGCTGGCAAAACCTATTTAGAAATAGCAAAAGCTGGTGGCGGTATTTGGGGTACAGTAACGCAAACCAGAAAAGCTACCCAAGAGGAGCTTACCAAAAACACTATAAAAAGAGCCAATCGTCATTTAAAAAATGGGGTTACCACTATAGAAGTTAAAAGTGGTTACGGGCTATCTATAGCTGAAGAATTAAAAATGCTTTATGCTATTGAGGATGCCAATAATGCATCACTTTCAGATTTAATTCCTACTTGTCTTGCCGCTCATATGTTACCTAAAGATTATGAAGGCTCCGAAGAAGAATATTTAGAGGAAATATCTACACAGCTTTTTCCTTTATTGAAAGAAAAAAATCTAACTAACAGAATAGATGCTTTTATAGAAGAAAGTGCTTTTTCTAAAGAACAAATTGCCCCATATTTTAAAAAGGCAAAAGATTTAGGTTTTGACATTACAGTGCATGCAGACCAATTTTCTACTAGCGGTAGCCAAACAGCAATAGACAACAATGCTGTAAGTGCAGACCATTTAGAGGCAAGCACAGAAAAAGAAATTACCCTTTTAGCAAAAAGTAATGTTATCTCTATAGCGTTACCAGGTGCTTCACTAGGTTTAGGTTATGCTTTTACTCCTGCAAGAAAAATACTAGATGCTGGTGGTGCATTAGCAATTGCAAGTGACCACAACCCTGGTTCTGCACCCATGGGCGATTTACTAACCCAAGCTTTTATACTAGGAGCTTTTGAAAAACTTACTAATGCAGAAGTTTTAGCTGGAATAACACATAGAGCAGCAGCTTCTTTAAATCTGGAAGACAGAGGACAGTTAGCCAAAGGTTTCCTTGCAGATATGAGTGTTTTTCATACTAACAATTATAACGAAATTCTATACAACCAAGGAAACTTAAAACCTTGTATGGTATGGAAAAATGGAACTTTAGTTTACGATAAGCACAAATAGTATTTAAAACTGCCAAAGAATTTGATGTTGATTTTGTAGCCAACGAAGATTTTAACCTACAAAACTTAGAAACAATAAATAACACTATTGATACTTTTATGAGTAAAGTAGATAAAGTTCATGTTACGATAGATTTAGATGGATTTTCCTCTGCTTACGCCCCTGGAGTAAGTGCAGCTTCACCAATGGGTTTTTCTCCAGATATTGCTCTAAAAAGTCTTCATAAAATTATAAAATCAGAAAAACTTATTTCTTTAGATTTAGCGGAATATAATCCAAAATACGACCGAGATAATCAAACTGCAAAACTAGCTTCTTCTTTAATTCATTTTATTTTATACAACCACAACTCGCTTCAAATCAACACTTAAAAGCAAAAGACAAAAAAAGCCTCCCATTATGGAAAGCCTTTCATCGGATAGTATCGATACTATTATCGATAACTACACTTTGTTTCAATATAAAATTGAAACACAACACAACAGTTCAAAGATACTAAAGCTTTTAATATAAAACCATATGTTTCTAGGAACTTTATACATGGTTAGCGTGTTTTACTTTTGTATTTATTTTTTAAAATTAGCACCATAAGCATTAAATGTATTGGTTACAGGACCAGTTTTACCAGTAGCTACCTCTAGCCACCAAACTTGTGTCTTATTATTTTTAAGACGTAAAGAATATACCATATACTTACCGTCTTTAGACCATGATATATTAGGATATACAAAACCATGATCTAATAGCGCTATATTACTTGTCTTATTTGTATTTAGGTCCAAAACTACCACATTAGTAGCCCAATCAGAAGTCCCATTAATATATACAGAAGCACCTCCATTTTCTAAAAAAACCAACTTACTACCATCTGGCGACCAATCTACCACGTCGCGAATACCGGCATAACTTCTATGTACTTCATCGTGCGTTATGGTAGTGCCCGAAATATCGGAGACATACATTACATTCTTATACACATAAGCCAACCTACCAGTAGAAGACCAAACTGCATTAAAACCATTAAAACCTTCTCCTATTCTATTACCATCACTGTCAATGATATAAATAAAACATACATCATCAGACACATAAACATTACCTCTATTATTTGCGCATACGGTTAATGCACCTTGATTTCTATCTTTATTCCAAAAACACCTTTTTACCTCAACATCTAACGCATCAGAGTTAGAAGCATCTTGAAAACCTACGTACTTTCCTGGATTACCTAACGTTTCATAAATAAACTCTTTATCCCCACTTTTTAAATCGTATTTATAAAGTTCAGATTGACTTGCTGGAATTACTGTTGGGTCTGGGCTTGGTAGAGGATTAAATGTTTTTTCTGCAATGGTTATACTAGAATTATCGTACCAAAAAGGAATACTAGTTATGTTCTCTGTAGAAATATCTGTATAGTTAACAAAATTGCTACCATCTAAATTTAAAGTTGCCGGTATATTTTCATCTAAATTGGTAACTAAAATTTGCTCTTTAGTTATCCCAGTTGGCATAAGATCTGCCTGTATGGTATCCTCTTCTAAAGTAATACGTATATCATCAAAAGATAATTTAATTTCATAGTATGTTGCCATTTCTAACAACAACCATTTAGGGGTTTCTCCCTGCATTGCATTTTCGATAGTTTCTTTATCCAAGGACATTTTAATTTTGGTCCAATCTTGACCAATAGCATTTTCATAAATATTTACGAAAGTTGCATTTCTCTTTCCAAAATAATTATAGATATCTTCATTACCCATTAAACTAAAATTAAAGATATCTTCAAAATTTAAATTTATGGGTACAGAAGATTTTACATAAAATGATATGTAAACATTATCTGGTATGGTTTGGAACTCTAATGGGTAATACGCATTGCCATTTAATGTGCCGACAAGACTATTGTAATTTTCGCAAGTGCCATCAGATTCTAGTTCCAATATTGTATTGCCGTCATAAGCTTCATTAGAATCAAGTATTTCCGTTGTTCCACAAGTTACCCAAAGGCTATTATCTTCCTCGAAACTACCATTTAACAATAAATTCTCTGAAAGTGGTTGTTTTTCTGGTATTAAACTTTTATCGTAACCAGAGGCATTGGATATTGGCAATTCTCCTGACTCATCAATATTTTTATTTTCAGAATCTTTTTGGCAACTAATTAGTAGCCCTAAAACAAAGGCTAAAAGAGATAACTTTTTCATATAATCCTATTTTACTTTATCATTTAATTGGATAAAGCAAAATATTGGTTTTTGGATAAAATGGTTAAGCACTCAAAAAAAATACCCAAAAACCAGTAGAAAAAAAGCCTTATATCAACTTTTTCTCGTAAGCCATTTTAACTAAACCTGCGGCATTAGACACCTTCATTTTTTTCATTATGTTTTTTCTATGGGTTTCTACAGTTAGCTTACTTATAAATAATTCCTCTGCTATAGTATTGGTAGTTTTACCTGCAGCTATTAACTGTAATACATGTTTTTCCCTTCTAGTTAATCTTGGTGCACCTACGGTACTAAAAATGGCATCTGATAATATTTTTTTTATTTCTGAATTTAAGTATTCATTACCATTATATATTTCTTTTATTGCAAGAGCCAATTCTTGAGATTTTACATTCTTTAACAGGTATCCTTTTGAGCCATTTTTAAGCATTTGTTTTATTATACTTGGATCACTATAATTACTTAAAGCTAAAATTTTTACGTGGGGATACGTATCGCAAATAAAAGAACAAAGCTCTATACCACTATAGTCTGGTAAATTAATATCTAACACCACTACATTTACAATAGTCGTTTTTAAAAACTTCATTAATTCTTTTCCTGTAGAAAAACTCCCCAAAATTTGTATTCTTGTGTCTGCCGCAAGTGATGCTTGTAAACCATCCTGAACTAAAGGATGATCATCTACAACGACTACTTTAATTCCATGTATTTTCATTCTATATTATCTATTTCTATATTTACGGTAGTACCATCCCCTTTTACAGAATGCATATCTATTTTCCCTTTTAAATAAGCCACCCTATTTTTTAGATTTAAAAGTCCCATTCCTTTTTCTCTTTGCTCTAATTCCATACCATCTCCATCATCTTCTACCGTAATTAAAAGCTGTTTATCTTCTAAGGAACATTCTATTAAAACCTCCTTCGCATTGGCATGTTTTATTACGTTATTAATTAACTCTTGAATAATTCTATAAAGCATTAATAAAGTGTTTTTATCCTTTAAAGACTCTGTATTATAAAATTGAAGAACCATCTTAGTATTATTATGTTTTAATGTGCTGCAATAATCTTCTACGGCAGTTTTTAAACCGTATTTTAACAACGTTTCTGGCATTAGATTTTTGGCGATACTTCTAAGCTCGATTAAAGAATCATTTAAATTATTTAAAATATCTTCTATGGGCAGCGTAGAACCTGTTTTGTTATTATCATTAGCAAGCTTAGATAACTTTATACTTATACCAGAGAGTCTACCTCCCAGACCATCATGTAAATCAACAGCAACCCGCTTTCTTTCTTGCTCTACGCCCTCTAGCATAGATTTAAAAACAACCCCTTCTTGTTCTGCTTTTAAAATCTGAATTTCTTGCTTTTGCGCTTGGGCTATTAATATCGATTTTTTCTGCCTATTTCTATATATTATATAGACCAAAGCAAGTAAAAATAATAACGACCCTAAAACAAAATACAACAAATAGCTCTGCGTTTTTTTTCTTTCTAAGGTTAATGCGGTTTCATTATTACTATTTTTTAATGCTAATATTTCTCGTTCCTTTTTTTCACTTTGGTACTGGGTTTCTAAGATTGCAATCTCTTTTAGCACTTCTTCTTTATGTAAACTATCGTTTAAATCTAAATATTGATTTATATAATACAGAGCTTTTTTATAGTTATGCTCTTTTTCTTCATATTTAGAAAGCTCTTGTAATGCATCTAATTCTAAAACGCCATTTTCACCTTGTACTTGTTCATAAAAATTATACATAGCTCTTTTACCATTTTCATGATCCCCCATTAATTTATAGGTTTCATGATAGTGCAGGTATAGCTCTCTTAAATACCTAAACATTTTATTTTTTTTAATAACCTCCATAGATTGCCCATACCTATGTAAAGCTTCTTTAAAATTTCCTTTGGCAGACAAATATCTTCCCCAAGCTTCATGATATTGTTGCCATTGCGGAATATTTGGCATTTGCTCTAATAACTTTCCGGTTTCTTCTAAAACTACTTTACAAGAATTTAGGGAATCTAATTCTAATAAGGTGTGAGAAAACATTAAACGATCCGTTACGAAAGCATTAGGTTCTTCTATTTTTTGATACTGCTTCTCATTATCTTTTAAGTAAAAATATGCTTTAGAATAGTCCTGAATATTTAAAAACGTAATTCCAAGATTGGTATTAATAAATGCACTTATCCTATACTGATTATATTTTTTTGCAATAGGTGCTAGCTTTAATAAATATTGTAGTTGTTTGTCATCGGATCCTTGATTAGAGTAGGTTGCACTCAAATTAAAAGTAGTTAACACCCATTGTTCTATTAATGCTTCAGTGCTATCTTTCTGCATTAAATTTTCACATATTTCTTTAGAAGTGATATAATAATTTTGCGCTATTTTCATATCGCTATAATCAAAATACGCACCACCTAATGCTGTATTTGCTTTAGCCAACCCAAAAGAATCTCGTATTTTTTTAAAATAACGCAAAGCTTCAAAACCGTAACTAAATGCTTTTGCCGAATCTCTAGAACTATATTGTTTAGACAGGTCACATAAAATATAAGCTCTTTCTGATTTAGAAACTTTATCTAACTTTTGTTCTAAACTATCTAAATATAACTGGGCCTTATTTTGTCCATTAGAGACGATAGAAACTAAAAAGAAAACCACAAAAAAGAGTATACGCATAACATTAAAATGTATTTATCAATATAAGAAACATTACTTTTTTAATTAAAAAAAACAACTAATATACCTGTAAACCATTAGAAAATCATTTTATCGATATTACTGTCTCTTTTATGTTTATATAACATTAGACTAAATACGAAAAATAGAGATTAAAAAACACCTCCTTACTCTAAGACGAAAAACCTTACATTTAAACGTGTATTTCTTTCCACTATTCCCTTGCTTCTTAAATTTGTATCAGTATTAAAATACTTTTTTATGCGTAAATATGCGTTACTTTTAATTTGCATTTCTTTTGCACTAACTTCTTGTACTAAAGAAGAACTAACATTTGAAGAATTCTCTAATGACAAGTTAACTCCAGAGCTAATACCAACAGAGGATCCTGTTACTATAAATTTATCTGCAGCTGCATCTAAAACAAATACATGGGTATCTAATATGCAACAAGAAAACGGGCTTTTAGAAAGTTCTGAAAATTCTGATTTTGTTTCTTTATACGACAACTCTTTAGCTGCTTTAGTATATATAAAACAAGGAGAAATTTTAAAGGCAGAAAAAATATTTGATTTTTTTGACAGCAAACTTCAAACAGAGTTATTACATGGTTCTGGTGGGTATTATCAATTTAGAAACAATAAAGGAGAACAAGGTAGTAGAACTTGGATGGGAGATAATGCTTGGTTACTAATTGCTCTTAATCACTACCATAAAGCTACACAGACCCAAAAATATGGTGCAATGGCAAATGGCCTTGAAGTTTGGTTGCGTTCTTTACAAATAGAGGATGGTAGTTTAATTGGTGGTTATAATGAAGATGGCTCAGAAATTCCTAAAGTAACCGAAGGTATCATAACTGCTTTTAATGCTGTTCCTGGGTATGACAACTTTCATACTAGTATTCTTTCTTTTTTAAAAACAAACCGTTGGGATAGCACAGAGAAATTATTAACTGCTTGGCCAGAAAACCCGGATTACAAATATGCTTTAGACTTACATGGCCTAAGTATTGGTATTTTTCCTGATTTCCCTGCAGAAGCATTAACAAAATTAGACCGTTACAAAAACACTCAAGTTAATACTACAAATGGGAAGCATATTACTGGGTACGCTTTTGATGAAGATAAGGATGTTATTTGGTTAGAAGGCACCGCACAAATATTGGTTGCCTTTCAGCAAAAAAATAAAAATAAAGAAGCTAGCGATATTATAATGAATTTAGAGAAAACATTTATAAAAAGCACCTCTTCTGAAAATGCGCAAGGTATACCGTATACCACAAATCACGGCACAACCTATGGCGCAGGTCTTCTTTGGGATCATGCAGACCTGACTCCAGCAATATCTTCCTCTGCTTGGTATCTTTTTGCGCAATTACATTTTAGTCCCTTTACATTAGGGCAGAAAAAAAACATTCCTGAAACGGATAAATTTTGGAAAGCTAACTAAGCCTAGCTATTTAACTAGAATATTTTGCTCTTTGTTATAAGCATTAGATGGTGGCACCATTCCTAGTTCTGGAATTACTAATAAAGGTATTTGTGTATGAAAAGCGATACGTTTAACAACAGGTTCTCTTGTCATTTTTTCCATATAACTATGTTGGTAATTAAGCATAGCTAATAAATGAATATCTAACTCTGAGCTAAAAATTTCTAATGTCTTAGAGATAGAATTTAACTCGGACACCGTATGCACATAATGCTCTACTTCTTCAAAATATTTACGAAGCATTCCTAAATTAAAATGCTGCAATTCTGTTAATGCCTTAATCTCATATTGCACATGTACAATACGGATTACAGATTTAAAAGTTTTTGCCAAAGTAATTAATGGTTGTAATTCTGATAAAGAGTAAAACCGATTAAAATCGGTTGCAAATGCCATTTCTAAAGGGCTACTATAATCAAAAAGTTCTGGTATTGCTAAAACAGGACAATTTTTAATAGATTTAATAATACGAACCGTATTACTCCCCATAAAAATTTCTTTTACACCAGAGCTACCTTTGGTTCCTGTTACTATTAAATCTATATTTTTTTCTTCTACAATTTCCTTTACTTCATCGACTAATAAGCTAAAAGAAGATATGGTTTTAAAAGAATGTTTAGGATTATTATAACTTTTCTTTACTTTTTTTACTATTGTTTGTAAGCCTTTTTTAGAAGCCAAAGAAACGCCATCTTCAATTGGCGTCCCATTGACAGCGGCTGCCATAAAGCGGCTATTTGCTATTGCTGGAGTATAGGTATTCACTAAGAAAAAAATACATTCTTCATCTTTAAAAAGTTCCAATGCATATTTAGTTGCATTCCAAGCGTTATCCGAAAAATCGGTGGGTATTACTATTTTTTTCATGCTACTCTTTTAACTGAGTTGTAAAGTTATCTTTAGTGCATTTTTAAAACTATGACAAATGTCAGTTTTGGTATTTATGAAAAAAAATTAATTTTAGAATCCGTTTACCAAATCTTGTAGTTCTTTTTCATTGGCAATAATAATACGTTTTCCGGAAGTTTTAATATACCCTTTTTTCTTAAATTCTGATATAATACGAATACAAGACTCTGTAGCAGTACCAACCACATTAGCTATATCTTCTCTAGATAAAGTAAGGCTTAAATATCCTTCCTCATCTACTCCGTAATTATTTTTTAAATATAATAAAGCTTCTGCTACACGCTGTTTTACAGTCTTCTGAGACATGTTTACAATAACATCGTCTGCCTCTTTTAAATCATGTGCCATATGCCGTAAAACCTCTAAAGTAAAATCAGGGTTTTTATGCATACTATCTACAATAATCTCTTTAGGTACAAAACATACTTCAACATCATTTACCGCTACAGCACTTAAATTAGTAGGTTCTTCTACAATTACTGCACGTTGCCCCATTACTTCTCCTGTAGTTGCTAGTTTTACAATTTGGTCTTTACCGTTTGCACTTAGTTTAGAAAGTTTAGAAACACCATCTCTAACACAATATACTCCATTTAACTTCTCTCCCTCTTCAAAAAGTGCTTCTCCTTTTTTAAATTTCTTAGAAATTTTAGCATCAGAAACTTGTTTTAACTCTTCCTTATTCATTGCTCTTAAGGAATTAAATTTTCGGACTATACAATTTTCACATCTTGTTTCCATAAGTACTGCTTTTTTTACCTGACACTACAAAATTACACCTAACAAGGTAAACAAAACCTGACAAATATCATGTTTTCTTTTTGCCCTTATAACAACCTTTGTATCAGGTATTAGCAAATGTTTAAATGAAATGGAAAAATGTTACCATTGTGGCGACGATTGTACAAGCACTATAGTAGATTTTGATGAAAAAAAATTCTGCTGTAATGGGTGTAAAACTGTCTATGAAATATTCTCTAGCAATAATTTATCTTATTATTATGATATAGAAACTTATGCAGGAGCTACGCCTAATATTATAGAAGGCAAATATGATTTTCTAGACGCGACTGAAATTACAGAGAAACTATTAGAATTTAAGGATAGTAACATACAAATAATAAACCTATACATTCCGCATATACATTGTAGTTCTTGTATTTGGGTATTAGAAAACCTGAATAAATTAAACCAACACATTAGCAATTCTCAGGTAGATTTTCCTAAAAAAACAGTCCGTATCACCTATAACCCGGAGTCTATTACTTTAAAAGAAGTAGTTTTATTATTATCGCATATTGGGTATGAACCTACCATTTCTTTAGAAGATTATAATAACCCTAAAAAAAGTACGAACAATACACTTCTTTATAAACTAGGAATTGCAGGTTTTGCTTTTGGCAATGTTATGTTTTTATCTTTCCCCGAATATTTTGATTTAGCTTCTAGTGCTCATAACGGCGGCGAGTTTTGGCTAAATAAATACCAAGATATTTTTAGGTGGATTATGTTTGCCTTTTCGCTACCAGTAGTTTTTTATGCTGCGCAAGATTATTTTATATCGGCCTATAAAGGATTACGTTCTAAACTTTTAAATATTGATGTTCCTATTGCACTTGGAATTCTAGTTTTGTTTTTAAGGAGTACAACAGAGATTATTCTACAATGGGGACCCGGTTTTTTTGATAGCCTTACTGGGCTAGTTTTCTTTCTACTCTTAGGAAAATTTTTTCAACAAAAAACCTATTCCTTTTTATCTTTTGAAAGAGATTATAAATCTTATTTTCCTATTGCTGTAACACGTATTCTACCCAACAAAAAAGAAGAAACCACTCAAATTTATGACATAAAAAAAGGAGATAAAATTCTTATTAGAAATGAAGAATTAATTCCTGTAGATGGCATTTTACTTAGTGCATATTCTCAAATAGATTATAGTTTTGTTACAGGAGAATCAGAACCTGTAACAAAAGTCTCAGGAGATAAAATTTTTGCTGGTGGCAAACAACTACATAGTGCCATAGAAATGGAAGCTTTAAAAACAGTTTCTCAAAGTTATCTTACACAACTATGGAGTAATTCTATTTTTGAAACCAACAAAATAAGCAGGTTCCAATCTATTACAGATAGTATTGGAAAACGTTTTACAATTGGAGTCTTAAGTATTGCTTTTTTATCTACCTTATTTTGGTTGTTGTATAATCCAAGTATGGCGTTAAATGTTTTTACAGCTGTACTTATAATTGCCTGCCCATGTGCTATTGCATTAGCTTCTCCTTTTACTTTAGGAAATATGCTACGCATTTTTGGTAAAAATAAATTCTATCTTAAAGATACCTATACTATAGAACAATTAGCTAAAATAGACACTGCTATTTTTGATAAAACAGGTACTATTACCACAGCCAAAAAAAGCACTGCTACTTATGAAGGTTATTCCCTCACCCAGGAAGAAAAAGCTTTATTAAAAAATACACTCCGCTCTTCTAACCACCCTTTAAGTAGGTCATTATATGGCATGCTAAAAGAACAAAATATTGTAACACTAGACGAATATGAAGAACATTTAGGAAAAGGAATAATAGGTACTAAAGAAAATGCTACGATTAAAATTGGCTCCGCAAGTTTTGTAAAAAATACTAGCACTAAAGATGCTAAAAACACATCGGTACACATAAGTAGTAATGATAAATACAAAGGCCGATTTATTTTTAAAAATGAATATCGAAAAGGGGTTTCTAATTTGTTTTCTAGAATGTCTAAAACCTTAAAATTAGCCATACTTTCTGGAGATAATTCTGGAGAAAAATCTAGACTAGAAAAATTACTTCCAAAACTTACTCCGCTATATTTTAATCAAAAACCAGAAGATAAATTAGCGTTCATAAAATCTCTTCAAGACCAAGGAAAAACGGTAATGATGGTTGGCGATGGTTTAAATGACGCTGGAGCTTTAGCACAGAGTAATGTTGGTATTGCAATTTCAGAAAATGTAAATGTATTTTCTCCTGCATGCGATGGTATTTTAGATGCTACAAAATTTCAGGAATTATACACTTATATCTTAGCCTCTAAAAAAGCGATAAAAATTATTAAATGGAGTTTTCTGCTCTCTTTATTGTACAATGTTATTGGATTATACTTTGCCATTACGGGGCAACTAGAGCCAGTAATAGCAGCTATATTAATGCCATTAAGTTCTATAAGCGTAGTTGCTTTTACTACAGTTGCCACTAATTTTTTAGGCAAAAAATTATATTAAAAAAGGAGCATCTAAAAATAAATTCAAAACCTGACAAAAGTCATATAATAGGTAGTATAGCAGGTGTAATTTTACCGTATAATTCAGGTAGGTATGAGTGTTATATATGTGTTATTAACCATTAGTATTATTGTTGCTATTCTTTTTTTTGCAGCATTTATTCTATCCGTTAAAAATGGACAGTATGAGGATTCCTATACCCCATCTGTACGTATGCTTTTTGAAGATGAGCTAGTAGTAAAAACTACACCAAAAAAAGATTCTAAAAATAAATCCAACTAAATAAAAAGAGGAATTAATTATGGAAGTACAACAGTTTTATTACGATAACAAAATCGTAAAAAATTTCCTTTACGCCACTATGTTTTGGGGTATTATAGGAATGTCGGTAGGACTTTTATTAGCCTTTATGTTTTTGTTCCCAAATGTAACAGATGGCATAGCATGGTTAAGTTTTGGTCGTTTGCGTCCTTTACATACAAACGCAGTTATTTTTGCCTTTGTGGGTAACGCTATTTTTGCAGGAATTTACTACTCTACCCAACGTTTACTTAAAGCTAGAATGTTTAGCGATTTTCTAAGTAAATTTAACTTCTGGGGATGGCAACTTATTATTGTTGCAGCAGCAATTACATTACCATTAGGGTATACAACATCAAAAGAATATGCAGAACTGGAGTGGCCTATAGATATTGCTATAGCTTTAGTTTGGGTAGCTTTTGGGGTAAACCTAATTGGTACCATGATAAAAAGAAGACAACGTCATTTATATGTTGCCATTTGGTTTTATGCGGGCACATTTGTAACCGTAGCTGTACTTCATATATTTAATAGCTTAGAACTTCCTGTAAGTGCTTTAAAAAGTTACTCGGTTTATGCAGGAGTACAAGATGCCTTAGTACAATGGTGGTATGGTCATAATGCCGTAGCATTTTTCTTAACTACGCCATTCTTAGGGCTTATGTATTATTTTGTTCCAAAAGCAGCAAACAGACCCGTTTATTCGTATAAACTTTCTATTGTTCACTTTTGGTCTTTAATTTTTATTTATATCTGGGCAGGACCGCACCACTTATTATATTCTTCCTTACCAGATTGGGCTCAAAATTTAGGAGTTGCATTTTCTATTATGCTTATTGCTCCTTCTTGGGGTGGTATGATAAATGGCTTATTAACCCTAAGAGGTGCCTGGGATAAAGTAAGAACAGACCCAACCTTAAAATTTATGGTCGTAGCTATTACCGGTTATGGTATGGCAACATTTGAAGGCCCTATGCTTTCTTTAAAAAATGTAAATGCCATTGCCCATTTTAGCGATTGGATTATCGCTCACGTACATGTAGGTGCATTAGCATGGAATGGCTTTATGACTTTTGGGATGATTTACTGGTTAGCGCCAAAAATGTTTAAAACAAAATTATATTCTAATGGACTAGCTAACTTCCATTTTTGGATAGGAACTTTAGGAATCATCCTTTATGCTCTGCCAATGTATGTTGCTGGTTTCCTACAGGCACTAATGTGGAAAGAATTTAACCCAGACGGAACTTTAGTTTACGGTAACTTCTTAGAAACTATAACCGAGATTATTCCTATGTATTGGATGCGTGCTATTGGCGGAAGCATGTATATCATTGGAGCATTAGTAATGGTATACAACATTGTACTAACTATAAAATCTGGTGTAAAAGTAGAAGACGAATTAGCAGAGGCTGCTCCGCTTACTAGAGTTTCTAAAAAGAGAACTGCTGGCGAAACTTTTCATACTTGGTTAGAACGAAAACCAATACAATTAACCATTTTGGCAACCGTTGCTATCTTAATTGGTGGTATTATTCAAATTATACCTACTATAATGGTAAAATCTAACATACCAACAATTACCAGTGTAAAACCTTATACACCACTAGAATTAGAAGGTAGAGATTTATATATAAGAGAAGGTTGCGTTGGTTGCCATTCGCAAATGGTTAGACCATTTAGAAGTGAAGTAGAACGCTATGGCGAATATGCAAAAGCAGGAGAGTTTGTATATGACCATCCATTCTTATGGGGTAGTAAACGTACGGGGCCAGATTTATTACGTGTAGGTGGTAAATACTCAGACAACTGGCATTTAAACCATATGTACGATCCGCAAAGTACCTCCTCTGGTTCTATTATGCCAGCTTACCAATGGTTGGTAAGAGACAAACATGACCGTAGCGACGTGCAAGCAAAAATGAAAGCTATGGTAAGTTTAGGAGTACCATATTCCGAAGAAGATATTGCTAATGCAAATGCTATAATGGCAAAACAAGCAGAAAAGATTGAAAAAAACCTTTATGCAGATCCAGATTTTGCTAAAAACTATGAAGAAGATAAAAAATATGCTGCTGAAAACGGAGAAGATTTTGTAGAAATGCGAGATAGAGAAATAGTTTCCCTTATTGCTTATCTACAACGTTTAGGAACCGATATTAAAGTTAAAGAAACAGGAGAACTAATCTCAGAAAATAAATAAGCTATGTTCAAATTTGTAAAAGGATATATGGAAACTATAGATGGTGTTGCAACATACCCAATGCTATCCTTACTAATCTTCTTCTTATTTTTTGTTGTTCTTTTTTTATGGGTAATAACCGCATCAAAAGAACATATAGAAGAAGTAAGTAATATTCCATTAGAAAACGATAACCATAACCAATCTAAAGAATAAATACTATGAAAAATATAGCACCTTGGTGGATAAGAGTTCCTGTAATTTTCTTCCTTGTTTTTGGAATAATGGAATATTACATAGATTCTGTAGATAAACCTGCATTTATAGAGTACCCTGTTAGCTTAGTTTTTTTACTATTAGTATTACTTCTTTTAATTGCAATAGAAATAATAATAAAAGCAATAGAAAATGTACTCTACCAAACCCTTTCTGAAGAGGCAAAAAAAAGATATATAGAATCCAAAAACCAACAACAAGAATGGGCTTATGGTTCTAAAATATACAAGAAACTTACTGGCAACAAACCAATAGAAAAAGAAGGAGAAATTGTTCTAGACCATAATTATGATGGCATTAGAGAGTTAGACAACACTTTACCGCCTTGGTGGGTTTATATGTTCTACGGCACTATAATCTTTGCTGTAGTTTACTTACTTCGCTTTCATGTTTTTAATGATTATGATCAAGATTTAGAATATGAGCAAGAAGTTGCCGCAGCACAAATAGCAATAGAGGAATATAAAAAAACAGCTAAAGATTTAGTAGATGCTAGCACGGTAGAGCTATTAACAGAGGCTTCTGATATTAAGGCCGGTCAAGCCATTTTTACCGCAAACTGTGTTGCTTGCCACATGGCCGATGGTGGTGGGGGTATTGGACCTAACTTAACCGATAAAAACTGGATTCTTGGCGGCGGTATTAAAAATGTATTTAATACCATTTCTGAAGGTGGACGAGACGGCAAAGGAATGGTTGCATGGAAACAAAACTTAAAACCTGCAGAAATTGCACAAGTAGCAAGTTACGTTTTAGTAGAAATTAATGGTAAAGAACCTGCTAATCCTAAAGCTCCCGAAGGGGACGTTTGGGAGGCCCCAGACACAACGCAAGAATAACTACCAAACAATTCTAATTCTTAACATAAAGAAAGGTTTGTAATGGCGAAAAACGAAAATTTTAGAGACACAATTGGCACCATCAATGAAGAGGGTAAACGTGCTTGGATTTTTCCTAAAAAACCAAGTGGTAAATTCTATGATTATCGCAAATGGGTAAGCTATGGTCTTCTATTATTTTTAGTTGCTTCTCCTTTTATTAAAATAAACGGAAATCAGTTTTTACTATTTAATGTCTTAGAAAGACGTTTTAATATATTCGGATTTCCTTTTTGGCCTCAGGATTTTCATTTGTTTGTAATCTCAATGATTATTGGTGTAATTTTTATTGCACTTTTTACTGTTGCTTTTGGTCGTATTTTTTGTGGATGGATGTGCCCACAAACTATTTTTTTAGAAATGGTTTTTAGAAGAATAGAGTTTTGGATTGATGGTGACCGGGGTGCACAAATAAAACTAGAAAGACAGCCTTGGAATGCAGAAAAAATAAGAAAACGAGTTCTAAAATGGTTTATATTTTTCATCATTTCCTTTCTTATTGCTAACGTTTTTCTTGCCTATTTAATTGGTAGTGACCGCCTAATACAATATGTAACAGACAACCCTTTAAACCACATAAGCACCCTTGTTTCTTTGTTAATATTTACAGGAGTTTTCTACTTTATTTTTGCGTGGTTTAGAGAGCAAGTTTGCATTATTGCATGCCCATACGGCAGAATGCAAGGCGTACTTTTAGACAATAAATCTATTGTAGTTGCATATGACCATAAAAGAGGAGAAGGCGAAAACGGCAGAAAAAAGTTTAGGAAAAACGAAGACCGTTCTGCACTTGGTAATGGCGATTGTATAGACTGTTTTCAATGTGTAAATGTTTGCCCAACGGGTATAGATATTAGAAACGGAACACAACTAGAATGTGTAAACTGTACTGCTTGTATAGATGAGTGCGATACTATTATGGAAAAAGTAAATCTTCCAAAAGGATTAATACGCTATGCAAGTGAAGATAATATAGAGAAAAAAGCAAAATTTAAGTTTACACCAAGGTTAAAAGGATACTCTGCTGTACTTTTTATTTTAATTGGAATTCTTGCCGGGATGCTTTTTTTAAGAAATGAAGTAGAAGCAAATATTTTACGATTACCTGGCCAATTATACGAACATAAAGAAGGAAATATTATTAGTAATGTGTACACCTACAAACTAGTAAACAAAACTTCTAAAAATATTGATGATATAAGCTTTAAACTCTTATCTCATAAAGGTACTATAGAGCTAGTTCGCCATGACAATTTTACGGTGCCTGCACAAGAATTAGCAGAAGGAACTTTATTTATAGAAATAAATAATGCAGCCTTGAATGGCGATAAAGACAAACTAAAAATAGGAATATTTAGTAAAGATAAACTCATTGAAACTACAACGGCTCGTTTTTTAGGACCTAGAAGTTATAAATAGCAAATAATAAAAAGAAAAAGTATGAAAATTAATTGGGGAACCGGAATTGTTATCGCATTTATAGGCTTTATAGGCTTTATTCTCTTTTTTGTTTTTAAAATGAGTACCGATCATAAAGCTAATCATGATTTAGTAATTGAAGAATATTATAAAGCAGAACTAGGCTATCAAAACGAAATAGATGCTACCATTAATGGAAAAAGTATAAAAATAGAATTTGTAAAAACATCCGAAGGTTTATCTATTAAATTTCCAAAAAATATTGAAGAAGAAAATATTACAGGTAACATATCCTTTTACAGACCATCTAATAAGCACTTGGATTTTGACTTACCATTACGTCTGTCCAATTCACATTTGCTCATACCTGACAAACGCTTGTTAGATGGTCGCTGGGATATTAAAATATTCTGGAATTATAACGAAAAAGACTACTTACATAAAAAAAGCATTACTTATATAAAGTAAAAAAATGATACTATCTGCCTTATTATTGGGACTTATGGGAAGTTTGCACTGCGTAGGCATGTGTGGTCCCATTGCATTTATGCTCCCGGTAGATAGAGAAAGTAATCTTAAAAAATTTACACAAATTTTTATTTACCACTTTGGAAGGTTATTAGCCTATAGCATTATGGGGCTTTTATTTGGACTTTTAGGCAAGAGCTTACAAGTATTTGGTTTACAACAAAAACTCTCCATTATTATTGGTGTAGTAATGATATTGGTAATTCTTATTCCCTATAAAACGTTTCATAAATACAATTTTTCTACCCCCATTTACAAAGTAATAAGCAAGGTTAAATCGCAACTAGGAAAAGAATTACAAAAGAAGACTCCAGATACTTTTTTAACCATAGGTTTTTTAAATGGTTTTCTCCCTTGCGGATTGGTATATATGGCATTATTTGGCGCAATTGCTATGGCTAGCATTTGGGAGGGCTCTTTATACATGGTACTTTTTGGTATAGGCACTATTCCTTTAATGACTACTACTATTTATTTTAGTAATTTATTAAAAGGCGTTACTAAGCAAAAGGTGCAAAAATTAATTCCAACTTTTGTAATTATAATAGGAGTTCTATTTATTTTAAGAGGACTAGGTTTGGGCATACCGTATATTTCTCCAAAACCAGTTACCGAAATTGTTTCTGCAAAAATGGAATGCCATAATTAACTATCTTCCCATTTTAATAGATAGAATATGTCCAAAAAGAAAGATATTCAAGATAGAAACGATGTAAAATTGCTTGTACATACTTTTTATGATAAAATAAGAGTACATGAGATTTTGGGGCCAATTTTTAACACCATAATTACAGATTGGGATACGCATTTAAATCTATTAACCGATTTTTGGGAAACCCAACTCTTTCTAAAACGTAAATACCATGGAAATCCTGTTACAGCGCACCAAGAGGTAGATGCTAAAACTAATAGTACTATTACTTCTGAACATTTTGGTTTGTGGTTAAATACCTGGTACGCTACTATAGATGCTTTGTTTGATGGAGAAACCGCCTGGATTGCAAAAAATAGAGCGCAAAAAATGTCTACCATGTTGTTCATGAAAATGTTTGAGAGTAGAAAAAATTAAGGTAATTAAACTCGTCAAAGAACTGACATATATCATATTCTAAGAGCCAGAATAGTAGAAAATTTGCAGTTGGTTATTTTCATAAAACTGCAAAACAAAAATATTCATGGCAAATACACATTCTTTTCATATTCCTGTAATGGGAATTGGGTTTACTATAGATTCTCCTTTAAAGGTTTCTCACTTAGGAATAGATTCTGTTATCTCTTTAGTAGATGATATTTTATTAGAAAAACTACGCAAAATGTATTGCGAGATTTCTAACTTACCCTATGCAGAAATTACAGATAAAACAGAAGATTTTAGGGCTTTAAGAATAACATCATACTTAAATCTTATTCAAAATTTAGCCGAAGAAAAGTTCCAAGCACTAAAGGTGGCGACCCAAGAATCTAGCTCCGAAATAAAAAAATACTTTTCTATTTTACCAGACACTTCCTACTTAAAAAAAGAATTTAATAAACGAACTAAAACCAATTTCAATCTAGAGGAAATTAAAAATTGGTTAAAAGAAAATCTTACTATGGGTAGTATTGATGTTAATATTATGACCAAAGTAGATAAAGACAATTATATAAAAAACAAACAACTCCCAACAGAATATAACGATGCACATGCCGCACTTAGAGGGTATGCTAATAGTAACGTTAATTCTTCTCTTATTTTATCGGCAGGGATGAATCCTAGATTGTATAGTTATATAGAACAATTTGATGATTTTTTTCCTGACAAAAACGGATACATTAAAAAGAAAATTGTTCTTAAAGTAAGTGACTATAGGTCTGCCTTAATACAAGGTAAATTTTTATCTAAAAAGGGGCTCTGGGTGTCGGAATACCGTATAGAATCTGGTTTAAACTGTGGCGGACATGCATTTGCTACAGATGGGTATTTAATGGGGCCTATATTAGAGCAATTTAAAAAAGAGAAAGAAGATTTAGCTGCAAATATTTATGCTATTTTAATTCCTGCTTTAGAAAGAAAAAACAAAGCTATACCACAAAACATACTTCCTATTAAGCTAACTGCACAAGGTGGTGTTGGCACTGCGGAAGAGCATAATTTTATTTTAAACCACTACCAAGTAGATTCGGTTGGTTGGGGTTCTCCTTTTTTATTAGTTCCAGAAGCTACAACAGTAGATAAAGCTACGGTAGACAAACTTACTACTGCTAAAGAAAATGATTTATACTTAAGTAATATTTCGCCTTTAGGAATTCCTTTTCACAGCCTAAAAGGCAACACAAAAGATGTAGAAAAAGCTACCAACATACGTAAAGGAAGACCAGGAAGTTCTTGCCCTAAAAAGTTTGTTTCTCTAAACAAAGACTTTAAAGAATCTGGTTTGTGTACGGCATCTAGACAATACCAACATTTAAAAATAAAAGCCTTAGAAAAAGAGGAATTATCTAAAGAAGCCTACGAAAAAAAATACGCAAGAATTATAGAAAAATCTTGTACATGTGTTGGTTTAGGAACCTCTGCTTTACTAACATATGGTTTAAGTACAAAGACCGAAGGAGATGGGGTATCTATATGCCCTGGCCCTAACATGGCCTATTTTTCTAAAACCATGAACCTTAATGAAATTACCGACCATATTTATGGGCGTAAAAATGTAATTAGCAGAAAGGACCGCCCTCATATGTTTATTAAAGAACTAGGTATTTACCTTTCCTTTTTTAAAGAAAAAATTAAGGAGACTAACACCCTAAGTACTCCTAAGCAAATTAAATATTTAATTACATTTAGAAATAACTTATTAGAAGGTATAAACTATTATAAATCTCTCTTTAGTGAAGATATTAATTTTCTAAAAGAGCTAACTAAACAGGAGACTAAATTCAATGAGTTATCCATTATATTAGAAGACCTCTAAAATACCTGTGAGTTATCTTATTATTAAAAATTTTGAGTTATCATTAGCCTCCACCCAATGTTCTATATCCTTTGGGAAACTAAAACTTTGCTCTTTCTTTAGACTATAAATTTCATTATTTATATGAAAGGAAATATCTCCTTCTAAAACTACTAATTGAGCATCTGTAGGAGAGCTGTGTTTTGGAAAAACGGCCAATTTTTCCATACTTATGCTAAGAATCTCTAAAGTATCGGTTTTTGCTAGTTTACTTATTTGTAAACCGTTAAACTTTGCTTCTCTTATACTATTATTTATTTTGTACATAATCCTATTATTTTAAATTTTACATAAAAAAGGGGAAGGCCAACTACAACCTCCCCCTTCACATCAACTAAATGTATATAAAATTAGTCCTTACATTTTAAAAGTTACTACAGGCATATCTGCATGGTTTACAATATCTTCTCCTATACTGCCCATAAAAAAATGAGACAGACCTTTACGACCATGTGTAGGAATCCCTATAATATCTGCACTACTAGCTTCACTATAATTTAAAATCCCTTCTTCTACACTATAATCGTTATATATAGTAACCTCAGCTCCTATATTTCCTTCTTGCAAAAAAAGATTAATTTTCTCATAAGCATCTGAAGTACTTAAAAAATTATCTCCAGGGACATTTATATATACCAAGTCTAATTTTGCACGTAACATAGCTGCAAAATCTTTTGCCTTTTTAAATGCAGGTAGTTTATCTAATTCAAAATCTGAAGCAAAAACAAAACGATCTATCTTAAAGTTTACGTGCTCTTTTTTAATTACCAAAACAGGAATTTCAGCATTTCTAACCACTTTTTCTGCATTAGAACCTATGAATATTTCTTTTAACCCATCAGTACCATGAGAGCCCATAATAATCATATCTGCATTGTGCTTTTTGGCTACCTCATTAACTTCAGAAAAAACTTTAAAATGCTTAATTATTGGCGTTATTGTACTATCTGCTACATAGTCTTTATTTAAAAAATCTTTGAAACGTTTTTCCGCAAGTTTTAAAAAGAACACCGTTTGTTCTGGATGCATTCCTGCCTCCGATGAAATTAAAGCAGAGTTAAGTTCTAACATATGCAATGCTAAAATTTCTGAATCGTGCTTTTTTGCGATAGAAACAGCCACTTTTAGTGCATTTTCTGACTGTTCTGAAAAATCTATAAGAACTATTATTTTTTTCATAGTGGTAGGGTTTAAATTGTCATTGAAAATAATTTTGTTTCTGGTGCTTTTCTATACAAATGCACATCAAAAGCCATGCATATATTTCTAATAAAAGGCTTTCCTTTTTTGGTTACTTCCAATTTGTTGTCAGAAATAATCACTAAATTATCTAAGTGCATTTCCTTTAGGTTTTCTAAAACGGTATCTACATCATTAAAACTCATTGTTTCATAGGCCCAAGAAGTTTGGTAAGTACACATAAGGTTTAAAATATGCTTTCTTATTACTTGGTCTTCTTTGGTTAAGATATGTCCTCTATAAATTGGAATTATATTATTGTTTACCAAGTGCTTATACTCCTCTATACTTTTTACATTTTGCGCAAAACTATACCAACTATCGCTAATACTAGATGCCCCTAAACCAACCATAAGTTGGGTTTTAGATGCCGTGTACCCCATAAAATTACGATGCAATTTCCCTGATTTCATGGAGGTATATAAACTATCATTAGAAAGTGCAAAATGGTCCATTCCTATTTCTGTATATCCTACTTGTGCTAATAATTTTTTACCCTCTTCATACTGCGCTCTTTTTTCCTCTGCAGATGGTAAATCTGTATCCTTATATCCTCTTTGTCCATTACCTTTTAACCATGGCACATGTGCGTAACTGTAAAATGCTAAACGGTCCGGTCGCAACTCTTTAGTTTTTAAAATAGTTTCCTTAACGTGGTCTAAAGTTTGGTGCGGTAAACCAAAAATAATATCATGTCCTACAGAGGTGTACCCTATTTCTCTAGCAATTTCTGTGACCTTTTTTACATTTTTAAAAGGTTGTACTCTATGTATTGCTTTTTGTACGGTTTCATTATAATCTTGTACTCCATAACTTACCCTTCTAAAACCTACATCATATAAAGCTTGTAAATGTTCTCTAGTGGTATTATTTGGGTGTCCTTCAAAACTAAACTCATATCCATCCGCTTTATCCGCTTTTCTAAAAATTCCTATTATAAGTTTTTTTAAGTTTTCAGGAGCAAAAAACGTTGGCGTACCGCCACCTAAGTGTAATTCTTTTATTTTAGGCTTTTCCGAAAACAATTGGGTGTATAAATCCCATTCTTTTAAAACGGCATCTATATAAGGTTCTTCTACATTGTGTTTTTTTGTTATGCGTTTATGGCATCCGCAAAAGGTACACATACTCTCACAAAAAGGTAAGTGTATATATAAGCTAATTCCTTCTTTAGAATTACTTTCTTTAAAACTTTTTACAAGGGTAGTTTCCCATTTTTTTCCAGAAAATGTATCCATATTCCAGTAAGGAACCGTAGGGTAACTAGTATACCTAGGACCCGAAACATTATATTTTTTTATTAAACTGCACATACCTGTTATTTACAGTACAAACATAGACATGTATAGTTCTAAAAAATATGATAATTATCATGTAAATAGACCATTATTACAGCTATTTATATTCCTTTATTTTTTTAAATATTTTTTTTGATGATTTTCTTTTATTTACACAAAACAAAATATTAGATTTAACGTTAAATTCTAATGCTAACCAAATTTTAAAATATCTTTATAGTAGTATAAATACTACTTTTTAACATTTTTAAATTATGACATTATTATTAATGGCTGCCGGACGCGGAAGCCGATATGGAAAATTAAAACAGTTTGATGATTTAGGGCCTAATGGTGAGCTCTTAATGGAGTATAGTATTTTTGATGCTATAGAAGCCGGCTTTACGCAAATTGTGGTTATTACCCAAAAAGATAAAGTAGACTTTACACACAACCACTTAGACGAACGTATTCCTGAAGATATAGAGTTAGATGTAATTGCACAAGAAACTTCTGATATTCCTTATGGTGTTACATTTATGGAAGATAGAGAAAAACCTTGGGGTACTGCCCATGCCGTATGGTCTGCTCGTAATGTAATTGAAGAGGCTTTTGTGGTAATAAATGCGGATGATTATTACGGTAAAGAAGCTTTTATTAATGCTGCAAAATTCTTAAATAATCCGGATAGCGAAAATAACTATGGCTTGGTTGGCTATACCTTAAAAGACACCTTATCTACCAACGGTTCTGTTTCTAGAGGAATTTGTAAAATAGATGGTGATAATAATTTAATTGCCATAGAAGAGCATTTAAAAATTGAAAAGAAAGCCAATGTAATTACCGATATTACCACCGGAGAAAATTTTAATGGAGAAGAATTAGTTAGTTTAAATTTTTGGGTATGCCAACCAGAAATTTTCCAAACTATTGAAGAAGAATTCATTACCTTTTTAGAAGACGATAGATTAGTAAAAACCAGTGAATTATACCTACCTTTAATTATTAAAAAAATAGTGGAGTCTGGCGAGGATACTATTAAGACGATCCCTTCTAATGAACAGTGGTTTGGTATTACCTATGCTGCAGATCGTGAAGAAGTGGTAAAAGCTTTAAAAGAAAGGACAGATAATGAACAATACCCTGTTCCTATGTGGCAAGATTAAATTATGCAAACGTATTCTAATACTGCATTACAAAACATACTATCTAACTTTATAGACGATGCTAAAAAGTATCATTTTTCTCCTATTACAAACGGATTAATTAATACTACTTTTTTAGTCTCTGATACCAATAATTACCCTACATATATTTTACAACGAGTAAATTCTGATGTTTTTCCAGACACAGCTGCTATAATGCAAAACATAACAAATGCTTTAAATGTTTTGCAGCAAGATAGGTATGCTAAAATTGAGTTTTTAAAATCAAAAGAAAACAAAAAATACGTTTCTACTCTAGATGGAGATTGGCGAGTACTTACGTATTTAAATAGTAGTGTTGTTTACAACACTACTACTAATCCCAATATTGCTTTTGAAGCTGGTAAAATTATTAGCATATTTCATTCTCTACTAGAAAAAGAAGATACTACAAAGTATAAAGACATTATTCCAAATTTTCACAATTTAGAAGTACGAAAAAAGCAATTTTTAAAAGCTCTAAAAACTACCTCTGTAGAACAAAAAACAATTGCAAAAAAAGCAATTGCTTTTACCAATACTCTTTTCCCAATTCTAAACCCTCTAGAGAATATAAAAATCCCTATTAGAGTTTGCCATAATGACACCAAGCTAAATAATATTTTATTTTCCAAAATAGATAATAAGGCCCTTTGTCTTATTGATCTAGATACTATCATGAAAGGACATTTCTTTTATGATTTTGGAGATGCGTTACGCACCATTGTAAATACTGCCCCAGAAGACGAAAAAGATTTAGATAAAATAACGTTTAATAAAGAATTATGTATTGCATTTATAAATGGACTAAATACAAGCTCCAGGTTTTTAACTGAAGTTGAAGTAAAAACATTGCCACTAGGCTCTGTATTTATGCCTTTTATACATGGTCTAAGAGCCTTAACCGATTATTTGAACGGAAATAAGTACTACAAAGTTAGTTACAAGAACCAAAATTTAGACCGTGCTATAAGCTTATTTACTTTTGCCGAAAAAGCTGCTAAAGAACTAGATTTTATGACCAACCTAATTTATTACGGTAACCCCTCTACTTAGTTCCTAAAACTAAATGTGTTTTTTTAAAACTACTTTTTGGAGCTTCACAAACAGGACAAGAATAATTCTCTGGTAACGCTTCAAAAGAAGTACCTGCTTTTACATTTCTTTTAAAATCTCCATAAAAAGGATCATAAATAGTAAAGCAAGAATTACATTGGTAAACTTCAGATGGTTCTTCTGGGTTAGCCTTAACTTTCTTTTTAGTTGGTACCGATATACTTCCTAATTGTCCAAAATATTTTTTACTAAGCTCCATTAACAAGCCAGGTAATTCTATTTTATCTACATCTTGGGCATACATTTGATACACTTGTGTATTAGGGTCAAAGTTTTTAAAATGTAGCACATTATACGTTGGCCTTACCTCATAGTCTTTTACAATAGTTGGCGGTGTGTTTTTTTCTATTAACACCGATGCAAAATGCGTTCTTTTACCAGGAGTATTACTAATACCAAAGGTAAGCCCGTACGTACTAATATCATTTTGGTCAAAACTACGAACTAAGAATTTTTTAAGCTCTAAGGCTTCTTTATCGTCTACAGGTAAATGCCAATTCATTTCTAATTGGGAATGACGAATATTAATTCCCCATTGTCCTAAAAAACGTTCTAATAATGGTCTAGCTTCTACTTTTATTCCTTTTACGATAAAAGATTTCCAAGGGGTAATACATATTTTCCCAATACTATTATCCAAGCAAAAATCACAAAAATGCTTTAAAAAGTCTAAATCATATTTGTTGTTTCGCCAGTATAAACCTAGCCAATACTCATCTAACCCCATACGGTTCATACCTTCATAATACGGAAAAGTTAAATATGGAATTTGTAGTTCTTTTTCCATAATCTTATTATTGGTATCTAGCTTTTTATTTAGCAGAAAAAAGATATCGTCTATAGATGCTACCTCCTCATAAATCTCCTCTATAGCACTAGATATTTTAGTAATATCCCAGCTATAAACTAATACAGGATAATAGGCACCCTCTTCCCATTCTGGCAATTTTATATATAAATACCAATAATCTTCATTTTCTGATGCTATAAAGTTTAGGTTTCCACTAAAAATTGGCACCAGTCTTTGCTTTGGGTCTGTAATATTAATTTTAAGAAGTGGTTGGTAATTAAAACCTTCTAAAATATAGAGATAGGTAGAACCTTTTAGCCAATGCGTCATATTAAAAATATCGGCAGAAACGTAGGAACATACTATATTTTGATAGCTTCTTTTAGATTCTATATCCGTATTAAACTGTGACAAACTTTCTAATTGTTTTTCACTCACATCTTTAAGCGGAAAAAGTAAATCTTGGCGAGAACCAAAATACACTTCTTTTAACCCAGCAGCTTCTAACATAGTAATACTATCTTTTAATTCTCCTGGAGAAGTAATCCCGCCTTTTATTAAAATTCTATGCAAATCATCATTCATACCACTTCTTTTTAAACTGTTGCTAATTGGGAATTTAAAATATCTTTAATCTCTGGCTTACAACTACCACAACCTAATCCGCCACCTGTTTCGGAGCATAATTTAGAAAACTCTGTACATCCATTTTGTATAGCCTCTATAATATTACCTTCGCCTACTTGGCTACAAGAACAAACCAATTTCCCTTTTAAAGGAACTGTATTTGTAGCACCACGGAGGAGTTCATTCCTTTTTTCTGATAATTCTATTTCCTCTTCTATAAGTCTTTTAAATTCTGCAAACTCATTTTTGTCTCCCATTAAAATAGCGCCTTTTAACATATCATCTTTTACAATACATTTTTTATAAAAACGCTTACTCACATCCATTAAAATAATTTCTTCATAGCTAGGGTCGTTTGCAGGAGCATAAGCCATACCAATACTACAAAGGTCTAGATTCTCGAACTTTAAAATATTCATTAATACAGAACCAGAATACATACTACCATAATCTCCTAAAATATAGTTTGCAGCTATATCTGCTTGTTGTTCTGCTGCGGATGTTATTCCAAAGAGAGAGCTATTAAATTCTGCAATTTCTCCTAAAGCAAAAATAGAAGGCTCACTAGTTTCTAAATAAGAATTTACCACTACGCCCCTTCTTGTTTTTAAATTACTTTGCTTTGCAAGTTCTATATTTGGTCTGGTACCAATTGCGTATACAATAGCGTTACATTTAATAGTTCGGCCAGTTTTTAGATTTACTAAAAGAGAATGCTTGCTATCTTTTTCTTGAAAAACGGTACTTACCTCATTATCAAAATAAATTTCAATACCACGTTCTCTAACATCTTCTGCTAATAACCTACTTGCAATACGATCTAATTGGCGTTCCATTAAACGAGGGGCACGTTGTACAATACTAATGTTTACTTTATTTTTTTTAAGAGCGGCAGCAAGTTCTAGTCCTAACAAACCACCTCCAACAATTACTACATGCTGCTCTTCTGCAGGCAAGCCAGTTTCTCCTAAATATTTTTTAAGTTTATCTGCATCACCGCGCTCTCGCATAGTAAAACGCCCAGGTAATTTTATTTGCACATCTGCAGGAACAAAAGCTCTACTTCCTGTTGCCATAATAAGTAAATCGTAAGAATGCGTATTCCCGTTTTCGTCTACTACGGTTTTTTGTTCTGCATTAATTTTTGCTATTCCGTTTCCAGGATGTAAGTCTACCTCTAGTTTTTCTAACTCTCCTTTTTTAAGTTTTTCTAACGCTTCCCAAGAAAGTTCATCACTTACATATTCTGGTAAAAGTACTCGATTGTAAAAAGGGTCTTTTTCTTTAGAAAAAACATGAATTTCATCTACCTCATTCTTTTCTCTGTAGGATTGTATAAAGCGGTAGGCTGCTGCTCCCGCACCAATTACAATAATTTTTTGTTCTTTTTTTGTAAACTTTTCTACCTGTACCGCACAATACTTAAAATCTGGCTCTTTAGAAATTGGGTCTACCAACTCACTAGTAAGGTTGTTAGCCCTACCAAAATCATTATTTAATATTTTTCCCCAGTGCATTGGTAAAAACACAACAGACTCTCTAATATCATAATTAATCTGAACTTTTACTTGCACCTCTCCCCTACGGCTTTTTACTATTGCAATATCGCCTTCTTTTAGTTGGCGTAAATAGGCATCTACCTTATTCATTTCTAAATAGGGTTGTGGTATATGAGTAAGCAACCTATTTACTTTTCCTGTTTTAGTTCTTGTATGCCATTGGTCCCGAACTCTTCCTGTATTTAAGATTAAAGGAAACTCAGTATTTGTTTCTTCGGATTTATTATAGATATTTTTTGGAGCATTAAAATGCGCCTTACTGTCTCCTGTATAAAACTCCTTATCTTCAAAAAGTCTTGGCGTTCCTGGGTGCGTACGGTGTGGCACTGGCCATTGAAAACTACCTTCTTCCTTTAATCTATCATAAGAAAGACCAGAAATATCTATTTTTGTGCCTTTGGTAAGTAAGCAATGCTCATCATACACCTCACTAGCAGATTCATAATCAAAACCTTTATAATCCATTGCCTGTGCAAATTTCCAAAGAATTTCTGCATCTGGCAATGCTTCTCCTGGAGCATCTATAACCTTAGGCAAATAACTAATTCTACGTTCCGAGTTGGTCATAGTACCCTCTTTCTCTAACCAACCAGCAGCTGGTAAAAGTAAATCTGCATATTTAGAAGTTTCAGAATTATGAGAGATATCTTGTACCACAACAAAACTTGCATTTTTAAGGGCGCGCTCTATTTTTTTTGCATTTGGCATAGATACTACTGGGTTGGTACAAATTACCCATATGGCTTTTAAATCTCCTTTGTCTAAAGCATCAAACATTTCGGTAGCAGTATAACCTGCTTCTGCTTGTATTTCTTTTCCGCCCCAAAAATCGGATACTTCTTTTCGGTGTTCTGGGTTTTCTAAATCTTTATGCGCAGCCAATAAACTTGCCATACCACCAACTTCACGACCACCCATAGCATTTGGTTGTCCTGTAAGTGAAAATGGCCCGGAACCGGGTTTTCCTATTTGCCCTGTTAGTAAAGACAAGTTAAACAAAGACACATTCTTATCTACTCCAATAATACTTTGGTTAAGTCCCATAGTCCACATACTAATAAACCCAGAAGCATCGCCAATATATTTGGCAGCTCTACGAATATCTTCTGCAGGAATACCACATTTTTCTGCTGCTTGGCGTACCGATAATTGGTAGGCACTTTCTTTACAAGCTTCAAAATTTACCGTATGTTGTTTTATAAATTTTTTATCTATTTTTTTCTTGTCTATTAAACAACGAGCAATAGCATTAAAAAGAATAACATCGGTTCCTGGAAGAATTTGCAAATGCAAATCTGCAGAGGCACATGT
Organism: uncultured Maribacter sp.; assembly: GCF_947495965.1. GTDB lineage: Bacteria > Bacteroidota > Bacteroidia > Flavobacteriales > Flavobacteriaceae > Maribacter_B. The sequence continues at coordinate 319,062 of NZ_CANMBB010000001.1, forward strand.
TTGCGTTTTTCTAGGATCTACTACTATTATTTTAATATCTGGATTCTCTTCCTTATGTTTCTCTATACGCCTAAAAAGAATTGGATGACACCATGCTGGATTTGCTCCTGCTATTAAAAAACAATCTGCCAATTCTATATCTGCATACGCAATGGGAACCGAATCTTCTCCTACTGTTTTTTTATAGCCTACAACCGCAGAACTCATACACAAACGCGAGTTGGTATCTATATTATTAGTACCTATAAAACCTTTGGTAAGTTTATTTACCAAATAATATTCTTCTGTTAAACATTGTCCAGATACATAAAACCCTACACTATTTGGGCCATGCTTATCTATAATACTTTTAAAAACACCAGCTGCACGCTTAAAAGCAGTATCCCAAGACACTCTTTGCATAGGGTGGTTACGGCTATAACGCATTTCTGGATACAAAATACGGTCTGTAGTATCTTGTGCTACGTAATTAAGATTCATGCCCTTGGAACATAACATTCCTTTATTCACAGGATAGTCTTGATCTCCTGTTACTGCAATGGTTCCTTTGTTGTCTACCGATACGTCTATGCCGCAGCCTACACCGCAATAGCTACATATAGTTTTATGAATCTTATTTTCCTGCATTGTCTTTGTATTATGGGACACTTATATTCTATGCATGCAAGATATAAAATTACGTATAAATACGTAGTAAATATATCATAATTGTTTAGGGCTTAAAAAACAGAATTCTCAAAAAACAATAGTTCTAAACAAGAAATATGTATAACAAATCTATACAATTACGTAGACTATACCTTAATACTAAAACCCTAGTTTATATTTTTAATTTCTAAATAATTGCTCTTAAAATTACCTTTTTTTATCGTAGGAAAAATTACAATTTACCTAAATAAATATCTTAACAATTAGGAGTTTTTGGCATACTAATTGTCGCCTTTCTGAAATGATTAAAATTTTCTTGTATTGCCTTTTCGTATTTCCTGTTTTGGTTTTTAGCCAATTTTCCACTCCAAAAGTATTTGGTGAAATTGGCGGCTTCTATGAAGAACAATTTGAACCTATTCCAAACGTATATTTAAAATTGTCTGCTGGGGCTGAATTGTTTTCCTATAAATTCTTAGCTCCTGAAATTGATATTTCATATTATAAAGGTAATGATGAAGATGAAAATTCAGATTTTGACAACCTTGGAATGGTAAACTACAAATCTTTTTTAGAACGGGATGCCAGTGCTGTTATTTGGGGTTTTGCTCCTAAATTATTCTATGGTGATGAAGAATATCGTTTGGTACTAATACCTAAATATAGTTTCGGAACTATTCATGCAACTGGAAATTTAATGGATTCTAATTCTCTTGAAATTGAAAAAAAATCGAAAGCAAATATTCATTTTTGGTCTTTTGCATTTGGGATTGAAGGCTACGGATGGTCAGACAATACCGTATGTGGCCTTTATCTAATTTACACAGGATTTAATGCAGGGAAAGCACTAAACAAACTAGATTTTTCCAACGAAAATTATAATACCAAAGCAATTGGTTTAAGTTTTAGAATTGCTTACAATTTTAAAAAAAATAAACACAAGTAATAAATTAGATTGAAATTATCTTAGTAAACTTTTCTTTAATTAAAGCACAAAGTATAATTACTGAAAATCGAAGAAATTTAAACCTATAAACGCACTTGCAAGACCACTTTAATTCTATTAAAATTATATATTTTACTACACCTAAAATTAACCTTACTAAGCAATACTTCTTTACAATTAGTCTAATTTTGCATTCTAATTAATAATTTTTGAAAGAAAAACTAAAACAACTAGAGTTATTTCTAAAAAGCACCAACTTTGAAAGAGGAATTAAAGTTGGCGTTGGTATTATAGTTCCTTTTACACTACTCTATTTTTTAGGGTATTTTGAATATGCCCCTGCAGTTGTTCTCGGTTTATTTTTAAATGTTCCTGGAGATATTCCTGGAAGCGCAAAACGTAAAGTAAATGCCATATTAATTAGCATAGGACTAACTATGGTTATTACTGCCATTATCCTTTTTTCAAAACCTTTTTTACCCCTTTTATTAGTAGCCCTTACTGTTATTTCGTTTTTTGTTTCTCTAATTTCAGTTTACGGATTTAGAGCCTCTTTAGTATCCTTTTCTGGCTTATTAGCAATGGTACTAGCATTTGCAATACAAAAAGAAACGGCACAAGAAATAATGTTGCAAATTGCTTTAATGGGTATTGGTGGTCTTTGGTATTTATTTGTAACCTTTATTTTTAAAAAAATTACTCCAAAAAAAGACCAAAACCAATTACTATCAGATACACTTTTACTTATTGGTGAATATTTAAAATTACGAGGAAAATTACTAACTAAAGAGGCCAAACGTGATGACCGTCTTAAGAAAACCTTTGCCCTGCAACACCAAATAAGTGAAAAACATGAAACGTTAAGAGAAGCATTACTTACAGATCGTAAACGTTCTGGACGCTCCCGATACGAGGAAAAACAACTATTAATTTTTATTTCCTCTATAAATATATTAGAATTAATAGAAGCAAAACATTTAGATTATAAAATGATTGATGCCATTTTTGGCGAGCGAAAAGAATTTTTAAAAGCTTCTAAAAAGTTAAATAAAATTATGGGAAATCATTTAATTCGATTGTCAGAATTATTGATTCAGAAAGATAAAATTCCTAATAAAAATACGCTACTAAAGGCTCTCTCAGAAGCTAACAATTCTATCACAAATTATATAGATACTATAAAGTTACCCGAAGCGCGTGAGGGAGCTCTAGTATTAAAAAACTTATACGATTACCAAGAGCAACTTGTCTATGAAATAAGGGCAATTAGGCGTGTAATGGCTAATGTAAAAAGTGCCTCTAAAGTATCTTTAAAAAAACAAGATTCCAATCAGTTTTTAACGCTACAGGAATATAATATAAATATTCTTCTTCAGAATTTTAGTCTAAATTCTTCCATGTTTAGACACTCTTTGCGACTTACTATTGCATTGGTTTTTGCATATTTACTCGGCTTTGTTTTTAATATCCAAAACACTTATTGGATTTTACTTACTATTATTGTTATTATGCGTCCTAGTTATGGTTTAACAAAAGAACGTTCCAAAGACCGTATTATTGGTACACTTATTGGCGCTGCAGTTGCCGTTGGCATTGTACTTATTACTCAAAACATAATAATCTATTCTGTTCTAGCAATTGTATCGTTAATTTTAGCTTTCGCTTTAGTACAACAGAATTACAAATTTGCCGCCTTCTTAATTACCATTAGTGTTATATTCATGTATTCTTTAGCTAACCCTAATGCTTTTGAAGTAATACAATACCGTGTACTTGATACTATTATTGGTGCAACCATATCTATAGTTGCTAACTACCTACTTTTTCCAAGTTGGGAAGTAAATAATATAAAACAGGTACTTCTAGAAACTTTAAAAATGAACAGGGAATATCTTTTAGCAATGCAAAACCTTTATAAAGAACCCTCAAAAAACAGATTGCCTTATAATTTAGCTAGAAAAGAAGCCTTTTTAGCTATTAGTAATTTAAATGCGGCGTTTCAGCGTTTAACACAAGACCCAAAATCTAAGCAAAAAGAATTTCAATTAATTTATGAAATTGTAACCCTTAACCAAACAATGATTTCTGCTATTGCGTCTATAGGAAATTTTATAATAAACCATAAAACTACTCCTGCTTCTAAAGACTTTAATAATCTTATAAAAAAGATTTCTATTAGTTTACAATTATCTTTAAACAGTCTAGAATCTAATGAAGATAAAAATAAAATTACAGAAGAGGTCATTGAAGATGCTCAGGAGAAATTATTAGACAAATACACAAAATTATCTAATTTAAGAGACAAAAATATTGAGCAAGGTAAGACAGAAATAGATACAGCAACTCTCCATGGTCTACAAGAAGCCTTCTTAATATCTAACCATATGAGCTGGTTAAGAACGCTTTCCGAAAATTTACAAAAAGCTACTAAAAAATATCGTTCTTCTATGGAGCATACTTCGTATAGATAATCCTCCTTTTTAACATTTAAAAAAGAGTACCTAATTACTTTAGAAATATGCTTAATTTAGACTAAATATTACATTTTACTTAAATGAGTAAAACTTTAAACATAGAAGAAAGAAAACCTATTTGGATTGCCTTATCCAATTTTTATCTGGATACCAAACTTGAAGAATATGTCTTAAAATCCATTGCAAAAAAAATTATAGAAAGTCCATACTCTTTAAAGAAAGTAAAAGAAATTAATACCTATGAGCTTTTTCCGGTTTTACATTATAACTTGATAAGTTTTGCAGGTGTCTGGACTGGTTTCGATGAAGATTGGCTAATAAATAGCATTATAGAGTCCTTATCTAAAAGAAATAAATTAAAAACTATTATCATTAAAGCTTATTTTCAAATTAATAAAAGAATGTTTGCTACGTATTGGGAAAAACTAGAAAAAGTGTATAACACTATAAAACAAGACTCCAAATCTTCTTGAAATTAGTTAAAATAATAAAAGGAATTTAGGAGTATTTAAAACCTAGAAGTGTTGAATTTAAAAAGACTGCGAACTATACTAATGAATAAATTTATAATTGCAACGCTATTATTAATTGGATTTATATCCTGTAAAAATTCTGAAGAAAAAATAGGGAAACTTACAATTGCAAAAGAATACTACAAAGCCCTTAACAATTCTAATGCTATAAGAATAGAAGCTTTATTAAGAGACAGCCTTTTAACTAAAGAGAGTAATTATAAACAAACATTTTCTATAGCAGAATATAAAGAATGGCTCCAATGGGATGCTATATTTGAACCTACTTACAAAACACTTGACATTAAAGAAGAAAACGGAGTTGTTAAAGCCACCATTTCCAAAATGGATAAGAGAATATTATTTTTACATGAAGAACCAATTGTAACTAAGCAAACTATACATTTTAAAAATGCTAAAATAAGTAGTATTGAAACAACAGATTATCTAAATTTTAAGGATACAATATTTATTAAAAACAGAACTAAACTTTTAAACTGGGTTAGTACAAAACATCCAGAATTGGATGGTTTTATTTATGACCAAACTAAAAAAGGAGCGCAAAAATATATAAAAGCAATAAATTTATATAATAAAGAAAATTAAGTCCTTTTAATCTAAAAAACAGAATTATTATAATTTTTATTTTTCTATGTACAAGGCTCTTTTATCTCTACTTAGTATCTTTATTTGCTACTCCTGTTCTACCTCAAAAAAAACTGTAAAAGGGGTAACTACAGATAATTTAAAAATTAAACAGGTTAGTACTAACACTTTTGTTCATACCTCCTATTTACAAACTAACGACTTTGGAAATGTTGCCTGTAATGGTATGGTGTATTTTAATGAAGATGAAGCTATAGTTTTTGATACTCCCACAAATAATACAGTTTCTAGACAACTCATAAATTGGATAGAAAACGTACAAAAAAAGAAACTTACAGCCGTAGTAGCTACTCATTTTCATAACGATTGTTTAGGAGGACTTGAAGAATTTCATGCAAACGGGACAAAAAGTTACGCTAGTACTAAAACAATTTCACTAGCAAAGAAAAACAAAGTTATAGTGTTGCCCCAAGAAGGGTTTACTAAAGAATTAAAACTAATTATTGGGAAAAAACCTGTTTTTACAAACTTTTATGGAGAAGGGCATACCAAAGACAATGTAGTTAGTTACATCCCAGAAGAACAAGTTCTTTTTGGAGGTTGCCTAATTAAAGCTCTAAATGCAACAAAAGGCTATTTAGGAGATGCTAATGAAAATGAATGGTCTGCAACTGTGGCTAAAATAAAAAAAGAAAAACCAGAGATAAAAGTGGTTATTCCTGGCCATGGAAAAATAGGTGGCACAGAACTTTTGGACTATACAATTAGTTTATTTTCTACAAATTAAATAAAGCCATTCTTAAGTAAACCAATACCTTACAAAATCACTATTTAGATTTATTATAAATAATTTGGAGAACTAAGCTTCAAAGAATACATTTGTTAAAAACAAATTATTTTTAATAAGTCTAAATAAATATAAATGAACAAACCATTACTTATCCTATTACTTTTTCTAGTAACACAATTAGGATTATCACAAAGTGCAAGCATTACGGGAGTTATTACTGACAATTCCAAACAACCATTATTAGGTGTAAATGTTATACTTAAAAACACTATAAACGGTTCACAAACAAATGAGAATGGACAGTTTAAAATAGAAAATGTAACAAAAGGAAAATACATTCTTTCTATATCCTACCTTGGTTTTAAAACTAAAGAAGTAGCAATTAGTATTATCAATAATACCTCTGTAAATTTGGAACCTATTTTCCTATTAGAAGGGAATGAAATGCTTAATGAAGTTGTTGTTGAAGCAAGCCGAACGAATAAGTTTTCTAGAAAAAAAAGTGCTTATGTTTCTAAAATGCCTTTAAAAAACATAGAAAACGCGCAGGTTTATAATACCATTACCAGTCAATTACTAATATCACAGTCTGTAAATACCTTTGAAGATGCCTTAAAAAATGCTGCAGGTATTTCTAAATTATGGTCCTCTACTGGTAGAAGTGGCGATGGTGCTGGTTACTATTCTAGTCGCGGATTTGCAGTACAACCACAATTAGTAAATGGTGTAGCCGGTATTACTAATGGTTTTATAAACCCATCAAACGTAGAAAGAGTTGAAGTTATTAAAGGACCTTCAGGAACTTTATTTGGAAGCTCTGTTACCTCTTACGGAGGCTTAATAAATATTATCACTAAAAAACCATATAACAGTACAGGAGGAGAAATTACTATGTCTGGCGGTTCTAATGATTTTGCAAAATTAAATGCCGATGTAAATATTTCTAATAATAAAAAACTGTCTTTACGCTTTAACACTGGCTTTCAGAAAGACAATAGTTTCCAAGATGCAGGCTTTAAAAAATCTGTTTTTGTAGCCCCTTCATTAACCTATAAAGTAAATAATAAATTGGCTTTCAACTTTGCATATGAAGCCTCTAGTAATGAACAAACTAATGAAACCTTTTTATTCCTGAATAGATATGGCCCTATAGCATTTAATACTATTGAAGAACTAGGGTACAACTCCAATTTATCATTCACCAATAATGATGTAACCATAGATAATGTAACACAAAATTACCGCGGAGAAATTGCATGGAAAATAACAGACAATTGGTCTTCACAAACTATTATTGCTGGTGGTATTGCAAAATCTAACGGGTATTATACCTACTTATGGAATGTTGCAGATTATACAGATCCAAGTGCTCCAATAGGTACAGAAAATTTTAGTTTATTTGTACAAGATACAGATGCAAGAACAAAAACTTTAAATCTGCAACAGAATTTTACTGGCGATTTAAAACTAGGAGACTTACAAAACAAATTGCTTGTTGGGGTAGATTATCTAGATACAAAAGTTATAGACAATAGTTCTAACTGGGGGTATTTACACACCATAAATATTGATGGAGATTTAATTTTTGGAGAGCCAGAAATTAATGCACAAAATCTAAATACAGCATTAACAAGTTTAGGAAATGTAGATAGTGATGTTCGTCAAAATATTTTAGGAGCTTATGTTTCTGATGTTATAAATATACTTCCTTCTTTATCTATTATGGGTAGTGTACGTTATGATAGATTTGATTATAATGGAGACCAAAATACAGATACTGATAATGAAACAGAATACACCCAATCTACTTGGTCACCAAAATTTGGTATTGTTTTTCAACCAATACTTAATGAAGTATCTATTTTTGCAAACTACCAAAACGGATTTTCTTATGTTAACCCACAATACATAACAGATTTTGGCACTGGAGAAACTATGTTACAATCGTATGATGTAGAGGAAGCCAATCAACTAGAATTTGGTATTAAAACCAACTTATTTCATAACAAGTTAGAAACAACTTTAAGCTACTATAATATTACTGTAGATAACAAGTATTATTGGGCTACAAAAACACAAGACCTTAAAATAAACAGCCAAGGGATAGAACTAGAGCTAAATGCCAGCCCAGTTAAAGGGTTAAACTTACATAGCGGATTTAGTTATAATGATTCTGAAATTAAAAGCTCTCCTTCTGCTATTGGTTTAGAAGGAAATCGCTACGGAGAATCAGGACCAGAAATTACATATAACTTTTGGGCAGACTATAAATTCCTAAGTAAGTTTGGAGTTGGAGCAGGATGCAATGGAGCATCAGAATACGACACAATGGTAGATTATAAATCTATTACTGGTAGCTTCTATATTCCATCTTATACTATATACAATGCGTCTGTATATTATGAAACAGACAAATTTAGATGTAGTATTAAAGGAAACAATTTAAGTAATAAAACATATTACTCCGGATGGAGCACAGTAACTCCGCAACAACAAAGAGTAATTTTAGCAGCAATAAATTATAAATTTTAGTTTTAAACTTAATTATAGGTGTAGTTCCCCACACCTATAATTAGGCTTTTTTTTAACAAAATAGCAAAGTGAAAAAAGTTATCTTTCAACTCCATAAAATATTAGGTTTAGCTACTGGTATAGTAGTATTTATTGTTTCTATAACTGGCTGTTGTTGGGCTTTTAGAGAAGAAATAGAAAGTTTATATGATGACTACAAAAAAGTTGAAATACAAGATAAAAACATACTAACACCAACACAAGCAAAAAAAATTGCCGAAAAAGCACTCCCAAAAAACACCATTCATGGTACTATTTTTAGAAAAGCAGGATATGCTATTGAAGTAATTTTTTATGATGCAGAACCAGAATTTTATCAAAGTGTTTTTTTAAATCCGTATACTGGAAAAGTAATTCAAATAGACAACCACCTTTCAGGTTTTTTTGCTTTTATCTTAAAGGGACATATGCGTTTGTGGCTTCCTAAAGGTATTGGAGAGCAAGTAGTGGGTGCATCTATATTAATTTTTATACTAATTATTATTTCAGGTTTTATATTATGGATTCCCAAAAAAAGAAAAAACTTAAAACAACGCCTAAAATTTGATTGGAAAGATACCACCAAATGGAAACGCAAAAATTTTGATTTACATACCGTAGTTGGTTTTTATATTTGCTCTCTTGCATTAATTCTGGCTTTCACTGGAGCTATGATTTCTTATAACTGGCTTAAATATGTAGTTTACATTGCATCTGGCGGAGAAAAAGAAGCTCGTTTTATAATCCCAGAAAACACAAGCGAACCTGTAATGGATGAAAAAACGGTTCCTATGGATTTTTTAATCACAAAACTTTTAAAAGAGTCACCCGAAGCCGATAGTTTTGAACTACACTACCCAAAAACTAAAAAAGAAAGTATTTATATAGAAGTCTCTAATAATAAAAGTACATTTTACGATTCGGACTTTCGTTTTTTTGACCAAAACACTTTAGAAGAATTAGAGACAACTAGTATTTATGGTAAATATGAAAATGCTAAAGTGGCCGATAAAATTTTGCGCATGCATTATGATATTCATATTGGAGCTATTGGCGGAATTTTTGGCAAAACAATTGCTTTTTTAGTTAGCTTACTTACCGCAACCTTACCCGTTACTGGAGTTTTACTTTGGTACGGAAGAACTTATAAAAAGAAAAATAGCTATAACTAAATAATAAACAAATTCTATATCTTTAGACTTGTTTATTACTACCATAGCAAATAATGCAAGACGAAAAACCTTTAGTTAATAAAGAATATTTACTTCAAAAATTCCCAGGTAAAGGCGGCTGGACATATGCCGAAATACCGGAGATACTTCAGAACAAAAACACCCCTTTTGGATGGGTAAAAGTAAAAGGCTCCATTGATTCGTATGCTTTAAAACAATACAAATTAATGCCAATGGGGAATGGCAAATTATTTTTGCCAGTAAAGGCTGAGATTCGCAAAAAAATTAAAAAACAGTCTGGAGACTATGTTCATGTTGTTCTATATTCTGATTTATCTACATTGGAAATTCCGTCTGAGATTTTAGCATGCTTTAAAAATGAACCTAAACAAATCCTACAAAACTTTACCTCTTTTACAGAAGGAGAACAAAAGACGTATTTAGATTGGATATACCAAGCAAAGACCGAAGAAACTAAAGCAAATAGGATAGCACAAATGCTTGAAAAAGTGGAGAAAAAATTGCGTTTTAAAGATAAAGAAAACTCCCTATAAATAATAAAAAAAATAGAATGATACATTTAATTGTTGGTAATACAGGTTCTGGAAAAACAACATATTCTAACTCTTTAAAAACAAAAAACAATGGTATCATTTTTTCAATAGACACATGGAACAATACTTTATTCCTTGTAGATAAAAAAGAAATCGATGGTTTAAGTTGGTTCTTAGAAAGAATTGAAAGGGCCGAAAAAATGATATGCAATTTAATAGAACAATTAGAAGCTTCTGGTGTAGATTCTATTCTAGACTTAGGTCTTTCTACATTAGAACATCGTGAAAAATTTAGAACGTTTGCTGCATTAAAAGGCTTTAAAACAACTACACATTTTTTAGATATTTCTAAAGAAATAAGACTGCGGAGAGTATTACAAAGAAATACAGAAAAAGGGGAAACCTTTGAATTTGAGGTGAGTCAGGAAAATTTTGATTTTATGGAAACTTGGTTCGAGAAACCTTCAGAATTAGAAGTGAAAAACGGAATTATAATAAAGGAATAAATTTCATAACTTACCATAACATAGAACTTCCCCCAACAAAAAATTGTATAACCTTTAATTTATTTGTCATGAAACTAGGAGCATTTTCTGTTAGTCTTACCGTTAAAGACCTTAAAAAATCTAAACTATTTTATGAAAAAATAGGATTTACTGTTTTTGCAGGAGAAATGGATAAGCAGTATTTAATTATGAAAAATCAAAAAACATTAATTGGACTTTTTCAAGACATGTTTCATAAAAACATATTAACTTTTAACCCTGGTTGGGATGAAAATGCTCAAAAATTAGATTCGTATACAGATATTAGAGATATTCAAAAACAATTACATGAAAAAGGAATTTCTATTCCTAACAAAATAGACACAACAAAAACAGGCCCTGCAAGTTTTATAATAACCGACCCCGACGGTAACCCAATTTTATTTGACCAACATGTATAGCTTAACTTTTACACAAACATGCATAAACCTACTACAATATCCGAGGTTTTAGTAGAACTAGACCTTATAATTGATGACGCTATTGCAAATAATGATCGTTTAGGTCTGTTTGCTTATGTATATAGAAGAACAACTGCTGAAGTTCTTAAAGAAGTAGAACTTGGAAATTTTGAAGATAATAACCAACTACAAAAAATGGATGTTGCTTTTGCTAATCTATATTTAGAAGCGTACCATAACTATAAAAAAGGGTTACCCGTAAGTAAATGTTGGGAATTTTCATTTCAATGTAAAACAGAGCCTCTTACCATTTTACAACATATTATGCTTGGTATTAATGCGCATATAAATTTAGATTTAGGCATTGCTACAAGCCAAACTATGAAAGGGAAAGATATTGGAGCTATTGCAAACGATTTTAACAAAGTAAATACCGTTCTTTTTAACATTACCAACGAACTTCAAAAAAGATTAGGAAGAGTATCTCCACTATTATTCTTATTAGATGTTGTTGGTGTAAAATCTGATGAACAAATTATAGATTTTAGCATGCGAAAAGCCAGAGAACAATCTTGGATTAGCGCAATGCATTTACACGCTTTAGATGGCAATGCAAATAAAAAAGCTATTGAAGACCTAGACCAATTAGTAGTTTCTTTAAGTGCAATTATAAAAGCCCCAAAGGCTTTTCTCATAAGAACAGGTTTAAGGCTAATCAGCTTTTTTGAAGAAAAAAATGTTGGTAAAATTATTCAAAGACTAAAAGAGGACTAATTAGATACTAGTTAAATTATAATCTTGGGCTTTTTTAGAAAGCTCCATTAAATTTTTAACCTCCATTTTGCGCATTAAATTAAACCTATGCGTTTCTACAGTACGCTTACTATTTTGTAATTTTTCTGATATTTCTTTGTTTGTTAGTCCAGATAATACTAACTCAAGTACTTTTAATTCTTTATTTGTAAGATTAAAAGGAGTTTCTTTTTCTGCATCTTTACTAACCTCTTCTGAGGCTTCCTTAGAAGGGTTTAATAAATTATTTACCAATACATTAGATATTGCTCCACTAAAATACTTACCTCCTTCTCTAACCGTATGTATAGCCTTTATAAATTCTGTTTTACCAGTATCTTTTAATAAATAGCCATTTGCACCAGCACTAACAGACTTTAAAATATATTCTTCCGAATCGTGCATAGAAAGTATTATAGTTTTAACCGCTACATTTTGTTTATTTAAAAGTGCAACAGCATCTATTCCATTTAAAACAGGCATACGTATATCTATGATTAAAACATCGGGTTTTTTATCTTTAACCATTGCAATAGCTTCTTGTCCATTAGAAGCTTCCCCAATAACCACTAAGTCCTGTTCACTTTCTAATAATGCTCTAATACCGTCTCTTACTAAAGAATGATCATCTGCTAGAACTATGCTTGTAGTTGTACTCATAAAATATTCAAATTTTTACAAATATAATTTAAAATACGTAGTACAAAAAAAGCTACCACAGCCACTGAAACTAAAGGACCATGGTAGCATGCTTGAAGCAAAGCTTCTTTATAACTTATTCTTTTGTTGTATTTAAAAATTTAGGCTTAAGAATTAACATAGCCCAAGCCCAATTTTGTGTTGATTTAGCTTCTGGGTTTCCTGCTGGATTTGGAAAATCATCGCTTTCAAAAAATTGCGAATACCCTGCTACTAACTTATACCCTTTAAAGCCTTTTGCAATTACAAAATCTATTTCTGATCCTAAAGAATTTTTGTCGCTAGATGCTTCAGAGAATGTGTGCCCTTTTAAAGTTATATTGTATCCCTTACCTACTTTAAAACTAGCTCCAAGGTTTAAATCTACCAAGCCATTCCCTACAGCGTGGTTACCTACATAAAACCTATCCATTAAACCATTAAATTTATGGTTTGTTCCATATAAAGGGAAGAAAGGAGCTGAATCATCTTCCTTACCAGAAATTACTTCTACACCTCCAAGAACTGTAAATTTTTCTGTTGCTTTAAGTGTAGCATCTAAACTCAATAAATAAGCGCCTTTTACATCTACGGCACCGGCTCTTTCACCAGATTGTATGTAAGCGTTTGCAGCTAAACCTAATTTACCAATTTTAGCCCCTGCATGCACACCAGCAGTTAAAAGGTTTGATTTGTCATCTGTTCCATTTTGAAAAGTAGTATTCATTACTAAACCACTAATATTAAACTTTTCAGATTCTTTACTAATATGGGCAAAAGCTAAGTTTCTGTATGAAAATAATAAGGCAGTATCATAAATATTATCTCCAAGAGTATTTACAGAATAACCTGCATCTAATGCAAAGCCAGATTTCTTATATTTTAATACCCCTACATCATGGGTACGTGCTTGTTGCGCCCAACCTAAGCCTCCTAAAATTCTTTGATCATCATAAGAAAGCGGTTGCCTACCTAATTTAAAACTCCAAAATTCAGAAAGTTTTAAATCTGCCCAAGCCTCTTGAATCCTAAAATTACCATTGCCAGCGGCAGATATTTGTGTTCTATCTCCAAATCTAAATACTTCTTGTATACCAATATATACCTTATAAGACTCCGTCATATAGGTGCTATTTAGAGCTACTCTTACAGAAGTACCTACAAAAGCATCTGTACCTTCACGACCAGAAAGGTTTCCTGCTGGAGCAGCAGTAGCTGGCTGGTATCTATAATTAAATCCGTTATTAAATAGTTCTGCTCTTGGACGAAATTCGCCTTCTAAAATAAATTGCGAATATCCAAATTGGATGCTTAGTAAGGCTATACCTAAAAGTAATAATTGTTTTTTCATAATAGTTTGTTTGATGTGATAAAAATATTTTTTTTTAATTACTTAATTTTATGATGCTTATCATGTTTTAACCAAAGCTTAAACATCTTCTTTTTAATACTATATTTTAATGCTCTAAAAATTCAATTAAATGTTTTCTGTATTTGTAATAATCGTCATGCTCTAAGACAGACTTTCTAGTTCTTGGTCTTTCAAAATCTATGTTTAAAATATCTCCAATTTTTGCTCTAGGGCCACTCGTCATCATAACCACACGATCCGCAAGAAAAATTGCTTCATCCACATCATGTGTAATCATTACTGCTGTTATCTTTTCTTTATTCCAAATTTCAATTAATATGTCTTGTAATTCTCCTCTGGTTAAAGAATCTAACATTCCAAAGGGCTCATCTAAAAGAAGTACTTTAGGTTTTATTGCAAAAGCTCTAGCTATACCTACACGTTGTTGCATACCTTGCGAAAGTGCTATTGCTTTTTTATCAAAAGAACCATCTAAACCAACTTTATGTAAATAATACTTAGCAATATCTTTACGCTCCTTTTTAGATGCATGAGGAAAAACTTGGTTTACTCCTAGTAACACATTCTCTAACGCGGTCATCCAAGGCATAAGACTTGGGGCTTGAAAAATTACACCGCGGTCTGGACCTGGCCCTTTTACAGGATTTCCTAATACTGCTATGTTTCCACCAGAAATAGGGTTTAAACCAGCAATCATAGATAACATGGTTGTTTTTCCGCATCCAGAATGCCCAATTATTGTCACAAATTCTTCCTTCATAATCTGAAGGTTTAAATCTTCTAACACTACATAATCTCCTTTTGGAGTTGGGTACACTTTTTTTAAGTTATGTAGATCTAACATTACTTTAGAAGGAAACTGAATTCCGTTTTCCGATAATATATTAGTGTCTGTATTTATTGTCGCTGTTTTCATCTTATATATTTTTATGCAACAAAACTTTTTGGACTTATTTCTGGAAGCTCATAGGTTTCATTAGAAACAGATTTACGTTCATTTCCTATATCCATTAAGTATTCTATGATAGCGTTTCTATTCTTCTTGTAAGTTTCATTATCATTTAATGAAGTTTTATCTCTTGGCCTTTCAATATCTATAATAAACTCTGGTCCCAAAGTTGCATTTGGCCCTGGCTTTAGAGGAATTATACGGTCTGCCATATAAATACCCTCATCTACATCATTCGTAATTAACAAAGCAGTACGTTTATCTTTAGACCAAATATTTAAAATTTCATCTTGTAAATTTCCTCTAGTTAACGCATCTAAAGCTCCTAAAGGTTCGTCCATAATTATCATTTCTGGGTTCATTGCCAAAGCTCTTGCAACAGCAACTCTTTGACGCATACCTCCAGAAAGTTCTTTTGGCCTTTTATTAATTGCAGGAGATAAACTAACCATAGCAACATAGTCTTTTACGATAGCCTGTAATTTTTCTTTACTTTCTTTTGGAAAAGCTTCTTTTACTGCCATATAAACATTTTGACCAACCGTAAGCCATGGTAGCAAAGAGTAGTTTTGAAAAATAACGCCACGTTCATGACTAGTATCTGTAACAGGCTCTCCTTTAAATAAAACTTCTCCGCTAGTAGGTTTAATTAATCCGTTTATTAAGTTTACAAGTGTTGTTTTTCCACTTCCTGTAAAACCTACTATAGCAACAAATTCTCCTTCTTCAATAGTTAAATTAATATTAGAAAGAACCTTTGTCCCTCCTGAAGCGTCTTCATATGTTTTACAAACATTTTTTAGTTCTAAATATGCCATAGTCGTAATTTTTAGTGGTTATACTCCTTCATTTTTATTAAATGAAACCATATTTTGTATGGTTAGCATAATACGGTCTAACAAGAATCCAATAATTCCAATAATAAACATTGCTACAATTATTTTAGAATTAGAATCTATTGCTCCATTCTGAAATTCTTCCCAAACAAAGGATCCTAATCCAGGACTTTGTGCTAAAAGTTCAATAGCAATAAGTACCATCCAAGCAACTGATAGCGTAATACGTAATCCTGTGAAAATTAACGGCAATGAGGAAGGTAATATAACTTTAAACACTTTTTGCATTGGCCCCAATTTTAAAACCTTTGCTACATTTATATAATCTTTATCCACGGATGAAACCCCCATTGCCGTATTCACTAATGTTGCCCACATAGAACACAAACCAACACTTATAAAAGAAATGATAAATGCACTATCTGAATTTGAATCTTTAGTTAATGTTTTAACAATCATGAAAACTAAAAGCAACCATACTACTGGTGATACTGGTTTAAATATTTGAATTAACCAATTAAAAGAACTTCTTAATGTTGTACTTAACCCTATTACAACCCCAATAGGAACTGCAATAACTAATGCTAATAAGAACCCAGCAAATACCGTTTTTAAACTTGTAAATATTTGATCTACAAAAGAAGGTCTTCCTGTATATGTAATGGGTTCTTTTCCTGCAGCAATTCTTTTTTCATTCATTACTGCAGTCTTTTCTTTAAAAGCAAGTTTATCTGCGCTAATAACTTTATGATCTTCTAATAAAGTTTTAAAAGAAGTCCAAACCTGAGATGGAGAAGGCAATGTATTTGGCTGGCAACTAATTTCTCCAGAAGCAATACAAGCTCTAATTTCATCTGCAGCTGCTTGTCCTTGATCTGCTAGGGCTTTTTCTATCTTAAAGTTTGCTTCCTTATTAAAAAGAGCTTTAGATCCTCCTTGCCAAACTCCTAAAAATAAAAGAATAGACAATAATGGTACAATAATTTTCTTTAAAAAGTTTACAATATCTTCTTTTTGCGGTTTTCCAGTAAATAGCGCTGTAATGGGTTTTAAAAAACCAAAACCCATTAGTTGCGTTATTTTATTTAAAGTAATACTTTGCTTCATAATTATTAGTTTAAATAGTTAGTGTTTAGTCTTTGTTTCCTATTGAAAAACTATTGATGTACCCTATTGGATCTTTTGCATCATATTTAGTACCGTCTATAAAATCTGTTGTAGCTGGCTTATACCCGTCTGTATCTGGAATATCTGTTGCAGGAATATGCCCTTCTGTTACTAATATTTTCGCTGCTTTTTCCCAGATATCTGGTCTATAAATATCTTTGATAGTATTTGAGTACCACTCTACTGGCTTAGCATCTGGAATTTGCCCCCATCTTCTCATTTGTGTTAAGAACCAAGTACCATCAGAATAGAATGGGTAAGTTGCATTATACTTGTAGAATACATTAAAGTCTGGCATTGCACGCTTGTCTCCTTTTTCGAACTCAAAAGTACCTGTCATAGAGTTTGCTAAAACCGCTTCATCTGCACCTACGTATTGCGACATAGATAATATTTTTACAGCTTCAGCTCTATTACTTGGCTCATCTAACCATTTACCAGCTCTAATAAGTGCTTTAGTAACTGCTACTGCCGTATTAGGATTTTCCTCAACAAATTTCTTTGTCATTACAAATACTTTTTCTGGGTTATTTTTCCAGATATCATAGTTTGTTGTAACTGGCACACCAATACCTTTAAATACTGCTTGTTGGTTCCATGGTTCTCCTACACAGTATCCATATATTGTACCTGCTTCAAGAGTAGCTGGCATTTGTGGCGGAGGAGTTACTGATAATAATACCTCAGCATCAATCTGCCCTTGCACATTATCTTTTGTGTACATTCCTGGGTGAATACCCGCTGCTGCTAACCAATAACGAATTTCATAGTTATGTGTAGATACTGGAAATACCATTCCCATTTTAAAAGCTTTACCAGAATTTTTATACTCTGTAATTACTGGTTTTAAAGCATCTGCTTTAATTGGGTGTACTGGTTTACCATCTGCTCCTTTAGGGACATTTGGCTTCATTTTAGACCAAACATCATTAGATACCGTAATTCCATTTCCATTTAAATCCATAGAAAAAGGAGTAACCAATTCTGCTTGTCTACCAAAACCTGCTCCTGCAGCAATTGGCTGTCCTGCTAACATATGAGAACCATCTAACTGACCATCAATAACACGATCTAAAATATTTTTCCAGTTAGATTGCGCTTCTACAGAAACAAACAATCCTTCTTCTTCAAAAAAGCCTTTTTCTTTTGCAATGGCTAAAGGCGCCATATCTGTTAATTTTATAAAGCCAAAAGTTAATTGTGGTTTTTCAATTTCTAATGTTGTAGCTGCAGCTTCAGTTGCTGTTTCCGTAGCTGCCTTTTTTGTTTTATCACCACAGGATGCCGCTAGGACAAAAAGTAACAAAAAAGCGGTTTTTTTAAAGATAGTTTTCATATTTATAATTTTAAATGTTCTACGTATTAATACTTATTCAAGACAAATATATACGTAACACTAAAAGTATTCTATGGCATTACCCATCTTAAATCCGTCTTTTACACCATAGTTATACCATGAAACTAACAGTTTAAAAACTATCAAAAAACACATTTACACAATAACACTATGTTTTACAGCACTTTACAAAAAATAATCAATACGTATAATCTAATAAAAAAGGCTACGTAACTACTACTTAGAATAAAAAAAGCCAACTAAATACGTATTTAGTTGGCTTTTTTTTATAATATATGTACTCTTATTTTATTTCTTATTTAAATTTAATTTAATCCATTCTGGCTCAGACAAACCAATATATTTTTTATCCGTTCCATAAGGATCTTTCCCTCCTTTTAAATAAGCATTAATTGTTTGCATAGGAATGGTATCTTGTAATTTTGTTGGAACTTCATATCTATGATTTCCATGAAAATCATGACACTGTATACATGTATTCCATTGTTCTTCTGCAATAAGTGTTTCATGAGCAACATCTATAGGATCCTCTTCTACTTTTAAATCTTGATGACAGTTCATACAATAATTAACAGCTGCAACAGTAACCCTCTCTCCATTATGTTCTGAGTGGCAAGTAATACAAGTTGTAGCGTCTATTACTTTTATAATTTCTTTAAATCTTGGTTCCGAAAAACGATGATTAGGGTGCCTGTCATTTGGTCTATCATGGCATTGCAAACAATTTTCAACCGTAACATCTTGGGTTCCAAAATCTACATTATGTTCTCTCATACCAATTGCAAATTGTATATTAGATTGGATTTGTTGGGATAAATTTCCTTTAGCATCGGCATGGCAAGTAACACAAGATAAATCATCATGCCCTTCATTCATTGGACCAAGTGAGATATATTCCTCAGAAGACTTTAAGGTTAAAAACAAAACAACACATATTCCTATTAGCACCCCTACAATACCTCCAGTAAATTGTCTTTTTCTTAATGGACTTATTTTAAACATACCTTTTAAAAATTAATTACAACATTTTCACTAGCAGGATAGCTTATACAGGTTAATATTTTACCATCTTCTACTTCTTCTGGCGGCATAAAATGCCCCTCTGTCATTACCACATCTCCTTTAGAGCAAGATGCTTTACAAGTAGAACACATACCAGACCTACAAGAATATGGTAAAGCAATATTATTTACCATTGCCATTTGTAAAATAGATTTGTTTTTAGGAACTTTAATTTTATAGGATTCATTATCATAATTAATCTCTACATCGCATTCTTGATTTTCTCCGACAACTGCTATTTTTGGACTTGCAAAAACTTCGACCTTAATATTAGAAGGAGAAACGTTCTTAGTATTTAAAATTTCTTTAACACACTCCATATATCCAAAGGGACCACAAATCATATATTCATTTGAATTGAATTTTAAATTGTGCTTTTCCATAATTGCTATCAAAACTTCCTCTGTAAGCAAACCTGAATAATAATTTAATGGAGCATTATCACTTTTAGAAAGTATATGTTCTACTCTGAATGAGGAAGCATACTTCTTAGTTAAGTTTTCAATCTCTTTATTAAAAATAATCCCTTCGTAATTTTGATTAGCATACACCAAGAGAATTTTAGAATTTGGTTCTTTTTCTAGAACAGATTTTACAATAGAAAATATTGGGGTTATACCACTACCACCAGCAAAAAAAACATATTGTTTTGTAGTCTCTTTTTTTGGGGCTAAACAAAAACTTCCTGTAGGTTTATCTACTTCATACTTATCTCCTACTTTAAAATTATCATGAATATAATTAGATACCAACCCCTGATCTACCCTCTTTATTGTTATTCTTAAATCTGAATCGGTATAAGGATTACTACTAAAGGAGTAGGCTCTTTTATGCACTGTATTATCTATAGGAACATTAATAGACATAAACTGCCCTGGTTTATAGGCTAGCCTTTTAAAAAAATTTCCATTTTTAAAACAGATGGTTACAGCATCTTTTGTCTCCTGTATTATTTCTTTTACTAATAACTTCATTTATAGACTTATTTATAATAAAACACCATTACTATATGGAAACACATTAAAATGGAGATGATTATTGAAAATGCCACATGAAAAATCATCCAACCTTTAAATAAAATTTCTCCTTTACTTTTTATAACATCTAAATTTATATACCCCAAAAGAGCATTAGCAAAAAACAAATAAGACATAAGAGCTATATAGCCATATCCTAATTTTACACTATGAATATAAAAAAGAAGAGGACTCATTGCTCCTAGCCACTTATGAATTGTTGCCATTTTCATGGCACTTTGTCTAAACCTTTTAATTATACGTGAAAAGGTTAACAGCCACTGAAAAATGATAAACAATGCCACTCCTAAACCAGACCATCTTTTATAGTTTTCTTGTTGTTGCAGTTCTTGTAACCACACCCATTCTATATTTCCAAAATAGAATACAAAAAAGGCGGATAACAATACCAATCCTAAAACAGTAGAGTTGTTATTACTTTTCACTAATATAAAATCTAATAGAGGTTAAAAAATTGCTATTTAGTTTACTCCCTTACAGCTACTAATTTTTTCATTGTTTTGTAAGAAGTTAATTTCTTAACACTATCTAAAAACACTTCAGATGTTGGCAAGTAATTCCCTTCTACTGGCCATTTATCTCCAATAATTGGTTTTTCACTTTCTTTAAATGCAGCTATTTCATTTAAGTATTCTACATATATATCTACAGTACCCATTGCATAAGAGTTTAACACATCTACTGTTTCTTTATAGGTTAAAGAATCTTTAGGATATTGCCATGTTGTAGCCCCCATTACGTCTCCTAGTTTCCAGTCATCCTTTGTCGTTTGCGGATGTTTATTATGACATGTAACACATGCTCCTGCACTAGCCAAATCTGCAAACATAGCGGTATGTAATTTTGTATCCTCTTCATAAAAAAATTGTGGTTTTTGGTCAACTTTTATTTTTTTAAAAAGCTCTGCTTGTTTCCCTTCAAACTTATTTGCTGCATTTACAGGAAAATCAGAACCCAAATATAGTCCTAATGGCACTGGGCTTTTTCTTATACTTGTTGCTACACCTCTTAAAAAAAGAGCTGGTAAAGGTCCAGCTTCAACATCATCTTTTCTCCAATCCTCATCAAACTTCATACCTTGTAATTTTCCTTTTCCAACAATAGCTTTAGTGTACAGGGTTCTTGTAACATCATTCTCTTCTGCAACCATTTCCAGAACTTCTTCCACAGAAAAAGCATTATTAGCCATCTCCCCATCTTTTACTTTTTCTTCAGGAACCCCTCCACATGAATTAAGAAGAATAAGACTAGTTAATAAAATAGCGATTACTAAAACTGGATTTTTTTCTATATTTTTCATACGAGTAAATTTTAGGCTTATTAATAAGATGCTTTTATCATTACGTCAGACATAGTTCCATAAACCGATGCCCATGCTTCTTTAACTTCTGGAGTAAAATCATCTCCTAACCCCACAGAAAGTGTATCTAACAAAGCTGCGCCTACAGTATTATAATGAGAGGGCTCTACTTTGTATTCCACGTGTTTTTTTCCAAGATTTTCTAAAACAGGAACCAACATATCTAGATTACTTAATCCTGCAACGGCACTACCTAACATAGTCATTAACTTATTTCCTTGTACTGCCATTTTTTCTTGATCCGATGGAAATAAAGGCTTTAATGCTGGATCCAGCTCAAATAACTTAGTATAAAATATCTCTGCTGCTGTAGAGGCAATTGGTTTTACCTTTTCGAATGATTCTTGAACAAGAGAAATTGTTTTTTCTTCCATAATAGATTGTTTTAGTTTAATGGTTATTCTAAAAATAAAGATTACGTATTTTACGTATTTTTACTTAGACAAATGTAAAGACCAAAACTTAAATATTGTATGATTAAAGACAGAAGTAAATATTTATTATTTCATAAAGCAACAATGTTTTTCACCCTTATTAAATATGATTTTAAACCATAAAAAAGGCTGCATAAATGCAGCCTTTTCAGAAAGGTTTGAAAAAAATAAACAACTAACTATTACAAACACTTACTATGTATCTAAATAGAAATTGTGTTCCGATATTTCTCTTTTGAGAAGTTTTACATCTGGAATACCTATACGCTTTCCTTTTGCTATTACTAAGTTTTCTTTCTTTAAAACTGATAAAATACGTATTACTTGCTCTTCTGTTGTGCCAGCATAATCTGCATATTCTTTTCTACTTAATTGAAGGTTTATATAACCATTAAGTTGCCCAAATTTTCTATTAACATAGAGAAGTGTATCTATTACTCTTTCCCTAACTGTCATTTGAGATATTGATTTTACTTTAGCCTCACTCTTATTGAGTTCGTTTGCATAAAAAAGCATTAAATCATAGGTAAAACTTGCATCTTCTTTTAAAGCATATTGCAACAAATTTTTAGAAAAATAACATAATGTAGTATTTTCTAAGGCTATTGCAGATATGGAATAATATTCCTCAGTTCCAAAACCTCTGTGACCAATTATTTCTCCTTCTTTTGCAAAACGTACTATTTGCTCTCTACCATTAATACCTGTTCTAAAAACTTTTACTTTTCCTTTTAATATAAAAAACAATCCATTTACAGGTGCTCCTTCCATAATAAACTGCTGTCCTTTTTTACAGTTTATGTCTGTTTTTTCATAAGAAAAGTCTAAAACTATTTTAGATGTAATGTTTTTTTTCATCAAACACTTTACATTTTCACACGTATCACAAGAAATACCAGACATGGACTTTCTTCTCATTTTTTGTATGTTATCTGTGTTTGATTGCATATCTACTGTTTTAAATTACTAATGCTCGGCTACTAAACCATTATTTATCTGCCTTTAAAACCAATTCTGGACTCTCTTCTGCTACAGGAGCAAACTTAATAGTCAATGCTAATATTCCTGCAAGAACAACAAAACCTCCAATGATAAAATAACCGCTAGAAACCGCTGATGCTGATGCCGCCATTTGTGCAGATTTAACTGCCTGTTCTCCAAGCTCAGAATTGGAAGCTATTGCAGCACTTTCTGCTACTGCCGATTTAGATTTTAAAAGCATAGCTGCAACAAAGGCACCTACGTTACCTCCAGCTCCTACAATTCCAGAAATAGAGCCTATTGCTTTTTTATTTATAAAAGGAACTACAGAAAATGTTGCACCTTCTGCCATTTGTACACTTAAACTAAAGGCTATTAAAAATCCCATACCCACTACTATACTAGTTGTAGTAGAAAAAGTGGTAAGAACAATACCCTCTATAGCAAGAATTACAGCCAAGAAAATTACACGACCTCTTAAACCTTTGAGTCTTCCAAACATGTCTCCAAAATACCCTCCTAAGGTTCTTGCAAAAATGTTCATTAAAGCAAAAGACAGCACTAAATTTCCTGCAAAACTCCTACTTAATCCAAATCTATTTTGCAAATAATCGTCCATAGTACCATAAACGGTAAGTTCCATTCCAAAACAAGCAGCGTATATTAAAAAAAGTATCCAAACTCTATAATCTTTTAAAACTTCTAAAAAACCTATTTCGTCTTTTTTACTTGTAGGTAACTCTCCTCTTTCTTTTAATTCTTTATAGTTGCCTTCTGGCGTATCTTGTGTAAAAAAGAAATATACAATACCCATTATAAAACAAGTAACACCAGCAATAATCATAGAATACCTCCAAGCATTTTCCGCTTCGGCAATTCCCAAACTCACTACCGCAGCCGCAATAATTGGCATTCCTAATCTATTGGCTCCACCTCCAAGGTTACCCCATCCTGCAGAAGTTGCGTTTGCTGTACCAACAATATTTGATGCAAACATTATAGAGGTATGCACTTGGGTAATTACAAAAGAAGCCCCAATAAAACCTATAAATAACCTACATATTAAAAATTGTTCTGGCGTTTGCACAAACCCTATTAATATAACTGGCAAAGCTCCAATCATTAACATCCAGGTGTAACATAAACGCGGTCCATATTTATCACATAATTTACCAATTGCTAATCTTGCAAATACAGTCCCTGAAACGGCAAGAATAATAGAGTTCCATTTTTGTTCTGGTGTTAACCCTAAATCCTTAACTACATCTGGCATAAAAGGCACTATACCAAACCATGAAAAGAAGCACAAGAAGAATGCTATAGAGGTTATCCAAAATGTTCTTGTAGAAATACTTTTAAAATTAAGTAACTGTAGCTTTGTTGCTTTTTTATTTTCCATGATACGTATTTATATACTTAAATTGTAAATCAAAACTACGTATTAATACTTAAAAATAAAATTGAATTCTAAAAAAGTGAGAAATTTTATGAAAATGAAAAAAAGTAGGTGCGTAAAAACAGAAAATCATAAATAAAACTATTAAAAAACATAGAAATTACATGTAATCATGCAGGACTCGTTGTAACTCTTCTTCAAAAAATGCAGGATGTTCTGATACAACATTACCAATTATAATAATACCTGGCTGTGTAACATCTACTTTACGATACAAACTCATAGCCTCTCCTAAAGTTCCCACAACACAGGTTTCATTTTTCAAAGTTCCATTTTGTATAAGTGCCACAGGAGTAGCTTCTCCTCTATACTTAGACACATTCTTAGCTATAGCATCAAATTTACGAACCCCCATTAAAATAACCATAGTTGCAGAGGATTGCGCAGCTAACTTTAAATCTTCAGAAAAGCTATTGTCTTTTTTTGTTGCAGTCATTACCCAAAAACTACTACTAACTCCCCTTTTAGTAACCGGAATACCTTGGCTTTGCGGAACAGCAATTGCACTAGTTACCCCAGGAACTACAGTTACTGGAATACCAAAATTTTCTGCATATTCTATTTCTTCACTAGCTCTACCAAAAACAAAAGGATCCCCACCTTTTAAACGTACTACATGACCACATTCAAATGCTTTTTCTACTAACAACTTATTTATAGAATCTTGTGTATAAGAATGCTTATTACATCTTTTACCTACGTATATTTTTGGAATATTTTCATCAATCTCACATAAGAGTTCTTTACTAATTAAAGCATCATATAAAATTACATCTGCAGACTGTAAAAGCTTAAAACCTCTACGCGTTATTAGGTCGCTACTACCAGGACCAGCTCCTACTAAAGATATTCTTGGTTTTTTGCTTTTAATCATAATTTCTAATTTTTTAGGACTAACAATTGTGAATTCTGCAACAAAACTACGTGTTTATTTTGATAAAATTATATAAAAAATACGTAATTATACGTATTTTTGTAATGTAATATCTAAACAAGTACGTATGAAAACTATAATAGTAGTTGGAAATGGGATGGTGGGTTATAAATTTTGTGAAAAATTTGTAGCTAAAGAAGGAAGTGAAAAATTTAAGGTAATAGTTTTTGGTGAAGAACCAAGACCTGCTTATGACCGTGTACATTTAAGTGAGTTTTTTGAAAATCAAGATGCAAAAGCATTAGAAATGGCTCCTGCCGAATGGTATGCGGAAAATAATATAGATTTAATTGTTGGCGAACGCGTTACAGATATTCACAAGGCCTCTAAAAAAATTACCACAGCAAAAGACCGTGAGTTATCTTACGATTATTTAGTATTAGCAACTGGTTCTTCTGCCTTTGTACCTCCTATTAAAGGCGTAGAAAAAGAAGGGGTTTTTGTGTACAGAACTATTGAAGATTTAGAAGGTATGCTTGCTTATGCCGCTAAACTAAAACAAACTAATCCTAATGCAAAAGCAGCTGTACTTGGTGGCGGATTATTAGGTTTAGAGGCTGGAAAAGCAGTAATGGATATGGGACTAGAGCCACATATTGTAGAATTTGCACCTAAACTAATGCCAAGGCAACTAGATTCTAGAAGTAGTCAGGTATTACAACTTAAGTTAGAATCTATAGGACTAAACATACATTTAAGTAAAGCTACTAACCAAATTTTAGGAGATAAAGCTATTACAGGAATGGAATTTGGAGAAGATGATGTATTAGATGTAGAAATGCTAATTATATCTGCAGGTATTCGTCCAAGAGACGAGCTAGCTAAAACATGTGATTTAGAAATGGGTGTTCGTGGTGGTATCGTTGTAGATAACAAAATGCAAACCTCGGACCCTAATATTTATGCTATAGGAGAAATTGCTCTTTACAACCAAATGATATATGGTTTAGTTGCTCCAGGTTATGATATGGCAGGGGTTGCTGCAGACCAAATATTAGGAGAAAGCAAGAGTGTAATGGCAGAAGAAATAGACATGTCTACCAAACTTAAACTTATTGGAGTAGATGTTGCTAGTTTTGGGGAACCTTTTATGCCTGCGGCAAAAGGACATTCTATAATATTTGAAAATAAAACCCAACATTTATACAAAAGAATAAACGTAAGTCTTGATGGTAAAAAATTATTAGGTGGTATTCTAGTTGGCGATGCTACAGATTATAGCATGTTACACCAAATTTATTTAAACGGAATGGCCATTCCTGAAGACCCTGCACAGTTAATTTTACCCGCTACTGAAGGTGGTGGTTCTTTTGGCGATGTTATGGACTTACCAGATGAAGCGCAAATATGTTCTTGTGAAAATGTTACAAAAGGGCAAATTTGCGGAACTATTGAAAGTGGGGAATCTAAAGATTTAGCAGATGTAGTTAGTTGCACCAAAGCAGGTACTGGTTGCGGCGGTTGCAAACCAATGGTAAAAGACCTTACGGAAGCTACTCTAAAATCTTTAGGCATAGAAGTAAAAGATACCGTTTGTGAACACTTTGATTTAAACAGACAAGATTTATATAAAATTATACAAGTAAAAGGATATAAAACTTTTGATGAAGTTCTAGACAATCACGGAAATGGTGGCCATGGTTGTGAGTTATGTAAACCCGTTGTAGCATCTTTAATGGCTAGTATAAATGCTGATACTGCTAATAAAGAATACGCTATACAAGATTCTAATGATAGGTTCTTAGCTAACATTCAGCGTAACGGAACGTATTCTGTTGTTCCTCGTGTTCCTGGTGGAGAAATTACACCAGATAAGTTAATTGCACTAGGAGAAATTGCTAAGAAATACGACTTATATACAAAAGTAACTGGTGGTGTTCGCATCGATTTATTTGGTGCTACTCTAAACCAGTTACCTTTAATCTGGAAAGATTTAATAGGTCATGGTTTTGAAAGTGGCCATGCTTACGGAAAATCTTTACGTACTGTAAAAACTTGTGTAGGTTCTACATGGTGTCGTTACGGTATGGATGAAAGTGTAAGTTTTGGTATTGAATTAGAAAATAGATACCGAGGAATACGTGCACCTCACAAAATTAAAGGTGGCGTTTCTGGTTGTATTCGTGAATGTGCCGAAGCCCGTGGCAAAGATTTTGGTTTAATTGCTGTAGAAGGTGGCTGGAACTTATATCTTGGTGGTAATGGTGGCGCTACACCAAGACATGCCGAGTTATTTGCAGAGCAAATAGATAACAAAACGGTAATTAAATATATAGACCGTTACCTAATGTTATACATGCGTACTGCAAAACCATTACAAAGAACTGCGGCATGGCAAGAACGTTTAGAAGGTGGTCTTGATTATTTAAAAGAAGTAATTATTGAAGATAAATTAGGAATTGCAGAAGATTTAGAAAATGAAATGCAAACGCTAGTGAATAAGTTTGAATGCGAATGGACACAAGCTATTAATGACCCTGAAATGATGAAACGTTTTAACCACTTTGTAAATAGCGACGAAGAAGATGATAACTTAGTTTTTGTGCCATTAAGAGAACAAAAAATGCCAGAAAAATGGGTCTAATTAAGTTTTAAAACAACCAATTTCTAAATTTTTAAGCAATGAATATACTTTCAGATAAATATACCACAGTAAAACCAGAAAATGTAACTATTTGGTTTAAAGCAGCACCAGTTACTGCGTTTCCAAAAGATGGAGGCGCATGTGTAAAATATAAAGATTTGCAAATTGCCGTATTTAATTTTAAAAGACTAAATACATGGTATGCTTGCCAAAACCTATCTCCAGAAAAACAAGAAATGGTTTTAAGTAGAGGAATGATTGGGGACCACAAGGGTATTCCTATGGTTGCTTGCCCTTTACACAAAAAGATATTTTCATTAGAAAATGGCGAGAATCTAAATGGCGATTTAGAAGCAATTGCAACATATCCTGTAAAAATTGAAAATGACTTTGTGTATGTAGGTTTTTCTGAATAGCTTTGGATTTACTAATCCTAGTTATATATGGCAACTACAGAAAAATCACAAAAAGCATATTCTTTATTTGATGCTGCAAATGAAAAAGACCCAAATAAAGAAGAATACCAAGGAAAAACTTACGCAAAAGAAGTATTATATGCTATAAGGATGACAAACAAATTAAATGTGTTTGCACCAAATGCATCAGAAGCATTACAACTTACTGCACGTTGCCAACATATTTGCAGATGGGAAATAGCAAGAGATAGCTACGAAATGAATAGAGCTGGTTATCTTAAATGGAGACAAGATTTAAAAAAATATCATGCTAAAAAATCTTCTGAAATATTAAAAGAAGTAGGCTATGATCAAGAAACCATAGATAAAGTTGCTTTCCTTCTAGAAAAGAAACAACTTAAAAAAAACGAAGAAACGCAAATACTCGAAGATGTAATTTGTTTAGTCTTTTTAGAGTTTTATTTTGAACCTTTTGCTAAAAAATATGAAGAGGACAAACTAATAGATATTTTACAAAAAACATGGCGCAAAATGTCTGATAAAGGACACCAAGCAGCTTTAAAACTACCTTTATCAGATGCTTCTTTAGCATTAGTAACAAAAGCACTAGCCTAAAAAATCACCCTTATTGGGAATAATTTTATTCTAATATGAGCGAAGATAAATTGCAACAACCATTAGATACTGAAACCTTTAATAGGATTCGCAAATGGTATTTGCTTGCTTTATCTGCAATAGCACTTACAGTTATTATAGCGCAAATATTAATACAAACAAATATTAACACCCAACTAGACGATTCTAGAATAATAAATATTGCAGGTAGACAGCGGGCTTTTAGTCAAAAACTAGTAAAGGAAATATTACTTTTAAAAGAGGTGAAAAATGAAAATGAAAAAGACCTAATTACTAGAGAAATAAAAACTACCTTATCTAAATGGATTGCTTCTCATAAAGCATTACAATTTGGCGACAAAGAAATGGATATTGTTGTTGAAAACTACACTCCAATTAAAAAACTATTTAAAGATTTAAATCCGCACCATAATGCAATGGTAAGTGCCATTACTAAAATTCTTAAGGCTTCTAACACCCCAAACTACCTTACCACAAAAGAATACCAAGAAAACACATCTATCTTACTAAAAAAAGAAAGGATTTTTCTTAATATAATGGACACTATTGTTAATACGTATGACAAACAAAGTAGAAAGGAACTTCAAAAATTAAAAAATAAAGAATACCTACTTTTAGCTTTTTCTTTATTGATTCTATTTCTAGAAATGGTTTTTATTTTTAGACCTCTTTCCATCCAAATTAGAAATAGTATTTCTAAGTTAATGAAACACAAATTAGTCTCTGATAAAAATGCTTCTCAAATACAAAAACTATATGATGAGAAAGAGAAGTCTTTACAGGAGCTACAAGAATTAAATTTTGTAATTGATAATGCTGCCTTATTTGCAAGTGCTAGAGAAGACGGTAGTATTGTTTTTATTAGTAAAAAATTTATTACCCTACTTGGTTGCTCTCATGAAGATTTAAAAAAACCACTGCAAGAACTCTTAACTACAGATCAAGGGCAACAAAAGTATTTAAAAGAAATTTTAAAAAGTAATAAAAAAAATAGCATAAGGAACGAAGAAATAAAAATTACCACTGCAAGTAAAAACATTTGGTTAGACATTTCTATAATACCTATGTACCAATCTAGCAGACAACAAAGTGTTTTAATTTTATGTTCTGATATTACAGAAAGAAAAAAACACTTAATGCAAGTTGAAAAACTTACAAAAGAAAATTATGAAGAAAGAATACTTCAGAAAAAGAGAAAAGCAAGCCAAATAGTAGAAGGGCAGGAAGAGGAACGAAAACGTATTGCCAAAGATATTCATGATGGCATTGGCCAAATGTTAACAGCTTTACGGTTTAATATAGAATCTATTGACTTAGAAAACCAAGAAAAAGCAGAAGAAAAAATCATCTATTTAAAAGAATTAACTTCTGACTTAATAAAAGGAGTACGTACTGCCACTTTTAATTTAACCCCTCCAGAATTAAGTGATCATGGTATATTACCTGCATTACAAAAAATGACTACAGAACTTTCTAGATTAACTGGAAAGAACATTCTTTTTGATAATAAAACTGAAGTTAATTTTAGATTTGATTCTCTAGCGGAAACCAATATTTATAGAGTTACGCAAGAAGCTATAAATAATGCCATAAAATACGCAGAATCTAATTATATTTTACTAACCATAAATTACACCGATCATATTTTAAGTGTAGTCATAGATGATGATGGTAAAGGGTTTAACCCTGTTATTTTAAAAGAACCTCCTAAAAATAATAGTGATGGCGGCATGGGGTTATTTTTTATGAAAGAAAGAATAAGTTATATTAATGGCAGATTGTTTATAAACTCTATTCCAGGGGAAGGCACTAGGGTAACTATAAACTACAAAACAAATAAAGAAGATAACAATGGAGCGTAACGAGTTATATCCAATATTTTTAAAAGTATCGCAACTTAATATTTTGGTTGTTGGCGGGGGTAATGTTGGGTTAGAAAAACTTACTTTTTTATTAAAATCAAGTCCTAATGCAAAAGTAGAAATGGTTTCTCTAGATTTTTTAGATAAAACACTTGCCTTAGCAAGAAAGCACCATGTAACTATTATTAAAGATGCTTATCATGAGAAATATTTAAAAGGAAAGCACATTGCTATAGCTACAACAGACAATGTTGCTGTTAATGAGCAAGTATACCATGATTGTAGAGAAAGGAGTATTCTTGTTAATGTTGCCGACAATCCCCCTTTTTGCGACTTCTATATGGGTGGTATTGTTACTAAAGGGAATGTAAAAGTTGCAATTTCCACAAACGGAAAATCGCCTACCACAGCAAAAAGATTACGACAATTCTTTGAAGATGTTATTCCAGATAATATTGACGATTTGGTAAAAAATCTTAATGAATTTAGAAAAACTATTAAAGGAGATTTTGAAGAAAAAGTAGAAACATTAAATGAATTTACTAAAGGTTTAGTAAGTAAAAAAGATACTCATGAAAATTAGAATAAGAGGAAATTCTGTACGTCTTAGACTTACAAAAACAGAAGTAGACGGTTTAGCAAAAACTGGTGTATTTTCAGAAAAAATTGTGTTTCCAGATAATACACTAATCTATACAATTACTGCTAAAGAAGCTATAAATACAATGGAAGCTTCTTATGTAGAGAACACAATTACCATCTATATACCAAAAAAAGATTGTTTAGAATGGCCTACCAATAGTATAATTGGCCATAAACACACTCTAAAAATTGATGCTAAAAATTCTTTATCTATACTTGTAGAAAAAGATTTTGTTTGCATGGATGAAACCGTAGAAGATCAATCCGATA
The DNA here is from genome assembly GCF_947495965.1 of uncultured Maribacter sp. Taxonomy (GTDB): domain Bacteria; phylum Bacteroidota; class Bacteroidia; order Flavobacteriales; family Flavobacteriaceae; genus Maribacter_B. The sequence goes on from NZ_CANMBB010000001.1 coordinate 351,085, forward strand.
ATTATCCTAATCCTAAAGCATTAATTTAATTTTCTACAAACTCTTCTTATAATAACAAATTTCATACAATAAGCGTTAGTTTTTTTATTTTTTAAATATTCTTGAGGCAATACCTTATTCATAAATATTAATACTCCTTTGGTAACAAGAATAGCGCATAAACACATTATAATGTGATGGTTTTTCCTTCTATTTTACTAAAAAACAGTGTTTTTAGGCAATAAGTGAGAACTTACTTACGTAAAGTAAAATCATCTTATAAAGTAATTTTTATATTGCGCAATTATTAACACTAACCATTAATTACATAAAAAAAAGTACTGTGGTACTCCTGTAATAATTTTACAATTGTTACAGAAACTTATGTATTAAAAAATATATCTGGCATAAACTAGATTTTTGAAATTTTGAAACTTATAATAAAAATTTTAATGGTCGATGACCATCCAATAATCCTAAAAGGTTATGAACTGTCATTAAATGAATTTAGTGATAATTATGTATTTGAATTTTACAAAGCGCAAAATAGCGTAGAAGCTATAAATTTAATTGAACAAAATGAGCAAGATTTTTTTCATATAGTCTTCTTAGATATACGCTTACCTGTTAATAATGATTATGCTTTAATAAATGGGGAAGATTTAGGAATTAAAATTAGAAAAACAACGAACTCAAAAATCATTGTTTTAAGCTCTATAGGAGATACCCAAAGAATATACAGTATTCTTAATAATTTAGAGCCAGATGGGTATATTATTAAAACAGAAACAACTCCAGAAATATTACTAGATGCTATTGATGCTGTTCTAAATGATAGAAACTACTTTTCTAGTAAAATAACAAAACTAAAGAATGTTCAAAACTCAGAGAACCCTACTCTAGATGTTTATGATATTAAAATTTTATACTTTTTATCGGTGGGTGAAAAAATGAAGAACTTACCAGATTTTGTACACCTTTCTATTGCTAGTATAGAAAGACGTAAAAAGAAAATAAAGGCGTATTTTGGAAACAAAGAAGCATCAGACAGGGAGCTTATAGAAACTGCCAAAGAAAAAGGGTTTATATAGTTTATTAAATTATTTCTCCTTACATTTTTTCTCCATAAGACAAATCTCCAGAGTCTCCTAAACCAGGAATAATATAACCTTTGGAATTAAGCTCAGAATCTATATCAGCAATCCAAAGATGTGTGTTTTCAGGAAATACATTTTCAATAAACTTTACACCTTCTTCTGAGCCTATTACCGCAACAATATGTATTTGTTCTGGTGTGCCATGAGATTCTAATGCCCTTAAAACATTCTCTAATGTTTTACCTGTTGCCAACATTGGGTCTGCTAAAATCAAAGTCTTTTTTTCTATAGAAGGAGCTGCTAAATATTTTACAATTACATCAAAGTCATCTTTCCCATCTGGGTGATGCCTATATGCAGATATAAATGCATTTTCTGCATCATCAAAATAATTTAATATTCCTTGGTGCAAAGGTAATCCTGCACGCATAATGGAACAAAGAACAATATTATCTATACATTTTGATGTTTTTTTTATACCTAAAGGGGTTTGCACTTCTGTAGCTTTAAAATGTAAAGTTTTACTTAACTCATAACTTAAAACCTCCCCAATACGCTCTATATTTTTCCGAAAACGCATGGTATCTTTCTGAATTGTACTATCTCTTATTTCTGTTATAAATTTGCTTAAAATTGAGTTTTCTAAAGCAAGGTGATGTATGATCATAAGGCATTTAAATTTCTATTACTAAATTACAGATTTATACTGGTAAAGTATGTTGCTATAACTTACTTTTGAATACATACTATGGATTCACTCACACAAATTGTATTAGGAGCAGCAGTTGGCGAAGTTGTTTTAGGAAAAAAAAATGGAAATAAGGCAATGCTTTATGGTGCCATTGCTGGTACTATTCCAGATTTAGATGTATTTGCTTCTTACTTTACAGATACTGTTTCAGCGTTAGAAATTCATCGCGGATTTACGCACTCTATTTTATTTTCTATTGTTTTTGCGCCAATATTTGGTTGGCTAGTAACTAGATATGAAAAATATAAAGATATTAAAGCATGGTCTTGGTTATTCTTTTGGGCTTTTATAACGCATCCAATATTAGATGCACATACTACCTGGGGAACGCAACTATTTTGGCCTTTAGATGTACGATTAGCCTTTAAAAACATATTTGTTATTGACCCTCTGTATACATTACCTTTTTTAGTGTTTTTATTACTAGCCATGCGGCAAAAACGTACTACAAAAAAACGCAGTTACTATAATAAGATGGGATTATTGGTAAGTTCTGGTTATTTGCTACTTACACTTTTATTAAAATGGATTGCTTTTAATAAATTTAAAGATGCCTTAGAAAGACAAAATATAGCGTATATACAATTAGACACAAGGCCATCTGCTTTAAATACTATTTTGTGGAGTGCAAATGTAGAAACTAAGGACAATTATTTATTAGGAAACTATTCTTTTTTTGATTCCCAACCAGTACGTTTTGAAACCTACCCCAAAAACCATCATCTTTTAGAAAACTTAATTAAAGATAAGAGTGTACAACGAATGATTGCTATCTCTGAGGGCTGGTACATTATCCAAAAGAACGACAAAAATTTATATTTTAATGATTTACGATTTGGACTTTTAAGCTTAGAACCAAACTCACAAAACTTTGTTTTTAAGTATAAGGTTACTGTAAATGATGCTAACGAAGTTATGTTTACTGAAGTTCCAAAAAACTCGAAGAACGGAAAAAAATTACTTAGCGATTTATGGGACCGATTAAAGGGAAACTAATTAATCTTATTGTAAAGCAATTTTGCTAAAATTAGACCTACAACTCCGCCTAAAGCAGAAACTACTATATTTATAACTAGTCGTAAACCTACAAAATCTTCGTTATTCATAATAGACCAAGGGTCAAAGCCTAATCTTCCAAAAGATTTAATTAAAAATACACTTCCAAAAACGCCAACTATGGTATTACCCATTATACCAAAGGAATATTTTTTAACTGTATACCCAAAACCATTAGCAGCTATTATTCCTACTAGAATACTAATTAATGCTATTAGCGTACCTGTCATACCAGAATATTAATGGCCATAATCCATATTATCTATCTTCCCTCCCATTAATCTTTTTTGTATAATCATGTATACAAAAAGAAGAATAAAACCAATTATTCCCCAATTTAGAGCAACAGACAAACCATATTCTGTACCAGCAGTATTATAAATAGTTAAGGGTTCATTTACGGTATTTACAGAAGGTAACAACACTGGAAACAAAGAAGCTAAGGAAGATGTAATTCCTCCTAATATTAGCAAAGTAGATAGTGCAAAAGCATATACATCTTTCTTTAATTTCTTAATAAAAAACAGTCCTATTAAACCAGTAAAATAAATAATAGGAAAAACTAATAAATAGGGCTTCTCTATAAAATTATCAAAGGAATTTGGGTTAATAATTTTCCAAACAATTAAAGAGAAAATGGTAAGTGCAGCAAGTACAATATTTAGTTTTAAAATTACTCCTTTAAGTTTATTATTTATGGCTGCATTTGTTTTTAAAATAATCCAATTGGCTCCATGAATTGCTAAAGTAACTACAGATATTATTCCTATAATAATAGTGAACCAATCTATAACTCCAGGAGTTTTGCTTAACGGGCTAAAACTACTATCCCATAATGGCAAGAAAAAATAATGTGCTTCATATTCCGAAACTCCTTTCTCTACCCCACCAAAATTTACACCTCTGACAACATTACCTAAAGCAATACCAAAAAATAAGGCTAATAATAAACTAGAAACCCCAAAAGAAGCATCCCAAATATCCTTCCACATTTGAAATTTAAATTGACCTCTAAGTTCTAATCCTATTGCTCTAAAAATAATTAACCACAGAACTAAAATTAAAGGCAAATAAAAGCCGCTAAATACAGATGCATAAAAGGTTGGAAAAGCCATAAAAAGCATTCCTCCTGCGGCTACTAACCAAACCTCATTAGAATCCCAAAATAAACCTGCAGCTTTTGTAATTACTTCTTTGTCTTTCTCTTCTTTTGCAAAGAATAAATGAATTATTCCTGTTCCAAAATCATATCCATCTAAAATAAAAAACATTGCTAAAACAACTGCTATTGCTATGTACCAAAATAGTTCCATAATTTAATGTGTTTGGTGTTTTGGACCTTCGTTAATAGTTTTTCCTACCAGGACTAAAAATAATAACCCTAGAAGCATATACAAGGCTACAAAACCCAGTAAAGTAAATAATGTATTCCCAGAAGAAACTGTGGGAGAAATACCTTCGGTTGTTCTTAACAAACCGTAAACCAAATATGGTTGCCTTCCAAGCTCTGCAGTGTACCACCCTGTAAGATTAGCGATATAAGGAAAAGGAACTAAAAACATAATAGTCCATAATAGTGGTTTTAATGTATATAACTTTTTTCGCCACAAAAAGAAAGCCGACAAAAACATAACCCCAATAAAAATAGTTCCTAAACCAACCATAATATGATAAGAGTAATAAAGTGCCGGAATGTTATCTGGCAATTCTTCCTTTTTAAAATGGTCCATTCCTGGAATTTGCCTATCCCATTCTTGGTAGGTTAAGAAGCTTAATATATTAGGCACGGCTATTTTATTATCCAACTTTTTTTCTACCATATTGGGCTGTCCAATAAGTACAATCTCTGCTCCTGCCTCTTCCGTTTCAAAAATTCCTTCCATAGCAGCAAAAGAAGCTGGCTGGTATTTTGCAACGTTTTTTGCATTCCAATCTCCTGTAGGGAAAGCTACTAAAAGGCTAGATATTAATCCAAAAATTACTCCTGTTTTTAAAAACAGTTTTCCGTATTCTATTTGTTTATTTCTTAACACATAAAAAGCACCTATACTTGCTACAACAAAAGAAGAGGTTACAACGGATGCCAATTGGTTATGCAAAAAAGCAGGTATAAGCCAAGGATTACTAAAGAGTGCCGAAAAATTCTCTAAAACAAATTTACCATTATCCAAAATTTCATATCCTACTGGGTGTTGCATCCAAGCATTAGTTGCCAAAATAAACCAACCACTAGCCCAGGAACCTAAAAAAACTAAAAAACCTGTTAAAAAATGTAGCTTTTGCCCCATTAGTTTTTCCCCAAAAATAAACAAGGCTAAAAAAGAGGATTCCAAAAAGAAAGAAAACATGCCTTCCATTGCCAAAGTTTGGCCTATAACATTCCCTGTTAATTCTGAAAACTTTGCCCAATTGGTACCAAATTGAAATTCCATAGGAATTCCCGTTACCACTCCCATCGTAAAATTAATGGCAAAAATTTTCATAAAAAATTTAGCGGCATCATTATACTTCTCAATATTATTCCTTAAGTATTTCCCTTTAAAAAAGACTATCAACAAAGACAATCCCATGGTTAATTGCGGAAATATGTAGTGAAATGTGATAGTGAAAGCAAATTGCAACCTATCATAAAAAAGCATGTCTTCCATACTAAAGAAATTTATTGAAGCTTATTTTATTTAAACAACTGCAAGGTACTCCATAGAACTAAAAAAGGGAATTATTATAGCATAAAAAAGGCGAAACATTTGTTTCACCTTTAACAAAATTTTGTTTTAAAAAATTACTTACTTATTGCTTTTTATTTTACAGGTACTTATTCCAAAAATTCTATACAATGGGCAAAAACTCACAAAACCTGTAACAATAAAAATTACAGATAAAGCCATAAGTACATATGCTAAAGTTCCCCCTATTACATTTGTGTAATATAATGCTAAAACTACTCCTGCAATTATAAAACGAATAATACGGTCTGTGGTATTCATATTTTTTTTCATACTATTAAATTTTAGTTTAAACTTTTATAACTTCCAATTAGAATATCCTCCTTGTAAATCGTAAATTTTCTCAAAACCCATATCGGCTAATTTGTGAGATGCTTTTTTACTGCGTGCTCCAGAGCGGCAATAAATATATAATGGGTCTTTTTTATCTATCTTCTTAAAATAATTAGTAAAACTATATTGATTAAAAAAATCTACATTCATTGCGTTTTTTATGTGTCCCTGTCCAAATTCATTTGGAGTTCTTACATCTATAATCCTGACTTTTTTATCAGAAATAGCAGATTTAAAAGATGTTTTATGTAACACCTCAACAATTCCTGAATAATCTTTCTTTGCGCCAAACAAACTACGTAATAATGACATATTCTATTTTTAAAATAAATAAGCCGACAAAAGAAAACGATTATTTTTCCATAACCGTTTCCTTAAACAACCAATCAAAATGCATTTAAATAGTACTATTTAAACACTATGTAAATTTAGGTTATGGAATTCTATACTACAGTAACATATGTTACATTGGAAAAAAATTATAATTCTACTAAACGAATATGATTTCTATTTAACTCTATTTTACCCATGTTTTCCAACTTTTTAAGAAGTCTAGAAACTACTACTCTAGAAGTGTGTAGTTCATAAGCTATTTCTTGGTGGGTATTATGTATACTATTATTATGTGTAACTCTTGCTTTATCTTTAAGGTACTTTAGCAAACGTTCATCCATTTTTAGAAAAGCAATACTATCTACCGTCTCCATAACTTCATTTAAACGGTTATGATAGCTATTTAAAACAAAAGTGCGCCAGCTGTTATATTTAGCCATCCATTCTTCCATTTTTTGAACAGGAATCATAAGTAACTTAACCTGTGTTTCTGTAACTGCCCTAATTTCACTTTTAGATTGTCCTATACAACAACTTAAGGTCATGGCACAAGTATCTCCATTCTCTAAAAAATAAAGTAACAGCTCGTCTCCATTAGTATCCTCTCTAAATATTTTTATTACTCCAGATAATAGTAAAGGCATAGATTTAATATAATCTCCTATCTCTATTATCTTAAAATTTTCTGGAATTTCTTTAAAGGTAGCTACTTGGTTAATTTCATTAATTAAACCCTCTTCAAAAACGTCTTTGTAGTTATCCTTTAATTCTTGAATCATTTTGCTTTTTCTTTTTTACTTTAAACGCAATATCTGTATCATAATTAAAAAAAATATTGGCCCAAATTGACTTTGAAACAGCACCTATATATGGCATTGTTACTACTAACCCTATAATAGTACTAATAAAGGTAGAAAAAAGGCTAAACTCTAAGTTAAAAATTTGAATTAATACATAAATTGCTACTGCAACAGCAATACCAACACCATAGGAAACATACATAGAACCATAGTAAAAACTAGGTTCTATACTATATTTTAAATTACAACAAGGGCAGTTTTTTTTAACCTTATTAAACTTATTTATTTTATAAGGGTTAGCCTCCAAAAAATTACCTTCATGACACCTTGGGCATTTTAGAAATAAAATACTGTAAAGTTTTGTTCCCTTAAAAGACATAGTATGCTTTTACCCACAAAAATAGTACTTTACACTAACTATAAAAGTAACAAATGTTACACTATTCTTTTTGAGTTTGCGTACTAAACGTACTTTCAAAAATTTTATCTGCATTTGCAGATTCAAAACCTTCTCTTCTTTGCTCTCTGGTTAATTTAGAAGGATCCATATTTGCAAATTCTGGTAAAGGCAAGCGTTCCGCAAACTCTACATAACTACCAGATATTTTGGCTTTTTTATGGTTAGAAAACTCTGCATCTATCATTTTAGCAACAGTACTACTTTGCTTTAAAAGCCCGTCTGCACTAGTTTTAATTTTTCCGCCAGCAGTATTTAAACGTATCCCTATAGACTCTAAAAAATCATTAAACTTGGCTACGGTATTATACGCTTCTGGTAACTCATGTACGCTAATTGTATAATGGTTTAAATAATACCTGTTATAAATTACCCAAGAAGCATATTCGCTCTCTGCAAGCAACGCTTTATAATCTTCTAAAGAAGGTAATTGCCAAAGTGATTTATAAAAGAAGTCTCCTACTTCCTCTGCATTATTTAAATCTAATTTATCTACCGGGTCCTTAGTAATATTTTTAGTATATTTTAGAATAATATCTTGTACATTCTTTGATAAATCTTTTACACGTAACTCACTAATAAATATTCGTGGATATTCTGAAGAAGGTGGTGCATACCAGTAAGCATCTAGCTTTTTACCTTCAAAAAAAAAGTAATCTTCTTTGGTATACCCGTAATGCAAAAATATTTTTTCAAAAGAGTTTATTCCTAAATTAGGAACTCCTAAAGTTCTAAAAGCTATATGATCATTTACAATATCGTCTTGACTTGTTATAAGGCCATTACTAACCATTGCAGCAGTTATTTTACTAACATCTGGCACGCGCTCTAAATACGGTTTAAACAAACCTTCTAAAACCTTACCTAACCCATTTTTTTTATCAAAATTCATAATAGCATATTTTTTGCATCTATATTTTTTAAAATTAATAGTACTTTTGATTAATAACAATTCTTATTAATTATTAAATGATAAGTATTACTAATCAAATAGAATTAAGACAACTTCGCTATTTTATTGTTTTAGCAGAAATTTTGCATTTTAGAAAAGCTGCCGAGGTTTTATCTATTTCACAATCGGCTTTAAGTCAGCAAATACTTCTTTTAGAATCTATTGTCGGAACAAAACTTTTTGAACGTAATAACAGAAATGTATCTTTAAATACCTCTGGGAAATTATTTTTAATTGAAGCTAAGAAAATAATAAAACAAGTAGATTCTTCTGTTCAAAATTGGATATTACAAAATGAAGGAAAAAAAGGAGCTTTAAAAATAGGTTTTGTAGCATCGGCAATGCAACAATATTTGCCTCCTATTTTAAAATCTTTTGATGATGAACATCCTAAAATAAAACTACAACTAGAAGAGTTAACTAATATTGACCAATTAAATCATCTAGAAAATAACACTATAGATATTGGTTTTATGCGTTCCAATAAAGTAAACGCTAACATACTATTAAAACCAATTTTTAAAGAACATTTTACTTTGGTTTTACCACAGGATTACGCTATAAACACATCTAACTTTAAAACTATAAAACAACTTTCTGAGGCTTCATTTATACTTTTCCCAAACGAAAACAGCCCATTATACTACCAACAAATACTAAACTTATGTGCAGAACATGGTTTTAGTCCAAAAGTTTCGCACAAATCTATACATGCCCCTACAATTTTTAGATTGGTAGAAAACGGCATGGGTGTTTCTATTATCCCAAATTCTTTACGAGATAACTTTAATTATAAAGTACAGTATATAGAACTTAAAAATATTCCGCAGAAAACAGAGCTTTATGCTGCTTGGCATAAAAATAATGACAACCCAGCTTTAAAGCATCTTTTGCATCTAATCTAATGTATTACAAATTATAAAAAGCTGTTGCATTGCCTCCCATAATGGCATTTTGTTCTGTAACACTAAGTGTACTTATAAAATTTTTGGTAAGCGAAACAACTTTTTCATAACTACCCGCTACCAAACACACTGGCCAATCGGAACCATACATAATACGATCCACTCCAAAAGAATCTAATACTAATTGCATATAAGGTTCTACTTGCTCAGGAGTCCATGTTTTATAATCTGCCTCAGTAATCATTCCAGAGACTTTACAATATACATTTTGATGTTTTGCAATTTCTTTCATTAAAACTGCCCAACCGTCATAAAAACCATCTTTTATATATGGTTTTGCAATATGATCTATAACAAACTTTTGGTTAGGAAAACTTTTTACAAATTCTAAAACAGCACCTAATTGATGCGGAAAAACTAAAATATCATAAACATAATTATAACGCTCTAGATAAGAAATACCTCTTAAAAAGTTTGAGCGCAATAAAAAATTATGGTCGGGTTCTCCTTGTACTACATGACGAAAGCCTTTCATTTTAGAAAAGTCTTGGTATTTTTCTAAATCAGATTCTACCTTACTACTTCTTAGATCTACCCACCCTACAATTCCTTTAATAAAACTATGCTCTTCTGCTAATTCTAATAGAAATTTATTTTCTTCTAAGGTTTGGTCTGCTTGTACTGCAACACACCCATCAATATTATTTTCCTTAAAAACTTTTTTTAAATCTGTTGGAAAAAAATCTCTTCGAATAGTTGCCATTTCATCATCTATCCAACTATGTTTTTCTTCTTCGTATTTCCAAAAATGCTGATGCGAATCTATTACCATTTACTTATTGTGATATTGTTATTTTAATTACAGTTGCCATAGTATCTACTTGCTTAGAAGGTGCTTTTACCTGTAAGCCTTCTTCCTCATCATAACTCCATTCAACCTTTTCTTCACTACCTAAAAAACTAACATTTTCTATACTTGGTGCGTCTAAAATATTCTTCTTAGCAAACGATTTTAAAAGTAACTCTTTTTCTGGAGAAACAGCACCCATAACTATGGCATAAATTTCATAATCTTTGGTAGTATACCTAATATCTTTATTAGAGTATTCTAATTCTAAAAATGCTTTATGATTTTCAAAATGACCATCTGGTTCTTTTGTAGGTCCTTCTCCAAAAGTATACCATGCTTCTGTTCCGTAAATAGCCTCTCCATATTTCTCTAACCAATCTCCCATTTTCAAAAGCCCTTCTTTCTGGTTGTCCGGAATAGTACCATCTGCTTTTGGTGAAACATTTAATAATAAAACTCCATTTTTACTTACAATATCTATTAGTGTATGTAAAACGTCTTTAGATTTTTTAACTCCTAAATTATCTGTATAACACCAACTACCATCACTAATAGTAGCATCTGTCATCCAAGTTTTTGTACCTATAACATTTTTACGAGATTGCTCTAAATCTTCAACACTCATATTTAAAGGCAAATCATGCTGTTTACGAACAATAACAACTTCTTTCCCTTTTTCTGCGGCAGCATTTAAATAATATGCAGCAAATTCTTTTCTATACTTTTCTGGAATATCCCCCAAAACATAGTCGAACCAAACAATATCAGGGTTATACTTATCTATCACTTCTTTTAATTTTCCCAACCACATTTCTTTATACCATTTTTCGTGCTCCATATTACCGTATAACATTTGTAATTTAGGATCATTAGATGTAGTTGGCATTCCTTCAAAATTTGGGAAGTGACTTATTCTTATATCTTCTCCCAATTTTGTTGCTCGTTGTAAATTTTTTGCATGATGAAAAGCTGTGATTAACTTCATTCCTTTACCACGTATTGCTTTTTCTATTTCCCCTGTAACATCTCTTTTTGGCCCCATGTCCATAACATTCCAAGGTGTTATTTCACTATCCCACATGGCAAAACCATCATGATGTTCTGCAACTGGTCCGGAAAATTTTGCTCCAGAGTCTTGAAAAAGTGTTGCCCACTCTTCTGCATCAAATTTTTCTGCCTTAAACATTGGGATAAAATCATGATACCCAAACTCAGACGGGTGCCCGTATTTTTCTACATGGTGTTTGTAAAACTTATTGTCTTTAAAATGCATCCATCTAGGGTACCATTCATTACCATATGCCGGTACTGAATAAACACCCCAATGAAAATAAATTCCAAGTTTGGAGTCTTTAAACCATTCCGGAGATTCTTTATGTTTTCCTAATGAATTCCAATTTTCAGTAAACGGTTTTTCTAAATCTGTTTCAGTTGCTACAGTGTCTTTCTTTTCTTTTTTGTCTGAACATGATGCTATTAAAACAACTACTATTAGAGCTAAAAAACGAGTATGTATTGGTTTCATAAGTTGGTTTTTAATGATACCTAAATGTACTTGTATTAGTATGCAACTAAGAAAAGTATTGGTCATATGTATATAACATATGGTTTACTATAGTGTTTTATAGTAGAAAAAACCTTAACATAAGCAAGATTAGCTCTGTTAAGGTTTTTGATTCTATTTTTTTTGGCTAAATTTTATTTGGCCAATACAATGAAAACAAAATTATAAATTTTCTAATGTTTTTCGCATTCCTTCCGTTATAATAGCATTTAAATGTGCTTGTACTTTTTCTTGTAAACCATTAATTTGAGTTAAATCTGTAGCCCAAAAATTTGTATTACTTAAAACGGCTTGCGTAATTTTTGCTATATCATTTGTTGCCCACTGCGTTTTAAAAAACTCTAATACTTTTTCATCATCTTTTAAAGTAATTTCTTCTCCGTTACGTTCCCCTTTATAAAAAGCAATCAATGCTGCTAAAGAAAATAACAATCTATTAGGCAATTCATTCTTACGTTTTACGTACTCTAAAACAGATGGCAATACTCTTGTCTTATATTTAGATACAGAGTTTAATGAAATACTCATTAACGCATGTTCTAAATAAGGGTTTCTAAAACGGTCTAAAACATCATTAGAGAATTGATTTAGCTCCTCTTCAGACAAATCTAAGGTTGGGCAAATTTCATTAAAAATAGCATCTTTTAAAAAGCCACCAACAACGGCATCTTCTAAAGATTCTCGAACTTTTTCTATTCCATATAAATAACCTACTGGTACTAAGCTAGTATGTGCTCCATTTAAAATACGAACTTTACGTGTTCTGTAGGGTTCCATGTCATCCGTAAAAACAACATTAAGGCCACAGGCTTCTGACGGAAACTCTTCTTTAACCTCTTTAGGACCTTCTATTACCCATAAGTGAAACTGCTCCCCTTCTACTACTAAATTATCTTTATACCCTAACTCTTTTGTAATAGCATCCATTTTATCTCTTGGATATCCTGGAACAATCCTATCTACTAAAGTATTACAGAAAATATTATCTTCATTAATCCAGTTTACAAACTCCTCTCCTAGTTTCCATTCTTTAGCGTATTGCAAAATAATTCTTTTTAAATTATCGCCATTACGATCTATTAACTCACATGGAATAACAATTAAACCTTTGTCTGAAGCTCCGCTAAATTCTTGAAATCTTTTATATAATAACGCAGTTAACTTTCCTGGAAAGCTCTTCTGTGGAGCATCTTCTAAAGTATCTTCTGCATTATACGCTATCCCTGCTTCTGTGGTATTAGAAATTACAAAACGTAAATATGGGTTTTTTGCATTTGCTAAATAACCCGCAAAATTATCATACGGATTAATAGCTCTTTGAATACAATCTATAATCTCGTGCTCACTAATTGCTTTCCCGTTTTTAATACCATTTAAATACAAAGTATATAATCCATCTTGATCGTTTAGCATTTTTACTAAACCTTGATCAATTGGCTGTACAACTACAACACCAGCATCAAAATTTGCTTTTTTGTTCATTTCATGAATCATCCAATTGGCAAAGGCTCTTAAAAAATTACCTTCTCCAAACTGCAAAATTCTTTCTGTATACGTATTTACATTTGCCGTACTTCTATTTAATGCATCCATGTATTTTAAGCTTTTCTCTATTAGTTTTAACCTCTAGCTTTAATAATTTGTTATTGTTTTATAGTGATACTCCTCTTTTCCAAGGAATAAAATCATTATTACCATGAACAACCGCCTTAGAAGCAGTTTCTCCACTTGCCACTCTAATAATATGGTCTAGTATTTTTTCTCCCATTGAGGCTATGGTATCTTCTCCAGTAATTACTGTCCCTGCATTAATGTCTATGATGTCATACATCTTTTCATACAAATGTGTATTACTAGACATTTTTAAAACAGGCGCTACTGGATTACCTGTTGGGGTACCTAACCCTGTAGTAAATACTACAACATTACAACCAGAACCTACCAAACCTGTTGTAGATTCCACATCATTACCTGGCGTACATAATAAATTTAAACCTGGCATGGTTACTTGTTCTGCATAATCTAAAACTTGAACAACAGGAGATGTTCCTCCTTTTTTTGCTGCTCCTGCAGATTTCATTGCATCGGTAATTAAACCATCTTTTATATTTCCTGGGGATGGATTATTTTCAAACCCAGAACCAACAGCTACTGCTGCTGCAGAATAAGCTCGCATTAAGTCGTAGAATTTTTTAGAATCTTCTTCAGTATTACATCTGTTTATTAACTCTTGCTCTACACCGTTTAATTCTGGAAATTCTGCCAATACAGGACTTCCTCCTAATGCTACTAGTAAATCTGATGCATACCCTAGTGCTGGGTTTGCAGATATTCCTGAAAAACCATCAGAACCACCGCATTCTAACCCTAAAACTAGTTTACTTAATGGTGCTGGTTGTCTTTCTATTTTATTAGCCTCTGTTAAACCAATAAAAGTATGTTTAACAGCTTCTTCTATTAATGCACGTTCGCTTTCGCTTTGTTGTTGCTCTAAATAATGTACTGGTTTCCCCATATTAGGGTCAATAGCATCTAAAGCATCTTGTAGCATACTAATTTGGGCATTTTGGCAACCTAAACTAAAAATAGTTGCTCCTGCTACATTGGGGTTTGCTATATACCCAGCTAAAAGCTGACATAAGACTTCTGAATCTTGGCGTATACCACCACAACCACCATCGTGTTTTAAAAACTTAATGCCATCTACATTAGGAAATAATCTATTTTTAGTTAATTCTTCCTTTGTAGTTATAATTGGGGTATTAAAAATTTCCTCACTAGTAGCTCCTGCTTTATACTTCTTTATTAAAGCATCTGTATCTACAGCAAAATCTTTTTTAGTTTCGTATCCTAATTTTTCTGAAAGCGCGCCTTCTAAAACATCTATATTTCTGTTTTCACAGAATGTTAATGGAATTACCAACCAATAGTTACTTGTACCTACCTTACCATCTTTTCTATGGTAGCCATTAAATGTTCTTCCTTTAAATTTAGAAGCATCTGGGGCTGTCCACGTAAATTTTTCTTTTGAGTCATTAAATTCTGCTGATGCATGTTTTACATTATCTATTGTAATTGCATAACCTGCCGGAATTGACTTAACTGCTTTACCAATTAATACACCGTACATGAATATTTCATCTCCTACTGCAAAATTGTTTAAAGCAAATTTGTGCTTTTGTTTGATGTTTTCTTTTAAAATAATTTCGGTACAATTTATTGTTGTTACAGTTCCTTTTTCTAAAGGGTTAATAGCAACAATAATGTTGTCTCTTGGATCTATTTGAACGTAATTCTTAGACATAGCTTTTATTTGTGTAATTATGAAAGTAAAAAGAGGAGATACTTTTTAACTATCTCCTCTTAAGAAAATTATTTTCTAATAGACTTAATAGTAGCTAAAGCTTTTTTAACATCTTGCTCTAATTTAGCATAGTCTTTATTTGCTATTATATCTTTACTAATAAGTTTAGACCCCATTCCAACACATGTTACACCTGCATCAAACCATCCTTTTAAGTTAGATTCTTCTGTACTAACTCCACCAGTTGGCATAACACTTGTCCACGGTTGTGGGCCTTTTATTGCGGATACAAATCCTGGTCCGTAAGTAGAGCCTGGAAATAATTTTACAATCTCGCAACCTAATTCTTCTGCTCTATTAATTTCTGTTAATGAGCCACAACCAGGAGACCATAAAACTTTTTTACGATTACAAGCAATAGCAATATCTTCTCTTAAAGAAGGTGTTACTATAAAATTTGCTCCCATTTGCATAAATAAAGATGCAGCTCCTGCATCTGTTATAGAACCAACTCCCATAATCATTCCTGGAAGCTCTTTTATTGCATATTTATTTAATTCATTAAAAACTTCATAAGCGAAATCTCCACGAGCAGTAAATTCCATTAATCTTGCGCCTCCATCATAACAAGCTTTTAATACTTTTTTTCCTAATTCTATATCAGGATTGTAAAATAAAGGAACCATCCCTGTTTCCTTCATTACATTAGCCACTTCTATTCTTGTGTATTGTGCCATATCTTTTTATATATAAATCCTTCCCAATTAAGAGAAGGATTTGTTATTTTATTATACTATAATTTAAAATTTATCTAGCAACACGACCAGATGCATCTCCGCCCATAAGCTTTTCAACCTCAGCTACAGTAACCAAGTTAGCATCCCCTTTAATAGTGTGTTTTAAACAAGATGCTGCAACAGCAAAATCAAGAGCATTTTGGTCATCTTCTGGGTACTTTAATAATCCGTAGATTAATCCTCCCATGAAAGAATCTCCACCACCTACTCTATCTACGATATCTGTGATTTGGTATTGACGTGTTTCATACATTTTAGAACCATCCCATAAAACACCTGCCCAAGTATTATGAGAAGCTGAGATAGACCCACGTAACGTTGTAATTACCTTTTTAGCTTTTGGGAATTTTTTCATCATTTGTTTACACACAGATAAGAATGCTTCTGCTTTAACATCATGACCATCTTTATGTACATCTAAACCTTCTGGGTGAATTCCAAAGTGCTTTTCAGCATCTTCTTCGTTTCCTAAGATAATATCACAATAAGATGTAAGTTCCGTCATAATAGCTTCTCTATCACCACCATAATTCCAAAGTTTAGCTCTGTAATTTAAATCGGTAGAAATAGTAATTCCTTTTGCACTAGCAGCTTTTACAGCTTCCAAACAAACATCTGCAGCTCCTTGCGAAATTGCAGGAGTAATTCCTGTCCAATGAAACCATTCTACACCTTCAAAAACAGCATCCCAATCTATCATTCCAGATTCAATTTCAGCTATAGCAGAATGTGCTCTATCGTAAACTACTTTACTACCTCTACTTACTGCTCCTGTTTCTAAGAAATAGATTCCTAAACGGTCTCCCCCATAAACTATTTTATCTACGCCTACTCCACGTTTGCGCATTTCCATCATTGCACACTCACCAATATCATTTTTTGGTAAACGAGTTACGAAATCTACAGGCACACCATAGTTTGCTAATGATACTGCAACATTAGACTCTCCACCACCATAAATAACATCAAAGTTATTTGCTTGAGAAAATCTTAAAAATCCTTGAGGTGCTAATCTTAGCATGATCTCTCCGAAGGTTACTACTTTTTTCATTTGATTTAAATTGATTAAAGTTTTAAAAAATATTTAGTTTTAATAATCGAGTTCTTAATTAAAATTTACTGTAGCTTTAATTACACCAGTAGCTGGATCTAACCAACTATCAAAATTTTGTATCATTTCAGATGCATCTACATTGTGTGTTATAAATGATTCTGTTGGAAATTCATTTAATACACTTATAACATGTTCAAAATCTTCTAATGTTGCATTTCTACTACACATAATAGTAGTTTCTTTTGCATGTATAGCAGGATGCGAAAAGGTAAGGTCTCCTTTAGATAAACCTACTAATACATATCTACCGCCATGTGACATATAATCTGGACCAGATTCTAATGCTCCTTTATGCCCTGTAGCATCATAAACTACAGTTGCCATATCTCCTCCTGTAATTTCTTCTATTTTAGACACAGTTTCTTTTCCTCCTAATACAATATGGTCTACACCAATTTTTTCTTTAGCATAATCCAAACGTTGTTGGTTCATATCTATTGCTATTACTTTTGCTCCTTTTATTTGAGCCAGCTTCATAATCCCGATGCCTATTGGCCCGCAACCTACAACTACTACTGTTTCACCATCTTGCAACATAGACCTTCTAATAGCATGTGCTCCAATTGCTAAAGGTTCTACAATAGCCATTTGGTCGTCACTTAAATTATTAGCAGGTATTAATAAATCTATAGGTACAGATATAACTTCTTGCATACCGCCATCTGTATGAACGCCTAGCACTTTAATATTTGGACAACAATTTGTTTTTCCATTTTTTGAGGCAAAACTATTTTTATCGCTTATATATGGCATTACAACAACATTGTCTCCTGCTTTTATACCCTGTTCATTATCCTCAATCTCTATAACTTGTGTAGCTAGTTCATGACCTAATATTCTAGGATAGCTAAAAAAAGCTTGATTACCTGCATATGCATGCAAATCTGTACCGCAAATACCAACCTTAGTTACTTTTAACAATGCCTCTCCTTTTTTCTTAGTTGGAGCTTCTTTTTCTTTTAATAAAAAAGTTCCTGGGGTTTCACAAACTATGTATTTCATATTTATTAGGTGCTTTTACTTAAAATTTGATAATATATGCAAATGTAAATTGTGAAATAAAGAATAGCTACCACAAATACGACCAATAGTGATACTATTTTTGCCTTAAATAGCAATTAACTTCTAATTTTGTTTTATATTGTTAAGATTAGCAGGTGCTACTTAAGTAAATACTATGAAATTACACCTTATAAGCAGAGATAACCTTGAAAATACCTCTTTCATGGTTACTAGACATAACGAGCCTTCTTTTTTAAAAGTTTGGCATTACCATCCGGAGTTAGAATTGGTTTTAACCTTAAAGAGTACTGGTACTAGGTTTGTTGGGGATAGTATTAAAAAATTTGAAGAAGGAGATCTTGTTTTAATTGGAAAGAACCTTCCACATATGTGGGTGAATGATGATTATTATTTTGAAGCAAATTCTGGCTTAATGGCCGAAGATATTGTTATCCATTTTAGAGAAGATTTTTTAGGGAAAGATTTTTTTGAAACCAAAGAAATGAGACCTATTGGAAAACTTTTAGAAAAAGCAAAATTTGGAATTAAATTCATAAATGTAAACTCTTCTATACCAAAAAAAATTGAAAACATTTCTTCATTAAATAGTTTTGAAAGAACTATAGAATTATTAAGTATTTTAAATAATCTGGCTTTACATAATAGTTATGAAGTACTATCTAGTGAAGGTTACATTAAAACTTTTAACAAAACAAAAAATGTAACTTTAGACAATACTTACGTATACATATTTGAAAATTTTAATAATCCCATTTCTTTAGAAGATGTTGCCAATGTTGCAAATATGAATCCTTCTGCATTTAGCAGGTATTTTAAACGTATTAATAGAAAAACCTTTTCCAGATATTTAAATGAAGTTCGCATAGGCTATGCATGTAACCAACTTATAGAACAAAGAGGAAATATAGCAAGTATTTGTTATGAATCTGGCTTTAATAACATTTCCAATTTTAACCGACAATTTAAAAACATCACAAGCAAAACACCTTCAGAATATCTAAAACATTTTACAGATACTAATTAGCTTTTCCTATAAATTAAACAAACCTGGCAACCACAAACTTAGTTCTGGAAAATACGTTACTAAAAATAATGCTATTATCATAGCAACAAAAAGAGGCAATAGTGGTTTTACGACCTTTTCTATGGTTGTCTGTGCTACACCAACGCCGACAAATAAGACCGAGCCTACTGGTGGCGTACACAAGCCTATACATAGATTTAGAATCATTATTATTCCAAAATGTACTGGATCTAACCCTAATTTAGTAACCACAGGTAAAAATATTGGTGTAAAAATTAATACCGCTGGCGTCATATCCATAAAAATACCTACAACTAACAATAGTAAGTTTATGATAAGAAGTATCATAATTTTATTATCACTTAGCCCTAATAATCCTGTACTAATATCTTGTGGAATATTCTCATAAGAAAGCGCCCAAGACATACTCATAGAAGCTCCAATTAACAACATAACTATTGCGGTTGTGGCAGAAGAATCTAATAAAATTTGAGGCAAACTTTTAAAGGATATTTCTTTATATACAAATCCAAGAATTAAACTATACAAAACTGCTATTGCAGAAGCCTCTGTTGCTGTAAAAATACCAGTAACAATACCCCCAATAACAACTACTAGCATGAACAAACTTGGTAAAGCTGTTATAAAAGTTTTAAAAACTTCTTTAAGAGTACTTCTTTTTCCTACTTTATATTTTTTCTTCTTTGCCCAAAATGATGCAACTATCATTAAAAACATACCTGTAAGTATCCCTGGAATATAACCTGCTAAAAATAAAGCTGCAATGGAGGCACCTCCACTTGCTAATGAATATACAATTAACACATTACTAGGAGGAATAATTAACCCAGTAGTAGCTGAAGTTATATTTACTGCTGCTCCAAATTCTTTGGAATATCCTTCTTTTTCCATCTCTGGTCCTAAAATACTACCCATTGCAGAAGCAGATGCCATTGCAGAGCCCGCAATAGCTCCCATTAGCATTGCCGAAATAACATTAATTAAAGCCAACCCTCCTGGTAAAGCCCCTACTATTGTTTTTGCAAAAGCAATTAATCTATGTGCTATGCCTCCTTTATTCATTAACTCTCCAGAGAGAACAAAAAATGGTATTGCAAGCAGTGCAAAACTATCTAAACCAGTACCTATACGTTGTGCTACTGTAGTAAAAGCAGGCATTGCAGGGATACTTACTAGCATTGTTAATAAAGAGGAAATAGTTATACTCCATGCTACTGGTGTACCAATAGCCAACAAACCAACAAAGCTAATTACTAGAACGAGAATTGGAAAATACTCCATATTACTTATTTTTTAAGATATCAGAAATTTTATAATAGATAATTAATATGCCACTTATTGGCAAAACCATATAAACAGCTGCTAATGGCATTTGTAATGCAGGAGAATATTGTTGTAAAACATACGTAATATAAACTAACCTTGAGCCGCCAATTACTAATGCAAAAAGGGAAAAAAGGATAATTAAAATTTTTACAATAAGCTTTAATTTTTTTTGTGTTTTTTCAGATAGTTTAGATGGCAAAACATCTATAGCTACATGTTTATTTTTACCAGATACATATGCCGCCCCTAAAACACCAACCCATATCATAAGGTATCTTGCCAATTCATCTGTAAAAGAACTAGGCGAACCAAGAAAATATCTACTAAACACTTGCCATAAAACATTTATAACCATAATACTCATTATTAGTATTAAGATTTTCCCTAATATTTTATCTACCCTATCTCTTAGTTCCATATTATTTTACTGCTTGTATATCTTTAATTAATGAATACATAGTTTCATCTTCCTTATATTGATCAAATATGTCTTTTGTCTTTTCTAAAAACAATGTTTTATCTGGTCTTATAATTTTTACTCCAGCTTCTTGCACCGCATCTAGAGCTTCTTTTTCTGCTTCCATCCATAGTTTTCTTTGGTAAATAATAGAATTATTTACCGCTTCTTTTAACCAAATTCTTTCTTGTTCATTCAATTTCTCCCATAAATGAGTTCCTGCAATAAGAACATCTGGTAAAACGGTATGCTCATCTAAACTATAAAACTTACAAACCTCATAATGTCTAGACAAATAAAAACTAGGAGGGTTATTTTCTGCACCATCAACAACACCTTGCTGTAATGAGGTATATAGTTCTCCCCAAGAAATAGGGGTTGGCGAACCACCTAACTTATTCACCATATCCATAGCAGTAACACTTTCCATTACTCTAATTTTTAATCCTTTAAGATCCTCTGGTGTATTAACTGGGTTGCTTTTAGTATAAAAACTACGACTACCAGCATCATAATAGCCCAATCCTTTTAGCCAATATTGCTCTCCATCATTCAATAATTTTTGCCCTATTGGGCCATCTAAAACCTTAAAAGAATGCTCTCTATCTCGGAATAAAAAAGGAAGTCCTAACACCTTCATTTTTGGAGCAAAATTTTCTAAAACCCCAACAGAAACCTTGGTCATATCTAAGCTTCCAATTTGTAGCAACTCTAAACATTGCCTTTCTGTTCCTAATTGTTGACTAGGGTAAATTTCTAAGGCCATTTTTCCACCAGATAATTCTTTTAAATCTTCACCCATTTTAACCATAGCAATATGTACAGAGTGTCCAACATCTAAACCATGTGCTAATTTTAAAGTTCTTTTTGAAGATATTTCAGAACAGCCATTTAGTATAAAAATAACAGCTAATAAAGGCAGCATTCTAATGGTTTTAATTTTCATATATTAATGTTGTATTGGTATTTTATAAACTTACTTCTTTTTTTTCTTAGATGACTCTCTAATTAATAAGGATGGCTTTACAATTATAGTTTTAGATTCTCTTTCTAACGGTTTAATTTGAAGTTGTTCAAATAATAAATTTGCAGATAACTCTCCCATTTTTCCTCCAGACTGATCAATTGTACTTAATGGCGGATCCATAACTGCTGAAGTGGGACCATTACTAAAACCAACCATTGCTATATCTTTTGGAATATTTATACCTTTCTGTTTTAAATATTGCATAGCACCTATTGCCGCTACATCATTTGCAGAAAAAATTCCATCTATACTTTCTGGTAGTCTTAAAACTTTTTCCGCTAATGTGATTCCGTCTTCTTGCATTAAATGAGAATTAAGCACTAAATTTTCTCTAAAAGGAATTTCATGTTTTTCTAATGCTGCTTTATATCCCTTTAATCTATTTCTATAAACATTTAGATTCTTAGGCCCTGAAAAATGTACTATATTTATACATCCCTCTTCAATTAAATGATTAGTTGCTTCAAAAGCTCCTGCAAAATCATCTAACAAAACATTATTACGATCTGGTATATCACAATGTCTATCAAAAATCACAATTGGTGTTCCATTTTTTTTTAGTCCATCTAAATGATTATAATTAAGAGTTTCCATGGAAACAGACATTATAATACCATCTACCCTATTTGCTGCTAAAGTGTTAATCAAGTTTTCTTCCCTTTCTAACTGTTCTAAAGATTGGCAAATAATTACATTATACCCTTTCTCAAAAGCTGTTTTTTCTATTCCTGAAATAGCGGAAGAAAAAAAGTATCTAGATATTCTTGGAACAATTACACCTATTGTATTTGTCTTATTTCTTCTAAGATTAGATGCTAATAAATTTCTTTGATACCCTAACTCATTTGCCTTATCTATTATTTTCTTTTTTGTCTTTAAAGAAACCCTATTACTATTGTTCAATGCTCTAGAAACCGTAGAGCTATCTATACCTAGAGCTTTGGCAATATCATGTATAGTTATTAAGTTATTTTCCATAGCCCAAAAATACGAACTTCGAATATAGGATAAATATACAAAAAATACAATCGATTGTACTAGTTCATTATTTTTTATTAGGTTTGTATTTTAATTACATATTTAAAACACCACATAGTATACTTATGGAAACTATTTATGAAACAAGATACGCCTCTAGCCCTGAGGCAGTAAAAAAATATAATACCAAAGAATTAAGAGAAGAGTTTTTGGTAGACAACCTAATGCAATTAGGTAAAATAAACCTAACATATTCTCATTACGATCGCTACATAGCGGGTTCTGCAGTACCCCAAAAACCTCTAAAACTGGAAGCCATTGACCCTTTAAAAGCAGGTTTCTTTTTAGATAGAAGAGAATTAGGAATTATTAATGTTGGAGGAAATGGCTCTGTAGAGGTAGACGGAGAAACATACCAATTAGGCCTTAAAGATGCTTTATACATTGGCATGGGAATAAAGTCTGTTATTTTTAAGAGTGACGACCAAAAAAATCCTGCTAAGTTTTATTTAAACTCGGCTCCTGCACACACCAATTACCCAACTACAAAAGTTAGTTTAAAAGATGCCAATAAATTAGAATTAGGTTCTTTAGAGACTGCAAATCACAGAACAGTTAACCAAATGATTATTGGCGGTGTTGTAACTTCTTGCCAACTACAAATGGGAATGACAGAACTTAAAACTGGAAGTGTTTGGAACACTATGCCAGCACATGTTCACGACCGTAGAATGGAAGTTTATTTTTATTTAGATATTCCAGAAGAACAAGCAGTTTGTCATTTTATGGGGCAACCACAAGAAACAAGACATATTTGGATGCAAAACCACCAAGCAGTAATTTCTCCGCCATGGTCTATTCATTGCGGATCCGGAACTTCAAACTATACATTTATTTGGGGTATGGCTGGTGAAAATTTAGATTATACAGATATGGATGTTGCTAAAATTACAGAATTAAGATAACTATGAGTATTTCACTATTTAATTTAGAAGGAAAAATAGCTTTAGTCACTGGTAGCACGCATGGTTTAGGAATGGCAATGGCCAAAGGCCTTGGAAAAGCAGGAGCTACTATTATTGTTAACGGAAACTCTTCACAACAAAAAATTGATGCTGCAGTAGCATATTATAAAAAGGAAAGTATTAACGCTATTGGCTATAAATTTAATGTTACTGATGAAAACGCAGTAATTAAAGCTATACAAACTATTGAAAAAGAAGTTGGAGCAATAGATATTTTAGTAAATAATGCAGGGATAATAAAGCGCACTCCTTTAGAAGATATGGAAGTGGCAGATTTTAAACAAGTTATAGATGTAGATTTAGTAAGCCCTTTTATTGTCTCTAAACACGTAGTAAAAGGCATGATTACCAGAAAAGAAGGAAAAATTATTAATATATGCTCTATGATGAGCGAATTAGGAAGAAATACTGTTGGTGCTTATGCTGCTGCCAAAGGAGGTTTAAAAATGCTTACTCAAAATATGGCTACGGAGTGGGCAAAACACAACATACAAGTAAATGGTATTGGTCCTGGTTATTTTGCAACTTCCCAAACAGAACCTATACGAGTAGACGGGCACCCTTTTAATGATTTTATTGTTAACAGAACGCCCGCTGCAAAATGGGGAGACCCAGATGATTTAGCTGGAGCGGCAATATTTTTAAGCTCCCAAGCAAGTGATTTTGTAAATGGCCATGTAGTGTATGTAGATGGCGGCATACTTGCTACAATAGGCAAGCCAAATAACGAGGAATAAAAAAACAGATATGAATATTCAAAAGACCTTTACAATTTTTGCTAGTATAATAGTATTGTTTTCTTGTAACTCAAAAAAAGAAGATGCTATATTTATTGTTAAAAACTCACTTAATGTAGAAAGGTCTTTTGAAACCGTATCTATAGACAAAAAATTCTATAAAAAAGAAATCTCAGACAATGTTGGTATTAAAGATGTAACTACTGGTAAAATTATAACCTCTCAATTAGTAGACAATAATGGAGATGGTATTAAAGATGAAATAATTTTTCAACCCAAAATAGCTGCAAACTCAAAAAAAGAATATCAAATAGTATATCTTAAAGAAATTCCAAAAAAAGAAGTAATATGCTACTCCCGCTTTGTTCCTGAAAGAACAGATGACTACACATGGGAAAACAATAAAGTTGCTTTTAGAATATTTGGCCCAACAGCTCAAAAAATGAAAGAAGATGGCGTACCAGGAGGAACTTTATCTAGTGGTGTAGATGCTTGGCTAAAAAAAGTAGATTACCCAATTATTAATAAATGGTATCATAAAGAATTACAAACTAATGGTAGTTACCATGAAGATAATGGCGAAGGTTTAGATAATTTTCACGTAGGAGTTAGCCGAGGTGTTGGTGGTACTGCCATAAAAAAAGACACAACCTTTTTCTACTCTAAAAATTATACTAAATGGAAAACCATAACTACCGGACCTATTAGAACTAGTTTTTATGTGGAATATGCGGATTGGGATGCAGCAGGAAATACAATTAAAGAATCTAAAATTATAAGTCTAGATTTTGGTAATTATTTTTCTAAATTCAATTGTACTATAAAAGGTGCTAATAGTATTTCTGCAGGTTTAACACTTCATGAAAAAGACGGAAAAGTTACCTCTAATACTGAGGAAGGGTGGACTAGCTATTGGCAACCACATGGAGATTCTGAGCTAGGAACGGCAATTATAGTCCCTGAAAATTATATTTCTTCATTTGAAAAATATGACACCCCTATCGTAGATTTAAGTAATGCTTATGCCAACCTAAAGGTAATGAACCAACAAGTAACTTATTTTTCAGGTTTTGGTTGGAAAGAAAGAGGCGAATTTAATTCCCAACAAGAATGGGAGGAATATGTAAGTAGCTTTTCAAAAAAAACAAACTCTCCTATGACCTTAGAATGGCGTTAAACCATCTACAAAGTATAATCATTTGTTATACACTCTAAGCCATTTAATATAGAGCTTAAAAACAATTCTAAATACATTTGGTAATTAGGAGTACTAATTACCAAATATGTACAAAGGTTTTTTTATATTATATAAATTATTAACCTATGTTCTAATAAAAAGAATTTGAAGCAGCTACTATACATTATATTATATTTCTCTTTTTGCAATATACTTTATTCGCAAAATGATATTTATTTTGACCACCTAACAACTAAAGACGGATTATCTCAGAATGATATTAATGACATATACCAAGATTCCAAAGGTTTTATGTGGTTCGCTACACATGATGGGTTAAATAAATACGATGGGTACAATTTTACAAATTATGTTCCAGAGGCAAATACAAAAGGCTCCATAAGTTCTAATTTAATTTATAGTATAACCGGCGATAAAGATGGAAATTTATGGATTGGAACAACTGGAGGAGGACTTAATTTTTTTAATAGTAAAACCGAAAAGTTTCATCATTTTACAAGTAATAAAGAGGACCCAAACAGCATAGACAGCAACTATATTTCTAATCTTCATATAGATAAAAAAAACAGGCTATGGATTGGTACAAACGGAGGTATTAATATGCTAGACCTTAACAAACCTTTAAACAATCCTATTTTTACTAAGTTTAGCCCTGTAAAAGAACCTAATAGTAGTGGCTGGGACGGCAGCTCAATTTTATCAATTTTCGAAGACAATAAAGGGCAATTATGGGTTGGTGGTATTAATGGCATATACAAGTTAGCAAATGATAAAAACAACAATTTATATTTTAGATTAGAAAATGAAACTACAGGAATACCTTCTGCCGCTGTTCGCGCCATTAAAGAAGATAAATTTGGGCGTTTAATCATTAGTACTAACATTGGTTTATACTGTTACGGCATTAAAAATAATATACTGACAAGTAGCAAAATTGCTGATGGTTCTTTTGGATCAATCCAAATAGATAATTATAATAATATATGGATAGGCAGTAATTCTGGATTAAAATATTACTCTAGCAATAATGGATCTAACTTCCCTAAACTAATTACCAATTTCACCTATAACCCTCAAATAACAAACAGCTTAAGTAAAAACATTATAAAATCACTTTTTATTGATAAAACAGGAATAATTTGGATAGGAACTAATGGCGGAGGTATAAATAAAGTAGATTTAGAACGAAAAAAGTTTCGACAAATTAGAAAAACATTTTCGGAGAATAGCTTAAGTTATGACAAAATACGCTCTATTTTAGAAGACAGCAATGGCAACTTATGGCTAGGAACAGAAGGAGGCGGTTTAAACATGACTCTTTATAAAGATAAAGAAGCATACACAAACTTTAAAAAATTTAATATTAGCAATAAAATTTTTTCTCTTGAAGAAATTAAAGAAGGGAATAAAAAACTACTCTTAATTGGCGCAGAAGGCATTCCATCTTTATACCAATTAGATATTACTAATCCGCAAAAAATAAAAAAAGCAATTCCAATTCCTGAAATTAACAAAAGTGTTTTTACCATTACAGAAGATAGGCAAGGAACAGTTTGGGTAGGCACCTATAGCGGTGGTGTATTTAGAAGAAAATACGATTCTATTTCTAAAACATATACAATTAAAAGATTTACAAGTAACCTTACTAATAAAAGAAGTATTTCTAACGATATTATTAGAAATATTTACGAAGATAGTAACGGCTTTATATGGTTTGGAACTGGTGATGGTTTGTGCAGATTAAGCCCTAAGCAAGCTCAGAAAGAAAATCCAAAATTTAAAGTTTACAAAAACAACCCAAAAGATAGCACCTCTATAAGCCATAACTATATTCTGCCAATTTTAGAAAGTAGTACTGGAGATATTTGGATTGGAACATTTGGTGGCGGCTTAAATAAATTTGTAAAAGGAACTAAAGAAAAGCCAGAACATTTTATAAATTTTGACACCAAACAAGGGCTCCCTAACAATGTAATAAAAGGAATATTAGAAGACGATGATGCCAACCTATGGATCTCCACTAATAAAGGCATATCTAAATTTAATCCAGAAACAGAAACTTTTACAAATTATGATGAAATAGATGGTTTACAAAACTATGAATTTCAAGAATTGGCATGTTTAAAAAGAAAAAGTGGTGAATTTTTATTTGGTGGTGTAAACGGTTTTAATTCTTTTTATCCAGAAAATATTGAAAAAAATGAAGTCCCCGCAGAAACTGTAATAACAAACTTTTTAATTTCTAATAAAAAAGTAAAAATTGGAAAAACCTATAATGGTAGAACTATTTTAAATAACACACTTAATACAACTAAAACAATAGAGTTAAAATACAAAGAAAATAGTTTTTCTTTTGAGTTTGCAGCGTTGCATTTTGCCGCACCAAATAAAAACCAATTTGCATATATGCTAAAAGGTTTTGATAAAGATTGGGTAAAAACAACATCAAAAAAACGTTTTGCTACTTATACAAATTTAGAACCCGGAAACTATACACTATTAGTAAAAGCATCTAACAATGATGGTATATGGGATCCAACACCTTCGGAAATTGAAATTAAAGTAATCCCTCCTTTCTGGAGAACAGACTGGGCATATATAGTATACATTGCACTTGGTTTTGCTCTTATTTGGCTATTTTGGAGATATACTTTTATAAAAACAACCGAAAAACACCAACTAGAGTTAGAACACTTAGAAAAAGAAAAATCTGAAGAAATGCAAAAAGTAAAACTAGAGTTTTTTACTAATATTTCTCATGAATTTAGAACTCCATTAACCCTTATAAAAGGCCCTCTAGAATACCTACAAAAGAACGGAGAAAATATTCCTCAAAAAGCAGTGCAGGAACAATACACTTTAATGCATAAAAACACTAATTATTTATTAAAATTAGTAACGCAATTATTAGACTTTAGAAAAATTAACCAAGGTAAAATGCACCTTGTAGTAAGGCAAACTAACATTGTTTCTTTTATCATGGAACTAGCAGAACCATTCCAATTTCTTGCGCATAAAAAAATGATAGATTTTAATATTATTTCCACTCCAGAGGAAATACAATCTTGGGTAGATCATGATGCACTAGAAAAAATTTGCAATAATTTACTCTCTAATGCTTTTAAGTTTACTCCTGAAAATGGGAAAATTGAGATTAAAATATATAAAGAAAAAAATGCTTTATTAAAAACCCCTTCTAGTGAAAATATTGTAATTAAAGTCATTGACAATGGAAAAGGCATCTCTAAAGAAAAATTAAACAATGTTTTTAAAAGATTCTATAGTAATAAAGAAGATACAAAATTAAATGCCGAAGGTATGGGTATTGGCTTATCTTTTACAAAAAACCTTATAGAACTACATAGAGGAGAAGTAGATGTTACAAGCGAACCAGGATCTGGTACAGAATTTACTGTACACCTACCGCTAGAACGTAAAGCGTATGAAAACATTGAAGAAATTAGTTGTAAAGAAGTTTCTGATAGTGATTTTCTTACCAGGTCTTCGGAAACAGAATCTTTTGCAATTAGTATTAATGACGAAATTTTAGATAAAAACCTGTCTAACTCTAGATCAAAAATGCCAATACTTTTAGTGGTTGATGATAATGCAGATATACGGCAATTTATTACACAAGCTCTTTCAGACAAATTCACTATTTATGAAGCAGAAAACGGAGAACAAGGTTTAGAATATGCTTTAAAACTTATGCCGAACATAATATTAAGTGATGTTGTAATGCCTGTTTTAGATGGTATTTCTTTATGTAAAACAATAAAAGAAAAAGAAGAAACCAGTCATATTCCCGTAATACTACTTACGGCTAAATCTTCAGATGAAAGCAAATTAAAAGGATTAGAGTCTGGTGCAGATGATTACTTAACAAAACCATTTAATCTTGAATTGCTAAAAGTTAAATTAGACAATACCATATCTAGAAGAGACACACTTAGAAAAAGGTTTAATAGAAATATTAAAATTCAACCTAAAGAAATTACTGTTACATCTGTTGATGAAAAATTCTTAAATCAGGCTATAGAAATTGTTGAAAAACATATGATGAATAGCGATTTTAATGTAGAAATGCTTGTAAAAGAAATGGGATTAAGTAGAAGCAACTTGTACCTAAAATTTAAAGAACTTACTGGCCTTTCTTCTAGTGAATTTATAAGAAACATAAGATTAAAAAGAGCAGTGCAATTATTTGAAAAAAGTGATTTATCTGTAAAAGAAATTATGTACATGACTGGTTTTAATACTGCCTCTTACTTTTCTAAATGCTTTAAAAAACAATTTGGCGTTATACCAAGTGAATATGTCAACAAAATGAAAAATAACAACAAAGCCTCTAGTTTATAAATTATGAAAAACAAGCACCTTTTTAAAGTAACAATTTGCTTACTTTTTACAATTGTTAGTTGCTCTAATAAATCAAAAAAAAATATTGTTAGCAACGAAAACAAAAAGCCCAATGTTATATTTATTGTTACAGATGACCAAGGTTATGGAGACTTAGGTTCCCACGGAAACCCTTGGATAAAAACACCCAATCTAGATTCGTTTTCAAAAGAGTCTTTAGAGCTTACCAATTTTCATGTTGGCACCACATGTGCTCCAACAAGAGCTGGTTTAATGACTGGAAGAAATGCAAACAGAAACAATGCTTGGCACACTATTGCCGGCTGTTCTATTTTATTAGATGACGAAGAAACTATAGCTCAAGTTTACAAGAAAAATAATTATGAAACTATAATGCTTGGCAAATGGCATCTAGGAGACAACTACCCATATAGACCAGAAGATAGAGGTTTTAATAAAACATTAAGCTTATTGGGTGGCGGCGTAAACCAAACTCCAGACTATTGGAACAACACCTACTTTGAAGATACTTATTATAGAAATGGTACTCCTGAAAAAGTAAAAGGTTATTGTACAGATGTTTTCTTTGATGAAGCAATAGATTATATAGATAAATCTAAGGAAAAACCCTTCTTTATGTACCTAGCATTAAATGCTGCTCACGGGCCATTTAATGTTCCCGAAGAATATGCCAAAATGTATTCTGATACTCCATTATCAGACATTCAAAAACGTTTTTATGGTATGATCACCAATATTGATGAAAATTTTGGAAAGCTTGTTGCGCATTTAAAAAAAGAAGGCATTTACGACAATACCATTCTTGTATTTACAACAGATAACGGTACTGCTGCGGGAATAAAAAGAGGAAAATCAGAAGGTCCTAATATAGGATATAACGCTGGTTTAAAGGGAACAAAAGCAAGTCATTATGATGGTGGCCATAGAGTTCCATTTTTTATTAGTTGGCCCAATGGAAACTTATTACATGGCCAAAAAATAGGAGATTTAGCAGCACATGTAGATATGCTACCAACTTTAGCAGAACTTTCTGGCATTCCTTTTTCAGAAAAAAAACCGCTAGATGGCACAAGTATCGCTGGCATCTTAAATGGTAAAACAAAAGCTACTAATCGTATGTTAGTTGTAGACACTCAAAGAAATCAATTACCAGAAAAAAATAGAAACAGTTGTGTAATGTCTAGAGATTGGAGATTAATTAACGGAAAAGAATTATATCATACGTTAGAAGATCCAGGACAAAAAAATGACATTGCTGCTAAGCACCCAGAGAGAGTAGAAAAAATGAAAAAATTCTACAACCAATGGTGGGAATCAATACTTCCAGATGTACGTTATGCCGAAATTCCTCTTGGAGACAAAGCAGCAAACCCTGTATTAATTACGGTGCATGACATACATACTAAAGACCCTATTCCATGGAATCAAGAGCAAATTAGAGAGGCAAAAAATTTCCCAAAAGGGTTTTACAGTATTAATGTTAAAGAAGCTGGAAATTACAGGTTTAAACTTTATAGATATCCGCCAGAATCTAATTTAGCAATTAACGCATCTACCCCAGCAATAGACGGTGGAGAGTTTAGTAACTCTCTCCCACCAGGAAAAATAATTACAGCAACTAAAGCAAAAATTAGTATTGGAGACACCGTTATTAATGCAACAGTAGACCCTAACAAACCTTATGTTGTTTTAGAAGGAGAATTAACCTCTGGAAGCGGCATGCTAGAAAGCTACTTTATTAATGAAAAAGGAGAAGAAATATCTGCATACTACACCCATATAGAAAAGATTTAATAGCCTAAAAAAAATATATGAAAAAAATAGTCTTATTACTACTAGCTACAATTATGTTTAGCTGTAAAAGTGAACAAAAACCAAAAGAAAAAACGAAACCAAATATTGTCTTTATTTTTGCAGATGACATGACCTACTCAGCATTAAACGCTTTGGGGAATAAAGAAATTAAGACCCCTAACCTAGATCGTTTAGTACACCAGGGAACAACCTTTACACATGCCTATAATATGGGTGCTTGGAATGGTGCAATATGCGCAGCTTCTAGAGCAATGTTAATTTCGGGAAGAAGTGTATGGAATGTAAACAATTTTCGTCAAGAGTGGTCCAAAAATAAAGGATTAGATAAAACTTGGGGGAAATTGATGGAAGGTGCTGGCTATGACACATACATGACAGGAAAATGGCATGTAGATGCTAAGGCAGATAGTGTTTTCCAAAATGTAGTACATATTAGACCTGGAATGCCAGGAGATGCATGGGAGCATGAGGATATGGTAAAAACTTTTAAAGAAATTAAAGGTACAAACATTAAACCCTCTAGTGTTATGCCAGTAGGTTATAATAGACCCTTAAGTAAAACAGATAACTCATGGTCCCCTACG
This sequence comes from uncultured Maribacter sp., assembly GCF_947495965.1. Taxonomy (GTDB): domain Bacteria; phylum Bacteroidota; class Bacteroidia; order Flavobacteriales; family Flavobacteriaceae; genus Maribacter_B. Next base: position 383,698 of record NZ_CANMBB010000001.1, read on the forward strand.
GATAAAAAATTTGGCGGTTTTTGGAAAGGCGGTAAACATTGGAGTGAGGTTTTAAAAGATGATGCTTTTTCATTTATGGATAGAGCAGAAAAGAAAGACAATCCTTTCTTTATGTATTTAGCATTTAATGCCCCTCATGATCCTAGACAAGCACCACAAGAGTTTTTAGATAAATATCCTTTAGAGAATATTAGTTTACCAGAAAGCTGGATGCCAGAATACACCTATAAAGACGATATGGGTTGCGGTCATAGTTTAAGAGACGAAGCTTTAGCTCCTTTTCCAAGAACAGAATATGCAACCAAAACACACATACAAGAATACTATGCATTAATAACCCACCTAGATGAACAAATAGGAAAAATTCTAGACCGTATAGAGGCTACGGGGAAAATGGACAACACCTACGTTATTTTTACTGCTGATCATGGTTTAGCTGCAGGAAGGCACGGTTTAATTGGAAAACAATCGCAGTTTGATCATAGCATAAGAGCTCCTTTTATGATAACAGGGCCAAATGTTCCTAAGAACAAAAAAATAGATGCAGATATTTATTTACAGGATGCAATGGCTACCGCTCTAGATTTAGGCGGTGTTAAAAAACCTGACTATGTTTTCTTTAATAGTATTATGGATTTAATTTCTGGAAAACAATCTAAAAGTCACTACGATGCAATTTATAATGGCTATGTAGATTTACAACGTATGATCCGTAAAGATGGTTTTAAACTTATTATATACCCTAAAATTGAGAAAGTTCTATTGTATGATTTAAAGAATGATCCAGAAGAAATAACAAATCTGGCAGAAGATGCTTCTTATAAAGAAAAAGTAACCACTTTATTTAAAGAACTAATTGTTATGCAAAAAGAACTAAATGACCCTCTAAATATAGAAGACATTTATAGAAAATTATAGCTAAATATTTATTTGTTTTTTTCTAAAATTGCTAGGTGTTATCCCTACAATTTTTTTAAAAACTTTTAGAAAATAAGAGTAATTATAAAACCCTACTCTTATAGAAATATCATGAAAAGAGTCCTTTGTTGTTAATAACAATAATTGGGCTCTTTCTATTCTTCTTAGTTGTATGTATTGGCTTGGTCCCATAGAATATTGTTTTTTAAAAGTTCTTGAAAAATAATCTTTACTTAAATTACATTGCTTAGCTAAACTTTCTATAGATATTGATTCATGTAAGTTTTCTGATATATAATTTAAAACCTCTATTAAATTACGTTCAAAATTCTTTTTAGATGCTACTTCATCGTCTATAAACTTTGACAATAAATACTTAATTAGAGCTTTAGTCTCTAATAATTTGGACACAGACAAAAAGGTATTCGCAGTAGTATAATTCTCTAATATAGAATTCTTAGTATACGTTTTAGGGTCACTATTTACTATATTCCTGTTGGGATTTATTTTAAGTAGTCTTTTAAAACTTTCAATATCTAAATCATTTGCTTTTACTTCATATTTAAAATGTACTAAACTATATACAGAAACCCCTTTACTGGTTTCTTCAAAAAAACTTATATAGTATTGTTCATGCTTTAAATTACATTTATAACTACTAAAAGTATAACTAGGAATTAAATATAAGTTCCCAGGTTTTAACTTAAATTCAGTATTATTATGGTATACAGAGGCATCTCCGCTTGTTATTAAATAAAGTCTAGAAAAAGGACTAATAACATTCGTAAAATTCCATTTACTATCTAATTTGGCAAAACCAACATTTAATAAATTAATTTTTAAGGGTTCTAATATAGAGAACATAACTAATTACCTAATTTTTGTTTTCTAAAAGTAGCAGGTGTAACCCCTGTTAGCTTTTTAAATGTTTTTGATAAATAAGCCCCATCATATAAACCCACTTCTTCTGCTATTTGTTTTAAAGGTTTTTGAGAGGAAAGTAATAAAAATTGAGCTCTTTCTATTCGTTTTAACTGTATAAAACGGTTTGGTCTAACACCATAAATAGCTTTAAAACTCCTTGAAAAATAATCTACATTTAAATTACAAAAAATGGCTAGCTGCTCTACACTTATTTCTTCCGATAGGTTTTTAGAAATATAAACTAACACTTTATTTAGGTCTCCGGTATTAGTATTAGTCTTAACCTCATTCTTAAAACCGTTTGTTATAAATTTAGAAAGTAATATCTCTAAAATAGATTTTGTTTCTAATTGCAACTTTAAATTATTTTCTAAATCATCACCCATTTTAATTAACCCTCCATTAATAAATAGCTTTGGATCCGAGTTTTCTACCATCTTATTAGGATGCATTTCTAATAATCTTTTAAAATAATCTTCCTCTAATTTATTTGCTTCCACCTCATAAACAAACTCATGTAAGTTAAATATAGAAACCCCTGCTGAAACCTCTTCAAAAAAACCAGTATAATACTGTTCATGATAATTTTTACATCTGTAATTATTATACGTAAAACTCGGTATTAAATACATATTCCCTGGTTTTAAATTAAAAAAAGAACCAGAATGCTCCATTTCTGCAGAACCTTTTGTTATTAAAAACAACCTAACAAAGGTGCTAATTACATTATTATAATCCCATTTATTATCTAATTCTGCATAACCTGCATGCAATAAATTAAGCTTTAAATTTTGTAAAAATTCCATCTTAAAACCATTATAATATATTATTCAAAAGACTTTTTTTGAGGAATAAAGAGTACCGTTAAACGATATAAAAATATCTTAAAAGTCGGAAATGTACAAATTTTAGACGGATTTAAGCAAGAATTATCATTTTACAAAATATAATTTTGTTTAGTTGCATGATAAATATCATTTTATGATAAATTTTAAAGAAATATTATTTTTACTCGCCATAGTTTTAACATCTTGTGGCGGCCCAGAATTACCTGAAAATGTAGCGCTTGCATATGAAAACCTACCAAAAGAGGTAGATTTTAACCAACATGTAAAGCCTATTTTATCCGATAAATGTTATTTATGTCATGGTCCAGACAAAGGAGATATAAAAGCAGGATTACAATTACATGAAGCTGAGTTTGCTTATGCAGAGTTACCAGAAAATCCTGGTAAAGTAGCAATTACTCCTGGTAATTTAAAAAAGAGTGAATTTTTTCATCGTATAATGACCGATGACCCTAAACTAGTTATGCCAGAACCTGGCTCCCACTTAACATTAACCGATTATGAAAAAGCGGTATTAATTAAATGGATAGAAGATGGTGCGGAATATAAAGATCACTGGGCTTTTTTAAAACCAAAAAAACATTCAACTCCCATTGTTAAGGAAGACCAACACACAAACAATCCAATAGACAATTTTGTAGTAGCGCAATTAGAACAAAAGAATTTATCTCCTTCTAAAAAAGCAAGTAAAGAAATTTTACTACGTCGTGCTTCTTTCGACTTAACAGGTTTACCTCCAACAATTGAGGAGATAGATGCCTTTTTAAAAGACAACTCTCCTAATGCTTTTGAAAAACAAATTGACCGTCTTTTAACCTCTCCCCATTATGGAGAACAAATGACATTAGATTGGATGGATGTTTCCCGCTATGCAGATACACATGGGTATAGCAATGATAGGTACAGAGACACTTCTCCTTGGAGAGATTGGGTAATTGCTGCCTTCAACAAGAATATGCCTTATGACGAGTTTGTTACTTGGCAGCTTGCCGGAGATATGTTTGAAAATGCTACTAAAGAACAAAAATTAGCAACTACATTCAATAGACTACATCCGCAAAATTTAGAAGGTGGAATTATCGATGAAGAATTTAGGTCTGAATACGTGGCAGACAGGACTGCTACTGTTAGCCAAGGAATGTTAGGTTTATCTTATGCCTGTGCTAAATGCCATGATCATAAATACGACCCCATATCTCAAAAAAATTATTACGAAATGTATAGCTTTTTTAATAACGTGGATGAGACTGGTTTAATTCCTTGGGATCTAGCTACTCCCGTACCCGCAATGTTATTACCTACTGAGGAACAGGAAAAAGTTGTTGCTTATTTAGAGAAAATTGTAGAAGATACGGAAGAAAGGTTAAACACAACAAGCAAGAATGAAAGTAAGAAGGCACATCAATGGTTAGCAAATAACGCTCACCAAAAAATCGCTCTAAAAGCAAAGCCAAAAGGCCTAATAGCTGCATTTAATTTTGACAACGAAAAACTTGTTAACGCCGTTGGAGGGAATGGAACAAACAATATAAGAATGCGCCAACATTTTGTAGATAATGAAAAAGCTATCTATAAAAAAGGAGTTAATGGTAAAGGTCTTTTTATGAATGGAGACACTTGGTTAGAGTTAGATAAAATAGGAGTATACAAACGTAATGAGCCTTTTAGCATTTCCATTAAAGTCTTTATACCTAAAGATTTAGAGGAGGGCGTTATTTTTCACAAAATGCAAGGCCCAGAACTACACAGTTATAGAGGCTACCATTTAAAAATAAAAGACAATAAGCTAGAAGCCCTTTTTGCACATGTTTATCCAGACAATGCAATGGTTATAGAATCTTTAAAAGATATTCCTAAAGAAGAATGGGTACAAGTTACCCTCACTTATGACGGTTCCAGTAAAGCAAAAGGAATAGGTCTATATATGAACGGTGAAGTTGTAGAAACCAAAACAACTTTTGACAATCTATATAAAGATATTGTTTTTAACAATATGTCAGACCGCATTTATAAAGGAACAGTTGAGCCAGGGTTAAGAATTGGTGCCATATGGCGTGGAAAAGGTATTAGTAATGCTATCGTAGATGACTTGTTAGTATTCGACAAAGAAATAAGCGCTATTGAAGTAATGCAAATAAGTGATTCAGAAACACTTAAGAAAATTATTTCCACACCATTTAACACTTTAACAAAAAAAGAAAAACAGCTTTTAACTGAATACTATTTAAGTAACAACTCTTCCTCCTATATAACAGTACTGAAAGAATTAGAGGCTAAAAGAAAAGTGTTAGTAGACAGTATTGAGCCCATAAAGCAAATTATGGTTATGAAGGAGGCTAAAACCCCTAGACAAGCTTATATTTTAGATAGAGGAAATTACGATTCTCCAACTGATTCTGTATTCTCTAATGTACCTGAAAAAATATTTCCAATGCCTGAAGGAGCTCCAAAAAACAGACTCGGCCTTGCTAAATGGATAACACATAAAGACAACCCTCTAACAGCAAGAGTTACTGTAAATAGGTATTGGCAAAATTTATTTGGCCGAGGATTAGTAAAAACATCAGAAGATTTTGGAAACCAAGGAGAGTTACCTAGCCATCCCAAACTACTAGATTGGTTAGCTGTAACCTTTATAGAATCTGGATGGGATGTAAAGGCTCTACATAAACTAATCATGCTATCTAACACCTACCAGCAAAGTTCTATAATTAGTGAAGAACTATTAGCCGTAGATGCTGAAAACAAATGGTTAGCAAGAGGGCCTTCTAACAGATTAACTGGAGAAATGCTAAGAGATAATGCTTTGTATGCATCTGGTTTATTAAACAAAGAAATTGGAGGGGAAAGTGTAAAACCATACCAACCAGAAGGTCTATGGAAAGTAAATGGAGATACGTATGTACAAGACGGAGAAGAAGGTTTGTATAGGAGAAGCATGTACACTATTTGGAAACGTACGGTACCTAATCCTACTATTTCTATTTTTGATACTCCCACACGAGATTTATGCTCTAGTCGTAGACAAAAAACCAACACCCCTTTACAAGCCTTAGTTATTTTAAATGACCCTACGTATATAGAAGCTTCTAGAGTAATTGGAAAGCAAATTACAGAGGCAGAAAATTTAAAGAGTGGTATAACAAAAGCCTTTAGAAAACTAACTGGCAGAAGTATTTCTGAACAAGAACTAAATCTCTTAACCGAATTACAAAAAACAGAATACGAAAAATTTAATAGTAATAAAGAAAAAGCAAAAGGCTGGTTACAAACAGGAGCTTTTAAAATATCTAAAAATGACAATAAAGCTTTAATTGCAGCAAATGCTGTAGTAGCAAGCACTATCATGAATGCAGATGCTAGCATCACAAAAAGATAGATTGTAATCCTATAAATTCAGAAAATCATGTGTAACGATCACCATCATAAAAAGTTAACATCTAACAATAGAGATTTACAAAAAATTGAAAAACAACTAGACCGAAGACACTTTTTAAAAAAGACATCTTTAGGGCTAGGCGCTATAGCATTAGGAAGCCTATTAGGTTCCGAAAAATTACTAGCTAATATTAGTAATGAAAGTGCTCAAGAAGCTATATTAAAAAACTATAATAAGAATAGATTAGGTTTACCACATCATTTACCTAAAGCAAAAAGAATTATTTACCTATTCCAAAGTGGCGGGCCATCACAATTAGATTTATTTGATTATAAGCCTAAGTTAACCGACATGTTTGGTAAAGAACTACCAGAATCTATTATTGGTGGGCAAAGACTTACAGGAATGAGCGGTAGCCAAAGTACATTACCAGTTGCACCGTCTTCTTTTAATTTTAAACAATACGGGGAATCTAGAGCTTGGGTTAGTGATGCCATGCCTTATTTATCAGAAGTAGTAGATGATTTATGCTTTATAAAAGGAATGCAAACAGACCAAATAAACCATACTCCAGCTATTACATTTATGCAAACTGGGAACCAATTACCAGGCAGGCCATCTATTGGTTCTTGGTTAAGTTATGGTTTAGGTTCCGATAATGAGAATTTACCAACCTTTATAACTTTAGTTTCTAAAAATGGAAAAGGACAACCTTTAAAAGCTAGCTTATGGGGTAATGGCTTTTTACCAACAGAACATCAAGGCGTTCAATTTAGATCTGGGAAAGATCCAGTTTTATACTTAAGTGACCCTGAAAATTATGATGGTCAGGACAGAAGACATATGTTAGATTACTTGGGTCATTTAAATAACATACAAAAAGATGCGTACGGTGACCCAGAAATACAGGCTAGAATGGCACAGTATGAAATGGCGTTTAAAATGCAAACTTCTGTTCCCGAAGTAACCGACTTATCGGATGAACCAGAACATATTTTTGAGATGTACGGTAAAGATAGTAGAGACCCAGGAACCTATGCTGCAAATTGTTTAATGGCTAGAAAACTCCTAGAAAAAGGAGTGAAATTTGTACAACTATATCACCAAGGTTGGGACCAGCATAATTACTGCCCTGGAGGGGTAAAAAGTCAATCCAGAAAAACTGACCAAGGTACTGCAGCTTTAATTAAAGATTTAAAGCAACGTGGCATGCTAGATGACACTTTGGTAATTTGGGGAGGAGAATTTGGAAGAACAGTTTATTCTCAAGGACAATTAACTAAAGATAACTATGGTCGTGACCACCACCCAAAAGCATTTACCATGTGGATGGCAGGTGCAGGTGTAAAACCAGGATTTACGTATGGAGAAACAGATGACTTTAGTTATAACGTAGTTAAAGACCCCGTACATGTACACGATTTTCATGCAACATTACTACACTTATTAGGTGTAGACCATGAACGACTAACTTTTAAACACCAAGGAAGACGTTACAGACTAACTGATGTTCATGGTAATGTAGTAAAAGATTTATTAACCTAAACCAACCAAATAATGTCTACAAGAAGAAATTTTATTAAAAAAACAGGGCTAGCAGGTGCCGCTATAGCTTCCTCTTCCTCTGCTTTTGGAGCCTCTATTATTACAAAAAAAGAAAGTGCTAAACATTTACTTAATGAAACAGATACTATTCTTGGACATGGAGATTATAAATATAAATTAACTAAAAATTGGGCTCAAATAAGCTCTACAAGAATCCCTTTACTTAATTGCCATGAAATGGTAATGGATAGTAAGGGTAGGTTAATTATGATTGGAGACCACCCGCAAAACAATATCTTAATTTTTGATAAATCTGGAAAGTTATTAGACTATTGGGGAACTGCATATCAAGGTGGGCATGGTTTAACAATTCATGACGAAGGTGGAGAAGACATGCTATATATTGCAGATTCTGGTTGGGCATTAGGAAAAAATAACAAAATGGTAAAACACAACGGACGTATTGCCAAAACTACTGTGGATGGAAAAGTTATTTTTGATATTGGCCACCCAGTAACTATTGGAGTTTATAAACCAGGGGAATATTTTTGCCCAACAGAGACCGCTATTGGTCCAAACGGAGATATTTATGTTGCAGATGGTTATGGCATGAGTAGAGTTATTCAATATGATGCTTACGGAAGATATATTAGGCATTGGGGAGGGAGTGATAACCCAGACAAAAATTACCAAATAAAAAGTGCCCATGGCGTTGCTATAGATTATAGAGACAAAAACAACCCAATGGTTGTAGTTACTTCTAGAAGTCAAGCTAGTTTTAAGTGGTTCACATTAGATGGTAAGTATATTAAAACATTACACTTACCAAATATGCAAGTATGTAGACCCGTTTTTGATGATAATAACTTATATGCTGGTGTTTGTTGGTCGCAACCAAAAGATGGAAAAACAAATTGGAGAGACCACACGGGATTTGTAACCATTTTAGAAGGTGACAAAGTAGTATCCAATCCAGGTGGCACAGAACCTGTTTACAAAGATGGAGAACTACAAGAAACCTTCCAAATAGATGAAAAACCTATATTACACGGCCATGATGTTTGTATTGATGAAGATAAAAATGTATACATATGTCAGTGGAATGCAAATCATTCTGCCCCATACAAATTAGAGCGCGTTTAAAAATTATTTACAGTTTATTTTATGAATCAAGCACCAGATATAGTTTTATTCTTAGGAAGATTTCATCCCCTTATAGTACACATGCCAATAGGCTTTTTGTTTTTTGCTTTTTTATTAGAAATAGTTAGCAAATGGAAAAAAAACGAAACCCTTCTCTCTGGCATTCCTTTAGCTCTTTTAATGGGAGGAATTACCGCTACAGTATCTTGTATTCTTGGATATATGCTCTCTTTAAGTGGCGATTACGAAGAAAGTGCTGTAGATAGCCATTTTTGGTTTGGAATAGCAACTACTGTAGTTGCATTTATAGCTTGGCTTATTAGGATAGATAAAATTAAACTCCCAAAAGGAAATACTTTTAAGGGTAATATTGCAACCCTTACGCTACTTGTTATTCTTTTGAGTATTACTGGGCACTATGGAGGTAATTTAACTCACGGTAGCGATTATTTGCTTAAATATTTGCCTTTCGGTAAAGAAGAGAAGAAAGAATTAGTAGCAATTACAAAAATAGAAGATGCTGTTGTCTATGATTATTTAGTAGAGCCAATCTTAGATAACAAATGCACAAGCTGTCATAACTCTAGCAAGAAAAAAGGCGGTTTATCTTTAACAGACAGTACCTCTATCTCTAAAGGAGGAAAAAATGGAGATGCCCTAATTGCGGGAAACTCATCAAAATCAGAAATGATAAAAAGAGTTCTCCTAGACCCCCACAATGAGGATTTTATGCCGCCAGAAGGCAAAACACCATTAACAGAAGAGGAAATAGCAATATTAACCTATTGGATAGACAATGCAAATGCTAATTATTCTTCTAAAGTTGCAGCAATAGAAACTCCTGAAAACATTACTCAAATTGCTTCTAATATGCTAGACATTCCTATTGAGGGTCAAAAAGGAGCAACTAAACTACCTACGGTTTCTGTAATAAACCAAGAAACTATAAACGCAATTACTGCGCAAGGATTTACATTAAGAGAACTTGTGTTTGAATCTAGCTTATATGAAGTTGTTTTACCTCCTAAAAGCACTAAAAACAGCACTCCTGAAGAGTTAGCAAAGAAAATAGAATCTTTATCTAGTATAAAAGATAATATTCTTTGGTTTTATGCCGATAACAATGGAATTACAGACGAGCATTTAAGTAAAATAGCGGAGTTTAAAAACTTACAAAAATTAAGCCTAAATAATAATACTATATCTGATAAAGGAATTGCATTTTTAGGAAATTTAAATAGTCTTAGTAGCCTTAATATTTACAACACTCAAGTTTCCAAGAACTCCCTATCTACATTTTTAAATATGAAAAACTTAGAGCATGTATATGCTTGGAAGACTTCTTTAAAAGAAGAAGATTTAGAATCTTTAAAAGAAAAAGAGAATGCTCCAAATATTGGTCTAGGAAAGTAAATTTAGTTTTTGTTTAGTGTAAAATACAAGCTTAAGTATTTTTTTAACCATATGTGGTACCCAAAAGAACGTATTTAATCATTAAAAATTAATGAAATAGGTATTTTTACTCTAACAATAAATTTCAAAAACTAAAATCACTTTTCTATGTTAGCGCTTTGTAAAAAATTGCTTGTATTAGCAATCTATGTCTTTGTTTTCTTTTTATTCTCTTGCAATGAAAAAAAAGAAGAACCTGCCAAAAAACCAAATATTATTTACATAATGGCAGATGACCATACCACACAAGGTTTTGGAATTTATGGAAGTCGTTTAGCTAATTTAAACCCTACTCCTACCTTAGACAAAATTGCTAATGAAGGTATTATTTTTGAAAATTGTTTTGTTAACAACGCTATATGTGTGCCTAGTAGAGCAGCAATTTTATCTGGCCAACGCGCGCAAACCAATGGCGTTTTAGATTTAGAAGGTATTCTCCCAATAGCAAAACAATATTTACCACAAGAAATGAAAAAGCTTGGTTACCAAACTGCTATTGTTGGTAAATGGCATTTGCATGAAGAGCCAGCTTCTTTTGACTACTATCAAGTATTACCTGTACAAGGAAAATACTTTAATCCAGAATTTAGAATTCAAGGAGACAAACCATGGCCAAATAACGTTGTTAAAACAGAAGGACACTCTTCTGACATGGTTACAGACATAAGTTTAGATTGGCTAAAAAACAAAAGAGACCCTAACAAACCTTTCTTCTTAATGCATCATTTTAAAGCACCGCATGATGATTTTGAATATGCTCCAAGATATGAAGATTACTTAGCAGATACTTTTATTCCAGAACCAGAAAGTTTATATGATAATAAAAACAATGGCTCTATTGCTACAAGAGGAAAAAACGATTCTTTAACACGTATTATTGGATCTTCTGTTTCTCATAGAAATTTAATACGTAACCAAGCACATAATATTTATTGGAATGACACTACTTTACATAGAAAGTACGGAAACGCAAGGGATATAAAGCCAGAACAGCATGTGAAATTTGAGCTCACTCCTGATGAAAAAACATATACTAGTAAAGTATACCAAGATTATCTTAAAAAATATCTTCGTTGTGTAAAAGGTGTAGATGATAATGTAAAAAGATTAATAGATTACCTAGAAAAAGAAAACCTTTTAGAGGAAACAATTATTGTTTACACTGGCGACCAAGGGTTTATGCTTGGTGAACATGATTATATTGATAAAAGATGGATGTATGATGAAGCCATGCGTATGCCATTCTTTGTTCGTTACCCAAAAACTATTGCTAGTGGAACAAGAACTGACGCTATTATAAACAATACGGACTTTGCCCCTACAATGATAGAACTAGCTGGCGGTAAGACTCCAGATTACATGCAAGGAAAAAGCTTTAAATCTATTTTAGAAACAGGAAAAGAACCTGCAAATTGGCAAAAATCTACATACTACAGGTATTGGATGCACTTAGCTCACAGACATCAAAACCCTGCGCATTTTGGTGTAAGAACTAAAGATTATAAACTTATTTTCTTTTATGGAAAATATTGGGTAGATACAGACAATCCAGATGCAGAATACAACAAAAAAAGTTGGGGTAATGATTATGCAAACCATACTCCTGCCGCTTGGGAATTTTATGATTTAAAGAAAGACCCTAAAGAAATGAATAATGCATATAACAATCCTGCCAATAAAGAAATCATTGCGGAATTAAAAAAAGAACTACTAAAGCTACGTAAGGATTTAAATGAAACAGATGTTAACTACCCTCACATACAAAAAGTCATAGATGCGCATTGGAATGATTAAGTAATAATTTGATATTTTAAAAATGAAAAACAACCTATTTGCCCTAACTCTAATTTTTAGCACATTATGTAATTATGCGCAACAAAAAAATGATTGGGAAAACCCAACGGTTAATCAAATAAATAAATTACCTGCAAGAGCTACTTTTTATACGTACAACAATGCCGCTAACGCTATCGCAAATGTTCGTGAAAAATCTAGCAACTATAAGTCATTAAATGGGGATTGGAAATTTCATTGGGTGGCAAAACCTGCTGAAGCATCAACCTCTTTCCAAAAAAAGGATTTTAATTCTAGTACATGGAAAACTATTACTGTTCCTTCTAATTGGGAAATGAAAGGATACGGTACACCAATTTACACAAACTCAACTTATCCCTTTTTTAGTGATTTTCCCAATATTAACCATAATGACAATCCTGTAGGGCATTATATAAAATCATTTACCATACATGATGCTTGGAAAGAAAAAGATGTGATTCTCCATTTTGGAGGTGTTTCTTCTGCTTTTTATGTTTGGGTTAATGGTACTTTCATTGGTTATAGTGAAGATACTCGTTTACCTTCAGAATTTAATATTAGTAAGCATCTAATATCGGGAGAAAACAAAATTGCAGTAAAAGTATTTAGATGGTCAGACGGGAGTTATTTAGAAGCGCAAGACCATTGGAGAATGAGCGGAATTGAAAGAGAAGTATATTTAGAAGCTCTCCCAAAAGTAAGGCTATCAGACTTTACAGTACGTACAGACCTAGATGAGGAATACAATAATGCCTTATTACAAATAAGACCAGAATTTATAGCAAACATAGAAGATAAGTATTTAAAAAAAGTAGGCCATTTTGGAACCGCTCCTTTAAAAACAAAAGTGGATAATTGGACATTAACAACCCAATTATTAGATGCTAATGAAAATGCTATTGGGGAAAGTAATACCATAAAACTTGGTGACTATTTTGGAGAAGTTTATCCGCAAAGAGATAATGTATACTTTGGATTAATAGAAACCGAAATTAAGTCTCCAAGAAAATGGTCATCAGATGATCCATATTTATATATACTTTTATTTTCATTAAAAGATGAAGAGGGGAACAATGTACAATACACTAGTACCAAAGTAGGATTTAGAGAAACTAAATTTGACGAACGCGGAAGGTTTTTAGTAAACGGAAATCCTGTTAAAATGATTGGTGTTAATCGTCATGATCATAATCAAAAAAACGGGAAAGTAGTTTCTAGAGAAGATATGGAAACTGATGTTAAATTAATGAAGCAATTTAATTTCAATGCCGTAAGAACATCACACTACCCTAATGACCCATATTTCTACGATTTATGTGATACATATGGTCTATATGTTATGGATGAAGCTAACCTTGAAACCCATGGCGTTCGTGGGCAACTTTCTAATGTTCCAGAATGGGGAAGCGCTTACTTAGAAAGAGCTATTAGAATGGTAGAACGTGATAAAAACCACCCTAGTATCATAATGTGGTCCTTAGGAAATGAATCTGGAACAGGGCCTAACCATGCCGCAATGGCAGGATGGATTAAAGATTTTGACCCAACGCGTTACATACATTATGAAGGAGCACAAGGAGATCCAACGGATAGTAGATATAAGAAAAAATATTTTTCTCATTCTAGAGGAAACCCTACCGATCCAAAATGGGTAGACATGTTAAGTCGTATGTATCCGCAACCAAAAGAATTACAAACTTTAATTGATGATACTAGTTTTGATAACAGACCAGTAATTATGTGTGAGTATGCTCATGCAATGGGTAATTCCGTTGGAAACATGAAAGAATACTGGAATGTTATTTATAAAAATGACCGAGCATTAGGTGGCTATATTTGGGATTGGATAGATCAAGGAATTTTAAAGAAAGATGAAAATGGCAAAGAATACATTGCCTATGGCGGAGATTTTGGAGATACACCAAACGATGGCTCTTTTTGTTTAAACGGAATTATAGCATCAGATAGAACACCTAAACCTGGTATTTTTGAGTGCAAAAAAGTAAATCAACCAGTGGTAATCCAAACTTCTAATGCCATAAATGGGAAATTTACTATACGTAATAGACATCATGTTACTGACCTTTCCAAGTATAATATGTTTTGGAATATTACAGAAGATGGTACTGTTATTAAAAGTGGAAAAATCGAAGCTTTAAACACTAAACCCACAAAAACAGATGACTTTACTATTGATTTTAAGAAACCTAAACTTAAAGCAGGAAAAGAATATTTTATAAATATTACTGGTAAACTAAAAGAAAACGCCTTATGGGAAAACAAAGGCTATATTGTTTTTGAAGAACAATTTAAATTAGACTATCCAGTTGCTAAAGTTAAAGAAAAAGCTAATAAAGCTATTCTGCTGGTTAATGATAATACAGATGAAATTGTTGTTTCTAACAAATCCGTAAACATAACTTTAGATAAAAAGTCTGGGTATATTACTTCCTATATTTCTAAGGGTGTTACTATTCTTAACTCTCCTTTAAAATTAAATTTCTGGAGAGCAGAAACAGAAAATGATAAAGCTTACAGACGAGCTAAAAAACTTTCTAAAGAATTAGAATGGATGCAAGCAGGAGATAATTTTAAAGTTTCTAATGTTACTATTAATTCCAATGAGAAGAGCAAAGTAAATATTACTGTGAAAGGGAATATTACGAATCCAAAAACAGAAGCTACTTTAAACTATACAATTCTTGGCGATGGCACATTAAACGTAGAATATATGGTTGCAATTGACCAAAGCGCACCAAATGTACCTAGATTAGGGATGCAATTTGCTATTACAAACCAATACAACAAATTAAGTTATTTTGGAAAAGGGCCACAACCAAATTATGAAGATAGAAACTATGGTGCTAAAATTGGTTTATTTTCTGGTAATGCTAAGACCATGAGCTATGCTTATGCTTTTCCAGAAGAATACGGTAACCACACAGAAACACGCTGGTTTACACTACAAAATAACAACAAAAAAGGAGTTACCATTAAAGGAGCTAAACCGTTAAGTTTTAGTGTACTTCCTAATAGTACTTCTGAGCTTCAAAAAGCTAACCACACCAACGAACTTCCAAATAGAGAGGATTTAACCGTAAGTATAGATTTAAAGCAAATGGGAGTTGGTGGTGATGACACTTGGTCTCTAAGAGCAGAACCACATGAAGAATACCGTATAAAACCAGGCAATTACGAATATTCTTTTACAATTAAGCCTATAAATTAAAGAGCTTCTAGGTAAGCCTCGAGACTTTTAAATATTAATTACCAAGAGTAAACTATCTCGGGGCAAGCCCACGAGACATTAGAAGGAAAATTAGTATTCATTCCGACGCAAGCGTCAGAGCATTTAAATCTCGATTATCGAGTAAATTAAAAATCCAGAAAGTTTATACTCTCTGGATTTTTAATTTTAGGAGTTTTAAACCTTTTAATTAGTTGAAAAACTATACACTAAAGAAGTTGAAGTATTTCCGTTTTGATCACGAGTAATTACTTTCCAATAATAGGTATTTCCTGCAACTAAAACTTGCCCTGTTAGGGCCAATGAAGTTGTAGTAGCAACTTTAGTAGTAGGTTCTACATTCGTGTCTAAATAAACATCGTACTCTTTAATATCATTATCTACATCTGTTCCGCTCCAAGACAAATCTACAGTTAAAGAAACGGAGCTTTCTTCATTTTCAGGACTAATTAATTCTGCAGGAAAAGGAGCATAGTTCTCTATACCTGGGCCTGCCAAATAAAACTTCCAAGTTTCACTAACAGCTGTAGTTTTTGTTTTATTAGACTTAGATTCAACATACCAAGAATACGGTTTACCGTTTTCTAAAGAGACCTCAACCTCATCAGTGGTAGCATTAGCTTCTGTTATAGTACCTGTATCTAAATTTTTCACATACACGGTATAAGAAGTAGTATTATCAGCCTTATTCCAATCCAAATTTAAATTGGTTTGCGAGTCTGATACTACAGTACCTCCTGTACACTCTTCATTATTATCAGGGTAAACTAAAACAGCTTTAGTAGGATCTAGAACCTTTTCTTCGTCTTCACCAGAATCTTTATTACCTCCGCAAGAAGTTACTAAGACTAATACTAACAAAACAAACACCTCTCTTATTCTATTTCTATTCATTTTTCTCATCTCAATTATTTTATTCTACAACAAACTTAGAAGTTGCTTTTTCTGCTTCATCATTTTTAAAAACAATAACGTAAACTCCTTTGGCAAGGCTATTAACCATTATCTTGTTTTCTATAGTACGCATAGACTGTTCTTTTACCAACTCGCCATTTACATTATAAATGTATACCATAGCATTTAACAATTCTTTAGAAACAACAACAGATAGCTCTTCTTTTACAGGGCTGGGGTACACATAAAAAGAAGTGTCTACAAAAAAGTTTTCTTCATAAATACCTTGACAATTTTTATCTGTTACTACTTTTAGTTTATTGTCTCCTTCTTTTAATGGTAATTTAATTTCATTAGAGCTTGTATGTATCTCTCTCCCATTAATTTCTATGAAATAGTTACTCCCTCCATCTAATTTTAAAGTAATTGCTTTTTTGGCAACACCTACTTTAGAGGATACATTTAATGCTTCAGGTTCTTTTATTAGCACTTCAAATTCTGCTTTATAATCAGGAAAAGATGGCAATGTAATACTAATAATATAGGATCCTGGTTTTAAATTTTCTACATTCAATTCGTTCGTAAAACTAAAATTCTCATTATATCCACTTCCAGTAATGTTTGCACTATAATTCTGTGCAGTAATAGTTTTAATATTTATAACACCATTGTTCTTATTTATACATGTAGCATCTACTACTTTAACTTTAAAATTGTTTCTTGGTAATTTTGATGGATGAAACTCTCTAACATTAGAACTAAAATTAAACACCTGTAAAGCCATACTACTTATATGGCCTCCTGCATCGGGAAATTCTACTGATACAGTATTGTTTTCTTCTAAAACATCATATGCAACTGGAATTTCTAAAGTACCAAAAAAACGACCTTTATCTGCTTGATTATAACCGCGCCAGTCTTCTGGAACAACTACACTAGTACCATTTACTTTTACTATTGGAATTAACTCTTTTCCATGATCTCTACCAATACCAACTCGCAATACAGCTTCTCCATACATTGCACTTTTTACAACTCCATTAATCGTAAAGGTATTTTCCTGCGATGCTATAATTGGCTTTAAATAATCAGTCGCATAATACTTAACTTCATCCGAGGTTTCGTCTACAGTTAAAGCTTCTGCAAATGTATATTCCAAAATAATAGTACTTTCGGCTCCAAGTACCACACTAGAAATAGAACTAGTAAAAGTTTCTTCTTCTAAAACAGGATTACTACCATTAAGAGTTAAATGCCTTTTTAAAACACTTGCTACTGCTATATCATAAGCATCAAACACATTTAAATTTATAGTTACAGGATTAAATTCTAGATTATTTAATATTACATATCCTTTATCTCCATCTATATAAGCATCTACCTGGATATCTAGATCCGAAGATTTAGTATCAATCCTTGTTCCTTTTACGTTTTTCCATAAATCATAAAATTTAACTCGGTCCGTATAAACCCATTCTCCAGTGTAACTATTTGGCTCATTAGTTTTTCTCATTAAACGAGCAACATACGGAACATTTAAAGCAGAATTATATCCCCATTCTGCTTTAACAATAGTAAAAGGTATTGCAATAGCAATAGCATCTGGACGTTCCATAAAAGACATCATTTGAGAATTCTGTGCTTTTAAAAACAACCAATCTCTATAAGGGCTCCATTGCTCATTATTATAGTCATGTGTTTGTGCACCGTATTCTGATATTACATATTGCTTGGTATGGCCTAACCTAATCATACTATAATGATCCATCATATCAAAAGTAGCTTCTACATTGCTCCCTGATCGCAAATCAACTTTTCCGCCAATTGTAGGAAAATCATATAAATGCCAAGACCAAAAATCCATTTTTTCTCCTGCTACATCTACAAACAATTTATCTCTATTAATCCAACGCTGAAAATCTCCAGTTTCAAAATCTGGAAACGCTACAGTATATCCTCCTATTTTTAAGTTAGGATTTTGAACTCTAATAGCATCTGCAACTTCTACATGAAAGTCTGCGATTTCTTGTAATGAATTGGTAAAATTCTTTTTACCACCCAAGGCTTCATAAGCTGGTTCATTTATAACTTCTACCCATGTAGGTTCTTCCTGCCCGTTATCTCCATGAAACTCATTAAAATAACGCCCCATATATTCTCCTGTAGCGATTGCACTTGCTAATTTCCATCCAGTATTACTAGTAGCTCTTTGGCTTTCTCCTGTCCAAAAAGGATGCAATTGGCCTGCTATTACATGATTTTTCCTATTTTCATAAGGATGTAAATTGGGTTTTGAAGCATAATTATTTCGTGCAATTAAACCTTTAGAAGCTATTTTGGCGGGGTCTGCAAAGCCAGGTCTGGCAGGATCTTCTTCCATATTATTTAAATTCCAGGTAATGCCTCCTGTATCTCTCCCTAAATAAACATCATAACCATTTAAAAAGTCATCTCTTAAATCGGATGTAAAATTATCTCCATCCCACTCTCCCTCTATCTGATTTGCATGGATGGTAATAAACTTAGAACGGTCAAATTCTGAAATATTCCCAACAGTATGTTTAACATTTAAATTTACATCTACACTTACTTGTGCATAAAAAGGGAAATATGTAAAACATAGAAACACTCCAATAATTAGCTTATTCATAAAATAGAATTTTTGTTAAAATTGTATTTTCTAAATATAGCTAAGAGAGCCGAAAACTATAGATAATAGCACTCAATAATAACTTAACAAACTAATATAATAGACTATACATTTATTATACTCCTTATATGTAAAAAGCACTTATGCTAAGATTAATCTTAACATAAGTGCTTTTTATCACAAATAACAGCCTTTAATTACAACTGAAATACCTTTTCCATTTCAATCCATTTTTCGCCTTTTTTTGCCCATGGCAACTCTTGTTGGAAATTCCACATTAGTTGCTCCCATTCTTGCACCTTTGGATTATTAGCATCCATCTCTGCTTTTTTATTAGGATCAAAAGTTTCATCAACTTCCATAATCATAAACATACGATTACCTGTTAAGTAAATTTGCATATCTACTATACCAGCATCCTTTATACTTTTAGTAATTTCTGGCCAAGCGTTTCCTGCTGCATGGTATTCTTTATACTCTGCAATTAATTTAGGATCATTCTTTAAATCACACGAAAGGCAAAATCTTTTTGTATTCATTTTATTTAATTAGGTTGTTTTTTATAAGTGCTATATCCGTAAAATGCAACAACTGCAAGACAAATTAATGGTAAAATAAACGAAAAATTAACTTCTGGAATAAAGCCTAAAACTTTAACATCCGAAAATCCAGAACCTCCCCAATCTAAAATTCCACCTTGTAAAACAGGCATTAACGCACCACCTACAATAGCCATAACTAAACCTGCGGAACCAATTTTAGCTTCATCTCCCATATCTTTTAAAGCAATACCATAAATGGTTGGAAACATAATTGACATAAAAAGAGATACAGCAACTAAAGAAACTAAGCCAACCATTCCAGACAACAACACTGCTCCCGCGCAACAAATAACACCACCAATTCCAAAAAGCATCAACATCTTAGAAGGGTTAATTTTTTGCATTAAAGCGGTTCCAATCCAACGACCTAAAAGAAAAGAGATCATGGCTGCAACATTAAAGTAAGTTGCTGTTAGCTCCATACCAAAAGTTTCATTTATGTTATCTACATATTGAAAAATATAGGTCCAACACATGATTTGAGCGCCTACGTAAAATGCCTGAGCCAAAACACCAAATTTATAATTACCATTAGCAAACAACTTTGAGAATGATTCTGAAAGTGACATTTTATCCTCTTCGGCAGTTTTTGGCATTTTTGTGAATATAATAATTGCCATAATCACTAAAACCAAAATACCTAATCCTATATAAGGAACGCTTATAATACCTAAATCATTTTCTCTAACTGTAGCCAATTCTTCAGATGTTAAAGCTTTATAAGCTTCTTCTGTATAATCGTCAGAACGTAAAGCACTAATTACAAATACTTGCGCTATTATCATCCCAGACAAAGAACCTATAGGGTTAAATGCTTGTGCTAAATTTAAACGTTGCGTTGCTGTTTCTTTATCTCCTAAAGCTAAAATTAATGGGTTTGAGGTGGTTTCTAAAAAGGCTAATCCACAGGTAATAACCCATAAAGAAATTAAAAAATATGTAAAAGTTTCATTAGCTGCTGCAGGATAAAACAAAAATGCTCCTAATGCATACAAAGAAAGTCCTAAAATAATACCAGATTTATAACTATATTTTCTAATAAACAACGCTGCGGGTAAAGCCATAAAAAAATATCCAAAGTAAAATGCAAATTGTACTAAAGATGCTTCCATATTAGACAACTCTGGCATTACCTTTTTAAATGCAGATACCATGGGGTTAGTTAAGTCATTTGCAATTCCCCATAAGGCAAACAAAGATGTTATAATTACAAAAGGAAATAACAAATCCTTACTTACAACTGGAATTTTCTTAGTACTCATAATATATTAGAATTAAGGTTGGTTGATTTTTTAAACGTTATTCTGTTAATAAAGACCTATCTAAATTAACATAACCACCATCTACAGCAATAAACTGCCCTGTGGTGTGTGATGCTTTTTCCGAAATTGTAAACAAACAAGTATCTGCAATTTCTTGTGGGGTTGTCATTCTATTTCCTAAAGGGATTTTCTTTACTATAGATTTTAGTTTTTCTTCGCCATTTTCTAAAGTCTTTATCCAACTATCATAAGCAGGTGTCCAACTTTCTGCAATAATAATTGCATTTACCCGTATACCATATGTAATTAAATCTACAGCCCATTCTCTTGTTAAGCCAAGAACACCTCCTTTAGATGCTGCATAACCAGATGTTCCTCCTTGGCCAGTTAAACCAACTTTAGAACCAATATTTAATATATTTCCCTTTGATTTTTTAAGTAATGGAAGCGCATGTTTTACTACTAAAAAATAGCTCACCATATTTAACTTAAGTGAGTTCATAAAATCTTCATAAGAAGCATCTAAACCTGCCCCATCATTTACTCCCACATTATTAATAACAACATCTATTCTGTTGTATTTTTTAATTATCGCATCAAAAGCCTCTTTTATTTCTTCCGGATTGGTAACATCAGTCTGGCAAAAAATAGCATCTATCCCTTTTTCCTGAAGTTCGTTTACATATTCAAAACCTCTTGCGTTTCTATCAATTACAGCAGGTATTGCTCCTTCATTTGCTAGGTTTTGCAAAATAGTTTCCCCTATACTTCCTTTAGAGCCTGCAGCTCCAGATATTACGACTACTTTGTCTTTCAACTTTAAATCCATCTCTCCTAAATTATATAAATATTTTGATATTCCTTTAAAAATTACAGTCTTCTTAAAACCGAAAAAGAACGCACCGAAAAGGTGCGTTCGAAAACTAAATAAAACTAACTCTAATCAACTATTATTACTCACTCAAAGTAATTTCTAAGGTATGAGCAAACTCACCAGACTTATCTCCCAGATTGGTTATAGACAATCCTTTTTCGGCTTGCTTATACACTATATCTTTTTTAGACCCTAAAAGAGTTACATTTTCTATTTTTATACCCTTAGCATATTCACTATTTTTCCCTAAAGATTCTATAGTAACTTCTCCGTTTTTAGGCCATGCCATCATGATAGCATATAATTTATTTCCTTTTTTAGTAAACCTAATGTCTTGCCCTGTAAAATCTTTATTATCTCCTTCAGAATGGTGTCCTTTTTTAACTTCCGTTGGTCCTTCGCCAAAAGTATTCCAATACTTTGTGTCATAAATTGCTTCTCCATTTACTTGTAACCACTCTCCTATTTGTAATAAAATTTTAGCCTGATCATCTGGTATTGTACCATCTGCCTTAGGACCTACATTTAAAAGTAAATTTCCGTTTTTTGAAACTATATCTACCAAATCATCCACTAATTGGTTCGCTGTTTTAGACTTCCAATCTGTAACATGACTCCATGAGTTTTTCCCTATAGAAGTATCTGTTTGCCATGGTAATTTTCTTATTCCTGGCAGCTTTCCTCTTTCTAAATCATAAACCACAGTTCCTTCAGGAAAAGCTTCATGACTAAAATTCTTGTCTTGTAAAACAACTTCCTTATTCCACTCAATACCTTTATTATAGTAATAAGCAGCAATTTTTGGTCTTACATCTGCGTAATCAGGAATATCCAAATAAAAATCAAACCATAGAATATCTGGTTGGTAATTATCTATTAAATCTACCGTACGATCCCACCACATTTTTTTAAATTCTTCTGAAACAGGCTCATTTATATCTTTTCCTTTTGGCGAATATAAATCTGCATATTCCGGATCTGTAGTATCAAACTTATCTTTCTTATTATAAAAAGACCAGTTAAATGCATAATGAGAAGAAGCTCCCATTATTAAACCTTGTGCTCTACCTTCTTTAAAAAGCTCTCCTAAAACATCTCTTTTAGGCCCCATCTCTACAGAGTTCCATCTTGTAGTATTAGATTTGTACATTGCAAAACCATCATGGTGGTCCGCAACTGGAACAACGTATTTTGCACCAGATTTTTTAAAAAGGTCTATCCAATTTTTAGCATCAAACTTTTCTGCTTTGAACATAGGAATAAAGTCTTTATACCCAAAATTCTTTTGATCTCCGTATTTTTTCTTATGGTGTAAAAAAGTTGCATTTGGCCCTTTTTTCTGTAAATTTAATTGCGCTGTAAATGTAGCAGTATCCATATACATTTGTCTTGGATACCATTCCGAACCAAAAGCAGGTACAGAATATGCTCCCCAATGAATAAAAATTCCAAATTTTTGATTATTAAACCACTCTGGGTCTTTATAATTCTTCTTAATAGATTCCCAATTTGGTTCATATCTTGGAATACTATCTGTAGTAGCTAAATCTTTCTTTGCTTCTTTATTCTCGGTTTTGCAAGAAACTATTAATAATGTAAAAGCAATTAATCCTAAAAAATATTTTTTCATTGTGTTGTTTTAATCCATGATTAGTGCTTTGCTAAATTCATATTTTAAAACAACAACTGAAACGACACATGTTCCAATAAGTATAACAAATGGTTCAAACCTAATAAAAAGGAGGGCTAACAACTAGATAAAAACTCAATTCGCAAAAGCTCTTGCATATTTTTGTTGGTAAACCAAAGGAGTACATTTAATGAATTTATTAAACTGCCTGTAAAAAAAAGGTAAACTTTCATAGCCTGATAAGAAAGCAATTTCTGCAACTTGTTTATTAGAATCTATTAAAAGTTGACAAGCCAACTTTATTTTATACTCATTAAGAAACGTAAAAAATGATTTATTAAATGTTTTTTTAAAAAACCTACAAAAAGATTCTTCACTCATAGAAACTACACCTGAAATTTCTTTTAATGTAATTTGTCTTTGGTAATTCTCCATAATAAAATTATGAATTACATTAATTCTTTCATTTACCTTAACATTAAGCTTAGGAGCAAAATTATTCCCAGATAAAGTAATTTTATTTTTAGAATGCGCTAGCGTATTTAATATTTGAAGCAATGAAATAATATTTTCAAAAGGAGTTTGTTTTTCCATTTTACGAAGTAACGGAACTATCTTTTTTGTAACCCTATTATTAAATTTTACCCCACGAGAAGCTAATATTAAAAGCTTATTAATATCTGAAAATTCGGTTTTAGTAAGCCATCCTTCTCCAATTACATCTTCTTTCCATTGCACTACTATAGATTTAGAGGTCATTTCACTCACCGTGGTATTTTTCCAACAATGCGGTAAATTAGAACCTAAAAGAACTAAATCTCCTTTTTCAAATTCTAATACACTGTCTCCAACATACCGCATACCACTACTCTGCTCAATATAAGTAAGCTCATATTCTGGGTGAAAATGCCAAGGAGCATTAAACATAGAGTCTGAATATGTAAACACTTTAAAAGAACTTCTGGGGGAGCTAGATATTTTTTCTAATTGTGCCTTCAAATCAAATTTAATTTTAGTTTAATATTGCTCATATTACAACAAAAAAATAAAAAACACGAATTTTATGTTAGAATAGGGTATTAAATCGGTTTATTTAGATAAATTCATGAATCTTTAAATCTAGTAGATTTATATTTTAAAAAATAACTAACATGGCTATTAAATGTAAAGCGGCTATTGCTAAAGGTGATGGTTCTTTTTCTATTGAAGAAATTAAAGTACAAAACCCAAAAAGTGATGAAGTTCTTGTACAAATTAAAGCTGCCGGACTCTGCCATACAGACCATGATTCTCTACAATGGGGTAAACCCATCGTAATGGGACATGAAGGCGCAGGAATTGTAACTGCAATTGGCAATGCTGTTAAAAGTGTTACTATTGGAGATTCTGTAATATTAAATTGGGCAACTCCATGCGGAACTTGTTTTCAATGTAAAAATAAAAACGAACATATTTGCGAGAATAATTCTCCTGTCGTTGCAGGAGGAAATGGGTATACAAAAGGGCATGCCC
The DNA here is from genome assembly GCF_947495965.1 of uncultured Maribacter sp. GTDB lineage: Bacteria > Bacteroidota > Bacteroidia > Flavobacteriales > Flavobacteriaceae > Maribacter_B. Next base: position 408,393 of record NZ_CANMBB010000001.1, read on the forward strand.
ATATAGAAGGTACTACTTGGAAAAACACCCCTATAGAACGCTCCTTTAATATTGGAACCATTGCAGAATATACCTTAGTAAAAGAATCTGCTGTAGTAAAAAACACAACCCCCAACATGTCTTATAGTGCTGCCAGCATTGTAAGTTGTGGTGTAATGACTGGTTTTGGATCCGCAGTAAACACTGCTAAAGTAAAGCCAAATTCATCAGCCGTTGTTCTGGGTACAGGAGGCGTAGGATTAAATGTAATTCAAGGTATAAAAGTTTGTAATGCCGATAAAATTATAGCCGTAGATATAAACCAAAACCGATTAGACATGGCTGTAGAATTTGGTGCAACGCATACTATTTTGGCCGATAAAAATGACAAAGGTCTTCTTAAAGCTGCTGAAAAAGTAAAAGAAATGACTGATGGTAGAGGTGCCGATTATGCATTTGAATGCACCGCAATACCAGAACTTGGAGCCGCTCCTCTTGCCATGGTAAGAAACGCAGGAACAGCAGTGCAAGTAAGTGGTATTGAACAAGAAGTATTAATAGATATGTCTTTGTTTGAATGGGATAAAAAATATATTAATCCATTATATGGAAAATGTAATCCACAAACCGATTTTCCGAAAATTTTAAATCATTATAAAAATAATGAGATTAAGTTAGATGAAATGATTACAAGAACCTACCCTATTAACGATTTACAGCAAGCTTTTGATGATATGCTTTCTGGCAAAAATGCTAAAGGTGTAATTGTCTTTTAATATTTGTTATAAAATGTTTAGAACTACTGAAATATCTAATCCGGAATTTGAGAGTAATAACCTTAGATTCATTACTGTAAAAACCAAAAATTTAAAAGGAAGAGGAGATATTTGCGTTTTTGTTCCTCCTATAAAAGATTTAAAAAATGTTCCCATTGTAATTTTATTACATGGTGTATATGGTAGTGCCTGGATATGGTCTCAAAAAACAGGAATACATATTACAGCATGGGAAATGATGCAGAAAGGAGAGTTACAACCTATGATTATAGCAATGCCATCAGACGGATTATGGGGCGACGGCTCTGCTTACTTACCACACAACCAAAGAAATTTTGAAAAATGGATCGTAGATGATGTACCTAATGCTATAATTGAAAACATAGAAAGTGCAACTACAAAATCTAACCTTTTTATTGGTGGTTTATCTATGGGTGGGTATGGAGCTTTAAACCTTGGCATAAAATACGCTTCAAAATTTAAAGGGGTTTCTGGACACTCTTCTATTACCTCTTTTGAACAAATGGCACTTTTTGTAGAAGAACCTTTACAAGAATATGATACTTTAGAAAAAGAAATTCCATCTGTCTTTAAAACTATTATAGAATCTAAAAACAAACTTCCAAAATTTAGGTTCGATTGCGGAAAAGAAGATTTGCTTATAGATCATAATAGAAAGCTACACCAACAATTAACCGAAGAAAAAATTCCTCATATTTATGAAGAATTTGAAGGAAAACATGAATGGCCTTATTGGCAAGAACATGTAATAGATACGTTGCTATTCTTTAATTCTAAAGAAAACTTAAAAAAATAAATACTACCTCTTACAAAAGGTAAACTTCATCCCTTTTTTCTTCTTTTTAAGCTTTAAACACAACAAATGTTTTTAATTATAGCTCCTTTGGTTTTATAGCCATCTACTTCCCTAACTATCTTATATATTTATAGGAACAATTATAAATACTCAAGATATGCTACTAAAAAACAGTATTCCTATAGTAAATAAAATAGTTTTTCTCAAAGCGTTCTTGAGCACAACAGCACCTAATACATTTGCTCAACACAGTATTAATCCTTTTTCAAAAGGAGAAATAAATACAACATATACTACTTCAGAAAAGCCAAACCCAGAGAACAACAAAATAGAAGTTTTATATACTTAGAAAAAAAGTCCTTTCGGGATAATTACTACTAAAGAATACAGTCATAACAATTTATAATTACAACCCTAAAAAATAAGAACATATATATCATGAAAAAAATACTCAGATTCATCCTTCCAATTATCCTATATAGCTTCTCTACTTTTACTATACAAGCACAAGATCGTCCAAATATTATCTTTATACTTACAGATGATCAACCATATGGGTATATGGGAGTAACCGGAAACACTATTGTAAAAACACCTAACCTAGATAAATTAACTAATGAAGGTGTTCTTTTTACAAATGCACATATTACAAGTGCTATTTGCACACCTAGTAGAGTATCTATTTTACTAGGGCAATATGAAAGAAAACACGGTGTTAATTTTAACTCTGGAACAAGTGTATCTAACGAAGCATGGGAGCAAGCTTATCCTATGCAATTTAAAAAAGCAGGATATTATACAGGTTGGATAGGTAAAAACCATGCTCCAGTTGGTAAAGGTGGTTACCAAAGCGGATTAATGGAGAAAAGTTTTGATTTTTGGTATGCTGGTCACGGCCATCTAACATTTTATCCAAAAAAACACCATCCAATTTTTAAAAATGCAGAGTTTGATACGCAAGTAGAAATAATAGATGAAGGAGTTACTAAATTCTTAGATATAAATGAACAAAAGTTTGAAGGAGCAGTACAATTTCTTGAAAAAAGACCAAGAGACAAGCCTTTTATGCTATCTATAAACTTTAATTTACCACATAGCGCAAGTACACGCACTATGCAACAAAAAGAGTCTGATGATGATATATACAAGTCTTTATATAGAGACTTAGACATACCACTCCCAGACAATTATATTGCTAAAGCTGATATTAAAACTCCCAAATTACCTGCTAGTATACACAGAGTAGAAGATAGACAAGTTGGTTATAGTTTTGTTGATACACCTGAAGAAACAAAAGAAAGATATATAAGACAAATGCAAGCTATGACTGGCATAGATAGGCTAGTTGGCAACTTGAGAAAAAACTTAAAAGCTCTTAATATTGACAAGAATACTATTATTGTTTTTACTTCAGACCATGGACTTTATATGGGGCAACAAGGTTTAGGTGGTAAAGCATTGTGTTATGAAATTACAACTCATGTACCTTTTGTTGTTTATAACCCAAAACTTAAAAAGAAAAAAAGAGGGGTTAAAAACGATGCCTTAGTACAAAGCATTGACGTTGCACCAACCATCTTAAGTCTTGCAGGGGAACCTATACCGGAGGCTATGCAAGGAAAAGATTTATCAAAAATAATATCTGGAGAAAAAATAGCAGTTAGAGATTATGTATACACCGAGAATTTATGGTCTACACAATTTGGAAATCCAAGATGTGAAGCTGTTCAGAATAAAGAATGGAAATACATTAGGTACTATAAGAACAATACTTTCCCTGCATCAAAAAAAATAAAAACTGCAAAAGATTTAGGCATTATAGAAAAGAACATGTTATATGCTGTTCACGATTCGGACATAGCTATTTATAGAGATTATATTGAATCTCCACTCCAAGGAGAAGAACCTGTTTACGAAGAACTTTATAATTTAAAAAATGACCCTTCAGAATTGCATAATGTAATAAGCAAAAAAGAACACAACGCCATCTTAGAACAGCTTAGAAAAGAATGGAAAAACCAAATAACAATTGCACGAGGTACCGAAAATCCTAAAGTATATAGGTATACTATTGACAGTCAATTAGAGACATCTGATAAAGTACAATTAGAATAAATAACTACTAATAAAATGAATTTTTTAAAACTAACTATTCTTTTACTTTGCCTTTTAAATATTAGCTATGGCAATGCGCAAGAAAAAAGCAACAAACCAAATATTATAGTAATACTAACAGATGACCAAGGCTGGGCCGATGTTGGTTTTAATGGATGTACTGACATACCCACACCAAACTTAGACAAATTAGCAGAAAGTGGGGTAATTTTCTCTAACGGTTATGTATCTCACCCCTACTGTAGTCCTTCCAGAGCAGGTTTACTCACCGGAAGATACCAAGCAAGATTTGGGCATGATTGTAACATGACGTACGACACAGATAATGATAACACTGTAGGCACACCACTATCTGAGGTAATGATATCTGAAGCATTAAAAGAAGTAGGATATAGAACTTGTGCAATAGGAAAATGGCATGTTGGAGACCACCCAGATTTACACCCCACCAATCAAGGCTTTGACTATTGGTTTGGATTTTCTGGTGGCGGCATGAATTATTGGGGAATTCCAGATGGCCCATTAAAAACCATCGTTAGAAATGGGAAACCTGTACCGCAAAAAGAATTAAGCTACATAACAGATGATTTTACAGAAGAAGCCATAAAGTACATTAATAAAAAAGATGACAAACCCTTTTTTATATACCTTGCATATAATGCTCCCCATTCCCCAGATCATGCTACAGAAAAATATTTAGAACAAACAAAACATATAGAATATAGTGACAGGAGTGTGTATGGTGCAATGGTAAATGCTGTGGACAATGGTATTGGGAGAATCGATGCGGCACTTACTGCTAATGGCATAAAAGACAACACTATAGTTGTTTTTCTTAGTGACAATGGCGGAAGAAAAGAACATGCAGACAATAGACCTAATAGAGGACATAAAGGAATGTTATTTGAAGGTGGTATTAAAGTACCTTTTGTTATATCTTGGCCTAAGAAAATAAAAGCAAAGCAAACCTATAATCAAAATGTTATTTCTTTAGATTTATACCCTACCTTTTTAGAAGCCGCAGGAGTTAATGTAGAAACTAAAAAACAATTAGATGGTAAAAGTTTATTACCTTACTTAAATGGAAACTTATCTACCGTACCTCATAACACTCTCTTTTGGCGTTCTGTTGGCGGATTTGAGTATGCTGTAAGAAAAGGAGATTATAAACTTTACAAGAGCTCTTATAAAAACAAAACAATGCTTTTTAATTTAAAGAGTGATGCATATGAACGCAATGATATTGCCAAAAATTATCCAGCTATTATGGCCGAATTAGAACAAGAATATAAAACTTGGGATAGCAAAAACATAGCACCTGGTTGGTTAGACCCTCACCCTGAAAATGTAATAAAAGAAGAGAAAAAGCTTCAAGATGCTAGAAAAAAATCTACTAGAAAAATAAAATAATTAAATATTAAAAATCATCTTAAATAATTATGAAAACCATATTTACAAAAAGAATACTTCTTTTTTTTCTGAGTATAGCTACTTTTTTTTCCTGTAAAACGGCAGAGAAAACTCCAGAGAAACAACCAAATATTGTTTGGATTGTTTCTGAAGATAATTCTAAACACTATTTAAAGTTATTTGATGACAATGGCATAGAAACTCCTAACATTGCATTTTTAACCGATCAAGGAGTTATGTTCACTAGAGCATTTTCTAATGCTCCAGTATGTAGTGTTGCTAGGTCCACAATAATTTCTGGTACTTATGCTCCAAGAACTGGTGTACAGTTTCATCGAAAAAGCGAGTTAGCACCATTACCAGATGGTTTACATATGTTCCCTGCGTATTTAAAACAAGCTGGATATTACACAACTAATAACAGTAAAGAAGATTATAATTTTGTAAAAAGTGATACCGTTTGGGATGATTCCTCTAAAAAGGCTAGTTATAGAAATAGGAATGAAAATCAACCATTTTTTCATGTATTTAACATAGGTACTAGTCACGAATCTAGAATTCATTTTACCAAAGAAGAAATGGATGCCGCTTTGGCAAAAGAAAAAAAAGAAAGTTTCATTCAACCAAATCATCCACAAACAGAATTGTTTCAATACACTAATGTCCATTACCGAAATAAAATTCAGGAAATGGATAAGGAAGTTGGAGCAGTAATTAAAGAACTAGAAGAAGACGGATTACTAGAAGATACCTTCATTTTCTATTATGGAGACCACGGAGGAGTTTTACCAGGAAGTAAAGGCTATTTATATGAAACAGGCCTTCATGTTCCTATGGTAGTTCGTATTCCAGAAAATTTTAAGCATTTAACACATTTAAAAGCTGGCACCAGTACAGAACAATTTGTAAGCTTTATAGATCTAGCACCAACAGTGTTAAAACTTGCAAATGTTACTATTCCAAAACAAATAGATGGGAAGCCTTTTCTTACCAAAGAAGAAACTAATAACAACGTAACCTACGGTTATGCAGACAGGTTTGATGAAAAATATGATTTAGTACGATCTGTACGTAAAGGAAAGTATAAATACATCCGTAATTTTCAGCCTTTTAATTTTGATGGCCTAATGAATAATTACAGGTATAAACAATTAGCGTATCAAGAATGGCAAGATTTATATAAAGAGGGGAAACTTAATGACATTCAATCCACTTTCTTTAAAACAAAAGCTCCAGAAATGCTTTTTGATGTTGAAAATGACCCTTATGAAACTAATAATTTAGCTAACAATCCTGAATATAAAGAAACTTTAAATGATGTAAGGTCATTATTAAACAACTGGATAACAGGAATGCCAGACCTTTCTTTTTACCCTGAGCATTACTATCTTGAAAACGGTCTAAACAATCCTGTTAAATGGGGTCTAGAACACAAAGAAGACATTCGTAAATATATTACTACTGCGAATTTAATGTTACAAGACTTTAAATCTTCGGAGGAACAATTAAAAGCTAAATTACGCTCTAATGACCCTTGGGAACGTTATTGGGCACTAATTGTTTGCAGTACTTATGGCACTAAAGCTAACTCTCTTAAAACAATAATAAAAACTATAGCAAAAGAAGACTCCGAAGGGTTAAATAAAGTTAGAGCAGCAGAATTTTTGGCTTTTACTAAAGCAGAAAACCCAGAACAAGTATGTTTAGAAGCCTTATACACTACTACAGATCCCGTGGAAGCACTATTAATACTTAATTCTATAACCCTTTTAAGTTCTTTAGACATAGGATACCCTATACATATAGACAATACAAAGCTTGATGAAAATGTATTAAATGATTCGCAAGTATCTAGACGAATTGAATATTTAGTGCCTTAATTAGTTTCTAACAGAAGATTCTCTAATGGTAAGCTCTCCATTTAAAACAATGGTTTGGGGCTCCATTAGAGAATTATGTATTTGTTTATGTAACAACTCTGCAGCACTTTTACCCATTTCAAAAGTTGGTTGTTTTACACTACTTAGTCTTGGTGTCATTAAATTTACCATTCTAGTTTCTGTGAATCCCATTAAAGCAATATCTTGTGGCACTTTAATAGCATTACTTTTTAATATAGAAATAACTCCCATAGCAACCCTATCGTTAAAACAAAAAATAGCATCTGGCAAATCGTGATTATATATTAAATCTTCCATTATTTGCATACCATCCTCTGCAAGCAAACCAGTTTCTAGTATCTTATACCTCTCTTTCGGAATTTTGTGTTTGCTCATTGCCCTTTTAAAGCCATCTATTCTATCTACAGAAACGTTTAAATTTTTAGATCCCGCCAAATAATATATTTTAGAATACCCTTGCCTTATTAAATGTTCTGTTGCAAAAAAAGCCCATTTTTTATTATTAAAAAGAACTTTAGATGCTTGTAAATTCTCTTTTACTCTACTCATAAATATTATAGGACAACCATTATTTAATTCTTTTAAATAATACTCCATATTAGTACTTTCCATGGTAGGGGCTATAATTAACCCATCTACCATACTATGTATTAAGGTTTTTACATTTTTTAATTCTATTTCTGGGTTTTCATCAGATTGAGTAATTAATACTTGATACCCATGCCCCATAAAAACTTCTTGAATGCCTATAATAATTTCGGAGTAATATTCATTTATAAACTCGGGAACAACAACTCCAATATTAAAAGTTTTATTCTGGCTTAGCTTCTTTGCAATAGGATTAGGAAAATAGCCCATTTCCTCTGCCGTTTTTAGTATAAGTTCTTTTGTTTCCTTTTTAATATCATACTTATCATTAAAAGCTCTTGATACAGATGAGATAGAAACATTTAATCTTTTTGCTACATCTTTTATAGTAACGTGCTTCATAATTAAAGTATTAAGTTTTAAAATAAATTTTCGGAAATAAATATACGCCCTTTTGCAAACAATCTTCTTTAATAATAAAAAAGCGCTTAAGATTATATGATAATTAATAAAATAGCATATAAAATTATAATAATACACAATATAACATTCATTAATAAGAATACACCAATTATTGAAAATACTTTGTTTCCGAAAACGTTTCCGAATAATTAAACCGTTTCCGAAAACGGTTCCGTAAAAATAAACACCACCCCTACACTTTTCTAACACTAAATTAACCCTCGAATTAACTTAAAATTAACTTATTAATTAACAGACAAATTATGAAAAGAAAACATGTCTATTTAATTTTCTTCTTTTGCTGTAGCGCTATGCTATGGTCTCAAGAGAAAATAGTAAATGGGTCTATTACAGATTCAGATGGAGTTCCTTTACCTGGAGCCAGTGTTGTAGAAGTAGGAACAACAAATGGCACACAATCCGATTTTGATGGAAATTACCAAATCACAGTAAACGAAGGTGCTGCAGTATCTTTTTCTTACGTAGGAATGGTAACACAAACAATCACTATTTCTGACCAAAACAAAATCAACATAATTTTACAAGAAGATGCCGCACAATTAGATGAAGTGGTAGTAGTTGGTTATGGTGCTCAAAAGAAAATAAATCTAACTGGATCCGTAGAGGTTGTAAAAGCAGAAGAGATAACCAGACAACCGGTTGCACAAGCTTCACAAGCTCTTGCCGGTTTAGTACCTGGATTAACTGCCACACAATCTAGTGGACAACCTGGTTCGGATGATGCTACGCTAAGAATAAGAGGTGTAGGAACTTTAGGAAATGGGAGAAAAAACAACCCTTTAGTTTTAGTAGATGGTATTCCAGATGATATTAATGGTGTAGATCCTAATGATATTCAATCCGTATCTGTACTAAAAGATGCAGCAGCAGCAGCTATTTACGGATCAAGAGGTGCCAATGGTGTAATATTAATAACAACAAAAAGAGGAAATGAAGGAGGTGTAAAAACAACTTACAATACTTATGTTGGCGTACAAACTCCTGCTCAAAATCTTGACTTTGTGGATGCCCTTGGGTACATGGAAGCATTTAATGACGCTATACCAAATTCTTTTTCTGAAGAAACTTTAGAACAGTATAGGAGTGGTGTTGGTGTTGGAACAGAAGCTTTACCAGATACCGATTGGGTAGATTTACTTTTTTCGCAGAATGGATTACAACATTATCATAATATAGGAGTAAGAGGAGGCTCTGAAAAAGCAAAAATTGGAGGTTCTATCTCATACCTAAGTCAAGAAGGTAACATACCTAATTATAAGTTTGAGAGGTATTCAGGAAGATTTAATACGGATCTTAAAATTAGTAATAAATTAGATTTATCTTTTGATTTAAACTTTAGAAGAGAAGTTAGGAACCAACCAAGAGAATTATTACAAACAACTAGACAAGCATATAGGCTTCAACCTTTATTTAATGCCATTAATGACGATGGTAGTTGGGGATCTGGTTTTAATGGGAGTAATGCTATAGCTTTGGTAAACACCTCTTCGTTAGATGAAAGAATAAAAAACTACTTTAGAAGTGTTATAAAGGCTACATATAGGCCTATAGATGAATTAGCGTTTACTGCTTCCTATGCACCGCAATATACAGACACGGATAGAGATGCTTTTATTGCTGGTTGGGTCTACAAAGAAAATTCAAATGCAGAACCTAATAACGAACGTGTTTCTAATAATAGTTTAAATAAATCTACATCCGAAGTTTTTGTAGATAACTTTAACTTTTTAGTTAATTATAATAAAGACTATGGAAAACATAGCCTTTCTGCATTAGCTGGTTATGAATTCATAAAAACTAAATCTGAAAATTGGAATGCATTTAGAAGAACCTTTGTTGTTCCAGAATTTAGAACTTTAAATAACGGAGATGCAGAAACATCTACTAATGGTGGTAGTGCTACTCTCTTTGGATTAGAATCCGTTTTTGGAAGATTAAACTATTCCTATGACAGTAAATATTTACTGGAAGCCAATGTAAGAAGAGATGCCTCTTCAAGATTTGGGCCGGACACTAGATCACAAACGTTTCCTTCATTTTCTGCTGGTTGGGTGGTTTCCAACGAAGATTTTTTCCCAGAAAGTAATTTCATAACATTTTTAAAACTTAGATCTTCATGGGGACAACTAGGGAATCAAGAAATTTATACCACAGATAATAATGGAAATCCTGTAGCACAGAATTTTATATATGCATCGCAATTTGGACTTGGTAATGCGAATACAGTCTTAGGAGGTTCTTCTCAAGTAGGTGGGGCTCAAACCCAATTAGCCAACCCACGTTTAATATGGGAAACAGGAGAAAACTTTAACGTAGCAGCAGACATTAACTTTTTTAACGACAAGTTAAAGTTAACCGGGGAATATTATGTTAGAAGTACAAAAGATATAATACTACAAATAGGTACACTACAACCTAGTCAAGGTTTTGATGTTCCTTTTAGAAATGCAGGATCTGTTGAAAACAAAGGGATTGATATTTCCTTAGATTGGAGAGATAACATTGGAGATTTTAATTATGGTATAACTGCAAATATTTCTAAATTTAATAATGAAATTACAGATTTAGCAGACGGACTTCAAGAGTTACCTCCTGGGCAAACCATAAATAGACTAGGAGAACAAATAGGCTCTATATATGGCTTAAAAACAGACGGTTTATATCAAGAAAGTGATTTTACAAATGGTGTCTTAAACTCTAATTTACCAACCCCAACCTTTGGCGCAGTTGCACCTGGTGATATTAAGTATGTAGATTTTAAAGAAGATGGTGTCATAAATAATGATGACAGAACTATAATTGGTAGTACCATAGCAAACACCAATTGGGGTATTGATCTTTTTACTTCTTATAAGAATTTTGATTTATCTATTTCTTTTATAGGTGAAAGTGGTAGAGATGTAGTTTTACAAGAAGATGCTGGATGGTCCTTCTACAATGCAGGAAAAATACAAAAGTGGCAAACAGATTATTGGACTCCACAAAATACAAATGCAGCCTATCCACGTGCTTTTGTAGCAAGTAGTTCTCCAAACTGGAGAGTTAATGAAACTTGGATGTTTGACGCTTCTTATGCTAGGTTAAGAAACTTATCCTTAGGATATAAGTTTCCTTCGGAACTATTAGATAAATTAAACTTAAACAATTTAAGACTTTATGTATCTGGTCAAAACTTGTTAACCTTTGATAATATGCCAGATGGTATAGATGCTACAGTTCCTAATTTTACAACAGGTAATTTCTACCCTGTATTAAAAGTTTATACACTAGGATTAAGTGTAGGGTTTTAATAATTTAAAAAATGAAAAAGATGAAAAATATAAAATATTTAGTAACATTTTGTCTTCTAATTACAGCCTTAAGTAGCTGTGAAGATGAGGTATTAAATTTAACAGATCCCGGAACCCCTAATAGTGCTTCTTTTTTCTCCACAGAAGCAGAATTAGAAGTTGCTTTAGTGGGTATATATGAACAATTAAACTATGTTAACGCAACACCCTTTCCTCAGATATTAGACCATACCACAGATTTTGGTTTTAGTAGAGGTAATGTTGCTGGAACAGCAACAGTTACTACAGGAGGTTTAACCTCTACTGATGGATTAGTTAACGGGTTTTGGAATGAATTTTATCGTGGTATACAACGAGCAAATTCGTTACTAGCAAATATGGAAAGAGCAAAAGATATTGCAACCCCTGCTAGATTTGAAGAAATAAAAGCAGAAACGCTTTTTCTAAGATCATTATTTTACAGCTATTTAATAGAACTTTATGGAGATATTCCTTTTCACGATGAAAGTACAGTAGACTCTCAAGATGCTCTACCAAGAACATCAAAGTCTGAAATTGTCTCAAATATTATTGCTGATCTAGAAGAGGCTGCTAGTATATTGCCATTAAATCCATCAGAAACAGGAAGAACCTCGGCAAATACTGCAAACGCTTTAATAGCTAGAATAGCTTTGTATAATGGAGATTACACCTTAGCTGCTGAAAAAGCACAGCTTGTAATGGATAGTGGCATACAACTAGATAGCGATTATGAATCTTTATTTTCCGCAAACGGAATAAACTCTCCAGAAACTCTTTTAAGCTTACAATATGTAACGGGAGTTAAAACACACGGTTTATCTGTAAGACAAGGTAGTAGATTTGGAGGTTGGTGTCAATTGGTACCATCGCAACAAACAGTAGACAGCTATGAAACTATTAACGGTCTTCCAATAGATGAAGACCCAGATTTTGATCCTGCTAACCCTTTTGAAAATAGAGATCCAAGATTAAAAGCTTCCATTGCTGTTCCTGGAGAAGAGTGGTCCGGTCATATTATTGAAACACATAGTGATAGTTTAGCTACTTGGAAAATAGAAAATGGTGCTAAATCCGAAAGAGTTTATAACCCTAATTCTACAAACCCTGCAGGAGTGAGTATTGTAGATCCAATTAGCGGAAATACCTTCTCTTCTGGTGGAGCCAACCGTTTTGTTTCTTTTACGGGTTATTTCTGGAAAAAATTCTCTGATGAGCCTACATTAAAACAAGAAACTGGTCTTTGGGCCGGAGCGGCAGAACACCCGGTTATATTAATGCGTTATGCAGAAGTTTTACTAACTTACGCAGAAGCAAAAATTGAAGCTGGTGACATAGACAGCTCTGTTCTTGATGCTATAAACGCAGTAAGAGAAAGAGCTTATAATGGCTCCGGAATTCCTTATCCAGCTATAACAACGACGGATCAAACAGAACTAAGAAGAATTATTCGTAGAGAGCGTAAAGTTGAATTGGCAGATGAAGGATTACGTTTATTTGATATTAGACGATGGGGAATAGCAGAAAAACTAATGAATACTGTTTTATTTGGAAGCCCTGCTAACGGATTTAGTAAAATTGGTGGCGATTTAGGATTTATACCAAATATTGATGAGGATGGTTTTGTAACATACCCAGGAGCTCCTTCGCAACCTAGAATTGAAAAAGGTAACCTAGATTACAGAGAATTAGAGGCTCGAATTTTTGACCCAGCGAAAGATTATTTATGGCCTATACCAGATGCTGAGATACAAGCTGCTGCAAGTAGCGGTGTTACCTTAGAACAAAACCCTGGATACTAGATAATAAGTTTTAATTATACATAGTTGAGTTAGTTTTTTAGTACAGCAGGGGACAAAAGTTTGTTCCCTGCTTTTAAAGTTAATAGAATGAGAATACAAAATAACATAAAGTATTACTTAAGCCTTCTTCTTGGGCTTCAATTATTCTCCTGTTCTATATCTGATAAAGAAACGCGCACAGCTACAAACAAAAATGAAAATCAATTATTATTTGAAATAATTCCAGACTCCATTTCTAAAATAAACTTCTCTAATAACCCAAAAGAGAACGCTTTTATGAGCGCCTTAAACTATGATTATATGTATAACGGCGCAGGCGTTTCTGTTGGAGATTTTAATGGAGATTCTTTACCTGACATCTATTTTGTATCTAACCAAGAGGATAATAAATTATATCTAAACAAAGGAGATTTACAATTTGAAGATGTTAGTCATATTTCTAAAACAACTAGTAAAGAAGGTTTTAAAACTGGAAGTACTGTTATTGATATTAATAACGATGGTCTTCTAGATATATACATCTGTAAATCTGGATTATATCAAGACCCTGAAAAAAGAAAAAATGAACTTTATATAAATCAAGGTAATAACCAAAATGGTATTCCCACTTTTATAGAAGAAGCTCATAAATACAAATTAGATTTAGAACACTATTCTACACAAGCATCTTTTTTTGATTATGATAAAGATGGAGACTTAGATATGCTTTTAATTAATCATAATGTAGATTCTAATGTACATTATGATTTTGAATATTATAAAAAAATAAAATCCAACCTTACTAGCGATAGATTATATCAGAACAATAATAACATTTTTACAGATGTCTCCAAAGAAGCTGGCTTATTAAATGATGGTATAGGGTATGGCTTAGGTATTGGTATTGGAGATTTAAATAATGACACTTGGCCAGATGTAATCGTGAGTCAGGATTTTGCTTCTAAAGACCGAATGTACCTCAATCAAAAAAATGGCACATTTAAAGAAATTATCAATACTGCAACAGGACACATTTCTAACTTCTCCATGGGTAATGATATCGCCGATTTTAATAATGATGGTTGGTTAGATTTTATATCTCTGGATATGGTTTCCGAAGATAATTACGGAATAAAAGCAAGCATGAGTGGTATGAACCCAGAAAGATTTAACTCTTTTGTAGAACAAGGGTATCACCATCAATACATGTACAATACACTTCAAATAAACAATGGTATTTCTGCAAACCACAAAATTCCAGTTTTTTCAGATGTTGCTGCAATGGCTGGTGTTGCAAGTACAGATTGGAGTTGGGGCCCTCTCTTTTTTGATATGGATAATGATGGAGACAAAGACTTATTTGTATCTAATGGTATAAAAAGGGACTTTAGAAATGTAGATTACATTCATTACAGAGAGCGTAAAGAAGTAGAATTTCAAGAAAAGACAAAAAATATAGCTAAAAATTTACTTCCTTTTTTTACAGAACAACATAATGCAGACATAATTAAAAACATGCCTCCACGTAAAAAAGACAATTATTTTTACGAAAATCTAGGAGACGCCCAATTTATAAAAAAGAATAACGACTGGACTGTAGAAAAATTAACTGCAACCAATGGGGCATCTTATGCCGATTTAGACAATGACGGAGATTTAGATTTGGTTACTAATAACATGAATGACAAGGCTTTTATTTACAAAAATAACAGCAGAGAACTTGGACTTGGAAATTATCTAAAAATTAAATTAAAAGGACATTTTAAAAACAAAAATGGTATTGGCGCAAGAGTAAGCGTTGTTACAAAAAAAGGAACTCAAGTTTTAGAGCAATATGCTTCTAGAGGTTTCCAGTCTTCTAAAGATTATTCATTACACTTTGGGGTAGGAAAAGAAACTACTATTGATACTCTTAAAGTGGATTGGCCTAACGGCAAATCGCAGCTATTACTAAATATTAAAAATAACCAAACAATAGAATTAAATTATACGAATGCGACAGATATTGCAGAAACCACTCCTAATATAGCTTCCATATTTAAAGACATAACTAACCAAATAAGTCCTAAACATTATACACCCCAAAACATTTTCAACGATTTTAAACGCGAAAGCCTGTTACCCCATAAAATGTCCGAAGAAAGTATTGCGCTTTCTATAGGCGATATTAATAATGACGGTTTAGATGATTTTTTTGTTGGAGGAGCTCTAGGCTTTTCAGGAGTATTATATATACAGAATAAAGAAGGTCAATTTAAAAAAGTTAAGACCAATATTTTTCATAATGACAAAGAATTCGAAGATGTTGATGCTTCTTTTTTCGATGCCGATAATGATGGTGATTTAGATTTGTACGTGGTTAGTGGAGGTAATGAACATAAATCAGGATCCAAATATTACAATGATCGCATTTATGTTAACCGCAATGGTATGTTTTATAAAACACAAAAACCATTTGATAACATCTCCCCTTCTAGCGGTTCTGTAGTAAAGCCCTATGATTTTGATAAAGATGGAAAAATAGACCTTTTCATTGGCGGAAGACAAACTCCAAACAAATACCCTTTTCCCGGCAGTAGTTTCCTTTTAAAAAATGTATCCAAAAAAGATACTATAAAATTTAAAGTAATTACCAATAAAGAACTTCATAAAATTGGAATGGTAACCGATGCTAATTGGGTTAATATAGATACTGATGAAGCAAAAGAATTGGTAATTGTAGGAGAATGGATGCCAATAACCATATTTAAACAAGTAAACGGAGAATTTATTAATTACACTAAAAAAGCAGGCTTAGATAAAAGTTCTGGTTGGTGGAATACCATAAAACCTCTTGATATTGACAAGGATGGACACATAGATTTTGTTGCTGGTAACTTGGGGTTAAATTCTAAATACAAAGCATCCGAAGCAGCACCATTTGAAATATATACCAATGATTTTGATGATTCTGGTTCCTTAGACATAGTCCTAAGTTATCATCAAAATGGAGAGAAATTTCCATTGAGAGGAAGAGAGTGTAGTTCTCAACAAATGCCTTTTATAAAAAAGAAATTCCCTAATTACCACACTTTTGCCTCCGCTAAACTAGAAGAAGTATATTCAACTAAAAAAATGAAAGAAGCACTAACATATAAGGCAAATACTTTTGCTACTAGTTATATAAAAAATAATGGGGATGGCACCTTTAAAGTTGAGAAAACGCCTTTTGCAACGCAGCGTACGTCTACAAAAAAAATATGTCTTTTAGGCAATGATGCGCACAGCACTACAGACCTTCTTTTCTTTGGAAACACTTATGGTTTTGAAGTAGAAACCCCAAGACAAGATGCTGGTTATGGTATTTATTTAAAACAAGAAGAAAATAATCTATTTAAAGCAAAAGAGGCATATGAAAGCGGCTTATATATTTCTGGAGAAGTTGTTAATGCGCAAATTATTTCTTTAGCTAATAACAAAAAGGGAATATTGATTGTAAAGAATAATGATTCCCTACAATTAATTAAAATAAATGATTGAATGCATAATTTATAACAAACCTTTAAACGGTGATTTTTGGTTCTTTTATCGAAAATTCGGAAACGCTTCCGAAAATAACAAGGCTATTCGGAAAGGTTTTCGGTAATATATTTTTCGTTTTAGTATAAAAAAAAGAAAAATAGCTTTTAATTGTATTAATTACACTTATAAAATTATGAATAATATAGACATTGGAGTAATAGTAATTTTTACTTTACTAGTTTTTGTTTGCGGAATGAGTTTCTCTAAATCTGGCAAAAACATGAAATCATTTTTTGCTGCTGGTGGTGCTCTTCCTTGGTGGATGAGTGGTCTATCTTTATTCATGAGTTTCTTTTCCGCAGGAACTTTTGTTGTTTGGGGATCCATTGCTTATTCTAGCGGATGGGTTGCAGTATCGGTGCAATGGACAATGTGTATAGCCGGAGTCATTATAGGCTTTTTTTTAGCGCCTAAATGGCAAAAAACAAAAGCATTAACTGCTGCTGAATATATCACAGACCGTTTTGGAAAATCTACCCAAAAAACATATACCTATCTATTTTTAATTATCTCATTATTTACCACAGGAGCTTTTTTATACCCTGTTGCTAAAATTGTAGAAGTTTCTACAGGTGTTCCAATTTCAACCAGTATTATAATATTGGGAATTCTAATTTTAATTTACACCGCCGTAGGTGGCTTATGGGCTGTAATAGTAACCGATGTGTTACAATTTATTGTATTAACAGCTGCTGTTTTAATAGTACTACCTCTTTCCCTTGATAAAGTTGGTGGTATAGACAACTTTATTACAAATGCCCCTGAGCAGTTTTTTGAATTTACCAATTCAGAATATTCGGGTTTATTTTTAGTAGCTTTTTGTTTCTACAATCTATTTTTTATCGCGGGTAATTGGGCATATGTACAACGCTATACGAGTGTTGCAACACCTAAAGACGCAAAAAAAGTTGGTTGGTTATTTGGTGGACTATACCTAATTAGCCCATTAATATGGATGTTACCTCCTATGATTTATCGTGTATTGAATCCTGAATTGGCAGAGCTAGCAGATGAAGGAGCATACTTATTAATGTGCAAAGAAGTATTACCAATTGGTATGCTTGGGTTAATGTTAGGAGGAATGATATTTGCAACATCTAGTTCTGTAAATACTACTTTAAACATATCGGCAGGAGTACTAACGAATGATATTTATAAAAGTTTGTTTCCTAAAACAAGTAATAGTAAGTTAATGAGAGTTGCTAAAATTGCAACTGTAGTTCTTGGAATACTAACTATAATTGTGGCTTTATTAGTTCCTTATATGGGCGGGATTGTAGAGGTAGTATTAAGCTTAGGTGCTCTAACAGGTGGTGCTATGTTTTTACCTCCCCTTTGGTCATTATTTTCAAAACATCAAACAGGGAAAACTATATTATTTGTAACTATACTATCCCTAATAGTAAACTTTTTCTTTAAATTTTTTGCTCCAGAAATTATTAATGTAACACTGAGTCGTTCTACGGAAATGGCAGTTGGTATGGGTTTACCTATTTTATTAATGGGCTTAATTGAGGTTATACTTATTACTTCAAAAAGTGATACATCTGCCTACTACAATTATGAAAAATTAAGACAATTAAAAATCACCAATAGTAAAGAAGAGGAAGTAAATGATGATGATAAAGACAATAAAAGAGGAACTAAAGTAATTGGTATTGGAGTTGCAGCAACTGGCTTGCTAATATTACTACTCTCTTTTATTGCAGAAAATGGAGTATTCTTAGTTGGGGGTATGGGGTTTACTGTTCTTTTACTTGGAGCATTTATCATACGGAAATCAAGAATATAAATCATTATAAACAAATAAAATACACATAACACATTATTAAATGTTAATACAGAATTTTCAAGAAAAAGTACGTGATAATAAGGAATTAACCCTAAATAGTGATTTTGTTATCATTGGAGGCGGTACTGCAGGCGTATGTGCAGCAATAACCGCTGCAAGAAAAGGAACCAAAACAGTACTCATTCAAGACCGTCCAGTATTAGGTGGTAATGCTTCTTCGGAAGTGCGCCTATGGATTTTAGGTGCTACATCTCATATGGGAAATAACAATAGATGGGCTCGTGAAGGCGGTGTGATGGATGAGATACTAGTAGAAAACATGTACCGAAATAAAGAAGGAAATGCAGTTATTTTTGATACCATTCTTCTTGAAAAGGTAATGTTAGAAAAAAACATTACGCTTCTTTTAAACACTAGTGTTTATGACATTACTAAAAGTAATGACAAAAAAATTGAGTCTGTTGTAGCTTTCTGTTCTCAAAACTCAACAACTTATAAAGTTAGCGCTCCCTTATTTTGTGATGCTTCTGGAGATGGTATTGTTGCTTTTAAAGCAGGCGCATCTTTTAGAATGGGTGCAGAAACTAAAGAAGAATTTGGAGAACTTTTTGCTCCTGACAAAGCTTACGGTGAGCTTTTAGGACATTCTATGTATTTCTATAGTAAAAGAGAAAATACTCCTGTAAAATATACACCTCCTGCATTTGCATTAAAAGATATAAAAGAAATTCCTAGATATAAAGCTATTGGAAAAGATGATAAAGGCTGTAGATTTTGGTGGTTTGAGTATGGAGGAAGAGGAGATACTATACATGATACCGAAGAAATAAAACACGAATTATGGAAAGTAATCTATGGCGTTTGGGATTATATTAAAAACTCTGGCGAGTTTGAAGATGTAGATAACCACACTTTAGAATGGGTTGGTACAATCCCTGGCAAAAGAGAGAGTAGACGTTTTGAAGGTCTATATATGATGAAACAACAAGACGTAATGCACCAACAAGAATTTTATGATGCTATTGCGCATGGTGGTTGGGCAGTAGATTTACATCCTGCGGACGGTATTTATAGTGAACTTTCTGGCTGTACACAATGGCATTCTAAAGGAATTTACCAAATACCATATCGTTCTTTTGTAAGCAAAGACATAGACAACTTACTTTTAGCTGGCAGAATAATAAGTGCTACCCATGTAGCTTTTGGTTCTACTAGAGTAATGGCAACTACAGGACTTTGCGGACAAGCAGTTGGTATGGCAGCCGCAATTTGTAATGAAAAAAATTTAGTGCCTGCTCAAATTTTAGAAGGAGACAAAATTACATACTTACAAAATGAATTAAACAAAATAGGGCAAAGTATACCTAATATTCCTATTCATAAAACAAGTAATTTAGTTACCGAAGCAACAGTAACTGCATCTTCAGAATTAGAAATATCAGAAATACCGTTTAATGGAAAATGGATGCCCTTAACTACAGCTTCTGCGCAGTTATTACCTTTAATAAAAAAAGAAAAATATACTTTTAAAATAAACATTAAAGCGGAAGAAAAAACCTCTTTAATTGCCCAATTAAGAACTTCAGATAAGATAAACAATTATACTCCTGAAATAATTTTAGAAACCCAAGAAATTAACCTTTCCAAAGGAGAACAATTAATAACCATTTCTTTTGATGCTACAATGCCAAATGACCAATATGGTTTTGTAACCTTTTTGGTTAATGAAAAAGTAAGTTTGCCAATTAGTGATGAAAGGTATTCTGGAATTTTATCGGTTTTTAATGGGGTTAACAAGGCGGTATCTAACAATGGTAAGCAAACTCCTCCTGATGGAATTGGGGTAGATACTTTTGAATTTTGGATACCTCATCGTAGACCAGAAGGAAAAAATATAGCTATGGACATTTCACCAGCTATCTCTTCTTTTAAAACAGAAAATATTGGTAACGGTTTTGTAAGACCTTGGGGAGGAGCCAATTCGTGGACTGCAGATTTAAAAGATGTTAATCCAACTTTAAGAGTAGAATGGGATGAAGAAAAAACATTCTCAGAAATAAAATTATTCTTGGATACAGATTATGACCATCCTATGGAATCTACACTGTACGGCCACCCAGAATCTATTATCCCATTTTGTATTCAGAACTATATAATTAAAGATTTAGATGGTGTTGTTATTGCAGAGGTAAAGGATAATCACCAAACTATAAATACTATTACTTTACCAGCAGGGTGTTCTTCTAAAGGTTTTACTATTGAAGCGGCGCATCCTTCTAAAGAAGTACCTGCATCTATTTTTGAAATATTAATTAGCTAATTATTATGGATAAAGACTCAATAAATCAAATACAAAACGTATGGTAACCCGTATAATAAATCTTTTCTTGCTTTGTATTGTAATTAGTTCTTGCGCTAAACAAGAAACAGCTAAAACAATAACTAACAATGCTATTAAAGTAAAAGTTTTTACATTAGATAACAATCAACTTGCGTATACCATTTCAAAAGAGAATAATATTGTTCTAGACACCTCATTACTGGGTATTGTAGTAAACAATAAACCTCTAGGAGCTAACTCCAAAATCGTAAGGGAAGAAAAAACAACAGTTTCTACTTCTTTCCCTTTATTAGGAATAAAAAGTAAAGGAACATATAATGCTGATCAAACAAAATTTACACTTCAAGAAAAAGATGGTTTCACATGGCATTTAGAGTTTAACGTGTCTTCCGAAGGCGTTGCATACAGATACCTAGTTCCTGGAGAAGGCAAACAAACTGTAAACGCAGAATTAACTTCCTTTAAACTACCTAGCAAAACCAAAATATGGTACTTTGAAAGAGATAGCGATTGGAAACTAAAATCACACGCCGGCGAATGGTTATCTGCGGATATCTCTGCTATGCCAACGGTTTCTAAAATGGGACCCATACAAGGACTTACTTTAACTTGCGAATTACCTAATAGTGGATATGCACTTATAGCGGAATCTGCCCTTTTTAATTATAGTGGTCTGCGATTAAAAGCCACTGGAAATAACAGTTTTAAGGCAAACTTTACCGAAGAAGAAACTGGTTTTGCGGTAGAAAATAATATAACATCTGCTTGGCGGTGTATTCTAATAGCTGATGATTTAAACACATTGGCAAACAATACTATGGTTGCAGCTTTAAACCCTGCTCCAGACCCAAACATATTTACGAACACGGGTTGGATAAAACCAGGAAAATCGGTTTGGCACTGGTGGTCTGGAAAATATGTGAATTACAAAGAAGAAATAGAAATGGTGGATGATGCCGAAGCTCTTAATTTTGATTATTCTATGGTAGACGAAGGATGGGAAAGATGGGATAACAAATGGAAACAAGTAAAAGAATTATGCGATTATGCAGCAACCAAAGACGTTAGTATTTTTCTATGGAAACACTCCAAAGAGATAAACTTTCCAGAAGATGAATATGCTGTTATGCGTCATTTTTTAGATAGTGTAAAACAAACTGGAGCCGTTGGTGTAAAAGTAGATTTTATGAATGGCCAGAATAAATCTTTAATTGCTTTTGACGAAGCTCTTTTAAAGAACGCTGCAAAACGTCAACTAATGGTTAATTTTCATGGCTGTCAACAAAGTTCGGGGGAATATAGAACGTACCCTAACGAAGTAACTCGTGAAGGGATTCGTGGTTTAGAAGTAAATCATATGAAAGAAGGCCCATTACCTGCAACACACAACGCAGCTTTACCATTTACTAGATACGTAACTGGCCATGCGGATTATACCCCAATAGGTTTTACAGAGCCTGGAGAAACTACATGGGCTCACCAATTAGGAACTTTAGTTACTTTTTATTCCCCGTTTAATTGTATTGCCGAAAACACGCAGTTTTTATTAACAAACAAATCAGTTCAACCAGCGCTAGATTTTATTAAAGAAGTGCCTTCCGTTTGGGATGAAACTTTTGTTTTACCAGAAAGTGAAATTGGAGAACTAGCTGCTATTGCAAGAAGAAACAAGGAAGATTGGTATGTTGGTGTATTACACGCCCGAAACCAAGAGAAATTAATAATTGACTGTACTTTTTTAGGGGATGGGGAATACACAGCATCCATTTTTACGGATGATATGGAAACCGAAAGAATAAATCTAGAAGGCTTTAATAAAGAAGCAAATTTAAGACAATGGAATACTGCTATTCCTTTTAAAAAGGAAGTAAAGTCTGTAAACAAGAACTCCAAAATCACTATTACATTAGCTTCTAAAGGTGGAGCTGCAATTCAATTTAAAAGAAACTAGATTATGAAAAAATCATACATCTACATATTATCTTTAATCTTAATTTCCCTGCAATCCTGTGAAGAAAAGTCTAAAAAAACACTTAATTCAAAAGAAACAAAAATCAATGAAACCATAAAAAAACCAAACATACTTTTCTTACTTGCAGACGATTTAGGTTATGGAGAACTAGGTTCCTATGGTCAAAAAATATTAGAAACACCTGTTTTAGACAGTCTTGCAGGAGAAGGAATGCGGTTTACAAATTTCTATGCAGGTAGTGCCGTATGTGCTGCATCAAGAGCAGTATTAATGACTGGTAAAAAATCTTCCACAAACACTATTAGAGCCAATAAAGGATATTACCCAGATGGTACTTCTAGGCGAGTACCTCTAAAAAAACAAGATACTACGCTTGCAGAAATGTTAGCAGATAACGGCTACCAAACCGCATTTATAGGAAAATGGCATTTAGGGCTTCCAGACGATATTAGTTCTTGGGCACATGGAAGAGGGTTTCAATATGCAGTACAAGAGCAATGGAGTTCTAAATATGATAAAAGTAATTATGATGGTCCTATGGAATACATTAATGGAATACAAGACTCCATAAATTTTGATTATACAAAATGGGATAGTCATGACGATTATAGAACTCATTTAGCATTAGACTATCTAGACAATCAGTACACCAAAGAAAAACCACTGTTTTTATTCATGTCCTACCGCGCTCCGCATGGACACGAGAAAGTTATAGGCAACAAAACCTTATACATGAATAAAGATTGGCCTGCTGCTGAGCGCCTGCATGCCGCCAAGATTAATTTATTAGACAAACAAGTGGGGCGTTTACTTAAAAAATTAGATGCTATGGGCGAGCTAGAAAATACTCTAGTAGTCTTTACAAGCGACAATGGCCCTCATCATGAAGGCGAAGGTCATGACCATGAATATTTTAATAGTAATGGCGCTCTAAAAGGGTTCAAAAGAGATTTTTACGAAGGTGGTATTAGAGTACCTATGCTTGCATATTGGAAAGGAAAGATTAAAAGTGGTGTTTCTAGCAATTTAGTTGCTGGCTTTCAAGATTTTATGCCCACACTTGCAGAAGTTGCAGGTATTAAGACTCCAACACAATCTAACGGAATCTCCATTCTTCCTGTATTATTAAATAACAGCACAAAAATTAATAGAGAATACCTAAACTGGGAGACTAGTGAAAAAGGATTTAGACAAGCCGTTCGTATAGGTAATTTAAAAGGTGTGCGTTATGGTGTTAATTCTCCAATAGAGCTATATGACATGAATACTGATATTTCTGAAACCATAGATTTAGTTTCAGACTATCCAGAACTAATTCCAAGAATTGATTCAATTTTCAGGGAGGATCGCACACAGAATAAGTATTACCCTTATGGAGGAAAAAAGAAATAGAAAAAATGAAAAGAAAATATTTTTACATATTCGTTTTTATCTCTCTTTCTGTTTTTGGGCAAAAAGCACCAGATAAAAACCGCGTATTACTAAATGGTAATTGGTCTTTTGCAGATTCTACCGCATACAAAACTAATACTTGGGATGTTCTTCCTGTTCCTGCTAGCTGGAACACCTTTACAGCCTATGCAGATTATGTTGGAGATGCTTGGTATAAAAAAACAGTATCTATTCCTAAAGATTGGAACAACAAAAAGATTTATCTAAAATTTGATGCCGTTTATGATATTGCCGATGTTTGGTATAATGGGATTTATTTAGGGCAACATACTGGTGGGTATACTCCATTTGAATTTGATATAACAACCTTCGCTAAACCAGGAGAGAAAGGAGAATTAAAAGTTAAAGTAAATAATGAACATGTAGTTGGTGCATGGTTTCAATGGGGCGGAATTAATAGAGATGTATCACTTTTTGCTAAAGAAGAGGTTCGCATACTAAGACAAAAAATAGAACCTGTTTTAGATTTGGTTACAGGAACATCTCAAATAAAACTGATAGTAACTGTTGAGAATAAATCGGACACCAATAAGCATATTAATCTAAATGGAGTTATTCGAGAATTAAATGAAGTAGGTTTCATTTTTGATGGAATAATAAAAGCAAATGAAACGACTAAATTTAGTCAAACCATAACTTTAAACTCCACACAAACAAAACCCTGGCATTTTGACGACCCGCAATTATACAATCTAAAAACAACTTTAAGTATTGGTAAAAAAACTTTTGATGTTGTAAAAGATAGATTTGGAATTAGAAAAATAGATATAAAACCAGAAGGTTTTTTCTTAAATGGAGAAAAAGTAAGGCTAATGGGTTATAATCGCGTGCACGACCATAGAGCCTATGGTAATACAGAACCAACACATTTAATTCGTTCAGATATTGATATGATGAAACGTTCTGGAGCTAATTTCTCTAGATTAATGCATGCTCCAAGTGCTCCTGAGTTACTAGACTATGCAGATGAACGTGGTTTATTATTATGGGCTGAAATTCCTATGTGGCAAACGGTCTACAGAACACCTATGGATTCTGAAAATGATGCTAAAAATGCTCCAAAGAATTTTCCTGGAATTACTATAAGAGAAATGATAGAAAGAGACTGGAACCATCCATCTATAGTTGGTTGGTCTCCAGGAAATGAACTAAGAGGAGAAGCTAGCAAGTATGTAACGGCTATGCGTCCTTTCGTAAAAAAGTTAGACCCTTCTAGGTTCTATGCAAACATTCACGACCAAGGCTTCCAAAAAACATCGCAAGGAGGTTTTAAAGGATTAGAATCCAATAGTGTAGATATTATTTTTATGAATAAATATAGAGATGATAGCACCAAAATAAAAGCAGTACTAGCACAACATAAATCCATTCCTAATTTACCCATTTTTTATAGCGAATATGGAGAAACAAGAAGTGAATCATTAAATCACACACAAGATTACACCAAACTCTGGGAACGCTTAGGAAAAGAGTCCTATGTAATTGGTGGTTCGCATTGGACATTTAATGATTATCGAAGTTATTGGCATAAAAGTAATCCTGCTAGTCAAAATAGAGATTGGGGTATTGTGGATGTTTGGAGGAACCCAAAGAAATTCTATTTCCAAATGTCTAGAATGCATTGGCCTGTACATAATATAACAGCCAATATAAAAGCTAAAAGTGCTATTATAACTATACAACCAAGAAAAGCTACGGAAATTCCTTCTTTTACACTAAACAACTATACTTGGGTGTATGAACTTAGAGATGCAAACAATAGTACTTTAGAAGGAAATATTTATTCTCTTAAAAAAACAATCCCAGGAGATGCCGCTATTAGTAAAAATATTACATGGAGTGTAGATGCTAAAACCTTAGCTATCTCCTTAATTTCTAATAATGGATATACTGTAGCCCAAACCAAATTTTTAATTGCAGACGGAAAACGCACTCCTCTCCCAACCTACCCTGAAGCTAAAAACCCAGAAGTACGTAAAGTACTGCCTTTAGATTCTAGTTTTATGGTTGGTGTTACAAGTTTAGAAGGAGATACTGGTATTGAGGTACAATACGGATTAAAAAGCGGAAACTATAACAAAATAATTTCTGCTCCAGTTATGGGAGCTATTCGCATTAGAAATGTAAAAAACGGCAAGCTTTATTACGGAAAAGTAAGAAGACTTCTTGCTTCTGGTAAAAGTCCTTGGTCTAGCGAATTTACTGTTATACCAGATGGTGGTTTAGTACCTAAACCACCTAAAGTATTAGGAATTATAAAAAGTCCTACCAATTTAGCAGTTAGATTAGAAAGTAATGAAAAAACAACCGGATACCAAATAACACTTGAAAACGGAAATAAAATAAAGCTGTCTTATGTAAATCCAGGCATATTGCTATTACCAAGAAACACAAAAAGTATAGCAGTAATTAATGCTAATGGAATTTCAGAAGAAACAAACCTTAATAATTAAAAATGAAAATATTTAAAAAAGCCTTGCTAGGCCTTGCCATCCTCCTTACATTAAATTGTACTACAGCACAGAAAAGTGCAGTAAAGGAAACTTCTGAACGCCCAAATATTATTTGGATAATGTTAGAAGATTGGAGTCCAGATTTAAGTTGTTACGGCACAAAGGGAATAGAAACACCAGTTACAGATAAACTTACTTCTCAAGGTGTAAAATATACCAATGCCTTTTGTACTGCTCCAGTTTGTTCTGCTTCTAGATCTGCAATGATGACAGGCTTTCATCAAGATTATATAGGAGGAGAAGAACACCGATTAAAAAAAGAAGAAAAAAAACCACTTCCATACGGTATTAAACCTATGCCACTTTTACTTAAAGAAGCTGGTTATTATACCGCATTAATGGCTTCCAACAAAACTGATTGCAACTTTGATGCAGACATGGGGTTTATGGGGAAGGATTGGAAAAATAAAGAAAAAGACCAACCTTTCTTTGCGCAAATTACACTTCAGGGAACACATAGGCAATGGGAAAGAGACCCTATTAACCCCATAGACCCAAAGAATGTAGAACTTCCTCCATATTACGTAGATACTCCTTTTGCGAGAAGAGATTGGGCCAATGGTTTAGAGCAAATGCAAATTTGCGATAGAGAAATTGGTGTTCTTTTAGACCGCTTAGATAAAGAAAAACTAACTGATAATACCCTTGTGTTTTTAATAGGTGATAACGGAAGGTGTCATATAAGAGGAAAACAATTTTTGTATGACCCAGGATTACAAGTCCCATTAATTATAAAATGGCCTGGCAAAGTAAAACCAAATCAGGTAAACGAAAACTTAGTACAGACTATAGATATTACGGCAACTATATTAGAAGTTGCTGGGGTTACACCACCACAAGAATTACAAGGCAAAAACTTATTTAAAGAAGAAGCTAATAACAGAGCATACATTTTTGCTGCTCGTAGTCGTATGGGTTCTACACATGATGCCATGCGAACAATTAGATCTAAAAAGTATAAGCTAATTCATAACCTAATGCCAGAAAGGGCATGGCTACAATATAGTGGTTATAAAGAAGATATGTATCCTATGCTTGCTGAAATGAATATACTTAACATGGAAGGAAAACTAAATGATATACAAGCCAAATTCTTTGCTCCAACAAAACCAGAATTTGAATTGTATGATATTATTAATGACCCATATGAAGTTAACAACCTTGCTATGGATATTAATTATGCAGGTATAAAAGATACTATGCTAGCAGAACTATATAGTTGGAGAAAAGAAATAAAAGACAAAGGTGTTTCTAAAGAATTTAGAATGGGAGGAACTTCTTCCAAATACCCCACGCGAACTTTAGAAGAGTGGAAAGTCCGTTATGAAAAATGGAAACCTTGGGTTAATAGAAAACCCAATGAAAAAATAGAGCATCCTTTTGTAAAAAAACACTATTAAAATCATGTTTATGCCTTGTAGAAAAACAATACGTTTTAATTTCCTAAATGTAATTTTAGGCCTTCTTTTATTCGGGTCTATTTTTACAACAAATGGGCAGAACAATCTTGCTACTACAGGTACTGCAACATCTAACAACACTATAGATAAAACAAATGAAAAATTTGTAAACGATGGTGATTTAGAAACTGGCTGGGTAAGTGATTCTCAAAGTATTGAAAAATGGGTAAGTGTTGAACTTCCCGGAAATACCGAAGTCACTAAAATTGATATTCAGATAGATTACAACCCAAACGTTCCTCCAAAATCTTATGCCTTACAAACCTATATGAATGGGCGTTGGCGTGAATTTGAAAAAAAAGATTTCAAAAATAATGAGTCAATAAGTGTTACGCTAAAAAAGCCAATGCTTACAGACCAAATACGTTTTTCCATACATTCTACAGACCAAGTAGTTGTTACAGAATTTGAAATATATGGTATCGCCTATAAAGCCGATTTAACGCAATTAAAGGAAATTTTAATAAACCAAAGCGGATATAATTTAGGGCAGCCAAAAAGATTTACAGTTCCAAAAGTTGCTAATAATGTGGCTTTCTTTATTAAAAACCTTACTACGCAAAAAGTAGTTTTTAAGGGGACAGTTAATAATAACATTGGTGATTTTACAAACTTTAATCCTGAAACTAAAGATGAATTTATAATTACCATTAATGACTTTGAATCGTACCCTTTTAGAATTGGTCCATATTGGTTAGAGCGTGTATCTTACCAAAATGCCATTGATTTTATGACTGGTGCAAGACATTATGTTGGTACTACTAAAAAAATCAGCAAACTATCTTGGGCTTGGAGAGATGGCGATTTTTTTAATTGGGCATTGCAAGGTTTAATTGCACAATATTTATCAAACCCAGAGGCATATAAAAGTTTAGAAAAGAGAATTAAATATGTAGACAATTCTTCTTACCCAAAGGAATACAAAGGATTTTGGGGAGCTTTAAAACCATATAAAAAAGATGCTCCAGACATTGTAAAACTAATCCACTGGGATGTAGATGTTAAGATATCTCAAGCATTAGAGCACGAACATCAAAAAGCAGAATTAGCACATTTCTTGTATGCTTATCCGTATTTAAAAGAATGGCTACCTCAACAGAATTTTGATGTAGTTTACAATTATCTTATTAATGGTTGGGAAAAAGAAAAGGTAAGAGAAACCTCAACAACCAAGTATGACAAAAGTGAAAATCATAATCTTTTGGCTTTAAAAACCAAAATGGGAACCAACAAAGGTGAGCTACCTCCTGCCCACTCTATTATTCCTAACCTAATGATGTATGAAGTTGTTAAAACTAAAGAACCTAAAAAAGCGCAAAAGTACTTCGATGCAGCCTTTTCTCAGATGAAATGGATGATTGCCAACTTAGATTGGAAAGACCCTATAACCACAAAAGGGCAACGCATGTCGGAACATATTACTATGCGTGCTTTTGCATATTTCTACCACCAATACCCAGACAAAGCTCCAAAAGGACTTGAAAATAAAATAACACAATGGGCAGAAGTAATGCTTAGTCGCTCTAACAACATGTGGGACTTTAGAAAATATACAAACGATAAAGAATGGGCTCCTATTGGTTGGAACGAGACAGGTAATATTTTAGGATTCCCTGCTGCTGCTTTAGCTGCAAAAAGTGTTATTAAAGATTCCATACTAAAAGAGAAATTAAATATACTTGCTTGGTCACATATAGATAACGCTTTTGGAAGAAATCCTACTGGAAGGCATTTTTCTTTTGATGGTCCTAAAGAAATAGAAGGTGTAGATTTAGGTTGGTATAATGCTCATGAAGGAGGCATAGGTTTACTAGCTCCTGTACCATTTGTTTTCGATGGTTCTCCAAAAGCCGAGCACTACCCCAATCATCCAGAATTGGGAAATATAGGCTGGACAGAAGGATGGGTACAATTTAACACCGCTTTTAATACTAGTCTTGCCTATTTAGCTAATGACAATACGGAAATACAATTTATTAAAGAAGAAAATAATACAGTTAAATTACGATTACAAGCACCAATCAATTTTAAAGAAGATACAAGAATAAATATTCCTTTAAAATTAAAAACCTCTACCGGACAAGAGGTTATAGTAAACTGTACACCAGAAGGGCCTTTCTCTAAATATGTATCTGCAACAATTGTAGTAAAGAAAAATAAAATTATATACCAAAATCAAATTATAAAAATCAAAAAAGGAGACTTTTTAACGGCTAGTTACGGTTTGGGATATTTTAAAAAAGAAGCTAAATTTTTAGTACACTAATTATGAATATAGAAAATTACATGAAGCAGTTTTACATCAAAAAAACATGTTTTTTAAACTTAATTTTTGTACTTCTAATTGTAGTTAGTTGTACTTCTCAGAAATCTAAAGAAAACCAAAATAAAAGTATTATTTCTTTAAGTGGAACTTGGAAATATAATACCATTTATGGTATGGGTTCTAACCCTTTAAATATCCAAATACAGCAATCTGACATTATTATTGATAATAGCAATAAAGAAAGTCTTGAAATAAAAGGAAAATGGAAAATAAAAAAAATTGGAGGAAGAGGTTCTGTTTTTCATGGAACTGATTATTTAACACATAATTTTAAGGAAAATGAATCTACTACTAATTATGTTCGTTTTAAACCAAACATTAGTAAAACAGGATATTATGAGGCTTTAATCATGTATCCTTTTGCATCGCATTTAACCACTCAAATAAACATAAATAATGCTGAAGGAAGAATGCCAAAATACGTAAGCCAAAGAACAAACTGCGGGCAATGGATAAGTTTAGGCATATATAAGTTTAATGCAGAAGATGATAATTATGTTGAAGTTACAGCAATTACAGATGGAGAAGTAGCTGCAGATGCTGTACTATTTAGACCAATTCCTGAAGATGAGTTTTTAGAAGCTAAAAAACAACCAGAACAGGTGTTCTTACCAGAATATGACGATTCAGACTGGAATAATTTAAAAGTACCAGGGCACTGGGGAATGCTAAACTCTTATTCTAACTACAATGGATTAGGATGGTATAGAAAAGAATTTAAGTTACCAGAAAATTGGACTGTAAATGCTAATGAAAAAATTAGATTAAAATTTGATGGTGTTTATCACGTGGCCAAAGTTTATTTAAATGGCATTTTTATTGGTAAACATAGAGGTGGTTTTACGCCTTTTGAATTTGAAGTTGAACAATATTTAAATTCTAAAGAATTGAACGTACTAGCTTTAGAAGTAGATAATAGTAATGCCGTTGGTGCAACATGGAACTGGGGAGGAATTATTAGAGATGTGTATTTAGTTAAGAACTCTCTGGCAAGAATTAACAACCAATACATACATGCAACACCAAATTTAGAAAAAGGAACTGCAACTTTAAAGTTGAAAGTGAAAGTTGAAAATAACTCAGATAAGGCCAAAAGTATTTCCATAAAATCTATCATTTCAAAAGATAAAAAAATTACTGAATTAGTTAAAACTGTTGAAGTACCAGCTAATAAAATTTCAGAGGTCGTTTTACAAGAAAAATTAGAGGCTAAAGATGTTACATTATGGCATTTTGATACACCTGAATTATACCATTTAGAAACTACCATTTCTGAAAACAAAACAGTAATAGATACTAAGAATAATGATTTTGGAATTAGAAAAGTTGAAGTAACAGCTTCAAAACTGTTATTAAATGGAGAACCTGTTCGCTTAGGAGGTTTTAATAGAGTAAGTGAACATCGTTATTACGGGTCTTCAGAACCTTTAGAGGTATTAGAAAAAGATGTTGATTTAATGAAAGAAGCAGGTGCTAATTTTATGAGAATTATGCACGGTACTCAAAATGAAAAACTCATTGAATTATGCGATAAAAAAGGAATA
The DNA here is from genome assembly GCF_947495965.1 of uncultured Maribacter sp. Classification (GTDB taxonomy): domain Bacteria; phylum Bacteroidota; class Bacteroidia; order Flavobacteriales; family Flavobacteriaceae; genus Maribacter_B. The sequence continues at coordinate 440,512 of NZ_CANMBB010000001.1, forward strand.
CTGCTCTTTGAGGAAGCAAATATTAGAGACTTAACCAACCCTGAATTTACAGCTCCAGAATATCCATTAGCAAAACATTGGCTAAAAGGTATGGTAGAACGCGATTGGAATCATCCAAGTATAATTGGTTGGAGTGTTGGGAACGAGCTTTCTAATCATTATGAATATGCAAAAACAACTATGAATTTTGTTCGCGAATTAGACCCTAATAGATTAGTAACTTGTGTAAGTAATAGTGGCCAAAAAAGTTTCTCAAACCGAGAAACAGACCCTAATACTGAAGTAGACATTATAATGCATAATATGTACAGATGGCAAGGAGAACCCCAAGAAATCATTGACAAATTAAGAAGTGAATGGCCTGAGAAACCAATCTTTATTTCTGAATATGGATTTGACCCTTACCCAACAACATCTTTAGATGGTGACCAACAAATTTTTACAGATTGGAATGAACACTGGCGTGGAAAAAATGAATTTGTTATAGGTGGCTCATTATGGACTTTTAATGATTATAGAAGTGGCTATGCAGCAACTTCCCAAGAAGAAAATAGGGTTTGGGGATTAATAAATGTATGGCGACAGAAAAGAAGAATGTTTAGTAGAGTAGCTAAAGAATTTAGTCCTATTAAAGATATTGAAGTTAAAGACCTAAATCTTTCTAAAAACAAAGCCAAAGTAATTATTCCTATAAGAGGACTAGATGATTATCCAAGTTATGGTTTAAACAACTACAAATTAGAATGGGACTTTAGAGATATAGAAGGAAAAGTAGTTGAAGAAAAGTCTCTAGAATTACCTTCTATAAAACCAGAAGATAAAACTTGGAAAGGTGAAATTACTTGGAATACTTTACCAAAAAAACTACTGGATTTAAGAATTAGATTAATTAGTGCAACTGGTTATGTTAGGTATGAAAAAGTAGTTCCATTTACCACTCCAAAATCTCCTAAAATTTCGGGTGCTAATTTAGGAGATAAATCTGCAAGAGTCTTCTTTGAAAAAGTACCAGGTGCAACAGAATATTTGGTTCGTTACAAAAATGACAAAGGAGAAATTATTGAGTCATTTAAAACTATTACAAATGCTATTGAAGTTGAGAGTTTAACCAACAACAAAGAATACACTTTTAGTGTAGTTGCTATGAACAAAAAGGGAGAAAGTACCCCAGCTAATAGCATAAAAATTACACCAAATGGCAAATTACTACCTCCAAAAATTTGGGACACCTTTATAAAAGACAACAAAGTTATAATTGGTTACACAAGTGAGTTTGGAGATACTTTTTACAACATAAAATACGGAACGTCAAAAGAAAACTTAGATAAAGTCTTTAAAACTAACGTAAGAGGAATGATGACGATTGATATTGAACATGAAAACACTATGTATTTCAAAATACAAAGAGAAAATAATAATGAAAAAAGTAACTGGTCCTTAGTACTAAAAGCCGAAAAGTTATAACCTATACTATTTAAAAAAATAACAATTAGTCTAACATTACACTTGCAAAAATGATACTATTAAGAAAACTAGCTTTTGTTTTAATCGCATGCGCATTTGCCAATTGCACCTCATCTAACAAAAAAAATAATTTTAACTCTATTCAGGAAACGCAATCCTTATCAGGAGATTGGGCTTTTCTTGCCTCAAATGAAATATCTGAAGAAGAAATTTTAAAAGAAAACTATTCTAATTGGGATACCTTACAAGTTCCAGGGAATTGGGATACTCAAAAAAAATATTCCGAATATGTGGGGAAAGGATATTACCAGAAAACATTTACTATTCCTAAAAATTGGAAAGAAAAACAAATAAGGTTAAAGTTTAATGCAGTTTATGAAACCTCTAAAGTTTGGCTAAATGGCGAATTATTAGGAGAACATATTGGCGGTTACACCCCATTTGAATTTAATATTTCTAAGAAAATAAATTTAGATGCCCCAAACTCAATAGTTGTGATGGCTAATAACACCTATAAACGTGGTGCCTGGTGGGCATGGGGAGGTATTAGTAGAGATGTATCATTAATAGCAAATAATGATGTAAGAATTGTTTACCAACACATTACTTCCGAACCTGATTTTAATAACCAAATAGTAAATTTTACTATTAAATATAAGATTGAAAACAATGGAAATACAGTAGCAACTGCAAGTATTCTTTCAGAAATAGGAGATATTCATAAAGATTCTATAAAAATAAATGTTGCAAAAGAAACAACTGCAGTTTCATATATAAAGTTTAAAAAACCACTTAAAGAAGTAAAACTTTGGGATTTTAATAACCCCAATCTTTATAACTTAAAAAGCTCTGTTTTAATTAATAAGGATATTGTTGCCACTGCAACAGATAAATTTGGCATAAGAAAATTTGAAGTTAAAGGCGAACAATTCTATTTAAATAATGAAGCTGTTCGTATGAACGGAATAAACCGAGTACATGACCATCCAAATTATGGAAATACAGAACCAGACCATTTAGTTCTACAAGACATGCTAGACATAAAGTCTTTAGGATGCAATTTCTCTAGATTAATGCATGCGCCTCTTTCCAAAAATTTACTTAAAGTGTGTGATAGTATAGGCTTTTTATTAGTAGAAGAAATTCCTGTTTGGGGAGATGATGACCCACAATCCTACCCAAACAATCCACTAACCAAAAAATGGATGAAAGACATGATAGAAAGAGATTACAACCATCCATCTGTAGTAGCATGGAGCGTTGGTAATGAGTTACGAGAAAATGATTCCATTGCAGCAACATGGCCAGAAAAAAAGATGACCAAAAACCAGTATGAATATGCAAATTCCATGTTAGATTATGTTAAGGAATTAGACCCTTCAAGATTAAAAACATATGTTACAATAACATCATACCGAAAAGGAGAAGTAGGAAGTGAGCCATATGAAAAAGTAGACTTTATTTCTATGAACACCTATGGTAAAGCAGTAGAACTTGCTAAAAAAACGCATGAAAAATTTCCTGGAAAGCCAATTTTTATTTCCGAAATAGGAAAAGGACAAATTGGTCCAGCTCCTGAAGGAAAACTAACAGATGAATTAGTTGCATATCTTAAAGAATTAAAACAATATCCATGGATTACTGGTGTATCTCTTTGGAGTTATAATGATTACAGAAGTAATTATCGTGGAACCCCAGAGTCTGGTTTTAGAGAGTGGGGTATTGTAGATGAGAAACGTAATAAAAAAGAAGCCTATAAGCAGCTAAAAGAAGTATATGATTATTGGCTCACGAAACCTTTACCTCATTCAAAACACTAATAAATATAAATAGCAGCTAGTTTATTTTTCTAATAAGAATATATAATTTAAAAAAATGAAAAAGTTAAATTTAATAACTGTAATAATAACTATGATAACTTTTGGCTTTAGCTTAGAAAGTTGTGGATCATCGTCAGAAGATATACAAGAACCTAAAAAAGAAGAACCAAAAGAAGAACCAAAAGAAGAACTAATCACTTGTACTGAAGAAACTTATAACACTGTATTGCCTAGTCCAACAGAACAATTTGATATAACCAAATGGGAATTAACTTGGAAAGATGAATTTGATTATGATGATTCTGAATTAGAGACTAATTGGACATCTCAAAATGGTGCAAGTGGAACTCTTTGTAGTCGTTGGAGAGAAAATGCAGTTGTAAAAGATGGTGTTTTAGAATTACAAGCAAGAAAAGAAACGAGAGCTGGTCAAGATTGGACTTGTGGTAATATTTGGACTAAAGAAACTTTCGGATTTGGATATTATGAAGCTAAATACAAATATGCAGGTGCAAGTGGAACAAATAATTCGTTTTGGTTATTTCCAAGAGATAAAAGCATTAATGACAGTGAATTAATTTGCGAATTAGATATTAATGAAGGTCATTTTCCTAATGAAGTGAATACAAATCGTCACCATTGGCAAAACGGAAGCTCAGAGAATAGTCAACAACCTTATACAGAAGGGTTATCTCCAGGGTATGCGCATAGCTTTGAAAATGCTATAACTACTAAACGCATTCGTTTTTCATCTAATAATGCAAACCATTTTCATATTAGAGAGTTTCGAATCTTCGAAGAGAATTCTAGTTGTAAATTTCCTAGTGATATACAAGATAACAATGCTGATATTTCCGTTGATGGCTTAAATAACCTATCCAAAAATAGTGGAATTACAATTACATCTAGCGGTACTTTAAATGACACTTATGATGTTTATGATATTGCAGATGGTAGTATTACCACTAGTTGGGTTTCACAAAAAACAGGAGAAAAATGGTTGGAATTTGAATGGCCTTCTGAAAAAGATATAGGGCATATTCAATTTATCAATGGTTGGAAAAGTGGTAATAATTGGAATGCCTTAATCTCAGATTATAAAATTGAAGCAAGGGTAAATGGAGAATGGATTGAAATAGCAAGTTATGATGCAAAAGTAGACTACAACTATGCCGAACAGTATCACTTATATGGAATGAATTGGAATGCCGATAGTATTAAGTTTTATTTTGATAATAAACTTATAAAAACAATTCCCAATACTTTATGTGATAAAGAACTTAATATATTTTTAAGCTTGGCCATATTGGAACATGCTGGAGAGGTAACCGATGCTATTAATGGTACAAGTATGAAAATAGATTATGTAAAGTATTATGAACATAAATAATTTTAAAATGAAACAAATTAAAACAAGTCTAAGAATTAGTATTACATTATTGTTAGTTATAATAACTGTTTCTTGTTCTAATACAGAAAGAAAAATAGTAGAAAATAACGAAAAAGAAGCTGAAGGTGTTTTTCCTTATAAAATGCCTACTAACAAGCCAAACATACCTTTAAGTTCTTCGTCTGAGCGCATGTTTAATTATCCTACACCAAGAGTCCAGGACAACGAACTTTTTTCTCAATTTAAATATACCCGTTTACAAGGGTTTAATTACAATGGCGGTGATGGCACAATATCTCGTAGAGACCCTTCTAGACCAATTTTAGTAAATGATACTTATTATGTTTGGTATACGAAACGGCACACTAAAGTACCTCCTATTGGGTGGAGTAACGCTGCAAAAGCTACAGATGAAATTCCTTCAACAGATTGGGATTTAGCAGAAATATGGTATGCTACAAGTAAAGATGGCATTACATGGGAAGAACAAGGTGTTGCAATTTCAAGACCAGAAAAACCAAAATCTGGATGGCGTTCTGTTGCAACTCCCGATATTTTAGTTTGGAAAGGAAAATACTATTTGTATTATCAAGCTTTTGATGAACCTAGTGGATTACGTGGTGATTTATGTCCTGTTTCTATTTCGTATGCAGATTCTCCAAATGGTCCATGGACTCATGGGGGAGATAAAGTAATTCCCTTTGGAAAAGAAAATGAATGGGACCATAAAGCAACTCATGACCCACAACCTATTGTTCGTAATGGGAAAATTCATGTATACTATAAAGCAGCCTATAATAAATGGCCTAATAACAGATCCAATTATGCTGTAGGTCATGGTTTAGCTATTGCCGATAATCCATTAGGGCCATATACAAAACACCCATTAAACCCTGTAATGCAATCTGGTCATGAAACTACCTATTGGCCATACAAAGAAGGTGTGGCAACTTTAGCCATTAAAGATGGTAACGAGCGCGAAACCATACAATATGCTAAAGATGGTGTTAATTTTGAAATAGCATCATGCGTTTCATTAGTACCATCTGCAGGAGCACCATTTACTAAAGATGCTTTTACAGACACTAAAAATGGAAGAGGTTTTACTTGGGGGTTATCGCATTTTATAAATGCAGGAACTGCTAAAAAAAGCTACTCTATTATTGCTCGTTTTGACTGCGACTTAAGCTTAGATTATGATGAGCCTGCTTATAAAAGCACAGGTGTTTGGCATAAGCCCGAAGTCTATTTTGCACAAGGAACAGAAACTATAAATAAAAACCCTGAAGGTCGTGGTGCCAAACAAAAATAACCCCTTTTTAATTTAATTTCAAAAGTATAAATCATGAACAAATTGTATTTAATATTTTTATTAGTAGGGGCATTTGCTTGTAAAGAGCAAAAAGAAAACACAGTAATATTAGAGAATTCAGGACCATTCCCATATACAATTACTGATAGCACTAAAAACAGAAAATTAAGTGCTGCAATGGATAGAAGTTTTAATCATTATACAAGCATTCATCCTAAGAATAATGAATTGTATACTAACTTTAAATACACTGAATTAAAGGGATTCGATTATAATAACCATGATGGTACTATATCTAGAAGAGACCCATCTAAAGTTATTTTTGAAAATGGCAAATACTACGTATGGTATACTAAAAGAAATACTCCTGTTATACCCGTAGGAGCCAAAAATGCAGAAAAAAGTAATGATACCATTCCGTCTACAGATTGGGATTTATCAGAAATTTGGTACGCTACTAGTAAAGATGGCTTTACTTGGGAAGAGCAAGGTGTTGCTGTTCCAAGACCCCCAAAACCAGAAGTTGGTTGGCGTGCGGTAACAACTACCGATATTTTAAAGTGGAAAGGTAAATACTATTTGTATTATCAAGGCTTTATGGAAGCTAGTGGTAAACGAGGAGATTATTGCCCTGTAACTGCATCTTATGCAGATTCTCCAGATGGACCATGGACACCCGCAGGAAAAGTTGTTATTGAAAACGGTCCAGAAGGTTCTTGGGATCAATATGCCATTCATGACCCCTACCCTCTTGTGCATAATGGTCAAATTTATATTTATTATAAATCTGCCTTTAACAGGCCAAATCCTGTATGGGTAGGTGGTGGTTTAGTCACTGGAGACAACCCTCTTGGACCTTTTAAAAAACACCCTTTAAACCCCCTTACAAATTCTGGTCATGAAGTTACAATGTTCCCCTTTAAAGAAGGTTTAGGAGCTATTGTTGCAAAAGATGGAACAGAACACTTTACCATACAATATGCCAAAGATTGGGTAAACTTTGAAGTAGCTTCTATTTGCGAGTTAGTCCCTGTTGCTACTGGACCTTATGTTCCAGATGCATTTACCGATACAAAGTATGGGCGTGGTATTACATGGGGAATGTCTCATTTTGTTAATGCAGGCAAATATGGTGTTAATCCACACTCCATTTTAGTACGCTTTGATTGCGACCTAAGCCTTGATGTAGATGACCCTGAAATGAAAACTACAGGAATACGTCACGACATAGAGGTATACTACAAACAAGGACTAAGTAAAAACCAACTTAAAAGAATTAAAGAAAATAATCTTACTAAATAATACAACCATGTTAATACCAAAACTAACTACTCTTTTAGTAACCACATTATTTATTTTTTCATGCAAAGAAGAAAAAACAAAAAAAGAAATCACGCAACAAGTGCCCGATTATAAAATTGAATTTGGTAAAGTATCTAAAAATTCCATTTTTAAAAACGATAGCCTAAGTATTTGGGGCGGGTCTCTAGTAAAGGGAGAAGATAATCTTTACCATATGTTTTATTCACAATGGCCAAAAAAAATTGGTTGGGAATGGGTTAACTATTCTGTAATTTCTCATGCCACAGCTACGTCTCCTTTTGGGCCTTTTACGCCTAAAGGTGATGCATTACCAGACCGTGGTATAGAACATTGGGATGGCTCTACAACTCACAACCCTACAGTACATAAATTCAATGGTAAATATTACCTCTACTATATGGGGAACATGGGTGATAAAAAAATTGTGAGTGTTCCTGGCAAAGCTAAAATTAATTGGGTACACCGTAACAACCAACGTATTGGTGTTGCTGTTGCAGATAATCCTAATGGCCCATGGAAACGTTTTGACAAACCTGTTTTAGATATAACAGAAAACGATTCTTTAGCGCATGATGCATTAATGACATCTAACCCTTCAGTCTGTCAAATGGCAGATGGGAAAATTTTAATGGTTTATAAAGCTGTAGGCAAAAAACATAAATTACCCAATGGAGGTCCCGTAGTACATATGGTTGCCATTGCAGACTCTCCTACAGGGCCTTTTAAAAAATACCCAGCCCCTGTATTCACTTTTAAAGGAGAAACTTTTCCTGCAGAAGACCCATACATTTGGTACCAAGATGGAAAGTATAGAGCAATTGTAAAACGTATTAAACATGAAGGAAAAAAACGCGTATTTTCTTTAGTACATTATGACTCTGAAAATGGTATAAACTGGAATAAAGCTAAACATTTTGAAATATCGGATAGAACAGTTACATGGGAAGATGGATCCTCCTATAGATTTGACCACTTAGAACGTCCACAGGTTTTTATAGAAAATAATGAACCTGTTGCATTACTCTGTGCTGCTGACAGTATTGATGCTAATAATGTCCGCCATTCGTTTAACATTCAAATTCCTATTACTATTAAAAAGTTTAATGACTAATACTACATACACCATAACCAATTTAAATTTGGTTATGGTGTTCTTTTCTAAATACATTTCTTAAGAATAAGCACCTATTTCTAGATGGGTAAAATAGAGTAAGCCTCTGTTAATATTCGCCCATAATTCAAGCTCCTAACTAGGTAACTTTAAGCCTTGTACCAAGGCTTAAAAATTGGCATTATACACCCTTTTTCAAGAAGTGTATTTCCTTACAAAAGCCAGTTACAACTCATATATAAAACATTATAAAGATGAAAAAACTACTTTTAGTAGCATTCGCAATTGCAATGCTACAGGTCTCTTATGCACAAGAAAAAGCGGTGTTAAACAATTCTAAAACACCCTATATGCAATTAAAAACTATAGATATTGATGAATGTAGATGGACAGATGGTTTTTGGGCGGAAAAACTAAAACAAAACCACAAAATAATGATACCAAATTTGGGTAGATTAATGGACGACCCAGAGATAATTCATGCGTACGACAACTTTAAAGTTGCTGCAGGTTTAAAAGAAGGAGAATTTAGAGGTTGGTCTTTTCATGATGGTGATTTTTACAAATATGTAGAAGCTTTAGCATATGAGTATGCCATGACAAAAGATGAAAAAATTAACACTCAAATGGATGAAATTATTACTGTAATTGCAAAAGCACAAAGGCCAGATGGTTACTTACATACAAAAAAACAAATAGGACACGGTATTTCTGGTTTTAAACATGAATCTGAACGTCCTTTTAAAGGTGGTAAAACAGAAGCTTTTACTCATGGACCAGAACATGAATTCTACAACTTTGGTCATTTAATGACTGCTGCTTGCGTACATTACAGAATTACAGGTAAAACGAACTTCTTAAACATTGCAATTAAAGCAAGTGATTTAATCTATGACAAATTTAAAGAGCCCTCTCCAGAATTAGCACGCATAGATTGGAATCCTCCTCACTATATGGGTCTTGTAGAAATGTATAGAACTACAGGCAATAAAAAATATTTAGAAGTAGCTGAGTCATTCATAAACATGCTTGGTACAGGTAAAGCTGAAAAAGGAGATCATAGAGCTATGGCTCACAGCCAAAGAGCAACCCCAATTAGAGAAGAAAATGAAGCCGTAGGTCACGCTGGTCATGGAAATTACCTATATGCAGGTGTTGCAGATTTATATGCAGAAACTGGTGATAAAGAATTACTAGCTGCTTTAGAGCGAATATGGAAAAATGTTACTACTCAAAAAATGTATCTAACAGGCGCAACAGGTCCGCATCATTTTATGGCAACAAGAAAAGGAATGGAAACAGAAGCCTATGGTAAAAACTATGAACTTCCTAATATTAAAGCTTACAATGAAACTTGTGCAAACATTGGTAACGCTATGTGGAACTGGCGTATGTTCTTACTAAATGGTGAGGGGCGTTTTGCAGATATTATGGAACTTATTTTCTACAATAGTGCGCTATCAGGAATTTCATTAGATGGTGATCAATTTTTCTACACCAACCCATTACGCTTCATAGATGGTCATGATTTAAACACAAAAGATCAAGGGGAACGCAATGATTTTATGTCCGTTTTTTGCTGTCCTCCAAACATCATTCGTACTATTGCTAAAATGCATACCTATGCATATTCTAAATCAGAAAATAGTGTTTGGGTAAATCTATATGGTAGTAATGTCTTAAACACCAAATTAGAAGATGGCACTCCTATAAACCTTACTCAAAAAACCAATTACCCTTGGGATGGTCATATAGAAATCACGACCAACAATAAACGCAAAAAAGAATTTGGAATAATGCTTAGAATTCCATCTTGGGCTACAACTGCAAACATCTCTATTAATGGAGAGCCTTATAGTTCTTCCATAGAATCAGGAAAGTATGTAGAAGTAAAACGCAAATGGAAAAAAGGAGATGTAGTTACGCTAGATTTACCAATGCCTGCTCAATTAATAACTGCAGATCCAAAAGTAGAAGAAACTAGAAACCAAGTTGCGGTAAAAAGAGGGCCTTTAGTATACTGTTTAGAGTCTATTGATTTACCAAAAGATGTTTCTATATCAGATATTGTAATTCCTCAAAATATTAAATTAACCCCTATCTCTGGCGCTAATGTACTCTCTGGTATGACTATCTTAGAAGGTACTGGGGAAATGTTACATCATGAAGATTGGTCTAATAATTTGTACAAACCTCTTACTGTACAAATTCCAAAAAAGGTAGACCTTAAACTCATCCCTTATTTTACATGGAGTAATCGTAAAAAAACGGATATGAGTGTTTGGTTACCTCTTAAATATTAAAGTAAAAAAGCACTTATAAAACTTAATACTTTTCTTTTGTAATGCAAACAACTTAAATAATGAAAATATTATATACTTCTTTACTAATACTTCTGATTTTTAGTTGCAATAAAAAAAAGATAACACCAGAAAAACAAAAGCCAAATGTCTTATTCATTGCTATAGATGACCTTAGGCCGGAACTAGGTTGTTATGGTTCTGAAATTGCAATAAGCCCTAATATAGATAAATTAGCAAGCCAAGGGTTGCTCTTTAATAATGCATATTGCCAACAAGCTATTTGTGGTCCTTCTAGAGCTAGTGTTATGACTGGTATTCGTCCTGAAAATAGTGGAGTAACTCATAATTATATACGTTTTAGAGAAAAAAACCCAGAAGTAAAAACTATAGCACAACATTTTGTTTCTAATGGCTACGAGTCTGTTTATTATGGTAAAATATTTCATCATGGAGATGAAGATGAAATATCATGGTCTAGACCCCAACTAAAAGAAATAAAAAACACACCTAAACCAGTTTCTTTTGCAGTACCAGAAAATCAAAAAATAAAAAGCGAAACCCGAAAAGAAATGTTTGCTAAATATGGAGATGTTGCTAAATATGGCTTAGCAATGGGCCCTGCTTATGAATTTGCTGATGTTCCCGACAACACCTATTCCGATGGTTATAATACTGATTTGGCAATTGAAACTATGAAAACTATGGCCACAGAAGGAAACAAACCTTTTTTCTTAGGGTTAGGTTTTCATAAACCGCATTTAAACTGGGTATCCCCAAAAAAATATTGGGATTTATATAATGAAGAAGAAATTCCAATGTCTACAGTTACCTTGGGACCAAAAGACGGAGCCACAATGGGGCTCCATCCTTCTTTTGAGCTTAGAGTACGATCTGGCATTCCTAAAAATGGAGATTTACCCCCAAAACTATCTAAAACATTAAAACATGCCTATTTAGCATGTATAAGTTATGTAGATGCACAAATTGGAAAAATAATTAATGCACTAGATGATGCAGGTGTAAGAGAAAATACAATCATTATAATATGGAGTGATCATGGATGGCACTTAGGAGAAATGGGTATTTGGGGAAAAGCCACCAATTATGAAATTGCAACTAGGGTGCCTATGTTAATATGGACTCCAGACATGCCTAAAAATAGCAGAGGATTAAAAACCAATGCTTTAGTTGAATTAGTAGATATTTACCCGAGCTTGTGTGATCTAGCAGGAATAGATATGCCTAAAAATATGGATGGAAAAAGTTTTGCTCCTTTATTAGAAAACCCAAATCAAGAATGGAAAACAGCTGCATTTAGTCAATTCCCATCTCCAGCACTAAGAGAATGGGGAGCTTTTCCAATACGCCCAGCCATGCGCGAAACCTATTTTGGACCGTTACTCAAAGAAGTTGAAGATAAAATTAAAGAACAACAAGGAGATAAATGGGATAGAGATTTGTTTGAAAATTACCTAATGGGATACGCAATGCGAACACAACAATATAGACTTATTCTTTGGAAAGATATAAGAGATAAACACTCAAAACCTCTTGCAATTGAACTTTATGATCATTTAACGGATCCTAAAGAAACTATAAATATTGCAGAAAGTAATCCAGAGTTAACCAACTCATTACTTAAAAAATTTAATAAACACATGTAATTCTAAAGAATTAGATATAAAACTGTAAAAATCACACTCTTTTATCGTAGTATATAACCATTTATTCTACAGACAAGACCATTTGTTTAGCTATTAATAGTTGTTAAACTATAGATTTGGCTTTAGATATTTATTACTCTTCAATAATATCTAAAAAAGCATTTATAATTCAATAACACAAATAGTAAAATGAAAGTAATCCCTTTAAAATTATTATTTTTTTGCACTCTTTTATTCCTATCTAATATAGGTAATTCGCAAAAAAAGCCTTCTAAAAAATTTGAACAAAATTGGGAATCTTTAAGTAAAGTAAATGAAACTCCTGATTGGTTTTTAGATGCCAAATTTGGAATTTATGCACATTGGGGACCAGTATCTTCTGCTTTTGTTGGTGCGGACCCAGACAAACATTACGCAGGATGGCATGGCATGAAAATGTATGATAATGGTAAGTTAGATAAAACAAAAAAAGGAAAACCAACAAATAATTACATACACCACAGAAAAAAATATGGCAATCCGTCTAAATACGGATACAAGCATATCATAGAACAATTTGATCCTTCTGGATTTAATGCAAAAGAATGGGCTAGATTATTTGCATTATCTGGAGCTAAATTTGCTGGCCCTGTTGCCATGCACCATGACAATTTTGCTATGTGGGATTCTAAAGCAACCCGATGGAATTCTATGAACTATGGAGGTATAGACCCATCTGCAGAACTTAAAAAAGAAATTGAAGCTACTGGCTTAAAATATATGGGTTCTTTTCATCATGCATTTACATGGAAATATTTTTCTACAGCACATGCCTATGGAGGAGTTAAAGCAGAAGATTACGATTTATATACTAACCCACATAGCTTAGATTCTGATACACCTGATGAACAATTCTATAACGATTGGTGGGCTAAATTAAAGGAGTTTATAGACGTTTACCAACCAGATTTAATTTGGTTTGATTGGTGGTTAGAAAATATGACCGATGAGTCTAGACAAAAATTCTTAGCATACTACTACAATAAAGGAATAGAATGGAATAAAGAAGTTGCCGTATGCTATAAAGAAAGTACTTTTCCTGAAGATACTGCCATAAAAGATTATGAGCGTGGACGCCCTAACCAACCAAAAGAACAAGCTTGGTTAACTGATACTTCACCAGGAGCATGGTTTTACAGACCAAATGCTAAATTTAAAACTCCAAATGAATTAGTAGACATTCTTGTAGATATTGTTTCTAAAAACGGGAATATGCTACTAAATGTACCACCAAACCCAGATGGATCTATACCGCCTGTAATGGTTAACTTATTAACCGAAATGGGAGAATGGCTTAAAATAAATGGGGATGCTATATATGGTACTCGTTCGTGGACTGTATTTGGAGAAGGCCCTACTCGTTTACCAGAAGGCGGCCATAAAGTAGAGAAAATAAAAATTGAATATACCAATAAAGATATACGTTTTACCAAAAAATCGGATAAGGAATTTTATGCGATTGTAATGGATAAACCAAGTAACGAAACCGTGATAAAAACCTTAAGCACAGATATTGGTGTGCTTAATTCTAAGATTACAGAAATTACACTTCTTGGTAGCTCTGAAAAAATAGAATGGGAAAGAAATAGTAAAGGGCTAGTAATTAAAGCGCCTAAAAATGTTCCATCTAGTTATGCACACGCCTATAAAATAGTACTTGAAGGCTACACAGAGAATAATATTGGAGGAGACGAAAATGCACATACAGAATAAGAAAAAAATGAAAAAAACACTATTATTTTGCTATTTACTACTTAGCACTTGTGGCCTAATCAATGCTCAAGATATAAACTTTAATGCCAATTGGAAATTTTATCACCAAGAAGTAGAAGATGCAGAGAAACCAAACTATAATGACTCTTCATGGAGAAAACTAAGCTTGCCTCATGACTGGGCAATAGAAGGTCCTTTTGATGTAAAATATAATGCAAGAGCTGGCGGATTACCTTTTCATGGAACAGGATGGTATCGTAAACACTTTACTATGGATTCTAAAAACAAAGGAAAAGTAGTTACCCTAGAATTTGAAGGAGCAATGTATGATGCCTATGTATGGGTAAATGGTACATTGGTAGGGAATAGACCTTATGGCTATATTGGTTTTGAATTTGATATTAGCGAACATTTAAAATATGATGGTTCAGACAATACAATAGCCGTTCGTTTAAGACCGCAGGATTTATCTTCTAGATGGTATCCTGGTGCAGGCTTATACCGATCTGTTTGGTTAAAAATTGACAACCCTATTCATGTTGGTCAATGGGGAACTTATATAACTACGCCTACAGTTACTAAAGAAATAGCCGTGGTACAAAACGAAACTACTGTTGTAAACAAAAACAACAAAGAGGTAGTTGTAAATGTAAAGCAAGAATATGAATCTCCAGAAGGTAAAATTGTTGCTACTGTAGATGAAAATATAACTATAAAACCAAATGCAACAGCGGTTTCTCAATTATATGCAAAAATTGAAAACCCAAAACGTTGGGATACCGAAAATCCTCATTTATACAAAACAATAACTACTATTACAGAAAATGGTGAAGTTGTAGATGTCTTTTATAGTAAAATAGGTTTACGAACAATTTCCTATACCACTGAAGGTTTCTTTTTAAATGGTAAAAAAGTACGTTTTAATGGAGTTTGCTTACACCACGATAATGGTTCTTTAGGCTCTGCAGTATACAAAAGAGCAGATGAGAGAAAATTACAAATCATGAAAAGCATGGGGGTAAATGCCATACGTACAAGTCATAACCCACCATCTAGAGAGTTTTTAGAAGCTTGTGATGAACTAGGGCTTCTTGTACAAGATGAAGCTTTTGATGTTTGGAAAATGGAAAAAGTTCCAAATGGATATAATGTGTTTTTTGAGGAATGGGCAGAAACAGATTTAAAAGACATGATTCGTAGAGATAGAAACCACCCTTCTATTGTTATGTGGAGTATTGGCAATGAAATTATAGAACAAAAAGATGCCAAAAACGGTTGGAAAGTTGCAAAACAACTAAACAGCTATTGCAAAGAAATAGACCCTACTAGACCAACCTCAGCAGGATTTAATCATTACCCTGGACCCTACAAAAACAATATGGCACAACAGGTAGATATTGCGGGAGTAAATTATAAACCTTCTAGTTATAAAACTTTAATAGATACTTACCCAAATTTACCACTTTATGGCTCTGAAACTTCTAGCTGTACAAGTAGTCGTGGAGTATACCACTTGCCTATTAAAAAATATAAAACACATGAGTCTCTTCATGTTACTAGTTATGATTTAATTGGCCCACCATGGGCATATCCTCCAGATATTGAATTTCATTTTCAAGAACAGAACCCTAACATTATGGGTGAGTTTATTTGGACAGGTTTTGATTATTTAGGAGAGCCCACACCTTACGGAGGAAAAGACAATTCTACCAATGGATATTGGAATGCAGACTGGCCATCTCATAGCTCCTATTTTGGCGCAGTTGATTTGGCAGGTTTCCCTAAAGATAGGTTCTTTTTATACCAAAGTCATTGGACCACAAAACCAATGATTCACTTATTACCACATTGGAATTGGAAAGGGATGGAAGGTAAAAAAATTCCGGTTTACTGCTATACAAATTGTGATGAAGCTGAGCTTTTTGTAAATGGAAAATCCATGGGAAGAAAAGTAAAAGGAAAAGATTTAACAGACCTTATCATAGATTTCTCAAGGTATGAACCTAAAACTTTTGCTTCTAAATACAGGTTATCTTGGAATGTCCCATATAAAGCTGGAAACATAAAAGTAATTGGTTACAAAAATGGAAAGCAAGTACTAGAAAAACAGATTAATACTGCCGGAAAACCAGCTAAAATTAGTTTAAAAGTAGATAGAAAAGAAATTAATGCTAATGGGGAAGATTTAGCCTACGTAACCGTTCGTATTGAAGATAAAAACGGTAACCTATGCCCTAACGCAGATAATTTAGTAAACTTTACTGTAAAAGGAGCTGGACAATTATTAGCTGTAGATAACGGAAACCAAATAAGTTTAGAATCTTTTCAAGCAAACCATAGAAAAACGTTTAGTGGTATGTGCTTAGCTATAATTAAGTCTTCCAAAAAACCAGGAAAAATAACACTAACTGCAAAATCGAAGGGATTAAAAAGTGCACAAACCTTTACGGTTTCAAAATAATAATATAAATTAAACTAGGGTAGTTATAAACCAATCCCATCATGAATAGAGAGGTAAAATATCAAATTTGGATATTATCAATCATGATGGGATTTGTATTACCCCTCCAAGCTCAAATTGTTCTACTTGGAGATAATACTCCATATGCAAATGTTAACGATGGTAATTTTGAAGCCGTACACGGATATTGGCGTCAATCTAAACAATCCCCATTTTGGACAACCAAAAATGTAAAAGGATTAGGAGAATATGGAATGGGAATACATTATGGTACCTTGTTTAGTAATAATGATTTAGGCATTGCTGAGTCTAAGTTATTAAATACAAATCCTAAATATCAGAATCCCAAAAAAGGGGATATTTTACAATGGAGTTTTGGTGCAGATTTAGAATACATTAGCCAAGGAAGTATTTCATTAAGTCTTGTTTTTGGGAAACATGAACGTAAAGTTGCAGATAAAGTAAAACTAATTGGCTCTGATAAAGTAGTTGAACATTTTAATGGACAGTATGTAATTAATGAAGAAGATGCTAATGCAGGTTTGCCATTTGTTAGAGTTACTTTTTATTCTGAAGATGAAATTAAAGTATTTCTGCATTATGTAAATATTAGTATTATTGATGAAAAAAATAGTGGCCCAAAATTAAATGCCTTAGTAAAAGAAAATGGGATTAAACTAAGTTGGAAAGATAAACTCGCGGATAAAAAAAGTCTCTTTAATGTTTACCGACAGTATGCTAAAAAAGGAGCTTACAAAAAGATTGGAGAATCCTATAGCAGTTCTTTTCTTGACACTACCTTGATCAATGGTGTAGCCTACACTTACGTAGTTACACGTTTTAATCAAAAAGAATCTGGAGCATCAAACAAAATAGTAATTAGCAAAAAAGATACTATTGCCCCTAAACCACCTACCGATTTAACAGCCGAAATTTACGATTCTGAAATACAAATTTCTTGGAAAAAAAGTGTTTCTAAAGATGTAAAAAACTACACTGTTTATAGAGGAGATGAAAATGGAAATAATCTTCAAAAAATTGCACATAATATCACTAAAAATTTCTTTTTAGATTTTACTCCAGCTAAAGACATTAAAAATACGTATATAGTTTTAGCAGAAGATTTCAGTGGTAACAAAAGCATAGCATCAAAACCATTAAAAGCTAAAGTAAAAATGGTTTCTGGAGCGTCGTTTAGCGATGTAATTTTGCCTATGCCTATACACCACAAACTAACTTCAAAAGCTTGGGGAGCCAATGGAGTTTTACCACGAGATATTAGTAATGGTATAGAAGATTCCGAATGGAGTTATTGGGGAGGACGTCCTGTAAAAGATAAAGACGGCAAATATCATATGAATGTTAGCCGTTGGCCTGCTAATGCAACAAAAGGCCATTGGGAGTGGCCACGTTCTACAGTTGCCTATACTGTTTCAGATAAACCAGAAGGTCCTTATAGGGTAAAAAAAGATATAGCTTACAACTACAATAATGGCTTAGGGCATAACCCAGATATCATCCTATTAAATGACGGGACTTACTTAATGTATTCTTTAATAAATTGGGAAGCTACTTTGTTTTCTGCCACGTCCATGAATGGTCCTTGGAAGCGATTGGGAATTATGAAAGTTAATAAAAATACTCCTTTAGAAAAACCGCAACTCCAATATCGTTTTGAAAGAAACCTATCTGGAGTGCATTTAGAAGACGGTCGTTTTTTATTTGTTACTAAAGGTGGTGCTATGATGCTTAGTGAAGGAACCAACCCATTAGGACCTTATACTATTAAAACAGGCCCATTACAAGGAAATACAATAATCCCAGAAAAATATAGAAATTCTAATTTTGAAGACCCAGTTCTCTGGAAAGATGAAGTACAATACCATATGATGATTAATGCTTTTATTGATTATCGCGCCATCTATTTGCGTTCTCCAGATGGCATACATTGGAAGTTTAATCCCGGAACCGCTTATACCCCTAATAATACATTTTATGAAGATGGCACCCAAACACACTGGTACAAATTAGAAAGACCACATGTTTTAACAGACGAATATGGGCGCGCCACACATCTTTCTTTAGCTGTTATAGATGTACCTAAAGCAGATGATTTAGCAAAGGACAAACACAGCTCTAAAAACCTTATTCTTCCATTAATAGTGCCTAAAAGAATTAAACTTTTAAATAAGAATAAAATTTCTAAAACAACCAAAAAAATAAAAATCCTAATCCAATCCGAAGTTGGTTTTAATGCTCAAGAAGATATAGATCTAAGTTCCTTGCGTTATGGAGCCTGCGAAGAAGTAGATTATGGTCGTGGCGCAAAACTTTTAAAGACTAACAAGAAAGGAAAAAATCTAATCCTAATTTTTAATGGCGAAGGAAACGGAATTACTGAAAGAAATTTTGCTGGTAAACTTTTAGGAAGAACAAAAGAGGGTAAATTGCTAATTGCCTTTTCAAAATTAAGTGCAGATTAAAGCATTTACAAAATAGTACATGTATGTTAAAACAAATAATTATAAATCTCTGCTTAATAACAATAGTTTCTTGTAAAACTAGCATAAATCAAATAGAGTACAAAGACTATAAAAGTTTAAGTTTTACATCCTTATCTCCTGCAATTGTCAAAAATTTTCAAAACACTTCTAAAGTAGCGCAAGTTTTAGTAGAACCAGGTTATTATGTTTGGGGATTAAGCGTTGTGCCTTGGAAAGGAAAATACCACGCCTATTATTCTAGATGGAAGAAAAAATACCAACATAAAGGTTGGATGACTAATTGTGAAATTGCACATGCAGTATCTGACAAACCTGAAGGTCCTTTTAAATTTGTGAATGTTGTTTTAAAAGACAAGAAAGTTGGTGGCTGGGATATAAACAATTCTCACAATCCATATGCTACTATTGCCGAGGGAAAAATTTGCCTGTATTATATAGCAAACGACATTAAACAATTACTAGAAAAAGAAAACATTGAGTTACCATCAGAAAAATGGTTTAATGATAATAGACAACCCATTAGAGAAAGCCAACGTATAGGTGTTGCTATCGCTAATAATCCTAATGGTCCTTTTATACGTTCTAAAAAAGTGGTTGTAGAACCAGATAACATCAAGTTCAGAAAAATTGCGGTAAACCCAGCAGTCATATATCGTAATAATGAATATTACATGGTTATGAAAGGTGATGATTTACAACATGAAAAACCATTTAGAATACAATTAATAGGGAATTCTAACAAACCTGAAGGCCCTTATAATTTTAAAGAAAAACCAGTGTATGCAGAAGCCCAAACGGAAGATGCGTGCATTTGGTTTGATCAAGTCATGGGCAAATATTATATGGTTTGTCATGTAATGGGAAAGAGTGAGTTAGCTCTTTTTAATTCCGTTAATGGTTTCGACTGGCAACCCGATGAAAGAAAGCTTTTTATGAAAAAAGAATTCGTACTTTCGGATGGCACTTTATGGAAACCTAAACGAGTAGAACGTCCTTTTGTATTAACTAACGAAAAAGGACAACCAATTATGCTGTATGTGGCGGTTTATGATAAAAATGTAAATGGTAATATCGCCATTCCAATTGAATTTAAATCGGATGCTAAATAAAATTATATGATAAGAATAATCTCCTTTTTCGCCCTAATATTTCTTGTATTCACTTCTTGCAAAAACAAAAAGGTAGAAACAACTAAAACTGTTACAACAGAACCAGAAAAGAAAAACATTCTATTTATTCTAGCCGATGATTATGGTTATAATGACATGAGTTATAGAAACGATTCCTTTTATGAAACCCCAAATATTGATGTAATAGCAAAAGAAGGAATTGTTTTTAATAATGGTTATGCTACTTGCCAAGTATGCAGCCCATCTAGAGCAAGTATCATGAACGGTAAGTTTCCTGCAAGACATGGAATTACAGATTGGATTGGTGCTCGCGAAGGAGAAAAATGGCGAGAAAAAAAGAGGTACAACAAACTTTTACCACCAACATATAGGCACAATTTAGCACATGAAGACATTACATTACCAGAGGCTCTAAAAGAAGAAGGCTACAAAACATATTTTGCTGGCAAATGGCATCTTGGAGAAAAAGGCTCTTGGCCTCAAGACCATGGATTTGATATCAATATTGGTGGTTGGGACGCAGGAAGTCCTCGAGGAGGTTATTATGCCCCATATGATAATCCTAATTTAAAGGATGGTGAAAATGGCGAAAATCTTAGTATACGTCTAGCCAAAGAAACTGTAGAATTTATGAAAGAGAACAAAGATGAAAAATTCTTTGCCTATTTATCTTTCTATGCAGTACACGGCCCTATTCAATCTACCAAAGAAAAATGGGCAAAGTATCGTAAAAAAGCGGAGCAAAATGGGATTACAGAAAGTTCTTTTAAAATGAAGAAATTTTTACCCATGCGAGAAACCCAAGACAATCCTATTTATGCAGGTTTAGTAGAAACTATGGATGATGCCGTTGGAACTGTTTTAAAAGGATTAAAAGATTTAGGATTAGATAAAAATACTATTGTTGTTTTTACATCAGATAATGGCGGAGTATCTGCAGGCGATGCTTTCTCTACCTCTAACTTACCATTAAGAGGTGGAAAAGGGTACCAATACGAAGGTGGAATTAGAGAACCCTATTTTATTAAAGTTCCTTGGTTAAAAAATGAAATAAAAGAGAGCAATTCCCCTGTAACTGGAGCCGACTTTTACCCTACTCTACTAGATTTAGTTGGAGCGGATTTAAAACCTAACGAGCATAAAGATGGCGTAAGCTTAGTTCCTTTGCTAAAAGGGCAAGACATTGAAGAACGCGCCCTTATATGGCATTATCCACATTATGGAAACCAAGGAGGAGAACCTTCTTCTATTATCCGAAAAGGAGATTGGAAATTAATTCATTACTACGAGGACAACAGGGTAGAATTGTTTAATTTAAAAAACGATATTGCAGAAAAGAATGAAATAGCTAAAGAAAATGAAGAAATAGCTAAAACTTTAAAAGCAGAACTTTTTAATTATTTAAATAAAGTAGATGCAAGGTTCCCTGTAAAGGATCCTTTATATAATGCAGATTTAGAAGCCAAACATATACAAAAGATGGCAACAACAAAATTAGAAAGTTTAGAGAAGCAAAGAAGCCTTTTTTTATCTGCAGATTTTGACCCTCAAAATAATTGGTGGGGGAGTCTACAAACCAAAGATTAATTTTTTTTGTATTAAAAAAATAAAAAATGAGAGCATTTTTATCAAAAAACGTTAACGATAACGTAAATTTAAAAAATAGATAATTTATTAAAAATGAACAGGTTAATATATATATACAAAACACAAATAAGAATGCCCCAAAAAGCATATTCTTTAGTTTTTATATCTATAATTATACTTTTTTGTTCATTTCCATCACTAAGTAGTTGCAACTCAAAAGTTCCTACTAAAACGCAACAAAAACCAAATATCTTATTACTGTTTTTGGATGATTTAGACCCTGATTTTGGTTGTTACGGAAATCCATATACAGTAACACCAAATATAGATAAATTAGCTACAGAGGGAACATTATTTACAAGAGCTTACGCATCTGCACCAGTATGCAGCCCTAGCCATAGTTCTATCCTTACAGGTTGTTACCCAAGTACTATTGGAGCACAGCATCACCGAAGTAGTTATGCCAAAGATTTACCTAAAGGATATACTATTTTAACAGAGTTATTATCTAATGCTGGTTATTTCACGGTTAATTTTAAAAGTAATGGTGACCGTATGTTTAATAAAATTTACGGCGCAACAGCAAAAACAGATTTAAACTTTAATCGGGGAAAACCAGAAAACAATTTGGAAAGTGGTAAAGAAGTCTTTGAACACTTACAAATAATAGACCCCTTTAATACAACAACATATTTTAAAAAAGGAGAATGGGATAAGAAAAAAGAAGGACAACCATTTTTTGCATATGCTAATATTGAAACAGGAAAAAAACATGGTTTTATACCTGGAAGAAAATGGGCAAAAGAGCAAGGCATAGCCGTAGACTCTTCTAAATTAAATATTCCGCCATATTATAAAGATACAGATGAAGTACGTAGTACTTTGGCAGCCAGTTTAGATGCAGTCTCACATACCGATGTTGAAGTTGGTAAATTCTTATCTGCCTTAAAAACTTCTGGCTATGCGGACAATACTATGGTAATTCTATTATCAGACCATGGGGCAACGCTACCTAGACATAAACAATGCCTTTGGAAAACAGGTTTGCATATTCCAATGCTAATTCGCTGGCCTGGAAAAGTAATCGCAGGTGTAAAAAATGTAGAACTTGCTAGTATTATAGATATTGCTCCTACAATTCTTGCTGCAGCCAAACTTCCTATTCCAAAAACTATGGAGGGTATAAATCTATTAGGAAATATGCCTTCTGAAAGGAAACATATTTTTGCAACTAGAGATGGAATGAATAATTTTTTTGATGCCTCAAGAACTATAATCACTAAGAAATACCATTACATTCATCATTTTTTTCCTGAACTGGGATATAGAGAAAACAACTATGCTAAAAACGCTTTGACTTTTAAAAGTATGTTGCCCTTATATAAAAAAGGAAAACTAAATGCCTTACAAGAAATGTATTATAAGCCAACTAAACCTTCCGTGGAATTATACGATTTAGAAAAAGACCCTCAAGAAATAGAGAATTTGGCTAACAATGCAAACTACCAAAATGTGGTAGCTCAATTACAAACAGAACTATTTCAATGGCAAAAAACATCTGGCGATATAATTTTAGATGCAAGAACTATTCTTGGAGTAAAAGAAGTTCCTGTAGGTACTCAAGTAGATAACATATTAAACAAAAAAGAAACTAAATTTTGAACTAATGAAAAAAATAACAATTCTCTTATTCATCGTACTAGCATTTATTAGTTGCAGCAAAAAAACCACCTGGAACATAAATGAATTTGGCGCCAAAGCAGATGGGAAAACTGTAAATACGCTAGCAATACAACAAGCCATCGATGCTTGTAGTGAAGCTGGTGGAGGAACAGTAACTATAGAAGGTGGTACTTATATTTCTGGAACTATTCTACTAAAAGATAATGTAAACCTTCATGTTGCAGAAAACTCGACGTTAATGGCAAGTATTAATCCAAACGATTTTTATAGTATAGACCCATTCATAGATGCGACAGGGCAATATCGTGGGCAATGCCTGGTTGGCGCGGCAGATGTAGAGAATATTTCTATCACTGGTAAAGGAATCATAGATGGGCAAGGGAAAATGTTTACTCCTGCAAACGCAAAAAAGACATTAAAAGAATTGGGCCTTACAGAAAAAAAAGAAGATTTCTCTAGTTTAATTGCCAAAGACAATAAATATGTAAATAAAAATATTCGCTATTCTAACAGACCTTTTTTAGTACGCTTAGTAAGAGTAACGAATAGCAAACTAAAAGATATTACTTTAAGACAACCAGCCGCTTGGACACTTCACTTTTTTCAGTGTAATACTTTTGAAGTAGATGGCATAAAAATTTACAGCAAAGCAAATAGGAACAATGACGGAATTGATATAGATTCTAGTACTAACGGTATTATTAAAAACTCTTTAGTAAATTCTGATGATGATGCTATTTGTTTTAAATCAACAAGTCCCCTAGCTACAAAAAATGTTATTGTACAAAATTGTAAGTTAAGTAGTGGTTGGGGTGCCATTAAGTTTGGCACAGAATCTATGGGTAATTTTGAAGATATTACGGTAAAGGACTGCCATATTTTTGATACTCGCGGTGGTGGAATTAAAATTCTAAGTGCAGATGGAGCGAATGCTAAAAACATCCTTATTGATAATATTGATATGGTAGATGTTGAAATGCCAATATTTATTCGTCTATGCGAAAGAAGACTAACCTATAGAGGTGCAGAGCAATTACCAACAGGAAGTATTACTAACGTAACCATCTCTAACATTAAAGCTGTTTCTAGAAAAAAAGAAGACTTACGCATGTTCCCAACAGTAGGTTTTTACTTTTCAGGAACACCTAACCACAAATTAGGCACTATAAATTTAGAAAATATAGATATAACACTTCCTGGTGGAGGAACAGAAGAACATACTAAAGTTGTTGTCCCAGAAAACATAACGGAATACCCAGAATTCACCAAATTAGGTATAACTCCTGCATATGGTATGTATGCACGTCATATTTCTAACTTAGCAACTAAAAATATTTCTTTTAAAGTAACATCTAAGGACGCAAGAGAAGAAATTATTACAGATAATGTAAATGGTAAATAAGATGAAGAGCAAATTATTAAAAAGAACTATATTCTATAACAAACCTAACGCAGCCATAAAGAAGTAACCTACTACCCCTATAAAACATATGTGTTAGGGATTTACCTATTTGTAAACAAATTAAAGAACTAACCCTTGTATTTTTACAAGGCTCTCTTTTTTAACACTATATATTAAAAATGAAAACACATTTTAAAAAACAAAACTCATATACTATTATTCTTATATTATTTATCCATTTTACGGTCTTTGCAACAGATTTTAATGTTATAGATTATGGAGCTAAGGCAGATGGTGTAACTATAGACACCAAAGCAGTGCAAGATGCTATTGATGCTTGCACCAAAAATGGAGGCGGAAAAGTAATTATTCCATCTGGTAAAACTGTAGTTATTGGCACTATTTACCTTAAAGATTTTGTTACCTTGCATATAGAAAATGGTGGCACATTATTAGGCAGTCCTAACTATAGTGATTATAACACAGACACGCATAAAAACATGTACAAGAATGAGCCACATATGAACCGCTGTCTCATTTTTGCTAAAGATGCTAAAAAATTTGCCATTGAAGGGTTTGGAAGTATAAACGGTAATGGTTATATAAAAAACTTCACCAAAAAGAAAGGTGGCAGACCCATGCTCCTTAGATTTTTAAACTGTGATAAAATTCAACTAAAGAACATTACACTTAAAAATCCTGCGGCATGGACCTCAGCTTGGTTATATTGTAATGAAATTACTGTGGAGGGAATTAAAATTCTTAGCCGTGTTAATAACAATGGTGACGGTTTAGATTTTGATGGTTGTACCGATGTTAGGGTCTCTAACAGCTCTTTTGACACTAGTGATGATTCTATTTGCTTACAAGCGTCTATGCCTAATAAACCATGTAAAAATGTTGTGGTTACTAATTGCACATTTACAAGTAAGTGGGCAGGAATGCGTATTGGTTTACTTTCTAGAGGAAATATTGAATCTGTAACCGTTACCAATTGTACTTTTAATGATATTCAAGATTCTGGACTAAAAATTCAGTTAAATGAGGGAGGAATTATGCAAAACATGGTGTTTTCTAATCTTGTTATGAAAAATGTACCAAGACCAGTCTTTATGACTTTTACACAACAAAAGGCCTGTGTAGATGCTCCAGAAGAAATGTACCCAATGCAATCTATGAAGAATTTTATTTTCCAGAATATTATAGCCGACAACACCGCATTAGATAAAAACTCGGCCTTCTTTATTACAGGAATGCCTAAACACTATATAGAAAATATTAATCTAAAAGATATTCAGTTTTTAGTATCTGGAGGTGGTTCTAAAGAAGATGCCCAAAAAACAGAATTTAAGGAATACACTTTAGAAGTACTAAAAGGCTGGTGGCCAGAATTTAGTTTAGTGGGTACTTTACCGGCATCTGGCCTTTTTGCAAGACATGTAGACGGTTTGTTTGTTGACAATTTTAATTTAATTATTACAAACAAAGACCATAGAAACCCTATAGAACTACATGATGTTAAGAATGATTATTTAAAAAACATTTTTCTTAACAAAAAACCAATATTACAAACTCAAATTAATAGAAAACAATAATGAAGGTATTTACAAAAAGAATAATCCTCCTGATATTTATAGCTTACAGTATTAGCACCACTGCGCAAAAAAACAAACCAAATATTGTAGTTATTTATACAGATGATCATCGTTTTTCTGGAGTACATGCACTTGGAGGTATGACGGTACAAACACCTAATATAGACTCTTTAATTGCAAATGGTGTATCTTTTTCTAATGGCTATTTAATGGGTTCCTTTTCTGGAGCTACATGTGTGCCTAGCAGAGCTATGCTAATGACCGGAAGAAATGTTTTTGAATTACAAGGACAAGGAAATACCATTCCTTCGGAACACAAAACCATGGGCGAAATTTTTAAAGAAAATGGATATCACTCCCAAATTGTTGGAAAATGGCATCAAGATAATGCCTCTTTACATCGTTCTTTTAACGATGGAGAAAAAATAATGGGCAGAGGAGTCTATTTAACAGATCACTTTAGAATGCCATTATGGGACTGGGACAAAAAAGGTAAGTTTTCAAAGGAAGATGCCTATCTCTTAACCTATAATGAAGAAGGAAAAACGGTTAGAAGACCTTTAAATAAAAATGATAAAAGAGGACCAACGGGAACAGAAGAAGATGGTCCGCACACTTCTGAAATTTTTGCAGAAGACGCATCTAAATTCATCAAAAAATATAAAAAGAAAAAACCATTTTTTATGTACTTGGCTTTCCATGCACCGCATGACCCAAGACAAGCCCCACAGGAGTATAGAGATATGTATCCACCAGAAAAAATAGAGCTACCCCCCTCCTATTTAGCACAACATCCTTTTGATAACGGACATATGGTTTTACGTGATGAGGAACTTGCAGCATGGCCAAGAACACCAAAAATTGCAAAACAGCAATTAGCAGATTATTATGCAATTATCACACATCTAGATGTGCAAATAGGAAAAGTAATTACCGCTCTAAAAGAAAGTGGTGCTTATGACAATACCTTAATTGTATTTGCCGGAGATAGTGGTTTAGCAGTTGGGAACCATGGTTTACTAGGGAAACAAAACATTTATGATGAGGATGGTGTTCATATCCCATTTGTTTTCTCCGGAAATTTAATAAAAGATAAAGGTTCTAAAAGAGATGCTCTAGTTTATAATTTTGATATTTTACCTACCTTATGTGAGTTTACCAATACTCTAAAACCAGCATCGGTTACCGGAAAAAGTTTATTACCAGTAATTAACAAAGAAACCAATTCTGTTAGGGACTATACCTTCCATGCTTATAAACAATTCCAAAGAGCATATAGAAAAGGAGACTATAAACTTATTGAGTATGTAAGAGCTAAAGATTTTCATAAGAAAAACGGGGAATCTATAAGAGGCTCTAGGGTAACACAACTCTTTAATATTACAAAAGATCCTTGGGAAGTATATGACCTTTCTTTCTTTCCTGAATATGCAGAAACCGTTAAAGTTATGCGCAAAGAAATGAAAGAAAAAGCACAAGAGCTAGGGGACAAAAAAGCTAATATAGAAGGTGAAAAATATGGCTTTTGGGAATTTTATTAACCTTTAAAAATTTTATTTAACTACTCATAAAAACTAACTAAAAATGAAAAACTTAAGTCGTAGAAATTTTATAAAAACTACAGGGAAAGCTACTGCTGGAATAGCAATTCTTCCTAATCTATTAAGTGCTTCGCCAAATAGCACTGTTAATGTAGCTGTTATTGGTGTTGGTGGAAGAGGAACAAATAATTGGACACAAATTCAAGGTTTATACCCAATTTCTAAGGAAGATAAAACAAAACTTAGAAAACCTCATAAGCATGTAAATATTGTTGCTTTATGTGATGTAGATGATTTTGCGTTAGACAAAGCTTCCTCTCTAATCCCAAAAGCAAAAAAGTTTAAAGATTTTAGAGTTATGCTAGATAAGATGCATACGCAAATAGATGCGGTAATAGTTTCTACTCCAGACCACACACATTTTGCGGCTACCATGGCAGCTATGGAAATGGGAAAACATGTCTATGTGGAAAAACCGCTAGCGCATAATATTTGGCAATTAAGAACCTTAAAAAAAGCAGAAAAACACTATGGCGTTATTGCGCAAATGGGAAACCAAGGGCATGCATCAGATGGTATACGAAATGTAAAAGAATGGTATGACCAAGGATATTTAGGTGAAGTAAAAGAAGTATTAGCTTGGTTTAATGGCCCTAGATTTGAATGTGGTACTAAAGGATGGTTCTGTAAACCAGATTCTTTCCCACCTGCAGCGCAACCTATTCCTGAGAATATGGATTGGGATTTATGGTTAGGCCCTGCTAAAGATAGACCTCATAACACACAATATACAAGAAGATTTTGGCGCTCTTACTACGAATTAGGAAATGGAATGTTAGGAGACTGGGGATGCCATACCTTAGATGCCCCATTTTGGTCGCTAGATTTAGGTATGCCTACAACTGTAGAACCTTTACACGCTAAACTTAGTCAGGCTCCAAATTCTTTTTTGTCCGATGAATCTATTTTACGCTATCAATTCCCTGAAAGAGAGAATAAACCACCAGTTACTCTAACCTGGTACGAAGGAGGTAAAAAACCAGAAATACGCCCAGAATGGGGAATGGAAAAACTTGGAGGTAATGGAATGTTAATGATTGGGGAAAAAGCTACTGTAATGACTGGCGGAAGACCTAACGATGCCAGAATTCTTATGCCAAAAGAAGATTGGCAAGCTTTTAATAAGAAAGGATGGGATAAAACTATTCCAAGAATCCCAAGAGAAAGTCCGCATGATGAGTTTATTGCTGCTATAAGAGGCAAAGGCCCAAAACCAGGTTCTAATTTTGCATATGGAGCAGACTTAACTGAAATGTCTTTACTTGGTGTTTTTGCACAAAGATTTAACACCAAAATAGAATACGACGCAGCTACCATGAAGGTTACTAACCAACCAGGATTACAAGCCTATATTAAAGAAGAGGTTAGAGATGGTTGGGCATATGGAGAAAACTTGTGGAAATAATAGTTTTTAATTACTCAAAAACCTTCAAAAAAATACTATGAAAAACTCACAAGTTATATGGATATTATTTCTAATACTTCCATTAACCATCTTAGCGCAGGAAACTAAGCAAAATATTGTATGGATATTTTCTGATGACCATTCCTACCAAACTATAGGAGCATATGGTGGCAACCTGCAATTCCTAAACCCTACTCCCAATATAGACAAACTAGCAGAACAAGGAATGCGGTTTGAAAGGAGTTATGTAGAAAATTCTATTTGCGCTCCAAGTAGAGCAGCATTGCTAACTGGTAAAATGAGCCATTTGCATGGTAAAACTATAAATAGGAAAGAAGCAGTTTTTAATCATGACCAACAACAATTCCAAAAAATATTACAACAAAATGGATACCAGACAGCTATGATTGGTAAAATTCATTTGGATGGAAAAATGCAAGGTTTTGATTATTGGGAAGTTTTACCTGGGCAAGGAAAGTACTACAATCCCCAATTTATTACAGAAGAAGGAGAAACCAATTATAAAGACCGTTATGTTACCGAAGTTATAACAGAACGTGCCTTAAATTGGTTAGAAAAAGAACGTGATAAAAGCAAACCATTTATGGTAATGATACATCACAAAGCACCACATCGTAATTGGGATCCTGCTAAACAACATATGGATTTGTATGAAGATATAAAAATACCTGAACCCAATAATTTGTTTGATGATTATAGCACAAAAGCTACGCCAGTGCATAATCAAGAATTAGATATTGCTACAAGCATGAATTTAACTTCGGATTTAAAGGCCTCGGGAGATCGTTACAAAAATGATAATCGATTTACTGCACGTTACCAAAAAATTGCAAGTGGAGAATTAAAGGGTAAAGATTTAGTACGTTGGAAGTATCAAACCTATATGAAAGATTACCTACGCTGCATTAAATCTGTAGACGAGAGTGTAGGGCAAGTAGTAAAATCTCTTAAAGAGCAAGGCTTAGATAAAAATACAATTGTAATATACTCCTCGGACCAAGGCTTTTACATGGGAGAACATGGTTGGTTTGACAAACGTATGATGTATGAAGAATCTTTTAGAACTCCACTAATAGTAAAATGGCCTGGAAAAATTAAACCCGGTAGCGTTAATACAGATTTAGTACAAAATATTGACTTTGCAGAAACATTTTTAGATATAGCTGGAGCTCCTATTCCTAAGGACATGCAAGGAAAAAGTATTGTTCCATTATTAGAAGGAAAAAAACCAAAAGATTGGCGTAAATCATTGTACTATCACTATTATGAATATCCTGGTGCGCATGCAGTAAGAAGACATGAAGGAGTTGCAACAAAAAAATACAAACTTATAAGATTTTACGGGCCTGATGTACTAAACAATGAGGAATGGGAATTTTATGATTTAGAAAAAGACCCTTCTGAAATGAATAATATATATAGTAATACCTCCAAAACGGTATCTAAACTAAAAAAAGAACTCACTAAACTTCGTAGAGAATACAAAGTAGAATAAAACTATGCCATACCACAAAATAAATAATGGCATAACTATTTGTTAGGACTAGACATATACTATAAAAACAAAACCATTTGTTTACGTAGTACTTATTTTCATGAAATAACTTTACGATTATACTAATAGTAAAATATAATCATGTTAAAATTAACATATACTAGTCTCTTAATTTTGTTAGTTATTTTTCAGTTACAGTGTCAAAATAAAGAAACCTCAACAAGTTCTTTTTTTAAAAAAATAAAAACAGAAAAAACACTTTCCGACCCTTCGGTGGAATGGAAAAATTTTGGTCCAGGAATGTCGGGCTATAATGAAGAGTTCTGGTGCCACCCAACAGATGAAAATGTGATGTTCATGGGGCCAGATATGCACGTTTCTTACGGAACATGGGATAACGGAAAATCATGGCATTCTATTAAAGACTATGATGGCGACGGCAAAGATTTGGAGCGTGTTCTAGACATTGTTTTTTCTACTCAAAACCCAGATTTTGGTTTAGCATTAGAACGTAGAGGAAAAATTTTTAAAACTACGGACAGAGGTCGAAGTTGGAACTTAATTTATACTATTCCTGGAGCAAATAAATCTAGTTATAATGCACACACCAAAATGGCTATTCATCCAACTAATGATGATATATGGTTTGTAGGAGCTGGAGATTTTTGGAATGTAAAAAACAACCATCGTTCTAAAGAATTTATTCATGGTAAAAAAAACGATAGAGCAAGTTACGGTTATGTTTTAAAAACTGTTAATCATGGTAAAACATGGAAAAAAGTAGCTCATAATATTTCCAAAGATTTAGATGTTGCCAGAATTATTGTTAACCCTGCAAAACCAAATAACATATACATTGCTACAAGTCATGGTTTTTTTGTGAGTAAGGATACTGGAGACACGTGGAATCCTAGCAAAAAAGGATTGCCTAATAATTTACCTAGAGATTTAACATCTTACTACAACCCTAAAACTAAAGAGTTTATTTTATACTTGGTAGAACAAACTGTATATGAACCAAACGGAAAAAGTATAACAACAAAAGGTGGGGTTTATAAAAGCATAAATGGTGGAGAAAGTTGGGAAAATATAACAGGAAATCTTGGTGTAAATTACAATAAAATTACTGACAAATCTCATAGAAGTAATTACCACAAAATGCTCAGTTATTGGTTTGGAAAAAACTCAAAAAGTACTTACCCAAAATTTCCAGAAAACACTTATTCCATATTTAATAGAATTGTAGTAAACCCATTAAATAAAGATGAGATTTATTTAGTTGCTAATCAGCGTCATGATAAAAGTTTTGGGCCAGGAGATGCCTGGAAAACAGAAGATGGTGGAAAAAGTTGGAAAATATGTGCTCGCGCAGGAAACTATTGGAACCAAAATAAAGATAAAGCCTATTGGGTAAGTAAAGGTTTTGAAACTGGTGCTAACGTAGAATTTTCTCATGTAGGCATAGCTAATGCAGAACAAAATGAAACAAGATTTGGAAGTAGAAGTTTAGCAATAAATTCTAAAGGAGAAGTTTTTATTGGTGTACAACAACAAACACAACGATCAAACGATGGTGGTAAAACTTGGAAACAAGTAGATGATTATGAAACGGAACCAGGTAGTAATACTTGGGTAGGTCGTGGAGATAGTAATTTACCTGGACGTTTTATGTTGTTAGAAACAGGTATTAAAGATCGTTACTTACTTTGTAGTGGAGAACATGGTTTATGGGAGACTGCCCCATTAGGAAAGTATCCAGATAAAAATGCGGTAGCAGTAAAACAAATAGAAGGTCAGGTACACGACCACAGCGGAAATCATGGAGCACATTCAATTTCTACCGTTGCCGTTCATCCAAAAGATCCAAATACTATTTACATTTTAATGTGGCGTCAAGAACATAGAGGCAAGTTTAGAAGAAGTACTGATGGCGGAAAAACTTGGGAAAATATAGCCACAATTTTTGAAGCAGATAATGGACCTTGGGAAGATTTAGGATACCAATATTCTTTAACTATTGATCCTGTAAACCCTGAAAATATTTATTTCTGTGCTATTAGAAGACCAATTCAAGAAGTTGGAGGAGGAAGTAAAGGGAAACTAACCAAAGGTGATTATGGGGTGTATCATTCATCTGATGGAGGTTATACTTGGAACTTAAAAAATAATGGCCTGCCAAAGAATGCAAGTGTACGAAGAATTGCAATGCACCCAGATAACCCAAATACATTATACGCTTGTTTAAATAAAAGAGAAAAAAAAGACCCTTCGGGGTTATACATTTCAACAGATAAAACAAAATCATGGAAAAAGATGAGAATTCCTTCAGAAATTGAAGGTGTTAATAATATTTTCATTGATAGAAACACTAAAGACATGTATTTATCTGCGGGTTATAGAGTAGGCTCTATTGAAACAGGTGGAGTTTGGAAAAGCACAAACAATGGTAAATCTTGGAAAAAATTCTTTAACGCGCCTTACGTATGGCAAACAGAAGTCTCTCCAATAAATCCAAAATTAATTATGGTAAATGTTCCTGCTCAAGTTAGTACTATGTTTAATCAATTTAAAAACCCTGGAATTTATTTAACAAAAGACGGAGGAAAAAGTTGGGCCAAGATTAATAAAGGAATAGGACAACCAGATAAAATGGTGGATATAAAATTTGACCCTTATAATAAAAATATTATTTGGTGCGCCGGATGGGGAAGCGGTTGGTTTAAAGCAACTTTAAATAAATAATTAAAAAACACTAAAATTTAAATTAATGAGAATAAATCTAGTTTTAATGGTTTTTGTACTGTCTTTTTTAACAGGGCATGCGCAAAAAAAGCCAAATATAGTACTGCTTTTTGCAGATGATATTAGTGCCAGAGAATTACCAATTTATGGTTCAACAGTTTGGAGTCCGCCAGAAGGAGGAACAACATCTAACTTAAAATATAAAGCGGAAACACCAGTTTTAGATAAAATAGCTAATGACGGTTGTTATATTAAAACTGCATGGGCATCTACCGTTTGCGGTCCAAGTAGAGCTATGATGATGACTGGCCGTTATGCCCATTTGCATAAATGGTGGCATAACAAAGACAAAGGAAAAGCACCTAACGGAAAAGGAAGTTGGAATTTGTATGATAGTTCTCCACATTCTATTGCTCATGTTGCAAAAGCTGGAGGGTATGCCACTTTTTGGGCAGGAAAAACGCAAATGAATATTGATGGGTTCCCTTTTGATGAAGGTTGCTTTACTCCTGGCGAAGGCTCTTATAACACACCAATACCTACCACAGATTTTAGATTAGAAACAAGAAAAATAAATGGCAAGAAAAAGATTTTTAATGCGGACACCAATAAACCAATTCATAAAAAAAGTTATGTACAATCTGGTTGGTATTGGAAACCTCATGTACAGTTAATGAATTACCCTAAAACGGAAGAAAAGTTTGTGTGGTGGCCAAATGATGAAAAATCTAAAAAAAGGTTTGGATTAAAAACTTTTGGTCCAGACATAGAATTGGAATTTACCTTTGATTTTATGGAAAGAAAAGCCAAAGAAGGCAAGCCTTTTTTCATATACCACACAAGTCATTTAGGTCATGATGCTTGGGATTTTTTAAACCCGAGTACTAAGGGTAAATGGCCAGGGACACCAAAGATTAATTGGGATGGCAAAAAATATACACGTACAACACCTAAAGTAACTGGAGATAATGGTGTTTACAATGATTATGGTACTATAACTATAAATGGAATTCACACCCATGTTAATTATTTAGATTATCAAGTATGGCAATACCTTAACAAATTCAAAGAATTGGGTATTGAAAACAATACTATCTTCATTTTTTGTGCAGATAATGGCACTAGTGGTTACGGTAAGTCTAGTCCCGTTTCTCAAAAAGGAACACATGTACCACTAATTATTTATGCTCCAGGAATGAACTTAACCAAAAAAGGGATGCAAAATGCACTAGTTAATATTGCCGATTTAGTACCTACAATTGCTGAATTTGGTGGTGTTACAATTCCAGATTCATATGAAATTAATGGAGAAAGCTTAGTGCCTTTTTTAACTACAAATAAACCTAATCACAGAGAATGGGTATATGGATATCATAAAGAAACTACTATTATTCGGGGAGATTTGGTTATGAAAGATGGTAATGATGTTTGGTATGATGTAAGTGAGTACCCAAAAGATTTAATTAGTTTTCCAAAAATCAAAGATTGGAACATGGTATCTGCTGCTCATAGAAAAGAGCGTGATGTACTAAAAAAAGTTATTCCAAATTTTGATTTACATGCAACAGAGCATGATGCTCCTAAAGGAGGTTATGGTAAAGTAGAAAAGTTACAAGTAAATTAAAAGAACTTTCAAAATAATAGAAAATCTAAACTAAAATAAAGACTATGCGTTCACATAAAATATATATTTTAATACTTCTATCATTCCTTTATGGAAAAGCTACATTAATAGCACAACAACAACCAAATGTTCTATGGGTGTTAACAGATGACCATCGTTATGATGCTATTCGTTCCTTTAACAAAATGCTTACTAATAATGAAATGAGTGGTTTAGGTTATGTTGAATCTCCAAATATTGACCGTTTAACCAAAATGGGAACAACTTTTTTAAACACCTACTCTCAGGCTCAAGGTTGTGCTCCATCTCGCGCTTCTATACATTACGGGCGTTACCCTTTCCGATCTGGTGTTTATGAATTTGAGTATCATAATAATAACACAGAAAACTCATATCCCCATTTACCTCAACAAATGGAAAAACTAGGTTACCAAACAGTTCATATTGGAAAATTAGGAGTTAGGTTAAGAACTATTAAAAATGGTAAAGCTGTTGACCCCAAAATGTATCAAACAGATATTAGTGCAAAAATTCTTGCAAATGAAGGCCTTGCAGAATGGGGTAAAATTTCTTTACTCAAAGAAATTGATGGGCAAAAATTAGCGAAACCTTTTAGAAACATTAAATACTTAAAAACTGAAGATGGAAAATTTCATTACTTCACAAAAGAATTGGAAGAGCAAAATCCGCAATTCGCAGGCATGGCAAAAAATATATATGAAAAGTTAGATTTACTGCGTAAGCATACCCCAAAAAAACCAGAAACGGAATTTAGTGATGGTATTTTAGGAGGCATAAGCCCAAGACCTGCTGGAAAAACACGTGACGGATACTATACTTCTTCTTTTATAAAATTCTTAGAAAATGAAAACAACACCTTTACATTAGGAACAAAAACATTTGATGGAATTGACACTTCTAAACCTTTATTTTGTCATATTGGCTATGATTTTCCACATACACCAGTTTTACCTCCAAAAGAATATAGGGAACGTTTTAAAAAACATAAATATAAAATACCTGAAATGACAAAAGAGGAATGGGCTAAAATGCCAGCTCAACTTAAAAAACAGGTAAATAATTCTTATTCTAATGATTTTACTGATGCGCAAAAATTAAAAATGATTCAGGATTATTATGCCTTTTGTGCTTACGGAGATGCTCTGGTAGGAGAATCTATTAATGCTTTTATTAACTATAGTAAAAGTAAAAAACAACCTTGGTTAGTTGTTTATGTTAACGGAGATCACGGTTGGAAATTAAATGAACACGGTGCATATTCAAAATTTACTCCTTGGGATATTGATGCACACAATCCAATTGTTGTAGTATCATCAGACAAAAAAGCATTTCCAGAAGGAAAAGTTATTACAGATTATACAGAATTTGTAGACATTGCGCCTACTATTTTAAATGCTGCAGGAGCAAATATTAATACCAAGAAATTTAGTTACTTAGATGGGTTAGATTTAGCAAATGTAGTATCTGGGAAAGCACCTAAAAGAGACTACGTAATAGGAGAAAGCCATGCAGTAACTGGCCCCCGTGCATTTATTAGAACTAAAGACTATGCCTTCTCAATGCAAACACGTCCAAATAAAAAAAGAGGTGTAAATATGTTATGGGCTCAAAACGCTTCATACAAAGAGTTAGATCCAGCATTGTATGATATGAATAAGGACCCTAATGAAAAAGAGAACTTAGCTTTTGATAAAAACTACAAAAAAGTTGTAGAAAAAATGAAGGCAAAATTGATAAACATTGTTCTAGGAGATAATAGAGCCGAGGTTCTTTGGGGTAAAGGAACAAAAGTAACTGGAATAAAAATAATTAAAAGTAATTTTGCACCTGGTGCTCATGATTATAAATTAAAACTCTAAAAACTACCCCACTATTAAATAATATAAAAAATGCAACTAAAAAACACTCTTTTAAGAACATTATATTTTACACTAATTGGATGTACAATAGTATCCTGTTCAGAACAACCAAAACAGGAATCAAAACAAAAACCTATAGCAAATCAAGAAAATACAGGTAAATTTCCTTATATAATTCCAAAGGAAAAGCCAAATTTTAAATTAAGTGCTGCTATAGAAAGAACATATAATAATTATAAAACAGCCAGACCAGATAGTAATGAGCTGTATACGCAATTTAAATATACAGAACTAAAAGGGTTTGATTATAATGGTAATGACGGAACTATTTCTCGAAGAGATCCTTCAAAAGTAATTTTTGAAAACGGAAAATATTACGTTTGGTATACACATAGAGATACAAAAACAGCTCCCGTTGGCGGAAAGAATGCTCATTTATCTACAGATGAAATTCCTTCTGCAGATTGGGATTTAGCCGATATTTTTTATGCTACATCAAAAGATGGTTTTACTTGGAAAGAAGAAGGCGTTGCTGTACCAAGACCGCCTAAACCTGAGGTAGGTTGGCGTTCCGTAACTACAACAGATATTCTTAAATGGAAAGGAAAATATTATTTATACTATCAAGGTTTTAGTGAAGCAAGTGGAAAAAGTGGTGGAGATAATTGCCCTGTAGCAGTTTCCTACGCAGATTCTCCAGATGGCCCATGGACTGCAGCAAATAAAATTGTTATTCCAAATGGTAACGAAGGAGAATGGGACCAATACTCTATTCATGACCCTTACCCTCTTGTTCATAACGGTAAAATATACCTCTACTATAAATCTGACTTTGACCGTAACCCAAATTTAAGTCGTATGCATGGGCTTGCTATTGCAGATAACCCATTAGGCCCCTTTAAAAAACACCCTTTAAACCCTATCATGAACTCTGGTCATGAAACTACTTTGTTTCCATTTAAAGAAGGGGTTGCTGCTTTAGCAATAAGAGATGGGGTAGAACATAACACTATACAATATGCTAAAGATTGGGTAAATTTTGAGATTGCATCTGTAGTTACATTAATGCCAAATGCCGGAGGACCTTTTATTCCAGATGCATTTACAAATACTACTAATGGTAGAGGAATTACTTGGGGAATATCTCATTTTACAAATGCGGCTGGAAATTATAAAAAAAACCACGGGATTTTAGCTCGTTTTGATTGCGATTTAAGTCTAGATGTTCATGATGAGCAAATGAAAAAATCGTATATTAATTACAACCCAGAATTTCATTATAAACACGGCTTAAGTAAAGAGCAAAAAAAACGTATTGATGAAGAAAATAAAAAATTAATAGAATAAGTAACATTCTTAATCCTTGATTTAAAAAATCAGAGCATTGAGTATTAAAATACTCAATGCTCTGATTTTTTTTTTATACAATCTAGTAAAGAAACAACCATTTTAAATGCTCATGCCATTGAATTTTTTCAGAACGAAGAAGGACCATGATATATTTCAAGTATAGTATGGCCTATGGTCTGAGTATATGTACGTTAGAATGGGCTAAAAAGGAATAAAAAACACCTTTCAAATTGAAATTAATTTTTTATTAAAAACCTATTCCTTAGAAATAAAACCTTCACTTTTTTAACCAAAAACCATTTGTTTTCATCATTTTTTAAATTATAAATACATAATATACACCCTAAAAACCCTTATTATCACAATAAATACGATGTAAAATTAAGAATTCTTCATAAATATTTGTTTTTCAAAAAAATTCCCTCAGAAACCATATGTTATCCATTTTTAAATATCTGTTTCCCAAAACCAATAATATCAAAAATATATTTGTCATACAACATACAAATTGTTTAACTAACTTAAACTCGAAATGCTTATGAAATTAGTAAAGTTTATTAAAAAGAAATGCCAACCGCGCACTTTTCTACTTGCGTTGTTTTGGATTGCAGGCTCTTCACTGGGTCTTGCACAAGATGCCACTTTAAGTGGTGTAGTAAAAGACAACACAGGGCAACCATTACCAGGTGCTAATGTTCTTGTAAAAGGTACTACCAACGGAACACAAACAGATTTTGATGGTAATTTTACCCTTAACGCTCCTAGTAATGGAACAATATCAGTAAGTTACATAGGTTTTGTAACCCAAGAAATTGCAATTAACAACCAATCTAGTATTACAGTAACTCTTGCAGAAGATGCTAGCCAATTAGATGAGGTTGTTGTTATTGGTTATGGTTCTCAAAAGAAATCAGATTTAACCGGTGCAGTGGCTACAGTAGGTTCTAAGGATATTGAAAAATATACTTATAATGATGCTTCGCAAGCATTACAAGGTAGAATGGCCGGTGTAAATGTACAAGCACAAGGTGGTGCTCCAGGAGCTGGTTCTGTAATTACTATTAGGGGTACTGGAACATTTAGTAACAATGGCCCGTTATATGTAATTGATGGGATGATTACTGGTAGCATGAATACTGTTAACCCTGGTGACATTGCTAGTGTTTCTGTATTAAAAGATGCTTCGGCAACTGCAATATATGGTTCTAGAGCAGCTAATGGTGTAGTAATAATAACTACCAAAAAAGGAAAAAAAGGAAAAGTTAGTATTGATTTAGATACTAGTTACGGATACCAAAAAGCTATTAACCAAATAGACTGGGCAGATGCTACACAATACGCTGCAATAGTTAATAGAGCAAATGATGCAGATGGTGTTCCAAGATACCCAGCAAATGATACAGAATTTGACCCAAACTATAGCAGTAATTTATACGATGATTCATTTAGAACTGCATCTATAAGTAATACAAACCTTAGAGTTTCTGGAGGTGGTGAAAATAGTGTTTATAGTCTTTCTTTAAATCAATTTGACCAAGATGGTGTTATTAAGTATTCAGATTTTAAAAGAACTACCGTAAGAGCTAATTTTGGATTAGATAAAGGAAAGTTTAATTTACAAAGTACAATTGGGTTAACAAGAACAGTAGATAACCCAAACCCATACTTTAATAAAGAAAGAAACTTATTACCAACTATTAGACTAAGAAATGATGCTGGAGAATGGAGTGCAGATGATAGAGCAGACAGAGGTATTACAACTGCCTATGGTGCTTTTTATGGCCCTGGTACAATAGCAAATGAATTAGCTATAGCAGCTTTAGAGGATAGAACTAATACGTTAAATACTGTTATTGGTAATGTATCTGGTTCTTATGAATTATTTGATGGATTAACATATAAGTTAAACTTAGGTATGGAATCCTCTTCAAGAAATAACTATACTTTTAGTCCAGATGAACAAGTAATTTACAATGGCTCTAATAAAGCAACATCAGAATTAAGAGAAACAAATACAAACCGTTTAAATACTTTAGTAGAACACACTCTTAACTACAAGAAATCTTTTAATAAACATAATGTAGATGTATTAGCTGGTTTTACAGATCAAAAAAATAATTCTAGATCTTTAGGTATTGTTGCTCTTAATGCAATTAATAATATTAGTGTAGCCGGTGCATTTAGTTCTGAAAATTTACAAAGTGCTCCTTCACAAGATATTACTTCTACTATTCAATCTTATTTTGGTAGATTAAATTATACATTTGATGATAGGTATTTATTAACGGCAAGTTTACGTCGTGATGGTTCTTCTTTGTTTAAAGAAGATTTAAGATGGGGTACTTTCCCTTCTATGGCAATAGGTTGGAATATTAGTAACGAACCATTTTTAGAAGATTTTGATGCTGTATCTAACATTAAACTAAGAGCAGGTTATGGAGAAATAGGATCTAATAATGTAAATCCTTATGCTATAGATCCTTCTATAAACCTTTTTAGCACATATATTTTAGGGGACACACAAACCAGACAATCTGGTTATGCGGTAACAAGAGGTGTAAATAGGAATATTTTTTGGGAGACTACTAAAACTACTAATATTGGTTTAGAATTTACTACTCTAAATAATAAGTTAAATGTAACTATGGATTATTTTATAAAAAAATCCGAAGACATTTTAGTAGACATTCAATTACCACTTTATTCTGGATTTGCAAATACAATCCCTTTTAATAGAGGAAATATAGAAAATAAAGGTTTTGAATTCTTAGCAACCTATGCGGATCAAATAGGAGATTTAAACTTTAACGTAACAGCTAACTTTTCTACCTTAGACAATGTAGTAACTTCTTTAGGAGGGCAAGCCCCTATAGTTGGTGGTGGTTTTACTTCTAATGGTTTACGAGGTACAAGAACTGATATTGGACAGCCCATTGGTTCTTTTTATGGTTATGTAACAGACGGTATTTACCAAACAGATGCAGAAGCTACCGCTGCTAATGACCAAGAAGGTAACCCTAGAGCTGGTGACCTGAAGTTTAAAGATTTTAACGGAGACGGCGTAGATCCTGATGATAGAAGATAC
This sequence comes from uncultured Maribacter sp., assembly GCF_947495965.1. Classification (GTDB taxonomy): domain Bacteria; phylum Bacteroidota; class Bacteroidia; order Flavobacteriales; family Flavobacteriaceae; genus Maribacter_B. The sequence goes on from NZ_CANMBB010000001.1 coordinate 482,216, forward strand.
CTTGGCTCATCGATTCCTAATTTTGAGTACGGATTTAACCTAACGGCAGACTATAAAGGTTTAGATTTAAGTTTATTTTTTAATGGTGTCGCGGGTAATAAAATTCTTAATTCTACTATATATAGAGGATATTTTGATTTTAATGGTAACTATTTAGCAGATGCTGCAAATGCATGGACACCAACTAATACGAACACTAGTGTTCCTAGAAATACACAAGTTGACCCTGGGTTTAACCGTAGAATGTCTGACTTTTATTTAGAAAGTGGAGCATATTTTCGTTTAAGAAATGCACAAATAGGATATACACTTCCTGATAATGTATTAGAAAAAATAAGAATCCCTAAAGTAAGATTATACGTTTCTGCAACAAACTTATTTACTATTAGCGATTATTCTGGTTACTATCCAGAAGTTGGTAGAAACAGTAGAGGTGGTACTAGCCAATTTAACAATGGAGTTGATGAAGGAAACTATCCTACTCCAAGAACGTATCAATTAGGTTTACAAGTTTCTTTTTAATAAAAAAATGAGAAAAATGAAAAAAAATAAAATCACAATAAAGGGAATACTTGCAATGTTTGCATTATTAGCCCTTAACCTAAATTGTTCCGATGATGCATTAAATCAGGACAATCCAAACATTCTTGTACCTACATCATTTTGGGGTACAGCAGAAGATGCAAATAAAGGTATTCTAGGAGCATACAGCCCTTTTATAGCCATAACTTATTATTCTAGATTTGAAATTTTCTTATCGGATTATAGAGATGATGTTGTGAATGGTTTTAATTCTTCTGACAGAACTGCTGCAGGAGCATTTAATGCTACCGCAGATCGTAATGCACCAAAATGGATGTGGGAAGCACAATTTAGAGGTGTTTCTAGAGCTAATGATGTTCTTTTTAACGTTCCAAATATAGAAATGGATGCAACTGAAAAAGAAAATATTCTTGGAGAAGCATATTTTATTAGAGCATTTAACTATTTTAATCTTTTAAATAATTTTTTAAATGTACCTCTAATTACAGTTCCTTTTGATCAAATGGAGGCTCCAGATTTAATACCACAAGCACCTCCGGCAGATGTTTGGACATTAATTGAAGAAGATTTAAAGAAAGCACAAACAATGCTTCCAGACTCGTGGTCAGCAAGCCAAACAGGTAGAGCAAGAGCTAAGGCTGCTACTGGTTTATTAGGTAAAGTTTACTTATACCAAGGTAAATACGGCCCTGCTAAAACGGAGTTCGCAAAAATTATGGACGGTAGCTTTGAGTTAATGGATGATTATGCTGCTAACTTTTCTGAAGAATTTGAAAATAACAAAGAATCTCTTTTTGAAATTCAACTTATTTCTGATGGTCAACAAGGTTGGGGAGCAGATAATGCAAATAGTGGTTCTGGTTCTGCTTTCCAAGCAGATTTAGCTCCTGTAGGTTATACAAACCAAAACACTATGAGAGTTAATCAGTGGGCATTAGATTTATTTTTAGATGAGCAAACTATTAACGGAGAAATTGATCCTAGAACCTACACAACCTTTTTCTGGAATACAAATGAAACTACAGAGTACGAAGGAAAAACATTAGCTTCTAGAACTTACCTTAACACATCGTATGCAGATGCCTTTGATGCTGCTGGTACAAACATATTTGGTAATAAATATGCCGATTGGGAATTTAATGGTAAAGAAGAGTCTAGAGATGGCGGATGGCATAGCTCTGGAAACAACTTAAGAATATTAAGATATGCAGATATTCTTTTAATGTTTGCTGAAGCTGACGTAATGGCTAATGGTGGCAACTCTACGCAAGAAGCAGTAGACGCTGTAAACGAAGTAAGAAGAAGAGTAGACATGCCAGAATTTACAACAGTTACAATGCAAGACATTGAAGATGAACGTGTAAAAGAATTAACTTTTGAAAGAACACGTTACTTTGATCTTTTAAGATGGGATAGAGTAAAATCTAGAATTGTTGATAACCCAGATTTAAAATCTGAAAGCGGCGGAACTAGTTCTTACAAACCAGGAAGAGAATATTTAGCTATTCCTCTTTCAGAATTAGATGGTAACAATAATGACGAAGGGTTTAAGCAAAATCCAGGTTACTAATAATCGAGAGTTAGTAATTTTAAAGGGAACCGTTTTATAGCGGTTCCTTTTTAATTATATTTATATTTAACTATGAAAAAGATAATTACACCTTTTATTATTTTATTTATAGTTTTTTCTTGCACTAAAGAAAGCACTATAGATAAGAAATTTATAGCGCTAGACAATACTAAATCTGGTGTAAATTTTTCTAATAATATAATAGAGAATGATACTTTAAACTACTTCTCTTTTCCATATTTATACCTCGGAGCTGGAGTATCTGTTGGAGATATTAATAATGACGGATTATCCGATATTTACTTTACAGGTAACCTTACCCCAAATAAATTATATCTTAATAAAGGAAATTTACAGTTTGAAGACATTACAGAAAAAGCTGGTATTACGGGAGATAATAGATGGTATTCTGGAACCACAATGGCCGATGTAAATAATGATGGTTTTTTAGATATTTATTTAAGCGTTTCTGGTAAGTTTAACACCACAGCAAACCAACTGTTTATTAATAACGGGGACAATACTTTTACAGAAAAAGCAGCCGAATACGGTATTGCCGATGAAAGTATTTCTATACAATCTACTTTCTTTGATTATGATAATGACGGTCTTTTAGATCTGTTTGTTGCTAATTACCCTAACGTTTTAGTTAGCATGGGTAATCAATATTACAAAAACAAAATGGATCTTAATGCTCATAAGGATTCTGGGCATTTATATAAAAATAACGGAGACGGAACCTTCTCCGATGTTACTGAAAAATCTGGATTACAAAATTTCGGATTAACACTAGGTATAGTTGCATCAGACTTTAATAATGATGGTCATAAGGATTTATATTTAAGTAATGATTTTAATGTGCCAGACTATTTATACCAAAACAATGGCGATGGTACTTTTACCGAAATTTCAAAAAAAGCAGCAAAGCATACCTCCATGTTTGGGATGGGCTTAGATGTAAATGATTTTAACAATGACGCTCTAGCAGACATACTTCAAGTAGATATGACGCCTTCAGATTATAAGCGCTCTAAAACCAATATGGCTAGTATGAGTCCTGAAACATTTTATGAGTCAGTTGCTTTGGGTTTTAATCACCAATACATGCAAAATTCTTTGCAATTAAACAACGGCATTTCTAGCAATAACACTCCTATTTTCAGTGAGCTTTCTAGATTTTCTAACATGTCTAACACAGACTGGAGCTGGGGAGCCTTATTCGCAGATTTTGATAATGATGGATGGAAAGATGTTTTTATATCTAACGGTGTAAAAAGAGATGTAAATAATAACGATGTAAACGTAAAATACAAGTCTGAAAACTTCTTTGGAGAAAACAAGAACAAAGACTTTAGATTAATGCCTAGTACTCCTATTGGCAACTTTGCTTTTGCTAATAATAAAAATCTTTCTTTCTCTAACGTAAGTAAAGAATGGGGATTAGATACACCAGGATTTTCTAATGGTTTTGCATATGCAGATTTAGATTTAGATGGTGATTTAGATTTAATTATAAATAATTTAGATACCCCAGCATCTATCTATGAAAATAAAAATAGTAGTACTAGTAATTATTTAAGAATACAACTACAGGGAACAAAAAATAATCCATTTGCTTTAGGTGCAAAAGTCATTATTAATGAAAGTAGAACAAAACAAAGTCAAGAATTAACTCTAACAAGAGGATATCAATCTAGTGTAGAACCTATACTACATTTTGGATTAGGGGAGTCCAAAGAAAAAAACAAAATCAAAGTTATTTGGCCCAATGGAAAAATACAAGTTGTTAAAAATGTAAACCCCAATCAGCTTCTTAAAATAAAATATGACTCTCTACATGTTCGGGAAGAAACATCCATAAAAGAGAATCATGATTTTGTAAATATATCTTCCAAAATAACCCCGTTATTTAACCATACGGAAGACGTGTATAATGATTTTAAAACGGAACCTTTATTACCACATAGATATTCACAACTTGGTGCAAAAATTGCAGTAGGAGATGTAAATTTAGACGGATTAGAAGATTTTTTTATTGGGAATGCCAAGGGGAGTTCTGGTGCTATGTATATTCAAAATAAAAATGGAGAATTTACATTAGAAACTGGTCCTTGGGAACAAGACTCACAATATGAAGATACTGGTGTTTTACTTTTTGATGCCGATAATGATAAAGATTTAGATTTATATGTTGTAAATGGCGGTAACCATAACAATACCAAACAAAGTTACTATCAAGATAGGCTTTATATAAACACTCCTTCTGGTTTTATAAAAAGTACTAAAACACTACCCGAAATTACAGCTAGCGGACAAGAAGTTATTAGTGCAGATTATGATAATGATGGAGATTTAGATTTATTTATTGGAGGAAGAATTACGCCTGGAAAATATCCATTCCCTGCAGAAAGTTATATTTTAAGAAATGATGGAGGAAAAGATTTAGACATAAAGTACACTAATGTAACTAACAAAGTAGCTCCCGAGCTTTCTGAAGCAGGAATGATTACTTCTGCCATTTGGGACGATTTTAATAACGATACTAAAATTGATTTAATAGTAACTGGAGAGTGGATGCCAATTAGGTTCTTTAAAAACAATGGAGAAACTTTTAGCGAAGTAAGCAATCAATTAGGATTTTCTAACCAAAAAGGTTGGTGGTATAGCTTACAAAAGGTAGATATTGATGCCGATGGCGATATGGATTATTTAGCTGGCAACTTAGGATTAAATTACAAGTATAAGGCTAGCAAAAAAGCTCCTTTTGAAGTATTTGCCAATGATTTTGATGAAAATGGTAGTATGGATATTGTTTTAAGTTATAAAAAATACGGCACACAACTTCCTTTACGCGGTAGAGAATGCTCTTCACAACAGGTTCCTGCTATTAAAAAAAGATTCGAAACTTTTGAATCTTTTGCGAATGCAGATTTAAATGATATTTATGGAGAAAAAATGCTAAACTCCTCTTTACACTATCAAGCCCAGACCTTTGCGCACCAATGGATAGAAAATTTAGGAGACGGCACTTATAAAACTCATAAACTTCCAAATAGAGCACAAACTTCTTCTATAAATAAATTTCATATTTTTGACTATAACGGAGATAAATACCCCGATGTTCTATTGGCTGGTAATTTATATCAATCCGAAGTGGAAACCCCCCGTAATGATGCTAGTATAGGATTAATTCTTATAGGAAATGCAAATGGCTATACCATTGTAAATCCTACAGAAAGTAATTTGTTTTTAGATGGTGATATTAGAGACTTATCTAAAATTAAATTACATAATCAGGAGAAAGCTTTTTTAGTTGCCAAAAACAATGAAAAGTTACTCTTATTAAAACATAATTAATTTTTTAACCAAATATTAAAAAAAAGATACATTATTACATAAATTTGTATGATGTCTTATAAATTTATATTTTAATAACAAAAAAAATGTTTTCACCAATAGGAAATTCAAAGTCATTATCACAACAAATTGAAGAGGAGATTACTGTTGCTATACGTAAGGGACAATACCTACCGGGCCAAAAAATACCAACAGAAAAAGAACTTTGCGAAATATTTAAAGTTAGTAGAACTGCAGTAAGAGAAGCTATAAAAACCATGGCTGCTCGCGGTATTATTGTTGTAAAAAAAGGAAGTGGCGCATATGTTTCTGAAGTTAGTATTCAAAATGTTTCTGAAAGTTTAAATATGTTTTTTGAACTTTCTTCTAACAAAGATTTAATCTTACAAACTATTAAAACTAGACAATTAATAGAGCCTATTATAGCTTCTGAAGCTGCAAAATATAGAACTAAAAAACATATTACATTACTTCAAAAGAATCTTGAAGACATAAAAAAATGTGATTTATTAGATTCTAAAACAGAGGCAGAGTTAGATAATGCATTCCACAAAATACTTGTATCCATACCACAGAATAATATTTTAGAGCTTTTACTTAGTCCCATCTTTAATCTTATGCCAAAATTTAAAGAAAGTGTTTTTGCAAAACCTACAGATGGAGATTTACTTAAAGAAAAAGAAAAAATGATAATTCATCATACTAACATCTTAAATGCCATTATAGATCAAGATGGAGATTTAGCATCAAAATCTATGAAAAACCATTTAGCAACTACCCATGCTAATTATATTAAATCACAAGAACTGAAAAAATGAAAGACCTAAATATTGAAAAAATAGAACTCTTTAAAGTTCCTCCTAGATGGTTATTCCTAAAAATAACCACCAAATGTGGTATTATAGGCTGGGGAGAACCGGTTGTAGAAGGCAAAGCAGACACTGTAGCTGCTTGCATTAAAGAACTAGAACAATATATAATTGGCAAAGATGCAAGTGCAATAGAAGATATATGGCAAATACTTTATAGAGGTGGTTTTTATAGAGGTGGTCCTATTTTAATGAGTGCCATATCTGGTATAGATCAAGCTTTATGGGACATTAAAGGAAAACACTTAAATGTTCCTGTTCATCAGTTATTAGGAGGTGCTGTTCGTAATAAAATGAAAATGTATTGTTGGATTGGGGGGGACAATCCTGATGTTATCTTAGAACAAGCACAAGAAAAAGTAAATGCTGGGTATAAAGCTGTTAAAATGAATGCCACTGGCGGCATGGAATGGGTATCCTCATTAAAAGACATAAAAACAGTTGCCAATAACATTAAATTATTAAGAGAAGAATTTGGGTATGATTTAGATATAGGTTTAGATTTTCATGGTAGAGTGCATAAGCCTATGGTAAAAAAACTAATTTCTGAGTTAGAACCATACGAACCTATGTTTATAGAAGAGCCTGTTTTAAGCGAAAACAATGACGCCTTAAAACATATATATTCTTATACCAACATCCCTATTGCAACTGGAGAGCGCATGTTTTCTCGATGGGATTTTAAAGATATTTTACACCAAGGTGTTGTAGATATAATTCAGCCAGACTTAAGCCATGCTGGTGGTATTTCTGAGGTAAGACGTATTGCTGCAATGGCAGAAGCTTATGATATTACTCTTGCTCCACACTGCCCATTAGGACCTATTTCTTTAGCATCTGCATTACAAGTAGACTTTGTATCTGCCAACGCTATTATTCAAGAAAGTAGTTTAGGCATTCATTACAACCAAGGTTGTGACCTTCTAGATTATATGGAAAATCCTGAGATTTTTAATTTAGAAGATGGATATATTAAACTATTAGAAAAACCTGGATTAGGAGTAAGTATTAATGAAGAAAAGCTCAGAGAAGGTAATAAAATAGGCCATAATTGGTCTAATCCTATTTGGCGTAACAAAGATGGTAATTTCTCAGAATGGTAATCTTACCAGTAAAATAAAAAATTAAAATGAAAAGAAATATTATATTCTACACCTCAACTTTTGCAATACTTTTTGGTTTATTTTTAATAAGTTGCACCACAAAATTAACTGCACAAAAAGAAAATACAAAGCCTAACATTATCTTAATTATGTTAGATGATTTAGGCTCCGAAGCCATAGGAACATACGGAGGCACATCGTACAACACACCAAATTTTGATAAACTTGCTGCTACAGGTATACAATTTAACCAGGCATATGCGCAACCCCTTTGTACACCATCGCGTATAAAAATAATGACTGGCAAATACAACTTTAGAAACTGGGAAGCTTTTGGAATTTTAAATAAGAAGCAAAAAACTTTTGGCCACCTAATGCAAGAAGCTGGTTATGCTACCTGCATGGTTGGTAAATGGCAATTACAAAGTTATGATCCTGAAGATTACCCTGGAGCAGAGTACCGAAGAGGCACGGGAATGAAGGTAGAAGATGCAGGATTTGATGAGTATAGCATGTTCCATGCATTTCATACAGAAGATAAAGGTTCTCGTTTTGCAAACCCTACTATATATCAAAATGGAGCTTATTTAGAAAATACAAAAGGAAAATATGGTCCAGATATTTTTTCTGACTATTTAAATGAATTTGTAAACAAACAGAAAGACAAACCATTTTTTGTGTATTACCCTATGGCACTTACACATGACCCTTTTTCCCCTACCCCAGATAGTGACATATGGAAAAACGAAGAAAGAAGATTAGATGATGACCCTATTTATTTTAAAGATATGGTTGCTTATTCTGATAAAATTATAGGGAAAATTATAAAAAATCTTGAAGAAAAAGGAATTCGTGATGAAACATTAATTCTAATTTATTCTGATAACGGAACACACCAAAAAATAACCTCTAAAATTGGGGATAAAATTATACAAGGCGGCAAAGGTTTAACCACAGAAAATGGCATAAAAGTACCTTGCATTGCCAACTGGCCAAGTGTAATTAAAGAAGGAATGGTCTCCAACGAATTTGTAGATGCTATAGATTTTTTACCAACATTACTAGAAGTTAGCGGTACCCCTATACCAAATAATTTTAAAACTGATGGAGAAAGTTTACTACCTATAATGAAAGGACAGCCAATAAAACGTAGAGATTGGGTATACATAAGCTACAACCCAAAACCAGGTGTAGGCAAAGACCATTTTCATCCAGCAGAATTTGTACTAAATAAAAAATACAAACTATATGGAGATGGAAGATTTTATGATATAGAAAATGATTCCTCAGAAAAAGACACACTTATACTATCTAAAAATGATAAAGAAGTTTTTAAAATAAAAAAACGTTTTAAAAAGATAATAGATTCCTTAAAAAAATATCCATCTTTTGGGTTTATAGAAAGACTAGACCCTTCTTTAGATACTATAATATCTAAACATGCAAGAATAGATTTAGTTGCAGAAGGCTTTAATTGGTCTGAAGGTCCTGTATGGCAGCCTAAAGGGCAAAAACTACTATTCTCTGATGTGCCAGAAAATAAAATGTATCAATGGAATGATATAGATGGATTAAGTCTATACATGTCACCTTCAGGATATACTGGAGATAATAAAAAAATAACTAAAGGCTCTAACGGCTTAACATTAGATTCAGATGGTAATTTAATAATATGCCAAGTTGGGGATAGAAGAATTAGTAAATTGGTAAGCTTAAAAGATTCTTTAAATCCTGTTTTTGAATCCATTACAACAAATTATAAAGGAAATGCTTTTAATTCTCCAAACGATTTAGTTTATGACTATAATGGAAACCTATATTTTACAGATCCATCTTTTGGTTTAGGAAAAAAGAAAAGTGCTATTGGGTTTAATGGCGTATATTTCTTAAGTAAAGGCGGAAAATTAACGCTATTAGATAAAACAATACAGGCTCCAAACGGTATTGCAGTATCACATGACAATAAAACACTTTACGTTGCGGATTCTCACAAAACTAAACCTTCTATATGGGCTTATGATATAATAAAAGATGGGAAAGTAAAAAACAAAAGAATATTTTTTGATGCAACTAAACTTAGAGAAAAAAGTATTGACAAACAATCGCCTGATGGTATAAAAATAGACAAAAACGGAAATCTATTTTTAGCTGGCCCTGGAGGTGTACTTATTATCTCTCCTTCTGGAAAACATTTAGGAACTATACGTACTGATAAAAATACCGGAAATTGTGAATTTACAGATGATGGTAGGTTTTTGTTCATTACCTGCGATGATTACCTTTTAAGAGTTAACCTAAGACCTTATGCAAAATAAAAACATAATACTATATACTTTTCTATTAAGTATTTTAGTTACAAGTTGTAATTCTAAAAGCAAAAAGGCAATTGAGAAAAACACCCCTCCTAATATCATTTTAATCCTTGCAGATGATATGGCTTGGGATGATAGTGGCGCTTATGGGCATCCTAAAATAAAAACGCCAAACATAGACAAACTTGCAGAAGAAGGCATGCGGTTTGACCAAGCTTTTTTAACAGCTAGCTCTTGTAGCCCAAGTAGAACAAGTATTATTACTGGTTTATACCCCCATAACACAAATGCAGAACAACTACATTGGCCATTAACACCCGATAAGGAAACTTTTGTAGAACATTTAAAAGCATCTGGATATTGGACAGCTCAAGCAGGAAAATGGCACTTAGGAGATGCCATAAAAGATAGGTTTAATAAAGTGTATGATGTTGGTACTTCTGGATTTCAGCTTGCTCCTGATGGTAAAAAAGCAGTTCAAAAAGGAGATGGTAGCGGTTGCGAAAATTGGGTCCCCCTAATAAAAGAAACACCAAAAAACCAACCTTTCTTCTTATGGTTAGCAGCCGTAGATCCACATAGACCATACACAGATAGTATAATTAGTAATCCTCATGAATTACATGATGTTATTTTACCTCCATATTTTCCGGATACTAAAGAAGCTCGTAAAGATTTTGTGTATTACTATAATGAAATTACAAGACTAGACAATTATGTTGGCAAAGTAGTTACACAATTAGAAAAGCAAAACCTTACTGAGAATACTTTAATTTTATTTATTAGTGATAATGGAAGACCATTCCCTAGAGATAAAACTACGTTATATGATGGCGGTATAAAAACCCCATGGATTGTAAAATGGCCTAAAAAAATAAAACCAAACTCTGTTTGTAAAAATCTGGTTAGTTCCATTGATATTGCTCCAACCTTTTTAAAACTAGCTGACTTAGAAGCAAGGCAAAATTTTAAAGGCAAAGACTTTTCCATACTCCTTACTAATCCTGAGGAAAATATTAGAGATAATATTTATGCAGAAGACCATTGGCATGATTATGAAGATTACACTAGAGCTATTAGAACCAAAGAATATAAATACATAAAGAATTTTTATCCAGATTTACCCAATACACCTTCTGCAGACGCTTTTACCAGCGGCACATTTAAGAGCATGATGAACTTAAAAGAAAAAGGAGAATTAAATGAAGCCCAATTAGCTTGCTTTAAAACACCAAGAGCAACAGAAGAGCTTTACAATACTGTCATAGACCCTTATGAATTAAACAATTTGGCTTTAAATCCAGAGTACAAAACGGTTCTAGAAAACTTAAGAGTTAAAATGAAAAAAATTAGAACTAATACTAATGATAGCCTTCCTGCATTTAGAACACCAGATGAGTTTGATAGAATTACAGGAAAACCTAACTCTTTTAGAAAAAGGCCAAGACCCTCTAAAAAAGAAATGGCCAAGATTATTTTAAATATGCATGAAACCAAATAACCAAAACCAAGAAAAAAAGGAGGCCTTAATTGCCTCCTTTTTTTCATCTATTATTCTAGTTCAAACTTAAACACTGTAGCTATAGTATCCATTTTAGCATTAGGTACCGTTAACTCAAAATATTCATCATTTAAATCATATGCAACTTCTTGTTCTGAACCTAAAAGAACTATCCTCTTTATTTTAGAATGAGGGCTGTATCTATGCTTTGCAAGTAATCTTAAATTTATTTTCTTACCAACTTCTGGTTTTCCTAGACAAATTAAATACAAACTCTTTTCGTCTTTAGATTGCGTAAACCTAATATCACTAGCGGTATACTTTACAGTAGCAGATTGCCCTCCAAAATGTCCTTCTCCAGCATCTGCATCCCCAAAACCAAATAAATCCCATGGTTTTGTATTATATATTGCTTCTCCGTATTTAGAAAACCAATCTCCCATTTCATGTAAAACAACTCTTTGCTCCTTAGGAATACTGCCATCTGCTTTAGGGGATACATTTAATAAAACTACTCCATTTTTACTAACAACATCTATAAGGTTCCTCATAACCAAACCAGCAGACTTGTATGTTTGTCCCTGAATATAGCTCCAAGATTTAGTACTCAATGTAATATCCGTCATCCAAGGTCTTTCTGTAATATCTCTTCTTCCCCCTTGTTCTATATCTTGTACACCAACCTCATTAGGTAAGTCCCATTGCTTATAGCCAATTAAAACTTCTTGCTTATTTCTCTGAGCAGCATTAAAATAGTCTGCACACATTTGTTGCACTCTTTCCTCTGGAATAAAATTAAACCAAGAATCAAACCAAATAGCATCTGGCTTATATTGCTCTACTACCTCTGTTATTTGATCCGACCAATATTTATGAAACTCATCCGCTGGAATATTACCATATAATTTACGCAACTCAGGGTCTGTTGAAGAAGTATGGTATTTTGGATTATATGTAAAATGACTATCAAACTTTCCCCAATTTTTAGGAGTATCTGCATTTCTCTGTAAGTTGCGAGCATGATGAAAAGTTGTAATTAATTTCATGTCATTATTTCTTACAGCACTAGCTAACTCTCCCGTTATATCTCTTTTAGGACCTTTTTTAACAGAGTTCCATGGGTTAACTTTACTATCCCACATAGCAAAACCATCATGATGTTGTGCTACAGGCCCAGCAAATTTTGCGCCTGCACGTTTAAAAAGTGCAACCCATTCTTCTGCATCAAAGTTTTCTGCAGTAAATTTTGGAACAAAATCATGATACCCAAATTCTTCTTGAGAACCATATTTTTTTTTATGAAATTCATACTCTTTAGTTCCTTTTATATACATTTTACTTGGGTACCATTCACTTCCAAAAGCTGGAACAGAATATACTCCCCAATGAAAATAAATACCCAATTTTGCATCCTGAAACCATTGCGGGGCTTCTTCATGTTTTGATAAAGATTCCCAATTAGCAACATATTCCTTCTCTAGTGCATCATTTTTTTCTATTTTAACTCCTTTAGACTCTTTACAAGAATATATTTGTATTGAAATAATAATTGCAAGCGTAATTTTTTTTAGCATAATTTTTTCTTTAAAAAAGTAATCTAATTCATCTTAAAAATGAATTTTACCTAATACTCAAAGGTTTAAAAAATAAAAAAAAATCCTAGCGTTATTTGATTTATTTACTATCATAAATGATCTTAAACTACTATATTCCCCTATACACCCTAGTTTTTAAAGTATAAAATACAAACACTTCACAAATATCATATCAATAAATAATAAGCGTAAATTTTACGTATTTAAAAAAAATAACCTATATTTAAATTATTTTTATAAAATAATTGCGTCTTTTAACTCGAAAACGCAATTTGCGACACTCAAACATACAATCGATTGTATGGTATTTAAAACTCAAAACTATTATTAACTCAAAACAAAAATTCTTATGAAAAACTACCCAACAAAAACTTGAGAAAAACTCTCACAAAAGCTATAATTTGTTGAAAAAAATTGACTTTAGGTAGAATAGTGTCAACTTAGGTTAAAATTAGCCCATACCATTTTACTCCTAATTTTATAAATTTAGATAGTAGATTCCAATAAGAGTCTATTATACTATACAATTTTTTGAATCCTAAAAATTAGCTTTAAAAATTCATTTTATTTAAGTATCAAGTACATTACTTAATTGGTATAGATAGCTAAAAAATTAACAAGCTATATCTATAGGCTGGATTCCTATGTCTTTTTTTATCTAAAAAATATGCTAGATAAATAGTACTACTCCACCTCTCAATTAGTTTTAAATGACTTGATGTTATTAACTCAACCTATTTTTAACTTAAAATTAAAGAATTATGAAAAAACGAATTAAAGAACTCATAAGAAAATGCTTCCTTTCTGGGCTTTTTCTTTTGTTTATGGGAATACAATATTCGTATGCTCAACAAACCATATCAGGGGTTGTCACTGATGAAAATAACCAGCCAGTTCCTGGAGCAAACATTGTTATTAAAGGAACAACCAATGGTACTCAAACAGATTTTGATGGTAATTTCAATATTACTGCTGCTGCTTCAGATGTACTTGTTATTTCCTATTTAGGGTATGCCACAAAAAGTATAACTATTGGCAATCAAACCACAATTAATGTTCAATTGGTAGAAGATGCTAGTCAGCTAGAAGAAGTTGTTGTTATTGGTTACGGTACTTCCAAAAAGAGTGATGTAACCGGAGCTGTTGCGCAAGTAACAGCAAAATCATTTGAAAACCAACCTCTAACTCGTGTTGAAGATGCACTACAAGGTAGAGCTGCTGGTGTTACTGTTGCTGGTTCTGGGCAACCAGGAGCTGGTATGAAAGTAAGAATTAGAGGGGTAAACTCTATTACAGGTAGTAATGAGCCTTTAGTTGTAGTTGATGGTGTCTTTGGTGGAGATTTAAGAACAATCAACCCTAATAATATTCAATCAATGGAAGTCTTAAAAGATGCCTCTGCTCTCGCAATTTATGGTTCAAGAGGATCAAATGGGGTAATTTTAGTAACTACAAAAAAAGGTTCTGGTAAAGCTAAAATAAGTATTGATCAGTTTGTATCATTCTCTACAGTTAACAAAAGGTTAGAAACATTAAGTTCTGCACAATTTGCCCAGCTTGAAAATGATGATTTTATTGCCGACCCGGTAAATGATCCCGCAGATGCACCTTATACTACAGCAGAAATAGCTGATTTTGAAGCAAATCCGATAAGGTATCAAGATTTGATATTTCAAACAGGAATAACAAACAACACGCAGGTTTCTGTTAGTGGTGGAAGTGACGATGGAGTTCGCTATTTTGTTTCTGGAAATTATATAGACCAAACAGGAACGCAGATTACTTCTAAGTATAACAGATACTCATTTAGATCAAATTTAAGTAAAAAATTTAACGACAAATTTAGTCTTGCGGCCAATGTAACGTTAAGCAGGGAAATAGTTACAAACAACCAAGATGCTTTTGGTGGAGGAGATGGATCAGGTATTCTTCGTGCGATAACTTGGGATCCTACGGCGCCAGTTCGTGATTCAGAAGGTAATTATATTTTAAGATCACCTAGAGAGGTTGCCAATAATAACTATAATCCTATAAGAAGATTAGAACTTAGTAATGATGAGGAAACTACAGATCGTTTAAATTTAACCTTAAATGCAAAGTATAACTTTTCGGATAATTTTAGTTATACTTTAATCGGATCAATTGCTACACAAAATCAGTCGGACGAGTCATATCGGGTTGAGGGTGATTTCGATGCCACTGGATTTAACAACTTCGGCTACCGTAATTTCAATAATACCTTTTACCAAGTAAGTAATATACTAAATTGGAACAAAGAATTTGGAAAAAACAATTTTGATGTTACTGGTGTATATGAAGTACAAGGAGATCGTGGCGTTACAAATGGGTATAATGCATCAGATATACTGCAAACCAGTCTTTATTTAGCCGATGAAACTACTGCAGAAAATTTCTTTAATAATGGTAACGTTAAATCCATTCAGTCGTACTTAGGTCGTGTTCAATACAATTATGATAATTTTGTATACCTCACAGGTTCATTAAGAATTGATGAATCCTCCAAATTTACAAAAGGTAATAGAACCGGTTATTTTCCATCTGGCGCTCTAGCTTTTAATTTTGCAAACAAACCATTCATTCAAGATAGCGAAGTCTTTTCCGCTTTAAAGATTCGAACAGGTTGGGGACAAGTGGGTAATGAAAATATTGCTGTGGGTGCTGGTGACCCCCAAAGAGTACGTAATTTGGGAGCATATTTCGGAGGAGAGCGATTAAACGGTGATAGAGACACTCAGGTAGGTAATCCTGACTTAGTATGGGAAACAACTACACAAGCTAATGTAGGACTTGATTTTGGATTCTTAAATAATCGTATCTCCGGTTCAATAGATTATTTTAATAAAGACACTGATGACCTACTATTGAGAATACTCGTTCCAAACACTAGATTTGATAAATACATAAATGCTGGTTCCGTAAATAATAGAGGTATCGATTTTTCATTATCAGCAGGTATCGTACAAAATGACAATTTCAGCTGGAACGCTACCTTTAATCTTTCAAAAATAAAAAATAAGGTAACAAAACTTAATGATCCTGAAATAGATGAGATACAGGGTACCGTACAGGGTATTGGAGGTGCTGGAATCTTTCTGAATTCCATTAAAATAGGTGAGCCTATTGGTAGCTTTCGTGGATATGAATATCTAGGCACTTGGAAAACTACTGATAACATACCTGTAGATAGTGATGGTAGTCCGTTATACCAACCAGGTGATGCTAAATTCGGGTTAGATGAAAATAACAATTTGGAATTTAGAACGCTTGGGAGTGGTCTACCAGAAATTACCTTTGGATTTAATAATACCTTTACATATAAGAATTGGGATTTAAATATGTTTTGGAACGGATCTTTAGGCTTCGAAGTTTACAATCAAGTTACAGGTACCATAACTGGAAATGGAGGAAATAGAAGTAACCTTTCCCCAACGGTATATGATAGTTGGACTCCAGATAACGAAACTGATATTCCTAGAAGATTTACAGCAAATGTTTTAAACAGTTCAAGATGGGTAGAAAAAGGAGATTTTGTAAGGTTAAGTAACCTAAGGTTAGGTTACACCTTCAATGAAGGTCTTATCAAAGGTGTTAGTAGCCTACAATTATATGCAAGTGCAGCAAACTTAGTATTAATCACAAATTATAGTGGCTATGATCCAGAAGTTTCTTCTACAGTAAGATCTAGTGGTAATAGAGCAAACCCAGATGCAGGTGCTGGTATTGATACAGGAGCGTACCCAAATCCAACAACTGGAACCTTAGGACTTAAAGTAACATTCTAAAAGTAAAAAAATAATTATCTTAAAAAGAAAGTATGAAAACAATAAATAAAACAAAAATAGTAAAAAGTACTCCGCTATTGGCGCTGTTCTTTTTATTTGCAACAACCTTTATGGTTCAAAGTTGTGCGGATTTAGATCCAGATTTAACCGAGTTCGCCTCACCACCAGGATCATACTTGAGCTTGGATGATATGAATTCAGGTATCATAGGAGTATATGGTCAAGTAACATTAGCTGCTCGTATGACTACATTTTATGCCCCAGCTTGGGCTGGTGATGATATGACCACCCATAGAGCACTTAATAAGGCAGATTTTAGAGAATTTGATCAAAGAGCGGTACAATCTTCAAATAATAGACTTTTAAGAAACTGGAACGCCATTTACGATGCCGTTAATGCAATTAATGGAGTTTTAGCACGCTCTGAAGGCTTAATTGATGCTGAAGGTATAAATCAAGATGTATTGCAAATTCAATTAGGTGAAGCTTATTTTCTAAGAGGCCTCCTTTTTAATCAATTGGCTCGCGTTCACGGTAGAATAGCATTGCCACTAACACAAGTTCCACCACCAGATATTTCAAGGTCTTCTTTAGAAGAGGTTTACACTCAAATTGAATCCGATTTTTTGGCTGCCGAACAAAGATTACCTGAAGTGTATCCAGGTACTTTACCTGGAGCTCCAAGACCTAACAAAGGTTCCGCTAAAGCATTTTTAGCACGTTTATATATGGACTGGGGCGGATTTCCTATTAAAGACAATAGTAAATATGCACTAGCAGCAAGTACAGCCAAAGACGTAATTGACAACGCAGGAACCTATGGTTTTGGTTTGGTTGATGATTTAGAGGATTTATGGACAGTTGCAGGTCGTTTTAACCAAGAATCACTTTTTACAATAGCGTATTGTAAAGGTTGTCCTGACAATAGTCTGGCCAATAGAAAATTTTCTCGATTAGGTTTACCTGCCGATTTAGGGGGATGGAATGAAACTTTCGCTGAAATCAAATTTTTTGAAGATTTCCCAGAAGGCGCAAGAAAAGAAGCAACTTATAGAACCGATTTAGACTATACACAATTCAATGCTCAAAAAAGTCCTGTTTTTAAGAAAATTACTGGTCCAATAGGTGATTTAAATCCACGTGATTTCTTAACTGAGAGAAATGACTTTTTAATGCGTTACGCAGAAATTTTATTAATCTATGCGGAAGCTTCTGGGCTTTCTGGAAACGTTACAGCAGATTCCTGGGAAGCATTAAATAAAATTAGAAGAAGAGCTGCCGGGTTACCTTTTGACACTCCAGACTCAAGTGTAGATGTTATTACTGGAGACATTGCGGATTTAGCATTTACGGAACGTAAATGGGAATTTGCTGGAGAATATGTGCGGTGGTTTGATCTTGTGCGAAGGGAAAAAGTTGCGGAAGTACTTGGTGTTAGAGATGACGTAGCTGGTCCAATTCCAGAACACAACCCAATTATTGGGAGTTTGGAAACCAGTAATTATTTAGCTCCTATTCCTGCAGATGCAGTTGATAGAAATCCTAATCTAGCAAACTAAAATTAGAGTTAGTTTTTTATTGAAAAAGGTTGAGACAATATTGTCTCAACCTTTTTTATTTTATAAAATACAATTAGACAAATAAACTACATTCAAAATTACAAGACTAACTCTTCCCTACCACAAAATTAATTTTAGGCAAAAAAACCAATAATTTAAAATCAATACTGCACAAAAAACAGCTTAATAATGCGATTTTTCTTGTTTTTTTAAGAGTTGTCTATTTATTGTCTAGGAATAAATTTCTATAACATTTGCCTCTATCCTACATTTACAAATAGAATTTTTAACTCTATATACTATCCACAAAGTGTAGAAATAGAAATTCAAATTAACTAAAGAATATTGCTGTTACCCAACAGTAATATTCTAAATACTCAAACAATTTATTAACTCAAAACAAATGATTATGAAAAAAAGATTTAATGATCTATTAAGAAACAGTTTCCTTTCTGGGCTATTTCTTATGTTCATGGGCATACAGTTATCGTATGCACAACAAACCGTTACTGGTACAGTGACTGATGAACTTGGTCCAGTTGCAGGTGCCAATATTGTAATTAAAGGAACAACTAATGGAACCCAAACAGATTTTGATGGTAACTTTACAATTTCTGCTTCATCTTCCGATGTATTAGTTATCTCTTATTTAGGATATGCTACTCAAAATGTTACTGTAGGCAACAAAACTACTTTGAATATTAAATTAGAAGAGGATGCTAGTCAATTAGAAGAGGTCATAGTAATTGGTTATGGTACAGCAAAGAAAAGTGATTTAACAGGAGCTGTATCAAGGGTAACCACAGAGTCTTTTGAAGCACAACCTATTACTAGGGTAGAAGAAGCATTACAAGGTAGAGCTTCTGGGGTTACGGTTGCAAAAGCAAATGGCCAACCTGGCGCAAATATTAAAGTACGTATACGTGGTGTAAACTCTATTGATGGTGACAACAGCCCTTTAGTTGTAATTGATGGTATTCAAGGAGGAGACTTAACTACACTAAACCCTAATGATATTGCATCAATGGATATTCTAAAAGATGCATCGGCTACTGCAATTTATGGTGTACGTGGTTCTAATGGTGTTATTATTATTACTACTAAAAGAGGGTCTGGAAAAGGAAAGGTAAATGTAGATTTCTTTACTACATTTTCTAAAACTCCAAAGTTTATATCCACATTAGCAGACAATCCTGATCAATTTGCAATTATCGAAAATGAAAGAAGAGTAGCTACCGGAGGTAGTCCAGTTTTTTCAGATACTGAAATTGATAATTTAGCGGCAAATGGAGGTACTAATTACCAACGAGAAATTTTAAAAACAGGTGTAAGTAAGAATCTTCAAATATCTGCAAGTGGTTCCGAAGGAAATATTAGCTATTTCTTATCAGGGAATTATAGAGATGAAGAAGGTATTGTAATAAATACTGGTTTTCAACAACTTTCTGCAAGATCTAATATTAGCGCTCAAGTATCTGATAAATTAAAAGTGGGACTTAATATTTTTGCAAGTAGAGGAGAACTCAAAAATGATGCCCAAGCATTAGGAAATGGACAGGGAAGCTTCATGTACAAAGCCTTAACATGGGATCCTGCGACACCTGTATTTGATGCAGATGGAAATTATAATCTTCGTTCTATAAAAGGTATTGCTTCTTTAAATGACAATCCCGTAAGAACATTAAACGAAACGGACATTAGAGATGTAAATGAAAGGCTTACTACAGCTCTTAATGTAAACTATCAAATTACAGATAATTTTTCTTATACCCTAGTCGCTGGTACTCAGTTAAGAAATTTAAATCGTCAAAGATATGCTGTGGAAGTAGGAGATGATCAATTACCACACACTAGTTTTTTTAACAATAAAACAACATCATATCAGATAACAAATATATTTACTTGGAATAAGGAATTTAATGATATTCATGATATTAAGTTAACTGGGGTTCAGGAATACTCCAATTCTAAATTCATTGGAAATGGATATAATGCTAATGATTTAAGTCTAGATAATAAAACTTTTTATTTTGCAGAACTAGCTCCAAATTCTGGGCAAACTGTTAATAACAGTTTTGCTCCGAGAGAATTGTCATCCTTTATGTTACGTGCAGAATATATTTTAGCTGATGATTTATTTTTAACAGCTACTGGACGTTATGATGCATCTTCGGTTTTTAGAGAAACTAATAGATGGGGGTTCTTCCCTTCTGTAGCTTTAGCATATAGCCTTAATGATTTAATAGAAGATTCTGAAAGTATTAGTAGTTTAAAACTTAGAGCAGGATGGGGACAAGTAGGTAACCAAAATGTAAGCCCTTTTGATACGTACACAACTCCTGCATTTAACAGTTACGCTTTTGATGGTAGCTCTGCACAGTCTGGAACTCGTCTAAATAGAGTTGGTAACCCTGAGTTAACTTGGGAGACAACATCGCAAGTAAATGTTGGTATAGACTTAGGTTTTCAAGGAGGCCGCGGAAATATAACATTAGAAGGATATAAAAAAGTAACAGAAGACATTTTACTACCTGTGGCTTTACCAGATACATTTGGTGGTAATAATTCCCAAATTACAGTAAGTAGAAATGTAGGTGAGGTAGAAAATGTTGGTTTTGACCTAACATTAGGATATGATATTATAGCAACTGATAATTTAAATTGGAATTCTAACTTTTCTTTATCTTATGTAAAAAATGAAGTTACATCTTTATATGATGGCTTAACTGAAATACCAGGAAGGTTTACTGCTCCAGGTGGTCAAGGAAATATTTTAAATGGCATTCAAGTTGGCCAACCATTAGGGCAGTTTTTTGGTGCTACATTCTTAGGTACTTGGAAATCTACCGATAATATCCCAACAAACTCTGCAGGAAATGCTGTTGCGCAACCTGGAGATGCAAAATACTTATTAGATGAAAATAACGAGATAGTATTTGGAGCAATAGGGAATGGTACTCCAGATTTAACATGGGGTTTTAATAACTCTTTAAACTATAAAGCTTGGGATTTAAATGTTTTTTTACAAGGTGTTCATGGCTTTGATGTTTATAATGTTATGCAAGGTGGTATTACTGGTGGCGCAGGTGATTCTAGAAGTTTCTTAGCATCTGATCATGTAAATGCTTGGACTCCAACTAATGAAACAGACATTCCTGCAACTGCTCAATTATATGGTTCTTCTCGTTATGTAGAAAAAGGAGATTTTATAAGATTAAGTAATTTATCTATAGGGTACACGCTTACAGATGTAGCAGGTCTAGAAAATACAAGCCTTAAAATCTATGCTAGCGGACAAAATTTATTCCTAATTACAGATTATAGTGGTTTTGACCCAGAAGCAACTTCTAGAAGAACTAACAATCAAGGAAACCAGGATGCTGCATCTGGTATTAACATTGGTGCTTATCCTAACCCAAGAACACTTTCTTTAGGTGTAAAAGTGGGATTCTAATCTAATTTCAGAAACAAAAAATTATATATAAAATATGAAAACAATAAAATTTTATAAATCATTAAAAGCTAGACTTTTTCTGATTGCCATTATGGTATTCGGATTAACGTTCAATAGTTGCGAACAATTTGACCTAGAAGAAAATCCAACAGAATCATTACTAGCAGTGGTTCCTTATACTAATATTGATGAATTAGACTTAGCGGTTACAGGTATTTACGGGCAGTTAAATAAAGCCGCTTGGATGACAACTTTTTATGTAAATGGTTGGTCTGGAGATGACATGACTACACATAGAGCTAGTAACAAAGCAGATTTTAGAGAATATGACCAAAGAAATGTAGTGCCATCAAATGGTAGAACTATTACTAATTGGAGAGGTGTATATTCTATGGTGTTAGCTGCAAATACCGTTTTAACAAACTTGGAAGGAGTAGCATTAGCAGAAAATACTATGCAAGACCAACTTACTGGTGAAACTCATTTTTTAAGAGGGTTAATGTTTTATCATTTAGCAAGAGTACATGGTAGAATTCCTTTACCACTTTCTATAGAAGTAGACACCGAAATTGGCTTAGCTACACAGGAAGAAGTTTATGCACAAATTGAAAGCGATATGTTAATGGCAGAATCATTACTACCAACCTCTTCTAATGTTGGCGCAACAAGACCAAACAAAGGTTCTGCTAGAGCTATTCTCGCTAGATTATATTTAGATTGGGCAGGATACCCTGTAAAAGACAACAGTAAATACGCGCAAGCAGCTTCTAGTGCGAAACAAGTTATGGACAATGCAGGATCTCATGGTTTTGGTTTGGTAGATGATATGGCTAGTTTATATACTGTTGCTGGAAGAGAAAACATAGAATCTTTATTTACAATTGCATATTGTGCTTCATGCGGACTACCTAACCGTAAACATGGAAAATTAGGATTACCTGGTGGAGCACCTACAAACGGATGGCAAGAAACATTTGCTGAAATTCGTTTTTATGAAGATTTCCCAGAAGGCCCTAGAAAAGATGCAACCTATCATGATGAAATGCCTTTAGATGCAGATGGAAATATGACATCAGATGTAGCAAACGCAGATTCTTTTTTACCATGGACAGAATTTAAAGATCAACAAAACCCAGTTTTTAGAAAAATTGTAGGACCTTTTGAAGAAGGTACATGGAATGGGTTCCAGAGTGACCGTAATGATTATTATATGCGTTATGCAGAATTATTATTAATTTATGCGGAGGCTTCAGGGGAAGCTGGCACAGCCGGAGCAGATGCGTGGGAAGCCCTAAATATGGTAAGAAGAAGAGCTGGTCTTACAGACGTTAGCGCAGCGGACGGAACCATACAAGACCTAGCATACCAGGAACGTAAATGGGAACTTGCTGGAGAATATTTAAGATATAACGATTTAGTACGTAAAGAACAAGTGGAAGCTGCATTAGGTGGCACATCAAGAGACCCACAAACTACTATAGGAACTATGTTTGATAATGATGGAAACCCAACCCCTACTCCATTAACAGAACCTTCTAACCCTATTTTAGGGACATTAGATCAGAGTAATTATTTTGCACCTATCCCACAATCTGAAATAGATAGGTTACCAAATCTAGCAAACTAAATGTTGTATTAAGTTAGTTTTATATTTTTTAAAATTCACAGCGGTAAGGAAACACTATAACCTTATCGCTGTGTTATTTTTATATACTTTAAAAAACAATTTTACCACTACATTCAACTACAATATTTTTCTTTGTATTTTTAGTTTATAAACTCCACCTCAATGAATTTTTACAATCTTCTTTCTAAACTTAGAATAACTTACTTCTTTATTGCTCTATTAACTATTACTAGTAGTTCCTGCAAAAAAGATAAAAAAGTGGTTAAAAAAGAAACTGCTAAAAAAATTAAAGTATTTGAAACTGTGCCAAGTAATAAATCTGGCATCACATTTACAAATACCTTAGAAGAAACCTTAGAATCTAACTATTACCAATATTTATACACCTACATTGGAGGAGGTGTAGCTGCAGGCGATATTAATGATGATGGTTATGTAGATTTATATTTTACTTCCAATTCTTCAGAAGATAAATTATATCTTAATCAAGGAGGTTTATTTTTCAAAGATATTACAGAAGAAGCTGGCATTACATTTAATAACGGATTTAACACTGGTGTTACTATGGCCGATGTTAACCAAGATGGTTTTTTAGATATATATGTATCTAGAGGAGGTTGGAAAGATGATGAGAATAAATTTGCCAATCTACTTTATATAAATAATGGCGATTTAACTTTTACAGAAAGCGCAAAAAAGCATGGACTTGACGATGCAAACCGAACCATACAAACCACCTTTTTTGATTTTGATAATGATAATGACTTAGATGCTTATGTTTCTAATAGTCCTGATATATCTGGTAAAGCACAAATAACCAATTTAGACAAAATTCATGCAGACCCAAAAACATTAAATCTAAAAGGAAGCGATAGGCTATATGAAAATGATGGCAGTGGTAATTTTAAAGACATCTCCAAAAAAGCTGGTTTATTAAATGATATTGGCTTTGGACTAAACCCAATTATTGGAGATTTAAATAATGATGGCTTTCAAGACATATACGTTTGTAATGATTTTAATTACCCTGACTTAGCATATATTAATAATGGAAATGGAACTTTTACAGAGTCTAGAGATAAATTATTAAAACACATGTCTTTTAATAGTATGGGTAGTGATTTAGTAGATATTAATAATGATGGTTTTTTAGATTTAATGACTTTAGACATGAACCCCGAAGACTATATAAGATCCAAAACAACTATGGGAATGACTTCTATTTCTAGTTTTGAAGATATGGTTAAAAAAGGGTACCATTACCAGTACATGCACAATATGTTACAATTAAATAATGGTAATGGAACTTTTAGTGAAATTAGTAAAATGGCAGGTATTGCTAATACAGATTGGAGTTGGTCTTTACTTTCTGCAGATTTTGATTTAGATGGTTTTAATGATATTTATATTACAAATGGTGTTTATAGAGACGTTATAGATCGTGATAAAAACAATGAAATTCTAGAAATTTTAAGAGCAAATAAAAGAAAGCCAACAAAAGAAGATTTTTTAAAATTTGCCAAAATGTTGCCACAACAAAAGCTATCAAATTATATATTTAAAAACAACGGAGATAGAACTTTTACAGATGCTACGGAAGATTGGTCTAATACCAAACCTACATTTTCTAACGGAGCTACCTATGCCGACTTTGATAATGATGGCGATTTAGATATTGTTGTAAATAACATTAATGAAGAAGTTACTTTTTTAAGAAATACTACTATAGAACAAAAAAGAATCTATTTTTTAAAGATTGACTTGGCTGGTCCTGAAAAAAACTTTTTTGGGGTAGACACAAAAGTTAATTTATATTTTAAAGACGGTTCTATACAAACAAGACAGGTTACTAATTCTAGAGGGTTTCTTTCTTCTACCCCTACAACACTTCATTTTGGAATAAATAAAAATATGTCTGTTCAGAAACTTGAAGTTATTTGGCCCGATGGTAAAACTCAAATTTTAAATGATGTAAAAGCAAATCAATCCTTATTACTAAATTATGCTTTTGCTATAGAAAAAGAAGAAAAAGAGATACCTAAAAAAACCATTTTTAATGCTGTAGAAACAAATATAGAGCATAAGGATCCTTATTTTAATGATTATGATTTACAAGTACTTTTACCACACAAACTTTCGCAAACTGGTCCTTCTGTTGCTAAAACAGATTTAAATAAAGATGGATATGACGATATTTTTATAGGCGGTGGAAAAGGACAACCAGCACAACTTTTATTTGGAAGACCTAATTCTAAATTTACCAAAAAAAATATTCCTGATTTTGATAAAGATAAAGGTTACGAAGACCAAAGCGCCATATTTTTTGATGCAGATAATGATGGTGATGAAGATTTATATGTGGTAAGCGGCAGTTATGAATTTTTTAGATCGCCTACCCTACTCCAAGATCGTTTATATATAAATACTGGAGGTGGTAATTTTAAACGAGATTTAGGTTCACTACCTAAAATACAAAGTTCGGGATCTATTGTAACTGCGTCGGATTATGATAAAGATGGGGATATAGATTTATTTATTGGCGGTAGAGTTGTCCCTGGAGAATACCCATATGCCCCAAATAGCTATTTACTTATTAATGAAAATGGGGTATTTAAAAACTACATTAAAGAAATTAGCCCAGAATTAGAAAAAATTGGCATGGTAACCAGCGCACAATGGGTAGATATAAATAACGACAATAAAATAGATTTAGTAGTTACAGGAGAATGGATGGGAATAGAAATCTTCATTAACAAAAACAACAAACTTACAAAAACCAAAGACTATGCTACACTCCATAATAGCGTAGGATGGTGGAACAAGATATTTGTAGAAGACATTGATAATGATGGAGACAAAGATATTATTGCAGGAAACTTAGGGCTTAATTATAAATTCCATGCATCTGCAGAAAAACCTTTTCATATATATACAACAGATTTTGATTTTAATGGTACAGAAGACATTGTATTGGCAAAAAACTATAATGGAAGAGAGGTTCCTATACGTGGTAAAGGCTGTATGACGCAACAATTGCCTCACCTCGCTAGGAAAATTCCATCCTATACGGATTTTGCAAACAAAGATGTAAAGGACATTGTTGGCAAACGCATAGAATCTGCCTTACACTACCAAGCAACAGAATTTAAATCTGGTATTTTTATTAATAATGGCAGTAATGGTTTTTCTTTTGAGCCTTTTGCTAATGTAGCACAACAATCTCCTATAAACAGTATTATTTATCATGATTTTGATAAAGATGGTCTAAAAGATTTATTACTAGCAGGAAACAATTATATGTCCGAAGTAGAAACAACTAGATCAGATGCTGGTGTAGGCACTTATTTAAAAGGAGCTACAAACGGGAGTTTTAAATATATTAATAATACAGAATCTGGTTTTTATGCCAATAAAGATGTAAGGTCTGTTATTATGTTAAACAATGAAACCTTGATGATAATTAATAATAACGATTATCATGAAATGTATCGAATAAAAAAATAAGATATGTTTTCAAAAAAAATTGCTGCCAATTTACTACTCGTACTTCTATGTATAGCTACATTTTCGCAAAGCTATTCCCAAGAGGAAGACAGTACATTAAAAGCATTTAATAGAGCCATTGAAATTAGATACCATAATCCAGATAGCACACTATACTTATTAGAAAAAGTATATAAAGAATCCTTAATTAAAGGAGACACTTTAAGAGCGGTAAACGCTCTTTTAGAAATGCCAAATATTGATGGTCAATTATTAGATTATTCTAAAACGTATGATGACCTATGGCAGGCTTTATTCCTTTCTGAAAATTTAAACAATCCTAAATTAACAGCTACCATTTACGGTTATTTAGGTCGTGTACATAGTTATTTTAAGAGAAAAGAAAAGGCTTTTCAGTATTTAAACACGTCATTAAACCTAAAAAAAGATTTAGTACAAAAAAAGGCAATAGACAAAAGTGAATTAACTTATAACTACTACACTATTGTTGCTACACATAGAGAAACTAACCAACATGTTCTAGGAAGAAAATACTTAGACAGTTGCCTACTTTACGCAAACCCATTAAATTCTCCTATTGATATTACGTATTTAAAGTTTGAAGAAGCTTTTATTTTGTTAAAAGAAAACAAGCTTAATGAAGCATTGGCTTTGTTTAATGAAATTGAACCTTGGTTTATAAAAAATAGGCCTTCTTATTTGGTTTTAGTATACACCTATTGGGGAGATACTTTTAAAGCAATGAATCTGGTTAAAAATTGCGAAAAAATGTATCACAAAGCTTTAGATATATCTAAAAGCTATAATAGTCATAAAGACTTTACTGTCCTTATTCATGAAAGGTTGTCGGATTTTTATTTAGAACATGGAAATTATAAAAAATCTTATGTTCATTTAAAAAATGCAAAGAATTTAGACGCCTTATTTTTTGATAGTAGAAGTGAAAAAAACAAATCCTTTTTAGGCATAAGAGATGAATACAGGATAGAAAAGGAAAGACAAGAGAAAGTAATTCAAAAACAACGCCTAGCACAACTAGAACAAGAGGACAAAATATCTTTATTACAAAGAATTATCTTATTAGGATCCTTAATTTTTGGTATTCTTATAGGTTTAATTTATGTAAAACAACTCAGAATTGAACACAAAGCAGAAAAATCATTAATTAGAAAAAACAAAAGGTTAGAAATACAAAAAGCTAAAGAATTACTAGAGTTAAAAAACAAAGAATTAGCAGCTTCTGCTCTTCAACTTGTTGAAAAAGATGAATTTTTAAGGCAATTAAAAAACAATCTAAAAGAGAGTAAAAATAATACCAATACTACCGAAATAAATAAAGTTATTAAGTCTATTTCTATTAGTAATGACCAAAGTTGGGAAGAATTTAAACTAAGGTTTACGGCAGTAAATGAAAAATTTTACAAAACACTAACTTCCCAATTTCCTAAACTAAGTCAAGGAGACCAAAAAATATGTGCTCTTATTAAACTAAATTTCTCCAGTAAGGATATGGCTCGCTTGTTAGGTATTTCTGTGGAATCTGTACATACTACAAGATATAGGTTACGCAAAAAAATGGGATTACCAAGAAGTACCAATTTAGAAAACTTTATTGCATCTATTTAATACCTTTCTTTAAACAAAAAGTTACCTAAATAAGTATAGAATAAAAAAAGCCCTTAAATGACTCAACTCATTTAAGGGCTCAACTTACTTAATTTAAAACTACTAACTCAACTACTTTTTTTATGGTCTAGTTGTAAGCTTTACAACCGAGATATTATCCATATATAATTTTACAGGTAAAGAATTACCATTATTTATTCCACGAATCATATAGTTTACTTCACCAGATTCTGCAAACTGTACTATGGTAGAACTATATACCCATTCCCCTATTACAAAATCATCAGTAAGAGCTGGATTAGGTGCTATTCCCCAGTCCGTTCCTGGTGCCCAGTAAAATCTAAGATCAGGAGTTTCTCCTCCATTAATTTCTCCTAAATCTGTAACATATACCCATACACCCATTTCATATCTCTCTCCAGATTCTACAGGGAAAGTAAGGTCATTTCCTGCGGCATCTCTATGACCAATAATCATTCCTCCATTTGGTCTAAACTCTAAATAAGCACTACTACTACCATCTTGAGCTTGATCTCCAGAAATTGCAAAATCATATTCTCCCCATTGGCCTCCCCACCATAAATACGGCCAATTGGCAGCTGTTGAAGTTTCAAAACTATAATCTACAGAAGTATTCTTTAAAATATTTTCTCCTTGCGCAAATACTAATTCCGCATCTGTTAAAGCATCTGCAGCAACACCATCTAAAGTAGTTAACGCCCCTGGTGTATAAGAGACTTTTATAATATCATCATTATAAATTGTTTCTCCATCCAATTCTAAAATAACAATATTACCATCTACAGCATCTACAGAAACTTTAGAGATTGCAGGATTAAGAACAGCCCCTGCAGTAGTTTCTATTGTTACTGCAAAATCATTTTTATTTAAAGAACTTTCATCCATTTCTCTGCTGTATTCTATAGCTATGTTAACCTCTTTGTTTGTTACTTTATCTACCACTACTGGTTCTGTAGAAGGAATTACTTTAATAAACTTTTTAATGTTAACAGTATCTGCACCTCCTGGTCTTGCTCTTGAAGCAATAAATTGCAAATCCCAAGATCCAACTTTATTATATCTTACATCTGCTGCTCCACCTGGATTAGTTATCTGGTTAGGTTTCCCTCCATCTAAATTCCAAACAAAATTACTTGGCTCTCCTTGAGATTCATATGTTAGTTGGATGTATTTACTTGCCGTAAGTACATTTTCAGCATTATCAGACATATTTAACTCAGCCCCAACACTTCCATCATCATTTAAATAATGTGCTTTAAGAACAGATGAAATAGGTCCCAAAACTGTAACAACTATAGTAGTATCTAGCACTTTTCCTTCAATAGGAGTGGTACTATCTTCATTTGGATAAACATTTCCTTTAAACACTTGATTAAGTGTTACATTATGCTCCCCAGGAATGCTAAAAAATCCTTTTATCACATCTTTACTACTAGTATTTCCTTTTTCACCAACTATAGTTGCCCCTTCAGGAAAAGTCCATGTTCTAGATTCTATTCCTCTAGAAATATCACCAAAATCTATATGACCACCAACATTAATAGTATTTTCAACACTGGCTTCAGAAGTAACAATAACTCTATGGTTAGCCTCTACTATTTCTATATCGTTTTCTTCATCACAGGCCATAAATGATATGGTTGCTATGAAAACTAACATTATTTTTTTTATGTTTTTCATAATATTTAATTATAAATTATCATTTGTTTGCAATTCCTGAGAAGGAACAGGGAAATAATTATGCTTAGCTGGATCATAATTAGCTGAAGACAGTACAAAGTCTGGTCTAATTCTACCTGGAATATTTAATGGAGGAGCATTATATACCTCATCCGTATTTGCCAAACGCCAAACTTCATCTGCATTTAATTCATCAAACACTTCTTTTACAATACCCCAACGTACTAAATCTTTCCATCTATGTCCTTCAAAACACAACTCCACAGCTCTTTCTACACGTTGTAAGTGTGTTAATACTGTTTCTGCACTAGCAGTAACCATGGGTTGCGCCCCATGTACTTGCGTACTTACATGTAATTGAGGAAATGTTCCTCCATTATCATCCATATATTGTTGCAATGTTATTACTCCCGCTCTACTTCTTATCATATCTATATATTCTATGGCGGTAGCAAAATCTCCATTTGCTTCAATAAGTGTTTCTGCATACATTAGTAAAACATCAGCATATCTAATATGTCTAAAGTTTATACCAGATCTGCTTTGCGCTGGTTCTGCAGATAAATGGTACCAATTTGAATGCTTTTTCACATAGGCACTTTGTCCAAATCCAAAGCCTTTTACTTCATCAGATTCAAAGCCATAATACTGTCCTTCCATACCTCTAACAGCAATTGTAGAGTTCATTCTTCTAGATTCAACATTACCATCATTAATAGGGTTTGTAGTATCTACTTCATCGTACACTAACATTTCATGTAAATTATAGGATGCCAAAACAGTATTAAAGGCTCCATAGTTTAATTGACCAACTGCAGTTGCCAAAGTACTAGACTCTGCACCAGATTCATTTACATTATCATCAACCGCAGCACCAGGTACTCCAGGAGCTATATCAAAAGAATAATTTACTTCAAAAATAGATTCTGAATTAAATTCGTTTTCATGTTGAAAATTATCTTCAATATTAGCTGTTAAACTGTATACATTAGAATCTATAACTTCTTTAAATAAATCTCTTGCTGCTGGGAAGTCTTTATCATATAAGTAAACTTTTCCAAGAAGAGAAGTAGCAGCTCCCCATGTAGCCCTACCTACATCTGATCCATCCCAGGTCTGTGGCAAATTATTCTTAGCAAATACTAAATCTGGAATTATAATTGCTTCATTAATCTCTGCTATTGTAGAAAATGGCTTTGAACGATCTTCAGCAGTTTCTGCTACTTTATCATGTATCATACCTCCGCCGTAAGTATGTGCTAATTGAAAATAAAAGAAAGCTCTTAAAAAACGTGCTTGCGCTTCAATTTCTACTTTAGAATTTCCAAGAAATATATCATTTTCTGCTTCTTGAATAAATTGAATTACTTGATTGGCTCTAAAAATACCTATGTAAAGTTCATTCCACTTATCTGTTACATGATATAAACTTGCATTATAAGTTAAATTTCTAAAAGCATTAGGTCTATACCAAGATTCTGTTCCTGCAATATCTCCCATTACAAACTCGTGTTGTAGCAATCCGCCACTAACGCTTTGAAATTGTAATGCAGAATACACCGTAGTTAAAGCACTATTAAATTGCTTCTCAGACTCCCAAAAGGTCTCTGTTGTTATGGCATTGGGGTTAATTTCTTCCAAAAAACTATCTTCGTTACATCCTATAAAAAATAGAGAACATACGCAGATTGCTATTGAAATTTTATTTTGTAATAATTTCATAGTTGATAATTTTTTTATTTTTTAAAAACTTAATTGAGCACCTAACATAAATTGACGGCTAACAGGATAATTACCGCGATCCACGCCACGGAAAAATAGCCCATCTCCACCAACTTCTGGATCATAACCATCGTAATTAGTAAATGTAAAAGGGTTCACAGATGTTACATAAATTCTCGCCTTTTTAATACCACTTTTTTCTAAATCAGGAATAGTATACCCAACAGTAAGTGATCGTATTCTTAAGTAAGTACCATCTTCTAAAAACAAGTTAGAACCGGCTCTTACATTAGAATGAAATGAATTTTGTCTGAAAGTAGGAATATCAGAAGTTGGGTTTTGTGGACTCCACATGTTTACTAAATCTTTGTGTCTTCCTCCGCTATAAGCATATAATTTTGCTCCATTAAATACTTCTGCTCCATATGATAGGTAACTTTGAATACCAAAATCAAAACCTTTATAATTCATATCTAATCCTAGTCCAGCTTCAAATTCTGGCTGACCAGAACCCGAGTATGCTCTATCATTCTCATCAATAATATCATCATTGTTTACATCTTTATACCTTATATCTCCCAACTGAGGAGTACTAACACTCCTTAAATCTAATTGCGTGTATTCATCTAGTTCTTCTTGGGTTTTAATAACACCATCTTCTTGATATAAGAAAAATGCTCCCGCCTCATAACCTTCTGCTAAGAAAGTGGTGAATTCTGTATTAGGACCACGAGAAATAAGTGGTCTACCATTAGCATACCCTCTTTCTACTCCATTTAAATCTAAAACTTCGTTTCTGTTTTTTGTAAAAGTTCCGTTTAAACTATACTTAAAATCATTACCTATTTGGCCTTTATAATTTATAGATATTTCTATACCCTCATTAACCATATTACCTGCATTCACAAATATTTGATCATATGTACCTGAAGCTCTTGGTTGCGAAGTTCCTGTTGAAGCAGGAATACTTTGCCCCAATAACATATCTTTTTTATCATTTTGATATACTTCTGCTGTCAAGCTTAATTTATCTTTAAATAAGGATAGATCTAAACCTATATTCTTAGAAATTGTAGTTTCCCATTTAATATTTGGGTCTACATAACGTCTTTGCGTTTGTCCAAATAATAAATCTTCATCTGTTCCAAATGGATAATTAGCACCTGCCTCAATAAGAGGTGTAAATAAATAAGAAGGAATTCTATTGTTTCCAACTTCAGCCCAACTTGCTCTTAACTTTAAATTACTAACCGCTGGAATATTAAACCAATTTTCTTGATGAATGTTCCATCCTGCAGAAAAACCAAAAAAGTCTCCATACCTATTTGCTTTAGAGAATTTTGATGAACCATCTCTTCTATAACTGGCCGATAATAAATATTTATCATCATAGTTATATTGGATTCTTGCCAATTTACCAGAAAGAGTACTTGTTTCATTATATGTAGCAGGTTTAATTCCTTCTGCTCCAGAACCTAAAGTTTGCAAACTATTACTTGAGTTATCACTAAAAACAACCCCTACTCTTACATCTTCACGATTAAACTCTTCGTATGATAGTACTCCTGTAAAATTTAGCTTATGCTTATTTAACGCAATAGAATAATTAAGAACATTTTCTATTGTACTTCTTTCTGTAGTATTATGAGTTTCATCTAATAATGCTTGAGGTACTGATGCAGTTTCATTTAAAGTTCCATCACCTCGGATAGCCAAATATTGAGGTCTAAAGAATTTTCTGAAATATTTTGAATCATTTCTACCAAGATTTATACTGTATGTTAAACCATCTGCAATTTCATAATCTAACTTAAGAGCTAAATTTGTTCTTTTAGTTTCTCTTTCATCTATATTATTTAAAGTACGAGATATAAAGCTGTAAAAAATATCATTATCTACGCTCTCGTCTAGCAAAAAACTATTTTCTCCCGCACTAGGAATTTCATTAAATGGTCTTGCCCAAGGAGCTTGCCCAATACTATATTCATATAATGCAAATGGCTCTTGGTCTCTATTCTCAACAGTATAACCTACCGAAGCAAATGCCTTAAACTTACCTTTTGTAAACTGCCCTGTAAGTCTATTAGACAATCTATTAAAACCGGAATTTATTAATACCCCTTCTTGTTTAAAGTAATTAGTATTAAAGTTTAAAGTTAAATTCTCAACCCCTCCAGAAATATTAATCCCATGGTTTTGAATTATTGCATTATTATTTTGAACATCAGGAACAAATTCCGTATCAAAATCTAAAGCATTTGGATTAAAGAAAAATGTTTGCGGTTGATTTCCTAATTGCTCTGTTACTACCTCTAAGGCATACAACTGCTCTACCGTATTCATTAATGGAGTACCTGAAGTAATATTCTGAACTCCAGTATATGAGTTAACATCAACCTGTACTTTACCTGCTTTTCCTTTTTTAGTAGAAATTAAAATAACACCATTAGATGCTCTATTACCATAAATTGAAGTTGACGCCCCATCCTTTAAAACATCAATACTTTCAATTTGTTCTGGTGCAATATTTGGATTCCCTTCATAAGGAATTCCATCAACAACATAAAGAGGCTCCAAACCTGCACTAAGAGAACCTAATCCACGAATTTGAATATTCGCAGACTCTCCTGGTCTACCACTTGCGGCTTGCACATTTATACCAGCAACCTTACCTTGTATTGCTGCACCTAAATCAGAAACCGCAGTTTTAATAATTTCATCTGCCTTAAGGTTAGCAACAGCTCCAGTAACCTCTTTTTTCTTTTGTGTACCGTAACCTACTACTACCACCTCTTCCAAAGCTTCGGTGTCTGTAAATAACTTTACATTAATAGTAGAACTATTTACCGTCTTCTTTAGTGTTTTAAATCCTATATAGGAAAAAACCAAAACAGCTCCATTTTTTGCAGATACAGTGTAATTACCATCAATATCTGCTACCGCACCTGTTGTTGTACCTTCTACAACGACACTTACTCCTGGCAAAGGTAATCCTAGGTCATCTACAACTTGACCGCTAACATTTTCTTGCGCATACACTTTAGGAATACACAAGAATAGAAAAAACAACATTATAAAAAATGCGTTCCTCCACAAATCATTAATTCTTTTCATAAAATTGAGAGTTAGTTAATTTAAATTTTACGAAACACACAATATAAACACTAATACATTATGATATTCGCATTATAATGATGCTAAATTAGGAATTACATTATTTTTATGAAGCATTTAACACTTAACCAAAACTTAACATTTTAGATATTTTCGACCATTTGTCAAGTAAAATCAAAACAAAATAACTGAACTTGACAAAATTTAGAACATTCGACAAAAAAATAGTCATACACCATTAAAGTGTATATTTTGTTGTGGAAGCAGTAAAACTTACACCTAAATTTTACTTAAAAATGTAGAATAATTGATATAAACCTGTTCAGGTTTTAGTAATAAATGATTATTGACAAGAATTCTAGAAGGTTGCAATAAAATCTACTAGGTTCTCCCCTCTTTTCAATTGTAGTTTTTTTCTTAATCTATGTCTAGAAGTATGGACACTTTCAATAGTAATACCTAATAAAGAAGACATTTCTTTACTAGAGAAATCTAATTTAACTAAAGCGCAAAGTTTAAGGTCTGTTTGGCCCAAATCTGGGAATTTATCTCTAATTTTTTTATAAAAACTTTGATTTATAGAAGTAAATCTTGCTTCAAACTCTTTCCAATTGCTTCCTGGAGAGCTCTGAATACCTTTAAGCATCCTATTTATTGTTCTAACATCAATAGTATCACTTTTAGAAATACTTTGCTTTAACTTTATAATAAACTCCTCTTTCTCTATTAATTGCAACGCAGAAGCTGTAAGTTCTCTATTCTTGAGCTCCATTACCTCCTTGGTCTTTTGTTTTTCTAAACGTCTTTTCTCCAATAAAGTTTCTTTTTCTAGCTTATGTTTTCTTCGCAAATTTCTAAAGAATAGAATACTGTATAGTAATATAAAAAGTACTACAACTCCCATTAAAATGTTCTGCAAAAATCCAATTCTTTTTTCGTCTTCTAACTTTTCAATTTGCCTCTCTTTTTGTAGAGCTTTTTCATTTTCCTTTTGAAGCCTATATTTATCATTTATCTCAAAAAGGTGGTTATTATGTTCACTTGTTCTTCCAAATATTTTTTCATTTACTTTGGCAGCAATGTTTCTATGATAATACGCTTTTTCATATTCTTGTTGTTTAGAATATATATTTGCTAAAGATTCATTCCCTTTTAAAATATAATTTGAATGTCGTTTATAATCATTTGTCAAAGCCAAGGTATTTTTATACGCTTCAATGCTTTTATCTAAATTGCCATTTTTCTCATGTACCTGACCATATAAATAATTTATTATAATCATGTAAGATGGATTATTTTCTTTAAAATAATCGGAAGCCTCATCTAAAAGCGCTATTCCTTTTTCATATTCCCCAGAAAAACCTTTAACGTAACCCAATTCTGAAACTAAATAAAAACTACCAGTTCCCAGCCTATTTTGCAAAGCCTT
The DNA here is from genome assembly GCF_947495965.1 of uncultured Maribacter sp. GTDB lineage: Bacteria > Bacteroidota > Bacteroidia > Flavobacteriales > Flavobacteriaceae > Maribacter_B. Next base: position 518,605 of record NZ_CANMBB010000001.1, read on the forward strand.
AGCTCTATCTAAATATTCAGAAGCTTTCTTTAAATCATTCCTAGTTCTATAATAATTTATTAAAGCAAAATACTCACTAAGCAATAAACTCTCATGTATCTTTTTTTCTTTAAGTAATTGTTTATTTAAGGACAATGCAAGTTCAAAATATTTTAAAGCCTCTTCATCTCTTCTAAAGAATAAATATAGCCAACCTAATCCTTGATAAATTTTTGGTTTCAACTTTTCGTTGTTAGACTTATCTGCTAAAATTAATGCCTTCCAATACCCTTCATAAGCATTACCGTAATCTAAATTATGGCCATAATAATAAGACAATTCACAAATTGTATACACAAGGTTTACAGTATCTTTTTCTGCGGAATAATATGTAATTCCTTCATTTAAGTGAAAAAAAGCGTCTTCCGATTTTTCTGCACTAAACAACCTCGCTTTATCAACATACTTGTTAATACTAAAAGGCTTTTGAGCCTTAGTATATGAACTAAAAAATACCGCAAAAAAAATGCAACATAAAGAATTTACAGTAAAAAAATTATGACTAATTACTTTCACATATTTTAACCCTACACACATAGCTCAACAATTTGTTATATTATTTATTCCAAAAAAAACTAAACTCACAAATAGTTGCTACTAAACATCCAAAATGCAACATATTATAATCCAATATAATATTTGTTCAGTTATATCTCATTAAAATTGAGGATTTTTATAAAATGTTGAGTTTTTATCTAGTAGCAAATTCATATATTTTTCACCATATATATTCATATTTGCGAAAACTAAAGCGCACACATTACAAATATCATACTCAAGCATTAATCACTCCTATTTCTTTATTTTTATACTGATTAGTATTTAAATTTTACAAATGATTACTATATAGTTAAATACCAATTAGTATAAAAACATTAGCGCCATATAAAATTTCTTAACATAAACCATTAGGTATATAAAATGATTAAAATAGTTACACGAATTTTTACAATAATAATAATTGCCATTACAATTGCTAGTTGCTCATCAAAAAAAATTGATACTCTTAGTAATACAACTGATTTTAATTTTGACTGGGAATTTAAATTAGATAATACTAGTCCTAAAAATAATGATTGGAAAAAAATTACTTTACCTCATGATTGGAGCAGAGAATTTTCTTTTGACTCTATTAATGGAGAAGGTGCTACAGGATATTTACCAGGAGGCATAGGCTACTACAAAAAAGATTTTAGTCTTAATCTCCTTGAAAACAAAAAAGCATATATCTTATTTGACGGTGTATACAACAACGCAACCTTTAGTATAAATAATAAAGAACTAGGATTTCATCCATACGGCTATTCTCCTTTCTTTTATGACATAACTCCACATCTTAACAAAGAGAAAAATACTATAAATGTAAAAGTAGATAGAACAAGGTATGCAGATAGCCGCTGGTATACAGGTTCTGGAATATACAGAAATGTAAAACTTGTTATTAAAGACAAATTACATATTCCTATATGGGGAACTTTTATAACTACCCCAAATGTTTCCAAAGAAAATGCTACCGTTTTAGTAGAAACGAAATTAAAAAATGAATACAAAAAAGATAAAACAATAAAATTAAGAACAGAGATATTTAATAACAGTAACGCATTAATAGCTTCATCCATCACTGATATTACTGTAGCAAAAGGAGAAGAAAAAGTAATAAAAAATGAGATTTTAATAAAAAACCCAGACCTATGGGATATTAAAAATCCAAATTTGTATAAAGCAATAACTTCAATTGTAGTTGGCACAACTAAAATAGATTCTGATGAAACTACATTTGGCGTTCGCAAAATAAAATTTGATAAAGACACTGGGTTTTTCTTAAATGACACAAACATGAAAATTAAAGGAGTTTGTTTACATCATGATGGCGGATTAGTTGGCGCAGCTGTTCCAAAAGGAGTTTGGAAAAGAAGACTAACTAAGCTTAGAGAAGCTGGCTGTAATGCTATAAGAATATCTCACAATCCTGCTTCTCAAGAATTTTTAGATTTGTGTGATGAAATGGGCTTCTTAGTACAGGATGAGTTTTTTGATGAGTGGGATAATCCTAAGGATAAAAGACTAAACAAATGGGAAACTAAAGTAGATTCTATAACACAAGGCTATGTTAGATATTTCCAAAACTGGGCAGAAAGAGATTTAAAAAATTCAATGTTGGCGCATAGAAACCACCCAAGTATTATTCAGTGGAGTATTGGAAATGAAATTGAATGGACCTACTCTAGAAATGCAGATGCAACAGGTTTCTTTGACAATATGGACTGGCAAGGAAATTACTTTTGGTCACCACCGCCTTTTTCTCCTGAGAAAATTAAAAATCAGCTAGAAACACTTCCTAGAGGAAAATATGACATTGGCAAAACTGCACAAAAATTAGCCAATTGGACTAGAGAGTTAGACACAACAAGATACATTGTAGCAAACTGCATTTTACCTTCTGCCAGCCATTTATCTGGTTATGCAGATGCTTTAGATATTGTTGGGTATAGTTACAGAAGAGTATTGTATGATTATGGTCATGAAAATTACCCAGATAAACCAATAATGGGCACTGAAAACTTACCACAATGGCATGAGTGGAAAGCTATAATGGAGAGACCGCATATTTCTGGCACTTTTCTATGGACTGGTATAGACTATTTAGGAGAATCTAATGGCCATTGGCCAAAAAAGGGGACTAACTCAGGTTTACTAGATTTAGCAGGTTTTGAAAGAGGTTCATACCATATGTATAAAACACTATGGAATAATGATCCGCACGTACATATTACCACACAAAATATTGAAAAATCTATTTACAAAATAGACAAAGCTACAGGAGAGGTCGTAGAAAAGAAAAAAGGCAACTGGAAACACGCCCTATGGGTATGGCAAAATGTAAACGAACACTGGAACTATAACGATGAAGAAAAAATTGCTATAGAAGTATATTCTAATTGCGATGAAGTAGAGTTGTTTTTAAATGAAAAATCTTTAGGAACAAAAAAACTAAAAGATTTTGAAGACCATATTTACAAATGGGTAGTTCCTTTTAAAGAAGGAAAACTAACTGCTAAAGGAAAAAAAGATGGAAAAATTATAGAAACAAAGGTAGTTACTACAAACAAACCTAATTCTATAAAACTTACAGTAGACAAAAAAATTCTATCTGCAGATGGATACGATGTTTCTCATATTGTTGCTCAATTAATAGACGACAATGGAAACCCTGTAAAAACTGAAAATCGTACAATTAATTTTGAAAGTAAAGGGGAAATAAAGATATTAGGCGTGGACAATGGGGCCATTACAAATGTTCAAGACTTTAATTCCAATACAATTAAAACAGATAATGGTAGATGCTTATTAATTGTTCAATCTATAAAAAATATCCCAGGAGAAGTAACAATAACAGCAAATTCTACTAACCTAAAAAGCGAATCAATATCCATATCAATTAAATAATAATTAAAAATGATTTTAAAAACCAAAATATTTATTTACCTATCTTCGATTGCATTATTAGCTTCATGTAATTCTAACACTAATATGAACACCAACGAAAAAAATCAAAAGGAAGATTCAGTAGAAATATCTGAAGCCCAGATAGACCATTTAGGCATTACAGATGTAAACCATCTTAGTGCAGCTTCTAAAAGAGCTTTAAAATGGCCTATGGATCTAGGCAATGAATGGTTTATTCAATTTGGCCCTTTAAAGCCTTTAAAAGGAGATTTAGCATATGAAGAAGGTGTGGTGCGTAGAGACCCAAGTGCTATGATTAAAGAAAATGGCAAATACTACGTATGGTATTCTAAAAGCACAGGCCCTTCCCAAGGTTTCGGTGGCGATATTGAAAAGGAAAAAGTTTTCCCATGGGATCGTTGCGATATTTGGTATGCAACCTCAGAAGATGGCGAAACATGGAAAGAAGAAGGTTTAGCTGTCGCTAGAGGTAAAAAAGGAGAATATGATGACCGATCTGTATTTACAGTAGAAATCATGAAACACGAAAATAAGTATTACCTATGCTACCAAACGGTAAAATCTCCGTATAATGTAAGGGTAAAAAACCAAATAGGCTTAGCTTGGTCAGATTCTCCAAACGGTCCTTGGACAAAAAGCAAAGAACCTATTTTAAGTCCTGCTGACAACGGAATTTGGAAAGGAGAAGAGCAGGATAGATTTGCTGTTGAAAAGAAAGGAGATTTTGATAGTCATAAAGTTCATGATCCATGTATTATTCCATACAAAGGAAAATTCTATCTTTACTACAAAGGGGAACAAATGGGAGAACAAATTACATTTGGTGGTAGACAAATTCGTCATGGTGTAGCTATTGCAGATAAACCAGAAGGGCCTTACATTAAATCCCCTTACAATCCAATAAGTAATAGTGGTCATGAAATTTGTGTTTGGCCATACAATGATGGGATTGCAGCATTAATTACAACAGATGGTCCAGAAAAAAATACAATACAATGGGCTAAGGATGGTATAAATTTTGAAATTATGTCTGTTATACCAGGAGTTAACGCTCATGCGATTGGACTTAATAGAGATGCAGACAATGAAAAAGAACCAACAGAGATATTACGTTGGGGCTTATCTCATATATACAACAATAGTGACTACCAAAGCATTATGAGTTACACATCTGCAAGGAAAACAAAACACGTAGCCAAAGGGGTTAAAAAGAGTAAATAAAATTAAAAAACGAATCTTAAAAAAGGCGACAATTATAGGATTGTCGCCTTTTTTTATAAATTGCCATATAATAGATTATCACTCAATAGCACATGAATAAGCCAAAAGCCGATTTAAAAACAGCCTATAACGTTCCTAATTTAGAAAGAGGCTTATTAGTAATAGAACTACTGGCAACAAAAAAAAGCGGCCTAACCCTATCAGAAATAACCGAAACACTATCCTTAACAAAAACAACAGCTTTTAGAGTTATAAGTACGCTAATCTTTAAAAATTACCTTCAAAAAAACGAGACAACAAAAAAAATTACACTCTCTAGAAAAATGCTTAGTCTTGGAATATCTTCTATGAATGAACAAAGCATTGTAGAAATGTCTATAGATGTAATGCGAGCATTGAGAGATGAATTAAAAGAATCTGTTATGCTGGGTGTTTTATTGGGCACCAAAGGCTCTATTTTAGAACAAGTTGCATCTTCTTACCCAGTAAAACTTTTTGTAGAACAAGGCACACAATTTAATATTCATAGTTCTGTTGGCGGAAAAAGTATTTTAGCGTTTTTACCAAATGAAGAAACAAACGAAATATTAAAAAAAATTACGCTAACAGAGTATACAAAAAACACTATTACCTCTAAAAAAGAATTTAGAGAACAACTTAAAGAAATAAAAAAGTTAGGCTACGCCATAGATAATGGAGAAGATATACGAGGAATTCACTGTGTAGGCGCGCCCATTTTTAATGAATACGGCCGTCCGGTTGCAGCTTTATGGATTACTGCGCCACATGGTAGATTACCCCATGAACAATTTCATGAAAAAGGAGAAATAATTGCAAAATACGCCTTAGAAATTTCTGCGAAACTAGGCTTTCTACAATCCTAGAAAACTTTTTCGTCATAAAAGCTACTTTAGACTGATTGTCTTTTAGTTACAACTACTACAACTTTAATTATTTACGGCTATATTTTAACAAATAGTATACGATAAAAATTGTATATTTGTTTCAAATGAGAAACTAGTTTATTATTTGAAACCTAAATAAATGAAAGCGACAAGATACGAAGGAAACAAAACCTTTAGTGTAGTAGAAACGGAAAAAGAAGCTCCAAAAGAAGGAGAAGTACGTATAAAAGTAGCCTATTCAGGAGTATGTGGTACCGATGTACATATTTATCATGGTATGATGGATAAAAGAGTAGCAATGCCGCAAACTATTGGTCATGAAATGTCTGGAACCATAGATGCAGTAGGCGCTGGTGTATCTGGATTTTCTGAAGGAGACAAAGTGGTAGTGCGCCCGTTAGATGACACTAAAGTAAAACCATCAGACAAAGGATTTAATCACATCTGTGAAGAATTAAATTTTATAGGAATAGACAGCCCTGGTTCTATGCAACAATATTGGAATGTTCCTGCTTTTACTTTACACAAATTAAAGGAAAATACAGATTTAAAATTGGCAGCATTAATAGAACCTTTATCTGTAGCAACACATGATGTTCGCTTAAGCGGTTTAGTGTCAGGTGAAACTGCTGTTGTTTTAGGTGGTGGCCCAATTGGCTTATTAGTAGCAATGGTTGCTAAAGAAGTTGGCGCACAAGTAATTATATCTGAAGTAAACCCAATACGTATTGCAAAAGCTAAAGAATTAGGCTTTGATGCAGTTAGCCCTATAGAGGTTGATTTAGTGGAATATGTTCACGGAAAAACAGAAGGTAGAAAAGCTGATGTTGTTTTTGAAGTTGCAGGTGTACAACCAGCACTTGACGTAATGACAGAAGTTGCAGGTATAAGAGGGCGCATTTTAATGGTAGCTATTCACGGAGAAAAGAAGCCAATAGATCTTTTTAAATTCTTTTGGAAAGAATTAAAATTAATAGGTGCTCGTGTATATGAGAAAGAAGATTATGAAAAATCTATTGCATTAATTACAGCAAATGAGTTGCCGTTTGAAGAAATGATTACAGATGTACAACCATTATCTAACATTCAACAAGTTTTTGAAAATATAGATAAAAATCCTGATGGATTAAAAGTCTTAATGGATTGTCAATTATAAAATAACAAACAAGCCAATTGCTTAAAGTAAAAGGCAAATAGCATCATAAGAAATGAGTATTTTAAATAGTTTTAGTCTAGAAGGTAAAGTAGCCATTGTAACTGGTTGCAAAAGAGGAATAGGAAAAGGAATGGCAATAGCTCTAGCAGAAGCTGGAGCAGATATTATTGGTGTTTCCGCAACCTTAGAATTACAAGGTAGTTCTATTGAAAAAGAAGTTGTTGCTAGGGGCAAAAAATTTACAGCATACCAATGCGATTTTTCAGATAGAAAATCACTTTACGCTTTTATAAAAGAAGTAAAGGCAAATCATTCTCAAATAGATATTTTAATAAATAACGCAGGAACTATTCTTAGAACTCCGGCTGCAGAACACCCAGATGATATGTGGGACAAGGTTATTGAAGTAAACCAAAATGCACAATTTATTTTAACTAGAGAAATAGGTAAAGACATGATTGCTCGCGGTTCAGGAAAAATAGTATTTACAGCGTCTCTACTAACCTATCAAGGTGGTATCACTGTGCCAGGTTATGCAGCTAGTAAAGGAGCCATTGGGCAAATGATTATGGCTTTTGCTAACGAATGGGCTGGTAAAGGAGTAAATGTAAATGGTATAGCTCCAGGCTATATAGCAACAGACAATACAGAAGCATTACGTAATAACCCAGAAAGAGCAGATTCTATTCTAGCTCGTATCCCTGCAGGTCGTTGGGGAGAACCAGCAGATTTTGCTGGTCCAGTTGTATTCCTAAGCTCTAAAGCTTCAGACTACATGCACGGTTCTATTACGCTAGTAGATGGCGGTTGGATGGGTAGATAAGTAAACTCTCAACTATTATTCACATTATCAAACTAAGATGAAAACAAAAAAACAAGAAATAAAGTCTATTTGGAAACAAATAATTGTTTTCATAGGCTTATTTTTTATTAGCTTTTCTTCCACTATTTATGGTCAAGAACAGCCTAATATTGTTTTCATCTTGTCTGATGATGCTGGTTATGCAGATTTTGGATTTCAAGGGAGTAAAGACTTTAAAACTCCTAATTTAGATACCTTAGCTAAAAGTGGTGTTAAATTTACACAAGCATATGTTTCTGCTGCAGTATGCGGACCATCAAGAGCTGGGCTTTTAACTGGAAAGTACCAACAAAAATTTGGTTACGAAGAAAATAACGTGCCAGGTATAATGAGTCCTTCAGGTCTACAAGGCGATGAAATGGGATTACCATTAAATCAAAAAACGATAGCAGATTATCTTCATAAATTAGGATACAAAACAGCTGTTTTTGGAAAATGGCACATGGGAAATACAGACCGTTTTCACCCAACAAAAAGAGGTTTCGATGAGTTTTATGGCTTTAGAGGTGGTGCTCGTAGTTATTACGAAATTACAAAAGACAGCAAAAAACAAAGAAAAGAAGACCGATTAGAAAGAGGTTTTGAAGAGTTCAAAGAAAGTGAATTGTATTTAACAGATGCTTTGGCAAAAGAAACAATGAACTTCATGGAACGTAATAAAGATAATCCGTTTTTCGTGTATTTATCTTTTAATGCTGTGCACACTCCTATGGAGGCCAGAGAAGACGATTTAAAAAAAATACCCCCTCACTTAACAGGAAAACGAAGAACACTTGCAGCTATGACAATAGGTTTAGATCGAGCATGCGGACAAGTACTTCAAAAAATAAAAGATTTAGGCATAGAAAAAAACACGCTAATTGTTTTTGGAAATGACAATGGCGGCCCGTCAGATTCAAATGAATCTAATAACCATCCATTAAGTGGAACAAAAGCTAACCACCTAGAAGGTGGAATTAGAATTCCCTTTTTAATGTCGTGGAAAGGAAAATTAAAAAAAGGAACAACCTATAATAACCCAATCTCTACTCTAGACTTATTGCCAACTTTTGTTTCTGTAGCAGGCGGTGATGTTAGTGCTATTAAAGATTTAGATGGCGTTAATTTATTACCGTACTTAGAAAAAGGTAATGAAGAAAAGCCCCATGAAACTTTATATTGGAAAAAAGAAAATAGAGGCGCTATACGTCATGGAGATTATAAGTTAATTAGATTTCCTGACAGACCTGCAGAATTATACAATATTGAGCAAGACATCTCAGAAGTAAACGATTTAGCTTCTCAAAATCCAGAAAAAGTAAAAGAGATGTATAAGATGTTATTTCAATGGGAACTAACATTAGAAAGACCTCTTTGGCAACTCGAAAGAAAATTTGAAGGTAAGGCTGCTACGAGAATGGACAATTTCAGAAAAGAAAAAATAAAATAAAAACTATCAAAATGTCAGAAATTAAAGAGTACAAATTATTCATCAATGGAGAGTGGGTAAAATCTACCTCTGGAGAAACTATTGATATTATTAGCCCTTCTACAGAAGAAGTAGTGGCGAGAGTTCAAAACGGTACTGCAGAAGAAGCATTACAAACATTAGAAGCTGCTGATAAAGCTCAGAAAGAATGGAAAAAGTTACCTGCAAGAACCCGTGCAGAGTTGTTGTATAAGTTAGCAGATGAAATAGATGCTAACAACGAGGAGCTTGCTCAATTATTAGTAAAAGAACAAGGAAAACTTTTAAAAGTAGCTCGTTTTGAAGTAGCTGTAGGTGCATCTTTTATAAGATATGCATGTGAAGGAGCAAGAAGAATTGAGGGAGATATTATTCCTTCAGATAATCCTAATGAACAAATATGGATTCAGAAAGTACCAAGAGGGGTTGTTGTTGCAATTACAGCTTGGAACTTCCCATTTGCTCTAGCTGGTCGTAAATTAGGACCTGCTTTAGTTGCTGGTAACTCTATTGTAATTAAACCAACATCTGAAACTCCTTTAGCAACTTTAGAGTTAGGTAATTTGGCTAACAAAGTTGGTATTCCTGCTGGGGTAATAAACATTTTAACAGGCCCTGGTAGAGCTATGGGGAACGCGTTAGTTGAAAGCCCTATTTGTAAAATGGTTACTATGACAGGTTCTACTCCTGTAGGACAACAAATTGCTCGTAATGCTGCTCAAAATCTAACACACGTACAATTAGAATTAGGCGGTAAAGCTCCATTTATTGTTTTTGAAGACGCTGATATTGATGCTGCAGTAGATGCAGCCCTGCACTCTCGTTTTGATAACTGTGGACAAGTTTGTACATGCAACGAACGTATGTATATTCACGAAGGTATTTATGATACTTTCATGAAAAAATTCCTTGCTAAAGTAGCCGAAATAAAAGTTGGAGACCCAATGTTAGAAGAAACAGATATGGGACCTAAAGTAAACGGTTCAGAACTAAAACACATGGAGCACTTAGTAGAAGTTTCTGTAAAAGAAGGAGCTACAATTGCTGCAGGTGGTAAACGCCCTGAAGGAGCTGGTTTCGAAAAAGGATTCTGGTTTGAGCCTACAGTGCTTACCAATGTAACACAAGAAATGACTATTGTTCATGAAGAATCTTTTGGCCCAATATTACCAGTGCTAAAATTCAAAACTTTTGAAGAGGTTATTGGGTATGCTAATGATTGTGAGTATGGTTTAGCTGCAATGGTATTTACAAATGACATGAATACTATCATGAAATGTAATGACGAACTAGAATACGGAGAAATCTATGTAAATAGAGGTCATGGAGAGCAACACCAAGGTTTCCATAATGGCTATAAACTTTCTGGTTCTGGTGGGGAAGATGGTAAATATGGTTTTGAACAATACATGGAGAAGAAAACTTTTTACGTAAGACATAAAGCATAATACAATTTAAAGGCAGTTTGTAATTGTAATACAAACTGCCTTTAATTAATATATTTAGAGAAGATGAGCACAAAAATTTCGAACATAAAAACACGCTTATTTACAGTTCCATTACCTGAGGTAATGTCTGATGCTAAACACGGTGACCACTACCATTTTGAGTTAGTTACCGTTACAATTACTTTAGAAGACGGTAGTGAAGGTACTGGATACACCTATACTGGTGGTAAAGGAGGCTTCTCTATAAAAGCAATGGTAGAGCATGATTTTAGGGATGCTTTAATAAGTAAAGATGGAACAGATATTGAGGGTATTTATGACTTCCTAGAATGGCACGTACACTATGTAGGCCGTGGTGGTATTGCTTCTTTTGCAATCTCTGCAGTAGACATTGCCCTTTGGGATATTCGCTGTAAAAAATTAGGGCAACCATTATGGAAAGTTGCAGGAGGCACAGATAACACTTGTAAAGCTTACTGTGGGGGGATAGATTTAATGTTTCCAATAGAAAAGCTTTTAAATAACATGAAAGGTTATCTAGAAAGTGGATTTAATGCCGTAAAAATAAAAATAGGAAGAGAAAACCTAGAGGAAGATTTAGAGCGTATAAAGGCAGTTAGAGAGTACATTGGCCCAGATGTTACTTTTATGGTAGATGCTAATTATTCAATGACTGTAGAAAAAGCCATTAAAGCCATAGAAGGTTTTAAAGAATATAACATTACATGGTTTGAAGAGCCTATAATTCCTGATAACTACAAAGGTTTTGGAGAAATAGTAGAGAAAACAGGTTTTCCACTAGCTATGGGAGAAAATCTACACACTATTCATGAATTTGAATATGCAATGGAGCAATCCAAGTTATCTTTTATACAACCAGACGCCTCAAATTGTGGTGGAGTTACAGGATGGTTAGCTGCTGCAAGATTAGCTGATAAACATAACATACCAGCTTGTTCTCATGGTATGCAAGAACTACACGTAAGTTTAGTGTCTTCACAACCAAACTCTGGTTGGTTAGAAGTGCATAGTTTCCCTATTGATCAATATACAACCAGACCATTAGTAGTAGAAAATCATAGAGCAGTTGCTCCAGATTATCCTGGTACAGGTGTAATTTTTAATTGGGATAAATTAAGTCCTTTTGAAGAAAAATAAAATCTATAATTAAACAACAATCCTATGAGTATTAAAAAAACAGAATTTGGTGTTCTCAATTCTAACAAAATAGATTTATTTACTATAACAAATAGTAACGGAGTTGAAGTGCAAATTACAAATTATGGCGCTACAATAACCACTATAAAAGTACCAAATTCTAAAGGTATTATAGAAAATATTGCTTGTGGTTTTGATACTCTAGATGGTTATTTTGAAAAAACTTATGTAGAAAACTCTCCTTATTTTGGAGGAACTATTGGCAGATATTGTTCTCAAATAAAAGACTCCAAGTTTAGTATTAACGATAAAGAATATACTTTAAATAAAAACTGTGGAGAAAACAATCTTCACGGCGGCGTAACTGGTTTTGACAAAAAAATATGGAAAGCAGAACAAACTAATGATAGTGTCCTAAAAATGACACTTTACAGTAAAGATCTAGAGGAAGGTTTCCCTGGAAATGTAGCGGTTTCTGTAACATTTACATTAACAGAAGAAAACGCTTTAAGAATAGATTATTCTGCAACACCAGACCAAGACACTCCTTTATCCCTAACAAACCATACCTATTTTAATTTAGATGCTTTTTCTAATACTATTGAAAATCATATAGCGCAAGTAAACACCCACAAAAAACAAGTAATGGATAATACTGGCGCAGGTACTGGTGAAATTGAAGATGTTACTAATAAAGCCGATGACTTAACAAAAGGCAAAAAAATTGGAGATGTTCACGAAGCCATGAATGATGGTTTTGAGCATTTTTATGTTTTTGATAATCCAAATTTTGATTTACAAGAAGTTGCTACTATTAAATCTAAAACTTCAGGAAGGTCATTAACTGTATTAAGTTCCGAACCATGTATGTTACTTTATACTGGAAAATATACATCCGATGAAATAAAGAGAGAAAACGGAGAACAATATGGTAAATACAGAGGTTTTTGTTGCGAAACGCATCGTTACCAAAATGGTCCGAATATAGAAAACTCACCTGGAACTATTACCAAAGCTGGAGAAGAATTTAAAAGTACTACCATTTTCAAATTTGGATGGTAATAAACCAATTAATAACTAAAACTAAATAATTATGATAATAGGTGTTTTATTAGCAATACTTGCAGGCTTACTATTAGGGCTTTATGCCTTACCAGAAAAATTTACTAAAGATTTTGAATTTGAAAATACGTGGAGCATGTTCTTTGCGATTAATACGTTTGTAGTTCCTAATGTTGCTGCATTTTTATTAATCGACGGTTTTTCGGATGTCTTAGCTGCAATTCCTAGTAGCGCTTTAATAACCATGATTATTTGTAGTATACTTTGGGGAATTGGTGCTATGATGTGGGGAAAAGCTATTAACCATATTGGTCTTTCCCTTGGATTTTCCATTTTTATAGGTACTATTATCTTGGTAGGTTCTCTATTACCATTTATTCAGGTAGGATTACCCAAAACAAATGTATTTTTAACAATTTTGGCAGGTTTAGCAGTTGTTCTTGTAGGTGTAATGGCTAATGGTAAAGCTGGTATTATAAGACAAAAAGATGAAGAAGCTAATAATGAATCCGAAACAACGAAAAGTGGATCAGTAATCACTGGAATTTTAATTGCAATTGTTGGTGGATTACTAGCTACAGGTTTTAGTTATGCATATGCAGCTGGTGGAGAAATAATTGATACAGCATCTCAAGCACAAGGTAATGCGCCATGGAAAAGTGCCATAGCAGTTATGTATGTTATTTATATGGCAGGTGGCGTAGCTATAGCTATTTATTTTGCACAACAATTAACAGCTAAAAAATTATGGGGAAAATTTAAAACACCTCATTTAGGAAAAAATATAATGCTTACTACTGTAATGGGAGTGTTTAACTTTGCAGCATCCGTAGTATTTGCTTACGCAGGTTTTAAGCTAGGTAAAGAATTAGGAGGAACGGTTGGTTATGCAATCTTTAACACTGCATGTGTAGTAACCGCTATTGTTAGTGGTTTAGTTACAAAAGAGTGGGTTAAAGCTTCGTCTAAAGCTAAAAATTTCCTATACATTGGGTTAACTTGTATGGTTGTAGGTATTATAATTATTGCTTACAGTAATGGTATAGGATAAAATTTTCATTAGAAAAACATTTGTTCTATTCAAAAGAACATTAATAACAAACAAAATAAATAGATTACTATAAATTGCCAGCACTTTAGAAATAATTCTAAAGTGCTATTTTTTTTACAATATGTTATACAAAGCAACATTTTTTACAATTTTACTAAGTTTTCTTATTTTTTTTAATAGCTGCAAAGAGGAAAAGAAAACATATACCGATGTTATTTACAAAAAGCCTGAAATAGTAAAAGATCCTGCTGTACAATTCCTATCTCCTGAAGAAAGTATGAAAACCATGTTTTTACCCGAAGGATACCATGTAGAATTAGTAGCTAGCGAACCTATGATTAATGAGCCCGTTGCCACAGCTTGGGATGCGAACGGCAGGTTATATGTTGCAGAAATGCTAACATACATGCAAGATATAGACGGTACAAACCAACAAGAACCTTGGAGTAGAATTTCTGTATTAGAAGATATAGATGGTGATGGAAAAATGGATAAAAGCACTGTGTTTATAGATAGCTTAATACTACCAAGAATTATATTACCTCTTGATGATAGAGTAATTGTAGGCGAAACCTACAATCGTAATATATGGAGTTATAGAGATACTGATGGAGACTTAATAGCCGATGAAAAAATATTACTACTAGAAAATAAAAAAAGAGACAATTCTAATTTAGAACACCAGTCTGCAAGCATGATTTGGAGTATAGACAACTGGTTATATCTCTCAAAAAATTCTTTGCGGTACAGGTTTACTCGTGGTAAAATAGAAATAGATACTCTTGCTGATGCTCCTAACGGACAATGGGGTTTAACCCAAGATGAAAACGGACAACTATTCTACTCTAGTGCAGGTGGAGAAACACCTGCTTTAGGATACCAACAACACCCTTTTTATGGAAATTTAGAAGTTGAGAATAATTGGGAAGAAGGTTTTGAAAAAGTTTGGCCCGTTATAGGAACTCCAGATGTTCAAGGTGGTTTAAAAAGACTACGTGAAGATGGGACACTTAATCATTTTACCGCCAGTTGTGGACAATCCATATTTCTAGGAGATAAACTACCTGCATATGGAGATTTATTTATTCCAGAACCAGTTGGAAGGCTAATACGTAGAGCAACTGTCCAAAATATAAACGGAAAAAACGTATTAAAAAACACCTATAAAGAAACGGAGTTCATGGCTTCTACCGATGCTAATTTTAGACCAGTACATACAAATACTGGTCCAGATGGTTGTTTATATGTAGTAGATATGTACCGTGGTATAATTCAAGAGGGTAATTGGGTTAGAAAAGGAAGCTTTTTAAGACCTGTTGTTGAAAGAAAAAAATTAGATAAAAACATTGGAAAAGGGAGAATATACAGAATAGTGCATGATGAAATAGAACCTGTAAAAACTGAAAAATTATTACAAAAATCTCCTGAAGAATTAATTTCATATTTAGGACACCCTAATGGTTGGTATAGAATTAATGCGCAAAAATTAATTATTCTTAAAAATGATAAATCTATAATTTCTAAGCTTAAAGAAATAACAACAGATAATGAATCCTTTTTTAACTCTAAAGATTCTAATTCTTCTGCATTAGAAAGGTTACATGGCTTATGGACTCTAGATGGATTAGATGCTGTTACCCAGGATCTAGTCCTAAAAAAACTAAAAGATAAAGACCCAAGAGTAAGGCGCGCGGCTTTACGTATTAGTGAATCGT
The DNA here is from genome assembly GCF_947495965.1 of uncultured Maribacter sp. Classification (GTDB taxonomy): domain Bacteria; phylum Bacteroidota; class Bacteroidia; order Flavobacteriales; family Flavobacteriaceae; genus Maribacter_B. The sequence continues at coordinate 534,137 of NZ_CANMBB010000001.1, forward strand.
TTTTAAAAAATGGAAATACTGAAATTAAGAATGCTGTATATGCTATGAAAAGTGATAAGGATAAAAATGTTATTATTCAATTGCTACTATCCTTAAGGTCTAGTAAATCCAAAGATGCAAAAGCTAGTATTAAGGAAATTATGAACATGCATAAAAACAATGAGGTAATAACTATTGTAGGCACAGAGGGAATTAAAGAAGTACCTCAAGAAATTGAGTTAATAAAGAAAAAACATGTTTTAGAAAATTCTAATGTTAGAAATAACATCATTAAAGGATATATTGCTTTTAAGAATACTTGCGTAGCATGCCACGGTACAAATGGAGAAGGAAAAGAAGGTTTAGCACCTTCTTTAATAGGTTCGCCAAGGGTAACTGGCTCTAGAGATATTACTACAAAGATTCTACTAAATGGTTTAACAGGCCCTCTAGATGGTAAAGAATATGCTGGTGTTATGGTTGGCATGAAACACCAAGATGATGAATGGATTGCAGGTGTGTTAACTTACATTAGAAAACATCTTAACAATGCTACCCCTATTGGCGCTTGGCAAGTAACAAATGTTAGAAATAAAATTAAAGACCGAGAAGATTATTGGACTCTAGAAGAACTTTATAAAAAATAAAGCTTAGTAGAGAACGTATTTCTTTGCTACACACAAATGATAAATGGTTAGTAAGTTTTTTTAATTTAAAAGAAGCTTTCCTGACCATTTTTTATTTGCCAAACTTACTTTATAAACATATAACCCAGAAGTTAATTTAACACCGTTATTACTTTCTCCATTCCATTGTAAAACCCAGTCATTAGAAGTCCCTATTTCTTGTTCTAAGCTAAATACTTTTGCTCCCACTATTGTATATATACTAAGACGCAGAACTCCAGTTTCTTTATTCAAAAAATTAAATGTTATATGTTCTTTAAAAGGATTTGGGTGCACTATTAAATCTTTCTCTAAAACTTTATCATTAGGTATTTCATCAAATAGTACAGAATCTATTTCTGGCGTTGCCTCCTCCTCTTCTAAATTATAAAAGTCTCCTTCTTGCATCCCTTGTTTTTCAACAATTTTTATCTTTTGATTTATTGCTATATCATATATTTTTTCTTGAATAGAATTGGGCCATTGAATAAACAAACTATCTATTTTATTTACATTTCCTAATCCAAAATGTGCTGGTTTAACACTTTGCCCCATAATAGTAGCCCCATGTAATAATCTATGTATAGAATCTCCTTCTACATATGCAATGAGTTTACTTCCAAAAGCATTTTTATTAGAGGTTATTCCTTCTAAGTTAACCTGTAACCATGCATCTGAAATTGCAGTTGTATTTTTATATAAGTATGGTGCTTTATTTGTATTACTAACAAGAATATCTAAATCGCCATCCTCATCATAATCAAAAACCTCTGCTCCCATTCCATTATGTATTCCATTTGCGGCAGATTCATTTGTCCAATCTGTAAATTTTTGTTCTCCTTCTTTTCTTAAGTTTTTAAAAAAAACATTCTCATAATGCAAATCTGCTTCTCCATTTACAACATATAAATCTTGGTCTCCATCATTATCTGCATCTAAAAATCTAGTTCCCCAACCATAATGGCCATTACCCACACCTTCTTGGTTGGTTACATTTACAAAAGGCCCTTCTGCTGTTCCCATAAACAAAGGATTACTTTTAGATTCTGCTATGTTGGTAACATAAATATCATAATAACCATCGTTATTAAAATCTCCAATTGTAGAGCCCATTCCGCAACCTGTATTTCTTAAATTATAAGCATCTGTAACATTCACAAAAGATTGGCCTTCTTGGTTTAAATAAAAATTACTCAATCCAAAGTCATTCACCACATATAAATCTAACCATCCATCATGGTTCGCATCAATAGGTAAAGAAGACCATGTTCTATTACCATCATTTATATTTAAAGCACCTATAATTTCTTCAAAAGTACCATCTGCCTGGTTATTAAATAATCTATTTTCGTCTTCTAAATAAAAGAGGTATAAATCTAAATCCCCATCATTATCATAATCCCACCATAAACTACCCGAATTATTACAACTTAAACAAGGCTCTATTTTTGCTGCTTGGGTTACATCTTTAAAAGTTTTATCTCCCATATTCTTGTATAATTGTGTTCCATTTTGATGGGATAATAAAATATCTGGATACCCATCATTATCATAATCTGCCCATGAAGCACCTAACTTCAAATCCTGCTTTTCTGCATTAGAATGTTGTATTCCAAAACCCGCATCTTTAGTAACATCTTCTAACCTTCCGTTTATATTTTCTAAAAGACGGCTCCAAGTAGTTTCATCATTTGCATCAAAAGAATTATAAGCAACTATAAAAACATCTAAATCTCCATCTAAATCATAATCGGCAACAGCATTACCATAATTTATTTTCATTTCGGATAATGCCCTAGACTCTACTTCTGTAAACTGCTGTGTGTATGCAAAAAAAGATATAAGAAAAAAAAGCACTACTGCGGGTACTCTGCAAAGTTTAAACTTTTTTATATTCATAATTACCAATCTAATTTTATAAATTCTGTAGTTTATAAAACTACTTAAGTAATTCTTTAAACCTAAAGAGCTATTGTTCAATTAAGGGTTGTTATAGGTCAGGAAATACATAGCCATCCAAAAATATTATTCTAAAGACGGATATGTATATGCTTGTAAATAGTAATTATTATTTGCTACCAACACTACATTCTTTGACCCTATTTTTATTTTTTTCATATCCTTGACATCGTTTGGTGTATAAAATCCGCTTTCAATAACGTTTATTGGTATAAATTCTCCCTTACCATTTCCTTGAAGATAAAGTCCTATACCAGAATCATTACGTGGAGTTTCTATTTCAGAAGTAAATAAATTTCCTGCCAACAGAATATCTTTATTACCATCTTTATTAAAATCTTCTAACACTATTGCATTAACACTTGCTATTTGTGCTAGCATAGGCAATTGGGTTATGCTAAAGTTTTCTCCATTTAGGTTTTCTGCATATATAGATGCAAAGTTCTTTGCTTTTAAATGAAGTGCTTTATTCAAGTTTTCTCCATAAATACCTTCTAAAGTAGATTCTCCAAAAGACTCAAAAGTTGGGAATTTTTCTCCTAAAGAAGGAATTTGTTCAATAGAGCAAGACCTACCCCTTATAGGGTAAATATTCCCCTCTTCATAATAACTTAAAACAATATCTGTTGTGCTATTTTTATCAAAATCATAACTATGCACTTGAAAAGGAGTTTTTTTAGAAGCTTTATATTTATAATTAAGACCTAAGTTTCCAAAAACTAAATCCTTATCTCCATCATTATCCATATCTGCAGCAGTAACTTTATAATACCAACCTTCTAAATCTTTAAAAGCTTCATATTTTTTTTGAACAAATTCTCCCGTATCATTTTGTATTAAAGTTACTATTGGCATCCACTCTCCTACTACAACTAAATCTAATTTTTTATCCTTATTTATATCTACCCAAGTACTAGAAGTTACCATGCCTATTTTATTTAAATCTTTTGCTTTGGTAATAGTAACATCTTTTAAATAACCATTTACATTTTCTAAAAGAATACTGCTTGCTGGATAAGGATATTTTGCAGGCACTAACCTACCTCCTATAAACAAATCTATATCCCCATCATTATCATAATCTGCTTTAGATACAACAGAGCCACTTATTAAATTTTGAGGAACTCTTTTAACATCTTTTTTAAAATTTCCTTTACCATCATTAATATAAATACGGTCTTGTAATTTTTTGCTGTTTACTGCAAATTCATTCCCACCACTGACTACAAATAAATCCATATCTGAATCATTATCAACATCAAAAAAAACACAACCCATATCTTCCGATGCTTTATCTATACTCCAAGGTTTAGAAGTGCTTTTTTTAAACGTTCCATTTGTATTCTGAATATATAAAGTACCTTCATTCTCTGCTGCGCCACCAATATAAAAATCTTCTAGGTAATCATTATTTACATCTGCAACCGCTATAGAAGGTCCAAATTGAGACATTTTATGTGGCAGTAAAACTTGCTTATCATAATCATTGTATTCATTTTCTTGATGTTTATGTTCAATTCCATGTTCTTTTGCTATGGTATTAAAAGTGAGTCCTTTTATTGGTTCTTCTTTTGTCTCTGCAATGATTTTAGCACTTTTGCTTTGTACAATTTCTAATTGTTGATTAACATCTACATTTTCTAAAATAGTTTTTTCCCAGTTTGGCCATTCAACTATTATTTTTTCTATTTCTTTATTTTTTCCAACACCAAAATGAGCTATATCTTGGCTTTTAGACATATACCCTCTTGTATTACTCATTTCAATTATTTGCCAAACTTTAGAATCTTTATATAGTTTTACTCGTGTACAGTATAAATTAGTATTCTTTTTTGGTATTAATTTTAGTTGCAAAAAATTATTTAAATTCTTTTCCGTTGTAGTATTTCTATAAACAAATGCTTTTTGATTTATATTACTTACTACTAAATCTAAATCGCCATCATTATCTAAATCTGCATAAGCAGCTCCATTAGATAAACTTGGTATATTAATACCCCAATCTTTTGTCTTTTTTGAAAATGTAAAATCGCCATTATTTTTATAAATAAAATTATCTATTTTATCTTCAGGAGCCATTTGTGCTAATTCTAAAACATTAACAAGTTCTTGGAATTTTTTGCCCTGTTTTTTAGCTTCTACCTCTATGCTATCTAATATAACTTTGTACTTTAAATTTACATCGCTATTACGCATATTTCTTTTAATTCCGTTAGTTACAAATATGTCTTTATACCCATCATTATCATAATCTGCAATTAATGGCCCCCAACTCCAATCTGTATTAGAAACTCCTGCCATTTGTGCTAAATCACTAAAAGTTCCATTACCATTATTTCTTTGTAGTGTGTTAAACATGTATTGGTAATGACCACCCTCCTTTACAATTTTCCAAAAATTTTCTGGACGCATACCGCCCATATTAGTTTTAATTCTTTTGTGGTCTTCTGCTACCATATCTAGAACCATAATATCTAGATTACCATCATTATCATAATCTGCAATATCACTCCCCATACTAAAATTAGAAATGTGTTTAAAAGATGTTTTTAATATCTCTTGAAAAGTTCCATTTTGATTATTTAAATACATATAATCTGGTGCATCATAGTCATTTGCCACATAAATATCTGGCCAACCATCATTATTAATATCACCAATTGCAGCAGATAAACCATGAGCCATGTTTTCTGTTCCTGCTTCTGCAGAAACCTCAATATACCCTTTTGTTTTACCTAAATTTTTATAAAGTTTATCGCTATATCTAGAGTCTTTATATTTATCTTTTCCTCCTATTCTATTTCCTATACCTGGAGGCTGATTTACCAAATAAATATCTATGTAACCATCTTTGTTGTAGTCAAAAAAATTAGCTTGTTTAGAATACCCTGTATTAGCTACTTTGTAGACCTTTGCACTTTCTGTAAAAGTTGCATCACCATTATTAATATAAAGATAGTTTGCGCTAAGCTTTTTATTTCCTTGTGTATTTTTACAAACATAAATATCTAAATAACCATCAGAATTAACATCTCCAAAGGTTACTCCAGTAGACCATGTTTTATCCTCTATAAGTCCTGCTTTTTTGGAAATATTTTCAAACACAAAATTTCCTTTATTCAGATACAGCTCATCATTTACTTGATTACCGCTAAAGTAAATATCTGGCAACCCGTCATTATTAATATCACCAATTGCAACACCTGCACCTGTAACAAAATCCTCGTTTGTGAGGTGATTTTCATCACTAGTTTCTACAAGAGTATTTTCAAAAGAAATATTCGTGTACTCTTTATCTAACAAAACAAATAGTTTGTCATCAGCTTTTATACTTGGAAGTTCATTTTCTTTACAGGAATGTAATGGTATTATTAGCCCTAGTATAAGGCTTAATTTTAGTAGTTCTATTTTAAACAAATCTTAATTTTTTTAGACTTTAAATAAAGAACGCACATATAATTCATTGTAAATGGTAAAAATTGACCAAAACCAAATACATACTAATCAAACAATACTGAAAAAAACTAAAAAAACAATAGATTTAATCTCTACATCCCCTTAATTATTACTATATTAGTGTGGGTAGCGCTTATTTTTGTTTTTGTAAAAAAATTATGTAGATAAATGAGGAATTTAAATAAGAAATACAGTTGTTTTTATAGACAAACAATAGCTTTTTTAGCTTTTGTTATGTTGTGCTGCACTTCTATTTTACATGCTCAACAAAAACAAATTTTAAATAATAAAGAATTTAACAACACAAACTTACTAGTTACTAATAGTCCTCTTAAAAGTAAATTAGATTACTCTTTTAATACGAACAAATCCTCTTTTTTTACTTACAAAAAAAGCAATGTAAACTTTACTTCTTTAACCACTAAAAAAATAAATAAAGATCCTTTAGAAAGCTCCAAGAATATTTGGTATGCAGTGCCAAAACCTATTTCTTTTAGCACTTATTCCCCTTATGGTAAAAAAGCATGGCCTCTTCTATTTATTGGTACATTTTTTATAAGTATCTTATTAATATCATGGTATTATAAACAGTTACGAATTAATGAAAAAAACATATTTAAAGTTCAAGAGGCTGCCAATGAAATTAACCGATTAAAATTACATTTTTTCACAACTATTAATCATGATTTTAAGTCGCCACTCACAAATATTCTAAATCCTTTAGAGGAACTTTTAGCACTAAAAACCAATGATGCTTTTATTGAAACTAAACTAAAATCTATTGAATCTAATGTAAAACAACTCATTGGTGTTGTTAACGAATTAACAGACTACAGAAAAATAGAAATTGGGGAATCTGAACTTGTTTTAGAAAAAGAAAATATTATAGATTTTATAAGAAATAGTATTGAGTCTCACAAAATAATAGCTCAAAATAAAAATGTACTCTTATTATTCAAAAGTAAATTATTAGTCTCTGATGTTTGGTTTGATGGAGATAGGTTTGAAAAAGTAATTACTGATATTACTTATGAATTAATACAAAATGCACAAGAAGAAAGTACTATTACAATTTCTACAGAAATACCTTCGGACTTACTTAAAATAAACCGAAAAAATAGAGAAATAGAGTGTAAGTATATTCTAATAAAACTTGAGGCAGAAAACGATACACCAGGTTTAGACACTTTAAACCGTTCAGAAGATTTTTTAAATACAAAGTATAAAGTTATAGAAAAAATAATACAGCTACATTATGGAACTATTTCTTCTAAAACTAAAAATAGTTACGTATTAAAAATACCACTAGGAAATGTGCATTTAGTGTCTGGAGAAACCCCTAATACCTCGGAAACTAATAGCAATAACATAAAATATAATGGCGAGATTAATTCTAGTTTAGTTATAGAAAAATCAAAGCCAACGATATTAATTTATGATAACTCTAAAAAAACAAGAAGCCTAATAAAAAAAGGTCTTCATAATAAATATTCCATTCTAGAGGCCAAAAATAGCAAAGAAGCCTTAAACCTTGCCTTAGAAAAAATTCCTAAACTTATAATTGGAGACGTATCTACAGAACAATCTAGCGGTATAGCTTTATGTTATCAACTTAAGAATAATGCAAAAACTAGTCATATTCCCATTATACTTTTATCACCATTAAATACTGTAGAAAATAGGATGGAAGGGTTTGAATCTGGTGCAGATGCTTATATTTCTAAACCTATTAAAATGGAACTTTTAAGTTTAAGAGTAGACAAATTAGTAGAATCTAGAGCATCTATTGGCAGGTATTTAAAAACACAAGAGCTTTTAACTTTAGAAGATGTTAGTATAAATTCTAATGAACAAACATTTTTAAATAAAATTATGTCTTTCTTAGAAGAGCACATGCAGAATGAATCCTATGGTGTAGATCAATTAGCAGAAGACATGAGCCTAAGTAGGTCTACATTATTTAGAAAACTAAAAAATTTAACTGGCCATGCTCCAAATGAATTTATTAGAATGATTAAACTTAAACGTGCTTCGCAGTTGCTAGCAAAAAACCAATATACAATTTCTGAAATTAGTTATTTAGTTGGGTTCAACGATCCTAATTATTTTGGCAAATGTTTTAGAAAAATGTTTGGACAATCCCCTTCATCTTATATTTCTAAATACAAAAAAAATGGGGATGACAACACGGATTTCAAAACAAATTCAACTAAAATATAACTCAAAATTTACTATCATATCTTAACTTTACCCAAAAGTTATCTAACGCAATGAATACTAAAAACTCAACAGGTAGTATTAGAAAACGTTTTAATGTATTAACCTTAGTATTTATTTCTGTTGTCATTAATTATATAGACAGGAGTAACATTTCTGTAGCAGCATTTGCTTTAAGCCAAGATTTGAGTTTAAGCTCTATACAAATGGGATATATTTTTTCTGCATTTGCATGGACATATGCCATTTTTCAAATTCCAGGAGGCATCCTAGTAGATAATATAAAAGCAAGAATTCTATATCCAATAATGTTAATATTATGGTCTATTTCTAGCTTATTACAAGGGTTTATAAATTCTTTTACCGCATTAGCAGGTTTAAGAGCTAGTAGTGGTATTTTTCAGGCTCCATCCTTTCCAACAAATAATGCCATAGCAAGCAAATGGTTTCCAGAAAAAGAAAGAGCATCTGCAATAGCTATATATACTTCTGGACAATATGTTGGACTAGCTTTTTTAACTCCTCTTTTAGTTTCTGTTCAATATTATTTAGGATGGAGAGGGTTATTTATTTTCTCAGGAATTATAGGGCTTATACTTAGCTATATATGGTACAAATTTTATAGAGATCCAAAAGACCACGAAAGTATTAGTAAAACTGAATTAGAATATATTTGTCAAGACGAGCCAAATACAATTAGTACCAACGAGAGTGAAGATGCTATAAAGTTCTCTTGGAAAGACATTAAACATGCCTTTGTACACAAAAAACTTTGGGGACTTTATATTGGTCAATTTTGTATTGGTTCTCTTATAATATTCTTCTTAACCTGGTTCCCTACATATTTAGTACAATATAGAGGTATTGATTTTCTGGAATCTGGTTTTTTGGCTTCTATACCTTTTTTAGCTGCATTTGTAGGTGTAATACTATCTGGATTTACATCCGACTTTTTAATCCGTAAAGGTTACAAGAAAGAAGTAGCAAGAAAATTACCAATTATATGTGGTATGCTACTTTCTACTTGTATTATTGGAGTTAATTATACTGACAATACAAATTTTATAATTCTTTTTTTAACTATTGCTTTTTTTGGAAACGGATTTGCTAGTACAACATGGGTTTTTGTTTCCTTAATGGCTCCAAAAAAACTCATTGGTCTTGTAGGAGGCACATTTAACTTTATTGGTTCTTCCTCTGCTGTAATTACTCCAATTGCTATAGGTTATCTTGCCAAAAATGGAGATTTTAGACCAGCTATTTTCTTTATAACCTGCCTTACTTTTGTTGGTCTTTTATCCTTTATCTTCTTAGTTGGAAAAATTAAAAGAATTAATATTTAAGAGTTTTATTCAAAAAAATACAGGTTTTCTAAATCTTCCTTAAAAATTTTACAACATATTACCCAAAATAACCTTTGTGCTTTCTAGAGTATACTAGATAATACCTGAACATATAGTAAAAAAAGGTAAATAACGGTCATATATAGGTATTAAAAGACCAAAATACTAGAAACTCACACACTTTACGGGTTTTGATCATATGTTAAAAAATCCTTAACAATGACCACATTTTACCGAGCATAAATTAGCAAAAAAGCAATTTTTGCATAGGAAAAATGAGGATTTGATATTTATTAAGAATTTACTATTACTCACAGCTCTTAAAAAATTTACTTCTTCATTACCTAACTACTAAACAAATTAACTCATTAAATCAATTTTATGAAAAAACGATTAACTACTCGATTTAAACCACGCAACCTTTTGTTTGGTTTAGCAATTATGCTATTCTGCGTTACTTCTGCAGAAGCGCAGTCTACCCAAATAACAGGTAATGTAACAGACCAGCTAAACGAAGTTCTTATTGGAGCAAACATAGTTGTAAAAGGAACTACAAACGGTGTGGTTTCAGACTTTGATGGTAATTATACACTCAAAGCTAACAAAGGAGATGTATTAGTTGTAAGCTATACTGGCTTTACTACTAAAGAAGTAACAATAGGCGATAATACAACCATTAACATACAACTATCCGAAAGTGCAGAAGCACTCGAAGAAGTGGTTCTTATTGGGTACGGTTCTAGAAAAAAGACCGATGTTGTAACAGCTGTGAGTACTGTGGACAATGATTTTCTTGACCAACAACCATCTGCAGATGCTACAAGAGCATTACAAGGTAGTGCCTCTGGTGTAACTGTAGTAGCATCCGCAAGACCAGGACAACAAGCACAAGTAAGGATTCGTGGTTTAGGTAGTATCAATGGTAATAACCCATTGTATATTATTGATGGTTCTATTGGAGGTTCTATACCACCACCAGACCAAATAAAAACCATTCAAGTATTAAAAGATGCTTCATCTACTGCCATTTATGGTTCTAGAGGTGCAAATGGTGTAATATTAGTTACTACAAAATCTGGAAGAAAAAATCAGAAGGCAAAACTGCAATTAAATGTTAAAACTGGTGTTGGAAAAAGTAACGCTAAAATGGATTTAGTTACCGACCCTAATTTAATTGGCCAAATGATATGGTTAGAACAAACAAATGATGGTATTGCACCAAATCACCCACATTTTCAGTTTGACCCTAATGACATAACAGCTACTAGGGTTAATGATTATCTATTTCCAAATGGAGCATCTAACGGAGACCCTTCTACAGATCCTTCTTTATATGAGGAAAGAAACTATCCAATTACACGTACTAACCAAAATGGTACCGATTGGTTAGAAGAAATGTATGACAGTACAGCTTTGTTGCAAGAATACGGACTTTCTGTTACTGGTGGTTCAGAAAAGACAACTTATGCATTAAATGCTAGTTTCTTTGATGAGGAAGGTATATTTAAATACAATTCTTTTAACAGATATGCTTTTAGATCTAATATAGATTCTGAAATAACGGATTGGTTAACTATTGGTCAAAGACTAGGTGCCACTTTCACAGAAAGTAAAGGGAACACAATAGGTTTTAATGCTATAGCCGAAACAAGTCCTTTAATTCCTCTTTTAGATGAAGGCGGAAATTATGCAGGAGGTATTGTAGGTGGTAACCTAAACGATGGTCCTAACCCAGTAGGAAGTAATTTTAGAAATAGAAGAGACCTAAGAAAAACAATGAATTTAACGGGTAACTTTTATATGCAAATAGAGCCTTTAAAAGATTTAAAGTTTAAATCTTTATTTGGATATAACATGAACTGGTTTAGTAACCATGACCCAAGATTTGCTGATCCAGAAAACACTAACGGTTCTTTTGCAAACACCTTAAGTGAAACAAGAAACAATAGATTAACATGGAACTTTTCTAACACACTTACCTATGCAAAAACATTTTCAGAAGTTCACAATGTAGATGTTCTTTTAGGTATGGAATCCTACAAAAGTAGTTTTGACGAAATACAAGCTGGTAGAGCAGGTTACATATCTACTAATCCAGATTTTTACTACTTAACTGCTGGAGCAGATGGTATAACAAATGATTCCAATGCTAGTGCAGGATCTTTATTTTCTTTGTTTTCTAGATTATACTACTCCTATGATAATAAATATATGATAGAAGGTACTGTTAGACGAGATGCTTCTTCCATATTTACATCAGACAAAAGAGTTGGTTACTTTCCAGCAGTATCTGCAGGTTGGGTAGTATCTAGAGAAAACTTCATGGAAGGCACTAGTGGTTGGTTAAACCAATTAAAGTTTAGAGTTGGTTGGGGTCAATCTGGTAATGACCAAATAGGCAGTAGTAGTAATATCTTTAGTACATATGGTTCTGGTTTAGGAAACTCATACTATGGTTTAGGTGGTAATGATAACACTATTGCTTTAGGATACCAATCTATTGCTTATGGGAACCCTAATGCTGTTTGGGAAACTACAGAATCTACAAACTTTGGTATTGATGCGACTATTGTTGGTGGATTAAATTTAAGTGTAGATGTTTGGAGAAAGAAAACAAGCGATATGTTATTTCCTATAGAATTACCTGCTGTTGTAGGGCAAGCACAATTCCCAGCTGTAAACATTGGGACTATGGATAATAACGGTGTTGATATAGAACTTAGTTATAACGGTAGTGTAGGAGCTGACTTTACTTATAATATAGGGGCAAATATTTCTACTTATAAAAATGAAGTTACACAATTATCTGGTGGAGAAAATGATTTTGTAACAGGTAGAAGTGAAAGAGGACAAACCTATACTAGAGCAGAAAATGGCCGTTCTTTTCCAGAATTTTATGGTTATGTTGTAGAAGGCATTTTCCAAACACAACCAGAAGCAGATGCGCATGCTACGAATGGCACTTATAACCAACCTGGTAATCTTAAAATAAAAGATATTAGTGGTCCAAATGGCGTACCAGATGGAGAAATTACTCCAGATGATAGAACATCTATTGGAAACCCACATCCAGATTTTACTGCAGGTTTAAATTTAGGAATGCAATATAAAAACTTTGACCTTACCGCTATCTGGTATGCAAGTGTTGGTAATGACTTAATTAATTATTACAACAGATTTACAAGATATGGTTTATTTCAAGGTCCAAAAGCATCCGATCGTTTATATAAATCTTGGGGAAGTCCATATCTAGAAAATAATGAAGATGCTGTATTACCTAAAGCATCTAGTACAACAAGTTTTGAGCAAAACACACATTCAGATATGGTGGAAGATGGTACATTCTTGCGTCTAAAATCATTACAAATAGGATACAACTTACCAAGTAATGTATTAGATAAAATAGGTGTTTCTAATATGCGTATTTATTTAATGGGAACAAACTTAATTACTCTTTTTGATGATTATTCTGGTTTAGATGTTGAAGTATTTCCTGCTTTTGATGCAAACAATCAAAATAGTGAAATAAATAAAGGTTTCGACTTTGGAACATGGCCACAACCGAAACAATTTGTCCTTGGTTTAAATATTAGTTTATAAAAAAAATGAAAATGAAGAAAATATATAAAAAAATAAGCCTTTTGGTAATTCTAGGAATTGCTGTTAGTGCTTGTAAAGATGAATTTTTAGAAGAATTCCCTAGAGGTGTTGTAACAATAGATACACTTTCTGACGAACCTGGTGCTAATCTATTATTAGTAGGAGCATATTCTGTTATTGATGGTTACTCACAAGGAGGCCCAGGTGGAGCTGGTGAAGCCTCTGCTACGAACTGGGTATGGGGAGATGTACCTTCTGATGATATGCACCGTGGAGACCAAACTGGTGGCTGGAGTGCAATAAACTTAATTGAAAGATACGAAGTAGACCCAACTAACCCATGGGTAGAAGGTTTATGGAAAGCAAATTATGATGGTATTGCAAGAGCTAATGATGTTATTAGAGTTCTTAGAAATGCAGGAGAAAACATTCCTGCAGCAGGCGCAACACAAATTGAAGCAGAAGCTAGATGGTTAAGAGCATGGTTTCATTTTCAATTAAGAACAAAAATTGAAAAAATACCATATATAACAGAAGACGTTAACCCTGCAGAAGTTTCAAACGAAGCAGAAGTTTGGGATAATATTGAAGCAGATATTCAATGGGGTATAGATAACAATATGGATGAAACTCCAGAAATTGGTCGTGCTTCTCGTTGGGCAGCTAAAGCATTAAAAGCTAGAGTTCATATGTTTCAAAATGAGTTTGATTTAGCAAAACCTTTATTAGACGACATTATAGATAATGGCCCATTTGTATTAATGGATCACTTTTATGATAATCATGACGAAGAAAAGCAAAACAATGCGGAAAGTATTTTTGAAATACAATACACTGTAAATGATGGTGATGCTGGAGGGCATAATGCAGGTTCAGACCATAGAACTTTATTTCCTAGAGGTGCGGATATAGGATTATGTTGCGCATATAGTGCTCCTTCTTTTGATCTTTTTAACGCCTTTAAAGTTGATGCTCAAGGATTACCTTTATTAGATACATTCCAAGATGATTTATTATTAGAAGATTATGGTTTATTAGATACAGATCCTTTTACACCAACGGCTGAACTTCTTGACCCTAGAGTAGACTGGACAATTGCAAGACGTGGAATTCCATTTTTTGATTGGGGACCAATGTCTGGTGGCGACTGGATGTTAGACCAAGCAGGAATGGGGCCTTTCTTAAACAAGAAAATAATGTTCTACAAAAGAAATTTTCAGACTATATCTATTAACACACCTACATGGTCAGCTGGTTTAAATGGTAATAACTGGAGACTATTTAGATTAGGACATATTATTCTTTGGAGAGCAGAAGTTGCTGTAGAAGAAAATGATCTAGAAACTGCAAAAGACCTAGTTAATGAGATACGTCTTAGAGCTCAGGATGATATTGTTATGGGACGAATCAGCAATACTACTTTTGGATCTGATGACCCAATAGTTATTGATGAATCACAACCCGCTGCAAATTACTTATTAGGATTGTATCCTTCTTTTCCTGATCAAGATTATGCAAGAAAAGCAGTTCGTCATGAAACAAGATTAGAGTTTGCATTAGAAGGTATGCGCTTTCAAGATTTAGTTCGTTGGGGTATAGATGCTGAAACTATGAATTCATATTTAGCATCAGAATTATCTGCTAACAAATTACCTTGGATTCAAGGAGCAAATTACACCGCTGGTCAAGATGATCATTTTCCTGTACCACAAACGCAGTTAGATTTACAATCTGGTGTATTAACACAAGACCCTGCATATTAAAAATTTTGTTTGAGTTGAGTTTTGAGCTAAGAACGGCAAGTAACTTTTTTAAGTAAACTGCCGTTCTTTTTTTACCTAAAAAACGTACTAATATTTTATAATAAACACATTAGTTACTTCATATTAATCATCCGTGCTGTTAATACTATTAATATCCACATAATTTCGTAAGGACTTTAAAAAGAAAGAAAATGACCAAAAAACCAACCACAAGAAAAAGATTTAATATCCTTGCTATGATTTTTATAACTGTAGTAATAAACTATTTAGATCGCAGTAATATCTCTATAGCAGCATCAGCTCTTCAAGATGATTTAGGTATAGACTCCATTAAAATGGGCTATGTCTTTTCTGCATTTGCATGGACCTATGCATTATTACAAATACCTGGAGGTGCAATTGCTGATAGAGTAAAATCTAGAGTACTATACACCTTTATAATGGTTTTCTGGTCTATTGCTACTTTAATTCAAGGTATGGTAAATTCTTTTACCGCATTAATTGGATTAAGAGCTAGTATTGGTTTTTTTGAAGCTCCTTCATACCCTATAAATAATTTAGTAGTTACACGTTGGTTCCCAGAAAACGAGAGAGCTACAGCAATAGGAATTTACACTTCTGGGCAATTTTTAGGAATGGCTTTTTTATTACCAGTTTTAACTTTAATACAAGATGCATTTGGCTGGAGAGGGCTTTTTATAATCTCAGGAATTATAGGTCTTGTATGGGCTGCAATTTGGTATTTCTTTTATAGAGACCCAAAAGACCATAAATCTATTAGCCAATCAGAATTAGATTATATTCAAGAAGGTGGTGGCCTTATAGAAACAAAAAAACAGACAGAAGTTAAAGAAAAATTTAACTGGGAAGATATTAAAGAAGTATTTAGTTACCGTAAACTATGGGGATTATACATAGGTCAATTTTGCTTAGGAGCAACTTTAATATTTTTTCTTACATGGTTCCCTACCTATTTAGTAAAGTATAGAGGATTAGATTTTTTAAAATCTGGTTTTTTAGCCTCAATACCTTACCTGGCAGCTTTTGTTGGAGTTTTACTCTCCGGATTTGTATCGGATTACCTTACCAAAAAAGGATACTCTGTAGAAATCTCTAGAAAACTTCCAATAATTATTGGAATGCTACTTTCCATAGGTGTAATTGGAGCAAATTATACCGATGATACTTTCTTCATTATACTATTCTTATCTATTTCCTTTTTTGGAAACGGATTAGCTAGTATAGCCTGGGTATTTATATCCTTAATAGCACCAACAAGGCTTATTGGTTTAACTGGTGGCGCATTTAATTTTATTGGCGGTTTAGCTGGTATTGTTATACCTATTACAATAGGTTACCTTGTAAAAGACGGAGACTTTAGTCCTGCTTTATTCTTTATTGGCGGAATAGCATTATTAGGGTTTGTTTCCTACACTTTCATTGTTGGTAAAGTAGAACGTATTGTACCAAAAAACAAATAAAATATTAGTCTACTAATAATAATTTAGAATATAACACATGAAAATCACTGATATAAAAACATATCCAATAAATGTTGGGAGTGGTAGCCAATTAGTAATTAAGGTAGAAACAAATAGTGGCATCTATGGTTGGGGAGCATCTGGCCTATCCGGAAGAGAATTTCCAGTAATTGGAGCAATAGAACACTACAAACCTTTACTTATTGGAAAAAATCCAATGCAAATTGGAGCTATATGGCAAGATTTATATAGAGGGCAGTATTTTGAAGGCGGAAGAGTTTTAACCGCAGCCATATCTGCAATAGATATAGCATTATATGATATAAAAGGAAAAGCTTTAGGTGTTCCTGTTTATGAACTCTTAGGTGGTAAACAACGTAATTTTGTAGAATGTTTTGCATCGGTACGTTTTTCTACCCTAGAAGAACTTATTAGACTTTCTAAAGGGCTTGTTGCGGATGGATGGAATATGCTACGCCTAGCTCCTGCCGAATTTGAAGCACAAGAAAACCAAAGTGAATTTGAACCTAGAGAATCTATAGCAATAATTTCTGAATGGTTAATTGCATTAAGAAAAGAAGTAGGAACAAGAATAACTATTGGTATAGATTACCATACAAGACTAACTCAAGCAGAAACATACTCTTTTATACAAAGAATGCCTAAAGGGACTATAGATTTTATAGAAGAACCTATACGTGATGAAAATCCTGAAGCATATGAAAATCTTCGTAAAATGATAGATATTCCTTTTGCAATAGGAGAAGAGTTTTCAAGCAAATGGCAATTTATGCCTTTCATAGAAAAAAACATTACGCAATATGCAAGAATAGATGTTTGTAATGTTGGGGGTATTACCGAAGCTAAAAAGGTTGCTGCTATGGCAGAAACGCACTATATAGATTTAATGCCACACAACCCTTTAGGACCAATATGTACCGCCGCTACGATACACTTAGCAGCATCATGTCCTAATTTTAGTTGGTTAGAAGAAGTAAATACTGGTGCTCATGTTATAACAAATGACCCAAAATTTTACCCTATGCAACATAAATTAGCAGGTCCAAGATATCCAGTTACGGACACTCCAGGCTTAGGAGTAGAATTTAACGAAGAGTATGCAAAAACATTAAAATTTAAACCTGTAGAAATTCCACGTCTTTATAGAAAAGATGGATCTCTCACTAATTGGTAAACACTATGAGTTTTACAACTTTTGGAGAAATAATGCTTAGGCTAACCCCTAACGATTACGCTGCTAAAATAAATAGCGCAAAAACTTTTGGAGTACATTTTGCTGGCTCAGAATCTAATGTAGCTAGCTCCTTAGCGTATTTAGGCAATAAAACACAGTTTGTTACTAAACTTCCAAACAATCAGCTAGGAGATGCAGCTGTTAACTCTTTAAGATTCTATGGTATAAGTACAAATAACATATTAAGAGGTGGCAATAGAATTGGAACTTATTTTATAGAAATTGGTTCCTCTATAAGACCATCTAGTGTAATATATGACAGAGAAAATTCTGCTATTGCTAGTATAAAAAACAATGAGTTTGACTGGGAAAAAGTTTTAGAAGGGCAAAAATATCTTTTTATTTCTGGAATTACACCTGCATTATCTAAATATTGTGCTGATGAAGTAATTTCTTTAGCTAAAATTGCAAGAAAATTAAATGTTAAGGTTAGCTTTGATATGAATTACAGAAGAACTCTTTGGAGTGATGTATCAAATGCTCGAAAAATATTTGATGCTATTTTAGAAAACACAGACATTCTGTTTGGAAATATGGGCGTATTAAATGATGTTTATGGTATGACAGGTGATGGCGCTAATAGCATAGACAAAACAGTTGATATTATTGCTAAAGCGAAGAAAGAATTCAGTCTAAAAGAACTAGCTTTTACGGTCCGTGATCATTATTCTGCTAATGAAAATGCATTATCTGGTATTTATCTAGGTGCTAATGACCCAATTGTCTCTGACACCTATAAAGTACAGATCCTAGATCGTTTTGGCACAGGAGATGCTTTTGCTGCAGGATGTTTACACGGATTAAATAAAGATTGGAACAAAGAAAAGGTAATTGGTTTTGCAACCGCCGCTTTTGCTTTAAAACATACTATAAAAGGAGACCAACATACAAGTAACGAAGAAGAAATTAACTCCATAAGAAATGGAAATATAACTGGACACGTATTACGATGAAAAGAGAAGAGATTTTAGAAATAATTAAAGATAGCAAGATAGTTGTTGTTATAAGAATGAAAGAACAACAGCAAGTTGCAAAAGTTATTGATGCTTTGGTTGCGGGAGGAATTAAAGCACTAGAGGTAACTTCTAATACCCCTGGTTACTTAGAAGAAATTTCTAAAGCTAGAGCCAAATACCCTAATACTCTTATTGGCGCTGGTACAGTTACTAATGCAAGTAAAGCTAAAGACTCTGTAAATGCCGGTGCGCAATTTTTAGTTACACCAAATACAAACATTGAAACTATTAAGGTTGCTCATGAAAACAACATCCCAGTTTTAATGGGAGCTATTACCCCATCAGAAATTAGCATGGCTGCTGAAGCTGGTGCGGATATTGTTAAAATTTTCCCTGCTGGGGCCATGGGAATTAACTATTTTAAAGCAGTAAAAGCCCCTTTAAGTGATATTCCATTATTTGCTGTAGGTGGTATTGATGAAAATAGTGCGGCAGATTGGATTGCTGCCGGTGCTGAAGGACTTGGCATTGGTGGCGGATTAACAAAAGTTGTTAATTCCGAATCTGATTTTAATGATATTGTAACTTTATCAAAAAAATACTTATCTATTCTTAATGAAAAATAGTACGATTTTTTAAAAAACTATCAAACAAAAAAGAGCCTGTGATTGTATATATCACAGGCTCTTTTTTTATTAACCTTCCTTTATTACTTAAGGATTATCTTTTGCGTTTTTTTATAATCATTTCCTCTAATACCTATAAAAACATCCATCATTTCTTTTAACTTCTCAGGATTTTCTTCAGCAACATTTTTTTGTTGGCCTAAATCGTCCTTTAAATTATAAAGCATTGGTACATCAGAGTTTCCTGGCTCAATATTTACTTGATCCATAACAGCCACACCACTATATGCAGGTATCATAGCCCAATCTCCTTGTCTTAATGCTGTTCTAGAACCAGCTTCAAGAACTAGGTTATCCCTTCCCTTTTTACTTTTTCCAAGAAATGCATCTAAAAGGTTTTCACTGTCTTTTACTTTAACATCGCTACCAACTAAAGTAGCCAAAGATGAAAGTAAATCTAGTTGACAAACTAAAGCATCTGAAACACCTGGAGATATAGTCCCTTTCCAATAGGTAAAGAAAGGAACACGTGTACCCGCTTCAAACAAGCTATACTTTCCTCCTCTAAGACCGCCTGCTGGAGTATGGTCTCCTAATTTCTCTACCGCTTCATCATAATACCCATCGTTTAATACAGGGCCATTATCACTAGAAAAAACTATTATTGTATTCTCTAATACACCTTCTTCTTCTAAAGTCTTTACAAACTCTCCTACACACCAATCTGCCTCCATAATAACATCTCCACGAGCTCCTAAACCAGACTTACCTACAAATCTTGGATGCGGTGTACGTGGCACATGTGGTTGTTGCATGGCATAGTATAAAAAGAAAGGTTCGTTTTTATGTTTTTTAACATAGTCTTGCGCACCTTTTAAAAAGTGATCTGCCATATCTTCATCTACCCATTTAGCAGACTCTCCACCTTTCATATACCCAATTCTTGGAATTCCGTTTACAATACTATTATTATGACCATGATGCCATTTTAATTTTAATAACTCTGGGTTATCTACACCTGTTGGCTGTCCTTCAAAATTTTCTTTATAATTAATTTCAATAGGATCATTAGGATCTAAATTAACAACATCACCGTTTTCTATATATACAGTTGGCACTCTATCTTGCGTTGCTGCCATAATATAAGAATAGTCAAAACCAACTTCATTAGGACTTGGTTTAACTTTCTCATTCCAGTTTACATGTCCGCTTCCTAATCCTAAATGCCATTTACCTACAACACCGGTGTAATATCCCTCTTGATTAAGCATTTTTGGGACTGTCATTTGCTCTTCACTAATAAGCAGCGGAGCCGTTCCTGGCAATATCTTAGCATTTTTATTTCTCCATGGGTAAGAACCTGTTAATAAAGCATATCTACTAGGAGTACAAGTAGCTGATGACGCATAACCGTTTGTAAAACGTAAGCCGTTATTCGCTAATTTATCCATATTTGGAGTTTTCAAAACTGTAGAACCATTGAATCCTACATCTCCATATCCTAAATCATCCATATAAATAAAAACGATATTAGGCTTTTTCTGAGTCTCTTCTTCTATTGCAGTTTCTGCTTTCTTTTCTTTACAACTAGAAAAAAATGCAAAACAAACTGTTAGAAAAAGTAAAAAGCTACTCTTTTTAATTTTGTTTGTCATAATATTATTTATTGAGTTATTGAATTAAGTTAGCGAAATATAAGAATTTATACCTTTATAAAGCGTAAAAATTACAATTAATAAACTTCTTATAAATTGTAATTTATGGACTTAAATAGAAACTTCTTTTCCTAATTTACTAGACTCATATATTTTATCTTGTACTATTATGTTTTGTAAATACAAAGAAACATCCGTCTCAAAAGGTTTCGTAGAACTAAGCTGGTCTATAAAATGTTTTTGGGTATTAAAAACACAATCTCCAGCAAAATTTTTATGCTCAAATTTATATAGGTGTTCTTTCTCCTTTTTTCCTAGTAATTGAATAGTTATTTTACCATCTTCATATAATCTAATACTACCTTTAGTACCTTCTATTACTACTTTACCAAAAGTAAATCTAGGATTGTCTGATGTACTTTCATTATACCTATTCGCATCTAAAAAGCCAACCGCCCCATTATCAAAATCAAAATTTACCCAAGCAAAATCTTCTCCTTTTATATTAATATTTAAGGTTTTTAATTTTGCATAAACTTTTGTAATTTCTCCTCCTAAATAACGAAAAACATCTATAAAATGGATACCTGTTTCATAGATTAATAGCTTTTTCATTTCTCTAAAATAGGGTTGTCTATTCCTATAGGCATCATGTTGCCAACCATCTCCCATACGCATACATAAATTAATAGTGTGCAACTTCTTCCCAATAGTATTTTGTACTAATAATTTTTTAATCTCTCTGTGCCATGGTTGAAAACGAAAATTCTCATGCACCATCATTCTTACATTAGATTCTTCTATTATTTTAGCGAGTTGTAAAGACTCCTTATAGGTTGGAGCAAGTGGTTTTTGGCAGATGATATGAATATTATTGGCTACTGCAATTTTACATATATCTAAGTGTGTATTTGGCGGTGTAATAACATCTACAAAATCTGGGCTTTCTTGCTTAAGCATTTCTTCAAAATTATCATACGCTTTTGCAAAACCATAGGTATTACATATTGTTTGAGCTTTTTCTTTAGAAATATCGCAAACCGCAATTATTTCTACGTTTTCTAAGCGCGCCCATGCCTCATAATGAAATTGGCTAAAATACCCTGCACCAATACAAACTCCTTTATAAATTTTCATTCTTAATATTGTGAAAAGTGTTTATGTGGTTTCATATTAAACCATAACAAAACTGCTATAATATTTAAAATTGCTCCTACAATAAAAAACAACGTTGTACTACCTGTCCAAGATAATAAATATGGGAACAATAAAGCAGTTATAAAGGCTCCAATATTACCAGCCATATTCATTGTACCAGAAACTGTTCCCGCATGTTTTTTGCCAATATCTACACAAAATGCCCAAGATGGTGGTAAAGTCATATCTGCTCCAAAAATAGCAATGCTTAAAAACACTATAGCTCCAACAGCAGAGCTCATGTAAACACTACCAAGTAAACCTATTGCAGCTAATGTAAAACCTAAAGAAGCTGGAAATATTCTAGAGGTATCCCATTTTCCTTTTTTAAATATTTTATCTATTAGCCAACCAGAAAACCAATTGCCAAAAGCGCCAAAAATTAAAGGAATTGCAGTGTACATACCTGCCTCCACAGTATCTAGGTTATATTCGCTTTTAATATGAGGAAACAACCAAGTAAGTGCAAAGAAAAAAGTGAAATTACTACAAAAATATTGCCCCATTGCAAGCCACATATTTTTAGATTTCATTAATGTTCCAAAATGTATTTTTTTGGTAGTAGCATTCGTGTTTTTTTCTTGTCTTTGCGATATTATAAAGTCTTTTTCTTCCTCACTAATATTTTTTAACTCTTCTGGTGTATCTCTAAAAAAAATATACCAACAAGCTGCCCAAACGCCACCTAACACTCCTAATATTATAAAAGTGTTACGCCAACCAAAATCTGTTATTGCCCAAGCAACAACGGGTACAGCAAAAGCTGCCCCCAAACGAGAGCCAGAAAAATTAATTCCTGTAACTATTCCTCTTTCTTTTAAAGGAATCCAACTATAAATTGCTCTAGACATACCAGGGAAAGCACCAGCTTCTCCTGCACCAAATAAAAATCTAATTATTAATAATGAAATAAAACTCCAAGCAGCTCCTGTAATTGCCGTAAAAGAAGACCATAAAACAACTATAATAGTCAATATTTTTCTTGGACCAAAACGATCTACCATTATCCCAGAAGGCGTTTGAAAAAAAGCATACCCAAGTGAAAAAGAAGCTAAAACCCATCCCATTTGTTTATCGCTTAAACTAAGAGCCTCTGCAATAGGTTCTTTAGCTACAGAAATACAAATACGGTCTACATATAATAATAAGGCTAAAAGAAAAGTGCCTACTACCATAAAATACCGCTTGGGGAAAAAGCTGTTTTTTTTCATTTTAAAAGTTTTAATAATTCATATAATGCTGTTTCATCTCCTACATTTCCTGGAAAAATAATATATGGCATTTTAGGAAATTTACTCTCCTCCCCTAATTGCCAAATAGGAACGCCTTTTATTGCTTGCCCCATTACAAGAGCTCTTTTAACTTTCAATGCTTTTGTAGCAACATCACTAGAGGTAATTCCTCCTTTTGCAATTATATATTTAGGAGTACATGACAAATTTTTAACTATACGAATAAGCCCATTAGATACTAAGTTTACAATCTCTAGACTTTTAGACTCTGACTCCCCTTTAATAATAGTTCTGCTAGTAAAAAGAACAACGTCTTCTCCTTTTTCTAAATTACGATTTACTCTAGAAATTAATTCTTCTATTTCCTTACTAAAAACAGCAGTATTTAATACATTGGTAACATCTAACTCTAAAAAAATTGCATTTGTATTTTCTTTTAAATAATTTAATTGCAATGTCGTTTTTGGAACATAAGACCCTATTACTAACAAAGAACCTGAGGTAGAATTTTCTCCAAATATTTCTTTTTTAGTTAAACAATCTTTTGGAAGTATCCCAGTAATAGCATTCACAAAAGATGCAGCTGTTCTATATAGTATAGTTTCTTTACTTTGTAAACATGCCAAGGCTAGTTTCTCTAAATCTGCATAAGATGTTGCATTGGCAACTATATGTGATATTGCTGGACTTATAAGAACACTTTGTAAATTTTCCTCTGAATTTTCTCTTAATTCTTTAATAGATAAACTCCCAATATTTTTAGGATCTACTTTAGCATTTGTTTTTTCTATTATCCAATCTATAAGATTAGAAGATAAATAGCCAAAAGTATTATCCTTTGCAAATGGTGTTTTTGCAGCTGGAATAAACTCCTTACCTTCTTTTACGTAATGAATATTTTTATAGGTATACCTACCTCCCTCAAAAAAAGCAGGCGCTAATACATGCTTAGCTTTTGGTATTTGTAACCCTTCTGCAAGAGCATTAACTTCATTAGGATAATGCCCCCTTAAAGTAGAATCTCCCCTACTAATTAAAACTAATTCTTTTTTATGTTTTTTAGATAACTTATTAAGTCTAGAACCAATTAATGCAGCTAATAGATTTGCATCTTGTATTTGCAAACTTCTAGAATTAGTTAAAATAAAAAAAACAGGGCTATTAAGTATTTCTTTTTCAAGAACCTTATCTGTCCATTCTGTAATTACTGGTACATTATATACTGTTTGGGTTCCAGTAGGATCATCATCTAAAACAACAATAGTTTTAGGGCTTTTTTTTAGTTCTTTACGTATCGCCTCTACAGAGCCTTGTAACAGTTCTCCCTCTTCAATAGATTTTAAAATTTCTTCTTTTAGCATTATTTATTCCTCTATTGCTATTACTCTTGCAGGAGCACCATCTCCACCTTCTACCTTTATAGGAAGTGCAACCAATGTAAATTTTGACGAAGAAAGAGCTTCTAAATTAGTAAGCCCTTCAATAATTATAATATCATTCTTCATTAAAATATTATGTATTTCGGTTACTTCCTCAATGTTATTAACATCTGCAACAGATGGTGGCTCTACACCTATAATATTTACTTTTTTTTCTCCAAGCCATAAAGCCAATTCTTTACTTATTCTAGGCAATGCATTACGATACTCTTGTGATTCTATTTTTTTACTCCACCCTGTTTGTAATAAAATACTATCTCCAGGGCTAATTTTATCTGCAATAGTCTCCAGATGTTTTATAGTAATTAATTCTTTGGGTTTTATTGCTGTTACGTTTACCTTCCAAGCACTAGAAATAAGCCTGTTAACAGGTATAGTATCTATAGTCTGGGTATTTACACCAAAATGAATGGGGGCATCCATATGTGTACCACTATGAGAGTATAAATTTAGAGTTGTTGCGTTCCAACCATCTTTAGAAATTGTACGAGCAGGTTCTATAGAAACCCCACTCATAGAATTTTTTATGGGTAGGGTTATATCTATAATTTTCTTGTCGTTCATTCTCTTACGCAACTACTAATTCTGTAGTCTCTATATAATTTACAACACTATTTGCTACATCAGAGGTAGATGCACTTCCTTTAAGGTCTTTGGTTAAATTTCCTTTAGAAGTAGTGTACGCAATCCCTTTCATAATATCTTTAGCAGCTTCTATTTCTCCTAAATGCTCCAACATTATAGCTGCAGACCAAATTTGACCTATTGGATTTGCTATATTTTGCCCAGCAATATCTGGAGCAGAACCATGTATAGGCTCAAACATAGATGGAAAATCCTTTTCAGGATTAATATTTCCACTTCCTCCAAGACCAAGACTACCCATAATAGCTCCTCCTAAATCGGATAATATGTCTCCAAAAAGATTTGTAGTTAAGATTACATCAAAAACTTCTGGTCTAAGCACAAAACTTGCAGATGCATTATCTATATACATTGTATTGTATTCTACATCTGTGTACTGTTCTGCAACCTCTGCAATAACCCTATCCCAATACGCAAGACTATGTATTAAGGTATTAGATTTTGTTACATTAGTTACTTTACTTCTTCTTTTTCTTGCTAATTTAAAAGAGTAGTGCGCAATACGTTCTATTCCAAATCTAGTAAACACACTAGTATCTGTAGCAACTCCACCAGCTTCTTCTGCATGCATTATTTGTCCATTTTGAACAAATTCTCCTTCATTGTTTTCACGAACCACAACAAAATCTATATCCTCTTGTGTTTTATCTCTTAACGGACTATCTATTCCTGGAAATAATTTTACAGGTCTATAGTTTACATACTGCTTAAGCTTTCCCCTTACTTTAAAAGTATAATCTCTAGCAGGCAAAGTATCATCTACTTCGGGTAAACCAACAGCTCCAAAATAAATTGCATCAAATTTTTTCATTTGTTCTATACCATCTTCTGGCATAAATTCTCCATATTTTAAATAATGTCCTGCTCCCCAAGACAATTCATTTAAATCTAAACTAAAACCATGCTTTTTTGCAACAGCTTTTAATACAGAAACACCTGCTGGTACAATTTCTGCTCCAATTCCGTCTCCGTTTACAACGGCTATTTTATACGCTTTTCCCATTTTAAGTGAATTATTTTTGCGCAATTTTGCGCAACTACAAAATGTTTATTTAATAATTTAAATGCTAATTAAATTCAAAATTATATAATTTTAACTACATTTGATTGAATATATACTATTATTTGTGCAAAAAATTGCACAAAATGTAATTATGACAAAAAATATAAGAGATAAAGAAACTCCTACTTTAAAGGATATTGCAGAAACGCTAAATATTTCTATATCTACTGCTTCTAGAGCTTTAAAAAACAACCCTAGGATTAGTAGAAAAACACAAGAAATGGTAAAAAATACCGCGAAAAGAATGGGGTATTTGTCTATAGATATGCTTAGTGAAGAAAAAAAGAAAGCAACTAACCTTATTGGAGTAATAGTTCCTAAAATTAGTTATCACTTATACGCCATGGCAATAAGTGGTATAGAGCATATTGCAGAAAAAAACGGCATGCACATTATAGTATGCCAATCTAATGAATCTTATGAAAGAGAAAAAAGCTTAGTAAAAGAGCTTATACAAGCTGGGGTAAATGGCATAATAGCTTCTTTGGCTAGTGAAACTAAAGATTTTTCACATTTTCTAGAGTTAAAAAAAATAGGCATTCCATTAGTTTTTTTTAATAGAGAGTGTAATGATGTAATTACGCATAAGGTAACCATAGACAATAAAAGAGCTGCTTATGAAGCTGTTATGCATTTAATTTCTGTTGGATGCAAAAAAATAGCATATATAGGAGGGCCAGAGGTGCTACAAATAAATAAAGAACGGGCTCAGGGTTTTAAAGATGCTTTAGCAGATAATAATATATTATTAGATGACAATCATATAATTTATAGCAGGTTTGATAGAGAAAGTACATTAACTGCTGCAAGGTCTTTATTGTACTCTCCTGATTACCCAGACGGAATTTTAACCTTTAGCGATCAAATAGCAATTAGTGTAATGTTAGCTGCAAAAGAAAGAGGAATTGCTATACCTGAAAAATTATCTCTAATTGGTTTTAACAACGAGCCAATAGATGAGCTTTTAGAACCCTCTTTAACCAGTATAGATCAACCTGGTTATAGAATGGGAGAAGAATCTGCTCAACTTCTTTTAAAACAGCTTACTAACTTTAATAATATATACGAAAAAAGAATCCTAAAATCATTTTTAGTAGTACGTAATTCTACAAATAAAAATAGAAAATCGTAACCTCTAACCCTTAAACCAAAAATATAATTAACACTTACAATTAAACTTCACTAATGAAACATTTAAATTATAAACTAAAAATAGCATTTACTCTAGCTATATTTTTATTTGGAATTAATGCAAACGCACAAAATCAAAAAATTTCGGAAGAAAAAAATGGTATTTTACTAATTGAAGCCGAAAACTTTAAAAATCAAACTAAAACAGAGGTTCGTAAATGGCATATTATTACAGACCAAAATAATCTAGAAACCAAAACAGCAAGCAATAACAGTTATATTAAATTATTACCAGATACTAGAACCAACCACCAAGACAAACTTATTCCTAATGTTAATTTTAGTAATGAGCCTGGAAAAATGGCAATTCTACATTACAAAGTAAAAATTAATACTCCAGGGCGTTATTACGTATGGGCAAGTGCTTATAGCTCTAATTCTGAAGATAACGGTATACATGTTGGCTTAAATGGAGAATGGCCAGAAAGCGGACAAAGAATGCAATGGTGCGATGGCAAAAACTCATGGTTTTGGTCAAGTAAACAAAGAACTTTAGAAGTACACTGTGGTGTTCCTGGTTTAATTTATTTAGATATTGACAAAGCAGGAGAATATGACATTCAATTTAGTATGCGAGAAGATGGTTTTACAATGGACCAGTGGTTAATGACTACAGACAAACATTTTTCTTTTGACAAACTTACAAAAGACAAAAAAACCATCTCTTTAATGGATGCTGTTAAGCAAAAATACCCTGATTATGTTACTATAAAAGCTACCGATTTTGAAATTCAAAACAATACTTTTTATGTAGATAAAAATTGGCTAGCAATTAATCCAGATAAAAATGAAACCGCTAAAGCAACTTATAAATATACAGGTGCTTCTGGTTTGTTTGATATAGTCGTGCATGGCGTTGGAGAAAACGACGGAAGATCTTCATTTACACTAACTGTAAATAAATTTCCGCAAGGAACATTTAGACCAGAATTAAGCACAGATGCTTTTGAAGAAGGGCCAGACTATGGCAAAACATTTTTAGATGTACAATTAAACACAAACGACATTATTACCATTGATGGAAAAATTGGAAGCAGAGATCAAAAAGAATTTAGTAGAGGCCGTTGGAGCGGAATAAACATCACCCCTATTGGAAAAGGAGATAAATTGCTCAAAAGTTTAAATGATGGAAATGAAAATACCACTGTTAAAATAGATGGAGAATTAAAAAAGTGGCATAAGGTTACACTTACTTTTGATGGGCCACTTACCTCCGAAACAAAAAAGAATAACCCTTTTATGAATTTTCGTTTTAATACTACGTTTACACATACAAAAACTGGTAAAAAATATTTAATTCCAGGTTATTTTGCTGCAGATGGCTATGCAGGAGAATCTTCTGCTACAGATGGGAACAAATGGCGTGTGCATTTTGCTCCCGATGAAATAGGAGAATGGACATATTCTGTTGATTTTAGAAAAGGTAATTGGGTTGCCGTTAGCGATAAAATAAACTCTGGTTTAAGTGCTGGTTATATGGATGGAGCTACGGGTAAATTCACTATTGAAAACACCGAT
The DNA here is from genome assembly GCF_947495965.1 of uncultured Maribacter sp. GTDB lineage: Bacteria > Bacteroidota > Bacteroidia > Flavobacteriales > Flavobacteriaceae > Maribacter_B. The sequence continues at coordinate 563,377 of NZ_CANMBB010000001.1, forward strand.
AAAAAAGGAAAAGATTTTAGAGCAAAAGGTAGACTCCAATATGTTGGCGAACGCTATTTAAAATTTGCAGAAACAGGAGAATACTTTTTAAAACAAGGGCCAGATGCTCCAGAAAACTTTTTATCTTATATAGATTTTGATGGTACTTTTCATAATGATGGCCATAAAGACAATTTAGTAAAGACTTGGGAAGCACATGAAAAAGATTGGAAAGAAGGAGATTTAACATGGAAAAATGGAAAAGGAAAAGCAATTGTAGGAGCTCTAAATTATTTAGCCTCTAAAGATTTAAATTCTGTTTCCTTTTTAACTAATAATATTGCTGGTGATGATCAAAATGTATTCCCATATATAGATTACGATACCTATGACCGTATTGATGTTTCTAAAATGGACCAATGGGAGTCTCTTTTTGCATATGCTCAAAAATTAGGCTTATTTCTTCATTTTAAAACTTTAGAAGTAGAAAACCAAGGCTTACTAGATAATGGTGGCGTAGGCGCTAACAGTAAACTATATTATAGAGAATTAATGGCTAGGTTTGGCCACCACTTAGCTTTGAACTGGAATTTATGTGAAGAAAATGGAGAATGGATAAAAGACCACCCAACACCACCGCAAAGTACAGAAGAAAGATTAGCTATGACACATTATTTTAAAAACCACGATCCTTACCATCACCATTTAGTAATTCATAATGGCATAAAGTATGATGATTTATTAGGTCCTGATAGTGGATTAACTGGCCCTTCTATACAAACCCACAAAGCAGATTTTAGCACCATTCATAAAGAGGTATTACACTTATTAAAAATATCGAAAGAAGCAGGTTTTCAATGGGCAGCTGCAGTAGACGAACCTGGTGATGCGCAACATTCTTTATTACCAGATGATGAAAACCCAGATCATGACAATGCTAGAAGAAATGCGTTATGGGGTACTTTTATGGCCGGTGGCTGGGGTAACGAATGGTACTTTGGTTACAAACATCCAAACTCTGATATTACATGCCAAGACTACCGTTCTCGAGATTTATTTTGGGATCAGGCTGTACACGCTATTAATTTCTTTAAGAATAATACCGTTCCTTTCTGGGAAATGCAAAATAACAATAGCTTAGTAGGTAATCCGGAGAATAAAAATACGGTATACTGCCTTGCTAAAGAAAATGAAACTTATGTTGTATACTTAAACTCTAAGCCAACCTCTTCTTTAGATTTAACAAACGCTACTGGCGAATATAAAGTTCTTTGGTATAACCCAAAACAAGGTGGTACTTTAAAAAAATCTAAAGTAAAAAAAGTTAAAGGAGGAGCCGTAGTAGAATTAGGAAAATCTCCTGACAAAAAACAATTAGATTGGGTTATTCTTGTTACAAAAGAATAAAAAAACTAAAGGCAGGCATAAAAACCTACCTTCTAGTGTGTGTTAATTAAAGAAGCGAGGAAATATTTCCTCGCTTCTTTTTTATACCTGCAAAAACTCTTTTAATATTTAATTATGTTTGAATGGCGTTTTTCTTGATACCAAGGGTCGTTCGTTTTTTCTAGTAACTCTGCTAAATGTCCTAATAGTAAATTAGCAACCTTAGGATTCTCATTAAGTGCAATTTTTTTCTTTTGATAAGGATCATTCATATTATCATAAAAATAAGCTTGATCTACTGCTTTAGCATCAAACTCATCCCATTGTTTCTTATTTTCTTTAACACATAGTGTATACCTATCTGTGTGCACTCCTCTTGAATTTCCTAACATTATTAAAACTGCTTCAGGTTTTTCAATTTCTGAATTTTCTGGTGCTACTAACACTGATGAAAAATTAATTCCTTCTACTGATTTTGGAATTTTATTACCCAAACCCGTTAATCCCATAGTTGTTGGTAATACATCTGGCACACTAAATAATATATCAGAAATACCAGGTTTTAACCCTTTTGGCCAATGTACTATAAACGGTATTGCTAACGACTCTAGTTCAAAAGCATTTTTTCCAGTTTTGGAATGACTTCCCAACATTTCTCCATGATCAGAACTAAATAAAACTATGGTATTATCTAAGGCACCCATACGCTCCAGCTCATCAATAACAAAACCTATATATTTATCTGCACTAGTAACATTTGCGTAATAATGACGTGCATAATCTGCTACTTTATAATCCACATTTTCTCTTACTACTAAATTTTCATCAATATCTGAAAACTCATCAACATCATAATGCTTATGCAATTGTTCCATATCTGTATTTTCATCATCCCATGGGTTATGTGGCGGATTCATAGACCATATCATACAAAATGGTTTATCTGCATCACGTTGCTGCCTTTCATTTTTTAAATAAGAAATAATTTTCTCTGCTTCATTTTTAGCCGAAAAAGTCTTAGGCAAATGTAATTCTCCATCCTTTTTACCTTCTATTGTAGTAGAATCATTAGAATATATATGAGGATTATAATGAGAGTCTTTCAAAGATTGGTAAAAATATTCTATACTATGTCGTTTTTTACCTGGGGGAATATAAGTGTCATAGGTATTAACATAATGTCCACCAGGAGCATCCGTTGTTCCTACATAATTACCATTTTCATCAAACAAAGGCTCTGTTTTTAACCAATGGCATTTTCCAAAATACGAGGTATTGTAACCTGCTTTATAAAACAAATCTGGAATGGTCTCAATATCATCCCTTAAACTATGCTCTCTTCCTTTTTTACAATTATTCCAAATACCATTTTGTTCTGGATAAAGTCCAGAAAGCATCATACCTCTATAAGGGCTACATAATGGAAAATTGCTAATAGCGTTTGTAAAAACCACCCCATTTTTTGCAAGCTTATCTATAGTTGGGGTTACCACTGGATCTGCTTTTCCTTGTGCTAATTCTTTATATGGAGATTCATTCCAAAAACCAGCACTATAACGTCTTAATTGATCGGGAAAAATAATTAAAACATTGGGTTTTTTAACTTCTTCTTTTTTTGATATCTCCTTTTTAGCTTTATCCCCACAACTAACAAAGGCAATAAATAATGAGAGTGTTATAAAATACTTCATGCTTACTTTTTTTCTTTTAATATCCATTTTGGTAAATACCCTAGTCTTAATTTTAGCTGTTCTTCAAATAAAGACTCTGGCTTTATTGGCGTTCCTAAACTTTCTAATATTTGTACCTCATCCTCTTTAAAAGTTGTTCCCGAACCATGAAAACCAACTATTATTGGTGGTACTATTCGCCAATACCAACTATCCTTAGCAATAAACCTAAAATTAGTTTCGGCCGCATCTATCTCTTTAAAATTCCACAATACTAAGTAACGACCATGGTTAGGTAAGTTCTTTATTGCTCCTCCTCCTCTGCCAGCAAAAAAACCTCCTTCTACATTATCAAAAAGTGTACTTCTTGGTTGCGAGGCATGGCTTTCAAAACTTGTGTGTGCAGGATATTTTGAACGCCAAATAACAGTTGCGGTAGTACTACCTCCTGCAACACCAACTGCATGATGCATTCCTGCTAAATCATTAATCTTAGCCAACAACACCCCTGTACAACCACCTCCTGCATGCAAAGAACTATGCCCTATTTTCCCTGTAATTGTAATATTTAAAGCTGTACTGGCAGCTGCGCCAGAAAAACTCATTGGTACATTTACATTTTTAAAGGTGCAATCTTTTATCCAAGAATCTACCACATTACTCATACTTAGAATTTTCCAACCCCCATCATCTTGGGCTGATCTATGATGCACAAATTCTTTAGTCCAGTTTCCCTCAAATGTAATATTCTCGAAACCTACATGATTTAAGTGTGGATAACTCTTTATTTTCCAACCATGTTCTGCATTTACATCATAATGTATTGGAGAAACAAATGTTATTATATTACCTGTAATTTTAGAAACTTTATGACGCTCATTTACCTGTACACCATCATTAATAATTGTTGTCCACTTTGGCTCCACTTTTAAAGGTTGTACATCATATTTTATTAGGCTTTTATCATTATTTACAACTTCTAATATAACCCAATCTCCCTCCTTAATTTTATCTACATTATCTACCACAACAGAATGTGTTTCTCTTCTAGAGTTTTTAACAACATTTGCCAATACTTCTGGCTTTTTATCCACAGATACCTTAACAGCAGCAGGAACCGTCCATAATTGTTCTGGATTAGCAGGAGACAAATCTTTATCAAAAAACAAAATAGTGTTTTCCTCACTTTCCCCTCTAAAAACAATATGAGAAGATTTTATTTTTATAATACTTTCTGTATCATTCCCAGTATTTATCATGTATTTGCCATCTGGAAAGTATATAATACCTTTTCCTTTTTTTGATGCCGCTTTTATTGCCTTATTTAAAGCATCCTTATCCGATTTATTATCATTTGAAACTGCCCCAAAATTAGCAACATTAAATACGGGATAGTCTACATTTGGAATTGCCTCTTCGGAATATTTATAACCTGCATAAGAAAAATTAGGAAGAATAGCTTCTGTTCCATTTTTTGATGCGGTTACATAATTATCCCAAACAGACTCTTTTTGTGCTTTGCAACCTATTGCAAAAAACAAAGTCATTAAAAAAACAAGATTATTACTCTTCATTAGACTCTGTTTTATATTCATTTTTATAACGCAACAAAGCTTCAAAATAATAATAATCTGCATAATTTAAAGGCACATCAATTTCATTATTATGAGGTATACTGCCTACACTATGCTTTAATAAGAAATTATGATTTTCACCTAAAGCAGCCGTATATTCTTTAGTTGCTAGTGTGTTCAAAATTTTATCAATTGCTCCTTTATAATTCTCCTTAGAATATTTGTCTAATTCTATTAATGCAGATGCAGTAATAGTTGCTGCGGAAACATCTCTAGGCTCATTTGGAATATGCTCTGCATTATAATCCCAATACGGAATACCATCTTCTGGTGTTCCTTTAAAGTTTAAAATATAGTTAGCAATTTTTTGCGCTTGTTCTAAATACTTTTTGTCTTTAGTATACCTATAACATACAGTATAACCATACAGTCCCCATGCCTGACCTCTAGCCCATGAGCTATCATGAGAAAAACCTTGTGCTGTTTGTTTGTGTCTTACCTCTCCCGTTTCTGGGTTATAATCTACAACATGAAAAGAACTATTATTTTCTCTGAAATGATTTTTTATTGTTGTGTTTGCATGTGTTATTGCTGCTTCTTTATATTTTGAATCTCCTGTTAGTTTACTTGCTTCAAATAACAATTCTAAATTCATCATATTATCTACAATAACAGGAAACATCCATCCTCTTTCTTTTTGCCACCCTCCAGTTACATCCCAACTTTTAATACAACCAACATTTGGATTAAAACGAGTAAGTAAGGAATTTGATGCTGTAATCATAACCTCTTTAAAAGCTTCATTCTTTGTTAATCTAAAACCATTACCATAAGAACAATTAAATACAAAACCTAAATCATGATTTGTAGTTAAATGTTTATGACTCTCAAATTGTGCTTGAAACTTTTCTGCAGCCATTTGCCACTTTTTATTCCCTGTTGCTTCAAAAAGATACCAACAAGAACCGGGGAAAAAGCCTTCCGTCCAATCAAACCTTTCTTTTGCCCAATGCATTTCACCATCTTTATTTATGGTTCTTGGTATTCTATTTGCCTTCTCTGCTTCTACCACTAATAATGAAAATTGCTTTTCTGCCTTTTCCATTACACTTTCTTCTTTTTTAGTTTCTGCTTTTTTTTCTTGACAAGAATAAAACAGACAAATTAAAAGGGGTAGTACTATTTTTTTTATCAATTTCATTTTGTTTTTTGTTAGTTATCTTTGCGTAAATTAAAAAATACAATCGATTGTATTTTTATCAAATGTAATAAAATATTTTACACAGAATTGATATTTTTAAATTATTTTGAAGCAGACTGTATACTTACAAGCTCTTCCCATTTAGCTTTTTTCCAATCTACAGGGGGCTTTAGCTCCTTCTTATTATTGTTATACAAAGCAACTAATTCTTTTACTTTATCAGGAAGTTCCTGTGCTAAATTATATTTTTCTGAAGGGTCTTTTAGTATATTATATAATTCAAACTTTGGCTTATCCCCTTCAAGAAAATCAGTATAAATACCTTTTTCTATTTCCCCTACATACCTTAATAAATAATTCTCTTTTATAACAGTCCATGCGGGTGGTGCATGTCCTGGTTCCTCTCCCCTAGACAAAACAGATTTATTTAGTAAAAAACCCCATTTTCTAGAATGTATTCCTGCCCAATATAAATAATCATGTACAGGCTCTTTTGTTTGTTTTGTTACCAATGGCAATAAACTTTTCCCGTCAATATTCTCTGGAACTTTACCTTCTGCAGCATCTATTAAAGTTGGTATAATATCCATAGCAGATACTAATTCATCTGACTTAAATCCTTCATGTATTTTACCTTTCCAATAGAAAAACATAGGCACATGCATACCTCCTTGATAATAGGTTCCTTTATGGCCTGCAAAAGGTGCATTTCCTGGTAATGTAGATGGCCCTCCTGTCATCCCTCCATTATCCGAAGTAAATGCTATAATTGTATTTTCTAATTGATTTATTGATTTTAAATACTCCGTTATTCGTTTTAAATTATAATCTACACCATATACATGTGCATAAAAGTTATTTAAGTCATAAGATTTTGTTTTAAATCTGTCATAATACTTACTAGGAGCTTTAGGCTGCAATGAGTCATGAACCGCATGATAATCTAATTGTACATAAAATGGTTTATCACTTTTTGCCTGTTCTTTCATAAAATCTAAGGCCTTATCTGTAAAGACATCTGTATTATACCCTTTTTGTTTTCCTGCGTGTTCATAATTTTCCCAAACTAAAGTTGAATTATAAAACTGACTTGACCAATAATTATATCCATAATAATAATCGAAACCATGATTAAGGGGATTATCCTTCTTAATAACGGAACCTCTATAACCAGAAGCCTCCATTGCCTTATAAGCTTCAAGATTTATTTCTTTTACTTTTCTATATGGCATGTTTTCATCAATTCCAGCTTCTCTTAAAACATTTTTTAGAACATTATCATCTCGCCTTCCTATATGCCATTTACCTATATGTGCAGTAGCATAACCCAAGTCTTTTAATTTTTCTGCTAAATGTGTTCCTTTTTCTAGTCCCTTAGCTTCACAATCTAAATTGGTATAAATACCATACTTCCCTTGAAAAACTCCTGTTGCAATGCCCATTCTAGACGGGGCGCATAAATTACTACTAGTATAAGCGTTAGAAAAAACAACACCATCTTTTGCTAAACTTGTCATTGTTGGTATAGCCATTTTAGATAATTGCAATGCTTCTTCTGGAGTATAATCCTGTCTTTCTTTTACTAATTGCACAAAATAAGGGTCAAAACTATCGGTATTTAGTGTTGTATTATTTACTCCCCATTGTCCGTACCCTAAATCATCCACCATAACAAAAAGAATATTAGGTTTCTTAGATACAATCTCTTTTTTCTTAGCCTTTTCACAACTAAAAAAGAGAAAAGAAGCAATTGAAAATAAAAAAAATACACCGCAAAAAAATTTCATATAATATATTTAAATGTATAAGAAAGGTTGCAAAATTTCTTTTACAACCTTAAACCTAACTAACATTAATTTACCTTATTGAATTTTAAATCCTTCTGGATTTTGTTCTAACTCACTTAAATTAATTGCATTAAATGGTATTGGTGCAATATACTGTGCCTTAGAGGGTTGCCTTACCAATACTACATCTTCATCTGGAGACCTTAAAGCTGTAATTTCTTCTAATTTTTCAGTTCTAATTAGATCAAACCATCTTTTATACTCTCCTGCTAGTTCCCAACCTTTTTCTGCAATAATTTCATCTACAGTTGGAGAGACTACATCAACAGAAAGATCTGCTACATTATATGGTAAACCTGCAGCTCTTCTTTTAACTTGATTAAACGCTTCTATTGAACTTGCATTTGACCCTATTCTTGCTTGCGCTTCTGCATATATTAGTAATATTTCTGCATACCTATACAATTCAATAGACCTAAAAGATACTGGTCTACCTCCAAAAGTTAAATCTTCTCCCGCTGTAAATTTACCATACATTGGGTGTTGCCGCTGAGATTCTTGCCAAGGTTTAGTTGCCGGATCTCTTGGTGTAAGGACTCCTCCTGGGGCTCTTCTTTGAGGTATATCTAAAAGAAATGTAGCTTCTTTTCTTGGACCTTCAGGAAAATTTTCAAAAAACTGCAGTTCCGGGAAAGCATCAGAAAAACCTCTAGCTTCATGAAAACTGAAAGCTGTTGGCCCTCCATTTACTATACTTTTATCATCTGGGAATTTTAGTGAAAAAATAGACTCTGTACTATTCTGGCCGGATAACAACCACAATTCATCTATTGGTAATAATGTATGATACCCTAAATCTATTATTTCTTTAGCTTTATTAGCTGCTAATTGATATTTAGTAGCATCTTTTACTGGCCATCCTGCCCAAGTTAAGTACAGGTCTGCCAATACTGCTTTAGCGAAAGTTGAAGAGGCTCTTCCTGGCGCTACTTCGCCTGGTAAGGGTAAAGAAGCTTCTGCTATAAGTAAATCTTCCTCTATATGTTCATAGTTAAGTAACACTGTAGCTCTTTTTTCCTTTCCTGTTGGAATATCTTCTTCTAAAATAACTGGCACATTACCATGTGTTCTAACCAAGTTTAAATAACATAAAGCTCTAAAAAGACGTGCTTCCCCGTCTCCAACCTTAATTGCCTCTTCAGAGGCCGTTGAAGTCTTTAGTCCTTTTATTAAAGTATTACTATAGTAAATGTTTTTCCAATAAGAGTCCCATGCTATTGGAAGCCAATTTATATCTGAATTTTCTCCACTTCCATAATCGAACCTATCAAAAACACGAAAAGGTGCTTTATTCCCTGCAATCCATGTTGTAAGATCATCGGCTCCATAGGTAGCAGCCATTCTCGTATGCGGAGTTTTATGTAAGTTTAACATTTCTCTATATATAGGAGCTAAACTAGCTGTAATATCTCCTTCACTACCTAGTCTATCTAAAGTAAGTAAACTACTGGTGTCTTCTTCTAAATCAGAGCATGAGTGGCTTATAAAAACCATTAATGCGAGCAGTATAATTTTATTTATATGTTTCATAGTTCTTATTTTTTATTATTAAAAGGATACATTTAGACCAAGGGTTACGGAACGATTAATTGGATATGAATTATAATCGATACCAACATCAGCGTCTGCATCTGCTCCCGAAGCAGTTGCTTCTGGATCAAACCCTGTATAATCAGTAATAATAAATAAGTTCTCTACGCTAGTATATAATCTTAGTTTACTTAGCCCTAGTTTATCTAAAAAATTACTATTTACATTATAACTTAATGCAATGTTTTTCATAGTTATATAAGACCCATCTTCAATAAATTGAGAAGATAAAATCTCTGTACCGTCTCTACCAGAAGGTATATTACTAGGATTTGTCGGCGTCCATCTATCTCTATAATCTCCATATACGGCATGGAACTGTTGCGCTCCGAGTGCCATTAAACGTGCTCTTTGTAAATTATATATGTCATTCCCCTGAGAACCAGTTAATACAAAATTTAAGTTCCAGTTTTTATAATTTACATCCCAGTTCCAACCCCAAGTATAATCTGCATTACCATCTCCAATTGTTGTTATATCATCTGTAGAAATAATTCCGTCTGGCACACCATCTGGTCCGCTAATGTCTCTATATTTAGCATTCCCAGGTGTTCCCTCAGCTTCTTCACCCAATTGGTATACTCCATCAAATATATATCCTCTAAATGAGCTTATTGGTAACCCAACTTCTACCCTTGTAGGTTTTACTGGAAAGGTATTTGCTCTAATATCATCTCCAACTTCAATAAACTGCACATCATCATTTAATGATAACACTTTATTTCTATTACTAGAGAAACTTAAGGTTGAGTTTATACTCCAATTATCATTTTGTAAAATTCTAGCACCAAGAGTAACTTCAAAACCTTTATTTTCTACCTCACCCGCATTTACAAATTTATTTGTAGGCCCTACAAAAGATGGTAATTGCGTATCTAGTAAAAGATCCGTTGTATTCTTTTTATAGTAATCTATAGACATAGTTAAACCAGAATTCCATAACCCGATATCTAAACCAGCATTAATTTGTTCTGTTGTTTCCCATGTTAAATCTGGATTAGCTAATCGATTAGAAGGAGCTACCCCGACAGTATAGTTTCCGCTAAATGGGTAATTAATATCTTCATCTAAAATAGCTCTTGATCGAGTCCCAAAAACAGAAATACCTTGATTTCCTACTTGACCATAACTAAGTCTTAGTTTTAAGTTATTTATGCTTTCTACATTTTGGATGAATTGTTCTTCTGATATTTTCCACGCAAAAGATGCCGATGGAAAGTACCCCCATTTATTTTTTTGAAATACACTTGTTCCGTCTGCTCTTAAAGATGCTGTAAATAAATATTTATCTAATAGTGAATAGTTTACTCTTCCTAAAAAAGACTCTAATTCTCTATTCTGTTCTTCATTAGAAACTATTTGAACTGCAGCTGCAGATAAATTCTTAAAAGAAACTAAATCTGTAAAAAAGTCTGAAGCATCAACCTCTACTTCGCTACGATTTTCTTTAACAAATTCATGAATAGCATCAATTTTCAAGGAGCTTTTTTCTCCAATATCTACACTATAAGTAAGACGATTAGTATTGAATAAATTAGTGAAAGATGTATTATCCACATTTGCTCTTCCAATACTACTAGAAATCAATGGAGCATATGTATTATTATGAACCTCTGTTTTAACAATACCTGCAGAACTATTAAAAACTAAATTCTTAGCTAAATCATAATTCACATATCCATTAATACTATATCTGTCTCTTGTATTTTCTCTTATATTATTCTCAACAGCAACTAAAGGATTAGTTTGTGATGTAGATACCTGTTTTGTAGAATTAAAGTTATATTCACCATCTTCATTAAATGCTGTTGTTGTTGGATCAAAAGCTAAGCCAACACCCAAATCTGCTCTATTACCTTTTGATTCTACACGGCCAATATTAAAATTAACTCCTACTTTTAATTTTTCATTTAAATTGGCGTTAAAATTGGTTCTTAAATTTAAACGCTTATATTTTTGATCTACAACTGTTCCTTCTGTTTCATATAGGTTCCCAGAAATATAATAATCTACATCTTTAGTTCCTCCGCTGGCAGAAATTTGAGCGTTATTAAAGAATGCTGTTTTAAACAACCTTTTTTGCCAATCTTCTCCTCCAGATAATCTTAAAGCGTCAATTTCTGCTGTCGTGTAAAAAGGGTTGTTTGGATCATTAGGATCTCTTCCCTCAGAAAAATTTACACCCTCAGCAAATTCTACTGGACTTAACAAATCTAATTTTTGTGTTACAGTAGATGTTCCTGTAAATAAATCTACATTTATTTTTGCTTTTCCTATACGTCCTTTTTTAGTTGTAATTAAAACTACACCATTGGCTCCACGTGTACCATATATTGCAGTAGAAGAAGCATCTTTTAATACTTCCATAGACTGTATGTCATTTACATTTACTGTAGAAATATCTACAAATTGCCCATCTACTACGTAAAGTGGTTCATTGCTACCTGTTATAGAATTAGCTCCACGTATTCTAATTTTAAAGCTTCCTCCAGGAGCTCCACTAGTTTGTGTTACTTGCACTCCAGATGCTCTACCTTGTAATGCCTGACTTACATCATTTAATGGTTGCTTGTCAAAATCTTTTGATGAAACAGATGTTAAAGCCCCTGTAACATCACTCTTTTTTACAGAACCATAACCAATAACAACTACATCATCTAGTTGTTCTGCATCTGGTTCCATTACAACATTTAAATTGGTAATAGAAGTTACTGTTTTCTCTATAGTTTTATATCCTATATAGCTAAAAACTAAAATATCTCCAGAAGATGCATTTATTTGATAATTGCCATCAAAATCAGATGCTGTTCCGTTGGCAGTTCCTTTTACTATAATGTTTACCCCTGGTATTACAAAACCATCCTCTGAGGAAGTGATTGTTCCTGAAATTTGTTGCTGTAAACTCTTAACTAGTTGTTTTTCATTTTTATGATTCTGATGTTTAACAAACTTTTCTGTAATATCCTCTTTAAGAATTATTTGCCTTCTCTTTACAACATATACTATGTTCGTATGTAAAAACAAATCATTTAGAATATTTACCAAAGGCTCATTTGTAACATTCAATGAGACTAGCCTATTTTCGTCAATCTCATTATTCTTATAGAGAAATTTAAAATTTGTGTCTTTTTCAATTTTCTCAAAAACGCGAGTAATTTTTACATTTTTCAGGTTACAGGTTACTTTTGCTTTCTGCGAGTATGTATTAGCGTTGATTGAAAAAACGGAGACTAATAAAAGAATCGCAGTTAGTTTCATTGCTAAATTGAATTTTAACGAATAACGCATGGTTTGCGCCATTCTAGCTTTATTTTTCATATTTTAGTTGTTCGTTAAATGGTTATTTAATTTTAATCATTTTTTATAATCGGGAAATGTGGCAGCATTTTCCGATTTTTGTTTTCAAGTAACTTACATAGGCGTTTCTTTTTTAGTTCTTATTAATTGTTATTACATTATTCTTAGCTTCAAAAGTAAATTCTATATTTTCAGCAAATGAATCAAGAACCTCTTCTATAGTTTCGACGTCGAATGAAGCTGTAAACATCTCTTTATTTAATTCTGAGTAGTTATTAATTATTTTTATATTATAATGTCTTTCTAACCTACTAATTATACTACTAAAAGGAAGATTTTTAATAACTAACTTACCTTGTATCCAACCCGTATATATATCTGTATCTACCTTATTGAAAATCGTATTTTTATTTGCTACATTCCATTCTGCCTTGTAACCAGGTTGAAGTATTATATTATTTTCTTTTTCAATATCATTAACATCGGAAAGACTTACAGAACCTTCTACCAAAACCGTATTAATAAATTTGTCCTCAGGATAAGCAGAAACATTGAACTCAGTTCCTAAAACCGTTACATCCATATCAGAAGTTGTAACAATAAAAGGATGTTCTTTATCTTTACTCACATCAAAAAAAGCTTCTCCTTCTAGATAAACTTGTCGTTTTTTTCCCTTTAAAAATTTAACAGGATAACGTATAGAAGAGCCTGAATTAAGATGCACGGTAGTCCCATCTGACAAAGAAATTTCGAATTTTTTACCGTATGGTATAGTTAACTTATTGTATACTAACTTTTCTTCTACTCCCGCATTTGAGTAGTCTAATTTAGCTCCATCTTTCTTCCCTAAAATAACTCCTTTATCATCTGTAATGTTCTTATTGTTATCTAATGATAATATTTGAATTTCTCCATTGTCTAATTGCAAGGTTATTGCATTAGAATCTATCTTAGAAATAGGCGCATTGTATTTAAAGGATGTATAAGCAGAATAACCTACAGATAGTATTAAAGCAAAAATAGCTACATACTTCCATACCTCTATCGGTTTTTTATTTAAACTGGATTTATTTATTTCATATTCTTGATTTACCTTTTTCCAAGCAGTATTAGGATCTTGAATATTATCTATTTCTGATATATCTATACCTTTTTCATGAAGCTTTTTTAACCTTTTAAAAAGATTATCATTATCCGTAGATTGAAACCTCCATTGTTCTAAAAAAGAATCTTCATCAGTAGAAATTTCTCCTCTAAGTTTCTTAACAATAAGCTTTGAAATTTTCATAAATAAGTCATCTAAAGAATATAAACTCTTTATTATATGAGTAAAAAATAATGATTTAGGGTAGTGAAAAAATAAAAATTTTACTAAAAAAATATAAATTCAACAATAATTAACAAAGAATAGTAAGCATCTTTGACTTCTACTCTTAATATTTTATAAGCCTTTTTTAAGTGATATTTTACTGTATTTATAGATATACCTAGAGTTTTTGCCACTTTTTGATACTTTTCTCCTTCTAATACACACAAACTAAAAACCTTTTTACTTGCATCTGGAAGTGAAGCTATTGCCTTTTCCAAAAATTGTTTTTTTTCTTTTTGTATTAAATTTTCTTCCGCAGAAAATACTACATGTAATTTTTGAGTATCAAATACTTCATATTTATTTAACTCCTTAATTCTCTGCAAACTCTTGTTTTTAACAGAAATTGCAATATAAGCCTTAGGATTTAAAATACGTTTTAGTCTCCCTTTAAGTAGAATAGAAACACAAACGTCTTGAACTATTTCCTCTGCCTCATCCATATCTTGTAAATAAGAATAGGATAATAGACACCATTCATCATAATGTTCTACAAAAACCTTTTCTAATATTTGGCTATTCTTATCCTTCATTGAGTAATTGAAAACCGCATAGAATTTATTAAATTCTATAAAAAATATGCTTAAAAATATATTATTATCATAATATACACAATAATAATACACATTTTATTGTTTTCCCAAGAATAACTACAAAAAACTATTCTACGAACTCTAATAACCCAAACCGGTTAGGTTGATGTACATTTTTAGAAATATCATAAATAGGAAAAATAGTAGAAGTAGATCTACGGTTACCTTCCAAATCATTACGGTCTTGTCTAATAGCTAAAAAAGCCCAACGATTACCCGTTTTTACTTCTTTTAGCTTTCCTAATGCACCAAATTCTGAAAGTGGAATAGCCATTTCCATAGTCCATCCTTTATCTATATCAGTATTATTATTTATAGTTCCATCATATGTTATCTCTACTTTAAACTTTGGATTATAATTCTTAAAAACTGCATGTTCATTTTTATAATAATCGTTAAAATAAATAAAATCATTTGATGCTTTATTTAGATTTAGCTCAAATCCAAAATGAGTATCTAAGCTATCTGGGACTGTTATTAAAAATAGTTCCGCACAGTCATCAAAATAAGGTTGCCCGTCTCTTTTAGTTTCTCTTGCAGTTATATACTGGTCTTCACATTTAAAAAAAACATATAAATTCTCTTCATCCCAAAGCATTTTAAAAGTAGTTTTTTGCTTATCTGTAGATTTATCTATTTTATAAAAATAGTTTAACTCTCTTGCTTCAGTTTTGTCCCAAACTTCTTCCTCCTGTTTACCGTCTACAATAATAGAGGTTGTTGCTTTACTAACTTTAAAAACGGGTTGTTCCCCTAGTGACAATTTTTTCTTTTCCTGAGCATTACAGATGATACTAAGGAATAAAAACAGAAAAAAAAATTCTCTTATTTTAAGCATCTTTAATGGAGTTAAAAAATTATTTTTTATTACCATTAAAAGCTGTTTGTTTAAACTTATATATGCTAGATGGAGTTCTACTTTCTTCTAATATTTTGACTAATTCTACTACTTTATTTTTCATATTACTGGCAAGATTATTTGTTTCTCCTGGATCCTCTTCTAAATTATACAGCTCATAATCTCCATTTTTCTTAACATTATATCTTACTAATTTCCATTTTCCTTTTCTAATTGCCTGTCTTCCTCCTTTTTCATGAAATTCCCAATATAAATGATTATGTTGCTCTTGTACTTCTTCACTTTTTAAGGTTGGTAAAAAAGAGATTCCATCTAAATCACTTTCAATCTTTGCTTCAACAATCTCCCCTAATGTTGGTAAAACATCCCAAAAAGCAGAAACATGATTTGTTGTTGTATTCTCCTTAATAACACCTTTCCATTTAGCAATCATAGGAACATGAATACCTCCTTCATACAAATCTCTTTTGTATCCACGGTATATACCATTACTATTAAAATAATCTGGATCTGCCCCTCCTTCTATATGTGGGCCATTATCTGATGTAAAAATTATTAGCGTATTTTCCTCAAGGCCTAACTCTTTTAATTTACTAACAATATCTCCTACTTGATTATCTAATAGTGTTACCATTGCAGCAAAAGCTGCATGCGTATTTTCTTGAGATTCATAATCTCCATTTCTATACTCTTCTCCACTATCTCTTCCTTCAAATGATTTTTCTGGTTCTAGTTTTCCTAAAAACATATCTATATATTTTTTAGGAGCGGCAAGTTCTGCATGTGGAATTACACTTGGATAGTACATAAAAAAGGGCTGGTTCTTATGTTTTTCCATAAAAGAAATTGCTTTTTCATGAATTAAATTAGGTGCATATTCTTCTTTTTTATAACCCTTATTACCATTAAGCATTACTTTGGTAGTATTATCCCATAAATGATATGGATAATAATGATGTCCTAAACGCTGACAATTATAGCCATAAAAAGTATCGAACCCCTGGTTTAATGGTTCTCCTTCTGAACCAGGATACCCTAAACCCCATTTTCCAAAAGCACCTGTAGCGTACCCTTTTTCTTGTAACATTTGAGCCAAAGTAAATGTTCCTTTAGGCATTGGCCATTGCCCTTCTGGAAGAACTTCTTTATTGCCTCTAATAGGTGTATGCCCTGTATGCTGACCTGTTATTAATGCTGATCTTGATGGTGCACAAACAGTAGCACCAGAATAATGCTGCAAAAAAAACATCCCTTCACGAGCAAGCTTATCTATATTAGGAGTACTAAATTTTTTCTGTCCAGTAAAGCTTAAATCCCCATAACCCAAGTCATCTGCCAAAATGTATACTATATTAGGCAGCTTTATTTCTTTTTCTTTAGGCTTATTTTCTTTTGTTTTACAAGAGAAAAAAATAAAAAAACAAAGTATACTTATTTGAAATTTTAATAGAAGATTTGTTGTTTTCATAAATACATATTGTTTAAAATTATAGTTCACACTCTTCTTCTTTAAGATTTTGCAAAGTAGGATTATAAGCATTACTACTAACTAAATAGTTGCCATTATAATTAACTATAGCCTGCAATTTAAGTCCGCAAAAACTTGAAAGGACTAAATTTTCATTAACTACTAATCTTTCTTTTATCGAGGTTAAATTAGAGAGGCCGTTTAAATTTAAACAACTATTATTTCTTTCAATGAAAAGATTATCTACTTCCTCTAGACCTTCTAAGCCATTTAAATTTTCTATAGCATTCCCTACTATGTGCAACCATTGAGTACTTTTTAAATTAGTAAGACCATTTAAACTTTTTAAGTTATAATTATCTATCACATTTAAACTACTCGATAAATTAACTACTCCATTTAAACCTTCAAGATTCATAAGAGTAACATTATGCCTTATAGAAATAACTGCCGCTTCAGAAATTTTTTCCAAACCTTTTAAACTAACTAATTTAGGATTACCTGAAATAATTACTTGCCCACTGGTTGTCATATTAGCCAAAGCCTCTATGCTTTCTATATTTTCATTTTGACTAATTGTTATAGAGTTTTCTACTTCTACAAGGTTTTCTAAGCCCATTAAACTACTTAACTCATCATTAAATATTAGGAGTATACTTGACGCACTTTTTAGATTCTTTAGACTTTTTAATTCTAAAATATTTGTTGCTTCTAATTCATCTCCGCCAATAGTTAGCACCCCATTAACTTGAGTAATTTTTTTTGCCCCAAAATCATCCACTTCTTTTTGAGTTTTGAGTGTTACATCTCCTTCAAAAATTTTATCTGCAACAATAGCATCATCACTAGAGCAATTAAATAAAAAAACAATAAAAATTATTCCAAGTATTTTTTTCATATTACCTATTTTTTAATATTCAATAATCTATCTTCTCCATGCTTTTCAATTCTGGAGAACCCCCTTTATTTCCTGAGCCAGATGCCACGTAGCAAGCACTCTTATAAACTATAATACCTGATCCGTGTCTACCTCTTTGTAAACTAGGTTTTTTATACCATTCCTTTGTTTGGGTATTTAACACCTCAACTTCATTATGCGCTACTGGTTGGTTATCGGATTCCCCGCCAATTACCCAAATATGTTTTTTAATTGCAGTTACCATATTACCAGCTCGTTCTGTAGGCAAATTATTCGGCATGGTTTCCCAACTCTCTTTTTCAATATCAAAAACATTTACTTCTGCTATTGTATGTTTAAAAGTTTCGTCTGGAGCTTTAGATTGCCTTCCTCCCAAGAGGTATATTTTATCTTCTACTATAGTTGCCTGAAAATGGTCTCTTGCTATAGGAGCATCTGGTAAAATTTGCCACTCCCCAGTTTTTAAATTATAGGTGTCTAACCACTTTTTATGATCGCCAATATGGCCATTTTTTATACCACAAGATATATATACATTATCCTTATAAATAACATTTCCTGTAGAGCCTCTTACTCTTTCTTTTGGTATAGTATCTCCTTTATACCATCTATTTGTAGAAACATTATATATGTAAATATTTGGAACTGGTGTTTCACCTGGATACCTTCCTGTCATTGCTCCAATAACATAAACTAAATTTTTATAAACTACTGGCTGAAAATGATGCAGCTCTATAGGTGGTTTAGCTCCTTTAGTCCAAACTCCAGTTACTGCATTATAAATACTTACAGGTCTAATACCTCTTCCTCCTAATAAATAAAATTTATCCTTAACACATACAAATGCGGCCTCATGCCTTCCTATTAATTCAGATTCATTTGTAGAGATTACATTTCCCCAGCTATTCTCTTTTTCTTTATTTTGTTTTGCCCCTGCACAAGAGATTAATAACACCAGTATACCACCAAAAAAAAATCTACCTAACATTAAGTTAATTATTTAAAAATTGTGAAATTGGAATATCTTCAGAAAATTCTTTTATTTTAATGTTCTTATAAAAAATCTCTGCTGTTTCTGCTTGTAAACCTATTACCCCTTCTTTATGTTTTATATTAGTCATTACATTAACCACCTTATTATTTAATTTAAAAATGGCATAAGAATTACCCATAACAATAACCTCGCAATGGTTCCATTTTCCATTAAGCGCATTATACTCCGCATTTATAGATGCTCTATGCTCCCCTCCCTTATGCGCTTGTAAAACACCTCCTTCTTTTAGAGGTGTATATGTTTTATTTTCTGATGCTTTATCATGAATACTTGCATACCAATCAAAACTAGAGCCAGAATTCCATATATCTCCGGTATGGTTTAAATCTTTTATATGATTATATCGTACTTGATATTCTATACCTTCTGGCCATATTTTGGTGTTAAAAACATGAAAATACATTCCTGCATCATATTGGTAGGTATCGTAATTATTAAACAATTTACTGCCCCATTTATAATCAAACTTAAAAATATAACGACTATATTTTTTCTTTGTAAAAATCATACAGTGCGTTTCATTCTTATTTTCTGAAACACCATATTTATCTGGAAAATCTTTAAAAACATGGATTTCTTTATTCTTTTCTAAACTAAATACTTTTTTGGCTAACTCAGGGTCTTCCCCTTTACAATGGCAATCCCAATTATTTAAATTTTCTCCGTTGTACAATGGGATAAAATCTTTAATAGTTTCTGCTCCTTTATTTTTACAACTAAAAGCACAAAAAATTAAAGACAATAAAAAAAGGTTTTTCATTAGTCTATTGGTTTATGTATAATATGAGTAAAAGGGGGTTTACTAAAATAGAAAAATAAAAGGAGTATTAAAAGGCTGTTTTTGTTATGGTTAAAACTCCAAATAAAAAAGGGAGCCGTATACTATTGCCTCCCTTTTTCCAAAAATAAAAAAAGACGATTTATTTAACCATAACTGATTCCTTTTCCTTACTATCAAATTGATTACTTGTGTTTTTTTCTCCACCTGCCTTTAAAGCTTTATCTCCTGCAAAGAAGGTTTTATGGTCATCTCCTAAATCTGAACCTGCCATTCTCTGATGTTTTACACAAGAAACTCCTTTTCGTATTTCTTGTCGCTGTACAGCATCTACGTAAGACAACATCCCTAAATCTCCAAAATAACCTTCTACTAGGTTATTCATGTGTAAAGCAGTAGTATGATAGGTCGGCAGTGTTATTAAATGGTGAAAGACTCCTGCATTTAAAGATGCTTCTATCTGAAAAGTTCTAATCATTTCATCTGCAATATCTGACAATGGGGTGTTATCATATTTTAAATCCATTAATTTTTCTCTACTATACCTAGACATATCCAAACCTTCTTTTTTCATAACATCATAGGCTTGCTGTCTAAAATTAATTGTCCAATTAAATGATGGGGAATTATTATATACCAATTTTGCATTAGGTACTTGTTCCTTAACTCTATTTACCATATGTGCAATTTGATGAACATTTGGTGTGGGAGTTTCTATCCAAAGTAAATCTGCTCCATTTTTTAAACTGGTAACACAATCTAAAACTACTCTATCAATATTAGAATTTGGTTTAAATTTATATAATCCATTAGGCATACGAACTGGCTTAACTAATTTTCCATTTCGCTTAAATAACACATCGTTATCTTTAACTTCATTCGCAGAAACCTCTTCTGCCTCAATAAAATCCATATACTTTGATGCTAAATCTCCATCTTTAAGAGAAACAGGTAATTTTTGAGTTAAACCTGCTCCTTCAGAATCTGTTCGTGCTACAATAATGCCTTCCTCTACTCCTAATTCTAAAAACGCATAACGCAGTGCATTTAATTTAGCTATAAAGTCTTCATGAGGCACTGTTACTTTACCATCTTGATGACCACACTGCTTAGCATCGGATACTTGATTCTCTATCTGTAGAGCACAAGCACCTGCCTCAATCATTTTTTTTGCAAGTAAATACGTTGCCTCTTCATTACCAAAACCTGCATCAATATCTGCTATGATTGGTACAACATGGGTTTCAAAATTATCAATCTCATCTTGCACATCTTCACCTGAATCTAAACGACGAAAAAGGTCGTTCAAGGCTACAGCATCTGCCTGACATAGGAAAGTGTATATCTCTTCGATTAACTTAGGCACAGCTGTTTTCTCATGCATAGATTGATCAGGCAAAGGCCCTAATTCTGAGCGTAAAGCTGCTACCATCCAACCAGAAAGGTATAAATATTTTTTATTGGTAGTACCGTGATGTTTTTTTACTGCAATCATTTTTTGTTGGGCAACAAAGCCATGCCAACAACCTAGAGATTGAGTGTATTTAGAGGAATCCTCATCATAATCTGCCATATCTTTTCGCATTATAGACGCTGTGTATTTGGCAATATCTAAACCTGTTTTAAACCTATTCTGAATTCTCATTCTTGCCGTATTCTCTGGGCTTATTGCTGCCCATCTATTTCCATGCTGTTTCTTTATGTTACGAATAGCATTTATTGCTGAATTATAATTTTCCATATTATTATTATTTTAAGAATACTTTAATTGAGGTTGTTCTGTTGCTATTTTTTCAGTTAATACATTATAAGACTCATTCCATTGTATTGTGTTATTAATTGCCCAATTTGTAATTAATGACCGCTTTTTCGTTGAAGATTTCATAATTTTGATTTACGTTATTATTTATTAATAATTTGAACCCTGCAATAGATGTTACCGCATCTGCGGGGTTCTTTTTTATATGTATTTATATGCCGAAAGTGTTAAAAACTCTACAAAAGTATTAGCTACTACTAGTTCTTTAAATAAAATAAAAGCTCTTTTAAACTGACCCTTTTTAATCTTTTTTGGACCTATCTCTGTGCATATTTTTTCTATTTCTTCGTCATAAATGTCTGCAAATAGATTACTAGTAAATTTTCTGCCATCTTCTAAAAAGACCTCTTTCTGTAACCAGTGCCAAATTTGCGTTCTAGAAATTTCTGCAGTTGCAGCGTCTTCCATTAAATTATATAGCGCTACCGCACCATTGCCTCGTAACCATGCTTCTAAATAAAGTACTCCTACATTTATGTTTTTTCTAATACCTGCTTCTGTAATTGTCCCTTTTGGAAGTTCTACTAAGTCCCTTGGTTTAACATTAACATCGTCTCTGGTAATATGTAATTGATTTGAAGATGGCATATACTTATTAAACTCTTTCATGGCTACATTTACCAATGCTGGGTGCGCAACCCATGTACCATCATGGCCATTTTTAACTTCTCTTTCCTTATCTACACGAACCTTTTCTAGTGCCTCTTCATTTTCTTTTTCATTATTTTTAATAGGAATTTGTGCGGCCATACCACCTATAGCAAGCACTCCTCTTTTATGACATCTTTGAATTACCAATTTAGAGTAAGCATCCATAAACGGAGAAGTCATAGTTACTTGATCCCTGTTAGGAACGACAAATCTTTGGTGATTTCTAAATTTTTTGATATATGAAAAAATATAATCCCATCTTCCACAATTTAATCCAACAATATGGTTTTTAAGTTCATAAATAATTTCATCTAATTGGTGACTTGCCGTAATAGTTTCTACCAGTACTGTGGCTTTAAATGTGCCATTTGGAACCTCAAGGTACTCTTGTGCAAATTCAAAAACCTCATTCCACCAACGAGCTTCTAAATAATGCTCCAATTTTGGGAGATAAAAATATGGTGCCGTACCCTTATCTAGTAATATTCTAGTATTATGAAAAACATATAGACCAAAATCTAACAAACTAGCAGACATTTCTGAAGAACCAATTAAAATGTGACGTTCATTTAAATGAAGCCCTCTTGGCCTAATCAATAATACTGCTATTTCTTTATTTAAAGCATAAAATTTGTTTTTCGCTGGGTCAAAAAAATCTATAGTTCTACGATTAGCATCTAGCAAATTTTGCTGCCCTTCTATACAATTAGACCAAGAAGGAGCATTACTATCTTCTAAATCTGCCATAAATGTCTTTGCTCCAGAATTAAGAGCATTTATAACCATTTTACGATCCACTGGCCCAGTAATCTCTACCCTACGGTCTTGTAAATCTGCAGGAATATCAGAAGCCTTCCAATCGGACTCTCTAATTTCCATAGTTTCTACAGGAAATTCAGGAAAATTTCCTTTATCAAAGAAAGACTGTTGTAATTCTCTTTTCTCTAAAAGGTCTACCCTTTTTTCATTAAAACGTTCTTGCAAAGCAGTTAAAAAAAGTATCGCATCATCTGTTAGAATTTCTGGATAATAATTCTGAACAGATGAACTGAACTGCATTTTCGCAAGCATTGTTGACGTGTTTTTTTCCATAACTGACTATTTTATACCTACAATAGTAAAAAAAAATATTCAATAAAAAAAGCGAACGTTCGCTAAATGTTAAAAAAAATTAAAATTACAACATCCGCAAAAAAGTTTTATATTTGTTTAAACACTATGGAAGAAGAATATATTAAGTTAATTTTTGGACTAAAATTAAAGCAGATTCGTACCGATAAAAATTTATCGTTATTTGGACTGTCCAAAATTACAGGACTATCTAAATCTTATTTAAACGAAATTGAGAAAGGAAAAAAATATCCAAAAACAGATAAAATTATAACACTATCTAACAAATTAGATATACCATATGATAAGTTAGTTTCCCTAAAATTAGATAAAAATCTAGCTCCAATTGGAGAAATTCTACAGTCTAAAATTTTAAAAGAAATACCTTTAGACCTTTTTGGAATAAAAGAAAGTAATCTTATAGATATAATTGCAAACGCTCCAGACAAGGTTAATGCCTTTATAACTACTATAATAGAAATAGCAAAGCATTACAATTTTGGAAAAGAAAGCTTTTACCTTTCTTCTTTACGTTCTTACCAACAAGCAAATTATAATTATTTTGAAGCGTTAGAACAAAAAGTTATAGGTTTTTGTAAAGCATACCACATAAATTTACGCAAACCGGTATCTGCTCAAGAATTAGAAGAAATTCTCGTAGAAGAATATGACTATACCATAAATAACGAAGATTTAAAAAAGCATGAAGAACTGCTAGATTTACGTTCTGTATTTGCCCCAAAAACAAAAACACTATTACTATCTAGCAATATAGACGAGGCGCAACGGACTTTTATATACGCTAAAGAAATTGCGTATAACTATTTAAAATACGAATTACGCCTTTATACTTTTCCTTGGATTAAATTTGAAAATTTTGAAGAAGTATTAAATAATTTTTATGCCTCCTATTTTGCTGGTGCTCTAGTTTTACCAAGAGATGTAATGACAGAACAATTAACTTCTTTATTTAATAAAGACACTTTTAATAAAGCTACTTTTATTAAAACCATTTCCTCTTACACAAATTCCCCGGAAACCTTCTATCAAAGACTAACAAACTTATTGCCAAAAGATTTTAATATTCAAAGTTTATTTTTTTTAAGATTTACTCATGAAGCCAGGAGCACCAATTATTACCTTACCAAAGAATTACACTTACCCAACCAACAATCTCCACATGCAAATGAAACAAATGAACACTATTGCAGGAGATGGGTTTCTTTAAGGGTAATTGAAACTATTATTAAAACTAAAAAAAATCATGTCTTTGACCTTCAAATTTCCGAATACCCTAATGACGATTTATCCTATTTAGTACTTTCTTCCGCCACAAAAGACCCTTTTAAAGAAAAAAAATATAGAAGCATAAGTATTGGATTACTTATTGATAAACAGTTAAAAAAGAAAATAAAGTTTTTAGGAGACAAAAAAATAAAAACGCAAGCCGTAGGAATAACTTGTGAACGCTGTGCTATTAAAGATTGTAACGAAAGAAAAGTTCCTCCAAAAATCTTAGAGAAAAAAAATCAAAATAAAACTATTGAAAATGTGGTTTCAGAGTTAACTAAACAGTTTAGTTAATTAAAAAGATACATGTAGTAGCTCTTTTTTAAAAAAAGCAAAATAGTTCATACAAAAAAAGCTCTCAATTTCTTGAGAGCTTTCTGCGGTCTGGACGGGACTCGAACCCGCGACCCCCTGCGTGACAGGCAGGTATTCTAACCAGCTGAACTACCAGACCGTGGCTTTTAGCGGTTGCAAATATACGCCGCTAATTGAATTACACAAACAATTTCAATAAAAAATTTACATAAATTTAAAATTTATGTTTCTCTACCAAAAAGGTATTTATGACTTTAGAGAAATCTGATGCTACATCTACATTCACATATCTAATTTTATACTGAGAACATTTTAACTTAAGTTCCTCTATTGCAGTATGTAACTTACTTTCATAATTCTTTTTAACCGTATCTGCATATAAATCTATATGCTCCCCTGTCTCTACATCTACAAAACGTTTTGGTGTATTTTCAAAATCAAAATTTAATTCTGTTTGCTTATCCAATACATGAAAAAGCACTACTTGGTGCTTATTATGTTTTAAATGACGCAATGCATCAAACAAAGCTTTGTTATCTAGAGTAGATTGAAACATATCTGTAAATAAAAAAACAAGACTCCTACGTTTTATATTTTCTGCTATTTCATGTAAATAGGTGTAGGTTTTAGTTTCTTTACTAGGGTTGGCATCTTTGCATATTTCATTAAGCCTTGCCAATAACATTTGATGGTGACGCTCACTACCTTTTTCTGTATAATAATTCTGATAAGAAGAAGCGTATACGCTTAAACCAACTGCATCTCTTTGCTTTTTTAAAACATTCATTAAAGCAGCAATAGCAAGCACAGAAAATCCTATTTTATTTAAATTATCTATCCCTAATTTTTCTACTTCAGGATAGTACATAGATGCCGAATTATCTAAAATCATATGGCATCTTAAATTAGTTTCTTCTTCGTATTTTTTAGTATACAGCTTATCTGTCTTTGCATACAGTTTCCAATCTATATGTTTTGTACTTTCTCCACTATTATAGATTTTATGTTCTGCAAATTCAGCAGAAAACCCATGAAAAGGACTTTTATGAATTCCACTAATAAACCCCTCTACCACTTGACTTGCAAGCAGCTCTAGATTTTGAAAAAGGGAGGCTTTATTTAATTCTGATTGTGTATTCATAATATTAAATCTTTTACTAAGATATAAAACCTATTCTTGCATATTTATAAATTTATTATTGATATATCAATAATAAATTTATATTTGCACTATTATTTAACTCATAAAGCTAATTATGCCTGGAGGAAATATTGAAGATGTTATTCTTTTTCAGATTGATAAGACAAGTAAAATATCAAAAAAATATTCTCAAAAAGAATTTGATAGAATTAAACTTGGCATTACCATTGACCAATGGGTACTTTTAAAAATTATTGAAGAAACGGCTCCCATCTCTCAAAAAGAACTTGCAGACAAATCTCTAAGAGACCCCGCATCTATTACTAGAACATTAGATATTTTAGAAACCAAAAATCTTTTACTAAGAGAACCCATTTTAAATAATAGAAGACAATACAATATTAAATTAACCAATGAAGGAACAAAGTTTGTAAAGAATAATATAGAAATGATAAAGGAACATCGAAGAAAAAGTATGGAAGGCTTTTCCGAAAAAGAAGCCCAATTACTAAAGAACTTACTCTTAAAAATACAAAAGAACATGAGCTAGTATTTTTTTATTATTAAAATTGATATATCAATAATTGATACTATATAAATTTAAAAACTATAAAAATGAATTATCCGTAAACAAAAGCAAAAACAAACCAGTAGAATTTTAAAACACATTATTAAACAAATTTAGCATTATGAAAAAATTAAAAATTTTAGGACTATTATTTGCAATACTAACAATTGGCTGTAAAGCGCAAACAACAGAAAAAGAAGCTATAACAGAGGCTATAACAGCCTTTTCTAAAGCAGGAGACTCAAATGACGCTAATACATTGGACACACTTTTAGATACAAACTATAGGGTTGTAATGAATAGGCTTTTTGGAAGCAAAACCGTTAGCGTTGTTACCAAAGCAGAATATCTTAAAAAAATAAAAACAAAAGAATGGGGAGGAGACTCTAGAGAACTTACAATTGAAAATATTGTAATTAACGGTACCGTTTCTAGTGCCAAAGTTACTTTTAAAGGAAAAAAAGCAACTATAGTTTCTATTCTAATTTTAGTTAAAAATGAAAAAGGAATTTGGAAACTTGTTAATGACACTCCTATTTTTAAATAATAAATAAAAACAAAAAAAGGCTTGATAAAAAATCAAGCCTTTTTAATTATTCTAATTTATTACGTATTACATTGCTGCATCAATAGCATCTGTGTACACTTTTTTAGGAGAAACCCCTACTTGTCTACTTACTATCTCACCATCTTTAAATACTAATACAGTAGGTATATTACGAACACCGTATTTAGCCGCAAATTCTTGGTTAGCATCTACATCTACCTTACCAACAACTGCTTTACCATCATACTCTGTACTTACCTCATCTATGATAGGACCTACCATTCTACAAGGACCACACCAAGCTGCCCAAAAATCTACTACTACTGGTTTATCACTTTTTAAAACTACTTCGTCAAAAGTAGCATCTGTTATTTCTAATGCCATGTTTTTTTATTTTTATAAATATTACACAAATTTAGTCAATTTTTATTCCTTTTCCTTACTAACGTAATATACCTTTTTCCTATTGTGATATTAGTAAAGTTTATAGTTTTAATTAATTTTATATTTCACTTCTTGCTCTTCTAGTGCGGCTAATAACTCCGTTGTAATTTGCACTTTTTGTTTCCTTGGCGATAAATTAATCTTTATTTTCTCTTCCATTTCGTACACTATAAAATTTAAAGAATGTGTTCCTGAGAAAGAACTAATGGTGTCCTTTAATTGCACTACCTTTTCTTCCTTTAATTGCGCCACATCTAATTTTATAGTTAGTTTTTTAGCGTAGGTTTCCATAACTTCTTGCAATAACATAAAACTATTAAATTGCATTCTTGGATCTCCTTTTTTACCTGTTTCCCTATTCGTCCAGCCATCTTTTACAAAGATTTTTACGTATGCAAAAGAGTTTACCATTAAAAAGTGCCTAAACTTTAAGTACTCTTCTCCAAAAACACGAAACTCAAAAGAATCCATATAGTCCTCCATGGTGAACATTGCCCAACCTTTTCCATTTTTAGATACCCTATGTTGCACATCGGTAATAACCCCTGCAAAAGAAATTTCCCTATTCACATAGGATGGCAAATCATTAAAACAAGCAATGGTCCCATTCGTAAAAGCTTTAATTTCAGACTTAAAATCGTCCAAAGGGTGTCCTGATATATATATACCAACTACTTCTTTTTCTCTACGAAGTTTTTCCATAGTACCCCATTCTTCACAAGGCGGTACTATAGGTTCTGGTATTTGCGCTTCACTTACTCCTCCAAACATATCCATCTGAGAAGAGTTCTGGTTTTCTTGATATTTAGAACCCGATTTTATTACCTTTTCTAAAAAGGTGCCTCCATCCCCTTCGGTATGAAAATATTGCGCTCTATGGGTTTCCCCAAAAGAATCAAAACCACCAGCTACTGCTAAACTTTCAAATGCTTTTTTGTTAGATGCTCTTAAGTCTATACGCTTTGCCATATCGAAAACCGACTTATAAGGTCCGTCTTCTTTCCTATTCTCTACAATGGTTTCTACAGCACCACGCCCCACTCCTTTTACAGCCCCCATACCAAAACGTACCGCTCCAGCATCATTCACCGCAAATTTATAATAGGATTCATTTACATCTGGTCCTAATACATCTAAGCCCATACGTTTACATTCTTCCATAAAGAAGGTAACCTGCTTAATATCATTCATATTATTAGACAGTACCGCTGCCATATATTCCGCAGGGTAATGTGCCTTACAATAAGCTGTTTGGTATGCTATCCACGCATAACAAGTAGAGTGACTTTTATTAAATGCATAAGCCGCAAATGCCTCCCAATCTTTCCAAATTTTCTCTAGCTTATCCTTTGCATGCCCTTTTTCTGAAGCTTGTTCTATAAACTTAGGTTTCATTTTATCTAGAACATGCTTCTGCTTTTTACCCATTGCCTTACGCAAAACATCGGCTTCACCTTTGGTAAAATCTGCCAACTTTTGCGAAAGGAGCATTACTTGCTCTTGGTATACTGTAATCCCATAGGTCTCTGCTAAATATTCTTCACAAGCATCTAAATCATATATAATCTCCTCGGTACCGTGTTTACGAGCAATAAAACTTGGAATATATTCCATTGGCCCAGGACGGTACAAAGCATTCATAGCAATTAAATCTGCAAATACGGTAGGTTTTAAAGACCTCATGTGTTTTTGCATTCCGGGAGATTCATATTGGAATACCCCTACGGTTTCTCCTCTTTGAAAAAGTTCGTAGGTTTTTTCATCATCAAGCGGAAAGTTTTCTGGATCTAGCTCAATACCATGCTTTGCTTTTACAATTTTAACAGTATCCTTAATTAGGGTTAATGTTTTTAACCCCAAAAAATCCATTTTTAGTAAACCTGCATCTTCCACAACCGAGTTGTCAAACTGAGTACAGTACATCTCGGAATCCTTAGCCAAAGCTACCGGAACAAATTTGGTAATATCATCTGGCGTAATAATTACACCACAGGCGTGTATTCCTGTATTACGAACAGAACCCTCTAAAACGTAGGCCTGATTTAAAGTCTCGGACTCCAAACCATCTCCCTCAGAAATTGCTAAAAGCTCATTTACCTTTATAAGCTCCTCACTATTAAATTTCTTTTTAAGCGTAGCCTCATCTACCCCAATTATCTTCTTAAGCTTAGACATATTAGGAATAAGCTTTGCCATACGGTCAGAATCCATCAAAGGCAAATCTAACGCACGAGCAGTATCACGAATAGAAGATTTTGCCGCCATGGTACCATAGGTAATAATCTGCGCCACTTGGTTGGAGCCATATTTATCAATTACATAGTCCATTACACGCCCACGACCTTCATCATCAAAATCAATATCAATATCGGGCATAGACACACGATCCGGATTTAAGAAACGCTCAAAAAGAAGATCATACTTAATAGGATCTAAATTGGTAATCCATAAACAATAGGCAACTGCAGATCCAGCAGCAGAACCACGGCCAGGCCCTACAGATACATCCATATCACGAGCGGCACGTATAAAATCTTCCACAATTAAGAAATAACCAGGATACCCTGTTTTTTCAATAACCTGAAGCTCAAAATCTAAACGCTCATCAATCTCTGGAGTAATTTGGCCATATCTTATTTTAGCACCTTCATAGGTTAAATGCCTTAAAAATTTATTTTCTCCTCGCTTACCACCATCTAACTTATCTTCTTTAAATTGAAATTCTGCTGGAATATCAAAAGCAGGCAATAATACATCTCGAGCAAGCGTATAGGCTTCTACTTTATCTATTACTTCCTGAATATTTATAATAGCTTCTGGAACATCTTTAAAGAGCTCCTTCATTTCCTCCGAAGACTTAAAATAATATTCCTGATTAGGTAAGCCGTATCTATACCCACGACCACGACCTATTGGCGTAGCTTGTTTTTCCCCATCTTTTACACAAAGTAAAATATCATGTGCATGGGCATTTTCTTTTTCTGCGTAATAGGTGTTGTTAGAGGCTATTAGTTTTACATTATGTTTTTTAGCAAACTTTATTAATACTTGGTTTACACGATCTTCATCTTCCTGACCATGACGCATTAATTCTATATACAAGTCGTCTCCAAAAGTATCTTTCCACCAAATTAAAGCTTCTTCTGCTTGGTTCTCTCCTACATTAAGCACCTTACTTGGAACTTCTCCGTACAAGTTTCCTGTAAGAACAATTATATCTTCCTTATACTGTTCTATTACTTTTTTATCTATTCTAGGCACATAATATTTCCCATCTACAAAGGCAATAGAAGACATTTTTGCTAAGTTGTGATACCCATTTTTGTTTTTGGCCAACATAACTATTTGGTAGCCGTTATCTTTTTGAGTTTTATCTTTATGATCCTCACAAACCTGAAACTCACAACCTACAATAGGTATAATTTCTTTTTCGGGAACAAATTCATGCAAAGGTTCTTCGCCTTCCTCTAAACGATTTTCTTGTGTAGCTTCATACCGTATTTCATTAGCATCATTTCTAGATTTTACACCTTTATTATGATTAAGAACTCCATTTACAAAATGAAAAGCCCCCATCATATTCGCATGATCCGTCATTGCAACCGCTGGCATATTCATTTTTGCTGCTGCTTTTACTAAATCCGAAACACTAATGGTAGATTGTAATATAGAAAACTGAGTATGGTTATGTAAATGTGCAAATTCTGCATTCTCAAGAGATGCTAAATTTTCTTTTATTTCTTCTTCAGAAACGCCGCCAGTATCTTTTTCCCAAAGTGCATCTGCAATTTTTTTAGATGCTTTTTTTAGGTTAATGTGCTTAAGACCAATTAATTCAATTGGTTGCGGATTAGCTTCATTAAAATTCTTAAAATAATCTGGCGTAACATCTAATTGCTCAATGGTATATTGCTGCTTACGAATAAGCTCTAAAAAACAACGGGTAGTGGCCTCAACATCGGCAGTGGCATTATGTGCTTCTCCAAAAGGCTCTCCAAATAAAAACTGATGCAATTCTGTTAGCGTTGGCAACTTATACTTACCACCACGACCACCAGGAATTTGGCAAAGACTTGCTGTATGCTCCGTACAAGTGTCTAAAACCGGAAGTTCTTGTAATGGATTTTCTACTCCTAGACGGTGAAATTCTGCTCCCATGATATTCACATCGAACCCAACATTTTGACCTACAATAAACTTGGTCTTAGACATTGCAATATTAAATTTCCCTAAAACCTCTGCTAAAGAAATACCATTTTGCGCTGCTAATTCTGTAGAAATACCGTGTATTTTTTCGGCATCGTATGGTATATTAAACCCTTCTGGTTTTACCAAATAATCCTGACTCTCTACAAGCCTTCCCATTTCATCATGAATTTGCCAAGCTATTTGTATACAGCGAGGCCAGTTGTCGGTGTCCGTAATAGGAGCATTCCAACGTTTAGGTAATCCGGTAGTTTCCGTATCAAAAATAAGGTACATAGAGTGTCGGGTTTCAGAAAAAATAAGTAGCTAAAAATACGCAAAGTTAGGATTCTATTTATCACTATATCATTTAAGTTATCAACGAATGTTTAATCATTTTAATGAAAATCTATAATTATAAAATCATAGCGAAACCGTTAGTTTATTTTTTTCTAAAGCCAAATCCCAACAAAACACAGTAATCGCAACAGCTCACTAAAAATAGAGGGAATTTCCCTCTTAAAATACTTTGTCTTATCAGTTTATTTTTTTGATTTTTACAGAAATAACTTACAGATAAATGTATAGTCACAATAACGCATATTGAAATACCCAAATACTTACTAATCTTTCTATTAAAATATATATAATACAATAACCATTTTTACTAACTTCAAAACTTTAACGGAATGAAAACAAAAAAACACTTTTTTAGAATTTTTGCCATCACAATTCTTACTCTATTCTCATATAATTGTAGCGATGATATTCAAGAAGACAATACTCTTATTGAAAAAATCAATCTCCAAGAAGATGGCTTAAGTACTGTTCCTTTAAAAAATAGTATTGATTTTTTTAATTCATTAAATACTACTAATAGATTAAATAAAAGTGTTGATGAAAATAGTATTGAGTTAGAAATTGATTTAAAATCATTAAAACAAGTTGATATAACCAATACTAAAGCTAAATTAAATATTGCAAATGCTACCACTAAATTCGATAATGTAGAAACAGAAGTATTACAAATAGAAATAGATGGAAATATTCAAACTGTTCTTTACCATCATATACCAGAGAAAAACGCTACTAACAAAGGAAAGTCTAATAAAATAGCAACTTCATATTTTACTGGTTCAGTTTACACTACAAATCTGTATGGTATTGTTCTTAGTGGATTTAATATTGAAAATAGCAAAATAGTAGGTTCGTACTACAAACCAAATATTACTTCCTCAACCCCATGTGGTTACCCCAATCCTCCATGTCAGATTGACCTAGAAGAAGTAGTTGTAACTAATAGACCTTCTTCTTGGCATAGTTATAATGATGGATTGTTAAATAACCATTATTCGTGGAGTAATTCTCTAAATAACTATTCTTCTATGGGGCATGCTTATGCAAATTATTATAGAAATAAAGCTATTAGAGAATTTGATGATAAAATAATAGATGAACTAAAAGATAAAGCCAAATGTGTATTTGATAAAATGAAAAATGAGGACTGGGGACTTAAAAATGCTATCAAAAAATTTGACGGAGATTTCCCTGTGGCGCATTTAAAGTTTTCAATGTCATCAAACTTGGACAATTCAACAAATGCTACTACAAACAACTCAGGAACAAATCATATTGAAATTAAAATTAATAGCAATACCCTTAATGATAGAACCGCACTAGGGCTAGCAAGAACATTATCTCATGAAATAATACATGCGGAGTTATATAGAAAAGTTAGGTCCGTTGGCGGATTAATATCTCAAAATGATTTTCCTGGAATTTATGATTATTACAGACGTCATGTCAAAAATTGGCAACATCAGCAAATGGCGCAACATTACAGACAAACCATAGCTGACATATTAAAAGCATATGATGATAACCAAAATACTAATCAATTTTATAATGATTTAGCTTGGGAGGGTCTACAGGATACAATTGCATGGGAGAATTTATCTCCCTCTGAAAAAGAAAGAGTAAAAAAGACTATCAGATCACATAAATCGAATGGAAACAAAGAATGTAAATAAAAAACTATGAAACTTATACTTTTAATTCCGCTATTATATTTTGGGTTTTATTCTCCAAATATTCAAAAAATAGAAGTTGCGCATTTAAAATTCTCAGCAGAAAATAATTTAAATAAAAAATATTATGATTCCCGAGGAAAAATAAATTTTATAATACAAAATGAACACTTCATATCCATAGTAAAAGGAATAAAAATCTCTAGTTCTCAAATAAATGAAATAAACTTCCAATCAATAACTGATATTACAAACATAGAAAATGATATCCGACAGAAATATATTGACGAAGGAGAAAAAAAAGGTCGAATTAAAATAATTTCCAAAGACGATGTATTTAATCAAATTTATGTTTATGAAAAAGAAAACGCAACGGAATGGTGTAGATATACAGTTAAATGGGTAGACGAAATAAAAAATTAACACTAACCACAAAAAAGAACTGAGGTAAAAAACAATTAAAATTTTATTAACTAAAGTGAGGTTACTTCTAAAATCTATATACGATAAAACTTTCAAAAATTTTATTGACTTTTACATTATTATTCCTTTTTATAAGCTGTTCTACCACTAAAAGAAAATTAATTCCAACAGCAAACAAAGGTGGGTATTTATTGAGCTTAAACACTAATTTTAACCTATCAGAGAAAAATATCACAGGAAGAGTATTTGATATTAAAACCAATGTGTTATTAGGAGGTATTGAATTAACCGTTGGGTGTAAAAAAACTCAAACTAACACGAATGGTGAATTCTCTTTTAAATTAAAAGATTTTAGCAATGGTGCTTTATTTATAAAAGCATCAGGTATTGGGTATAAAATTGTAGAAACTGATTTCATAAATATGAAAAACAAAAACATTCTAAACATTGACTTCTATTTAGCTGAGGACGATAGACCCTTCATTAATTGTGAGTAAAATAAAAACAAACCTTATTAACGAAATTGTATGAAACCATAACCTACCTATCTAAAGCTAATAAATATTTTTTTATTAACTAGGAAGATGTATATTTGCACCCGCTTATAACTAAGCGAATTATAAAAGAATTAATAACCAAGGGTCGGGCACCCTACAAATTAATGTGATATGCCAGTAAAAATTAGATTACAAAGACACGGTAAAAAAGGTAAACCATTCTATTGGGTTGTTGCTGCAGATGCAAGAGCAAAAAGAGATGGTAAATACTTAGAAAAATTAGGAACATACAATCCTAATACTAACCCAGCTACCATTGACCTTAATGTAGATGGTTCTGTAAAATGGTTACAGAATGGAGCACAACCTACTGATACTGCTAGAGCAATTTTATCTTATAGAGGTGTACTATTAAAGCACCACCTTTTAGGAGGAGTTCGTAAAGGAGCTTTAACAGAAGAGCAAGCAGA
Source organism: uncultured Maribacter sp. (assembly GCF_947495965.1). Taxonomy (GTDB): domain Bacteria; phylum Bacteroidota; class Bacteroidia; order Flavobacteriales; family Flavobacteriaceae; genus Maribacter_B. The sequence continues at coordinate 598,448 of NZ_CANMBB010000001.1, forward strand.
AGAAAAATTTGCTGCGTGGTTATCTGAAAAAGAACAGTCTGTTGCTGCTAAAGTAAGCGGATTAGATAAAGTTAAAGCGGACGAAAAAGCTAAAGCTTTAGCTGCTGAAAAAGAAGTAAATGAGAAGCGTGCTGCCGAAGCTGCTGCTGCTTTATTACCAGAAGTAGAAGAAGTTGCCGAAGAGGCTGCCGCAGAAGCTCCTGCAGAAACTACTGAAGAAGTAGAAGCTGCTCCTGCTGCATCTACAGAAGAAGAATAGATTAAATAAAGACGCTATGCAGAAGGAAGAATGTTTCTACTTAGGCAAAATCGTCTCTAAATATAGTTTTAAGGGAGAAGTACTAGTTAAACTAGATACTGATGACCCTGAAACCTACGAAAACATGGAATCAGTGTTTGTTTCTTTAGGAAACAATCTGGTTCCATTTTTTATTGATAAATGTCGCTTACACAAATCTAACTTACTACGTATAGATTTTGAAGAGGTAAAAACAGAATCGGATGCAGACCGCATTATGGGGTCTAAATTGTATTTACCACTTACCATGCTTCCTAAATTATCTGGAAACAAATTTTATTTTCACGAAATAATAGGTTTTACTGTTCAGGATTCTGTTCACGGAGACATAGGAACAGTAACTGGAGTAAATGACACTACTTCGCAAGCTCTTTTTGAAATAGAAAAAGAAGACAAACAAATTCTTATTCCTGTACGTGATGAGATTATCACAAAACTAGATAGAGAAACCAAAACTATCTTTGTAACTACACCAGAAGGACTTGTAGATTTATATCTCCAATAACAAAATCCAAATAAAAAATTCCAAATTCCAAAAAATGGAAACTAAAAAAGTTTATGATTTAGAAGAAAGGAATTTTATATGAATAAGCCATTCTCATTTAAGCAATTTACAATAGAGCAAGACCGCTGTGCTATGAAAATAGGAACTGATGGCGTTTTACTTGGCGCTTGGACAGCAATCCAAGACAACACATATAACATCTTAGATATTGGATCTGGAACAGGTATAATTGCCTTAATGCTAGCACAACGCAGTATTGCCGATACTATTGAAGCTATAGAATTAGATGGCGATGCATTTGAGCAATGCACAGAAAATTTTGAGAACTCGCCTTGGGGAGACCGTCTTTTTTGTTTTCATGCAGGGTTTGATGAGTTTGTAGATGAGTATACAGAAGAGGAACCAGATGAATACGAATTATACAATTTAATAGTTTCTAACCCTCCTTTTTATAGTGAAGAAGTTACAAGTGGCAATAGCGCAAGAGATTCTGCCAGACAAAATACCTCTTTACCTTTTGATGAACTCTTAGAAGGAGTCTCCAAACTATTAACCAAAAAAGGATCTTTTTCTACTATTATACCCTTTAAAGAAGAAGTTAATTTTATTGAAATTGCAAAAGAATTTAACTTATTCCCAAAAAGAATTACTAGAGTTAAAGGAAACCCAGAAACAGAAATAAAACGAAGTTTATTAGAACTTACCTTTACCCAAACAGAAACTGTAATAGATGTCTTAATAATTGAAAAAGAAAGGCATGTATACACTAATGCATATAAAGAGTTGACTAAAGATTTTTATTTAAAAATGTAACTCAAGTCAATTGTAATGTTATATTTCTTTATTTATCTTTGAGGGAAATCCTTGGCATTATGAAACCCGATTTATTTGAAGCTCCTGATTATTATAATTTAGACGATTTACTTTCCGAAGAACATATTTTAATTCGTGATGCTGCACGCCAATGGGTAAAAAGAGAAGTTTCTCCTATTATTGAAGATTATGCTCAAAAAGCCGAGTTTCCAAAACAAATTATAAATGGACTTGCAGAAATAGGTGCATTTGGCCCTTACATTCCTATGGAATATGGCGGCGCCGGATTAGACCAAATTAGTTACGGATTAATAATGCAAGAAATAGAGCGCGGAGATAGTGGTGTACGCTCTACCGCATCTGTACAATCTTCTTTAGTAATGTATCCTATTTTCGCTTATGGAACTGAAGATCAGCGAAAAAAATACCTCCCAAAATTAGCTTCTGGAGAAATAATGGGTTGCTTTGGCTTAACAGAACCTAACCACGGATCTAACCCAAATGGTATGGAAACTAAATATAAAGATATGGGGGACCATTACCTTTTAAATGGCGCTAAACTTTGGATTTCTAATTCGCCCTTTGCAGATATTGCTGTAGTATGGGCAAAAAATGAAGAGGGTAGAATTCACGGTCTAATTGTGGAACGTGGCATGGAGGGTTTCTCTACCCCTACCACGCACAACAAATGGTCCTTACGAGCATCTGCTACCGGAGAGTTAATTTTTGATAACGTAAAGGTTCCCAAAGAAAATTTATTGCCAAACAAGTCTGGCTTAGGAGCACCACTAGGTTGCTTAGATTCTGCTCGTTATGGTATTTCTTGGGGAGCAATTGGCGCCGCAATGGATTGTTACAATACGGCTTTGCGCTACGCAAAAGAACGCATACAATTTGGAAAACCTATAGCTGCCACCCAATTGCAACAAAAGAAGTTAGCAGAGATGATTACCGAAATAACTAAAGCACAATTACTTGCTTTTAGACTTGGGCAATTAAAAAACGAAGGAAAAGCGACAACAGCACAAATATCTATGGCAAAGCGCAATAATGTAGATATGGCATTAAAAATAGCAAGAGAAGCCAGGCAGGTTTTAGGTGCAATGGGTATTAGTGGAGAATATAGTTTAATGCGCCATATGATGAATCTAGAAAGCGTAATTACCTATGAAGGCACCCATGATATACATTTACTAATTACTGGCGCGGACATTACAGGTTTATCTGCATTTAAGTAAACTACCTCGGGGCAAGCACACGAGGCATTAGAAGGAAAATTAGCATTGATTTCGACGCAAGCGTCGGAGCATTTAAATCTCGATTATCGAGTAAAGACTTATATAACCTAAGCCTCATATTAGCTTAACATAGTTTACATAGCACTACTACTATCTTTGTAGTGTCCTTAATGGAAACGTTCATATGTTATTTTTTTGAGTTAGTTTAAACCGATGTCTCCATCGGTTTTTCTTTTTTTAAAGGTTTAATTAATTTACTGTACCAATGCCCAGACTTTTTAATAGTTCTTTTTTGCGTATCAAAATCTACGTGTACTAACCCAAACCTAGGGTAATACCCTTCTGCCCATTCAAAATTATCTGTAAATGTCCATACAAAATAGCCATTTACATTTACCCCTTTTTCTTTAGCTCTTTTAATCTCTTTAATGTAATCTTGTAAATAGGTAGTACGTTCTTCATCATGAATACCATCTTTTACAACAACATCATTAAAAGCTGCTCCATTTTCGGTAACTATTACATTTTTAACTCCAGGATATGCGTCAAATTTTTTAAGCATTTTATAAATACTTGGCGGGTACACTTCCCAATCCATCTGTGTTATCTTAACATTACGCTTGGATGCCTTAACAATTTTAGCCTTTAAATAAGGAACAAAATGGCTATGCTTTACTATCTCTCTTGTATAATTTTGCACCCCAATAAAATCGAACTCAAAAATACTATTTTGCTTATCTTCTGGCTTACAATACTTTTCTATTCGTTTTAAAACCGAAACATCTTCTATAGGATATCCTAAACCCAAAGACGGTTCTATAAACAATCTATTAAGCATTGCATCTGCCTTCTTTGCAGCAACTAAATCTCTCTTCTTAGAACTATGTGGTGTAATTTGGGAGCAAGAAAAAGTGGTTCCAATATTTGCATTTTCTACTAGTTCTCTTAGTATTCTACCCCCTTTTGCTTGACATAAAACCGCATGATGCACTGCCGGCAAAAAATATTTTAATCCTTTTTTACCAGGAGCATGCACTCCTAAAAAATAACCAGCACCTGTAAAAACCATAGGTTCATTTAAAACCATCCAATTTTTAACACGATCTCCAAAACTAGTTGCGCATACTGTTGTAAATTCTGAAAACCAATCTAAGATTTCTCTATTTGCCCAACCTCCTTTATCTTCTAATATTTGCGGCAAATCCCAATGATATAGGGTAACCCAAGGAGTAATACCACATGCTAAACAAAAATCTATAACACTATTATAAAAATGAACCCCCTCTTTATTAACTTCCCCAACACCATTTGGTAATATTCTTGTCCATGAAATAGAAAACCTAAAATTTGTAATATGCATAGATTTCATAAGGAGAATATCTTCTTTATACCTTTCATAAAAATCACAAGCAACTTTACCGTCTTGCTCTTGGTATATATTTCCTTTTTTAGAAGAAAAATCGTCCCAAATAGATGCACTTTTTCCACTTTTATTATGAGAACCCTCTATTTGATAAGCCGCCGTAGAAACACCCCAAATAAAATTATCTCCAAAATCCTTAGAAGTAAGATTTCTTGTTTTATTCTCTTCTGATTTACTCATAAAATTTATAACGCTGTAGCTTCTTGAAGTAGCCTATTTACAATAAGTTCTGTAATTTCTGGGTAATCTACCTCTACAACAGAATCTGAATTTATCCACTTTTTTATTTTTTCTACATGTTTTACTTTTAAAGTCTTTAGAACAGGAACGCCCATTTCTTTTAAGGCTGCAGAATTACACTGTTGCTCATATTGCCCTTTCATAGGGATAACCAGCAATTTCTTTTTAAGAAAAAGAGCTTCTGCAGGGGTCTCAAATCCACCACCACAAAGAACGCCTTTACTACTAGCCATACTTTGTATAAAAGCCTCATTAGTAATAGGAGATATAGCAATATTATTTGTAAAATAAGCCTGCTTACTATGCTTAGAAAAAACTTGCCATTGTACTTTCTTAATCTTAGAAAGTACTTTTATAATTTTATCATCACTATAAGAGGGCAAGTATACTGTATAGTGATTCTCATTTGTACTTTTTAGCTCTCTTATATCTTTTCTAATAATTGGCGTATACATATTATCCCCATACTCTTTAAAATGCAAGCCGTATTGATGGGTTGTTGGAGCATAATTTTTTAAAATCATTTTACCTAATAAATCATTTTTTTTAGGCTTTGGAGCACTAGGAGAAAGAACTGCTGCCTGATGGCTAAAGCTAAAACATGGTTTGTTTTTAAGTTTACAAGCCCAAGCAGTTACTGGTTCAAAATCGTTTATAACAATATCGTAATCTTCTATAGGAATACTCTTAATTTCTTTTTGCAGGCGCTTTGTGTTTGCTTTTAAATAAGTGCGCCACATGTTTACACCACCTTTTTTTCCAAATATGAAACTTAATCCTTTTAATTGGTATTTTATATCATACGGAATTTCAATATCTGCTTGGGTACCGCTTACAAGAATATCTAAGTCCACTTTTTTTTGTAATACAGGAATAACATCTCTAGCTCTACTTAAATGTCCATTACCTGTACCTTGAATAGCATACAATACTTTCATTGACAAGTTATCTTTATAAAACTTAATTAGTTTTCTTAGGTGCCCTTAAGATTTGAAATTCTTTAACCAAGCTTTCAAACAATTCATTCTTCTCCAAAACCTCAGTTTCTTCCTCTTCATAATTGGTATCTAAAAGCTCTTCTTGATAATTGTAAAGCGACCATTTGGAGTTATTATATTCTAAAGCGGTAAGATTTTCTATCCAATCTCCAGAATTTAAATATAGCACACTGCCCTTGTCATTTTTAATTTCTCTCATTTCTGGCTGATGAATATGACCACAAACTACATAATCGTACTCATTTTCAATAGCTATATCAGCCGCAATTTGCTCAAAATTATTTATGAATTTTACTGCAGATTTTACACTATTTTTTATTTTTTTAGACATGGAAACAGGGCCTTTACCCATTTTTTTACTGATAAAATTTACTGCTCTATTTAAAATAATCAATAAATCATACCCTTGTGCGCCAAGTTTTGCTATCCATTTAGAGTGTTGCATGGTGACATCAAAAACATCGCCATGAAAAAACCACATTTTTTTAGCATCTACAGTAAGTAACACTTTATTTACTATTGTAAATGACCCCAATTTAAAGCCTACAAATTTTCTAAGCATTTCATCATGGTTGCCTGTAATATAATGCACTTTTACCCCTTTAGATATCCATTCCATAATTAGTTTTACAACCTTCATATGCGCCTTTGGCCAATACCGTTTTTTAAATTGCCAGATGTCTATAATATCTCCATTTAAAATTACCTCTTTGGGTTTTATCGATTTTAAATATTTAAGAAGTTCCTTAGCATGACAACCATACGTACCTAAATGCACATCTGATATAACCACAATATCTACGGGCCTTTTTTTCATAAAATTGTTTTGGAAGAATTTTTACGCGATAATCCAGATTTAAATACTTCGAGGCAAGCCTCAAAGTTTTTATATTTTTTTTGGTAGAAATACCTCGTGGGCATGCCTTGTGGTAGTTTACTAACTCTCTTAAATTTTAACGGAGAATAATAAGTACTTAATTGCGTAATTAAAACATTTACAATGCAAGTAGAGATAGCAATTAAAATTATTTTCATCACATAAAAATAGATATTGCAAAATTCTATATTTATTCTCTAGCTACGGTAAGGATAGGTTTATTATTAAGTTATTACATTGTTAATGTATGTGTCCAAATGTTATTTTAAAGACACAAAAAAGGTTTAAAAACAAAACTGCAGGGCTACACAACAACTATTGCTTATTACGCAACAATACTTTTTTAAAAATAAAGACTACCAGTATATTTACCCTGTAATAAAAACGAAATAATAATTTTTCATTTTCATATAGTGTTCTCGTAAAAGAGCTTTGTCTTCATGGATAGAGCTCTTTTTAGTTTTACAAATGTCTGTTCTTAATTTATAACAGCTTTACTAATTTTTACTTTTACAGATTTACTAATAGGAGTTCTACTCTTATCTGCATATTGGTTATAAGGCACCACAATATTAGTTTCTGGATAATACGCTGCTATATTTCCTCTTGGAATTTTATAGGAAATTACTTTAAAGTTATTTGCAGTACGCTCCTTACCGTCATAATAGCTACTAATATTTACCACTTGTAGTTGAGATAATCCATGCTCTTTCATATCTTCTGGATTCATAAAAACAACTCTTCTTGCATTGTAAACCCCTCTATACCTATCATCTAAGCCATATATTGTAGTATTAAATTGGTCATGTGAACGTATGGTCATTAATAAAAATTCATCTTTTTCTAAATTATGGTCTGGCAATTTATTAATAGAAATTTGCGCTTTACCATTAGGCAACATACTAAAATCTAATTCTCTTGCATTATGGGGTAAGTAATACCCTTTCCCTTTAGACCTTTCTTTAGTATTCTTATACCCTTTAATTACTTGATCTATCTTGGTTCTTATAAGCTCATAATCGCTTGCCATTTTACGCCAAGGCACAGAGTGCGAATCTGTAAAATGAGTTGCAGCAATTTCTGCAATAATTTCTGGCTCACTTTTAATGGTCCCTGAAGTAGGTTTTAAAATTCCCATAGATTGGCGAACTCTTCCCATACTATTCTCTACTGTAACATAACGTTGCACACCATCTTTTATATCTTTTTCTGAACGACCAAAAGTTGGTAACAAAAGAGCTGTTTTACCAGTAACTAAATGCGTTCTATTTAACTTAGTACTTACTTGTACTGTTAAACTACATTGTTCTATTGCCTCTGCTGTATATTCTGTGTCTGATGCTGCCATTAAAAAGTTGCCTCCTAAACACATAAAAAACTTTGCTTTACCCTCATGCATAGCATGAATAGCCTCTACCGTATCTAGCCCTTCTTCTGTAGGCGCATTAAATCCTAAATGCTCTTTAATACGCTTGTTTAACTCTAAGTCTACAAAGTGCATAATACCCACACTACGGTCTCCCTGCACATTACTATGGCCACGAACAGGGCATGTTCCTGTATTTGGTTTTCCTATTGCTCCTTTTAACAACAGAATATTTACAAATTCTTTAATATTCTCTACGCCATTTTTATGTTGTGTAAGCCCCATTGCCCAGCAAATAATAATTTTAGAGTTGCTTGCTAGTAATTTTACTGTTTCTTCAATTTTTTCTTTGCTTATACCACTTAAGGTAAGTAACTCTTCTTCATTATAATTTTTTACATCAGCCAATAACGCATCATACCCTTGAGTATATTTTTCTATAAAAGCATGATCAAAAACACCTTTATTCAACTCATCTAAAATGGCTAATCTTTTAATCAACAACTTAGCAATAGCAATATCTTGATTAATTCTTACTTGTAAATGTATGTCTGCAATATCTTCTCCAGGCCCAAGAATACCTTTTAAATTTTGTGGATTTTTAAAGTTTACTAATCCCGCTTCTTCTAAAGGGTTTATACTAATAACCTTACCTCCGTTTTGTTTACATTTTTCTAATGCAGAAAGCATACGAGGATGGTTAGTACCTGGATTTTGTCCTACAACCATAACTACCTCAGCTTCATAAAAATCTTCTAAAGTAGCCGAACCTTTTCCCATACCAAGTGTTTCTCCTAAAGCCACACCGCTAGATTCATGACACATATTAGAACAGTCTGGCATATTATTAGTTCCTAGAGCTCTTGCAAACATGCCGTATAAGAAGGCAGCCTCATTACTAGAACGCCCTGAGGTATAAAAAACAGCTTCGTCTGGAGAGTTTAATTTTTTTAATTCTTCTGAGATTAAAGCATAAGATTCTTCCCAAGTTATTGGTTCGTAATGCACACTGTTTGGTCTAAGAACCATTGGCTCTGTAATTCTTCCAAATTTATTTAATTGATAATCCGTAAGTTCTGAAAGTTTTTCTACAGAGTTTTCTTTAAAAAAAGAAGCATCTATTTGTGATGAGGTAGCTTCATCAGCCAAAGCTTTTACACCATTCTCACAATACTCTGCAAAGCTAGACTGTTTTTCTGGTACTGGCCATGCACAGCTAGGGCACTCAAAACCTTTATCCTGATTCATTTGCAATAAAGCACCCATAGATTTAACTACACCCATTTCTTTAAAGCCATGCTTAAGAGCTTCTTTTACCCCTAACATTCCTGCTGCTTTTTTCATAGGCTCTCCCAATTTTATATCTAAAAAATCTTGAGAACCTCTTATAGAAACCTTTCTTTTAAAACTTGATGCCATAAAACCGTATAATTTATCCGCTTAAAATTGCTGCTTTTATTCACAAAAATCAAAAATAGCAGGGTTTACAACAAATTACTAGTCATACACATCATTTCTTTTAAAAAACAACACCTCTCTAGTATATTTACAGTGTAATAAAAACGAAATAATAATTTTTCATTTTCATATAGTGTTCTCGTAAAAGAGCTTTGTCTTATTGGATAGAGCTCTTTTTAGTTTTACATATATCTTATACAAACAAGACCTATTTTTAAATTTACAAAGGCAACATTAAATTGAACTTAAAATAACTTTAAGTTAAATATAGATTAACCTTTTCTTTTGGAATATACTATAGTTTTGAAATGTTCTATTAGGTTAATTATTATATAATTAACGCATTTTAAAACCGGTATTCGTATCGGTTTTATTTTTTTTATAAAGAACAAATGATACTCCTTCTTTTAATCGTAATATTACGATTAAAAGAACTTAAAAAAAGTCGAACCTATAAAGTTCGACTTTATAATGTATTAGAACCAAGGTTTTTTACCAACTTGGTAAGTGTTGTAAAACTCCTCATCAGATTTGGTTAAGTAAATAATACCTTCTATTAAAGGAATTATCCCTGCAAAACCAAATGTAATAAATGTAGCCACTAATTGTATAATACCCTCTTTAGGGTACCCTAATATAAATTTATGTATTCCGAGTGACCCAATAAATATTGCCAACAAACCAGCTAGCACTTTTTTATTTTCCCCTCCTGCGCTACCAAAAGCTTCTTTTGCACTATCTGCAAATTCATTTGCTGTTTTCTTAGCTTCATCCGCAAAATCTCCTGCAGCTTCTTTTGCTTCTTCTGCAAACTCGCTTGCTTTTTCTTTTGCATCCTCTGCAAACTCTTTAGCAGATTCTTTTGCTTCTTCAAATTTTTCTGAAGCATTTTCCCCTATGTCTTTTGCTTTATCCTTTGCCGAATCTAAAGCATCTTCTGCTTTATCCCCTAAATTTTTGTTTTCTTCTGACATTCTTATTTTAGTTTTTGGTGGTTAATACTTTTTTATAAAAGTACCAATAATTTTGAATATTGAGGAAGCTCTTTTTTTATAGTAAAATATAACACTATTAAACTTTATACAAAATCCCTTTTTTTCGTAAAAAATAAACACTTAAAAAAGGATAATTTTAAATACTGATAGGTTTTTTATACCAATTAGAATATTAATAACAACCTAAATACCAAAACATTACACTGCATTTTAAATCACCAAAAAATATTACTTCTTTAAGTTTTTCTCATACAAGTATATCCAATTTTCTGGAGTCATTTTTCCTGCCAACTCCTCAATTAAACCATACGGTATATCGTCTACATACTTAAAACGAATACAACTTTTACCCATATCTAATTTTCTTTTACAATGCTTTGGATACTCCTCTACAAACCAATTATAAAGATTAGAATCTGCATATATCCCATTATGATATAAAGCAATAAAGTTTTTTTGAGAGGCTAAATTTATAAATGGCAAAGGTAATTTTGGATTACAATGATAGCCATCTGGATAGATCGTGTGTGGTACAACATAGCCTAACATTTTATAACTAATACATTCTAAAAACCCTTTTGGTAAAGTGCTTTTTAGAATGGTACGAATTTTAGAAATTGCTTCTTTTCTATCTTCTGGCAGTTGGTTTATATACGCTTCTGGTGTAGTGGCATTAGAGGTCATTTAGAGTAAATTAAAAGTTACTCTTTAAAGTTACTAAATTTAGAATTTAGTTTATTTTTCTTTTTTACGAATATCTATTGCTGCTTGGAGTAAAAAAGAAAGCTTTTCTATTGCAATATCTTTGGTAGGATTTACTCTAAAAATTTTCATTTTTGCTCGTTTTCCTTTTTCCAAATCTGAATCTGTAATTTTATCCCCATCTACAAAAAGAATATACGGTTCTTTTGTCTTTTTATCTACCCAGAGATAAACAAACATTTTATTATTATAGCAAAAACACGGCATTCCATATTTTGTAGTCTCCGTTATATTTTTGCTTTGCTTAAGAATAATATCTCTTAAAGCAAGTAGACAACTCTTATTGGGCTCTTGTTTACTAAAATAAAAATCTTCGCTTTTGTTCATGAGATTAAATTAACAAAACTGTGTTTGCACCTTATCTACAACTGTTTGAGCTAATTTTATTTTGCTCTCTACGGTCCAGCCAGCTACATGAGGACTTAATAAGACTTTATTAGACTTTATTAGATATTGAAAAGCTTTGGGCATATTTGTTTCCGTGAACATATTTTCGAACGAACTCTTTTCGTATTCCAGAACATCTAAGCCTGCTCCTAATATTTTTTCAGATTCTATAGCTTGTACTAAATCTTCTGTTTTAATACACTTTCCACGTGCCGTATTTAGTATCCAAAATGGTTTATGAAATTGAGATATAAATTCTTCATTTATCATCCCAATAGTTAATTCAGTTTGCGGAACATGTAAACTAAGAACATCTGTTCTTTGGTGCAATTCTAATATTCCCACCTGCCTAGCGTCTTCATTTCCTACTCCACCTTGAATATCATAACATATTACTTCTACATCAAAACCTCTTAGTTTTTTAGCAAATGCTTTTCCCATATTACCATACCCGATAATCCCAACCGTTTTCCCATCTAACTCTATTCCTCTATTACCTTCACGATCCCATATTCCAGAACGCACTTCTTTATCTGCACTATTAAGCTTATTAAATAAAGACAATAACATTCCTAAAGTGTGCTCCCCAACTGCATTTCTATTCCCTTCTGGTGCAGATGCTAAAAAAATTCCTTTTTGTTTTGCATAAACAGTGTCTATATTTTCTAAGCCAGCACCTAACCTTCCTATAAATTTTAGGTTAGTTGCTTTATCTAAAAATGTTTTATCTATCGTGAATCGGCTTCTAATAATAAGCCCATCATACAAATGTAATTTTGCTTCTACTTGCTCTTTAGAAGAGGTATAATCCTCTTCATTCTGAAAGCCTAAAGCAGTAAATTGTTCTATTATTAATGGGTGATTTATATCTAAATGTAATACTCTCATAAATTAAATTTTAGGGTAGGAAGTTTGGGTTTTTGCATGTTTTACTTTTCCAGTATGTGCTGTAGAAAGTTTTTCAAAAAGAAGTACATGCACCACTTCTCCATTTTTTGTCATGGGATTATGCTCAACCCCTTTAGGAACCACAATAATCTCTCCTTCTTTTACCACTTCTGTACGGTCTCTAAACTGCATATATAAAGTACCTTTTATAACCTGAAACAACTCATCTTCATTCTCGTGTGCATGCCAAACAAACTCCCCTTTAAGTTTTGCTAATAAAACTTGCATATTATCTACAATAGCAATTTGGTGCGGATGCCAATTTTTGGTAAACTCAGCATGCTTTGCTACAATGTTTATTGATTTCATAAAAATAAATTATACAGTAAGGTATTGTAAAAAGGATTAAATTCCTAATACCATTTTGGCAATCCAGAAGTAAATTAGGATTCCAAAAATATCATTACTAGTTGTAATAAAAGGTCCTGTTGCTATTGCAGGATCTATTCCTTGTTTATTTAAAAACAATGGCACAAAAGTTCCTATAAGTCCTGCTACAATAATAACCACAACTAAGGATGCCGATATAGCAAATGCTGTATTTAATTCGCCTTTAGTTACCCAAACAAAAAGAAATAGAAAAAGTGCTAATATAAAACCATTTAAAGCCGCTAAAAGCATCTCTTTTATAAGTCTACTATTTATACTTCCTTTCACATCGTCATTTGCTAAACCTTGTACTATAATTGCACTAGATTGTACACCAACATTCCCTGCCATAGCAGCTATTAATGGTGTAAAAAAGAATAATACTGCGTATTTGTTAAAAGCTTCCTGAAAACCTTCCATAATTAAAAAAGCACCAATACCACCTACAAGTCCTAAAAAAAGCCAAGGCAAACGTGCTCTTGTAAGTTCTAAAATACTATCATTTGCCTCTACATCTTGCGTAATACCTGCTGCTAATTGGTAATCTTTATCGGCTTCTTCTTTTAAAACGTCTACAATATCATCAATAGTAATTCTTCCTAATAAAGTTTTATTTTCATCTACAACAGGAATGGCTTCTAAATCATATTTAGACATTACTTTTGCAACATCTTCTACATTATCTTCTACATTTACATAATCTACATTAGATATGTATATATCGGCAATTTTTTGTTCGTTTTTAGCTACGATAAGGTCTTTTAAAGACAATCTACCCACTAACATTTCTTGCTTATTTACCACATAAACAGAATGCACACGTGTTACTTCTTCTGCTTGGCCTCTTATACGACGTAAACACCCTGCAACTGTCCAAGTATCATAAACTTTTACTAACTCTTTTGCCATTAACCCCCCTGCGGTATCTTCTGCATATTTAAGAAGCTCTTTGATCTCTTCTTTATGCTCCTCATCTTCTATATTAGAGATTACTTCTTGCTGACGTTCTTCGGATAATTCTGCAATAATATCTACAGCATCATCTGTATCTAACTCTTCTAATTCTTCTGCAATTTCTTTTGAAGATAAATTACCTAAAATGGCTTCTCTTAAGTCATCATCAACCTCTGTTAAAACATCTGAAGTTTTATCGCTTTCTAATAACTTTATTAAATAAGTAGCCTCTTCTGCGGCTAGCTCATTTATTATTTCAGCAACATCGGCATAATGCACCTCATCCAAAAGAGCCACTAATTGCACATCCTCTTGGCTGCCAATTAACTGTTCTATTTCCTCTACAAGTTCTTTTGTAAGTTTAAACGGTGTCATTTTCAATCTTCTTAGTCAGGGCAATAAAATCTGCCACTGTTAATTGCTCTGGTCGCTTGCCAAAGATAACATCTTCTTTTAGATTATCGGAAAGCCCAAATGGTTTTAAACTATTTCTTAACGTTTTCCTACGTAACCCAAAAGCAGCTTTTACCACTTTAAAAAGCATAGGAACATTACAATCTAATTTTAAGTTCTCTTTACGTGTTAAACGTAAAACTCCAGATTGTACTTTTGGCGGCGGATTAAATACATTTGGTTCTACCGTAAATAAATATTCTGCAGTATAAAAAGCTTGTGTTAATACGGATAATATACCATAGGTTTTATTCCCCTCTTTAGCACATATACGCTCTGCCACTTCTTTCTGAAACATTCCTGAAAACTCTGGCACTTGCTCCCGCATTTCTAACATCTTAAAAACAATTTGCGTAGAAATGTTGTAAGGAAAGTTTCCTGTTATTGCAAATTGTTCTTTTCCAAAGAGTTCTTCTATATTGTATTTTAAAAAATCGGCTTCAATTACTTTAAACGTTCCTTTTCTTTGTTGTAATTCTGGATGTTCTAATGGAAAATTAGTTTTTAAATACGCTATAGACTCTGTATCTAAATCTAAGGCCACCAAATCCATTTCTTGTTTTAGTAAGTGTTTGGTTAAAACTCCTGTACCAGGCCCTATTTCTATAACATTTTTATACCCTTGTAAAGACAACGTATTGCCTATATCATATGCAACACCTTCATCTGTTAAAAAATGTTGTCCTAAATGCTTTTTAGCTTTTACTGGGCTTTCTTCTTGCCAGTTTTTTTTAAACTTAGGCTTGCCTCCAACATACTTTCCTTTTCCCTTTTTTGCCATAGTTTAATGTTCGCTTACTATTTCTAACTCTGTTCTAAATGCTACAAATTTACCAGCAAAACGTTTACTACCATCTGATCGCATCTTTTCTGCATCTTCTTCATAATATTTTTGCAAAGTTGCTTTACTGTCTGTTGTGTATTGTACCGAATAGGTAATACCTCCCATTTCCTCTTCTACCAAAACCTTTGTCATTAATGCTTTACTAAACTTTCCTGTTGCAAGCATTTCTGGAATGTGTGTTTCTTTCATCCACACCAACCAATTACTAACAATGGTTTCTTCTACATTAATTGTAACGTTATATATATACATATTTTTTTAATTTATAGCGTCTCCACGCAATCTTCTAAAATGTTTTCTTGCAGTAGGAGCGTAATAACTATCTTGATAGTTATAAATTATTTTTTCGAACTGTTCTTTTGCTTTCTGCGGCTTATTTAATTTATTCTCATATAACATACCCAATGCATAATACGCATCATCTGCTAAGATTCCTTGCGCATAAAATTCTATTATCTTCTGATAATTAAACTCTGCTTGTTCATATTGTTTTAATTGTTCTAAAAATTGCCCTTGTTTAAGCAAGGCCTCATCTTCTATTTTTTCTCCTTTATGATTTTCTAAAATATCATTTAAAATTGTAACCGCTTCTTTTGTTTTGTTTTGATATGCTAACAAATCTGCCCTTGCATATTTTTTTAACGCTATTTGCGTAGAATCTTCCAAAACATTATCTGAAATTAATAAGCTAAGTTGCATTGCATCATTTGCAATAAGTTGTGAAGCCGAACTTCGCAAAACTTTTAATTGGGTTAAAGCCCAATCAAAATCTCCTTTATAAAAACTTGTTTGTGCAACTTTGAATCTGGCATTTTGGCCAATAACATCGTTCTTAAATTTTCTCTGAATTTGAGAAAAATAAATAAGCGCTTCATTAAACTTTTTGTTATAAACTAAGATTTCTCCAAGTGCAAATTTTACGTAAGCAACAGCCTCTCGGTTTAAAGGTATTTCTAAATAATCTTTTAATATTTTTATTGCAGGGTCAGGAGTATTTTTTTTAAAAGTTAAAAACTTTGCATATGCTATTTGCAATCTAAGTGTTGTATTCTTAATGCCATGAATTTGCAATAGCTCTTTATACTTTTTTTCTATAGTATCTAAAGTACTAGCATCTTCTTGCTGTAATTGAATGTTTATTAATTGCAACTCAGAGTCTAACCTTGTTGTAGTATCTTCAGTTTCGTCTAAAATAAAATAATAAATTTCTCTTGCTACGTCTAATTCTCCAACATTATATGCAATATCCGACAGATCTATTAATCTATTTGTATTTGTACCCTCTGTTCTTTTAAAAATAGCTTTTTCTTGTCTAAAAGCACTTTCATATTGTTTTTGTTTTACAAACAACCAACTTAACAAATCGTTCCAAAGAATATCTGGATTTCTTTGCGCATTTTTTAAAAGCACTTTTTTTAAAATTAAATTATTGGCATTAGTAGGTTCTTCTGTTATAAAAGCATCTATATTACGCAAAACATTAGACTTAGAAGTTTTTCCTTCTAAGAGCAGTGTTAAATAGGCAACATACATTTTCTCTATATTACCTTGCTCCCCATAAATTCTTGCAAGTTGGTAATTATAATTTAAAGAAGGATTTAGTGTCATTGCCTTCTCATAAGCTATAATTGCTTTTGTAAGTAAGGAATATTTTAGAAACTTAGCTCCTATTCTAGAACCGTAATTAGGATTTTTACTTAAGAATTTTATTGCTTTATTATACTGGGCTTCTGCTTTCTCGTTTTTATTTTGAAGGGAATAGGTATATCCCAAATCTATTATAAAATTTGGAGCTCCGTTATTCTCTTTTATTTTTTTCTCTAAAAAAGCTTCTGCATCTTCATACCTTTCTAATTGCTGATAACATGCAACTAAACCCTCTATATAATCTAATCTTCTTGGGTTAGAGTTCGAAAGTTTTTCATAGAAAACAACTGCCTTATTAAACTCCCCATCATTAAAATATTGCAATGCCAAAAAATCTTCTTGGCCAGATGTCCAGAAAAAACAGCAAGTAAATAAAAATGTAATAAATACGCGCAAGCTAGGATTTTTATCAAAGATAGATAATATCAAAAGATCTTAGATGCTATTTAACTGTAGCTTATATTTTAAAGTTCATTTTTAAGCTTTGAGGTAGCCACAGGGAGTATTCTTTCTACAAATTTTGAATAAGCTAACTCAGAAGGATGCAAACCGTCTGAAGCAACTAGATCTTTATTCTTTAGCCCCTCTCTTGTTATGTCTGTTATATTTATAAATGAAATATTATTCTTAATACAATAATTTTCTGCAAAAGCATTGTATTTATCTATGGCATTAGATATTTTAATATCTCCTCCTCCAAAAGGGGTAAAGGCATAATCTGGAATAGACACAACAATAACTTTACTGCTATCAGATTTAGCCTTTTTAATTGCAGTAGCAACAAGGGTGGGAAACTCTAGCTCATATAAAGAAAAGGGTTTATTTTGATATTGATTATTTACACCAATTAAAAGGGTTACTAAATTATAGCTATTGTCTATATTTTCTGAACCTATGGCGCTAATTAGATTTGTAGTTATCCAACCTGTTCTAGCAATTACTTTTAAATCTATGGAAGTGTCCGATTCAATATTGCTTAACAATCTTTCTTTTAGTTGCTCTGGAAATTTACAAGATGTGCACACACTTTCCCCTATAGTATAACTATCTCCTAAAGAAAGAATGGAAATAGTTCTACTTTTAAGGGTATCAACTTTTTCTTCTTCTTTTTCCTCTTTAGCAACCACACCAATTTCTTCATCATTATTTGAACACCCAAATGACAGAAACACACTTAAGCTAAAAAACAGCAGAAAAGATTTCATTTTTATTTTAAAGATACGCTTTTAGCTACAAAACACTATTTAATTATAAAAGCGCTCTATTTAAGGATTTGTAGACCATAAAGCAGCACTTTTAAGCATTGCTCTTCTTGGAAGTTTTAGACCCGCTACTATTAGTTCGGCAAAATCTTCTGGCTGTAGCACATTCTCTTCAGAACCTTCGGATGCAATACCTAATTCTATAGTCATATCCGTTTCAATAGTACTCGGTGTTAAAGTAATAACTCTAATGTTATTTTTTCTAACTTCTTTCATTAAAGATTCGGACATACCAATAACCGCAAATTTAGATGCTGAATATGCAGATACATTAGGATTACCGTTTAACCCCGCTGTTGACGCAACATTAAAAATATCTCCTTCATTTTTTTCTAGTAAATAAGGCAGCACTTCTTTAGTTACATAATACATCCCCATTACATTGGTCTGTATTGTTTGCGTCCATTGTTCTACTGGCATTTCTACAAATGAACCAATAGCAGCAATTCCTGCATTGTTAACTAAAATATCTACACCACCTAAGGTGTCTATAATTGTTTTAATACTGCTTTTTACAGCTTTATAATCTCCAACATCAAAAACCGAATAAATAGCGGTTACTCCTAAAGATTTTATTTCTGCAACGGTTTCTTTTAAAACAGTTTCGTTTCTACCTGTTATTGCTACATTAATACCCTCTTTAGCAAACGCTAAGGCAGTTGCTTTTCCTAGTCCTCTGCCACCACCAGTAATAATTGCTTTTTTATTTTTTAGATTGCTCATTTTTTTGTGTTTTAAATTACATTATTATGCCTGAACCTTGTTAAAAATTAGCTTCCATCCAAACCCCTGGAATAATAGCATTATCAATTGTTCCCGAACCACCTGGTCTAATATCATATTGTACTGCAGGCTGTAGTACAAAATAGTCCGTTATTTGAAAACGATAGCCTAACTCTAATACTATCTCTGGAAACAAATTGCTGTTTTGTTCTGCAGCCCACTCCTTACTAAAAGCCCCTACAGTAGCAAAAAACAATATTCTATCCTCTATCCTAGAATTTACAAAACCTTTCCAATTAAGGCCTAAACTACTTTGAAAAGGCAATTTAGCAACTTCCCCATGAGGAGAATATGACATGGTTAGAAAGGAATTTAATCCTTCTGTTAAATCTACATCAATATGCCCATAAAAACGTAAAAAATAGTCCGATGTATTGTTTGTATTAAAATTAGAGAAATTCCCAAAAACTTGATTTGCTCCCATATAAACTCTAGTCTTACTATTTCCAATTTTCCCAAACCAATCATACTGAAAAAACACAGATAAGTCGTCTGAACTTCTAAAAGAAAAGTCTAAACCATGTTTTGTATCATCAAAGATATTTTGTCCAAATTGGTATGCCCCCAATTGAAATTGATGTTTAGAATTTGGCTTGTATTTAAACCTAGTACCCCATGTAGCAAAAGGGAATGTACTTGCTAGACCATCTAGTAACAAAGCTCTTATGACTCCATTTACCGTATTATTAAGTGAATAAAAATAGAGATTAGAACCAAAAAAATCATCTACAGATGTAGTACGCCCTAGTTTTAAGGAGAACTTCTTTCCAAAATCTTTTTCTATACTTAAATCATATAAAAATGTGTTTTGACCACCAACAAGATTCAATGGTTCAAAAACAGAACCCACTTCTTTTTCTAGCCCACTACCATGGCGGTTTATCATAGAGATTTTTGCGCGAGTACCTTTCCAACCTAACATTTCCTCAAAATTAAATTTAAGTCCTGTATAAAGTTGTCCAGCGTATCTACTACCATGCTCTAGCCCTCCCGAAACATTAGCCGCTGCAATAGAAGCATAAGATACAAAGGGGTCAATAGAATTGTTTAACCAATTTCCGCTCTGGATACTATCCTTTTCCTGTTCTTGCCCCACTAAAATATATGAGAAAAGAACAAAGAAGAGTAAAATTAATTTCTTCATTTTGTTTTTAATTAGGAGGTATTCCAAAGTTTTTAGAGATTAACTTATTAATCCCTAAAAAAATTAGCGGTATTATGCTGCTATTAGATACTGTAACCTAATAAATAATTATAGGTTATTTATTAGGCTACAGATTTAAAGTATAAATCGTTCTATTTATTTTACTCTCCTGTCCAATAATCCATCACCACAGCATCTGCAAAAAACTGCCCGTATTTTTCTAAAAGATCAAGATGCGCCTTATGAAATAAGTAAACTTCTCTTGCGTGTTCATCATTAAATGTAATTACAAAAGTATGTGTAAGTCCTTTAGTATGGCCTTCAGAGCTATCATTTAAACCCCATTCAAAACCAGCAACCGTTGGTATTTTATTTTTAAGATCCACAAAAGCATTAACCGCTTCGTTAACTTGTTCTTCTGTAGCATCTTCTTTGTATTTAAGATGTACTATATGTTTTAACACTTTACCTTCTCTATTAGTTTCTGGAGCAATCTTATAGCTTACTACTTTTCCAAAATCGAACCTATTAGACCCTGCCAGCAAAAAGTTATCCCCATCAATTTCATGAGATCGCAATCCATAATAAATAGAGAACCCTGTTTCTAAATAATTTATAGGGCTTAAAATACCTTCTTCATTTAATTTTAAAAGCTGAATAGCCGCATCATCTCTAGTACCAACTGCTAAAACAGCTTCTTTTTCATCACTAGAAACAACTTCAATTCTTGTTTGGCCTTGTAGTTTTGTGGTTTTGTCATCTTTTAAAACAAAGTGAGGAACTAAAGCTCCTTTTCTATTTATTTTAAAAACACTTACCCCATCTCCATGATATTTAAAGTCTTTATTTTTAATAAAATTCGGAGCATAATCATAATATTTATGATGCCTATGTCCCACAACAACATAATAATTATCTCCTAGTTTTGCTCCTGTTACAGGATACGCTCCTGTTAAATACCTATCGGTTGTATTATCACCAATATTATTAATATTTTTAAACTCACCATTTTCATAAACCCTAAAACTACTTACCCCATTATCTTGAAATCCGCCAGTATATAAAAAGGTTTTTCCTTTTATTTTATGTGTAAACATGCCTATAATACCATCTGTATAGATTTTATTAGTATCCTTCATGGATTGTACATGGGTAAGCTTTCCGTCATCATGGATTTTGAAACATGTTAAACCTGGATCTTTTCTTTCTAAGCCACCAACAAAAAGATAGGATGCTTTTTTCATGTGAACAACTTGCAACGTAATTACCGTTTGTAAATGAACAGTATCACTGTCTTTTACCATGAACACTTGCTTTAAAGACCCATTATCTTGAATTTTAAATACCTCAACAGCATCTCCGTGTTTATTACCTGCAAATAAGAAATCTGTACCATTAATATTATCTGCAACTAAACCTCTTGCTGGCCCTTTTTCTTTATATAGTTTATGACTACTAACTGGTTTTAAAGCCCCCTCTTTGTCTAGGTTAAACACATCTATATCTCCTGCGCCACCAGTATATACATAATGTTTTCCATTTTTTGCGTAACTAGTAACGCTTACAGTGTTTTTTGCTGTTAAATTCTTAAAATCTTTTCTGTAAAGCATTAAATCATCTGAAACTTGAGCCAAACAAATTTGGGACACTATTAATGTTATAAATAGAATTATATTTTTCATGATTTTATTTTTTAAAATTTAATAGATTACTCTAAAATAGATTTAGCTCCTACTGTAGCAATAGCTCTGTCTTGCTCTATAGTACCACCACTCACACCTATAGCTCCAATAATTTTACCGTCTTTATTTTTTATTGGTAGTCCTCCTGGAAAAGACACCAATCCATTATTAGTTAATTCTATATTATAAATTATACCTCCTGGCTGGGTTAATTCTCCTAATTTTCCCGTATCCATATTAAAATAACGTGCTGTTTTAGCCTTTTTAATAGCTACATCTATACTTCCTAAGTAAGATTCATCCATTCTAATAAATGCCTTTAAATTTGCCCCCGCATCTACTACAGCAATATTTACTAAAACATTAGAATCTTCAGCATTTTTCTTAGCCGCTAAAAGAGCGGTTAAGGCTTCTTCATGAGTAATGTCATTGGTTATCTGTGCATTAGCAGCAGAAACAACAAATAATAAGGCAAATGTAAAAACACCAATTTTTAAGTACTTAACTACGTTCATAATTATCATTTTATTTTTATTCCACAAAAATTATAAACTAATCTGATAAAAAAGTTGAACAAGTTCAACTCCATAAAAATTTAGTTAAAATTTAAGACTGTTTTTTAATTTTACTTAAAAACTCATGTGTAATACCTAAATAACTTGATGCTTGCCTGTCTGTAAGTTTAGACGCAATTTTAGGATATTTTTCTATAAAATGATTGTAACGTTCTTTTGCAGTTAAGCTATGGTTTCTTATGATTCTTCGTTGCCATGCAACTATGGATTTTTGAAACATAATACGGAACAGTTTTTCTGCAGATGGAATTTTAGTGTAAAGTGTTTCTTTATCTTTTTGAGATATTATTAGAACCTCACTGTCTTCTAAAGCTTGTATATTTAAATCCGATGGTTTATGGTTCATAAAACTATCAATATCCATTAACCACCAGTCTTTTGCTGCAAAATACAGGGTATTTTCATTCCCTTTTTTATCTATGGTAAAGGTTCTAAAGCACCCCTTTACTACAAACCCCTCAAACTTACAAATAGTTCCTTGTGTTAATAAAAACTCTTTTTTCTTAATTGTTTTCAGCTTAAAAAACTCACAAATACTGTTTGCTTCTGAATCAGACAGATTTATGTGTTTCTTTATATTTTCAATTAATAAATTATAAGCCACCATTAAAAAATTTACATCCTTAATAAGGGTGTATTCTTTGTTATTTTATTATTAAGTGACTAAGTTAATTAATCTATCTTACTAAAACCACAATAAGGGATTAACACTTCTGGAATTTCTATACCATCTTCTACTTGGTAATTTTCTAAAATACCAGCAAGAACTCTTGGTAAGGCTAAAGAACTACCATTTAAAGTATGTGCAAACTGGCTTTTTCCATTTTCGTCTTTAAAACGCAATTTTAATCTGTTAGATTGATAGGCTTCAAAATTAGATACCGAACTTATTTCTAACCAACGGTCTTGTGCTGTAGAAAATACTTCAAAATCATACGTAAGAACAGATGTAAAACCTAAATCGCCACCACACAATCTTAATACTCTATATGGTAATTTTAATTCTCTAAGAATATTTTTTACATGTTCTACCATACCATCTAAAGCTTCAAAAGATTTTGATGGATGTTCTACTCGTACTATTTCTACTTTATCAAACTGATGTAAACGATTTAAACCGCGAACATGCGCGCCATAACTCCCTGCTTCTCTTCTAAAACAAGGTGTATAGGCTGTATAACAAATAGGAAATTGTTCTTCTTTTATTATTTCTCCTCTAAATAAATTGGTAACAGGAACTTCTGCTGTTGGTATTAAATACAGGTCATCTTCTCCTACATGATACATTTGCCCTTCTTTATCTGGTAATTGACCAGTACCATACCCAGATGCTTCATTTACTAGGTGTGGCACTTGTATTTCTGTGTACCCAGCTTCTGCATTTTTGTCTAAAAAATAAGAAATTAATGCACGTTGTAAACGAGCCCCTTTTCCTTTATAAACAGGAAAGCCTGCTCCAGTAACTTTTACTCCAAGTTCAAAATCTATAATATCATATTTTTTTGCCAACTCCCAATGTGGCAAAGCACTAGAAACCAACTCAGGTACATCTCCTTCTGCAAAAACCTCTTCATTATCTTCCTCCGTGTTTCCTGCAGGAACACTATCATGAGGTATATTAGGTATTTGATACAATAACGTTTGTAATTCTTCTGCAACGCTAGTTAATGTATCGCTCAACACCTTAGACTCTTCTTTTAATACTCCAGTTTTTTCTTTTAAAACTGTTGCTTCTTGCGCTTTTCCCGTTTTAAAAAGCATTCCAATTTCTTTAGACAGACTGTTAGATTCTGCTAAAGTTTTATCTAATTTCGTTTGCGTTTCACGCCTTTTATCATCTAATGCTATTGCTTTATCCAATAAAGGTGCAGCATCTATATTTCGCTTTTTTAATGCGGTAATAAATTCGTTTTTAGACTCTCTAATTGCCTGTAATTGTAGCATTGGTTATATTTTGAGTTGCAAATTTAGGTTTATTTACGTCTAATGCCAACAGAAAAACGTTCACTCTTCTTTTAATTTAGACGGAAGAATCCAATCATGATGCCTAAAGTGACTCCAAGACTCATTTGCTAAATCTATCTTAGGATCTATAAAAGGCTGCATATTCCTCCCATTAATACTAATTTTAGAATTTATAGCATAGACTGCTACGTCTTCTCCTTTTTCTTTGTATTCCTTCTTTAAACGCTGTGCAAATTGCCACATAAAATCTGGATAAGATGCAACTCTTGCTCTTTGCTTTTTGGTTAGATACTTATCTTGCTTTACATATATTTCTTTGTTCGTATCCTTATTTTTTACTTTAAAAAGAACACTTCCTCTACGACTACGCAACATCATTCGCCAACTTAGTCTATGTCCTTCTTCGGTCCAAAGTACATTGTCTGTAATAAAGTGATGTCGTATAGGCAAGAACAATTGAAAAATAAAATAAGTAGCAAAAAAAGCTATTAAAATATTTTTATTTTTTGGATTACTAACCAGGGTAGGCTTATGTACCTCTTTTGTCTTAAAAAATATATTTCTAATAGTTTCTGGTTCAAAAAAGAAGACTGTAAAAGCTAAAGATAAAAATGGAAAAATACCTATTTGAAAAACTACAGCATTAAATAAATGAAAAAAGATAGATAAGATAAAAGCTATTTTACGTGTAGGTTTATAAAGTAATGCAGGAATAACTAGCAAATCGAACAAGATACCAAAGCTTCCCATAATAACATGCACCCAATGTTGTTGTAAAAAATCGCCAATTACATAATAGTCTGCCTTTCCTTTCATTAAAAGCTCTACCATACCAAAATCTAGCCAATCTCCATATAATTTAGCAACTGAAGCGTAGGTATAAACAATAAGTAGCTGTAATACTATTACCCATTTTACATAAGCGTACATAGTTTTAGATTGCAGGCCTAAATTTTTCTTTGCATCTAAAGAGGCACCCTTATTTGCGGGCAAAAAACACATTAAAAAAGAAATTAATGCTAATAAATAATAGTGATTGTTATAAGAGGTTTTTTGCATTAAATAAACTGCGGACCATAAAATAAAAAAAGCAATAATACTTACGCGATATTTATACCCTAAGGCTATACAAACTCCTAAAGTTCCCATTAAAAAAAAATAGAAATACATACCATTTCCTGGCAAAGGTTGCAACCACTCAAAACCAATAAAATTAAAAGTAAAACTAGGTTCTATTAGGGTTCTTTTAATCCACCCTGTGACTATTGCACCATAACATTCTAAAGAAACTAAGATTCCAAAAAAGACTCTAAATAATAGTAAAGAGCTATTATCTATTCTTTGAAAAAGGAACCGATGTAACATCTTAGTTTGCTATTAATTTTAATGAAGTTTCTTTATCTAATATTAATTGAGCTTTTAGGGCTTCAATAGATTCAAATTTTTGTTCATCTCTTATTCGCTCTAAAATATCAACTCGTATTTTTTGTCCATATAAATCCTGATTAAAATCAAAAAAATGAACTTCTATAGTTTGCTTTTTTCCTTCAACAGTAGGATTAAAACCAATATTCATCATACCATAAACAGTACTATTGTTTAGCACACTTTGCACAACATAAACCCCATTTTTTGGAATAAGTTTATACTTTTCTTCTATCGTAATATTTGCCGTGGGAAAACTTAATTTTCTGCCTAACTCTTTTCCTTTAGTGACTACGCCACTAAGCATATATTTATATCCTAAATACTTATTAGCAGTTTGTACATCTCCACTATCTAAAGCTTTTCTAATTTTAGTAGAACTAACAGATACTTCGCTTATTTCTTGCACTGGAATTTCTTCAACACTAAAATTATAAGTTGCTCCAAAAGCGATTAAATCTTTAATATTTGCATTTCTATTACGCCCAAATCTATGGTCGTACCCAATAATTATTTTTTTAGTATCTAACTTGTTTACTAATAAATCTCTAACAAATTCAGTAGCAGAAAGTCTTGAAAAATCTATTGTAAACGGGTGTATTATTAATTGCTCTAAACCTAGTTTTTCTAAAATTACACCCCTTTCTTCTATAGTATTTAAAAGTTTAATCTCTGCATCTTTTTGTAAAACCATTCTCGGATGAGGAAAAAAGGTAAGCACAGTAGGTACTAAACCCAGTTCTTTTGCATTGTTTATAAGGCGTTTTATTATTTTTTTATGCCCTATATGAACTCCATCAAAAGTTCCAATAGTAATAGCTATAGGTTTTTTTTTATCGTATTTAGAAATGCTTTGGACAATATTCACTTTTAATAAATAATAAAAGGCTTATCTTTGATTTAGAGATAAAAGACCATTAATGCTTACAAAATTACGTCTACTTTTTTCAATTACCATAGTATTTCTTTCCTTTTACGGATCTGCACAGAGTAATTACTGGAAACAAGAGGTTTCTAGTAACTCCATAAAAAAAGCTTATGCCAAACAATACAAGGTAAAAAAAGGAAAAACATTTACATTTAACGCAAGTAATTTTAAATCTCAATTAAAGTCTGGTGTACATTCTAAAAACAACGGAATCTCTATATATCTACCTAATGAAAATGGAGTACAAGAAGCTTTTCTGGTAAAAGAGTCTTCGGTTTTATCTCCAATTCTTGCAACTAAATACCCTAATATAAAGTCTTACACAGGGTACTCTATTAACAACCCGCAAGACAAAGTTCGTTTTAGTATTTCTCATAAAGGAATACAAAGCATGGTTGTTCATGGTAATAAATCCGGAAATACATACATAGAACATGTTAAGGGTAACACCTATGTTTCTTATAAGAGAGATAAAGAAAATAAAACCGAAAAAGATTTTATTTGCAAAACAAAAGCCTCTATTACAAACAAGAGTTCTTCGCAAGCTCTTAGACCTGTAGATGATCAGAAATTAAGAAAATACCGTCTAGCGGTTTCTACCACAGGAGAATACACCACTTTTCATGGCGGTACTGTTACAGATGCTTTAGCTGCAATAAATGCAACTGTAACAAGACTTAACCAGGTTTTTGAAACAGATTTAGCAATTACCTTAGAACTAGTTTCAAATACCGATGAAGTAATTTATACGGATCCAGAAACAGATCCTTATGATGGTAATTTAAACACACAAACACAAAGTACCTTATCTAGTATTATAGAAGAAGAAAATTATGACATAGGGCATCTTTTTCATTTAGATGCTGCAAATGGTAATGCTGGTTCTATAGGTTCTGTGTGCCAAGATGGTAAAAAAGGAAGTGCTTTTTCATCGCACCCAAACCCTACAGGAGATTTATTTGATTTAGATTATGTAGCGCATGAAATGGGGCATCAATTTGGAGCAAACCATACATGGTCTCATGAATCTGAAGGAACTTTAGTACAAGTAGAACCCGGAAGTGGAACCACAATAATGGGGTATGCTGGTATTGTAGGCGACAATAATGTAGCCTCTAACGGAGATGGTTATTTTCATTACTGGAGTATTGTACAAATTGTAAATTATGTAAAAACTACCAATTGCGCTGTAGAAACAGATTTAACAAATTTGCCTCCCACAATTACTTTAACAGGTAATTTTACTATTCCAAAATCTACCCCTTTTGTTTTAACAGGTAATGCCACAGATACAGACCCCACAGATGTACTAACCTATACTTGGGAACAAATTGATAATGGTGTTATTACACAAGCTACATTTGGTCCAACCAGTGTAAGTGGCGCTAATTTTAGATCCCAAATTCCTTCTACAAGTCCAGAACGTTATTTCCCAAAACTTTCTAGCATTTTAACTGGGCAACTAACCCAAACTATGCCAACCATAAATTCTGCATGGGAAACCTTATCTGAGGTAGAAAGAGAGTTAAATTTTGCACTCACCGTAAGAGATAATGCTTCTGGAGGCGGACAAGTGGTTACAGACCTTGTTGAAGTTTCTGTTAGTGGTAATGCAGGGCCTTTTAAAGTTACCTCACAAACCACAAATGAAGTTTTAAAAGCAGGTTCCACCCAAACTATTCTTTGGGATGTAGCAAATACTGATAAAGCCCCAATAAATACAACAAAAGTAGATATATTATTATCTACAGATGGAGGGCTAACATACCCTATTACATTAAGTGATGATGTTGTAAATGACGGAGAACATAAAATAATTATTCCAGGCGTTGCTACAACACAAGCTAGAGTTATGGTTAAAGCTAGTAACTCTATTTACTTTGCAATAAATGATACTAACTTTACTATTGAAGAAAGTGAAGTTGTTCTAAACTTTACAAACTTAGAATATGAAGTTTGCTCTCCAGGTGATGTTACCACAACTTTTAACTATGAAACTTATTTAGGTTTTTCTGAAGAAAGCACTTTTAGTGTCACGTCTCCTCCTCCTGGTTTAGGCATAACTTTCTCTCCGGAAACTGCAACACTAAATGATACTGAAGTTACAATATCATTTACAAATATTGGTTCTTTAACTCCTGGCACCTATCCTATAGAAATAGTATCTACGGCAACAACACAAACAAAAACAGTTGTGTTAGAGTTAAATATATTTGACAACTCTTTTAACCCAGTAATTCTACAAAGTCCCATAAATGGTATAGAAGACACCTCAAAAAATATTACACTAGAGTGGGAAAGCAACCCCGAATACACCTCTTACGATATAGAAATAGCCACCGATGATTTATTTACGACTATTATAGATAGCAAAACCCTAATTTCTAATACATATAGTCCACTTTCTCTATCCTATGAGACTACTTATTATTGGCGTGTAAAACCAAAAAACGTATGTGGCGAAGGAACTTTTAGCGAACCTTTTAGTTTTTCTACCATAAAATTCAGTTGTAAAACAAAAAGCGCTGTAGGTCTTCCATTAGAGATTTCTGCAGAAGGGACTCCAACAGTAAATTCTAAAATTTCTTTTTTTGAAGACATAAACTTATCCGATATAAATGTAAGTTTAGAAATAGACCATAACTATTTATCCGATATTGTTGTTAATTTAATTTCCCCTCAAGGAACTAAAGTAGCACTAGTTTCTAGTTCTTGTGGAGATTTAAAAAACATTAATGCCACTTTTGATGATGATGCTAACAGTTTTACTTGTGGAGGAAACCCTGCCATAAATGGAACTGTAAAACCTTTAGGCTCTTTAAGTTCCTTAATTGGTGAATCTATAAAAGGAGATTGGACACTACAAATAAATGATAACGCCAGTGATGATGGCGGTTTTCTTAAAGCTTTTTATATAGAAGTTTGTGTTGAAGGTGAATTTAGACCCGATGAAGATAATGACGGTGTTTTTGATGATGGAGACGATTTATGCCTTGGTACCCCAGAAGGTTTAGAAGTAGATGAAAATGGATGCACTGTTTATCTTTTTCCAAATACAAATTTTGCGGTTTCTACGCAAAGTGAAGCCTGTAGAAATAGTAATGATGGGCAAATTAGTATTGATGCTACGCTTCCCTTAGAATATACCATAGTAATAACTGGTGATACTCTAAATTCTACGGATAATTTTAATACAAATAATTACACCTTAAATAATTTAAGTGCTGGAGAGTATACTATCTGCATTACAGGAACAGATGGTAACATAACATACAATGAACATTGTTTTACTGTAAGTATTACAGAACCCGAAGCACTTAATGTAAGTTCTAAAGCCGCTATTACTAAAAATACGACAACACTATTTTTATCTGGGTCTAATTTATATAACATTGAGCTTAATGGCATAGTTACCCAAACCACTAAAAGCGAAATTGACATAACATTAAAAGAAGGTACCAACACCCTAAAAGTATATACTAACATACCATGCCAGGGTGTTCATGAAGAAAACATATTTATTTCTAGTACAGCTATAATGTATCCTAACCCTATGACCTCTATAGCCAATTTATATATTGGGACTAACCTAGAAGAAGTAGCGGTAAAAATATTTTCTAATACTGGACAATTAATTAAAAGTAAAACATACAACTATATTTCTAATGAAATAGAATTAGACCTTAGTAGTTTACCAATAGGAATTTATTTTGTTTCTTATAGTAGCAAAGATTTAAAAGGGACTTTAAAAGTAATTAAGCAATGAGAATTTTAGCCGCACTTATATTTAGTTTTTTTGTTTGTGCATGCAGCAAAAAATCTGACTCGCCACCAAATCCTCCGCAAAGTACGCAACTAACGTATCCTGATAAAAACTCAGAATGTACTACAGGTATATCAATTAGTGATGATGTTAGCGAAGTAGAATTTAGATGGCAATCGTCTGCAGATACCGAAGTATATGAACTACAAGTAACAAACTTAACATCAGGTACCTCACAATCTATTAACACCCCCAATACAACCGCTAGAGTGCCTTTAGATAAAGGAGCTCCATATACATGGAAAGTACTTTCTAAAAACTCTAAAACTAGTGGCTCTGCTTCTAGTGAAACTTGGGCTTTTTACAATGCTGGTTTTATTACTGCATTTGCGCCTTTCCCCGCAGAGATACTTACTCCTAAAATAGGAGATAATGCCTTTGTAGATATAAATAATGAAGTTACACTAGAATGGGCTGGCTCCGATTTAGATAATGATATTGATAGTTTTCAACTTTACTACGGAACAGAAAATCCGCCAACAACACTATTAGAAACCACTACTTCTGGAATAACAGAATATAAAGTAACCGCAGTTGCAGATACGGTATATTACTGGAAAATAATTACTACAGATAAAGAAGGAAACACTTCAGATTCTGGTATTTTTAGCTTTAAAGCACTTTAATTACTTTCCGTTAAACTGGTTCATTGTATTTTTTACTCCAGATAACACAAAAGATGTTATAAGGTTTGATGCTTTTTCTAAACGCTCTTTTAATGCTTTATTTTCTTCTGCATTCCATTCTCCAAGGACGTAATCTACTTGCTTTCCTTTTCCAAAATCGGCTCCTACACCAAACCTAAACCTATTATAAGAAGCAGTTTGTAAAACTTCCTGCGTACTTTTTAATCCGTTATGACCACCGTCACTGCCTTTAGTTTTTAGCCTAAAGGTTCCAAATTCTAGGTTTATATCATCAGTAATTATCAATATATTTTCTAATGGAATTTTCTCTTTGTCCATCCAATATTTAATAGCCTTTCCACTTAAATTCATATAGGTAGAAGGTTTTAAACATAGAATGCTTCTTCCTTTTACTTTAGCTATTGCTATGTCTCCCAATTTTTGAGTTTCAAAAGAAGCTTCTTTATCTGCAACAAAAGTGTCTAATACTTTAAAGCCTATATTATGCCTTGTTTCTGCATATTCATTTCCAATATTCCCTAAACCAACGACTAAAAATTTCTTCATTATATCTAATTCTTCTAAATAGGTAGTATTCTTACCAAACAGTAATTTTATTATAGATAGCATACGTTAAAATGTGATGCTATAAAAATACAAAAGCATCCTATAAAAATAGGATGCTTTTGTATACTTATAAGAATTTTGCTTATTCTGCAGCAGCTTCTGCTGGCGCTTCTGCTCCTTCTTCTCCTTCTTCTTCATCGTCTTCTACTACTGTATTACGAGAAGTCTTAACCTGTACAACTACAGTGTTATCTGGGTGAAGTAATGTAAAATCATCGCTCTTTAAGGATGCAACTTTTATATTTCCACCAATTTTAAGTTCAGAAATATCTACATCAAAGAAATCTACCAAGTTTGCTGGTAAAGCTTTAACAGTAAGTTTTCTATTTCTAAACAATAAACGCCCACCATTTTTAACCCCTGGAGAGTTACCTAACAATCTTACAGGTATAGACATTGTAACTTCTTTGTCTGCAAATAATTGGTAAAAATCTATGTGGATAATTTTATCGGTTACAGGGTGAAACTGTATATCTTGCATGATAGCATCTACCTTAGTTCCGTTTTCCAACTCAATCACAACAGTGTGTGCGTTTGGAGTGTAAACCAAATCTCTAAATGATAATTCATCTGCTGAAAAATGTAATGGTTTTTCCCCTCCGTATACTACGCAAGGAACCTTTCCAGCATTACGTAAGGCTTTTGTTGCTTTTTTGCCTACGCTTTCTCTTTCTGATCCTTTAATTGTAATTGACTTCATTATATATATTAAAAATTAATAATTCTTTTTTTAAGTTCTAATTTATACTACATTAAAAACTTAGAACTTATAGAAGTATTGCTCTGTACTCTATTCATAACATCTGCAAATAGTGCAGCACAGCTTAATACTTTTACTTTTTTACTATCTTTTCTTGTTGGTATAGAATCGGTAATTATTAGTTCTGATAATTTAGATTTTTCTATTTTATCATAAGCATCACCCGATAATAAACCATGCGTTGTAATTGCTCTTACACTCAAAGCTCCTCTTTCCATCATTAAATCTGCTGCTTTGGCCAATGTCCCTGCTGTATCTACCATATCATCTACTAAAACAACATTCTTTCCTTGCACATCACCAATTAACTCCATATGCGAAATTACATTGGCTTTTGCTCGCTGTTTGTAGCAAATAACCACATCACTCTTTAAAGCCTTAGAATAAGCATATGCTCTTTTAGAGCCTCCCATATCTGGAGATGCAATTGTTAAATTCTCTAGATTTAAATTTCTTAGGTATGGTAAAAATAAGGTCGATGCAAATAAATGGTCTACTGGCTTTTCAAAGAAACCTTGTATTTGATCTGCATGCAAATCCATTGTAATAATACGAGTTGCACCAGCAGTCTCTAACATTTTAGCAACAAGTTTTGCTGCAATAGGAACTCTAGGCTTGTCTTTACGATCTTGCCTTGCCCATCCAAAATATGGCATAACAGCAGTAATATGCCTTGCAGATGCACGTTTAGCAGCATCTAACATTAACAACATTTCCATTAAGTTTTCTGAACTTGGATTTGTGGATCCAATTATGAAGACTCTAGCTCCACGAACAGATTCTTCAAAAGAAGGTTGAAATTCACCATCACTATATCTTGAAAATTTAACTTTCCCCAAAGCAGCCCCAAATTTTTTAGCAATCTTCTGTGCTAATTCGGTACTTTGTGTGCAAGCAAAAATCTTAGGTTCTGGTACTTGGTAAGGCATAGCTAATGTATTGTTCCCTAGTTTATTAAACTTCCTTTTAATTAAAGAGGTGCAAATTTAGAAATTTATTTGTGTAACCGCATTATAATTGTGTCTTTTTTTAACCTTAAAACAAATTTATTTTATAATTTTGCAATCCTCTTACAGATAATGCTCGAGTGGCGGAACTGGTAGACGCGCTGGATTCAAAATCCAGTTCTTCGGAGTGTGGGTTCGATTCCCACCTCGAGTACAACAAAACCCTAACAATTAACTTGTTAGGGTTTTCTTTTTTCTTTTACAAAAAATACTATTTATTTACACTAATACTTACCGCCTCGCAACTCTTTAAATCGGAATTTAAAATAATATCTTCAGAGGTAGTGGTTCCGTCTGAAATTTTTAAAGAAACTGTATTGGGAGGTGCGCTACCTAAATTATGAGCATATAAAAACAAATCGTTAGGTTTATTTGGATCTACTTTAATTTTAATTTCTTTTTTCCAATAGGTTAAATAATATTTAGATAATACTGGTTCTCCGTTTAAATATATAGAAACAATATCACCATCTTGCCTTCCGTGATCCCAGATATATACACTAATTTCTGTGCCATCAAAAGATAAATCATTTACATAAGTAATATTTCTACCTACAAACTCTTCTCTAAGCTTAGGTTTTTCTGGAATTACATTTTCTTTTACAGCAACAGTTGTTTCCTTTTCTTTTGCAGCAACCTTTTCTACTCTCTTAGCCTCTTCTTTCTTTTTAGCATCTGCTAACTTTTTGGCTTTACGTTCTTTTTTTTCTAATCTTCTTAATTCATTTTTAGATAAACTTTCTGGTTTAGCTTGCTTTGGTTGTGCTACCACAACCGCTCGTTCTGAAACTACAGGAGAATTCTTAACTTCTTTTTGTATAGAAAAAAATGGTGTCGCAAATTTTGCTATCTTAAATTTATCATCCGGAAATAGTTCAATACCCATTACTTTGTAATGATTACCAGCTCCTATATTTTTTGCAAATTTTATATTGGTAGCAGTTCCCGTATTTGGAAAAATACCTAGCTCTTGCACTACCATCTCATCTCTAATAAGAAAAAAACGAATATTTTTTTCTTCTCCAATATGTTGCGTAGACCATTCTAAAGTAGCACCATCAGACAGTTTCCAAACAGTAGTAGCATTTGGACTTGCAATATTTAAAACAGACCGTTCTTGTGCATGTAACGTACCTAAAAACACAGTAGTTAACATAAATAACAAGAAACTATAAAGGGGGAATATTTTAGTCTTCATTAGAAAATGGTTATAGGTAATCTTTAATGTTTAGAATAAATAAACGTTTTTAACTTCTAAATGTTTGATTATTGGTTAATTATTTAATAAAAAAATAAAAATTTATCCTAAGTATTTGGTAACCTCTATACTTTAATTAGCAAAGGTGATTAAAATATTAGGCTATCTATATTTATACCAGCAAAAAGCAAAACTCCTCGGTAAAATGCAGGCTTTAGTAAAAAAATTAATTTGATTTAATGTAGAAAATATTTTTAGACTATTCTATTCTTTAAACAAAACAGATGAATTACATAATTTTTGAAAATGCAACAGAAGAAAATTGCTTTTACTAAGATTACACGTTACAATTAATCTACTTTTTGGGTAAAACTAATTCCAAATAATAGAAAAAGAGAAATTTCAACCTTACCGTCTAATTTATTTTTGAGTATTGTAAAAGCCTTTGTAATATGAGCTTCTACCGTTTTAATAGATATATTTAAATATTCTGATATTTCCATATTGGTAAGCCCCTCTTTTTTGCTAAGCGAAAATATTTGCTTGCATTTGGGAGGTAATTTCTCAACTTCCTTAGTTACTAGTTGTATTAATTCTTCAAGGCTTTTTTCATCTATTTTTTCAATTTCTTGGTGCAAGGCTTCATAATATTTCATTTGTAAAAGCATCATAGCTTTATCCTTCTTATAAGTATTTACAAATTCATTATAAACAGATTTATATAGGAAACTTTGAATTGTATATTCATGATTTAACTTTTTGCGATACTGCCAAGTTTTTAAAAATACATTTTGAACAATATCTTGAGCCAAGCTATGGTCATCTAATAAAGTTAAAGCATAAGCGTGCAATCTTCTATGGTATTTGTCTAGTAAAAACATGTATGCTTTTTCATCGCCTTTTTTTAAAAAATATATAAGTGACTTGTTATCGTTTAAATCCATAATTTAAAACACTTTTAAAATGACAATAATAACTGTGAATAAATACGAATTTAAAAAAAAAAATAACAAAACATTAGGGTATTGCTATTTAGACTTGTAATACAAATAACAAATTAGTTTAATGAGTACTCCTGAAATTAAGAATTTTCTTACTAAATTTATTAACAAATTTGCAAAAAGCAAAGAGTTAGATGCGCTTAATACATGGGTTTCGAATTCTTCTAACACACCTATTTTTGAAAAATATATAAAGGCCCATTACGCCATTACTATTAGTATGAACAACCCAGATTCTAGTAAAATTAGAGAGCGCTTACTTAAAGAAATTAGGAAAGATAAAAAACTTGTACATAAAAAAAGAGTACAGTCAATATTTAAATACGCAGCAATATCTATTGTTTTTATTGGTGTTGGTTATTTTTTTCAAAATGTTTTTTTACAAAAAGAAACAAATAATATAGTTATTCCGAAGGAAGAATTTATAACCTTAGAACTTGAAAATGGAAATATTCAAGTAATCTCCGAAGACGGTTCCTCAACTGTTGTAGATAATAATGGAAAAGTAGTTGGGGCGCAACAAGGAGATAAATTAGTCTATAAAAATGATAAAGATGTTCAAAAATTAGTGTACAATAAATTGACGGTACCCTATGGGAAAAAATTTGATTTAATTTTATCTGATGGCACAACAGTATTTTTAAATTCTGGCAGTTCTATAAAATACCCTGTTAAATTTATTCAAGGTCATAATAGACAAGTTTTTTTAAATGGTGAAGCTTTTTTTGATGTTGCAAAAGATAAAAATCATCCTTTCGTTGTAGACACTAAAGAGTTAAACGTACAAGTTTTAGGAACCAAATTTAATATACAATCCTACGAAGAGGATTCTAAAGTTGATGTTATTTTAGTGGAAGGTAGTGTTGGTTTAGATGCTCAAAAAAAACTTAATTACAAAGAAAATGACCTTGTTTTAGAGCCTGGATTTAAAGGGTCTTTTAACAAAAGACAAAAAAACATTACATCTAAAAAGGTTAACACATCTATCTATACATCTTGGATGACAGGAACAGTAGTTTTTAGAAATACTCCATTTAGAGAAATTGTAAAAAAATTAGAACGGTTATACAATGTTACTATTATCCTAAACAATAAAGACCTTATTGATAATGAAAATTTTAATGCAAGTATTGAAGTAGAAAATGAAACTATAGAACAAGTTTTAAACTACTTTAATAAAGTGTATGAGATTGAATATAAGATTATTAACAATGAAATTTTAATTAACTAATAACTAAACTATATGAATTAACTAACTCTTTTTTATTACCAATTGTCTTAAACTAAAAAATTGAGGAATGCTGGAACATCCCTCAATCTAACTAAGGCAATTTATTTACAAAAAACAAACTACCAAAAAAACACTCTTAAAGTATGAAAAAACAACTCAATCCCAATGGTATTATGCCGTGGGGAATCAAACTGAATTTAAAAATGAAGTTATCACTTCTTTTTCTTTTAACAACTGCACTATCCTTACAGGCAAATTCTGCATACTCTCAAAAAAATAAAATTACCTTAAATTTAAACAATGTTAGCGTTTCATCAGTAATTGACGAAATAGAAGCTAACTCAAAATTTAAGTTTATTTTTAAAACAAATGTAGTAAACTTAGATAGAAAAGTATCTATTAATGCTAATAAGGAAGACATTGGTAATGTTCTTAATAGGGTCTTTAAGAACACTAAGACCTCCTTTGAAATAGATAGTAGGAAAATATTACTTTATAAATCTAATAAAGTGCCTACAAAAGAATCAGATATTTCATTTATTAGCACGCAGAATAGTATTAGTGGTGTTATTATAGACGAATTAGGGCAACCTTTACCAGGAGCTAGTATTATTGAAAAAGGTACTACGAATGGAGTAACTACAGATTTTGATGGAATCTTCTCTTTAACCTTAACAGGTGATAATCCTGTTATAGTAGTATCCTACATAGGCTACTCTATTCAAGAAATTGTAGTAGCTAATAAAACGCAATTAAATATTAAAATGCAGCCAGATTCTGCGGCTTTAGAAGAAGTTGTTGTAGTTGGGTACGGTACGCAAAAAAAAGAAACAATAACGGGTGCTGTTGCTTCCGTAAAAGGAGTAGAACTTACCAAGTCACCTGCAGTGAACCTTACGAATAGTCTTGCAGGTAGAGTTCCTGGTTTATTTATTACGCAACAAAGTGCAGAGCCAGGACAGGATAATGCAGACATTAGAATTAGAGGTATAAATACCTATAATAATTCCAATGCATTAGTGGTTATTGATGGTATTCCAGATAGAGCTGGAGGTTTGGCACGTATAAACCCCGCCGATATTGATAATATTTCTGTTTTAAAAGATGCATCTGCTGCTATATATGGTGCAAGAGCTGCAAACGGAGTAATTCTAGTTACTACCAAAAAAGGGAAGCAAGGCAGAACAGAAATTAGTTATTCTTTTAACCAGGGTTGGTCAAAACCAACTGTACTGCCAGATATGGCTGATGCCCCTCAATATGCGGAATTACTTAACGAGTTAAGAGTTTATCAACTCCCAACAAATCAGTGGCAAGGGGCTACGGATGGGTTTGCATCTTCTGGTACTTTTACGCAACCAGATGGCACTGTAGTTAATGCTCCATTTTCTCCGCAGGAGATAGAGTTATTTAGAAATGGTCAAGACCCTTGGAGGTACCCAAATACGAATTGGTTCGATGAAACATTTAAAACATCAGCGCCTCAGCAAAGACATAATTTTCAAGTTTCTGGAGGAGGAGAGAAAGTACAGTATATGTCTTCTTTAGGCTACTTAAGTCAAGATGCTATATATAAAAATTCAGCAACAGGATATGAGCAATATGATGCTAGATTGAATGTGAATATGAACATAAATGAGCATGTTACATTTAACATGGGAATTATGCTACGAGAGGAAATACGTAAAGCACCAACACAAGATGTGGGCGCTATTTTTAGAATGCTAACCAGAGGTAGACCCACAGAAATTGCTACCTATCCTAATGGGCTCCCTGGGCCAGACATTGAAAACGGCCAACAGCCTGTTGTAATAACTACCAATGCAACTGGTTATGATAGAGGAAAAAGTGATTTTTTACAGACGAATGGAGTTTTAGATATAGATATTCCGTGGGTAGAAGGTTTGTCTTTACAAGGTACCGCTGCAATTGACAAAAGTTTTCATAACCAAAAAACATGGGTTACGCCATGGACCTTATATAGCTGGGATGGAACAACTTTAGGAGAAGATGGTTTGCCAGCATTGGAAGCTGGTCAAAAAGGACCACCAGAGCCCAACTTAACGCAAGTATCTTCCAATAGATTAAATATTTTTCTGGGAGCAAACATAAAGTATAAGAAAAGTATAGGTGATCATAATGTAGTGTTTCTTGCTGGATTAAATAAAGAGACAATACAAGACGAGAATATGTTTGCTTACAGAAGATTTTTTATATCGTCTGCGCTTGATAATTTAGATCAAGGAGGAGCTCTTGAGCAAAATAATGGTGGTCTTTCAAATAGCGCAGCTAGATTAAATTATTTTGGACGTGTTAATTACGATTTTAAAGAGAAGTATTTACTAGAATTTCTTTGGAGATATGATGGTTCTTACGCTTTTCCAGAAAGTAGTAGATACGGATTTTTCCCAGGTGTTTCTGCTGGTTGGGTTGTATCTGAAGAAAATTTCTTAAAAGATAGTTCGTTTATAAATTTCTTAAAATTAAAAGGTTCTTGGGGACAATTAGGAAATGATAGATACGATAATGAAGATTTTCCAACAAATCAGTTTTTACCTACCTATGCCTTTGGTACATATACTATTAACGGAGGTCAAACCACCACTTTGGCAGAAGCAGTAGTTCCTAATCCAGGAATAACTTGGGAGAAAGCTAATAACATTAATATTGGTCTAGAGGCTAAATTTTTAGAAAGACATTTAACTTTAGAATTTGATGTATTTAAAAATGTAAGAACAGATATTTTAACGCAACCAAACGCTTCATTGCCTTCTTATACAGGAATATTCCCTCCTAGACAAAATATTGGAGAGGTAGAGAATAAAGGGTTTGATTTTACTGCAGCTTATTTTAATAGCAAGGGAGATTTTACTTATAATATTGCTATTAATGGGGGCTTAGCTAAGAATAAAATAGTAAATATTGATGAGCCAGATGGTGTACTTGATCGTCAAAAAATAACAGGACATGCTATAGGTGCTCCATTAGTTTATGCTTATGATGGTGTTTTTGCTACGCAGGCAGATATTGATGCAGAAACATTAGATTATTCTGCAATTTCAAATAATTTAAGACCAGGTGATATGAAATTTAAAGATCTCTCTGGTGATGGTGCAATAACACCAGATGATCAATTTAGAACAGATAAGAGTGCATTTAATATCCCAACTTTTATGGGAGGGGTAAACATTAAATTAGGGTATAAGAATTTTGATGCTACTATCTTTATGCAAGGAGCAACTGGCTCAAGTGTACAGTTATTCTTTAATGAAGCAGGTGAAATTGGAAATTATACAGCGGATACTTATAGAAACAGATGGTCAGTAAATAACCCAAGTTCGGTACATCCAAGAATTACCAATAGAGCCGATCAATACTATAGTAGTGGCAATACGTATTGGTTAGAAGATACAGACTATTTAAGACTTAAAACTTTAGAACTAGGTTATACATTCCCAGAAGAAATTGTTGGTAAAGTAGGGCTTAGTAACATTAGGTTTTATGTAAGTGCATCTAATTTGTTTACAATATCAGATACTACATTTGATCCTGAAGGACTTC
This sequence comes from uncultured Maribacter sp., assembly GCF_947495965.1. Taxonomy (GTDB): domain Bacteria; phylum Bacteroidota; class Bacteroidia; order Flavobacteriales; family Flavobacteriaceae; genus Maribacter_B. Next base: position 638,621 of record NZ_CANMBB010000001.1, read on the forward strand.
AGGCAGCTGGTAGAGATTATCCTAACCAAAAAATAATTAACACAGGATTTAAAGTCTCATTTTAAATTTATTACTAAAAAAACATACATATGAAAAATAATAATTTTATATGCATACTGGCTTTACTAATTATAACAGTCAGTTGCAACGATGATTTTACGAATGTAACACCTACAGATGGTGCTCCAGAGTCAGCTATATGGAATGACCCTGGTCTAGCAGCAGCAGCAGTTACCAATGTATACGAGAATTTGTTAACTGGAGGATTTGGACCAGAAATGTTATCTTCTTTAACCGATGAATCTGTATATATACATACAGGAGCTAGAGTTAATACAACCACAGAAGGAAGAGCTAATTCTAGTAATACTGGATTTATAGCTCAGGAAAATCAATGGGATTATATTTATGTTGGTGTAAGGAATGCTAACTTGGCTATAAAAGGCCTACAAGAAGGAGATATAGGGGATGACGCTTTAAGAGATAGGTTATTAGGAGAAGCTACGTTTTTAAGAGCTTTTTATTACCATAAATTAGTACGATTTTATGGAGGAGTACCACTAATAGATACTCCTTTTGACTTAGATTCTGATTTTAATAATCCAAGAAATACCTACGAAGAATGTATAGAGTTCATTGTAAAAGATTGTGACGCTGCATTTAGTTTATTAGACGGAGAAAGTATGGATGGAGGTAGAGCAACTGCAGATGCCGCTTTAGCTCTAAAAGCAAGAATGTTATTAGATGCTGCAAGTGATTTGCACGATGCATCTATAGCAACTGCAAACTCTTCTTTACTTGGAGGTGCTAATTTTGAACTTTTTGGGTACACTTCTGGTGACCAGCAAGCTCGTTGGGTAAGAGCAAAAAATGCAGCACAAGCTGTTTTAGATTATGCTGGAGGTTATAAAACAGGTTTGTCTGCTCCTGAATCTTTGGAAGATGCAAAAGAGAATTACATAAGTGTTTCCCTTGCTCAAAATGGAGGAGAAGAAGATATATTATGGGAAAGACAATTTAATACAGAAGGTGATGAATGGGGAGGTAAACGAATAGGCCTTTTCAATGGTCCCAATGGATACCATAACTGGGCAGGTAATGTGCCTATTCAGAACCTTATAGACGCTTATGCTATGGAGGATGGTTCAGATTTTGATTGGGATAACCCAGCTCATGCTGCTGCACCATACGAAAACAGAGAACCTAGATTTTATGCAAGTATATTGTATGATGGTGCAGATTGGAAACCAAGAACAGACGATGTTGCATCTAGAGACCCTGCTAACCAAATACAAACGGGATCGTATGAAATTAATAGTGGAATATGGCCAGGGTTAGATACAAGAGAAGGTCCTGTAGAAGATTGGAATGGAACAAGAACAGGGTATTACGTAAGAAAGTTTATAAATAATGATCCAAGTATAGTAGATTTTCAACAATTTCAAACCATACCATGGCCATTTTTTAGATATACCGAGGCTATGCTTAATTTTGTAGAAACGTGTATAGAAACAGGAGATGAAGCAAATGCAATTGCATGGTTAAACAAAGTTCGTTATAGAGCTGGCTTACCTGCTATTACAGGAGCTAGCGGTGCCGATTTAGTTACAGCGTATAGAAAAGAGCGAAGAGTAGAATTGGCATATGAAGAGTCCAGATATTTTGATATTAGAAGATGGATGATTCCTTCTGAAACACATGGAGCACCTGTAAAAATAATTAATGTTTCAGGAGCCTTAAAACCTGGAGCAAGTGTGGACACTTATGCTTATGATAAGGATAACTACGATTACACCTATACAGTGCAAGATATAGACCCAGGTTTTGAAAATAGAGTATGGTTAGATAAAATGTATTATTTGCCAATTCATATTTCCCAAATACAAGCTGACCCAAGTTTGGTTCAGAATCCTGGTTACGAGTAAGTTGAGAGTTAGTTTTGAGAACGGCTCAATATCATTTTACAATGAGGTTGGGTCGTTTTTGTTTATAACATTTTTAAATCCATAATATTACAAGTGCATTTTATAGGAAAAATTTGAAAATGAATTTAGGATGAAGAAAAACGGTTGGATATGTATTCTTATAGTATTAGTTCTATGGAGCTGTAACAAAGAAATTAAGTTATCTGGATTAAATTCAGTTAATGAAGCCATATTTACAAAACTCTCTAAAGAAGAAACTGGAATAAACTTTTCTAATGAGCTTTATGAGAATATGAAATTTAATGGTGTGCAATATGAGTACTATTATAATGGTAGTGGCTTGGCAGTTGCCGATTTTAATAACGATGGGTTAAAAGATGTGTTTTTTGTATCAACTTTAAAAAAACATCAAATTTTCTTAAACCAAGGGGATTTAAAATTCAAAGATGTAACACGATTTACAGGTATAGTATATCAGCAAAAATTTTCTGGAGGAGTTACCATTGTGGATATAAATAATGATGGGTGGATGGATGTTTATATTTCTAACTCTGGAAAATTTAAGGATAAAGAAAAAAGAAGAAATAAGCTTTATATTAATATGGGCACCAAGGGAGAACATAAAATCCCCACTTTTTCGGAACAAGGAAAAAAATACGGTTTAGATATAGCAGATTGTTCCACGCAAGCAACTTTTTTTGACTATGATAAAGATGGCGATTTAGATATGTATTTATTAAATCATTTTCCATCAACATACCCTGATAATACAACTATTGAAGAATTATTAAATGTAGACGGTGGTGTTTCTAACGATAGGTTGCTACGAAATGATACTAATTATTTTACAGATATAAGTAAGGAAGCAGGCATCATACATAATCGTTTAGAGTACGGATTGGGTGTGGCAATAGGAGACGTAAATAACGATTCTTGGCCAGATATTTATGTATCTAATGATTACTCCGGGAAAGACCATCTATATATGAATAATGCAGATGGCACTTTTACAGATAGAATTTTAGAAGCTACAAATAACATTTCTTTTTTTGCCATGGGAAATGACATGTCTGATATAAATAACGATGGTTGGTTAGATATTATGACGGTAGACATGATGGGAGAAAGCAATTACGATATTAAAACAAGTATGAGTGGAATGAATCCTAAAAAATTCCAGAATACAGTGGATATAGGATTACACCATCAATATATGTATAATGCATTACAAATAAATTCTGGCTTTTTAAATGAGAATAATGTACCAATATTTTCTAACCTTGCACAGTTAGCAGGAGTATCAAGAACGGATTGGAGTTGGGCACCATTATTTTTTGATATGGATAATGATGGCTTTAAAGACCTTTTTGTTTCTAACGGAATTAAAAGAGATTTTAGAAATAATGACTTTGTAAATTACATGAATAAAAAGCAAGACACTATTCTTGCAAGTAAAAAATTTATACCTAAAGATTATATTTCTGATCTCTTAGATAAGATGCCAACAAGAAAAAAAGAGAACTTTTTCTTTAAAAATAACGATGGACTTAATTTTTCAAAAATGAATAAGGTTTGGGGAGACCAAACATTAACAAGTTCTAACGGTGCTGTCTATGCAGATATGGATAATGATGGCGATTTAGATATTATTGTTAATAATACAGATGACCCTGCATTTATTTTAAAAAACAATTCAAAAGAATTAGGCTTAGGCCATAGCGTAACTATTACACTAAAAGGGCCACAAAAAAATATAGATGGTATAGGTGCTCGTGTTATGGTTACCACAGAAGAAAACAAGCAAACACAAGAATTATATTTTTCAAGAGGTTTTATGTCTGCCATGTCTAGAGAACTACATTTTGGACTTGGCACCTCATCAAAAGCAACAGTAGAAGTTATATGGCCAGACAATAAACAGCAACTTATAAAAAATGTAGATGCCAATCAATTAATTACTATAGATTATGCCGATGCAATAGCGGTATCTAAAAATGAAAATAAGGAGACTGCTAAGCATCTCTTTTCAAAAAGTAATATTCAAGGATTAGACTACAAGCATATAGAAAATAATTTTGATGATTTTTCTAGAGAAAGCCTCCTACCCCATAAAATGTCTACCGAAGGCCCATCATTAGCTGTTGGCGATATAAACGGAGATGGTTTAGACGATATTCATGTTGGAGGGGCCTTATCTAGGAAAGGAGTTGTATATATTCAAAATAAAGACGGTACTTTTTTAGAAACAAATATACCACTCATGAATAGTGAAGCTGCTTATGAAGATGTTGCATCAGAATTTATGGATGTTGATAACGACGGCGATTTAGATTTGTATGTAGTAAGTGGTGGTAATGAATATGCACAAGGATTCTCTTTTTTAGAAGATAGATTGTATGTAAATGATGGTAAAGGCAACTTTATAAAAACATCTAATGCACTACCAAAAATTGCAATAAGCGGTTCCTGCATAAAAGCAGTAGATTATGACAAAGATGGTGATACAGATTTATTTATAGGTGGCCGCCAAGTACCAGGAAAATACCCCACACCTGCAAAAAGCTATATACTCCAAAACAATAGTGCTAATGGAAAAATAGCATTTAAAGAAATAGAAGGTAATGCTACGTGGAAAAAACTAGGAATGGTTACCGATGCCGTTTGGGTAGATCTTAATAACGATTATTATTTAGATTTAGTAGTTACAGGAGAATGGATGCCTATACGAGTATTTGAAAATAATAAAGGAAAAGATTTTATAGAAAAGACAAATGACTACGGCTTTAAAAACACAAACGGGTGGTGGTATAGCCTTGCTGTGCATGACATAGACAATGACGGAGACAAAGATATTATCGCAGGAAATTTAGGCCTTAACTATAAATATAGAGCTAGTAAAGACGCTCCATTTGAAGTTTATGCTAGCGATTTTGATGCCTCTGGCAGTAATGATATTGTATTAAGTTATTACGATAATGAAAAATTGGTACCAGTTCGTGGGCGCGAATGTTCTTCTAGACAAATGCCATTTTTAAAGGAAAAATTCCCTACCTATGATGCCTTTGGAAAAGCATCAGTAAATGATATTTTTAATGAGGACCAACTAAAAAAATCTACCCATTTAAAAGCAAATATTTTTGCTACCACATTTTTTGAAAATAAGAGTGGTCATTTTATAGCACAACCCATGCAAACCGAAATTCAGTTTTCTTCGGTAAATGCTATTTTAATAGAGGATTTAGATGCAGATAGAAATATTGATATTCTAATGGCAGGAAACCTCTATGGTTCCGAAGTAGAAACACCAAGAAATGATGCTTCGCACGGCCTATTTTTAAAGGGTAAATCCAAAGGTGATTTTGACCTTATAAAAACCAACAAAAGCGGATTAATGCTCCAAGGGGAAGTAAAACACATTAAAACTATTACCATTAATAAACGTAAAAACATTATTGCAGTAAAAAATAGTGGGGCTCTAGAAATAATAGCTATCAACCCACATTAATAAAATTTAAAAAATTATGCTCTCTAATTCTAACAACACTATAAAATTCTCTTTACTCAAAACAATAGTTACTATTGTTATAGTTTCTTTTTGTATAAGTACTACAGCCCAAGATATTCCGTACCTCAAAAAAGAAAAAAATAAAACACAACTTATAGTAAATAACAAGCCATTTCTTATGCTTGCTGGGGAACTATCCAATTCTATTAGTGGTAGTATAGAACATATGCTTCCTAGCGGAAAACCATTACCAAGAAAAGAATATTCCATGGTGGGTGGTACTTTAGGAAATGACACCAGTAAAAATATGGATTATGATGGTTCCGTTTGGGATCAAATGGTAGATCTAAATGTAAATACCGTATTAGTTGCTATAAGCTGGGAAATGATTGAACCAGAAGAAGGTAAGTTTAATTTTACCGTGGTAGATGCTATACTTAAAGGAGCCCGCAAAAAAAACTTAAAAGTAATACCGCTATGGTTTGGCACCTGGAAAAACGGAATGTCTAGTTATGCGCCACTTTGGGTAAAAAAAGACTATAAAAGATTCCCTAGATCAAAAAAAAAAAAAATTCGGGCAGTGTAGAGGTTGTTTCTACCTTAAGCTTAGAAGCTCGTAATGCAGATGCCAAAGCTTTTTCAGAACTAATGAAGCATATTAAAAAAGTGGATAGCGAGCATAGAACTGTTATTATGGTACAAGTAGAAAATGAGGTTGGTCTTATGGAGGATTCTAGAGACCGTTCTGCAATTGCCGAGAAAGAATTTAAAAAGGATGTTCCTAAAGCATTAATAGAATATCTAATTAAAAATAAAAAAACACTAATGCCGCAATTAAAAGAGTTATGGGCTTCTAGTGGTTATAAAAAATCAGGCAGTTGGGAAGAAGTTTTTGGTTCAAGTGTTTGGACAGACTTGGCTTTTATGTCATGGCAATATGCTACTTACATGAATTATGTTACAAAATTGGGCAAAGAGGAATACAATTTACCAATGTTTGTTAATGCTTGGTTAGAATATGAAGGCAGTCCACTTCCTGGAGGTTTCCCAACTGGCGGACCATTACCAAGAGTAAAAGATATTTGGAAAGCTGGCGCACCAGATATAGATTTTATGAGTCCAGATATTTATGGCGGAGACTTTGTAGAATGGTGTAACCAATATACCACGCAAGGAGACCCTCTTTTTATTCCAGAAACCTGGTGGACAAAACCAGAATATGTAGGCTATATGTTATATGCTATTGGAAATTATAATACTTTGGGTGTTGCACCCTTTGGTATAGACAGGGTAAACCCTAAAGACGAACCATTACTTAGAGAAATGTATAGTGCTGTTAACTATTTATCCCCATCTATTTTAGAAAGTCAAGGAAATAAAAATAAAATAAGCGCTTTCTTATTAAACAAAGACAAACCATTTATAGAAGTTAGCATGGGAGATTATATAGTTAGAGCAGAACTGTATAAAAGAAAAGGCAGTTACAGAGTAGAAGATGCTTATGGCGTAATACTTAAAACAGGAGAGAACCATTTTACCATAACGGGAAGCAAAGCTGTTATTACCTTTATATCAAAAGATAAGAGTGTAAAAGCTGGTATTGGCACTGTAGACGAATATATAGAGGTTAATAACAAATGGATTAAAGGCCGAAGACTTGGAGGCGATGAAACTAATAGAGGGAAGGGCGTATTTCTTCCTGTGGAGGGTATAGGAATCCAGAAAGCGGAAATTTACACGTATAAATAATAGGCTATTTTTGAGTTACACCAAATAAAAAAGAGATAAGCTTTCGTAGTAATGCTTATCTCTTTTTTTATTCCTGATGTATTAGGGTTTTATTGGTTTTAAATACTCCTCTACTTTAAGTTTTTTACCCTAAATAATTGATGTTTATTGTTATTGTTTCCTATAAAAATATTCTTTCCTTCTTTAGAGTTTAAGAGCAACATTTTCCGAACATCGTTATCTGCAAAAAAACCAGTAGTAGTATTCTCTATATAATTAAAAATTCCAGTAGCATCTCCCTTATAAAATATTCCTTTTCCTGCATCTGCTCTTGTAGTTTCTACTTCAGGCATATAATTGTTACCAGCCATAAGCAAGTCTTTTTTCTGGTCTCCATCAAAATCTTCGAATAGAATAGAATTTATAGGAGCAATTTGCGCCTCATGGGAAAAAGGTTGAAACGAATAGTTATTGTTTCCTTGATTTATAAAAATACCGGATCTAAATTCTGTAGCTTTAAAATGTAAAGAGGTATTTAAACCCTCTCCAAATATATCTTTAAGATCCGCATTGGCAAAAGCATCATAGGTGGTAAATTTTTCTTTGAGAGATGGTATTTGCTCTGCGGTACAAGACTTACCACGTATAGGAACCTGATTGTCTCTGTAATATTTAGCTAAAATAATATCTTCAATACCATTGTTATCATAATCGTTGGTGTAAACATGAAAAGGCTCTTCTTTAGATGCATGAAAATTGTAATTAAGACCTAAATTTCCTGCGATAATATCTTTATCTCCGTCTTCATCTATATCTACAATCATTAATTTATTCCACCAACCAACGGTAGAAGAAAGATCCGAATAGGAATTGTTTTTAGTTAATTTTCCATTGTTATTAGTGAATACTTCAAGACCCATCCATTCCCCAGTAACTATTAAATCTAAATCTTTATCGTTATCTATATCGTTCCAAATGGCATCGGTTACCATACCAACTTTCTCTAATGACGGAGCAAGTTCTTTGGTTTGTATCTTAAATTTACCTTTTTCATTTATTAGCAAATAGCTATTAGGCGTATACGGGTATTTTCCAGGAATTACTCTACCGCCAACAAACAAATCTTGGTCCCCATCATTATCATAGTCTGCAGCAGTAACTATAGATCCCGCCGATTTTATGGATGGAATACTATTCCTAGAACGTTCAAAAATTCCGTTTCCATTGTTAATATATAATCTATCTTCTAGCATTTCTGAGTTTTCATTAAACTCATAACTACCACTAACCACATACAAGTCTAAATCATTGTCATTATCGGCATCAAAAAAAGTGGCACTAACATCTTCAAATTTTTTATCTTTTATAAAATCTGGTATGGTAACTTCTTTAAAAGTATTGTTTGGTTGTGCAAGTACTAATTTCCCTGGAGAATTATGCGCCCCACCAATATAAATATCATCTAAAGAATCGTTGTTAATATCTACTTTTACAATAGCAGGCCCAGTTTGCGACAGTTTGTGTGGTAGTAGTAATTGTTTTTTATAATCATCAAAAACTGGCTCCTCATGAGAATAGTCTATTCTTTGTTCTTTAAAAAGTACGGCTTTAGGTGTTTTTTCTTGTGCTATATTTTTTTGTGGATTGTAAGTAATAGTTACGGTTTGGTTTGCTGCAACATCTTTTAGAACTTGCGTTTTTCCATTGGGCCATAGCACCTCAACCATAGGAATTGTTTTGTTTTCCTTTAATCCAAAATGTAATTTGTTAGATACTGAAGATAAAAAACCTCTGGAACCTATGACTTGTCTTGTTTGTGTCTCTCCATTCCCCAGATGCAATTTTATAATAGTACCAATGCCTTGCTTATTTTTTTTAGGGCCATTTATATTAAATTGAACATACTTATTTGGAGAAACACTTCTAGAATTGTTTCTTAAAATGGTAGCATTATCATCAATATTATTTACAACAATATCTAAATCTCCATCATTATCTAAATCGCTATAAATAGCGCCGTTAGAAAAACTTTCTTTCTCGTTTGTCCAATCTGCAGTTTTATTTTCAAACGTTAAATCTCCCTTATTTCTAAAAATATAATTGGTTAATTTTTGTTGCGGTAATTTTTGGGTTAGTTCTAAAATCTTTTTAGCATCTAAATTATCTTTGTTTTTAGAAGCGTATGCATCTAGAGACCTAATAACATCTTTATTTACAACATCTCGGTAAATTCCATTAGTAACATAAATATCATTAAAGCCATCTAAATCAAAATCTGCAAAGAGGGTTGACCAACTCCAATCTGTTTTGGCAATTCCGCTCATATGACCAATATCACTATAGGTGCCATTACCATTATTTAATTGCAGGGTATTGTGCATGTATTGGTAATAGTAGCCTTTGTCTATCATTTTCTTAAACTTAGCAATAGAGGTCATTGCCATTGTTGTTTTAGATCTAATATAATCTTCGGGTGCCATATCTAAAACCATTACATCTTGTAATCCGTCATTATTTATATCTGCAATATCGCTACCCATACTAAAGTAAGATATGTGTTTAAATGTCTCATCTCTACCATCTTTAAAGGTGCCATCTTGGTTATTAATAAATACAAAGTCTGAGCCAACAAAATCATTAGAAACATAAATATCTGGCCAACTATCATTATTAAAGTCTCCTATTTGGGCATTTAGTCCAAATCCTAAATCTGGTAATATTCCTGCAGTAATAGATACATCGTTAAAATGACCATTTCCGTCATTATTATAAAGTTTATCACTCCCTTTAAAGGTTTTAGTTAATGGATGATTTTGAATATTTTTTTTATCTAAAACCACACCAGAAACATCAAACCTAGAAGGGGCATTGGCAATGAATAAATCTAAATCGCCATCTTTATCATAATCAAAAAAGGTAGAAGTTATAGATCTATTAGTATCTGCTATGCCATAAGATTTTGCTTGCTCTGTAAAAGTTACATCGCCATTATTAATATAAAGTAGGTTGGCTAGTTTTTTTTCATCTTCATACCACCCGGCTCTATTAATATATACATCTAAAAAACCATCATTATTAATATCTACAATAGAAATGCCTGTGTTAAATCCGTCTGTTTTTTTTATACCAGATGTAGAGGTAACATCTTCAAATTTTAAATCTCCTTTATTTAAGAAAATTTTGTTTTGATATAGGTTAGACACAAAAAAAAGGTCCTCTAACCCATCATTATTAAAATCTGCCGCTGCAACACCACTACCAATGTACATATACAAGTATTTATAATAGTATAGCTCTTCGGATTCTAAAACCTTATTTTCAAATGTAACCCCAGTAACATCTACTGGCATACTAGTAAAAAGGCTTGTAGGTGGTATGTTGTCTTCTTTCTCTTCACAAGACAAAAAGCATAAAACAACCCATAAGAAAAGGCTATGGAAATAAAATTTATTAGTGCGCATATAGTTCTGGAGTAAAAGAGATTTTGGTAACATACGATCCATATTTATCATAAAAAACATAGTCTAAAATAATGTCGTGTTTTTTAAAAGCCTCGTAATTTGGATTCTCTTTAATTTCTTCTAATAAGTAAGGGCGTATTAATGCGGTAGAAGAATCTATCTTCATATATTTTTTATCCATTCCGTAAAGCGTTTTGTAGTAGATAAAATTTGTATTGGAGATTGTACTAACACTATCTAGCCTAGAACTTTTTTTTAAATAAATGGGGCATTTTTTATTTATACTTTGAGCCACAGACGCCATTTGTTTTTCTACAGATTTTGGTTGTATAAAAAAGAGATTAATTACATATATACCAATAGAAAGTAAAGCTGCACTTACTATTATTTTCTTTTTCATTTACGAGAATTTTAACTGTAAAAACGGTTTAAACTTAGTATTCTAAAATACAAAAAATAGGGCACATTAAATTTATAGACCCTACATTTAAGCTATTACATATTATACTAACATGAGGAATAGCATATACCTTAATTTTAAGATTTGGCCTTTAAAAATTCCTGCCCAAATACACCTCCAGAAATTACCTCTAAAATAGTTTTATGAGGATATAATCTCGATGCTTTTTTACGTTACGATAGTAACTTTGTAATCCAAAAAAACGAGTTTTAACAACGAGCAGGTTACTAGTACGCTAAACTATTATCCTTTCTTATTTCCTATGGTGTATATATAATACAAATGAGAACGCTACTACCCTATGTTATAATCTTTAAAATACCGTATTTATCGATAAAATGCATATACCTTTTGGTGTACTTCATATTTTAACCGTTAGTTGGTGTTTGCTTAATGCCTAAAAACGCTATAGATAAGCCTACATTTCAACATTGTGTGTTAAAAACTATGTGGTTATTCTCCGTTTTTATAAAACAAACCCTGTAGTTATAATATTACATTTGAAATTGAAATTAATTTTTGATAATTTAAGAATACTAGATGAGATTAATATAAACACTAGGGAATTAATGAGTTATAAAACACATTTTGAGAAAACTGGAGGCGAAACAAAATCAATTGGATTCGATTTTCAATACTACTTTTTCTTGTGGAAATTATTAACCCTAAATAAAGGTGAATCTGTTGGTTTAGAGGTAAAAGATGATGTACACACTGAACTAGAAAATGATATTAATATTTTTTATCAAGTTAAGCACTCTGTACAAAAAAACAAGCAGGGTGATATAAAAAATATGACAGCCTCTGATATTGATTTATGGAAAACGCTATATAATTGGGCGAAAGTAATAAGTGATGAAAATGATAACAGGAAAGAAGTAAAATCACAATTGGAATTTGTTCATAAGGCTCATTTTGTGATGTGGAGTAATAAAAATCATAGCTCTAAAAATCAAATTATTGCCAATATAGAAAAACTAAAGAACAAGACTATTTCTATTGATAATTTCATCAAAAACATCAAGAAATTTGAGGAAAACTCAGAGAATAATACAATAAAAAAATACATTAACGAATTTTTACTTTTAGATAAAAATGTTCTTAATAATTATATATCAAAAATCACTTTTGAACTAGGTGAAGATGAAATACTTCAAAATTGTAAAGACGCAATAGAAACAAAGTTAATTCCAAAAAATAAAGTTGATAATGTTTTTGCAAAAATTGATTCAAGGATAAGAGAAGATAATTTTATAGAAATTAAAACTGGTCATAAAATTCAAATCAGTTTTGAAGATTTTCAGAAAAAATACAGAAAGTATTTTAATAATACCCGAACAGAAAAGCTACAAATTGTACCTCTAACAATGAGCTTACCTGATAAACTTGAAAATCAAACATTTATTAAACAACTACTAGAGATTAATGATATTAAAACTAATGACATTGAGTTAATTGCTCAGTTTACACGTTTTAAACTTAAACTAGAAAACAACATAGCTAAATGGCATACTGAAGGTGAAATTACAATAGAAGAGATTGATAATTATAGAAATGAAGCCATATTAAAATGGTCTAATAAGTTTAGAGCGTTAACAAATAAATCGGGTTTTAATAATGATTCTAGTTTGGATATTGTTAATCACTTAAGAGAGGAAAACCTTAGAATTGATGGACAAGAATTAGGCACAGAATTAAGTAATGGAGAATTTTATTACTTATCAGATATACCAAAAATTGGATGGAAAAAAGATTGGGAAAAACATAAAGAATGAATTTAGAAAACTATAACAATATTGGAATCACCTCAATAGGCATAAGCTCTGTTTTGTCTTTATCAAAAGAGCTCTCTTTATCTAAAGCTTTACTTATTATGCCTTTATTTACAAGTAAAGCCTTAACAGCACATTTATCAAGAAAAACAACAGAAATAAAAAGTATTGAAAAATTAATATCTGAAAAGACTCCTTTATTTTCAAATTTTAATAAAAGGTATTATGATACATTAGCTAATTCACTAAATGCAATACAACTTTTAATTGAGACTAATAGCATTTCAATTAAAGATGGTATTTTAATAAATAACCAACACTTTAATTTTGAAAAAGCTATGGGAAAAAGAGCTGATAAAATAAATTCAGCATCTCAAAATGTATCAAAATTACTAAATGAAAATACTGAAAAACTTTACTTAAATCTTAGAATAGAATTATGAAATATAATATTGAAAAAATTATTCTTTGGCTTAAGAATGAAAAAAAAAGAGAATTAGAGTTTAAACCAAATAAGGTTAATGTAATCACAGGAGATAGTAATACTGGAAAGACAGCTATTTTAGAAATAATAGATTATTGTTATTTTTCTAGTAAATCAACAATTTCAGAAAGTATTATTAATGAGAATGTTTCTTGGTATGGATTAAAAATAAACATAAATGATAAAAAATATACCATTGGAAGAAAAGCTTTATTTGAAGGAAATGTTTCAAGTGAATATTATTTTTCATCTACAGGTGAAATCCCAATAACAATTCCAGAATCAAACAATACTCAGGAAAATATAAAATCACTAATAGAAACAGAATTTAGTATAGATAAAACGGTATCATTCCCTATTGGTTATGGTAGTAACAATATTAAAGTTGGTTCTAAGATTTCTTTACGATATTTCTTGATGTTTAATACTATTTCTCAAGACCTTATAACAAACTCACAAGGAATATTTTTTGATAAGCAAAACGAATCGAGATACAGAGATGCATTACCTAGAATTTTTGATATAGCAACTGGAATAGAAAAAATAGAAAACATATTAAAAAAAGAGAAAAAAGTAGAATTAGAAAAGAAACTAGCAAAATTAAAACGTAAAGAATCCGAGATATCTAAAAAATCAGAATATTTTCAACGTGAACAAAAAGCTTTAGTAAAAAAAGCAAAAGAGTTCTCATTAATAAACCCTGACACTGTTGAAAAAGATGCTTTGGTTGAATTAAATAATGTTGTAAAAGGTGCTAAAATTGAAACTGTAGCTGGTGTTGAAAGAGGAAAATTAGAAAAAGAAAGAAATATTATTAAAAGAAAAATCAAAAACCTAAAAGATTTTACTAATGAATATTCTGCTTTTAAAAAAAACCTAACAGAAATTGAAGACAGTTTGAAACCAATAACTTTTATACAGAAAGAAACTGACAAAATAGTTAAGTCAGATAATTTCAAAAGTCTTATTTCACAATTATCAATTGAATTAAATGAAATAAAAAAAGCTAGAAAAGCAAGAACTCCAATTGATAAACAAGTTAAAGACGAAATCTCTCAATTAAACATAAAATTATCTTCTATAGAAGACCAATTAGAATCATTACCCAAGGAGAACAAAATTTTCGAAAACGAGAAGAAAAAATATATGTTTATAGGTGAAGTAAAAGCCAAAATAAATTTATACTCAAAATCGGATTCTTCACCTTCAGCTACTGTAAAAGCTGATATCAAAAAAACAGAAGAAGAACTAGAATCAATAAAAATTGATGATACTGAAATAAAGAGAGAATTAACAATAAAACTAATAGAAGAAATTATAAGAGAATATATGTTAACCGTTGATAACGCAATGGAAAATTACAAAGATTTCTTACCAAACTTTGATTATAAAAACAAATCTTTACTATTAAGAAAGCCAAAAACAACGTTTTATGAAAATGTAGGAAGCAGTTCTAATCATATGTTTTTACATTTATTTTTCTCATTAGCTATGCAAGAAGTAATTTTTAAAAATGAATCACCTTATGTAGCTCCGTTTCTAATTATCGACCAACCAAGTAGACCTTATTACGGAGATGATGGAAAAACAAGATTAGATAAAGACCATAGTGATGATTACAAAATAACTCAGGCTTTTAAATTATTAGATAAATTCATTGAAGAAAGAAACGAAAATAAAAGTGAATTTCAAATGATTGTATTTGAACATATTTCGGAGAATCTATTTAAGGATATGAAAAATATTAATCTTGTCGATAGTGAATTTAAAAATGGAAATGCATTAATTCCGACAAGTATGTTGTGAAAAATCATTTTATTAGAACAGATTGGAGAAACCTTTTCTAACAAGTATATAGATGCCCTCATATAAAATTTTATATTCGAATTTAAACGACTACAAACGTTTACAAACGAAAGTAAGTATTTTGTAACCGAATAAACTTTAAGAGCCGTTCTATGTTTGCAACGTGGCAGCAATAAAGCACCATAGTATTAACTGTTTAACATTAAAATTTAGAACTTATGAACGCACTTAAAAACAAAGTACAGTTGATTGGACATTTAGGACAAGACCCAGAAATTGTAACCCTAGACAGTGGGAAAAAACTAGCAAAATTCTCTATCGCAACAACAGACCATTACAAAAATGCGAATGGCGAAAAAGTAGAAGACACCCAATGGCATACTATTGTTGCATGGGGAAAAACGGCAGACATTGTAGAAAGCTATTTACAAAAAGGAAAACAAGTTGCTGTAGAAGGAAAACTTACGCACCGTAGTTATGAAACCAAGGAAGGCGAAAAAAGATACATTACCGAGATTCGTTGCAATGAGTTATTAATGTTAGGGAAGTAAAAAAATGAGTACATATATAACTAAATACGCAAGATATCTAATAAGTAATTCTACCATGCTTGCACAAGCTTCTATTGTAATTTTATATACAGAATGTATTACAATATTATCAAACGGATATTCTATTTTAAATAGTAATATATCCATTGAAATATTAACTTTCAAAAAAATTTTAAGCTTTATTATCTATATCGCCATATTAAAAGTTATTCAACCATTTTTAGAAATACTTAAATCCGAATTTGATTTTAAAAAAGAAATTAAATTAAGTAATGAAGCCATTATTACTAATTTTATTTTACTTATTACTCTTGGTATATATATTATATTGACTTTAAACAGTCCTCAATTACGTTTATATAGTATGAATGAATCATTAAACAATATGTGTTTTTTAATTATAGTTGCATTTTTTTTGGGATCATTATTATGCTTTATAAAATCCAAAATCGATAGAGAAAAAAATAATAATTAAGATTAGATAAACATTTTTTGAAGAAACTGTTCTTCTAGTATAGAAGAACAGTTTTTTGTTTTGTAACCAATGCTGCAAACTGTAACTTTACCTCGTATGCTACAAGAAGAACAAAAACAACAATTACTTAGCCTTTTAAAAACCCATTTTGGTTACGATTCTTTTAGACCCAACCAGTTAGAGGTTATCTCCAATGTACTAAACAAAAAAGACGTAATGGCTATTATGCCAACAGGTGGTGGTAAATCGCTCTGCTACCAATTACCAGCTTTAGCATTAGAAGGTACAACGGTGGTTATTTCTCCACTTATTGCACTTATGAAAGACCAAGTAGATGTGTTACGTGCCAACGGTGTTTCAGTAGCTTATTACAATAGTTCCCAACCAACCGAGGAACAACAAGAAACTTTAAAAAACTTTAAAGAAGGGAAACTAAAACTCTTTTACGTAGCGCCAGAAAGTTTGTCTTTTATAGAGCCCTATTTTACCCAAGTAAACATAGACCTTATTGCGGTAGATGAGGCGCATTGTATTTCTTCTTGGGGACACGATTTTAGACCTGCATATACCCAACTTGGGCGTTTAAAAGTAGCCTACCCAAAAGTGCCTATTATTGCACTTACAGCAACTGCCGACCGTGCTACACAAGATGATATTCTAGACCAACTTTCTATTCCGCATGCAGAGCGCCATTTGGCGTCTTTTAACAGACCAAACCTGTATTTAGAGGTTAGACCTGGGCAAAATAGAATGCAGCAAATACAGCAGTTCTTAGAAGGTAAAAGTACCGAAAGTGGTATTATCTATTGTTTAAGCAGAAAAAGTACCGAAAAAATTGCCGAACAGCTCTGTAGTTTAGGTTTTAAAGCCAAAGCATATCACGCAGGTATACAGGCCGATAAACGTTCTACAATTCAGGAAGACTTTATTAATGACCGCACTCCAATTATTGTTGCTACCATTGCTTTTGGCATGGGAATAGATAAAAGTAACGTACGTTGGGTTATTCACTACAACATGCCTAAAAACTTAGAAGGTTATTACCAAGAAATTGGTAGGGCTGGCCGTGATGGTATAGATTCTAACACCTTACTTTTTTATAGCTATTCTGATGTTTTGCAACTACGTAAATTTATAGATAACGGAGGTAATACTACCGTGCAGTTGGCAAAATTAGAACGTATGCAACAATTTGCCGAAGCTTTAAGTTGTAGGCGAATTGCACTATTAAATTACTTTGGAGAACACAATACCAAAGCTTGTGGGAATTGCGATATATGCAAACGCCCACCTGCCTATTTTGATGCTACGGTGCTTGCCCAAAAAATTTGCTCCGCTATTGTTCGTCTAAAAGAGCAAGAAGCTATGGGAACGGTTATAGATGTTTTACGAGGTTCCCAAAACGCTGCGGTATACGATAAAGGATATCAAAACATAAAAACTTACGGTGCTTTAAAGGATATTCCTTGGCAAGATTTGCAGCAATATATAGTACAATTACTAAATCAAGGAGTGCTGCAAATAAACTTTAAAGAACATTCTAAGTTAGAATTAACACCACTGGCAAAGTCTATTTTGTTTGAAAAACAAAAAGTGCAATTGGCTACCCTTATAGACCTTAAAGAAAGAGCTAAGGAAAAAGCAAAAGCTGTTAAAAAACAAAGTGCTTTATTTGAAAAATTACGTGCCCTTAGACAACAAATAGCAACCGAAGAAAACGTGCCTGCCTATGTAGTTTTTACCGATGCCAGTTTAAAAGATATGGAAGCAAAAAAACCTATGACCATAGAAGCTTTTGAAAAAGTTTCTGGTGTTGGTGCTGCCAAACTAAAGAAATATGCTAAGGTTTTTATGGATGAAATAGCAGCGCATAGAAGAACCGTAAAAACAAAAGTTCCTACTCATGAGGTTTCGTATACTATGTTTAAAGACGGAATTTCTATTAGCGATATTGCTGTAGAAAGAGGCATAAAACAAGATACTATCTACGGACATTTACAAAAGATGCATGAAAATGGTGAACCCATAGATTTTGAACAATTTATATCTTCCGAAGAAATACAAAAAATAGAAAAAGCCAAAGAAGCACTTACAGCAGAAGATGGTTTAAAAGCATATTTTACCTATTTTGAAGAAAAAATACCCTACTGGAAAATTAAAATGGGATTGTATTTGTTAGACTCTAATGGCGCTTAAATATATCCATACAATAAAGAATATTTGTAACGGCACTCTAAACCAAAGATATACTAATCCAGGCCCATCATAGGTAGCTTTTTGATAGTTTATATTTTCTAGTGCTGCCTTTATATTAGAAGGAAGTATTGCTATAAAAAATAAAATTAAAAGCCATGCCACTACTACTCGGTATTCCGAAAAGTGTAAAGCAAAAGCGCCAAACACCTCTATAATTCCAGTTAAAATAATAACCTCTTTTTTAAAAGGAATAAAGTCGGGGACCATTAAAGCCATTCCGTCTGCGTACATAAAATGCCCTAATGCTGTAAAAAACAACATGGCAGACATTCCTATACGTGCGGAAAAAGCATAATCATAATTTCCTGTGTTTATTTTTATAAAAATAAGTGCAGGAATACTAACAACAATAAGAATTAAAAATGGTTTCATCTTTTTTTTAGCAAAAGTAGAGGTAGCTAAAAGACCAAACAATGAACCTAGGTTAAGTAATTCTTTTTCGAATTCTACTTAAAGCTTGTGGTGTTACTCCAATATAAGAAGCTATATATTTAAGAGGAATTTCCTTTATTAAATTAGGTCTTTCTCTAAATAGATTAAGATATCTTTCCTCAGCAGATTGGGTTAATAAAGACGCTTCTCTTTTAGATTTGGCAAGAAACAAAGTTTCTGCCGTTACCCTACCAATACTATTTCCATCAACTGTTTCTTTATAAATATCCTGAAGATCGGCATAGGTTAAACGCCAAACTACGACAGTAGACATAGCATCTATCTGAAATATACTTGGTTCTCTGTTTAAAAAAGAAGCATAAGAGCTCACAAATTCATTCTCAAAAACAAACCCAACAGTTACATCATTCTCTATTTTAGGAATATAAATTCTAGCAGAGCCCTCTATAATAAAACTAAGATAGCGCTCTACATTTCCTGCTTTTAAAAGCGCATCGCCTTTTTTTATTTCGTATTTCTTTAATTTGGAAGAGAATATCTCCCAATCGGCATCCGAAAGCTTGCTAATAGTATCTAGAGATTTTCTTACTTCTTCCATATCTAAAAGATTTAAAAAACACCTTTACCCCCTCCTATCAATTACCGTAACGGGTTTTCTGCCTAACATAGAACTTCTGAGTTTCTGAATTTCTGCATTATTACAAAATTCAATTTTTGGAGCAACTCTAAGTTTAGACCTAAAGTGGTCTCTGATTTCGCTCTGTAATTCGTCGGATTGGTTATTAGAAGCTATTTTAATTCCAATTTCGTCGGTACCAATATCGTTATGATAAATTTCTATAACATGGCTTTCTACCTCTGTAAAATCGTTTAAAAGATTATCCATCGCTGGCGGATAAAGGGTAGTTCCCTTGTACTTTACCATTTGTTTTTTTCTTCCTACTAAAGGCCCTATTCTAACCGTATTTCTACCACAAGCACATGGCTCATTATGTGCCACTACAATATCGCCAGTTTTAAAACGTAAAAGCGGCATTGCCTCTACTCCCAGTGTTGTGATTGTTAATTCTCCTTCTGTTCCTGCCGGAACAGGTTGGTTGTTATCATCTAAGACCTCCACAATAATTAATTCTGGATGTTGGTGCCCTCCTTGCATTTCGGAACATTCCGTAAAAGCAGTACTCATTTCTGTAGAAGCGTAGGTAGAAAACAAATCTATATCCCACTTTTCTTTAATTTTATTTCCTAAAATATTCAAAGAAAAATCTTGGTTGCGTAACGACTCTCCAATACAAACTGCTCCTTTAATACCCGAATTTTTATAATCTATACCGTGCTCATCTGCATAGCTTACCAATTTTAATAAAAAAGAAGGCACTACTATTAAATACGAAGGTTTAAATTTTACAATAGTATCCCATTGCAATTCTGGAATGCCGGCGCCTACTCTTATAATTCCGGCGCCCAATTTTCTGGCGCCTAAGAAATATGCCAAACCAGCAATAAAACGCCTATCCATAGTCGTAGTAAGTTGTAAAACATCTTCCTTTGTAATACCAGCGCAAGCAAAAGAGATAGACTCGTTATAGGCCAAACGCTCCAAATCGGCATCAGTTAAAGCTATGGTAACTGGGTCTCCTAAGGTGCCCGATGTGGTTACATAATCTACAATATCGGTCTTAGAAACACATAGAAAATCGGCATTATGCTTTTGTAACTCTTCCTTCGTAGTTGGTGTTATTTTTACCAAATCTTCCAAAGTCTGAATATCCTCTGCAACAATTTTATGACTCTTGAACAAACGTCTGTAATACGGAGATTTTTCCAGTAGATAAGATATTAATTCTCTCAGTTTTTCTTCTTGAAAAGCTTTTATTGTTTTCTGGTCTGCCTTTTCTATTTCAGGAATCATGCGTCTATTTTCCGTTTTATTTTGCGAATATACTCCTCTATATTTTCTTGGTCTACAAGTGTAGTAATTTCTTTTGTTTTAGCACTATTAAACTCGGCCAAAGCAGCTCTAAAATACCCTTGCTCATATAAATATTTTCCACTAATGTAGTAGCTTTCCCAGTGGTTTGGATTTTTCTTCTGTAACTCTTTAAAAAGCTGTAAGTCTACTTTTTCCTCTTTATGTATTGCTTTTTCAATGGTACGTTTTAGAGTTCTATACGCCTCATAATTTGTAAATGCCTCAGTAAATTGAAAAGTGTCTTTAGCTATTACTAAATTATTATTTGCCAACTGCCTTGGCTCTATATTTTTAGCTTTTTTTTTAAAAATGGTATTTAAATCGTACGCTACAAACTCTCCTAATTGGTATGGATTAGAAGATACCCATACCAATAGCTCTTCTGGTTTAAAAACAATACCATGGTGTGCTAGTAATTGGTTTAAGGCTTTCTCATTCCCATAACCAATGTCTTTATCGTCTAAACCTTTTTTGTTTCTTAAAATATCTACGGCAATTTCTGGTGTTACTTTAGGATTTTCCTGCAGCAGTTCTTCCATACGTTCATAACGATACTGCGAGTGGCTCTCTAAAATATGTTTTTGATTTTTTTCATCATTAGCATACGCTGCACTCTGAAAATGATTAGAACACACCAAGGTATTCTGATTCTCCACTTTATAAACTCCAAAGTTCTTAGGGGATACTTCAATTAGGACTACTTCTTTATCTTTTGCACTACCCACAAAAATAGATTCGGAAACAAAAACCTCTTTACTTTTTGCAATTGCAATAGCTTCTTTGATAGTACTAGCATATTGTAAAATTTCTCTAGTGACCAAAGAAATTGGGGTTTTTGCGACTAAAGGAAATTTAGATTTTCCTGCATTTATAGTAACCGTTATCCCTTTATTATTCATTCCAGAAACTACTCCTAGCATTCCGCCCCAAGTAACCGACATAAATGGGTGCCCCTTCTCTGGCTCTATAAATGCTATTATCTTATCCTCTGCAAAAGTATCGCCAGCATAGAAATCTAAATTACGCCCAATGATAAGTTTCCCATCTTTGGTTTTATCTCCCCAAGCAGCAAAAGAAGAACAACCAACTAGTGCTAAATCTTGTAATGCATGGCCAATATCATGCGCACCATGCAAATATAAAATTCTGGGATATGGGGCCGCAATATGCTGGTATTTTGGTGACGCGTACTGAGACAAACCATAAATTTCTGCTTTAAAATCCTCATTAATATTCAAATACATTTTACGATTAAACCAAGCTAAAAATTTACGTAATAAATACTGCTTAGTTTTAGAAGGTACCATTTCGTCTACCTTAGATAATAATGCATTTTCTTGTTTATGAAAAAGCTCTTGCGTTAGCGATCCTGTTGCTAAACCCAACTGCATTGGGTTGCCTTTTACATAAAGCTCCCATTGCCCTTGTTTATTTTTATTTAAAAATCCGTTTTGGGTAACATAACTAGTATCCGAAACTTTAATTCTCTGCGGTTTTTCTAGAGAATAATTACTAATATCTGGCACGTTTTTTAAAGACTTAGAAACACCACAAGAGAACAGTAACGTACTTAAAATAAAGGTAACTACAATAGAAAAAAAAGAGTTTAATTTTAATTTCATTCTAATGTTTTTCTAAATTTTTATGTGTTTTTTTAACCGCAAGTTCCTCTTTATAGTTTAACCATTTTTGCCCCCAAAATCTACGTGTAATATTATCAAAATGACGCATAATTGCCACATTATACAGCATATTTAAAAAACGTTTTGGCGTCCTTGGCAATGCACGTAAAGTCATAGAAAAACCACCATTAAGGTATTTTATATAATGCCAATAACCACTGGGCATATACAAAGCATCGCCATGCTTCATCTGCACCTGTATCCCTTCTGCATACTGCAATGCTGGATATTTTTCAAAATCTGGATTATCCATATCTATCTTATCAATATTGTGTATTGAAAAAGGGACTTTATATAAATATTGGGTTTGCTCAGGAGAAAACAGAGTTACACTTTTATCGCCATGAAAATGAAAATGCATACTGTCTGGCAAATCAATATCATAGTGCATAAAAACTTTAGAATCTCCACCTCCAAAAAACAAAGCAGGTAATCTTTTAAAGAATTTTAGCCCAATATCTGGGTATTTAAAATCTTTTAATAACTCGGGCATACTTTTTAGAATGTCATAAAAGAAAATTCGTAAATCGGTAGGCTTAGTTTTTAAAATTTCTATATAATCGTATAGCTTAAGTTCTTTTACTGGAGCGTATACACTCTCTTTATCTTTTGCAGGCTCATTATTGTAAAGTGGTACAATTTGCTCCCCTGCTCTTTCTTGAATATAATCTAGCGTCCATTTTTCATAGGCAGGCCAATCTTTAGTTAAACCTTCTATTAAAACTGGACGTTGCGGCTTGTAGTACTTTTCTATAAAATCTGCTTTGGTAATATTTTTTACTCGCTCTATAGGAGTGATTTTAAATTTTCCCATTACGCATTTACGTTTACAATGTTTTCTTCTGCAGTAGGTTCTGTAATTTTATTTAACAAATATTCCCTTCCTAAAATTTCGGAACAGGTAACAATTCCGCTAATGGTAACCCCTAAAATACCATGCATATTTAAGCTTTGTCCTGTAAATAACAAGTTTTTAATTTTTGTTCTTGGAGACAAGACTGATTTTAAAGGGTTATTTACATCTTTTACATAGCCATACATAGAACCCTCATTACAGGCTATATAATCTCTATAGGATAAAGGTGTAGAGGTGTACACCGTTTGTATACATTCTCTAATTGTTGGGAACTTTTTTTCTAACTCTTTTATAAGTTGCTCTGCTTTATTCTTTTTAAACTCTTCATAGGTTTCTCCCCTGTTGTTTTTATGTGCAACCGTATTAAATGTATTGTCCCATGGCCTTACCTCATCGTATTGCATATAAGTAATAGCCGTTAATTGGTCTGCCCACTCTCCTAATCCTTTTTTTACACCCATAGAAACCATATATCCTAATGGCCAGTTTTCTTGGGTATAATTATGACAGTTCCAAACTGCTTCTGGCGTTTTATAGTGGTAGTAATTTTTATTTAAATACTTTACCTTCTCTGGTTTTAACACCAAATGAATACTAAAGGCCGATATGGTACTTTCTATATCTTTAATACGATTACTATAGGCTTTTCTAAAATTGGTTTCCCCAACTAATTTTAAAGTTAGTTTTGGTTCTATGTTAGATATAAAAAGGTCTCCTTTTACAATAGTACCGTCTTTAGTATGTGCCGCAACAATTTGCTTTTCTTTATATTCTAATTGGGTTACCTCTTTATGTTTATATGCTTCGCCACCGTTTTCTATTAATTTTCTAATTAACAGCTTAGTTATTTGGCTACCACCATTTACACAACGGTACGAACTTTCTATATAAGAGTTTACAGAAAGTGCATGTACATAAAATGGAGTCTTGTCGGACTCCCCAGCATACAATAAATTAGAACCCGCTAATACTGCCTGTAATTTTTTATTAGAAGTAAAAGAATTTATATGTGCTTTAGCCGGAAGTGAAAAAAGCTCGGTATCATCATAATAAGGTTTTCCTAATTTTAAATTATAAAGCGGAAATTTATCGCAAGTTTCTTTTAATTCTTTACAATAGGCTTTAATACCTTCTTCTTCTTCTGGAAATTGGCTTATTAAAGATTGCTGAAAATTTTCATACCCTTGGGCATGGCTGTATTCGTTTTCATCTTCATCAAAAGTGATAATATCAAAACCATCTACGTCCATTTTTTTTAAATTTAGCCCATCAAAAATGCCTAAATATTTAAAGTAACGATATAAATTTTGTCCTTTAGAAAGTCCGCCTATATAATGCACTCCGGTATCAAAAATGGTTTTCTCGCGTACAAATGTTTGTAGGTTACCACCATATTGGTTGTTTTTTTCTAGCACGCATACACTCTTCCCTTCTTTTGCTAAAATAATAGCAGAAACAAGTCCTCCCATGCCACTGCCAACAATTACAACATCATACTTCTTATCCATTCTTTAATTTATCGCTTTAAAAATAAGGCTTCTGGTAATTCTTTATCTATGGTAAATCCGTTTTCTAAAATAGTATCAATATGTAAAGATTTACTTTCTTTTAAAAGGATTAAGATAGTAATTTCAGATTTTAAAAGTGCCATGATTTCTTCAGAATTCAATGAGTCTAAATTTACTATAGCCACATTTGCTATTTCTTTAAAGGCTTCTAATACCGAATTTGAAAAATTATACTTCTTATAATTATGTGTAATGTAACTATTAGTAACAATTTCTCTGGCTTCAGAATCTTTAATATATGTTGTTATTTTTCTGTCTGGAGCATCTAATTTTAATAAAAAATCTAATTGACCAAAATCTTTAGACAAATGTATAATTTGTGCTTTAGAATCTAAATAATCTATAATTTCTTTATAAATAGAAGCATATAACTTTAGATCTGATTTAACGGTATTATATATGAGATTTCCTTTATACCTATATTCTAACAACACTAGAGAATGAAAATATGAAGCATTTTCTATATCTTTTCGTATTGTATTAAACTCCTTTCTAAAATGGGTGCTTATTTGTTTCGTTTTTTCTCTTGTAGTTACTCCATAAGAAGAATCCTGAATTCCTATTTTATTTAGCACCTTAATGGTTATACTCCCATCACGAATAATAAAACTACCTTTTGGTAATACCTCCGAATTCCCATGAATTAGAATTGGAAGAACGTCTAGCCCTAATTTATCGGCCAAATGAAATGCCCCTTTATGAAACCTTTTTATTTTATTGGTTCTAGAACGTGTGCCTTCCGGAAACGTAATAAGCGAATACCCTTGCGCTACCTTTTTACGCAAATGTGCTTCTCCATTTTCTACTCCTTTAGAAACTGGATAAAAACCTGCTGCTTGTACTGCTTTACCAAAAACGGGAGAATTATATACCCAATCGTTCACCAAAAAAACAATTTTTGGATGCAACATTCCTATGGCCAAAATATCTAAGAAAGAGGTATGGTTGGCAATAATCATAACCGGTTCTTTAAAAGTATCTTTCTTTAAATTAATTATTTCTTTAGACACAAAACCATTAGTATATAGTACGGACCCCATAAGTTTAGAAATAGACCTATGGAAGCCCGCCATTTTTATTTTCTTAGAAACTGGAATTATTTTTAATACTAAACTAAAAAAAGAAAGCACCAAACCACCCAAACCAAAATAGGTAAAAGACAAAACAGAATGTATAAAAAGACGAAAAGAGATTGGTCTTTTAGTTGTATCCCCAATAAATAATTTAAATAATAAAGGTTGTACCGTAAATGCTATAAGCACTGCAGATAGTATACCTACTAGAGAAACAACCGAAATGGTATATAAGGCCGGATGCTTCGCAAAAATTAGAACGCCAACTCCTAAAATTGTAGTAATTACCGATAATAGTATAGATGTTTTGTGTGTTGGTACTATTTTTTCTCCTGTCCTATTTTCTGCCAGAAAACCGTTAGTAATAAAAATGCTATAGTCTACCCCTAATCCAAAAATAAAGGTAGAAATAATGATATTAAAAATATTAAACTCTATTCCCAAAAGTCCCATAATACCAATGGTTAAAAACCAAGTTAAGAAAATAGGAATTCCTGTTACTAAGGTTAAAGAAAAGCTTTTATAAAAAAGAAGCAATAACACTAAAACTGCAAGTACCGAATAACCAATTAGGCGGTTAAAATCATTTTTTAGATTACCCAGAAAAGCCTCATTCATTCCTTGACGGTCTATTAAAATTGTTTTCTTATGCTTAAGGTTTTCTTTAATAATTTGGGCATTTTCTGAAGTCTCTACTTTTAGCAAAGAAGTTACTGCTGTAAAATCTTCTTTAGTGCCAATAAAGTCTGCTATTACCAATACGTTTATACTCTTATAATCCTCTAATGTTAAAGGTTGGTATTCTTTTTCTAAAGCAGCATAAAAAGGACTAAATGTTTTTGGTTTAAACCCTAGTTCCTCTCCAGCTACTATTAAGTCGTTTTTGGTTTGTTTGGTTTTAGTTGTATTCCAAAATTGCTGCCAGCGTTTAATCTTTTCTTCTTGTTTTTTCTGAGAAGAAACCAATGCTCCTATTGCGCTATAATTTTTAAGTACCCCCTTATCTTTATATTCTTGTAATAGGTGGTAAATACTATCATTAACCTGTAAGGCACTTTCTAAATTATTTCCGTATGCTGCTGCGTAGATAGATTTTGAACCAATATCTGTTAATGCTTCTAAATTATTACGAGCATCTAACAATGCTTTAGGTTCGTAATTCATCTTAGCAATATCCGTATTAAACAATACGTTGTTATACGTAAAAATGCAAACTAGTAATACTAAAGCTATACCAGAAAGGACAATTTTATTTTTATGAATTTCATACGATGCTATACGGTCTAAAATATTCTTTTTAGAAACCTTTTCTTTCTTAGTACTATATATTTGTGGAATTAATAGCAAAGCAAAAAAAGATGCTCCTAAAACACTTATAGCAGCAAAAATACCAAGGTCTTGTAATGCTTGTGATTTTATAAATAACAAACATAAAAATGCACTTGCTGTTGTTACGCTACTCATTAAAATAGACGGTGAAACATCTACATACAAACTTTTTATACTTTTGTTATTTCTTATATGTGTTAGTATATGTAATGAGTAATCTAGTGTAACTCCCAAAAGTACCGACCCAATTCCTAAAGAAATTGCAGAAATTTTACCACGTAAAAGGTATAGAATAGCCACCGATAATAGTCCTCCAAAAATAGTTGGTAAAAAAAGGACAATAGGCACTGTAATTTTACGGTAGAAAAAAATTAGAATTACAAGAAGTAGCGTTAATGCTATTCCTACTGTAAATTGAATATCTTTTTTAATTTGGTTTGCATTGGCTACTGCAACTAAGGCAGCACCAAAATACTCGCTACTTACTTTACCCTTATATGCTGTGTTTAACTCTTCTTGTATTTTATATAGTGATGTAGAAAATTTAGTATTCTTATCCGTTTCACTAGAAGGGTATTTTGGGGTGATAAAAAGCAATATATGTTGCTCATCTTTACTTAGTAAAAAGCCATCTTTAAGAGTAAAATCGTCTCCAACACCTAAACTTTGCAATTTTTTCATTGCCATAAAGGACAATCCTAATGGATCCTTTAAAATAGTTTTTTTTGCAATTATTCCCGTAGGAGAAATAAGGGTATTGTAATTTTGCTTTGTAATACTTAATAAACTGTCTCTTGTTGTTTTTTGCTCCAGAATTTTATAATCTGAGGCCTCTAAAAAAAGCGGTAAATTTTTGTAAACAAAATCAATCGTATTAAAAACAACAGCATCTGAAACTTTCCCTTGAATATTTTCTACATAGTCGGACTCCTTAGATAGACTATCTAAAAACGTATTTGCATAAGCAGTAATATCTGAAACCTTGCTATTAGGTTCTCTTTTAATGTTTACAATAATTTTATCTGTAAACTTAACGGTCTGTAGTACTTTTTGATAGTCTTTATTATTCGTATTAACAGGGATAAGCTTTGTAATGTCTTCCTCGAAAGAAATTTTACTAGCAATAAAACCAAAAGCAATTAAAATAGTAAAGAATGAGAGTAAGCCAGCAACTTTTTGCTTATGTATTAGTTCATATATTTTATATAGAAAATTACCCATTATGACTTACTAGCTTTTTTTTCTCCAAAACAGTTAAAAATAAATATGCAGAGAGTCCAAATAAAATGGCACCAAATGTAGCAAGCGTTAAGCTACCAACTATATATGTTTTTAAGTGTTTAAGAACTTCAAAATTAGTAGTCATTTCTTCTATGGTATAGGAATAATAATCTCCTAACATAAATTGCCCAACCTTAGAACTTGCGTATAATACAAAAGGTATAAATGGTGGTAAACTTATATTAGAAAAAGTAAATGCTAAGACTTTGTTTAACTTTAAAAGTATGGCTAAAGAAATAACTATTACCGTATGTAAACCCCACAATGGAGAAAGCCCAATAAAAATTCCTAATGCTATGGATAGGGCTTTTTTTCTTGGAGAATCATCATTCTGCAAAAAATCTTCCCTTATAAATCGTTTAAATCCTTTTTTTTTAAAACGCCTGTATAAATCTCTTGGTTTTATATAAAGCAAAGCAATTAATACCAACCAAGTGTTTAATATACTTATTCTTGTAAAATCTTTAAACGGTCTAAAATGCGACACTCTTTCCTCTTCATTGTAGGTAACTTGCACTGGTAAATTCTTTACCAAAGTTCCTTTCCAAGCTGCTCTTACTATAACCTCTATTTCGAACTCAAATTTAGGAGTGTAAAATTTTAAGCCCATTAGTTCTGAAATTGGATATAACCTAAAGCCACTTTGAGTGTCTTTTAATTTTACTCCAGTTTCAAACCAAAACCAAAAGTTAGAAAACTTATTTCCAAAGCTACTTTTCTTAGGAACATCCGTCTGTCCCATATTACGAGCGCCTATATAAAGAACATTTTTGGTTTCTTCCTTTTCTAAAGCATTTATAAAAACAGGAATGTCTTCCGGGAAGTGTTGCCCGTCAGAATCTATCGTAATGGCATAGGTAAAGCCCAACTCAAAGGCCTTTTTAAAACCTACTCTTAAGGCATTACCTTTTCCTTTATTTTCTTGTAATTCTATACAGTTTAAATGCTTAAATTCTTCTAAAATATTAGAAGTAGTATCTGTAGAGCCATCATTTATGATAATAATATCTTGGGTATACGCAAGAACGCCTAAAATAACTCTTTTTAAGGTTTTTTGATTATTGTAGGTTGGAATAACTACACAACATTTTAGCTGCTCCATAGACTCCTTTATAGATGATGTGTTTTCTGCCAAAAATATATGCGTTGTGGGGGTCTTTTATAAAGACTTTAGTTTTTAACAAAGATAACAATTGAAAATACTAAAACAACTTCTTTTCAGAAGCATCAAAAAGGGAAGACTGCAAAACATAATCTTTAATAAACTTTTTAATAGCTTTATCTGTAGTTCTTTTAAAATTATTTATTAAAAATTGCTTGTCTTCTTCTATGTTTTTCTTGTATTTTAAAATTTTTGGGGAATGTTCTTGTACACTTAAACGAAGGCAACGTATCTCTATATTTTTTGGTGCTTTTTCTATAGAAAATTCCAAATAATCTACCCCTTCTTTAAAGAAACTCTTTTTTTGCTTTATTCCTTTACTGTGTTTTGCTTTTAAGGTAGCAGTTGCTCCTTTATAAGCCACTAAAATAGGTTTACTTTCTTTAGTAATATTTTCTAGGGTCATATATAGCTTTTCAGAAACTTCTTTACTATCACTTGCCAATATATAATTCTTTCTAATTTCGGTTAAATTAGGGCTTAGAAAACTTAGTATTAGAAGTATACTACCAATGAAAAATTTCATGTTAGCTTATAATTTTAAAGGTTGCACTTAATTTTAATGCAAGAGTTTCCTCAAAAGAGGTTGTATTTTTAACCTTAATAGTATCCTCTACTTCTGTAATTGCCAAAGTAAGTTTAAGAGTATCATTTTTTTCTGGGTTAATAATTGCCATAAATTTAATGTTAGAAGACACTGATAAAAACAACTGCTTTCCTGTTGCTTTCTCTGTAAGTTCTTTTATAATCTGTATCATACAAACTCCTGGCATTACAGGATTCCCAGGAAAATGACCTTTAAAAATATCGTGCTCTTTATATATCTTTATAGTTGCAATTACAGTTCCTGCTTCTTCTGCAAAATCTTCTACACTATATAATCCTTCTATCAACATATTTTAAATCTTAAATTTATAAGCTACACCTACTTGAAAAACATTATTTAAGCTTGTGTTATTATCATTATAATCGTCAAAAAAATCATCAAACAAGTCTATATTAATAAGACCTTGTTTGTAACGTGCTTCTATTATAAGCCCAAAAGGAAATTCATATCCTATTCCAAAAAGCAAAGATAAATCTATTGGTGTAACATTAGACTCATTTGTATCATTAACTAGATTTATAAAATTATTATCAAAATCGACATCTAAACTAGGTCCCAAAATAAAATGAAACCCTTGTTTAGGTGCTACATAAAATTTATTTATTGCAGCTATAGAAATATAGTTAATATTTAAGTCTTCTCCTCCGTTAGTAGATTCTCCGCCTTGACTAGAAAACCCTATTTCTGGTTGTAAAGCGTAGAAATTTGTAAACCTAACATCTAAAAAAACAGCACCATTAAGCCCAATCTTGTCCTCTAAATTAGTATTAGAAATGTTAGCACTATTTACCCCTAAACGTATTCCTGGATTTACTTTAGATTGTGCAAAACCTACCATAGAAAAAGCAAAAAATAGAGTTACTAAAATTATCTTCTTCATCTTAAATTCCTTTTAATTGTATTTTTAATTTGATGTTTTTATGTTCTATTAATATACGCATTGCAGCAGCATCTTTTATGTTTGAAAATTGATATACCACTTTCTCCTTTCCATTACCCTCTCTAACAATTTTTGTTAAGCCTATATTCTCATAAAAGTAAAAATGGTTTTTGTTTAATACTTCCGCTTCTTTAACTTGAATATGTTCTTTAGTATAAGTTTGGGTACTTACATTAAATTCTTTTACTAATGTTGTAAAGTCTCTTTCTAAAACATTCAAAATAATTTTCTTATTCATATCTTCCAAGATATGATTTACTTTAAAGTCATTTTTATAAAATGAGAAATCGAAAATTTTATTTCCCATTTCCGTTGTAAAAACTAATCTATGCTCTTTATCTGTAATCTTTTTTATGATAATAATTCCAGAGAATTTTTTTTTATAAAACTGTAAATCGGCCTTATAAACATAATCCTTTTTTGCATTAGAAAAATAAGGATTATAAACTTGAGATACACTTATATTACTTTCTGCAAAACCATTTTTCTTAGGATAACTTGCACAGGAAACCATAACTAAGAAACAAATACTACTGAGCAAATACCGCATCTGGAATTACTTTATTTACTTCACGATTAGAAAAAATAATTCGCGTATAATCATTAGAAGGCTCTACCATTTTTACTTCCAAAACATCCCCATTACTAGTAAATGTAATGTGAAAGACTTTTATAAATTCAGATAATTTTGGGTCTTTAGGGGCAAAATGCACTTCGCTATTTTTATCTTTTTTAAAATAGGTGATAGCAAAGTATTCATCATTAAACATATCGCCTTTTATACTAGCTGCTATAAGTGTATTTAGCTCTTTAAATAACTTATTAGAACCAATATCTACATTACTCTTATCTCCTTCATTATTTATATAAAGGGTTTCTCCTTTAAACAAAACGGAATACGCAAAAGGCTTTACATATTCCCATTTTACTGTATTTGGAGCTTTAAAAGACAGCTTCCCTGTAGACTCTATATCATTAGACAAAAAATCTAAATGTTTGTATTGGGTAAAATCACTAGAGATAGATTGGGTTTTATTTGCCGTAACTTTCACTTTATTCTTTAATGCATCAGCCTCTTTAGAGCTCATTTTTGTTTGTGCCGTAGCTACTGTTCCTAAAGCAATAAAAAAAAGAAAATATACTATCTTATTCATAAGCTACAATATCTAGTAATTTATTTACAGTTATAGACTGCATTTTTTTCTGCTGTAAAAATAGCAATAACTGTTCCAAAACAGCCACGCTTTTAGCACTAGTATCGTGTAAAAGAATAATATCGCCTTTTTTTAAGTTTTTGGTTATTCTACGCACCACCATATTCTTTGTTCTTTTGGTAGTATCTAAAGAACGAACACTCCAACCTATAGAAGTTAAGCCCAAATCTTTTACTGCCTGTTTAATTCTTGGGTTTGTTACCCCAAAAGCCGGCCTGTATAAACGCATATTTTTATTAAAAACAGCATTAACATGAGTGTTTGTTTCTTCTAATTCTTGCTTTACCTTTTCTGTACTTAAAAAACCAAAATTACGAGTGTGTGAATAAGTATGATTCCCTATAGTGTGCCCTTTTTCTAATATTGTAGAAACAATAGCTTGGTGTTCCTTTATTTCTTTACCAACACAAAAAAAAGTAGCTTTTGCATTATATTTTTCTAGAAGTTCTAAAACTTGAGGCGTAAATTCTGGATGCGGACCGTCATCAAAAGTAATGGCAACTTTATTTTCTTCTATTTTTTTATTTTTATGATAGGAGGTTAAATGGTAATTCCATTGAATAAAAAAAGAACCAAAAACTGTTAGCGCAAACCAAATAAAAGCAATAATGCCATATACATAAACAGGAATAGGAAACCAATAACTTGTAAGTAATAACAAACAGAAAAGTGCAATTACAATTCTATTTACGTTACCAAACCTTAGCATTGTTTTAGTAAAGTGAAGCTATGATTTTCTCCTCTATACTGATTATATAATAGAATGGTTTTTAAAGTTTTAGTTTGTTTCTGATTTAGTTTAACCACATCTGGGATAGATTGGGTTTTAAGAACCTTAGCTCCTAACCAAAAGCCAAAAGAAGATGCCGTATTATACTCGCCACATAAATGTTTGTAATATACTTGTTGTGTATCTGCAAAAACACCTTCAGAAAGCAGATTATAATACCCGTCAAAATCTACATCGCCATTATTACCTAGGATAACAGCATCTATTTCGGATACATTAGAACCGCTTTCTTCTAAAAAAGAAATTATACGTTTTTCTAAATTTTTTTTTGAAATTGTATTTAGGGTTTCTATTGCAATTACTTGAGCGTAAGAACTCTCTTGTTGTGTAGTAGATAGTGCAAAGAAACCTGCTCCCTCTCCAAAAATAGCTCCGGAAGTATTACTTTCTAATAAAGAAGAAGTATCTGTATTTTCTTCTTTTACAAAACCTATTAATTGATGAATCTTAACTGTATGTGGGGCATTCTCGTCTACACCACCAACTAGTATATTTTCTTCCTCGCCTGAAGATAATTGTAATTGCGCATCTAGTAAAGCCGACTCAAAAGACGCTCCAGAATGTACATATGTAAAATTATATCCTTTGCATTGTATGCCTAGAGCTATTTGTCCGCCAACAGTATTGTGTGTAGACTGTATAAATGAAGTTGGGGTTAAAAACTCTTCGTTATTATCTATTAATTTACTCAAGAATTTTTCAGAGTCTATTAAACACCCCATTCCAGTTCCTGTGATTATTGCATCTACAGAATCTAGTTGTGCGTCTTGCATAGCAATATTAGAAGCAACTACTCCCATTTTTACACCAAGAGCCATTCTACGAGCTGCACCGCCAGAAATAAAATCTTTATAAACAGGGTTTACCACAGGCATAACTCTGTCATTATAGGTAATTACTTCCTCTAAAAACGCTTTATTATCAAAGGTTTTCTGAGCAGAAATAACACCACAACCGTTTATAAAAACTTTTTTCATTATTTAGAAAATATTACGGTGGAACAATTTCCTCCAAACCCTAAAGAATTTGATAAAACTGTATTTAATTCTTTTTCTTTTATTTGTACTTGCGGCCTAATTGCAAACTCCTTCATAGGAGTTGTAAAATTTAAATTAGGAAATACCACATTATTCTGAAGTGCTAAAATAGAGTACACTGCCTCTATACCACCTGCAGCTGCTAAGGTATGTCCTGTATATGGTTTTGTAGAACTAAAATCCGGAACGGCATCTTTAAAAACACGTATTATAGCTCTACCTTCCGATAAATCATTATTTCCTGTTGCAGTACCGTGTGCATTTATATAATCTATAGCCTCTGGTTTTAAATTGGCAACTTTTAAAGCTTTTTCCATTGCTAAAGTAGCTCCATCTCCATTCTCAGAAGATGCTGTTTGGTGATAAGCATCATTAGCATTCCCATATCCTTTTACGTAGGCCAATACTTTTTTATTCTCTTTAGCTACCAAGGCATCAGACTCTAGCACTAAAAAAGCTGCTGCTTCTCCTAAATTTAGTCCTTTTCTATTTTCATCAAAAGGGGTATTATAGGTGTCTGATAATATCATTAAGGTTTTAAAGCCATTAATGGTAAATTTAGATAGGCAATCTGCACCGCCAACCACAACACGGTCTAGCTTTCCAGATTTTATAAGTCTGGCGCCATACATTATAGCATTTGCTGCCGAGGAACATGCAGTACTAATAGTAGTAACTAAACTTTCTTTTATGCCTAACTCTTCTGCTATTTTTTGGGTAGAATCTCCTGCATGATGGCCTTCTATATATTTTCTATGCGCATCACTTTCTAGATAGTCATAATAGTACTTCTCTGTCCTATCCATTCCGCCAACACTAGTTGCCGAAATTAATCCAGTTTTGTGTGCTGTAATATCTAGAATATTAGCATTTTTTATTGCTTCCTTAGCCGCTACTAATCCTAAAAGAGCTGTTCTAGAATAATTATTGTCTGGTGGTATTCCTAGTTGTTCTTCTAGCTCTTTGTCAGTGAAAGCAATTTCACCAACCATAATAGCATTTTTATGAACCGTATCTATTTTAGAAATTCTAGAAATGCCTTTGTTTCCAGAAATTAAGGAATTATAATTCTCTTCTACATTGTTTCCAATTGCAGAAATAATTCCCATTCCAGTTATTGCAACTCCCTTATTCATAGATTCTTAAAAAATAATATAAAATCTTTCTCTAAGATTGTTATTTAGGGCTATTTTCAGAAATATAAGTAGCCATTGTATCTATGGATTCAAATATCTTTTTCCCTTCTTTTGGATCCGACAATTTTATCCCGTAATCCTTATCTAACATTACAATAAGTTCAAGAGCATCAATAGAATCTAGCCCTAAGCCTTCTCCAAATAAAGGGTCATTATCTGCAATTTCATCTACTGAAACATCTTCTAAGTTTAACTGCTCAATAATCTTATTTTTTAACTCTTCTTTTAACGCTTCCATAATATTTAAAATCTACTATTTATTTCTTTAATTGTGTGCGGAATTTCTGTTTTCTCTTTTGTTACTAGATATAAAAAAGCGGTATACTCTTCTTCATCTACATTTACCCAACCACACAAAACCTTTTCTGCTTTATTTTCTTCTATTAAGCCCTTACTATATGCATATAGATATTCTGGGTTAAAGTTTTCAAAGATAAAGAAACTATTTTCAGAATACAGTTTATGTTTAATACTAATTTCGCCCATGCAAATATTTGGTAATGTATATACAAATACAGCCGGACTAGGATAAAAATTAGCATTATCCTCTATAGATTTTTGATACTTTCTATCCGTATCTAAACTAGAGGCATTATTAGAAAAAACAAGTGCAATATTTTCTTCTTTTTCTGGCACAACATTTTCATGTTTTAATAAAACATCTGCCCCTAAAAAAGCTAATTTACTTAAGCTATCCATCTTAAAAAACTTGGAATAATCTGTTTCCAAATTTTTATATGCCATTTTTATAAAGTCTACAAAAGATTCTTCTTCTGGAGCCTTATAAAGCAATTCTCCATTTAACAAAATAGAATTGTTTTTTATATGACAATAACTCTTTATGTAAGTTTTAGAACTCAATTATTCTTATCTTTTTTTACAAACTAATATAGTATGGTATTCTCCTATAGCAATATCTTCTTTAATATATAGTCCAGCTTTTTCCGCTAGTCTAATCATAACTTCTGCTCTGTACATTTTACTGTTACCATTAGCAAGTACTGTAAAGTACAAAGAAGTTGCTTCTAGAATAAATTTAGCATTATCAAACCGTTGCCTGTCTGTAAACGTTTCCATAATTAAAAGTTCTGTATCCTCATTCATGCCTTCTACACAGGTAGATAGTATTTTTACAATCTCATCCTCAGAAAAACAATCTAAGAATTGACTCATCCAAATAACATCTGCTCCAGTTCCTACTTTTGGATTTTCAGAAAGCCAATCTATCTCTTGTCCAGAAATTCTATGGTCTAAATTATTCTTTTTAGCATTATTAAGTGCCACATTTAATTGACCAGGAAGATCAAATATTTTAACCTTAACATCTGGATCATGCTTACAACAAAGTAAAGCACATTTTCCTGTGTTACCGCCAATATCAAAAATTTGTTTTGGTTTATTTCTGAAAAGAATTTTTAAAGCCTCTTCAAAAGCGCCATCAGAATAATGGTGATCAAACTCGAACCAAGATTTTTTAATTTCATCTGGTAAAACAGATAACCCTTCATAAATGGTATCCCATTTTCCAAGCTCTTTTAAACCAGAAGGTTTTCCTGTTTTTATAGAATCATTTAAATGATAAAGCCCTTTAAAACACACATCATTAGTAAAATTCATATTAACCCTAGCAGTTTCATTAAACGCTAAGAAATAACCAACTTTAGTAAGCTCGTATTTATTATTTTCATTTACATAAACAATATCTGAACTCTCTGCCATTTCTAACAAAACACCTAAACCATACTCACTAACAGATAAATCTTTTGCTATTTCATCTATAGTAGTTCCTCCCGATTTATTTTTTTTAAAAATATAATCCAAAACCCCCAATTTTTTTAAAGAAACTGAGGTTTGAAAAATAAACGGTGCAAAAGCAATTTTTTGTGCTTCTTCTAATGCATCTATTGCTTTCATGTGTTTTTGTGGCATTTATTTAATTTTGAGTAATTAGTGTTTTACTTTTTTAAAAATTGCTGCTGTATTACAACCTCCAAAACCAGAAGCTGTTTTTAAAAAAATAGTAAGATTTTTAGCGGCAGTACTTTTAATAATATTTATTGTTTTACTTACTCCTATTTCATCAAAACCTAAAGAAGCAAAAAGTGTGTTTTTATGCATGGAATGCATTCCTATTATAGTCTCCAATAAGCCTGAAGCCCCTAAAGTGTGACCAAAATAACCTTTAAGGCTATTAAGTGGTGTTTTGTTCATTTGCAACCTATTAAAAGCTATTGCCTCCATCTCATCATTAAAGATTGTTGCTGTTCCGTGAGCCGAAATATAATCTATATCCGAAGCAAGAATATTAGCCTCTTTAAGAGCTGAATTTACACTCCTAACCAAACCTTCTCCAGTTCTTGAAGGGCCAGAAATATGGTTTGCATCATTAGCGGTACCATCTCCTAAAATCTCTACTGCTTCGGGTGCTAAATTAGAAATATCTTTTGTTACCAAAATACTTGCTGCAACTTCCCCAATATTAATTCCTGTTCTATTTTTACTATACGGTTTACATGGTTCATTACTTAGTGCCTGAAAAGAATTGAAACCAGAAACTGTAAACTTAGTTACCAAATCTCCGCTTACAATAAAAACAGAGTCAAACAAATCTTGCTTAATTAAGCGTTTTGCTATGGATGTTGCTAAAACACCAGAAACACAAGCATTAGATAAAACCAAAGGTTCTTTTAAAAACCCAAAATGAGTTTGCACTGCTTTTCCTAATTCAGATAAATATGCTTTACCTTCATTGTGTAAAGTATTTATTTCTAAAGCATCAATATTTCCTTTGGTTGTAGAAATAATTAACCCTGTGCGTTCTGTAATTTTAATTTTACTAGCAGAAATAACTTTACTTAGAGAAAGTATCATCATTTTCTCTAATGTAGTATGCGCATTTTTAGAGTTTAAACCCGTAAATTCTTCTTCCAATTTTTCTTTATCTACTAAAGAAGAATAAAAAGACTCTGGCATTAACGCTTTATTATTAACAAGTTTTAAACTAGTAATTTCATCTTTAATCTTATTAACAGCAGCAGCACTGTTAAAGCCATAAGACGAAACTATATTATTATAGGAAAGATAAATTTTACGCATCTATTAAACCCACTTTTCTTTTCCAATTCATAAAAAAATCAGGAATTGTCAAGGATAATTCTCCTCCTAATTCTACAAAAACCTGAACCGTTTCTCCAGTACAAACAATTTCTCCTTCAGGATTAAAAATTTCATACTTAAAAATCATTTTTGCAGCGGGGGAATCTACATAAGTTGTTTTAACAGTAGCTATATCTCCATAACGCAATGGTAATTTATGCTCTGTGCTAGATTTTACTATTGGCGTAGAAAAATTATTATCTTTCTGATCTAAATAGGAAACACCGTGATGTCTTCCAAAAGCCTCTCTACCATCTTCAAAATACTGTATATAATTACCATGCCATACAATTCCTAATGGATCCGTTTCTACAAAACGTACACGAATTTCACTAGTATAGGAAATTTCCTTTGAGGGTTTAGACCGCAATTTTTTTCTCATTATAAAGTATGGCTATTGTTGTTGTAATTATAAAAAATAAAAACAAGAGTGTAATTTCTGGAATAATTTCTGAAAAACCTACATTTCTTAAGAAAACGTCATAAAATGCATTTAATCCCCAATTCATTGGAGATATATTTGATAAAGTTTGCATAAATTTTGGCATTGCAAAAACAGGAACCCATACGCCTCCTAAAGCTGCAAGAATAACTACTAAAGTTGCTCCAAAAGGTGCAGATTGCTCATGTGTTTTAAAAACTGTACCAAGTAATAATCCTAAACCTACTGCCGCAAGGCCTGCAAATAAAGAAACTATTAATAGTAATGGCAATTTTCCCGTAATGTTAATTTCTGGTAGAGAAATAACAGGAAACAAATACAATCCCACTAATAGCATAAGCACAAATTGCAGTACACAAACACCTAAATAAACTATAGTTTTTCCTCCTAAAACGGTAGCATATGAAACAGGGTTTGTTCGTAACCTAACAAAAGTTCCTTGAGACTTTTCCTTTACCATATTTATGGAAAGTGGTAGTATAATAAAAAATATAGCAAATAAGGACCATGCAGGAATGTTATGCTGACTGGCATTTGGTATGGCATTTTTAGTACTTTCCGGGACTATCTCCTTAAAGGAGATAAAACTATTGGTGTCAAAAATTGGCTCTGTACTAGGCTCTTCAGACAGCTGTTCTTCAAAAGCTTTATAAATAGTTTGTATCTCTATGCCCGAAATTACTCTGTCTATGCCATTCTTAACAGAACTCTTAAAAGATTGTTGGGTTGCAGGATCAAAATAAAGTTTAACTTCTTTCTTCTTATCTTTTTTTGGAATACTAGGCTCTAACTCTTCCTCTACTCCAAATTTAGCTAGAATACCATCAACATTTTCATTTACTTTTATTTCTAAATCTGAAGATAAGTTTTCTGGTATTACAATTGCTAATTGATAATCCCCTTTAAAAACTAAGTCTTTGGCTTCCTGTTCTGAAACCTTATTTATTACTTCAAAAGCATTGGTGCTCGTAAGTCCTTTATTGATTTGTTGCGATACAGAACCTTTGTCATTATCTACAAAAAGAATAGGAATTTTAGAATCCTTAATGGTCTTAAAGGTATTATTTTGAATTAAAGTAATGGTTATTAGTAAAATTAACGGCATTACAAAAAGAATGGCCATTCCTCCTAAATCTCTGATTAGAAGTAAAAATTCTTTATATGCTGAAGCCCAAAGTTTATACATAATCTCTGAGTTCTTTGCCTGTTTTTGCAATAAAAACCTCTTCTAAACTACGAGCTCCTTCTTGTAGTTTTATTAATTCAGAAGGTTCTCCATTACAAATAAGCTTACCGTGATCTATAATACCAACTCTAGTGCAAAAATTTTCTGCTTCATTTAAATGGTGCGATGTATAAACAATGGTAGCTCCGTTTTTATTTAATTCTTTTAAATGACTAATTATTGCATTTTTAGATTGTACATCTACACCTACTGTTGGTTCATCTAAAAATAACACTTTTGGCTCGTGTAAAATACTCCCTATTAGGTTAATTCTTCTTTTCATTCCGCCAGAAAAATGAAGAATTTTTTTATTTAAAAAATCGGTTAAACCTAGAATTTCTACATGTTGTTTTATTAACTCCTTAAGCTTATTTCCTTTAAGCCCATACATACTTCCTAAATAAAAAAGGTTTTCATATGCTGTTAATGATGGATACAAAGCGTATTCTTGCGGAACAATACCAATAATTTGCTTAAGTTTATTTTTATTTTGTTTGTAGGTAAGTCCGTTTATTGTAAAAGAACCTTCCGTTGGTTTTATTAAAGAACTAAGCATAGAAATTAAAGTAGTTTTTCCAGCGCCATTAGGCCCTAGCAAACCAAAAATTTCTTGATTTTCTATTACCAAATCTATATTGGACACCGAATATTCTTCTGCTCCTATATATTTTTTAGATAGTTGGTTAATAGTTATCATTTTTATATAAAATTAGACCACCTTCTTTAATTTTTTAAAAAAAGCTTCTTCTTTATCTGCAATAGTAGCCAATTGATCCGCCACTTTATTATAACCATCTTCGGTTGCACTACGGTTTTTATAAATACGAGAAGCATCTACAGCAAAATCTCGCCATAAATCTCCAATTTGTGTAATTTCTTTAGACATTGTAGAAAGTTGGTCATTCTCCAAAATCTTACTTGCTTCTTGTAAAAAAGCACCATAAATATACCTAAAGCCACCACCACCAGTACCAATCTCTTCTTGCATACGAACAATTTGTCCTAAATAGTGATTAGCGGTTTTAACTCCTTTTTTTGCTGGCCAC
This sequence comes from uncultured Maribacter sp., assembly GCF_947495965.1. GTDB lineage: Bacteria > Bacteroidota > Bacteroidia > Flavobacteriales > Flavobacteriaceae > Maribacter_B. The sequence goes on from NZ_CANMBB010000001.1 coordinate 680,013, forward strand.
TTACGAATTAGTTTTGCAATTTTACGTATAGCTTTTACTCCAACAATAGGAACAGGGGCAGTCATGTCTTTACAAGTATGCTTAATCCCTTTTACAATTGCCTTTTTTAATTCTAATTTGTCTGGAAACTCTATAGGGTAATACATATGCCCTTTAGGGGCAAATGCTCCTTTAGCAAAACGAACTTTTTCTAGTTCTTTTTCTGATAGAGAGGTTACCTCCTCCATAACAGGATCACTTATTAAATATCTTCCTTCTTTTTTCCCATATACCACCATGTTATGAGCATTAAAATGAAAGCGATATTCCTCTGGAAAATACAATAAATTATACACTCCAACTTGCAAACCAACAGGGTTATTTTTTTCTAAATTCTCATCTAACCTTGCTTTTGCTTTTTGCGCAGTACTAAATTTTTCGCGTTTTATTTTTACCCCAGTACGTTTTGCAAAACGATTAAAAATAGTTCCTGGCATTGCACGATATGTAACTACAGGTGCATGATTAACTTTTAAAAAAGGAAGGTAACTAAATAATAATCCAGAGCCAATGCCAAAAACCATTGGTTCACTAACTTCAAAACCATTAAAACGCATTAAGTTAGACACTACGCCATTTTCACAATGTGCAGATTGTTTGTGGGTAAAGTTTATTTCCATGGACTTTATTTATGAATATCCTTTAGTTGTTCAACAGTAATTTCAAAAATATCGGCATATTTTTGAAGTATTTTTTTATTTAACTTTTTAAAAACGGAAGGTTTAAAATGTCTTTTTACTCTCCATGCCCACATGCCAACATAACTTGCTAAAATACCTACATCCATTTTGTGGAGTTCCATGTAATACTCAATAGGACTGGTAGTATTATTTAAAACTTTTTGTTTAGCAATCTCGGTTCTTTCCTCTATATCCTTAATAGCATTATCTAAAGCAATGGTTTTAGGGTCCCAACCAGTACTTAATTCTGTAGTATATTCTCCGTTTTCATCTACAGCATAATACATTTCTTTAATATTAGCCGACTCTAGATTACTTTTATCCTGAGGCACTTCGTTTTTCTTCATCTCTATATTTCGTGAATTAGAAAGTTTAGAGTACAAGCTACAATTAATTCATCATTATTAAAAATAGCCCCTTCAATTGTACAAATGCTAACTCCTTCTGTATCAAACCTAGAAACCAGCTTTGTCTTGGTCACAATGGTATCTCCTACCTTTGGAAGCTGATGTATAGTTACTTTTTTAATTGCACTTATATAGCCTGTAATATTATTAGTTTTACCTTCTAAATCTCCTTTTTCAAAAAAACTTTGCCCCACAACCGCAGAGCTAACTTGCGCAGCATTCTCTATAAGACCAGGTTCTTTTAAAACACCATCTTTTACAAAAACGCAATCGTTGTTTATCTGAAATTCTCCTGTGGCACTATCGTCATTTATATGGGTAATATAAGACACCATGAGCATTGGGTCTCTATGCGGTAGAAAGTTTTTAATGCCAATTTTATTTTTGCCCACGTATTTTTTATTTTGCTAATACGGTTTTCATTTCGCTTAATGCAATAATTTCCCCTTCGCACTCCACTTCAATTTTTACTAAAGTTACCCCCATTATATCATGTAAAATAACAACCGTGGTTTTTAGTTCTTGTCCTTCTTTTGGCAGCTTAATTATCTCTGCTTTTTTTATAGAACCTATATAACCAGTAGGTGCTTCTTGGTTTTTAAGAAAATAAGAATACCCAGTATGTAAGGCAACGGTTTGTGCCATATTCTCTATTAATCCAGGGCCTTGAAAATAACCGTTAGATGAAAATAAGTCTTCCTTTTTTATTTTAAATCCAGAAATTATCTTCTCGGCAGAAAAATAGAACAATGTATCTACCATTACAAATGGCCATTTTTGTGGTATTAAGTTTTGTATAAAACTTTCATCCGTAATTGGTTGTTCTACTACATTCATTTAACATACAGTTAAATATGCATAAGTATAAGAAAAACGAGCGCTTTCCGGAACATGAAGAAGTATTCTATCTCCTTTTTTTAGCTTCCCAGAAGCCACCAATTCTTCTAACATTACATATATAGATGCAGCTCCTACATTACCTACATTCTCTAAATTTAAAAACCACTTATCCCAAGGAATTTCTACCCCTTGTAATTTAAGCTCTTCATAGAGGTTATCTTTGAAATAATAGGACGAAATATGAGGTAAATAATAATCTACATCCTCTGGGCCAATATTATTTTTCTCAAAAGCTAATTTTAAACTATCCACACCTTTTACTAAGATATTTTCACCTAATAAACGTGTGTCTTGTTTCATAGCAAACAAGGATATTTTACCCCATTCTTTTGCAGGAAACTCGCTCCAAGGTTTTAGATTGCCATCTTCTAATTTGTCTGCTCCTGCATACATACATGCTTCTATCTCATGTGCGTAAGAGTAGCCTTCCATCCACTCTACTTTCAATGGAGTATTTCCTTTAGGTTCACTTTCTAAAAGAACAGCACCAGCACCATCCGATAGCATCCAACGTAAAAAATCTTTATTAAAAGCTAAAATAGGGCTATCTTCTAACTCACTAAGTTGCTCTACTTCATCTTCAAAAACATCTGCTCGCATCCAACTAGAAGTTCTTTCAGAACCTGCGCATACAGCATTTTCTACTTGACCGGTTTTTATAGAAAGAAATCCAAATTTTAAAGCATTCATTCCAGAACAACAAGCTCCAGACGGAGAATTTATTTCCATATTACCATTCTTTAAAAAACCATGTACCATAGAGGTATGAGAAGGTAATATTTGATCAGGACTAGATGTTCCGCAAGACAACAATTGAATATCTTTTGTTGTAAAATTAGCATCACACAAATTCTCCACAGCCTCTTTTGTTAGCTGTGCATTATTATGGGTAACCTGGCCATTTTCATCAATGGCATAATATCTAGTTTTAATTTTATTGTTACGCAAAACAATACGTCTTGCTTTTGATGTTTTTCCTCCAATTTTTCCAAGTTTTTCTTCCATTTGATCATTATCAACTGGTTTGTTGGGTAAAAACTTAGATATTCTTGTTATGTATACTTCTTTCATGAATTTTCCTTTAAATAAACCGAAGAAAAATATTCTTTCTCTCTTTTTCTTTTAAGGTGCGTAGGCAAATAAGTCAACAAAAATACAATAAAAACTATTGGTGCAATAACCCAAATTGCAAATAATAAATAATACTTAAAAACCTTAAGGAATTTTACTCTTTTAGGTGCTCCAGACTTTCCTTTTTTTATGATAAGATTTGCCCACTTAGAAAAGATAACATTCCCTCTTTCGTCTGTCATTACTAGATAAGGATTCACAATAACACCCCCAAGCTTTACAAATGTTTTTTGAAGTGTTGAAAAATCATTTTTTACTAATGCTTCTTTAATTGGCGCTCCATATTTATTTGCCTCTTTTATATCTTTATCTGATACCCCTGGTTTAGGAAAAATTCCTAAATAACGGTCTTTTTTACCAGATAACATCCAGTATTCAATAGTTATAACACTAATGTGATTAATATGCTTATCTACAAAAGCTAAATGCCCAACCAAATTTGCATTAGCTTTTACTAAAAGTCTTTTTACTTTCTCTTGCGCTTGCAACCACATATTCCTACAAGCAACAACAGTTATAACAGGTGTATTACCCATTATTTTTTCTGCAAATTCTGACTTTAAAAAAGAGTTTATAGGTATTGAAGGAGTTAAAAACCAAACTTGGTATCCTAAAACCACCAAATCAAAATCTTTATTTAAAATTTCTTCTGGAGGGGTTTCTATCTCTGAAGGTATTTGTAAAAAGGTCTCTGGAAAAACATCATAAAAACTATCTTTTCCCCAAGGAAATTTAAAAGGCTTTACGGGTTTTATTTCATAATAGGTTACATTAATTTCTTCCTTAAAAATTGGGGTAATCATATTTTTAAGAATAGTTGTTAGCTGCCCTGTTTGAGAATAATGTATAACTAGTATTTCTTTCATTCTACTTTTTTAGAATTCCAAAATTTAAAATAATTAAACCATTGTAAAGGATATTTTCCTAACATCCACTCTATACTTTCTGTGTATTCTTTTAATAAAGCTTGTGCATTCCTATTCTCTACTTTAGCTTTTCTTGCATATAAATGATAGTGTTTTTTAGTTTCTTTCATTACGTATACAAAAAGAACAGGAACATTTAATCTAGATGCCATTAAGAAAGGTCCAGCAGGAAATTCTGCCTCATTTCCTAATAATTTTTCTGTTAGGGTTTTATTTCCTTCAAAATAACGATCCCCTGTAAAACACACTAAACCTCCTTGATCAAGTGCTGTTTTTATTTCAAAAATATGACTTAAATCTTCATTAATAAGAATAAACTTAATTTTAGACTTTCCTGTTACACTTTCTAAATATTCTTTTATTTGTTCATGCTCGTTATCTGTGGTTACAAGATGAATTTGCGAATTATAATCTATTTCATCAAAAAAGAAATCTGCTATTTCAAAATTTCCAACATGAGCGCTAATAAGAATACCTCCCCGCTTTTCTTTTAGAAGGTTATTTATTTCTTCTACACCATCAAACTCATAGGTAAACTTATTTCTTAAACCACTAGAAATAGCAACTTTATCTATTATAGTTTGCCCAAAAACATACGTATTCTTTAATATACTTATGGTACTTTTTAGGGTAGAATATTTTAAATGATTTTTAAAATAGTCATAACTAGATGTTCTACCTTCTCTTGAAAAGAAAAAGTAGTAAACAACAACAAAATTTAATATAAAGTAGGCAAAAGACAGACCTAAAGTTTTTATAAAAAAAACAAAGATTTTATACCCTAAAACGGTTCCTTTGGATTTTCCTTCCCACTTTTTTGCCATTGCAATGTTAGCCTAATTTTTTCTCAATAAGGTCGTAAAAATGTTGTAATGTAGTAACGTTGATAAAGTCTTCACCAACAAGTTTTACTCCAAAATTAGACTCTACTGCAACCACAAGGTCTACAAAATCTAAACTATCTAATTCTAAAGTATCTTTAAGGTTAGCTTCTGGATGAATGTCATCTTGTTCTACCTCAAATTCGTCTATAAGAAAGTCGTTTATCTTTTCAATAATAACTTCTTTATCCATCTAATTATATTGTTTTTATTACAAGCGCAGAGTTTGTTCCTCCAAAGCCAAAAGAATTGGATAAAAATACATCAATTTTTTTATCTATGGTTTTGGTTACTAAATTTAATTTAGCGGAATCTTCATCTGTATTCTCTAAATTTATATTCGGGGCTACAAATGAGTTTTGCATCATTAGCATAGAGTATATTACCTCACTAGCACCAGCCATCCAACATTCATGGCCTGTCATAGATTTTGTTGAGCTTACTAATGGACGATAATCTCCAAAAACTTCATGAATTGCCTTTGCCTCATTAGCATCTCCTACAGGAGTTGATGTAGCATGCGCATTTACATAATCTATTTGCGAAGCATTCATATTAGCGTCTTCTAAAGCTTTTTTCATTGCTTTAGATGGTCCATCAACGTTTGGTGTAGATATATGCCCCCCGTTTGAGGAGAAACCATAACCTACAATCTCTCCTAAAATTGGAGCCCCTCTTTTTACCGCGGACTCATAGCTTTCTAATATTACAGTAGCACCACCACCGCTAGGCACAAGTCCACTCCTATCTTTATCAAAAGGTCTTGAAGCCTTTGTTGGGTTTTCATTATTTATTGCAAAAACACCCAATCCATCAAAACTAGCCATTGCCAAAGGGTTAATTTCTTGAGCACCTCCTGAAATAATGCAGTCTTGCATACCACTTTTTATTAAATGATACGCCATTCCTATAGCATGAGACCCACTTGCGCAAGCCGCACTCACAGTAAAATTAATTCCTGTTAATTTAAATATTGTAGAAAGGTTCATGGTTATGGTAGAATTCATAGCTTTAAAAATTGCACCAGAACCAACAAGGGTAGTATCTTTTTTTTCTCTAACCGTATCTATAGAATCTATTACAGATTTGGCCGTACTATCATTACCATAAATAACTCCTACTTCATTTGCATCTAAAAAATCTTGTGAAATTTTTGCATTAGCAAGGGCCTCCTGTGTTGCAGCATAAGCATAAGCACCTTCCTGACCTAAACTAATACGTTGTCGTCTAGAAAGCTCTTTTTTAAGATTTGGAGAATCTACCATACCAGTAATCGGAGATCTATATCCAAGATCTTCTCTCTCTTGATCAAAAGCAATTCCAGATTTACCTTCATATAAGGAAGATTTTACCTCCTCTAGATTTTTGCCTATACAAGAGTAAATACCCATTCCCGTTATTACAACTCTTCTCATTACCTACAAACTCATTTAAGAGTATATCCCTCCATTTATATTAATAACTTCTCCTGTAATATAAGAAGCTTTTTTAGAAATTAAAAAAGAAACTAAATCTGCTACTTCTTGAGCTTCCCCAAATCTATTGGCAGGAATCATTCTTTTTAATTCTTTTTCATCTAATTCTCCGGTCATATCTGTTTTAATAAAACCAGGAGCTACAGCATTTACAGTAACGTTTCTTTTAGCAACTTCTTGTGCCAATGCTTTGGTTGCTGCAATAATTGCTCCTTTTGCAGCAGAATAATTTGTTTGACCCGGAGTACCCTTAAGACCAGATACTGAAACCATATTTACAATTCTTCCGTATTTATTTACAAGCAATTTTTGAATTAGGTGATTGGTGACATTAAAAAAGCCATTTAAACTTGTATTAATAACACTAGACCAGTCTTCTGGTTTCATCCACATAAATAGACCGTCTTTTGTTATTCCCGCATTATTAACTACAGCTTCAATAATTGCATTTTCATTTGCTTCTTGCCAAGCATCTAAACGCGCTTTTACTTCTTCTAAATTTCCAACATTAAATTGAATAATTTCTCCGGAACCACCAGCATTCTCAACTTCTTTTAAAGTGTCTTCTGCTGCTGTTTGGTTACTATTATAATTGATTAGAATTTTATATTCAGAATCTTTAGCTAGCTGAATACAAACAGCTTTTCCTATTCCACGAGATCCTCCAGTTACAAGAGCATATTTTTTAGGCGCAATTTTCTCCTTCATTTATTTATGATGCTTTCTAAAATTATTTACTAGTATCCACAAAGTTTTCTGCATTCTGAAACCATTTACCTCCTAGAGCTTCTCCTTTTTCATTAATAAAGCCCCACTTTTTGTTAGACTTTACTTTGGCTAAACCATTAATAAAACCTTTTTTAAATCCAGACATTACAAAAGAAAACCCACCAGATATATCATACTCCATAGGTATTACTAATGTTCCAGATGTATTTACAAATCCCCATTTTTTATCTCTTACTGGAGCCAAACCTTTATCTCCAAAGATTTCTGCATCTCTATAATCAAAAGGAATTACCTCTTCTCCTTTTTCATTGATATAACCCCAAGATTTTCCTTTTAAAACTGGTGCTAATCCATCAACAAAAGCTTTTACTTTATTAAAAGTTGGCTCTATAACCCATTCTCCGCTTGCATTAATAAAGCCCCAAGTTTTTCCTTTTCTAGCATAGGTAAGTTTAGATGAAGAATGAAAGTCCCATATTTTAGTAGCACCAGGTACAACTTGTAATTTACCGTTAACAATAACACCAAAATCTTCTCCTTTTCTTGCCCATATACCATTGCTATTATACTTACTTATTTCTTTATAATCTGCAGGTATAACTAGCTCTCCTTTTTTATTTATAAGCCCCCAAGACTCTCCAATTTTTACCTTAGCATGACCTTCCCAAAAGTTTTTTATTACTGTATATTTAGGTTCTAAAATAAGTTTTCCATCAGTTCCTAAAATCCCTATTCTATCTCCTTTTTTAAATAATGCAACACCATCATTAAAATCATAATACTTATCTGGTATTGGGGTTTCTAATTGTTTCCCAGTACCATCTACATATTTCCAAATTTCATTACTATAAACCAAAGCGTATCCAGAATTAAATCTCTTTACTTTATCGTATTCTGGTTTAATTACCCATTCTCCTTTTGCATTAATAAAACCCCACTTATCATCTTTTCTAGCAGCTGCATATTTTCCCGAGAAGCTTGCAGCTTTTTCAAATTGAGGCTCAATTACATATACCCCAGATTTATTAATATACCCAAATAAATCATTCTCTCTAACCAACGCAAGTTCTTGCGCATAGAAAGAAGAAACTGATAATAAAATAGTTAAAATGAATAAAAACCCCTTTTTCATAATTTTTAGTTTTCGTTGTTAATAATAAAATCTTTTACTTGATTAACAAAAGGATACATAACAAGATCCTCTTTAAACGGGGGAACAATTTTTCTTATTTTAGAATATAAAGCTTTAGTTTTAGAAGAAACTTTATCCTGAACTCCTAAATACTCTATTGCTTGTGTTATAGTAATTAACTCTATTGCCATAACCTCAAAAGCATTTTCTATTACTTTTTTGGTTATTAAGGCCGCATTAGTACCCATACTAACAATATCTTGATTGTCATTGTTATTTGGTATACTGTGCACATACATAGGGTTAGACAACATTTGGTTTTCTGCAGTAGTAGAAGTTGCTGTAAACTGTACTCCCTGCATTCCAAAGTTTAAACCTAATTCTCCTAAATTAACAAAAGGCGGAAGTATATCATTCAACTTAGAGTTCATTAAATAATTTAGTTGTCTTTCTGCCAACATACTGGTTTTAGCAACTACTATTTTTAGCTTATCCATCTCTAAAGAAACATAATCTCCATGGAAATTTCCGCCATGATAAACATGCTTTTTCTCTACATTAACAATAGGATTATCATTTGCAGAGTTTACTTCTTCTATCATTATTTTTTCTACACCATTTAAAGTGTCTAAAACTGGTCCTAATATTTGTGGTACACACCTAATAGAATAGTACTCTTGCACTTTTTCTTCAAAAACGGAGACACCATCATTATTGGTATATAAATGATGTTCTCTTTTTCTTGTTAACTGACTATCTTTTAAATGGCTACGCATAGAACGTGCAATTTCTCGCTGTCCTTTATGCATTTTAGTATTATTTAGCTCTTCTGATAAATGATCGTCATAAGCTTGCATTATTTCATTTATAGCAGAAGAAGAAGAAATCATCCACTCTAAAAGTCTACGAGTGTATATAGTATTTACAATACCAATACCCGTCATTACAGAAGTACCATTAATAAGTCCTAGACCTTCTCTAAGTTCTACAGAAATTGGTTGTAAACCTTCCTTTTTAAATATTTCTTCTGTTGTTTTTCTTTCGCCTTTATAAAAAACTTCACCTTCTCCTATTAAAACCAGAGCTAAATGTGCTAATTGAACTAAATCTCCACTAGCACCAACACCACCATGTTCATAAATTAACGGAGTTATATCTCTATTAATTAATTCTATCATTAGCTCAACAACAGAAATATGAATTCCAGAATTCCCTAAGCTCAATGTGTTAATCCTTGCAAGCATTGCTGCTTTTACATATTTTGGTGCTATTGGGTTTCCTGTTCCAGAAGCATGACTTCTTATAAGATTGTATTGTAATTTAATTCTTTCAGAATCTTTAATCTTATACTGAGCCATTGGCCCAAATCCTGTATTTACTCCGTAGATTACTTTATTCTGAGAAAATTCTTTTAAAAAATTATGACTTTCATTAATAGTAGCTACAACTTTTGGGTCTATAGTTAACTTTTCTCCTTTGAAAATTACATTATAAAACTCTGTAATTCCTAACTTTCCTTTAATTTTTGGCATCTAATGTTGGCTATACTTAAATAAGCGGCAATTTATAAATAAAAATGATTAATTTGCTGTGCAAATTTACATTATTTAATAAATATCCAATTTAATCTGTAAGATGATTCAAGAAAATGTTGAAGTATTAATAATAGGAGCAGGACCATCTGGCTCAGTAGCAGCTTCCTATTTGCACAACAATGGCTTTAAAGTAAAGGTTGTAGAAAAAAGCACATTCCCTAGATTTGTAATTGGAGAAAGTCTTCTACCAAGATGTATGGATCATTTTGATGAAGTAGATTTATTACAACCCTTAAAAGATTTTGGGTTTGAAGTTAAATCTGGTGCTAGATTTATGAGAGGGGAAGAAATTTGTAACTTCGACTTTGCAAAAAAACACGGCGAAGGTTGGGATTGGACATGGCAAGTACCTAGAGCAGATTTTGATACTATATTAACCAATACATTAATAGAAAGAGGCGTAGATATTGCTTTTGAACAAGAAGTTACAGATGTAGTTATTACAGACGAAGGCTCTACAATTAGCATAAAAAATAATAAAGGTGAAATATCTAAAATTTTTGCCAAGTTTATTATTGACTCTAGTGGATATGGCAGAGTATTACCAAGATTACTAGACTTAGATAAACCATCTCCACTACCAAAACACTCTTCTATATTTGCGCATGTAAATGACCCTAAACGCCCTGAAGGGGTAGAAGGCACCCTAATAACGTTTGATGTTTTGAGTAAAGAAACCTGGCTGTGGGTAATTCCTTTTTCTAATGGACGCACAAGTATTGGTCTTGTAGGACCCACAGAATATATGGATTCTTTTAAAGGGACAAACGAAGAGAAATTAAAAGAAATAATAAATCTCTCTACGTACTATAGAGACCGTTTTGATGGAGTAGATATTAACTTTGAACCAAAACTTATTAAAAATTACTCTAAATCTGTAAAACAAATTTATGGTAAAGGATATGCTCTTACCGGAAATAGTGCAGAATTTTTAGACCCTGTATTTTCTTCTGGTGTAACTTTCGCAACCGAATCTGCTTTACTTGCAGCAAAATTGGCTGCAAAAGAACTAAAAGGAGAAAATGTTAATTGGGAAGTAGACTACTATGAATACATAAAAGAAGGTGTAGATGTATTTTCTACCTATGTAAAAGAATGGTATACTGGAAACTTACAAAAAATATTTTTTCACAGACCAGAAAATCCTGAAATAAAAAAGCAAATATGTGCCGTACTAGCTGGGTATGTTTGGGATAAAACTAACCCTTTTGTAAAAAATCATAACCGTTTGGTAAGAACTGTTGCAAAGGTAATAGATATGGAAAACCAAACCGTGTAATAACAAAGAAGAGAGCAATTAATAATTGCTCTCTTCTTTTTATACTTATAAAGCTTTATTATTTTAAAGCCTTCTTCTTAAGATACGCTGCAAAAGATTTTGCTGCTTTAGCATAACATTCAGAAATTCTATAACCAGAGTTATAATCATTACCCATAGCACCATAACCTTGTACATCATAAAACTTTCCAGAGAACAAAACGTTTCCTGGGTTACTAGTTTCATATATAGTAAACGTTACATCTATCTCTGCATTGTGTCTAACAATACCAACATTGTATCCTGCATATATTTTATTGGTGTGTACTTTCATTGTGTATTCTGCCTCTGCATTTTCACTAGAAACAGAAAGTTCACCTTCATCAAATCTTTTATTAAAAGACTCTATAAACTTAGGCTCATAAAATTCTTCTCTATCAGAAAACCAAGACGCCTTAAATTTTTCTCCTAAACCAGCTTCTTTTTCTTCTCTCTTCTTCATTTTATCCGCTAAGAAATCTTCTTCCGAATCGTACTTAGGAATCTCTAAATCAGAATAATCAAACTCAAGGTTATACTCTTTAATCTCTTTTAAATCTTTAGGATTACCGTCTATATCCTTCATTTTTTGAGCTTGAGTTGCTCCTGCAATAAATAAAAATGCTAGTAATGCAATCTTTTTCATATGTAATTTTTAATGGTTGTTAATTATAAATTTATATTAACGAGAACGAGCAATATTGATATAAAGTATATATTACATTTTAAAAAGTACCTACCACCCCAATTTGTCCCGGAGCAAAGTTTAAGTTCCAAGTTATTTTTTTACTCCCCTCATTATATTTCTGATTATACTTAGAATCTAAATACTTATCTATAGACTCTACTGTAAAAATACTTATTGCTACACCTAAAGCAACATCTGAAAGCCAATGTTTTCCTTCCCATAATCTAGAAATTGCTGGTATTGAACCTACTGCATAAACCCCAGTTTTTACCCAAGGACTTTTAAATTGTTTTGCAATTGCATGAGCATTTGTCATTGCCAAAATAGTATGTCCAGAAGGAAAAGAATGATACTCTTTATTCCCTGCCCAGAAAGGTCTAAAAGTATCGCTAGATTTTCCGCTTAAAGGTCTTGCTCTACCTACTGCCGATTTTAATACTTGTTGTAAAAGCCCAGCTGAAGTAGCAGACGCAATTAATAATACTCCTGTTCTTCTTAATTTTTCGTCCTTTAAAGCTAAACCTGTTAAATAAACTGCTCCTGTAATCATATAATTATTAGTAGGGCTACCAACACTAAAACCATAATTGCTAACTCCTTTTGGAATATCCTCTTTTATTCCAATAAAATAATCGGATACTGGCTCGTCTACTAAATAAATTAAACCTGTACCTGCCATAGTATACCCTAATGTTGCCCATTGTTTACCTTGCCAATGTAACGGCCTTGTATAGGAGTATCCCACTCCTTTAAATACATTTCCCATGTCATAGCTTAACATTTTCCATCTGGTTTCTGGCATTTTTATTGTTGTATCCTGTGCAAAAGAAGTCGCCGAAAAAAATAAAAGGAAAAATAGTACTATTTTTGATAGGCTACATGAAAACAAAGTATTGGTTGTTTTATATTTCATATATATATTTAGTTATGTAAAGCTAATTGAATACGTTTTCTTGGCACATCAACCTCCAAAACTTTTACAATAATTTGTTGCTGTAAACTTACATGTTCATTCACATCTTTTACAAAAGTATCTGCTAAATTAGAAACATGTATTAATCCACTTTCTTTTATTCCAACATCTACAAAACAACCAAAATTTGTAATATTATTTACTATTCCAGGCAAAAGTTGCCCCTCTCTTAAATCTGTTATAGATTTTATATTTTGATTAAATGTAAAAACCTTTGCCTTTTCTCGTAAATCTAATCCCGGTTTTTCTAATTCCTTAACAATATCTTTTAAAGTTAATACACCTACACTATCTGATGTATATTTACTAAGATCAATAGCATCTAACTCTTTTTTATCTCCAATAAGTTTTTCTATGGCAACTCCTCTATCTTTTGCCATTTTTTCGGCAATTGCATAACTTTCAGGATGTATGGCAGAATCATCTAATGGATTTTTAGCATTTTTTATTCTTAAAAAAGCCGCTCCTTGCTCAAAAGCCTTACCACCTAATCTTGGAACCTTTTTAATGGCTATTCTACTTTTAAAAGGACCATTTTCATTTCTATAAGTTACAATATTTTCTGCCAATTTAGGACCTATACCAGAAACGTAACTTAATAAAGAGGTGCTTGCAGTATTTATATTTACCCCAACAAAATTTACACAGCTTTCTACTACAGTATCTAAAGAGTTTTGCAATTTTGCTTGGTCTACATCATGCTGGTATTGCCCAACACCAATAGACTTTGCATCAATCTTTACTAGCTCTGCCAAGGGGTCTGCTAGCCTTCTACCAATAGATACAGCTCCTCTTACGGTAACATCATAATTAGGAAATTCTTCCCTTGCTATTTTTGAAGCAGAATAAATAGATGCTCCTGCTTCACTAACCACAAAAACTTCTATATCGTTTTTAAAATGAACTCTTTTAACTAAATGTTCTGTTTCTCTAGATGCTGTTCCATTTCCTATTGCAATTGCTTCTATTTTGTAGGCATCTGCTAGGGAACTAATTTTTTTTATAGCGCCTGCACTATCATTTTGCGGCGCATGCGGATAAATAGTTTCATTATGTTCTAAATCTCCTTGCGCACTTAAACACACTACCTTGCATCCTGTCCTAAACCCCGGATCTATAGCTAATATTCTTTTTTCACCTAACGGAGAGCCTAACAATAGCTGCTTAAGGTTTTTAGAAAAAACAGTTATCGCACCATCGTCTGCTTTTTCTTTAGCAAGTTTTAGTCTCTCATTGGACAACGAAGGATACAACAATCTTTTATAAGCGTCTTTTATTGCTATTGAAATTTGGGAGCTACAAGCATTATTGCTCTTAATAATACGGTCTTCAATTTTAGACAAAGCTCTTTCCGCATCTATCTCTATTTTTACACGAATAAAACCTTCGTTTTCAGCTCTTAAAATTGCTAATAATCTATGAGAAGGACACCTTCCCAAAGACTCACTCCAATCAAAATAATCGCGAAACTTTTGCGCTTTTTCATCGTCTTTTTTAGTTCCTATTACTTTAGTTGTTATTTGCGCAAATTTTTCTAACTGATGTCTTATTTGACTTCTAATGTCTGAACGCTCATTTATCCACTCTGCAATAATATGTCTTGCTCCTTCTAAAGCTTCGTCCTCATTTTTAATAGTATTATTTAAAAACTTACTAGCCTCAAATTCTATTTCATTATTACGTTGCGCCATGATTATTTTTGCCAAAGGCTCTAACCCATTCTTACGCGCAGTTTCTGCTTTTGTTTTTTTGTTTTTCTTATAAGGTAAATAAATATCTTCCAGAATTGTTAAATCTGGTGCTTTGGTAACTTTTTCTCTAAGGTCTAAGGTTAGTACCTCTTGCTCCTCTAACGCTTTAAGTATCGCTTTTTTTCGTTTCTCTAAAGCTTCAAATTGTGCTTTAAAAGTAACTATTTGCCCTATTTGAACCTCATCTAGATTACCTGTACGCTCTTTTCTATATCTAGAGATAAAAGGAACTGTACAATCTTCTTTTAATAGCTCTATAGTATTTTTAATTCCTTTTTCAGGAAGATTGGTGTGTTTACGTATATAATTTATCATAAAAAAAGCCTTATAAAATTTTTATAAGGCTTCTAATATATTTAACTCTTTTGAGTTAATCGAATTTTTTTAAGTATTAATAATTAATTTTCGTGAGATTGATTCTTAGCTTCTTCTATCATCTTTTCATTTGGCAATATAGCAACATTTACTCTTCTATTTTTTGCCCTTCCTTCTGAAGTAGTATTATCATTGGTTGGTTGGGTTTCTCCAAACCATTGGGTTGTAAATCTACTACTCAATAATCCTTTCCCTATTAAATACTTTGTTACTGCATTTGCTCTATTTTTGGACAGTGTCATATTATACTCATCAGAACCAGCACTATCCGTATGCCCTACCACTAATATTTTTGTGTCTTGATATTCCTTAAAAACACCTGCTAATTTATCTAAAGAATTTTGTGAGGCTGTATTAATATTAAACATATTAGTATTAAAAAAGACACCACTGTTTTCATCAAAAGTAATAACAATACCATTATCTACTCGCTCTACTTGTGCCCCTGGTATTTCCTCTTCTATTTTTTTAGCTTGTTTATCCATTTTGTTTCCTATAAGAACTCCGGCTCCTCCTCCAACAACACCTCCAATGACTGCTCCTAATTCTCCGTTTCCTCCTTTGCCTATATTATTACCCAAGATTGCGCCAATGATTGCGCCTCCGGTAGCTCCAATTACAGCTCCTTTTTGTTTGTTATTTGCATTTTGCACCGATTTACAATTTGTAAAACTAATCGATAATACCAATGCTAATCCTAGGGTAACTATTTTATTAATTTTCATAGATTTTAATTATGGGGGTTATTTTTTTGAAAAAATCATACTAATTGTAAATGGCTTACCATCTACTGTTAGTGTTTGCGTCCAAACCATATCAGACTCTGTCAATTGTGCAAGATTTAATCTAAAACCTACATTATTCTGACTTTTATTTTTAGAATCTGTTGGTTTTAAAAGAAAATTATACAAGCCAGTAGCTTCATCAATTTCTTTAATTGTAAATATAAAATTACGATTTCCGACAGCACAGTTAGACTTAGATATTGTATATACTCCAGTATTATTATTTGGAATAAATTGCCAAGAACTTCCTTCAAAACAATCCTTATCGGCATCGTTTAAAAGTGTTACATTATAAATGCCTGGTTCGCTATATGTAACTTGGTTTAAATTCCAATTTCCTTTGATTACTTTATGAGAAAGCCTCACTGTTTTAGAGGTTCCACAAGAAATTAAACTTATCGAAAATAAAAGAATTAATATATGTTTCATTTTTTTTAATATATACGTGAGAATAAATTGTTTAGACGTATCCAAAACGTATAAATTAAAATTGTATTGTAAGAATTTCCTCTAAAATTAAGGACATTGAAATTTAATGTTTTTAAATACCTGCAGAAATTCTTTTTTATTGAGTAATTTTAAGCTACTTTTTTAAGCAAATCAAAACAAGGGCATTTACCGCAACGCTTGCTTTCTGATTTCTTGTACTTATTGCAACATTTACTCTTTAGCTTGTTTGGTTTCATAGAAACCGTTTTTGCTAATCTTTTTATTGCTTTTTTATTTTTTCCCAAAACAACATTATTATTTGCTGATAACAAATATATATTATTTTAATTTAATCTAAATAAGTAATTGTAAAAAATTATTCTGGAGTATCCATAGATGCAGAGGTAACTGTTATTTGCTCTATATCTCTATCAAACAAATACAAACCACCTTTATCATCCCCAATAAGATTTATTTTATCTAAAACAGTACGTGCCATCGCCTCTTCTTCTATTTGTTCCGAAACATACCATTGTAAAAAGTTATGTGTAGCATAATCTCTTTCTTCTAAAGTAATATGCACCAAATCATTAATACTGCTAGAAACAAAAACTTCGTGTTCAAATAATTTTTCAAACATTTCTTTAAAAGAAGTAAATGTAACGTTTGGTGCCGCTAATTCTGAAATCTGCGCATGCCCTCCTCTTTCATTTACAAATTTTACTAATTTGAGCATATGATCACGTTCTTCTTGCGATTGATCATACATAAACCCTGCAACACCTTCTAATCCTTTAACCTCAGCCCAACAAGCCATTGCTAAATATATTTGGGAAGATTCTGCTTCTATTTTTATTTGTGCATTTAATGCTTTTTCTATTTTTTTGGATAACATATCTTTTCTTTTTTATAAAATTACAATTTTAATTTATTGTTTCTCCATTAGTAACGCCCTCTTCATCCGGATTTACAAAAACTAATTTTCCCTCTGTATTTTCGGTCATTAATATCATTCCCTCACTTTCTACTCCACGTAGTGCCCTTGGAGCTAAGTTAACCAATACCGTAACTTTTTTGCCAACTATTTCTTCTGGTTTAAAACTCTCTGCAATACCAGAAACAATGGTTCTAGTATCTAAACCTGTATCAACCTTTAAAACTAGCAACTTTTTAGCTTTTGGCATTTTTTCTGCCTCTATAATAGTCCCAACACGCATATCTAACTTAGAAAAATCTTCAAAAGTTATAGTGTCTTTTTGTGGTACTACTTCTTTGTTTGCGTTTTCATTAGCTTTCTTTGTTGCCTCTAACTTATCTAATTGTGCTTGTACTTCTTTATCTTCTATTTTTCTAAAGAGTAATTCTGCTTTATTTATTTTATGGTTAGAAACTAAAAGCACTTCTTTATCTGCTATATCATTCCAACTTAAAGCATCTAATTGTAAAATTCCTTTTAGTTTGGTAGATGTAAATGGTAAAAATGGTTCACTTAGTACCGCTAACCCTGCTGCTATTTGTAAGGCAACGTACATTATTGTTTTTACACGTTCCTCATCGGTTTTAATACGTTTCCAAGGTTCTTCATCTGCTAAGTATTTATTACCCAAACGTGCCAAGCTCATAAGCTCTTGCCCTGCTTCTCTAAAACGATACCTTTCTATAGAACTAGAAATAATTTCTGGATATTTTTTTACTTCTGCTAAAGCAGCTAAATCTACTTCTGTAAATTCTGCTGGCTCAGGAATTACACCATCATAATATTTATGTGTTAGTACAGCTACACGGTTTACAAAATTTCCGAAAATGGCTACCAATTCATTATTATTACGTGCCTGAAAGTCTTTCCAAGTAAAATCATTATCCTTAGTTTCTGGTGCATTTGCGGTTAATGTATAACGCAAAACATCTTGCATGTTTGGAAACTCTTCTAAATACTCATGCAACCAAACTGCCCAATTTTTAGAAGTGGAAAGTTTATTCCCTTCTAAATTTAAAAACTCATTTGCAGGAACGTTTTCTGGTAAAATATAACCGCCATGCGCTCTTAAAATTGCTGGGAAGATTATACAATGAAAAACAATATTATCCTTTCCTATAAAATGTACCATTTTGGTATCGTCAGATTTCCAATACGGTTCCCAATCTTTACCTTCACGTGCGGCCCATTCTTTAGTGGAGGAAATATATCCAATAGGAGCATCAAACCAAACATAAAGCACTTTTCCTTCTCCCCCTTCTACTGGTACTGGTATACCCCAATCTAAATCTCTAGTAACCGCTCTTGGTTTTAAACCATCATCTATCCAACTTTTACATTGTCCGTACACATTAGGCTTCCAATCTTTTTTGTGACCTTCTAAAATCCACTCTTTTAAAAAATCTTCATGCTTATCTAATGGTAAAAACCAATGTTTGGTTTCTTTTAAAGTTGGTACTGCTCCTGTTATGGTAGATTTAGGATTTATTAAATCGGTTGCATTTAAAGACGAACCACAATTTTCGCACTGGTCTCCATAGGCTTCTTCATGACCACATTTAGGGCAAGTACCAATAACAAAACGGTCTGCTAAAAATTGCTTTGCTTCTTCATCATATAATTGTGCCGTAGTTTCTTCTATAAACTCTCCTTTTTCATCTAAAGTTTTAAAAAACTCAGAAGCAGTTTTATGATGAATATCTGCCGATGTTCTGGAGTAATTATCAAAAGTAATCCCAAAATCTTGGAACGACTTTTTTATAATACCATTATACGTATCAATAACATCTTTTGGAGTAATACCTTCTTTTTTTGCTTTCATAGATATAGCAACTCCATGCTCATCACTACCACACACAAAAGCCACATCATTATTTGTTAATCTTAAATAACGCGCATAAATATCTGCTGGAACATATACTCCTGCCAAATGTCCAATGTGTATTGGCCCGTTAGTATATGGTAATGCTGCTGTAATTGTATATCTGGAAGGTTTATTTTGCTGTGTAGACATGTAAAAATTTAATTAAGCAACAAAAATACAGATTTTGAGGCTAGTTGTTAGCATTCTACAGTAAATGAAATTAGAAAACCATAGGAGTAGTAAACCAAAATGCGTCACTCATCGAAAAAGTATACGAAATTTAAAATATTTATGTTAAATTATAAGATAAATCTTACAAAAACTTAAACATGAGTATTGGAAACCCTAAAAAGTTTACCCTTGCTAAAGATATAGCAAAGGAAAATGAAAAAACTGACTCTAACATAACTAGAGTTCATAAAGACAAGAGCCACAAAATTAAAAAAGAGCTTACTTTTTCTACAAAAAATAACAAATCTAAGTTGGCATAAAAAAGCCTTCTAAATACCGAGGTACACAGAAGGCTAAGTACATAGTGGGGATATTTTTAAGCAACCATAACGGACTTGCTCATTTTTTTATTCTGTACATTTATTCTATAAATATATTTTCCGGTTGCTAGGTAATTTGGCAACATTTCTCTAATGTTTATCTCTGTAGAACCTTCAGACATTCTTTCACTATAAACCGTTCCAACATTTTGCCCCATTATATTATATAACTTAATATCTACAACTGCAGAAAAAGGCATTTCTATATGAATAAAAGGAGATCCTTGTGTTGGGTAATAAGGTTCATGAACAATTGCATTTAAAAGTTCTGGACTATATTCTGGATCCTCTTCTGAACCTGATTGCGTTGGTATCGTTGGCTCACTATCATCCATAGCTATATCTGGAAATACGGTTTCTGAATGGCATTGAAAACCTAAATCTACCGGAGTATAATTATATCCTGGCACATTGGTAGGATTCAGGTGCTGATTTACGGTTGTAGGATCTACACATAACCATTCTGCAAGAACTGTCCCGTATAAATCTCTAAAATCCATAGTATATTCTAAATTACCTCTGCCATCTGGGTTCTCTAACGTTGGGTGTTCCCCTACAAAAGCACTACCCTTTAAACCAGAACCAAAGAATAAGGTTGGAGCTGCTTTACCATGATCAGTACCATTAGAGCCATTCTCAAAAATTCTTCTTCCAAATTCAGAAAAAGTCATACTTAAAACTTTTTCATCTTGGCCTGTACATTTTAAATCTTCATAAAAATTATTAACGGCAACCGATAGGTTGGTCATTAATCTTTCATGTGCTAATGGTTGGTTCCCATGGGTATCAAAACCACCCATAGAAATCATATAAACTTTAGTTCCTAAGTTTCCTTTTATTAGTTTTGCTAAAAGCTCTAATTGCCTTGCAAAAGAATTATCTTGGTATTCTACACATTGTAAATCATGACCTCTTAAATACGCTTCATGTATTGTTCCAGCATACTCATTGGTAACATTAGAAACACCTCTTAAAAAGCGTAACTGATCGCCATACATACAATCATCAAAAAGTGCCTGATCTACTGGATATTGCACTCCTGTTTCTGCAATTTGTTGTAATTGGTCTACATTATTAGTTACGAAAGCATAATTAGTTTCTTCTCCTTCAAATACTAAATTACCATAACTTCCAATTTGTATTGCCGCAGGACCATCTGGCCTACTGCCTTCGAAGTCTGATAAATAATCTGGATATAAATTTTCAAAATGCCTACCTAGCCAGCCCGTATTAGTTCCACTAAAACCTGTTGTAGCTAAATCTGTATTTGCAAAAATATCGGACCCTGTAAAATGAGAAAGGCTTTGCCCCTCATACCCTACACCGTGGACTGCTTTAAATTGACCTTCTCCCCACATAGGCTCTAAAGAACTCATATAAGAGGGTACACCAAACTCATCGGTAAGTTTTAATATTTTACTTTCTGGTATATAAATATTTGGTCTCGCATTTGCATAAGCATCATACTGATTTATTGGTATAACAGTACTAAGTCCGTCATTACCGCCAGATAATCGTATTAATATTAAAATATTATCGGTTTCTACATCTGCTAATGCATTTGTTAAACGAGATGGGGCGGATGCTGATAAAAGATTTGAACCAAGCATCATACTTCCAGAACCCGCAATTCCTAGTGTTTGTAAAAAAGAACGGCGACTCCAAGTTGCATGTTCTTCATTATGTCCTTTATGTTCTTTTCCTTTATGGGGAGAATTATCATGAGTATCGCACATAGTTGTAGGTTTTATTTTAATTGAAATTCTGGTTGCCTTCCTAGATGTTGTAATAAAAGATATACTTGGGTTGGTGTATTTTCTAAATTCATATTCCAACCAAAGTTGTTAGGGTCGGGACTATCTTCATAAACACCATTATCTTCATAAGGCCCTCTAAAAATTCCTATCGCAGTATCGTAATCTGCTTGGGTTAAAAGACCTTTAGGTAATATTTTATCTACTATTGCAGTAGCAACCGCTGCGGGATCATTGGTTGTGATACCCCCTGGATCTGCCGCTTGTATTCCAAATTCCTTAAATTGTTCTGGGTTACTATCATAAAATCCAAGAAGAATTGTTTCTATAGTTAACCAACGACCAATCATAAAATTGGTGTTGATCCAAGAACGGTCTCTTTGCCAACCAGCAACATCAAAAGGCTCAAATAATGTTTGCCCTAATAAAGAGCTATAATTAACCGCCTCACTTACATTTGTATCTGTAATCGTAAAATTTGTTTCTTTAAAAAGGTTAAAATAAAGATCAAAAGGGCTTTTAATAATTACCCCTACTGCCTCATCATCAAAAAAGTGTTGGCTTTTAAATAACTGGCGCAATACTGGAGCTATCTCAAAATTATTTGTGATAAAAACTGTTGCCATACCGTCTATAATGGTTTGGGCATTATTAGCCGCATCTCTAGAATCTGGGTGTACAAAAAATTCGTATAATTTTCTGCAAATAAATTCTGCTATTTCATTGGAGCGTTGTGCAAAAAGATTATCTATTACACCTTGGTAATCAAATGTATCTGTTTGTCCAAAAATAGTTTTAGTACCAGCATCGTGTTTTGTAGGATCAAATTGCACAGGTTCACAACCTAACTCTCCTCTCTCTACATAACCTGTTAGTGCACGAGCAGTCTCAATAATATCTTCTTCTGTATAATTATTACCTTCTCCTAAAGTAAAAAGTTCATAAAGCTCTCTTGCATAATTCTCATTAGGATTATTACCATTGTTAAATACACCATCTAAGTAATATAACATAGCATTTGTTAACCCTATTTCTTCTACAAAGGTTTTAAAATTACCCAAAGCATTTCTTTGCAAGCAATTTGTATAATGGTATAAGAAAGAATTACATTCGTATATATCAATCTCAGTTACAAAGTGGTTACTCCAAAAGAAACTCATTCTTTCTTTTAGATTATTATCTAGCATATCATTTGAATATGCTAATCTCCATTCTTGTCTTTGTGAATTTTGTAATTGACGAGCTGCATCATCATCTGCAGGGTAGTTACTGTTATTCCAATCTGCCCAAGTTGGCGCTGTAGTAGGAGCCGTATTAAGGGCTTGATCTACTAGTGCATCTACCAAATTACTTGCAGATTGTGTTGTTGCAGTATTAATAGTATCTATAGAAGCGCTGAATCCAAGTCTTCTATATAGGTGTGCTGCTTTTTGGTAATCTATAGGACCAGTATAAACAGCAAATGAAGAAGTATTACAATTAATGAAATATTCCATAGCGATTTAGGCATTAGTATTTTAGTTCTTAGAGTTGGGGCTCTGTAATAACGCAGCAAAATCATGGATAGTATTACAATCCATTTTTTTGAACATTATTTTCGAAAATACAATGTTTTATCATTAAAAACGTTGAACTCCTTATATTTTCGATGAACTACGCAATTAACGCTTGTTTTTATGGCAAAACACAATGAATTTGGTAAAAAGGGGGAGCAATTAGCTGTAGATTTTTTACTAAAAAAAGGGTATTCTATCCTTGAAAAAAATTACAGGTATTTAAAAGCAGAGGTAGATATTATTGCTCAAAAAGGAGAAATATTAGCTATTGTAGAAGTACGCTCTAGAAGTACCAACTTTATTGAAAACATTGCAGATACTGTCACCAAAAAGAAAATGCAACTACAAATAATTGCCGCAGATTATTATGTTACAGATTTAGACTTAGATGTAGAGGTACAGTTTGATATTATTACAATTCGTAAGAATAAAACGGAATATTTAATAAATCATATAGAAAATGCATATTATCATTTCTGACAATTTGTTTTATTTATAACAGTTTGTTATATTTGCACAACAACACCACGACCAAATGAAAACAATCTCTTCTGTAGTAGAACAGTACATTAAGAAAAAACCATTCTTACAAAGCGCTCTAGCGCAAGGTATTATTAACTTAACTTCCCTTTCTAGAATAGTAAAACCAGAAATTGAGGAAGAATTAGGTAAAGACATTCGTAATGGAGCTATAGTTATGGCACTTAAACGTTTATCTGATGATTTAGAATTTAGAGCAACCCATAAAATTATAAAAGTCCTAAAAAATATAGGTGAAATTACGGTACGTTCTTCATTAACAGATTATACTTTTTTAGCATCGGATACAATTTTAAGGCAACAAGCTAAACTTTTAGAAGAGATTAACGCTAACCAAGATGTTTTTTATACTTCTTCTAGAGGTGTAAACGAAATTAATATTGTGATTAGCAATTTAATGGATAGCGTAGTTGAGAACCTATTTGTTGGTGAAAAGTGTACCCAAAAAGCACAAGATTTATCTTCTATAACAGTAAAGTTACCTGCAGAAAATGTTTCTGTTCCTGGTATTTATTACTTTATTTTTCAGCGTTTAGCATGGGAAGGTATTGTTTTGTATGAAGTAATATCTACTACTAATGAATTTACTATTCTGGTTGATGATGCCCAAGTAGATATTGCCTTTAAAACTATTAAAGATTTAAAAACCTTATAAGCTAGTAATTCTAGATAATTGTTATTTAAATACCTCGTGGACTAACCCCCTCGAGGTTATTTATTTAAGTATTCTATAACCTGCTTATCATCTTCTGGCTTGGCAATAAACCTCTTATTACTATCTAATATAAAGTATGTAGGAGTTTGGTTTACTGCATAGAGTTTTGCATAATCGCTTTCCCATTTACCTAATGCAATAGCATGTTTAAAATTAGGAAACTTAGCTTTTTCCACATCCCAACTAATAGTATCCTCTTCCATGCCAACTGCAATTACAGTAATATCTGGATACTTTTTAAGTTCTTTATGCAATGCTGGTAATTCCTTTATGCAATGCGAACATGTACTACTCCAAAAAACTAAAACATAATTTTTACTACCCTCTAGTGTATTTAAAGTCTGTACGTTATTTCCCTCTTTCCAACTAATTTTTGGTGCAACAGCTCCTATTCTTAATCTATTATGTAGTTGGATCTCTTGAACAATATCTTTTTTTCCTAAATCTTGTGCTAACTTTTTTAAATAGGTAATAAATACATAATCTGAAGTAGCGTTAAATTGGCTTGCAGCCGCTTGCGCCCATATTGTATAAAACAAATGTAATCTATAATTAGAATCTACATTTTTAGTTTCTAAATTAACTTTGTCTACATTATTTTGCATTATTTTTTCTGTACCCTCTTTTGTCATTTGTTCTAAAGGCAAAGCAGTAAACACGTAGTTAAGAGTCTTATCTGTTAAAAAACCCGAAGCTTGTAATGTAGTATTTGTAAAATCTAAACCATTAAAGTAATTTTTTTTCTTTTCAGAAATAAAAGCAAAAACATCTACATAACTTTCAGGCAAGTGTAACCTATTTGCTTTTATAAACGTATTTGCCATTAACCCTTCAGAAGAAGTTTCAAAAGCAGTTTGGGTCTTTTTTAATTTTTTTATAAGAGTATTATATTTTTTTTCAATTGTACTTCCAGAGGAATAAAATTCAATTATCTTGGCCTCTATAGCACTTACCTCATTAAAGTAACTATTAAAAATAATATTCTCTTTAGATTCTAAAAACGATACTCCGTTTTCTGTTGTAAATTGTAGTTTAATATCTTCTTCTCCATTATAAACTACATCAAAATAAAACTCTTCTTGTGGAACAGCATAAACTAACCTGTACATTCCCTTTGGAGAATTTTCTGGAATGTTTAAACTAAATTCCCCTTTCTTAATTGCTGTGTCAGCCACATAAACTTGCGTTCCAGGCTTTAATCTATACGCAATTATCCAACTATAGTCTTTTGCTGGCATAAAGGTTCCAGAAATAGTATGTTGTGCAAAAACAAAAGCACTAAAAAATAATAATAAACCTAGGATAATTTTTTTCATAACATTACTCTTTTCAGGATATGGTGCTAATTATATTTCAAAAATGATACCATAAAGATGATACTATTTAATTTTTAAAGGTTGTAAAACTTTTAATGCTTTTTCTACCGTATTTATATTCTCAAAAACCAACAATAGACGGAGTCCATTTCTTGTTTGTTTTTCTTTCATTTTACATACTTTTGAGTTTGCTTGTACAAACTGCAATACTCCAGTAAACACTGGACTTTGGTAAAAATCGGACTGTTGGTCTGCAATAAAATACCCAATAAGTTTTTTCTGTTTCATTACAATTTTCTCTAACCCTATTTGGTTAGCAATCCATTTTATACGAACAGAATTTAATAAATCTACCGCAGGTGTTGGCAACTCTCCAAAACGGTCTACCAATTCTTTCTCAAATTTCACCAATTCTTCTTCCTCTTTAAGAGTATTTAAATTAGTATATAATGTAAGACGCTCTGTAATATTGTTTATATAATCATCTGGGAAAAGAAGCTCAAAATCCGAATCTATTTGCGTTTCTTTTACATATATTTTCTCTTGGGCACCTTCTACCTCTTCGTATAAATCTTTAAATTCATTTTCTTTTAACTCGCTAATAGCCTCAGAAAGAATTTTTTGATACGCATCAAATCCAATTTCATTTATAAAGCCACTCTGCTCCCCTCCAAGAATATCTCCTGCACCACGAATTTCTAAATCTTTCATAGCGATATTAAATCCGCTACCTAATTCTGTAAATTGCTCTAAGGCTTGTATTCTTTTACGAGCATCATTTGTCATTACTTCATAAGGCGGAGTTATAAAATAACAAAAGGCTTTTTTGTTACTACGGCCAACACGCCCTCGCATTTGATGTAAATCGCTCAATCCAAAATTATTCGCGTTATTTATAAAAATGGTATTTGCATTAGTTACATCTAAACCACTTTCTATAATAGTAGTAGACACTAAAACATCAAACTCACCATTCATAAAAGAAATCATGAGTGCTTCTAATTTTTTTCCATCCATTTGCCCATGCCCAACTGCTATTTTAGCATCTGGTACTAAGCGTTGAATCATACCTGCTACTTCTTTAATATTCTCTATCCTATTATGAATAAAAAAGGATTGCCCGCCTCTTTGTATTTCATAAGAAATAGCATCTCTAATAGTTTCTTCTGAAAAACGAATTACTTCACTCTCTATAGGATACCTGTTTGGTGGCGCTGTATTTATTTGTGATAGATCTCTTGCCGCCATTAAACTAAACTGTAATGTTCTTGGAATAGGCGTTGCCGTTAAGGTTAAAACATCTACATTTTCTTTAATAGATTTTAATTTATCTTTTACAGATACACCAAACTTTTGCTCCTCATCTACTATAAGTAATCCTAAGTCTTTAAACTTTACATTCTTATTTACTAGTTGGTGTGTTCCAATAATAATATCTACCCTACCTGCTTCTAAATTTTCTAATGTTAATTTTCTTTCTTTAGCGGTTTTAAACCTATTAAGATAATCTACCGTTACCGGCATTTCTTTTAAACGCTCTGAAAAGGAACGTGCATGCTGAAAAGCTAATATTGTTGTTGGCACTAATACTGCTACTTGTTTGCCATTATCTACTGCTTTAAAAGCAGCTCTTATAGCTACTTCCGTTTTTCCAAAACCAACATCGCCACAAACCAAACGATCCATTGGCCGTTCGCTTTCCATGTCTTTTTTAATATCTTCAGTAGCTTTACTTTGGTCTGGGGTGTCTTCGTAGATAAAAGAGGCTTCTAACTCATGTTGTAAATAACTATCTGGAGCATATTGAAAACCTTTTTCTAACCTTCTTTTTGCATATACTTTAATAAGATCAAAAGCTATTTTCTTAACTCTAGATTTAGTTTTTTGCTTTAATTTTTTCCAAGCTGCAGAACCCAACTTAAACACCTTTGGAGGAGTACCGTCTTTACCTGTAAACTTAGAAATTTTATGTAGAGAATGTATACTAACATAAAGTATGTCTCTTTCCCCATACATTAATTTTATAGCCTCTTGTTTTTTTCCTTCTACATCTATTTTTTGTAATCCTCCAAACTTTCCAATTCCATGATCTATATGGGTTACATAATCTCCAACATCAAGCTTTGTTAATTCTTTTAATGTAATTGCCTGTTTCTTTGCATACCCATTTTTTAAATGAAACTTATGGTAACGCTCAAAAATTTGGTGGTCTGTATAACATGTAATTTTTAGGTTCTCATTTATAAACCCTTGGTGTAAAGAAAAAACTATAGTTTTATAATGAACCTGCTCTTCCGCCTCATCAAAAATATCGTGAAAACGTTGCGCTTGCTGGTCTGTAGCGCAAAAAATATAATTTGTATACCCTTTAGTATTGTTCTCGTTTAATTCCTGAATTAATAAATCGAACTTTTTATTAAATGAGGGTTGCGGTTTTGTTTTATACACTATTTCCTCGGTAGGTATTGTTGCAACCTTTGCTAAAGCAGATGCATTTTTTCCGGAGGTTATAATTCTAAAAGCTCCTAGTTGTTTTTTTAATAATGTAGCATTAACAAAAAGCTCTAAGGGTTCCACATGCTTTATATCCTCAGACAATTTTGAAAATGCAGTAATTGCTTTTGCAAAAAAAGTATCTAATGTATCTAATACAAAATCTATGTTTTTTATATATACTACAGTATCCTTTGCTATATATTTTAAAAAACTTTCTCTAGTTTCATTTAATAGTTTGTTTTCTACATTTGGTATAATAGTTATTTTAGAAATCTTTTCTAAAGAAAGTTGTGTTTCCACATCAAACGTTCTAATACTATCTACCTCATCTCCAAAAAATTCTATCCTATAGGGGCGGTCGTGAGAAAATGAAAATACATCTACAATTCCGCCACGAACAGAAAACTCACCAGGTTCCGTTACAAAGTCTACTCTTTTAAATTTATATTCAAACAAAACCTCGTTTAAAAAATCTAAGGTCAGTATATCATCAACCTTTATTTTTAATGTGTTTTTTTCTAACTCTTTTCTTGTTACTACTTTTTCAAAAATAGCATCTGGGTAGGTAACTATTACCGCCGGTTTTTTTCTGGAATTTATCCTGTTTAAAACTTCAGCTCTTAAAAGAACATTTGCATTATCGGTTTCTTCTATCTGGTATGGTCTACGATAACTTCCTGGGTAAAAAAGAACATCATTATCTCCAACAAACTGTTCTAAGTCATTTAAATAATAAGCAGCTTCTTCTTTATCATTAAAAATTAATAGGAAAGGACTTTCTGCTTTCTTAAAAGCATCTGCTAAAATAAAAGATAATGCAGAGCCTGTAGTTCCTGTTAATGCAATATTTTTTTGAGATTGGGCAATAGTTTTTTGCAGTTTCTGCGATTGCGGAGACTGTGCAAAACCTTGTTGAATAATAGAATAGGTCAACGGTATAAATTTGTACAAATATAACTTCTACTTATAGGGTGTACAAAAAGGAATCTTCTTTTTTTTACACTAAAAAATAATTGCAATATAAATAGTTATTATAAAAATTTATATTTGTGCTCTTAAACAATAAAAAAATATGTCATTTAAAGATTTATACGGTAATAGCGAACACAGAAGCAATTTAGCACATTTTGCTGCTATGGCCACTTTAGCTGCATCGGACGGAGTAATTTCTGAACAAGAAAAAACTTTATTAGATCGTTTTGCTAATAAACTTGATATTTCGGAAGAAGAATACAAAGAGGTTATGAAACCTACTAATAAGTATCCTATTGAACCTCCTGTAAATTCTGAAAAAAGATTAGAGCGTTTGTATGATTTATTTAGAATAATATTCTCTGATCATTTTATAGATAACGAAGAAATGGTTCTATTAAAGAAGTATGCTATTGGTCTTGGTTATTCTTCAGAAAAAGCTAATAAATTAATAGAGCGTTCTATTGCAATTTTTAGCGGAAGAATAGATTTTGAAGACTACCAGTCTTTATTAAAATAACACTATAATTATTACTATCTTAATAGTAATAATTAAAAAAGCGGTCTATTTTAGACCGCTTTTTTAATTATGCATTTTTTGCCATAAACTCATGGAGTTTTTCAACCATGTTTTTACTTCCACAGAAAAAAGGAACTCTTTGGTGCAGCTCTGTAGGTTCTATTTCTAATATTCTACCAAAACCATCACTTGCAATACCATTAGCTTGTTCTGCTAAATATGCCATAGGGTTACACTCATACAACAAACGTAGTTTACCATTCTCTGCAATACTACTTTTTGGATACATGTAAATACCTCCTTTAATCATGTTTCTATGAAAATCTGAAACTAAAGAACCTATATATCTTGAAGTATACGGTCTATCCCCTTCTTCTTTTTGACAATATTTTATATAATCTTTTACGCCTTGCAAAAAATGAACATAGTTACCTTCGTTTACAGAATATATTTTACCATCTTCAGGGAACTGCATATTAGGGTGCGAAAGATAAAAAGTACCTAATGCAGGGTTTAATGTAAACCCATTAACTCCATCTCCAGTGCTATATACTAACATTGTAGAAGTACCGTAAACAATATATCCTGCAGCAACTTGCTCACTCCCTTTTTGTAAAAAATCTTTCATTTCTACTGGAGTACCAACAGGAGTTACTCTTCTATATATTGAAAAAATAGTACCTACAGATACATTTACATCTATATTGGAAGACCCATCTAAAGGGTCTATTAATACTACATATTTATTTTGATGATTCTTATCATTACTATTTATAGAAATAAAATCGTCTTCTTCTTCTGACGCAATTCCACAAACAATTTCTCTATTCTTTAGTGTTTGAATAAATTTTTCATTTGCAAGGACATCTAGTTTTTGCTGACTTTCCCCTTGTATATTAGTGTCTCCTGCATCTCCAAGAATATCTACTAAGCCGGCTTTATTAACTTCATGATTAACAACTTTAGCTGCCAATCTAAGCGCATTAATAAGTTTTGATAATTCTCCAGATGAGTATTGAAAAGAGGATTGATTTTCAATAATAAACTCTCCTAATGTTTTGTTTTTCTTAAGCATTATTATGATTGTGTTTATTTTGATTACAAATATCGCATATTTTGTGATACTATAACGTTTTCGAATGTTTTTGATTTTTAAATTTATAACTATGTGTTATATTTGTAACATGATAGTTTTTCCTTCTAAATAAATAAAGGTTAAACGCCTTATTTATAACCAAATTGTTTTTTGGAATAAAAAAATGACCTATGGATTTTATTATTAGAAATAGCGAAAAAAAGGATATGCCTCAAGTTTTAAGTTTAATTAATGAACTAGCTGTTTTTGAAAAAGAGGAAGATGCTGTAGAAGTAACTGTAGAGCAATTAGAAAAAGATGGTTTTGGAGAAAACCCACTATTTCATTGTTTTGTTGCAGAAAGTGATTCTAAAATTGTAGGTATGGCCTTAGTATACTCAAGATATTCTACTTGGAAAGGTCCTGTTATACATTTAGAAGACCTTATTGTTACTGAAGAATACAGAGGAACAGGATTAGGTTCCTCCTTATTAACCTCTGTAGTTAAACATGGTAAAAAATTAAATGTAAAAAGAATTAGTTGGGAAGTAATTGATTGGAATGAACCTGCAATATCTTTTTATGAGTCTAAAGGGGCAAATGTAATGAGAGACTGGGATGTAGTACAATTAGATGCGCAAGGAATAGAAGACTATTTAAAAAATAATAACTAAAATAAACCCTACTCGGGGTATAAAATTAAGCTTAATGAGAGTTTTTAAATTTGGAGGAGCATCTGTAAAAGATGCCAATGGTGTAAAAAATGTTGTAAAAGTATTACAAGAAGTAGGTTACAAGAATACCCTAGTAGTTGTTTCTGCTATGGGAAAAACCACCAATGGCATGGAAGCCATTGTTGGGGCATATTTTAATGACAAAAACAACTTACCTTCTAATATACAAGAAGTTATAGATTATCATGCTGTTATTTTACATGATTTATTTCCAAATAAAGAACATGAGGTTTATAAAAGGGTTAAAGTTTTATTTGATGAAGTTCAAGGCTTTTTAACCTGGAATAAATCTCCAAACTATAATTTTGTATATGATCAAGTTGTAGGTTATGGTGAATTAATATCTACCAGTATCATAAGTGCCTATTTAAATGAAATTGGCATGCAAAATAACTGGTTAGATGTTCGTAGCTTAATAAAGACCAATAACATATACAGAGACACGACTGTTAATTGGGAAAAAACGCAAGAGCAAATAAACCAAACTGTAAATAAAAAAGTTCTTAATATTACCCAAGGATTTTTAGGTAGTGATGACAACAATTTTACAACTACTTTGGGACGCGAAGGTTCTGATTATACTGCTGCAATACTTGCTTATTGTTTAAACGCAGAATCTGTAACTATTTGGAAAGATGTACCTGGTGTTTTAAATGCAGACCCTAGATATTTTAAAGAAACACAATTACTAAATAAAATATCTTATAAAGAAGCAATAGAACTTGCCTTTTACGGTGCTTCTGTAATACACCCAAAAACATTACAACCACTACAACGTAAAGAAATACCACTACTTGTAAAATCTTTCATTAATCCAAAAAATGATGGAACTACCGTAGGAAAAGGAAATGGTATTGAGCCTAAAGTACCTTGTTTTATTGTTAAAAAAGACCAAGTTTTAATGAAACTTTCTTCCTTAGATTTCTCATTTATTGTAGAAGATAATATTAGTGAGTTATTTAAACTTTTTCATGAGTATAAAATGAAGGTAGACCTAATTCAAAACTCTGCTATTAGTTTTTCTGTATGTGTAGACAATAGGTTTGGTCGTTTGGAAGAGTTATTAAACACTTTAAAAAGTCGTTTTAAAGTAGCGCATCAAGAAGGAGTTTCTTTATATACAATTCGTCATTTTAATTCCGAGGCTTTAGCATCTTTACAAAATGGGCATGAAGTTTTATTAGAACAACGTGCAAAAGAAACTGTGCAGTTAGTTGTAAAATAAAAACTTCCAAAATATAAAAAGGAATTGCTTAACGCTGGTTTTTGCTATATTTACGGTTCTGAAATTTTTTAAATTCTATGGGTTTAGTAACCGCAAAGGAAGTAGCAGCTGCTATTCATTTAAAAAAATATGGGTTTTTTGGTACTTTTATTGGGTGGATCCTAATGAAAATCACCAGAATATCTAGTATAAATAGATGCTATGATACTTATAAGCACTTAGAAGGTGTTGCTTTCCTACAAGCTATATTAGAACATTATGACATAGATTTTGAGATACCTGAAGAAGATTTTAAAAGACTTCCTAAAAATGGCGCATATATTACCATATCTAACCACCCATTAGGTGGAATAGATGGTGCATTATTACTAAAACTTATATTAGCGCATAGAACCGATTTTAAAATTATTGCAAACTTTTTATTACACAGGTTAACCCCATTAAAACCATATATTTTACCTGTAAATCCTTTTGAGAATCACAAAAGTGCTAAAAGTAGTATTGCTGGTTTTAAAAATGCAATGAAACATTTAAATGATGGTCATCCACTTGGTATTTTCCCTGCTGGAGAAGTATCTACCTATAAAGATGGAAAATTAATTATAGATAAACCATGGGAAGATGCGGCATTAAAACTTATTAGAAAAGCAGAAGTGCCGGTTGTGCCAATATACTTTCATGCAAAAAATAGTAAATTATTTTATCGTTTATCTAAAATAAGTGACGTTTTTAGAACTGCAAAATTACCTTCAGAAGTGTATTCGCAAAAAAACCGTCCTATAAAAATTCGTATAGGGCAACCTATCTCTGTAAAAACACAAAAAGAACAAGGCTCCTTAAAAGAGTTTACAGAGCTTTTACGAAGAAAAACTTACATACTATCCAACGCCTACGAAAAAGAGCGCTTAATAGACCAAATACCTACAACCCTTAAAATACCTAAAGCTCCAAAAAAAATTGCTTCTCCAATTCCAACAGAGGTAATGCAAGGCGAAATAGAAAAATTACGAGAAAAAGATTGTCGTCTTTTACAAAGTAAAAATTATGAGGTTTTCTTAGCACAAGAAAAAGACATGCCTTTTATTTTAAAGGAAATTGGAAGACAAAGAGAAGTAACTTTTAGAGCTATTGGCGAAGGCACAAATAATGCAATAGATTTAGATGTTTTTGACTCTTATTACTACCATCTTTTTCTATGGGATAATACCGAAAAATGTATTGTTGGTGCTTATAGAATGGGAATGGGCTCAGAAATATTCCCTGAACATGGTATAAATGGATTTTATTTACAGGATTTATTTAGAGTGGAACCCGAATTATATGGAATGATGAAAAATTCTATTGAAATGGGTAGAGCTTATATAGTTAAAGATTACCAACAAAAACCAATGCCGCTATTCTTATTATGGAAAGGTATTGTACATACTACTTTAAGGCATCCAGAACATAAATATTTAATAGGAGGTGTAAGCATAAGCAACCAGTTTTCTAATTTCTCTAAATCTTTAATGATTGAGTTTATGAAATCTAATTACTGGGATCCTTATGTTGCGCAATATATACGTCCTAAAAAAGAGTTTAAAGTTAAACTTAAAGATGCCGATAAAGATTTTGTTTTTGACGAAACGCAGGCAGATTTAAATAAGTTTGATAGACTTATTGATGAGGTAGAACCAGGTAATCTTAGGTTACCTGTTCTTATTAAAAAATATATAAAACAGAATGCTAAAGTAATTGCATTTAATGTAGACCCGCTTTTTAATAACTCTGTAGATGGTTTAATGTATATTAAAATAGCAGATTTACCAGAGAGTACTGTTAAACCTGTTATGGAAGAATTTCAGGCAGAATTAGAGCGTAAAATGGCTGACGCTAATACTACCAAATAAAGTATCCTATTCACTTAAGACTAATACAAACCCCTCCATTTTCACATCCAAATTAGTCCTGAAAAGCACAACTAAAAATTTCATTTTTCATTTACTATTAAAAAATAATTTTTAGGGATAAAAAAACCTAAAATATAGTACCAATTGGTATATTATAAATTTATATACCAATTAGACCATAATTAATTGCCTGACAATTAAAGCTATAAATGAAAAGTAGTCGTGAATTAAGGTTTATAAAATATTCTTAAAAATTATATTAAAAACACATACCATTAAGTATATTATTAAGAATTACTTAGAACCATATAACCTATTTACAGCTCTTAATATTAAACGGGCCCTACCTAATTCTGATTGTTTAATTTTTTTGTACGTTCTATTTAAATAGTATTCTACTGCAGCATTACCTTTAAATTCTTTCCTTGCTTTATATAAATCTAATGCAACTTGTAAATCTTGGGGCACATAAGAAACTCCTGTATATTCTTGAAGTAATTGTAAATTAAGAAAACCATATTCTTCCGTTGGCTCTAACATGGTTCCTTCTCCAAAATCATTCCATGTAACTAATTGAATAAAATCTGCAGCTTCATGGTGGGTGTAATTTAATGTCTCTACAAACGTATCCCCATCTGCATGGTTTATATTCCAAGTATGGTTTAATCCCCAACCACCTTCTTCATAAAAGCTATTAAAACCAGGATAACTACTCCCAACGGTTACCAAGTTATTTGTTAAATAAGTATCGTAGTAATATTCATGTGCTAAAAGGTGATCGCCAGCTACCCATAAAAATTCACCAGAGGCATTATTGCCAACCATATTTTGTGCAGCCCATAAGGTTAAAAAATAAGGCTCTTGATCTTGAGGAAATACAGAAAAAATGCTATCCCAATCTGAGGTTGTTGTTATAGTTTCAGGGCCAAAAACAAACATAAGTTCTTTAGAATTATGTTTCAGAAAGTTAGACTTTGTAAAATAGGTGTTTTTAATATAATTAAAATCCATCGTAGCAGCATTTACAACACTAGTTGATAACCCAGCGTTATAAATATCTTGAGCAACGCGATCTTCATACATAATAGAAAATTCCATACCCAAATCTTGCAATCTATTCATAAATGTTTCTGTAGACTGTTTAATAAGTTGGTAATCATATACATCTTTACTACCATACCAATCAAAAATAACACCGTCTATACCAGATAATTTCATCATTAAAAAATGGTATTCTTGTAAATCTGGGTCATTAGAAGAGTATGGGCCAATAATAGGATAGTAATACGAAGCAATTTCTCTTTTACCATTAGCATCTACAGTATTTGGGTTTTTAGTAGCCATTGTCCAGTGTTGCCCCCAATACCCATCAAAATCTAAGCTTTGAAACCAAGGCATATAATGCGCATATACCTTTTTGGGATTATCTTTAACAACATCCATTCCTGAAATATCTACAATCCTTCCTGCCAAAGTAGCTTCTTTAAAACTATCTTCTTCATCTAAAACAGCCCGTAATATAGAATCTGGAATTATTTCGGTAGCTTCTGTACTAAAAACCTCTTGCTTAGACTCTTTAAAATCTTTTGTTTTTTCTTTCTCACAAGACGCAAGAATTAAAAAAAACACTCCGACTAATATTAAAATTACCTTCTTATTATATAACATATAATTAAAATTTTAATTAAAATTGAGGAACGAGGTGAAAGTAAAAATATTTTTAGGAGTTTTTTCCTACAATTAACATATTAACATATTTTTAACATTTACAAGTGCAACACTACCAGTACATTACAATTTTTAAAAGTAAATTATGCAAGCTCCTTTTATACTAGATAAAACATATACTAAACAAGATTATACAACCAACAGGTTACCAAGAGCCGAATATGAGAATTGTATTTTTAAAGAATGTAATTTTGAAAATGGTTTGTTAGATGGGCAAAATTTTATGGAATGTACTTTCATAAAATGCAATTTTAGCGCTACAAACATTACAAACACAATTTTTAAAGAAGTAAGTTTTACTACCTGTAAAATGCTAGGAGTTACATTTGAAACGTGTAATACTTTTTTAATAGATTTTACTTTTAATAATTAAATAGTAGTGAAATTTGTACCTTGTAATGAATACAACCATTTAAAAATGAAATTTACATATATACTTTTCTTACTTTTTTCATTAAATATTTATGCCCAAAATACCATAAAATTAAAAGAAGGTCAAAATTCTCCAAAAGCAAGTTTAGCAGACGTGTCTTGGATTGCCGGCCATTGGAAAGGAGAGGCTTTTGGGGGCATTACTGAAGAAATATGGAGTCCGCCTTTAGGAAATTCTATGATGTTTGTTTTTAAACTAGTAAGCGAAGGGAAAGTGCAATTCTATGAAATTGGACATATTAAAGAGCAAGAAGAAAGCCTTATATTACAACTAAAACATTTTACAGAAAATTTAAAAGGTTGGGAAACAAAAGAACAAACTATAGACTTTAAACTTGTTAAGCTAGAAGAAAACAAAGTATATTTTGAAGATTTTACAATAGAAAAATTAAATGCTAATGAAATTAATTTATATGTTTTAATAGCACATGAAGATGGCACTAAAAAAGAAGAAAAATTTAATTACAAAAAACTGTAGTTAATGAAAAAGAAATGCTTAGAATGTAATACCGAAATTATAGGAAGAATTGATAAAAAATATTGTTCTGACTATTGTAGAAATGCTTACAATAACAAAGTAAATAAAGACAGTAAAAATTTAATTAGAAATATAAATAATAGACTTAGAAAAAATTATAGAATATTAGATAGCTTTAAATTAAAAGACGGTAAAACAAATACAACCAGAACTAGGCTATTAGATAAGGGTTTTGATTTTGATTTTATTACTAATCTCTATACAACAAAAAAAGGCACAACCTATTTCTTTATA
This sequence comes from uncultured Maribacter sp., assembly GCF_947495965.1. Classification (GTDB taxonomy): domain Bacteria; phylum Bacteroidota; class Bacteroidia; order Flavobacteriales; family Flavobacteriaceae; genus Maribacter_B. The sequence goes on from NZ_CANMBB010000001.1 coordinate 717,321, forward strand.
TATGATTTAGGTTATTTGCCTTTAGATAATGATTACTATATGATAGTTAAAAGAGAGTAAATTTATTTATAATTTTGCCCACTTAATTTTAGTGCTGCAATTACAATATCTTTTCTACTAATTTGTCCTACAAGAATACCATTTTTCATTACAGGTAATCTACGCCTATTGTTGTTATAAAATATACCTGCAGCATCAAAAATACTAATGTCATTATCAATAGTTTCTACATTCTTAGTCATAAACTTTTCTACACTTTTATCTAGTATAGGCTGGTTAAAATAACGGCTTTCAGATATTTGTTTCATGCAATCCGCTTCAGATATAATACCTACAAGAAATCCGTTAGAATCTATAACAGGGCCACCAGAGATATGGTTTTTAGCAAAAAGCTCCATCACCTCTAAAATAGATTGTTCTGGACTAAACGTAAGGAGTTTTTTTGTCATATAATCTTCAACCAAAAAAGGAGCATCAAATTCCTTTTTTGTACTTTTCCTTACTCCCTGAAAGCTTTTAATTCCCATATACGTTATTTTTAAGGTTGATTACTAAAGATAGGAAAAAATATGAATTACGCAATAAATATTAATGTTAATTGAATTAATAATACCATTAAAAAGATTTTTATGTAAAATTCGTATTAAAAAAATTAATACATCTACCGTAACAAAAAAAATATTTTACCGCTTATATTTACAATAAATAGCACTACAAACTATATGAAAAATATTGGAATATTAGGCTGCGGTTGGCTAGGGTACCCACTAGCAAAAGAACTTTTAAAGGATGCTTACAATGTATATGGCTCAACAACCTCACAGAGCAAAATTGAAAAACTAGAAAATGATGGAATAAAAGCTTCCAAAATTATATTCTTTGAAGATAAAATTGAAGGGGACATTATTACCCTTCTAAAGCCCTTAGATATAGTAATTATTAATATTCCACCAAGATTAAGAGGGAAAATTAGAGAGAATTTTATAAAAAAAATGACACTCCTTCATGCAGAAATAAAAAAAACAAAATGCTCTAAAATTATATTTATTAGTAGTACTGCGGTTTACGGGAATGTAAGTGGAACTGTTACCGAAGAAAGTAAAACCCAACCAAACACAGAATCTGGAAAACAATTACTCGTATGCGAAAAACTTTTTTTAGAAGACCCTGAATTACAAACAACTATTATTAGATTTGGTGGCTTAATTGGTCCAGATAGGCATCCGGTAACAATGCTTTCAGGTAAAGAGAACTTAACTAATGGAAATGCCCCTGTTAATTTAATTCATGTACAGGATTGCATTTCTATTATTAAAACTAGTATTAGTAAAGGTTGGTGGAATGTTACTATGAACGCGGTACACCCATTACACCCAACCAAAAAAGAATACTATGCCCAAGAAGCATTATTAAGGGGCATAAAACCCCCAAAATATATAACTTGTAATGAAGTAAACAGCAAGAAAGTGGACTCTACATGGCTTATAAATGTTAAAAAATACCATTTTCACACCTCAATTTATAGTTAAGACACATCAAAAGGAACGTTTTTCACAACAAAAAGAGTGTTTTTGTGTTAATTATATAACTGAAAAACAGAAGGTTATCGACGAAATACATACCTTTATATTAAATTATTAAATATAAAAGCCATGAAAAATTCAAGTTTAAAAAGGAGAATTTTACTGGATGTTGAAAACCTAATTTCTCGTAGTAGCTCCTTTCAAAAAAGTAGTTCAAAGTTTAATAAATTGCATGTTGCCATATTAAAAAAGCATTACAATGCAGCAGATGTTTCTATAGATTATCATAGAAACCGTGTTACAATGAATATAATTGTAGATGATAAACAATATGATCCAAAAACCATAAATACAAACCTAAGTACAATCTATACAAATCTGTTTTTTGAAAATTTAAAAGATTTTTTAAACTCCTGTATAGATAAGGACACAAAAAGTTTGGCCTTTTATGCCAGTTTACTTAGAACTTTTACAAAAAAAGAAGTAAAACTAAGTATCGTTTAAATTATTCACTTCAAATTATGAAAAAGGGATACTCAAAGTATCCCTTTTTTTATTAAAATGTGTTTTAAAGATAATATTAACAGAATACTCTAAATTATTTAATAGTTTAGTGCATTAAATTTTATTAAAAATGAAAAAAATATTTTTTGCCTTTATAGTACTTATAGGAGTATCTGCTATTGCACAAACTAAAACCGAATTACAAAAGCACTATGAAGCTTTTTATAAAGAAATGAGATTACAGGGCGATGTAACTGGTGTTATAAATGCACTTACGCATTTAAACGTTATTGCGCCATCTAAACAAAGAAAAGACACCTTAGCCTTTATTTATGCTAATGACAATCAACATTTACAGGCATTAAATACCATAGGAATAGAAAAATTAGATACAGATTCTGATTTAGCTGTACAGGTAAAAGGAATTTCTTTAAAAGCTTTAAACCAACCTAAAAGAGCATTAGAACAATTTGAAGTTTTAAACAAAAGAACTCCAAATGTTTATTTGGCTTATGAAATTGCTGATTTAAAAATACAAACAGGTGATAAAGTTGGAGCTGAGAGCCATATAGAATATGGTATTACTAATGCAAAAGAGGATATGAAATATGCTTTCTATGAACGCCAACAGCCTTATGAGGTGCCGTTAAAAGCTGCTTTTTTACATTTAAAAGCTTTAGCAATTTATAAAGCAGATATGACTAACGTAGATGACGCTATAGCTTTAATTGATCAAGCTCTTACAATAGACCCAAAATTTAACTTAGCTAGTTTAAGTAAACAAGCTTTGGTAGCTAGAAAAGAAAAAACTCCTGAAAAAGAAAAATAATACTTTTAGGCCTAAAAAAAAGGGAAGAGCGCTGCTCTTCCCTTTTTTGTTTACTTATTTTTCAATGTCATTTTCTCTTCTTTTTTTAATACAATAACTTCTTTAATTTTCTCATTAGGAATGGTGATAGACAAAACATAATGTGCAATTTTCCATTGACCGTTAACTTTCTTTACTATTCCAGAACCCCTGCAAATTCCCATTTGCGTTTCTAAAAGCTCATCAAACCAAGCTATGTCTTTATCTTTATTGTATACATTTCTCTCTATAGCGGTAAAACTCCATGCTTTTCCATTATCAAAATAAGGTTTACAATATTCTTTAAAATCCTTGTTTTGCCAATTCTCAGAAGCATCTGTTCCTATAAAAACAGCATCCTTGGTCATTTTTCCAAAATAAGCATCAAAATTTGCATCTGCAGCTGCTTTATGCCATTCTGTTATAACTTTATTTATTTGTTGTTTTTCTATGGTTTGAGAAAAAGAAGTAAAAACACCTAAAAAAAATACGATAAAAAGTAGATTATTCTTCATCTAGAATAAGTTTATTATTTAATGTATTATTAAGCAACACATTAAATTGATTACGCATAGCATTATATGCATTTATAAATGCTATGACAGATTCTTCTGCGTTTATTTGATATTCTAAATCGCCTTTGGTTTTTAATAGATACGTAAGTGCTATTTTTTGTCTACTCTTTACCTGTGGTAAATTAAAATCTTCTGGGTATTTAGATTTTGCTAGTAACTTCTGTTTTTCTATTAAATCTTCTATAATTAAAATTAAATCTTCTTTTCCTTCTACACCATAAATAGCGTCAAAACTAGAATCAAAAGCATTAAATTCTGGCCACTCACTTAAAATAGTGCCCGCTTTACCAGCTACCGTTAACTTTTTAGGCCATTTTTTTGTTTCTATTTTAACTATTTGATCCTGTGTAGAACTTACTTCTTTTTCTTTAGTGTTACAGCTAAAAAAAGCTAAAAAAAGAGCTCCTAAAATAAATACGCTTCTCATACTACGAAGGTACAAATTTTAGGAGCAGATATAGTAATTATGCTATTATAGAAATTTTATTTTACAGTACTACTCGAAAATTTAAGCTTGTTTTCAATAGCAACAATCATACTATTAGCTATATCCTTTCCTGTTGCATTTTCTATACCTTCCAAACCTGGAGAAGAGTTAACTTCTAGTAATAAAGGTCCTTTATTAGACCTAATAATATCTACCCCTGCAACAGCAAGTCTTAACGCTTTTGCTGCTTTAATAGCTAGCTTTTTTTCTTCTAATGTAATTTTTACGACAGATGCTTTTCCTCCTTGATGAATATTTGCTCTAAACTCTCCTTTTTGTGCTTGTCGTTGCATAGAGGCAACTACTTTACCGTTAACCACAAAACAACGAATATCTTGCCCATTTGCTTCTTTAATAAACTCTTGGACTAAGATGTTTGTTTGTACACTTTTAAAAGCATTAATTACACTTTCTGCAGCTTTATTTGTTTCTGCTAAAACCACACCTTTACCTTGTGTGCTTTCTAGTAACTTTATTATTAATGGCGCTCCGTTTACCATGCGTATTAAGTCTTTGGTGTCCATTGGAGATTTTGCAAACCCAGTTATTGGTATTTGTATATCGTTTTTAGAAAATAATTGAGATGCAAATAGTTTATCTCTAGACTGTGTAATTGCCTCCGCAGAATTTTGGCAATATGCCCCTAAAAAATCGAACTGACGAATAAGTGCACAACCATAAAAAGTAACTGCAGGTTTTATTCTTGGTATTACGGCATCAAAATCATTTAAAATAGCACCTCCCCTATATCTCATTTCTGGAGATTTGGCATCTAATTTCATATATGCCTGCTCTACATTTAAAAAAATAATTTCATGTCCTCTAGCTTCGGCAGCTTCTATAATTCTTTTATTACTATATAACTTTGGATTACTTGCAAGTAACGCTATTTTTAATCCTGTTTTTTCTTTAAAATATGGTTTATACTTTGCATCTATTTCTTTTTCTGTAAAGTCTTGGATTAAATAGTTTTCCGCAGAATTTACCATAAACCTTTGGTTAATTGCCTCTCTACCTAAGAGCATTCTAAACTCCATAGTATCTCTGTTAGCCAATGTTAATTCTATTTCAAAAACATCTTTTCCTAAAGTAACAGCTGTTTTGATTACTAAGCGCTCTTCAGAAATACCAGAAGAACTTTTTACCATTCTACGATCTACTAATTTAGCATCGCATTCTATACTTATGCTTCTATTTTCTTGAAGTGGGTTAATATCAAACTTAACCCATTCTTCTGCTCCTTTAGAATAAACTTTAATATTTGTGGCTTGTATAGACGAAGTTTTTGCACCAGAATCTACCCTAGCTTTTATTGCAGGAACTCCTAAATCATTAAAAACACACCATTCTTCACTACCAATAATTCCTAAATTATTTACTGCCATAAATTTTATTCTTAAAATAATTTATCTAAAAAACATTCTTTTAAAAGTACTCTTATTTTGTGTAGAAAAACACAAAAAATAGTGTTGCATTTTTTTGGCAAATGAAAACAAAAAAAAGGAAATTCAATACTATTAATTAAAAAAAGGAAATAATATAATCTTCTCTTAACAAAAATGAATGCTATGCTCAACAAGCATCTTATTCTTATATAAAAAAAGCTGCATAAATGCAGCTTTAATAAACTTAAAAATGGTGGGATTAAAATTCTGAATGTTTTTTTATTTCAGACAACATAGTTTTTCGAAACTCTTCTATCTGAGAATCTGATTATATTTCGTAATCCATAAAAAATAAACCTTCTATTTCTTATGAAAGAAATATTAGAAATATACAACACGCTAAATTGTGCTCTAAGTACATTTATTCATTAATCAAAATATTTCTTAATAACTCATCAACTTCATTTATACCTAATCCAACCTTCATATCTGGATGATATAAAAGTCTTATTAATTCTTTATCAATAATTGAATATTCTGTTGCAAAACCACCATTACTAAATGTCTCATAGAATATGCTATATAAATATCTTGGCGAATCTTTTCCTAGCCCCAATGTTTGTGTAATTTCTTCTAAAATTAAACTCTTTTGTTGCGTTAAATTTGGGCGATTTATATCGATGAAGATTCTTCCTTTATTTATAATATTATTATCATCCCAACAAACATTAAAAAGTGCAAAATTTGACCTTATTTGACCTTCAGCATCTGGAAATTTTTCAATAAATTCTGATGCAGAGCCAAAGAACATATAACAATTAGCAAGGTCAGGTTTGTTTACAATCTCTATTAAAAAGCCGTCTGTTGCGAGCTCGTTTATATCACTTACAGTTTGTTCTACTTTATTAATTAATGAAGACGAAGGAATTCCATCTAAAAAAATCTTCATTGGAGCATTCCATTTACGAGTAATATTAGAAGCATTACCCATTTCAAAACCTAATGCTATTTCTTTAAAATAATTAATCGTAAGGAGTTCTTGCTTATCTAACTGTAATTCAAGCAGCATCTCATCATTGTTTTTAGAGCATGATAAGACTAAAATCAATAAAGCAAATAATCCTGAAAATTTATTATACATGCATGCAATTATATTTTTATTCTTTTTGTATAACACAATTTTACTTTTTCTTAACTATTTCAACAAAATCATTATTTCTTACAGCAATAATATATTGCTGCTCATTTACTTTTATACTATTCATATCTTTTACATCACCAGGAACAAAGAAACCTGTTTCGTGAGCATTTAAAACTTGGAATTCTCCTTTTCCGTTACCTTTAAGAAACTGCCCGTAACCAGCATCATTTCTTGGTGTTTCTACTTCAGAAACAAATAAATTACCTGCTATTAAGGCATCTAAAAAACCATCTTTATCATAATCATCCACCAAAATTTGATTAATGCTAGAAACTTGGGCTTCTCTTGGAAGTTCATGTATTATAAATTTATTGTCCTTATTTTCTAGATAAATACTAGCAAATGATTTTACTTGGTAATGCAAAGAAGATGCTAATGACTTTTCTGAGTATACATCTACTAGAGTGGCATTAGAAAAACTCTCATAATTCTGAAATTTCTTTTTAATACCTGGTATTTGTTGCGAAGAGCATTCGCGCCCTCTTACTGGATATTTTTTTCCTTCGTTATAATAACTTAATACAATGTCTTCTTTGTTGTCCTTATCAAAATCATTTACATAAATATCAAAGGTCTCTTCATTTGTTGCTTTATACTTATAGTTTAAACCATTATTACCTACTATATAATCCATATCACCATCTCCATCAAAATCTCCTTCTTTAATACTCCACCACCAACCTGTAGTATCTTTTGTTAAACCTAAATCTTCTGATACTTCTAAAAAACCAGTTTGTGTATTTTTAAAAACACGAATAGACATCCATTCTCCTACTAATATTATATCTAACCAACTATCGTTATTATAATCTGTAATAACAGCACTGGTAGCCATTCCCAAATTTTTAAATTTGTCTGTTATATTTTCTGGAAAAAAATTAAACTTAACCCCTTGCTTATCACTTGTGTTTTTAAGTACATATGTATTTGCCGGACTTGGGTATTTTCCTGGTATTTGTCTTCCTAACACTAATAAATCTTGTTTACCATCTTTATCAAAATCTGCTGTATATACTTTTGATGAGCTTGTAATCATTTTAGGTAATGTACCTTCGGTTGCTTTTGTAAATTCTCCTTTACCATTATTTATATACAACCTATCTTGCAACATTTTAGAAGTTGGTGAAAATTCATAACCGCCACTCGTAACATATAAATCATTATCTCCATCACTATCGGCATCAAAAATTAATGCCCCAACATCTTCACTTAACTTGTCTTCATTAAATACTTGTGTTTCTTGTTTTATAAAGCCCTCTTTATTTTGATAAAAAAGTGCACCAACTTTACCAAAAGACCCACCAACAAAATAATCTTCTAGACTATCGTTATTTAAATCTCCTACTGCTAATGCAGGTCCAAAACTTGACATTTTATGCGGTAAGAGTACCTGATACTTAAAATCATCAAACATATTTTCTTCATGAGTATACCTAGGAAAGGTACTCGTTGTATCTGTTACAAATAATTTTTCTTTTTCTACTATAGTGCTTTTTTCTTGCGTAGCGTTTACATATTTTAATTTAAGGTTTTGATTAGCCTTAACATTTTTTAGCGTTTGGACCTTACCATCTGTCCAAATAACTTTTAGCTCTTCTACAATATTCTCTTTACCTAATCCAAAATGTAGTTCAGGAGCTACTGAAGATTGAAAACCTCTAGTTAATGTTAATTCTTGCATTTGCGTCTTATTTGCTGTCTTTACAAATACTCTATTTCCTAAACCAAATTTATTACCGTCTATACCATTAAAAGTTATTTTTAAATAATTGGTGTTTTGTGCGCTAGAATTCTCAAATACAGAGGCATAATCATCTATATTATTAGTAATAAGTTCTAAATCGCCATCATTATCTAAATCTGCATAAGATACCCCATTAGAAAAGCCTTTATAAGAAATTCCCCAGCGTTCATTTACCTGTTCAAAATCTAGATTTCCTTTATTTCTATACATAAAGTTGTCTATTTTTTCGGATGGTATTTTTAAACTTAATTCTAATTTACTTGCAGCATCAATATTTGTGTTTTTTATTTTTGTAAAGTAATCTCTATTATTTACTTCTCTACGCGTACCGTTTGTTACAAATAAATCTTTAAGGCCATCATTATCAAAATCTGCAAATAAAGGCCCCCAACTCCAATCTGTAGAAGATGTTCCTGTTATTCTAGACACGTCTGAGAAGTATGGGTTTCCGTTTTTAAAAACACCAGAATTTACCTGAAAACAATTTTGCATATACTGATAATGAAAGCCTGCGTTAACAACATCCCAAAAAAGTGTTGGGTTCATACTAGCCATATTTGCTTTTTGGCGCCTATTATTATTCGCATCCATGTCTACCTGGAAAATATCTAGATATCCATCATTATTAAAATCTGCAATATCTACACCCATTCCATAAAAAGCGGTATGCGCTGTACTTTCTTTTACTACTTCTTTAAAAGTACCGTCTTGGTTATTAATGTACATGTAATCTGGCGAACTAAAATCATTAGACACATATAAATCTGGCCAGGAGTCGTTATTTATATCGCCTACGGTAGCACTTAGTGAGAGTCCAAAACTCTTTAATTTTGCTTCATTGGTAACATTAGAATACGTATTATTATCATTTCTATATAAATGGTCTGTTTCTACTTCACTAACATTTGCCATTTTATGAGTATACACAAAGGTTGGTGCATTAAAAGGTGTTTCTGGATAATTGGCTACATATACATCTAAATCGCCATCTTTATCGTAATCAAAAAAAGTAGCTTGCACGCTATTACCAATATCTGCTAAGCCGTATTCTTTTGCTTTTTCTGTAAAAGTACCATCTTGGTTATTAATGAATAACTGGTTTTCTTTAGGATTAAATTTACCTGCTACAGAACAATAGATATCTAAAAAGCCATCATTATTAACATCTGCCATAGTAACTCCTGTGTACCATCTACTATCACCAGCTACCCCTGCCTCTTTAGTTATATCTTTAAATTCTAGGTTTCCTTTATTTACATATAATTTGTTTGCAACTTGGTTGCCTGTAAAATAAATATCTTGTAAACCATCATTATTAATATCGCCAACAGCAACACCACCTCCCATATACAAATAGGAGTATGTAAAGTAATTTAAAGAATCATTTTCTACAAGGGTGTTTTTAAAATTTATATTAGATTTTGTATGATTTAGGCTAGCGAATATTTTAGCACTCTTTACCTCTTCTTTTGTTGTACAATTTAAGAACTGCAACAAAAAAATACTGTAACATAGGGTTTTTAATAGTATTCTCTTCATCATTACCTAAATATATCAAGAAAATTAAATCTTTGCTGCTTTCATAGCATGCGTTTCTATTTCTTTAGCTAATATGGCAGCATATTCTTGTATTTTGTCTTCATTTAAATTAAAAATAGTTTTAAACTCTGCTAAAATTACAGTTTGGTATTTTTGTAAACTATCAATATCAAAATATAGCCTTCCGGTTCTTCTAATAAAGAAATCCATTGGTGTTACTACCATTTCATTTTCTATACAAAAGTCTAATTCTGCTAAAATTAAATTTTCAAACGCATTTTCTCCTTTTTTTGTTTTAAAAATAGTTAGTATTTGCTCTGATTGCTTCCCATAAGTTGTAGTTAAATACCACGCAGTATAAGAATCTAAACCTAATTTCTCTACATCTTTTGTAAGAGTCTTTATATATTTTTTTACTTCTTTATACTTTTTCCACGGCCCACCGATTAAAGGTATTTTATCTGTAAATACATCTTTGTAATCTACTTGAGTTTCTTTTTCTAGTTTTTTTTGAACTTTATCCACAACTCTTTCTGCCATTTTTCTATAGCCAGTAAGTTTACCGCCAGCCATACTAATTAGACCCGTATCTGAAATAAATATCTCGTCTTTTCTAGAAAGTTCTGAAGGAGATTTACCTTCTTCATGAATTAAAGGTCGTAAGCCTGCCCAAGAAGATGCAATATCTTTACGTTCTAAATTTACAGCAGGAAACATGTTATTTATAGCATGTAATAAATAATCCGCATCTTCTTCCGTTGCTCTTACCTCATTTTTATCTAGGGTATAATTGGTATCTGTGGTACCTGCATATGTAATTTTTCCTCTTGGAATAGCAAACATCATACGACCATCTGGAATATCAAAATACACAGATTGTTTTAAAGGTAATTTATCTTTTGGAAATACTAAATGCACCCCTTTTGTAAGATGTAATTGTTTGCCTTTTTTAGAATGATTTACCTCTCTAAGCTCATCTACCCATGGACCAGCTGCATTTATTACATACTTTGTTTTTATAGTATACTCCTCTCCGTTCAATTCGTCTTTAACTTTTACCCCTTTAATTTGTTCATTTGCATATATAAAATCTTGTACTTTTGCATAATTTAAAGGTGTACCACCGTAGTTAATTGCTGTTTTTATATTTTCTAAAGTTAACCTTGCATCATCTGTTCTATACTCCGCATAATACCCAGAACCTTTTAATATTTTTTCTGGTAATAAAGGTTCTAATTCTAAGGTTTCTTCCTTATTCATCATCTTACGCTTATCATCGCCTTCTACATTGGCTAAAATGTCATAAACCTTTAAACCAATAGAAGTCATCCACTCCCCATAAGAGCCATTTTCTATTAAAGGAAGTAACATTTTTTCTGGAATAACTAAGTGTGGCGCCAATTTATGAACAATAGCACGCTCTGTACCCACTTCTTTAACTAAAGAAAGTTCAAATTGCTTTAAATATCGTAGTCCGCCATGAATAAGTTTTGACGATTTACTACTAGTTCCTGAAGCAAAATCTCCTTTTTCTAGCAAAGCAACTTTCATTCCTCTAGAAGAAGCATCTAAAAGAATTCCTGCTCCTGTTATTCCTCCTCCTATTACAACTAGATCGTATTCCTCTTCTTTAAGTTTCGATATTATTTTATCTCTATTAAGACTTGTAAATTTTATATTTTTCATACCTGTAGAACTTATCTTTTTAAATTATTAGATAAGCTGTTTTTTTAATTAGTATCCCATTTCATTGTACGTTTTACAGCTTTTCTCCAGCCTTTGTACATTTTTTTTCTTTGTGTTTTTGTAAATACAGGCTCAAAAATTTGATCTATAGTTTTACTTTCCAAAACATCTTCTTGTGTCCATAAACCTATTGTTATTCCTGCCATATAAGCTGCACCTAAAGCAGTAGATTCTATAGACTTTGGCCTTACAACCTCTTTATTTAATAAGTTAGATTGAAACTGCATTAAATAATTATTTGCTGCAGCACCTCCATCTACTTTTAGCCTTTTTAATTTAAAGCCAGCATCGGCCTGCATAGCATCTAAAATATCTCTAGTTTGGTAGGCTAAGCTATCTAATGTAGCTTTTGTAATGTGTCTAGAACCAGTATCTCTTGTTAATCCAAAAATGGCTCCTTTAGCATACATATCCCAATAAGGGGCTCCTAATCCTGCAAAAGCAGGTACTACATATACAGGATTTTCTTCTTCTAAATCCTCTGCTATTTGTTGCGTTTCTTGAGCAGATTTTATTAACTTCATTTCGTCCCTAAGCCATTGTACTGCAGCTCCTGCAATAAAAATACTACCTTCTAAAGCATAGGTTACTTTACCATCTAATCCCCATGCAATTGTAGTAAGCAGTCCATTATTAGAATACTGCGGTTTTTTCCCTGTATTCATTAATAAAAAACAACCTGTGCCATATGTATTTTTAGCTTCTCCTTTTTTTAAACATGCCTGCCCAAATAAAGCCGCTTGCTGATCCCCTAAGACACTTGCTATAGGAATTTTAGTTCCTTTAATTTCATATTCTCCAAAAATACTAGAAGAAGGTTTTACTTCTGGAAGCATACTTTTAGGAATTTGTAACTCCTCTAAGAGGTTCGCATCCCAAGAAAGCGTATTTATATTATACAATAAAGTTCTAGAGGCATTAGTATAATCTGTTACATGCTGCTCACCATTAGTTAAATTCCAAATTAACCAAGAATCTACTGTGCCAAAACGTAATTTTCCTTCTTGTGATTTTTCTTTTGCACCTTCTACATTTTCTAAAATCCATTTAATTTTAGTTCCAGAAAAATAAGAATCTACCACTAAGCCTGTATTTTCTCTTATATATTTTGTGAGTCCTTTTTCTTTTAAAGTCTCGCAATAATCACTAGTCCTTTTATCTTGCCAAACTATAGCATTATACAATGGTTCCCCTGTATCTGCATCCCAAACAATAGTTGTTTCTCTTTGGTTAGTAATTCCTATTGCTTTTATATACTCTAAACAAATTTTGGTGTTCTCTAATAATGTATGAAAAACACGCAATTGGGATTCTAGTATTTGTTTAGGGTCATGCTCTACCCAACCAGATTTAGGATAAATTTGTTCAAATTCTTCTTGCTCTATTTGTATAATTTGTCCTTTCTTATCTATCAATAAGGCTCTGGAACTTGTTGTTCCTTGGTCTAATGAAATGATATAAGAATTTTCCATAATTAAATTAATATGAGATTAAAAAATGAGATAGGTGCTTAATACTAAAATAGTAATTAAAGCTCCAACGAGTATGGCATATTTCCAAGGCTTAATATTTACTTTACCAGAATCTTCTAAAATAAAATCTGTATCTCTTGGGAAAACTTTCCCTACTACTAGTAATACTATAATGTTAAACACAAATAAAATTCCCATTACATGCAAAAAATGCGGATAGGCTTCTGCCTTTATTATACTTAACGCTTTGGGGTCCGTTATACCATCTATTCCTGCTTGTACTAAGGCTACATCTATAAAATAAGGGCTTAACACAAACTGGCTAATTAAGTATATTAAAACTCCAAAAACAAGTACTATTTTAGCACCCAATGCAGGAACTTTTCTGGTATATAACCCAACAATTACTACCGCAAAAATTGGAACACTTAAACTACCCAACATAACTTGAATGTAGTTAAACAAACCATCTGGAGCATTACTAATAAATGGTGCAATTACCATAGAAACAAAAGCCAAAATAATTCCGAATATTTTACCTGCCTTTACCGTTTGTAATTCCGAAGCTTCTTTATTGAAAAATTGTTTATATAAATCAAAACCAAATAAGGTTACACTACTATTTAGTAAACTATTAAATGAGCTTAAAACTGCTCCAAAAAGAACTGCGGCAAAAAAGCCCATAAATGCAGGCGGCAACACCGTTTTTACTAATGTTGGATACGCTAAATCTGCATTTGGTAAATCTCCTTTAAATAAATGCCACGCTATAACTCCTGGTAGAACAACAATAATAGGAATTAGGAACTTTACTAAAGCAGCAAGAATAACTCCTTTTTGCCCTTCTGCTAAGTTTTTTGCTCCAAAAACACGTTGCATAATGGCTTGGTTGGTTCCCCAATAATATATTTGTGCCAACATCATTCCTGTAAAAATTGTACCTACAGGAATTGAAGAATCTACATCCCCCGTTACATCAAATTTTTCAGGGTTAGTTTCCCATAAGGTATTTAATCCTGTAAGTATACCGCCATCTTCACTTATTGCCATTAATCCAAAAATAGGAATAGTAATACCTCCTATTAACAAACCAATTGCGTTTATTAAATCGGAAACCGCAACCGCTTTTAATCCTCCAAAAATTGCGTAAACAGAGCCTATAAGCCCTATGCTCCATACACAAACCCAAATAGTAGCGGCTTGCGACAGCCCAAACAAGGTAGGCAAATCGAACATGGTACTAAATGCTAAAGAACCAGAATACAGTACCGTTGGCAATAGTACTAAACCATAGGCTACCAAAAACAGAACAGACATTATTGTCTTTGTTCTTTTATCAAACCTATTTTCTATAAACTCTGGTATTGTAGTAATACCTGCTCTCATGTATTTAGGCAAAAAGAATATTGCTGTTGCAATCATTGCAATGGCCGCTAGGGTTTCCCAAGCCATTACCAAAATACCTTCTGTAAAAGCTTGACCGTTTAAGCCTACAATTTGTTCTGCAGATAAATTAGTTAATAATAAAGAACCTGCAATTGTTATTGCTCCTAAACTACGACCTCCTAAATAGTAGCCATCCGCTGTTTTTTCATTAGTTTTTCTTGATGCATACCAAGCTATCACAGCTACTAAAACTGTAAATCCTATAAAAGAAAAAATGGACAACATTCCCATATTATTAAGGTTTAAGAGGTTATTTTACTTAGTTTTACAATACCGCAAGAAGGCACATTTAATGCAAGAACTCCTTTTTCTAGATTAATTTCTTCATTACGAACTATTTCTCCTTGACAACTAAAAATAGTACAATTATAACTTCCAAAGTTAGTACTGTTATTAACTATTAGTTGATTTTCCGTTTTTGCATTTAATAAATGAACTTCGGCATCGCCTTTTTCAATAGTTGCAACAACATTATCATACACTCCAATAATTGTTTTGCTATTTTTTGATATTCTTTTGGTTGAATAATTAGCTAACGGTTTTGATGGTATAAAATTACCGTTCATAAATATGTCTGCATTTTCATTCCAATACTTCGTGTAAAAAGCAATCATTTTTTTCTCTTCGACTGATGCTTTAGATAAAAAGATTGAAAGTTGCGGAACACCAAAAAAAGTATTTATTAACTGTAAAGATGCAATCTCTAACGGCTCGTCTTTATGCCAAGTAACCATATCTGAATGTACCGCTGTGTTTCCACATAGCATTTTAATATCTGCAATTCTTATTCTATTCATAGTTGCATCTCCAGGACAATCAAAAGCTCTAAACATATTACCATATTTACGCATTGCCGGTCCTGTATATTTTTGACGAAACTCTATAAAAACGTTTGGATTTATAGCTTGTAAAGCGTTTGCAACATCGGTTAACAAACGATCTACTGCTGCATTAATAGAAGCATAATCTCTACCGTTTTCTTTTTGTATTGGTGTGTCTTTATACAATCTAAAATCATCAATAAAATCTAGTTTAAATCCATCTAAATTCCAATCCTTTAAAGCATTTGTATAAATATTTATTAGATACTCTCTTACCTCGGGATAACGTGGATCAAAAACTGGTGCCCAACGGTGGTCTTCGGTTAAAAATTTACCTTTAAATTTTTTATAAGCTTCCGATTTTTTCCCGCAAAAAGGAACCGAATACCATAAAGCAGCTTTCATTCCTGTTTTATGAATATCACTTATATATTTTTTCATATTAGGAATACGGTCTGGTTTCCAATCTCCAGTATAATCGTATCCTCTATTGTTATCGTTTGTTTGCCAACCATCATCAATAATTACAGCTTTATAGCCTAAATCATAGGCTAGCTTGCATTCCTCTAATAATAAATTACAATCTAAATCTTGATGAAACTGGTACCATGTAGAATACAATGGCATTTTTGCTATTGCTGGCACATGTGTTGGTTTTAGGTTTTCAAAAGTTTCCCACCATTTAGAAACATCTCTTATAGTTTCTGAAAAATGGATAGCTCTAGAATCTAATCGTATTTGAGTTTTAAAATTTTTTAATGCATAATGTTGCTCCATAAAAAAAGTAATATGACAATAAAAACAATTGTCTTCTTCTCTTAATCGTGCATTCATTTCTAACTTATTAATTGCGTTAGAACATGCAAATGTTAGTACATTACTATCATCATTACCAAATAAATTAATAATTGGAGCATCTATAGAAATTCTAGATTCCATATGGTCTAGTTCCCAATCTGCCTGAATTCTTTTATTAAAATCTGTTGTTGGCTTCCAAACGCCTTTTACATTAACTCCTGGAATTTTCCATTCTACAGATATTGGTTTAGGAAATACTTCTGTATCACAGTTTACTTCTAAATCGTATATAAGTACACCTTCTTCATCTTGCACCTTAGTTAAGGTTCCGTTCATAGATTTTTGTAATCCTTTAATACGCAAATCTTCTATATGACTAGTAGTTATAATCATTCTATTCTATTATTAAGTAGCTATTTTAACTTTAAAAAATAAACAGTGTCTTCTCTTTATTTAATAATTTATTGTTTGTGACAATAAAGCCAAGTAGTTAGTTATTCCTACTTGGCTATATCAACTCAACAAACCAAAACTATAATATTGTATTAGTACCCAGGGTTTTGCTTTAAATTAGGGTTAGAATTTAATTCTACCGTAGGAATCCAAAATAACTCATCTTGACCTGGTTGAAAAAAACCATTTCCGTTGACTAAAGATTTTGGATGGATTGGGTGAACCGAATTTTGACCTAAATATGTTTCCGCTAAATTCCAACGAATTAAATCAAAGAAACGGTGTCCTTCAATAAACAACTCCATTTGTCTTTCATCTATAATTGCAGTTCTCATTTCTTCCTGAGATAATCCGTTATGAGGTGCTATTTGCGCTCTTTCCCTAACTTGATTTATATAACCTTCTGCTTCTCCTGTTTTACCTGTTTGTTCATTTAACGCTTCTGCTAACATTAATAAAACATCTGCATATCTTATAATTCTAAAATTAGTTCCATTTGCCGCTCCTAAGTTATCGGCAGCTGCAGCAGCTCTAGTCATTTCAAACCTTGCATATTTTTTTCCAAAAATTGGTTCTACTCCTAAATCATTTGCTACCTGAATGTCTGGTGCAAAATCTGTTAAAAAATCTATTCCTCCATACCCCGTTGCATCAGGATAATCATACACAATTGTTGCATTACGCCTAACAACATCTCCATTTGCCTCATATAAATCTTTAATCCATGTTGGAACAATAAATCCTGTGTCTGGCGTTACAGAAGGCGGTGCATATTCTATAACAAAATGCCCTTGTGTTCCTGTACCTGGAATATCTTGCCCCCATAAAAAAGTTTCTACTCCTTTAAATTGGAATTCAAAAATTGACTCGGAGTTATTCTCATTTGTTTCTGTAAAATTATCTTCAAATTGTGCTGTAGGTAATAATGCATATGTACCACTATTCACAACTTCTTTAAATGCAATCTCTGCATTAGCCCAATCTTTTAGATATAAATAACTTTTTCCCTTTAAAGCTGTTGCAGCTCCAGAAGTTGGTCTTCCTAAATCGTCCCCTGACCAAGATTCAGGCAACATTTCTTCGGCTTTCTCTAAGTCTGCAATTATTATTGGCCAAATTTCTGCTGGTGTTGACTGAAAAGGAAATGCATCATTTAAATCTGGCTCTTCTAGTACTATAGGAACATTACCATATAATAATACTAAATTCCAATAACTAAAGGCTCTAAGGAAATATGCTTGTCCAACAAGATTATTTCTGACAGTGTCATCAGGAATTCCTTCTTCTGATGTACCTAAAATTACTGTATTAGATCTACCAATAGTTAAATAAAACTCTTGCCAAGCCTGAGCTGCCCATCTTGCACCTGGCGCACCTTGTAAACTATTTGTTACTGTATTACCTCCATTATCAATGGTTAGTGTTTCGTCTGATCTAAAATGCGCACCTAATTGAACAACACGTCCAAAAGAAAATGCTGTTGTTAATGGGTGAAAAGCTGCATTTACAGCTTTTTTCACTTGCGTAGGAGAAGTTCCAAAATTTGCACTTGAAGTTGCATTATTATTTGTTTGTTCTAAAAGATCATCAGAACAGCCTACAACCATTGCAAAAACTACAGCAAACGATAAAACGTTTTTAGATAGTCTTTTATTTAATATTTTTTTCATAATTGATATTTTTTTATTACTAAAAAGTTGCTTTAACACCAAATGTAAATGTTCTTGCATTTGGGTATGCTCTTGCGTCTATACCTCTAGAAAGTAATGGATTTACTGGGGTTCTTACTCCAGGAACTCCTGAATTTAAACTAGCTCTACCACCATCTGTTGAAGATACATCTGGATCATAACCACTATAATCTGTAAGAACAAATACATTCTGTACATTAAGGGATAATCGTAAATCTTTAATGAAATCTCCTCCTAAAATTCCTTCCTTAAAGTTGTAACCAACTTCTAAAGTTTTTAATCTAAAATAAGAACCATCTTCAACAAAGAAAGATGAAGGCGCTTTATTATTTGCACCATCTGCTACAGTAGCTTTTGGGATATTGGTATCTGTATTGGTAGGTGTCCATGCGTTAAGAACATCTGTTAATCTACCACCATCTGGAGTAAAAATATTAAACTCTTTTACTAGATTATAAATCTCATTACCCTGTACACCATTAAAACCTAATGCAAAGTCAAAATTCTTATATGCCCCATTAAAATTAAGCCCGTATGTGAAATCCGGAGTTGGATCCCCTATTACTGTCTGATCTGCAGCAGTGATACCATCAACGCCATCTGTATCTACTCTTACAAAATCTCCTGTAACTGGGTCTACTTTATCTTCTACAATATAGCCATAGAATGCGCCAATTGGCTCACCTGATATTGTTCGGTTTACTACATTTAGATTTTCATCTATCTGAGGTCCTAATATTGGGCTTGGTATGTTACCCGCTTCACTCTTTAAATTAAAAGAAATATTTGCTCCTATCGTATATGTAAAATCTCCTTCTCTTTTCTTATAATCTAAAACAAATTCTAAACCGTTATTAATTAAATCACCAGCATTTCTTGTTACGGGAAGGTTTACACCTGTTGTTGATGGCACTGCAATTTGCACTAATACATCGCTAATATCTTTAGAATAATAATCCGCAGAAAAATTCACTTTTCCATCAAAAAGAGACATATCTAATCCTACATCAATAGTCTTCGTTGTTTCCCAAACCAAATCAGGATCTGCCAATGTTGTTCTTGCTAAACCGTTTGCTGTTTCGTTTCCAAATAATGCATTAGATTGATTACTAAGAAACACCGCCTGTGTTGGATAAAACACATCTGGATAGGAACCTAATTCACCATAAGAAGCACGTAATTTAAAATAATTAACTACACTATCTTCTCCCCAAAATGGTTCACTACTAAGATTCCATGCTCCTGAAAAAGATGGAAAAATACCTGACTGATTTTCTTTAGCAAATCTTGAAGAAGCATCTCTCCTTACTGTTGCAGAAAAGATATATTTACCTCCATAATTATAATTTAATCGTCCAAAAATAGATTCTAAACCTGCTTTATTATCAGACCCTAATAATATGGTTTGCGAATCTGCCGCCAAACCACCAACTACACGAATAGAGTTAGAATCTGTTCCTTGACCATAAAGGCCTGCACTATTTTGACTTTCTAAAAAATAAGTATATCCTAATACTGCACCTATTTTATGCTCTCCAAATTCCTTATTATAAGATAATGTTGGCTCAACTAATAAATTAATATCTTCTTGTCTAAAATCTGTTAAATCATTTAAAGGATTTATATTTCTTCCTGATTCTGCCGATGGACTTAAAAAGAATGTAGGTGTAAATTCAAAAATATGTGTATTTAAATAATCAAATCCAAAATTTATTCCAGCTTTAAAACTATCTGTAATATCATAATCAAACTTTACACTAGCATACACGTTTCTTGTAGTCGTTAAATTGTCTTCTAAAAGCGCTCTTGCATACTGATTTGTACCTCCTGGGCCTTGTACATTAAGAGAAATATCTGGAGCCTCAAAACCACCTTCATTAGCTGCATTTCTTAAAGCTACTGTTGGTGCTGTTGTCCCGTCAAAACCATACCATCTATTTTCCTGTAATTGCCCTTGTGTTAAACCAAGAGATTGTGTTACATGAAACTTACCATAATCAAACTTATTATTAGTCCTAAAGTTAATACGTTCAAACCCTGAACCTACTAAAAGTCCATCTTGATAAAAATAATTTCCAGAAACATAGTGACTTGAGTGCTCTCCTCCTCCAGAAATGCTAAATCCATAATCTTTAATAATAGCATTACTAATATTTTCATCTTGCCAATCCGTATCTACACCATTCCAAGTTACTCTTGTAGATGAACCATCATTCTCAAATCTTTGATTTAAGTAATCTGTATATTGTTGACCATTAATAAAATCTAATTTTTTACTTGCAGTATCAAATCCTGTTTTTAAATTTAGCTCTACCTTTATTCCTTGATTTTTTCTACCATGATTTGTCTTAATCAATACCACACCATTAGCTGCTCTAGCCCCATAAATAGCAGAAGCCGCTGCATCTTTTAATACAGAAATATCTTGAATATCATTAGGATTAATATTATTCATATTATCCACAAAAAGACCATCTACAATAAATAAAGGATCCGCATTACTTAAAGAGTTTACCCCCCTAATAAATACATTTGCTTTACCACCTGGTTGTCCTCCAAAGCTCTCTACCTGAATACCTGCTAACTTTCCTTGTAATGCAGTAGTTGGGTTACTTGCTACTACATTAACAATAGCATCTTTTTTAATTGTAGATACAGAACCTGTTAGTTCTCTTTTGTTAGAAGTACCGTAACCTACGATTACTACTTCATTTAACGCCTGCGCATCTGCTTCTAAAGATACATTTAACGTTGTTTGTCCGTTTAGAGTTATTTCTTGAGTAGCATACCCAATATAACTAAAAACTAGAACTCCATCTTCGGCTACATCTGCAATAGTGTAATTACCATCAAAATCTGTGGTAACACCATTTGTAGTTCCTTTAACTACAATGTTAACACCTGGCAAAGGACCATCTACGTCCGATACAGTACCCGAAACTTGTGCAGTCTGCGCAATTGTGATGTAACTGAGAAACATCATTGCCAAACCCATAATTTGTTTGCGTGTTTTTCTGTTCATAAGAATTAATTGTTAATAGATTATTTAATATAAGTTAGTTTAGTTGTGCAGCAAATCAATCTTTAAAATAGTACTATGATAGTCTATGCTACTATGCAAATATAAATTAAAATTGCACATATAAAAATAAAACTATATTAAAATTAAATATATGTTAAAATTTATATGCTAAAAATGTAAAATTAACGTTTATTGCAATTGTAGTAACAGCAGGGTTTTCCTAGCTCTATAAAGAATTTCTCTTTATTAAATTAGAGGGCATAATTATTTTTGTAGTTTTTTGCAATTTAATATGATTGGCTGCTTCTTTAGCCATTTCTTTAAAATCTGTAGAGATTGTGGTAATACCTCCAAAAACAATTTCTTTAACAACGTGGTCATTATGAGAGAGCACACCAACATCTTTCCCAATCATATATTCATTGTTTTTGGCATCTCTTAAAACTTCCCATAAAAACGTATCACTAATAAAAAAGTAAAGACTCCCTTTTTTAATTGAGCTAGGCTTATATTTAGCTTCTACTTTTCCAGAAATATTATAGTCTAGACAAAACTTATTAAATGCTTGTAAAATACCTAATGGATAATCTGCATCATCTTTATAAAATAAAATAAACTTTTTATACGTAGAGATTTGAGGTAGCAAATCTACCAACTTATTATAGGTAGACTCTTTAAACTCTTGAGAAATATAAGAGTATGCATTACCAAGATTTATATACCTATCTATTATTAATAATTTTTTGGGATCTATAGTTTTTATATGCGGGACTAGTGTATTATTAGGTATTGGAGCAATTACATACATTCCATATTTTCCTCGTATGGTACTTAACACACCTTCAAAAACAGATATATTATTATGATGAAAAAAGACATCTATTTGGTATCTTTTCCCTAATTCTTTCCTAAATGCATTATAAAATTCTTCTTGAAAACGCTGTAAAGAAAATAATAGTAAAGCTATTTTTAAAGTAACCTTAGTCTCATTACTAATAATAAAATACCCTTTTAATTTTTTAGATTCTATTAATCCTCTTTCTTTTAATTCCTCATAAGCTTTTACAATAGTTTTACGTGCATACCCTAACTCTCCTACCATTACATTAATAGATGGCAACTTATCGCCAATAACTAATATTCCAGAATCTATAGATTCTATAATACCATGTACCAATTGTTCATGTTTAGATAAACTATTAATTTCTTGTAAGCTTTTAATTTTTTCAATTAGGGACATAATGAGAAGATTATAACTGTGTAATGATATGAAAATTAAACGATTTTAAAAATATTTTTGGAAAAAAGGGATTATCCATACTTCAGATTATAATCTTTAATTACAATTAATGTTTTTTTCTCAAAAGTTTAAAAAATGATTATTAGAGCATCTTATTTAACCAAATAGCACTATTACAAAAACGCCCTTAAAGTACTACAAATAAGACAATTAAAATAAAATTATCCATTATTATTGAATTTAATAAAAAAACAAAACGGAACATTTGTTCTGCGAATTGGTACATCTGAAACCTTAAAATAATCTTAATGCCTTCATATTTGTTTAACAGAACTTTAAGGTTCTTATAACTAACTTAAATTAAATAAATATTATGAAATTTCATTTTGAATTTAGTTGGAAATCCAAGCTTTGCTTAATGACCCTTTTAGGGTTTCTAAGCTTTGGCATTTCACAAGCTCAAACACAAAAGATTTCGGGTACCATCAGTGCAGATGGCACGCCTTTACCTGGAGTTAGTATTGTAGTAAAAGGAACAAATGTAGGCGCAATTGCAGATTTTGATGGAAACTATAGTATTCAAGCATCATCATCAGATATTCTTGTTTTTAGCTACGTTGGGTATACTACAAAAGAGCTTAAAGTAGGTAATAATACTACTTTAAATGTACGCCTAGCAGAAGATGTAGCCGCACTAGAAGAAGTAATAGTATACGGTTATGGCTCTGTAAAAAGAAAAGATTTAACTGGATCTGTTGTTTCTATTAAGGCAGAAGATATGCAAAAAGTTAAAACCGTTTCTTTTGAAGGAGCTTTAGCAGCAAAAGCGGCTGGTGTACAAGTAGTAACCTCACAAGGTGGACCAGATGCTGGTTTTAGAGTCCTTGTTCGTGGAGGTACATCTGTTAACGCATCTACAGATCCTCTTTATGTTGTAGATGGTTTTGCTTTGGAAGGTAACTCTCGTTCCACTGCACTTGGGTTAGGAAACTCTAATACAAGTCCCCTATCAACAATAGATCCGGCAAATATAGAATCTATAGAAGTCTTAAAAGATGCTTCTGCTACAGCTTTATATGGTTCTAGAGGTGCAAATGGTGTAGTTATAATAACAACCAAAAAAGGTAGAAAAGGTAGAACCGACATGGATTTTAACATGTATACTTCTGTCTCTACTCTTGCAAATAGAATTGATTTAATGACAGCTCAAGAGTTTGTTGATTATAGATTAGAATATACTCCTTGGGATGAGAACAACCCTACAGATCAATTTGTTGGTGCTTATAGAGATGGTTTTGGTAATCCTATTGATTTAAATGATTCAAGAGTAATTTTAACAGATTGGCAAGATGAAATTATGCGAACTGCCATTACTAAAAATTACAATTTTGGAATAAGAGGTGGATCAGAAAATAGTTCTTACTCGGCTTCTATATCCTATTTAGATAAAGAAGGTATTGTTAAAAATACAGATTTTGAGAGGTATAATATTAACTTAAATGTTACTCAAAATTTAGGAAAAAAAGTAAAAGCAGGGGTTACATCTAACATTAGTATAAGTAATAGGTCTGGTATTGTTTCTGCAGCTGGGTCTGATTCCAATGGACAAAGTGGTATTGTAACAAGTGCTTTATTATTTAGCCCGGTTCAAGGATTAACACGTTATGATGATGCAGAATACGATGAAAACGGTTTATTACTTACTTTAAGATCAGGGGATATTACTAACCCAGTAAGAAGGTTAGAAGGTGACACAAATACAGGTAATACGCTTGGTTATACAGGTAGTGCATATCTTAGTTATGAAATAGCTAAAAACCTAACCTTTAGAACCTCTATTTCTGGTAATTACAATAAGACTAAGAATAAATCTTACTTCAACGAAAACTTTGGATGGGGTAAAAGTGCAAATGGTAGAGCTTTTGTAGGCCAATCAGAATTTGCTGGTCTTACTACAACTCAAAACTTCACATACAACAATAATTGGAACAAGCACTCTTTAAATGTTGTAGCAGTATATGAGCAACAAGAAGGGTATTTTGAACAATTAACATCTAGTGCAACTGGTTTTAACTTACCTGGTTTTAATGTAGATTTATTACAATCTGCTACAGAGACTTTAAACAACAGAACACTTAGATCGGAGTCATCTATTAGATCTGCTATCTCAAGAATTCAATATGATTTTGATGATAGGTTTGTTTTTAATGCAAGTGCACGTTGGGATGAATCTTCTAAGTTTGCTCCAGGAGAAAAATGGGGCTTTTTCCCATCGGCAGGTTTTGCTTGGAAAGCATCTAATGAAAACTTTTTAAAAGACCAAAAAACAATTTCTAACTTAAAATTTAAAGTTAGTTATGGTGAAACCGGTAATGCAAATATTCCATCCTATCAATCTTTTGGTTTTGGAGAACTGGCAAATTATTTTTATGATGGAAATTTAGCAACTGGTGTATCTGTAAATCGTATTCCTAACCCTGCTTTAACATGGGAAACTACAACGCAATTAGATGCTGGTTTTAACTTAGGTTTATTTAATAATAGAGTAAATTTTGAATTCGATTATTACAACAAACAAACATCAGATTTATTATTAAGAACTCCAATACCTAATAGTACAGGGTTTGATATTATTTTCAAAAACACTGGATCATTAGAAAACAAAGGATATGAATTTGCACTAAGTACAGTGAATGTTGATACTGAAAACTTTAGTTGGAACACTAGCTTCAATATTAGTTTCAATAAAAACAAAATCCTAGATCTAGGAGGGGCAGATCAATTCTTAATAAGAGCAATTGGTAACAACCAAGTTAATAATGATTATATCGTAAGAGTAGGCGAATCTTTAGGTACTTACTACGGAATAGAACAAGACGGTGTTTATAATTATAGTGATTTTGTAGAATTTGATGGTTTAAGTAATACTGAAGCAGCTGCTAAATTAAGACAAGATTCTGCGGATAGTGGAGATGCCTATTTTGACATTTTTTATACCCTTAAAGATGGTGTAGTTAAAACTGGTGGTGTAAATAATTACAGACCAGGATTACCTAAGTTTAAAGATCAATTAACTGTAGATACAAATGGTGATGGTATACCAGATGAGGCAGACGGAACCGCAAATGATGAGGATCAAGTTATTCTAGGAAGATCAGCTCCAAAGCATTTTGGTGGTTTCACTAATAACTTTAGATACAAAAATTTCGACTTAGGAATAGTAACGCAATGGGTTTACGGTAATGATATCTACAATAAAAATAGGGTAAGAGGTAATTCTTTAGCAGTACCATACAGCAACAAATATGCAGTAGCCGCTGATAGATGGACTCCTGAAAACTATGATTCAGATATTCCTGGTATTTGGGGATATGGAGATGGTGGTTTTGGTAGTGCCGCTAAATCTGTTTATGTAGAAGACGGTTCTTACTTTAGAATATCAAATATTACCATTGGGTATACAATACCTTCAGACGTTGTAGATAAAATTGGCATTAAAAAAGTTAGACTTTATGGGTCTGTTGATAATGTATTCTTATTTACTAATTATACTGGTTTTGATCCAGATGTAAATGTTGGAAACAACCAATTAACTCCAGGATTAGATTCTGATGCTTACCCTAGAGAAAGAACTTTTAACCTAGGTCTTAATGTTGGATTTTAACAAAGAGGATAGCTTATTAAGTTAAAAACGTAAAAAATTAGAAAAATGAAAAAAGTAAAAAATATAGTATTCTTGATGATGGCACTTATAGCCGCATCATCTTGTTCAGAAAGTTTTGTGGAGGAAAATCCACCTTCTGAAATCACTCCCGATGGTTTATTAACTACTGAGGCAGGTGCTCAAGTTTATTTAAATGGAGCGTATGGTGCCATTCAACATACTTTAGCTTCTGGCGGTGGTGGTACTAACGCTGCATGGCAAATTCATTGGGGAACTATTGCTACAGATGAAGTAGTTGTTCCTGGTTGGGCTGGTGACAGAAAACTTATGTTCTTACAACAAGTAACACCTTCAAACAATACTGTTCTTGATGTATGGCAAGAGTTATATACCGCAGTAAATATAGCTAATAGTGTTATTGACAGAATTGGCGCTATGACAGAAGACCAAATAAGTAACGATGCAAAAGAATTAATGATTGCAGAAGCAAAATTTTGTAGAGCTGCAGCTTATTTTGGTTTAGTAGTTCCTTTTGAAAATATACCACTGCATAAAAATGAAACTGTAACGGTAGAAGATGCTATTTTACCACAATCTTCACCAGAAGAAGTTTATGACTTTATTGTTGCAGATTTAAAAGCTGCTTCAGCTATTTTACCAGAAGAACAAGGTGGTGCAAAAGCTACAAAAGGAGCTGCACAATCTTTACTAGGAAAAGTATATTTACAAATGACAGGTTTTCCTTTAAACCAAACAGATAAATTTGCCCTTGCAGAAAAAGAGCTTGAAGAAGTAATGGCAAGCGGAGTTTACAATTTGTTAGACAATTATGCTAATGTTTTTAAACTTGATTATGAGCAGAGCAATGAAATTGTTTATGCTTTTCCTATGGAAGG
The DNA here is from genome assembly GCF_947495965.1 of uncultured Maribacter sp. Classification (GTDB taxonomy): domain Bacteria; phylum Bacteroidota; class Bacteroidia; order Flavobacteriales; family Flavobacteriaceae; genus Maribacter_B. Next base: position 744,375 of record NZ_CANMBB010000001.1, read on the forward strand.
TCCAGGACAACAAGAAGGAGGAAATTTAAGTACTTTTTATGGTCCAAATGGAGCCGTATCTAATGGTGGCGGATGGGGTACATGCTATATAAACCAAGAATTTGAAAGTTCTTACGATAGAGATGATTTAAGACTAAGAAATAATATAGCTGTACACAATGCAAATAACATGACAAGAGAAGAAGCTGTTGAAGTTGACCCTAATGATTGGGGAACAAATAAAGTTTCTTGGAGAGGTTGGAAAACACATGCCGAAAAACCAAACGCTTACGCTAATGATACTCCTTTTGACAATCCTTATATTAGATATTCGGATGTTTTATTAATGTATGCAGAAGCTTTAAATGGGCAAGGAAAACTTACACAAATAGACATAGATCAAACCGTAAATAGAATAAGATCAAGGGTAAGAAATATTCCTACTGCAGTACCAGATATGGTTCTTGGAACACAAGAACAAAATGCTGATGAAATTTTATCTGAACGTAGAAAAGAACTTTGCTTTGAAGGTTGGAGACGTAATGATCTTATTAGGTTTGGAAAATACAAGGAGACTATTTTAGCTATTGATCAGGGTGGTTGGAGCACAGCAGGAAACCCAGGCCCAAATTATCAAGATTTTGAAATTAGATGGCCTATACCTAGTTCAGAACTAGAAATAAATCCTAATTTAAAACAAAACGAAGGGTATTAATTCACCTAAAAAATCGCAAAAAAATGAAAAATTATATAAATAATAAATTCAGCAAGTATCTTTTTGCTATAACCATTCCTTTAGGAATAGCAATAAGTTGTACGCCAGAATCTAATATTAAAGATGGTATTAAAGAAATAAGCTTTAAACCAACAGCCAGTACCACTTTAATTACAGAAGGAGAAACTATAAAATATCAAGATTCTTCCCTTAATGTAAGTAAAAGAATTTGGACTTTTGAAGGAGGTAATATAGAAACTTCAGATGAGGAAATTATAGAAATTACTTATGATGAAGCATCAGAAATTAACGAAGGAACCCCAGTCGGCTATGTAACCACACTAGAGGTAACGCATGAAGATGGTTCCATTACAAAAAATTCGTTTAAGGTAGATGTATATAACCATATAAAACCAGAGTTTAGTGCTGATAAAAATGCTGCATTAATGGGTTCCGAAATCTCATTTACTAACCTTTCAGAATACACCGAATCTAAATGGGAAGATGCTCAAGAAAAAGACCAATATTTTTGGTCTTTCCCAGGTGGTATTCCAGAAACTAGTACCGAAGAAAACCCAAAGGTAATATACCCTACTACTGGAGATTATCCGGTTGCTTTAGCAATTTTTCGTTCCGCACCAGAAGATAAAGCTTTAATCGTAAAAGAAGATTTTATTAAAATTGTAGATGTACAAGTAATTGGTTCTACTAGTAATAGATTAGCAGAGTTAGGTTCTAAAATATTTTTATCATACGATGCAGATTTACAGCCTACAGATGCAGAAAAATTTACAGTTATGGTAGATGATACCGCAGTAAACATTTCTTCTGTTAATGTAAAGTCAGATGATACTATAACTTATGAAATTATATTAGAAACTCCTGCTGTAGATAACCAAACAATTACACTAAATTACGAGGGTGGAGATTTTGCTGCTAGCGGAGAACTTTTAGGGCCAATAGTAGATTTGGCAATAGAAAATAATGTAGTTAACCTATTAAAAGATAAAAACCCTGGTTTTGAATCTGATGGACCAGGTGGCTTTCCTGGTACTGGCTGGGGTAACTGGGATGGCACTGCAAATAACCCAGAAGTATATGCTGTTATAGATACCGACAAACATAGTGGAAATAATAGTTTACAAATAACTATGGACGGTACAGGAACAGGCTGGATTCTTAATACTACAGGTCATGAAGCTGTAGAAGAGGGCGAGTATAGATTAAGCATATGGGCAAAAGCATCTGTAGATGGTATTCCTTTAGATTTTAGATCGGTAACACCAAACTGGTCTAATGTACATACTGCTAATGAAACATTAACAACAGAATGGACAGAATATACGTTAGAATTCTCTACCGTTGGCGATGAAAATCTTAACAGAAATTACTGGCACGTTCTTAGGCCAAATGAAGCTGCTAATGGGGTACAGGTTTTTATAGATGATGTATCTTTATACAGAATAGATTAAATATAAAACATATTAAAAAATTATAAGGTCTATTTGAATTTTCAAATAGACCTTTTTTATTAAATTACTTGTATAACTTATTACTGTAATGAAAAAACACTCACTTTTAATTGCTCTTTTAATAAGTTGTAATACTATATTCTTCAACTGTAAAAAAAGAACTAAAAACTCTATAGAAACTAAAACTGAAGTTTTTGAAAACAACTTATTCTATCTTATATCTCCAGAACAAAGTGGTGTTACTTTTAATAACCATATAGAAGAAAACTTTAAAAACTTTTTTGCCATATTTAATTATGTATATAATGGTGCTGGAATTGCTGTTGGAGATATTAATAATGATGGCCTTTCTGATATTTATTTTGTAGGCAATGAAGTGCCAAATAAACTTTATTTAAACAAAGGAGATTTTAAATTTGAAGACATTTCTATAAGTGCAAAAGTTAGTAATAATAAAGGGTGGCATAATGGTGTTGTAATGGTCGATATAAATGGAGATAATTTACAAGATATATATGTTTGCCGTGGTGGTTACAATGATACCGATGAGGATAGAGAAAACCTACTCTACATAAACCAAGGAGATACTACATTTAAAGAAGAGGCAAAAAAATATGGCATAAATGATAATGGGTATTCCATAATGGCTTCTTTTTTTGATTTTGATAAGGATAACGATTTAGACCTTTATGTAACTAACAGACCAAATAAATTTTTTCTAGGCTATCAGCAAGTCCTCCAAGGAAAACAAAAAGAAGAAGATTTATTTCGTGATAAATTATATGAAAATGTAAATGGCACCTATGTAGAAGTTAGTATTAACGCTGGTATAAAAAATAATTTTGGGTATGGGTTAGGCTTAGCTACTACAGACATTAATAGTGACGGAAATACTGATATTTTTGTTTCTAACGATTATTTAGAGAAAGATTATTTATATATAAATCAAGGAAATAAACAATTTAAAGAAAAATTAACCTCTCATTTTAACCATATTCCATTTTATGCCATGGGAGTTGATGTTGTCGATTTTAATAATGACGGTTTTGAAGATATAATACAATTAGAAATGTCTCCTGAAGATTATGAGAGGTCTAAAACAACCATGGCCTCTATGAATACAAAGCTTTTTAATGACATGACCACAAATGGGTTTCACTACCAATACATGCATAACCATTTACATCTTAATAGAGGCAATGGTATTTTTAGTGATATTTCACAGCTATCAGGAGTAGCTAAAACAGATTGGAGTTGGGCCTGCCTAGGTAGCGATTTTGATAATGATGGTTATAGAGATCTTTATATTACGAATGGCTTTAAAAGGGATATATGGGATAAAGACGCCAATAAAGCGTTTAGGCAATTTATGCAAAGCCAACAAGCACGAAAAAATACTAATGAACAAAATGCACGGCATATAACTAACCTATTTAAAGAAAACAAAATTCCAAATTATATTTATAAAAACAATGGAGATTTAACATTCACCAAAAAAACTAAAGAATGGGGTGTACATCAAAGTAGCTTTTCTAATGGTGCCGCCGTTGCAGATTTAGACAATGATGGAGATCTAGACATCATTGTAAACAACATCAATCAGCCAGCATTTATATATAAAAACAACGCAGAAAAATTAGATAACAATTTTATAAAGCTAAAACTAAAAGGCCCAAAAAAAAATAGTAATGGTTTGGGTGCTAAAATAACTTTATACTATAATAATAAAATACAATTTCAAGAATTTAAAACTGTACGTGGTTATTTATCTTCTGTAGAGCCTATAGTACACTTTGGCCTTGGAAAAAAGAAAATAATAGATAGTATCCACGTAAGATGGAATGACAATAAAAATCAGGTAATTTCAAACATAAATACCAATCAACTAATAAGTATTAATTACACAGATGCTAAAGTTTCATCTAAAAAAATAGGTTCTACTACTACCCTAGTATCAGAAAAAACAAAAAATCTACTAACACCACCCTATATTCATAAAGAAAATGAGTATAATGATTTTAAAGATCAAATATTATTGCCTCATAAATTATCGCAGAACGGTCCGTGTTTATCTGTTACTGATATTAATAATGATGGCCTAGAAGATTTTTACATTGGTGGCGCTTCCGGACAAGCTGGAGCTATATATACGCAAACTAAAAAAGGAGCTTTTAAAAAGTTACACCAAAACTCTTTTTTAATAGACAAAGAAAAAGAAGATGTTGGCGCGGTTTTCTTTGATGCAGATGGTGATAATGATCAAGATTTATATGTAGTAAGCGGTGGGTATGAGTTTGCTATAAATGATTCTCTGTTACAAGACAGACTATATCTTAACAACGGAGAAGGTATTTTCTCTAAGTCTAAAAGCCTCCCTAAATTACATAAAAGTGGTTCTGTTGTAATTCCATTAGACTATGATAAAGATGGCGATTTAGATTTATTTGTTGGTGGTAGATTAATTCCTAAAAGTTACCCCTCTACCCCCAATAGCTATTTGCTAAAAAATGAAAACGGAAAATTTATAAATGTAACATCTAGTGTAGCACCAACAATCTCTAAAATTGGCATGGTAACTTCTGGTACTTGGAATGATATTGATGGCGACAATACTAATGAACTTATCTTAGTTGGAGAATGGATGCCTATTACTATTTTTAAAATAACCAACGGAGTATTTACAAATGTCACCAAATCTTATAACCTAGAAAACACAAATGGTTGGTGGAATAAAATTGTTCCTTCAGATTATGATAAAGATGGAGATGTAGACTTTATTGTAGGAAACTTAGGTCTAAATTATAAATTTAAGGCTAGCCCAAAAAATCCTTTTTTAGTTTACGCTAATGATTTTGATAAAAATGGGACTAATGACATTTTTTTAGCTAAAAAGTATAAAAATAGAGAAGTACCAATAAGAGGACTACAATGCACCTCTGAACAAATGCCAACAATTGCTAAAAAGTTTAAAAGTTATTCTGAATTTGCAAAGGCAGATATAAAAGAAATAGTTGGTGATAATTTAAGTTCTGGAAATGTATTGCAGGCTAAAGAATTTGCAAGTGTAATTTTAGAAAATAATAATGGCGTATTTACTATTAAAAAACTTCCTGCCGAAGCTCAATTTTCTGTAATAAACGGTATTGTTGTTCATGATTTTAATAAGGATAATATTCTAGATATATTGGTTGCTGGTAATAAGTTTGAAGTAGAAATAGAAACCACTAGAGCTGATGCCTCTATAGGTTTGCTCTTATTAGGAACAGAACAAGGAATCTTTGAACCTATGAATTACCTTAATAGTGGCTACAATATGCCTTTTAATGTAAAAGATGTTAAAAAAATAAATATTGGAACTACTAAAGCTGGCATACTAACAGCCATTAATAATAACAGTTTAAAATTTCATCTTATTAATTAATTTTTAAACTATACTAAATCATCGTTTGTATTAATAGCAGGTTTTTTTCTTACATATTGGCTTGGGGTTACACCAAATTGTTTCCTAAAACATTTAGAAAAATAAGAGGATGTATTAAACCCTGTTTTATACATAATATCTTTTACTGGCAAATCACTATTTTCTAATAATTGCACCGCTCTTTTTAAACGAACGTTACGAATAAATTCCCCAGAAGATAACCCAGTAAGTTCTTTAAATTTCATATAAAGATTGGTACGGCTATGGCCCATTTCTTTAACTAACATTTCTACATTAAACTCTGTATTCATCATATGTTTTTCTATAATATCCATAGCTTGCTGTAAAAATTTTTCATCTAAAGAGGTAACTGCAACTTCTTTTGGTTGTAATATTATTTCTTTATTAAAACGCTCTCTTAGTTTTTCTCTACGCTTAATAATATTATTTATTTTAACTTCTAGAAGTTCTATATTAAATGGTTTCTTTAAAAAATCATCTGCCCCAATTTGAAGCCCTTTTAACTCATTTTCTTGAGAAGATTTTGCAGTTAAAATTATTATTGGGATATGGCTAGTTTCTTTATTATTTTTCATTTTAACACAAAACTCTAAGCCATCCATAACGGGCATAAGAACATCACTAATAACAATATTAGGCAATACATCCCTAGCAATTTCTAATCCTTTTTCTCCATTTTCTGCTTCATAAACAGTGTAATTGATTTCTAGCACATCTTTTATAAAATCTCTAATCTCATGATTATCATCTACAATTAACAATGTGGGTTTTTCAGTACTTTTTTGCGATAAGTTATTGTCCGCAATTTCATCATTTAAATCTTTTGCAAAAGATTCTGCCTCAGAAGAGCGTATTAAGTAATCATTATCTGTTACTTCTTTACAGCTTATTTCTTCACTATTAAGATAAGCTTCTTTATTTTTAGGGAGTTTTACAATAAACTCTGTGCCTGTATTTAGTTCTGTATTAATATCTATGCTTCCTTTATGAAGTTCTATTAGGTTTTTTGTAAATGCTAAACCTATACCTATTCCCTCTGAATTTAATTTTCCTTGTCCTTTTTCTGAATGAAATTTTTCAAAAATACTTTTAATTTTATCTTTTGCTATACCAATACCAGAATCTTTAACTTTTATAACAATACATTCTGTTGTATTTAATTTTCCTTCAGATATTACTATTTCTATTTTCCCATTAGTTTTTGTGAATTTAAAAGCATTAGAAAGTAAGTTGTTCATTATTTTTTCTAGTGCATCGTGATCAAACCAAGATATTAAAGGTTCCTTTTTTATATCTATTTTAAAATCTATTACTCTTTTGTAGGCTAAAAATTGAAACGGTTCCGCAATTTCTTTTACAAAAGCAACGACATTTGTATTACGTACTACTAGCCTCATTTTTCCTTGATTAATTTTTCTAAAATCTAAAAGCTGATTTACTAACCTATGCAAAGAATCACTATTTTTTTTAATAACATTAAATTGTTTTTGAGCTTTTGCAGGAGCTAGCTCGCCATAATTTTTTTGCAAATATTCTAAAGGCCCCTTTATTAAAGATAATGGTGTTCTAAATTCATGAGAAACATTAGTAAAAAATTCTAATTTTATTTTATTTAATTCTTCTGCTTTTTCTTTCTCCTTATATTCAAATTCTAATTGCATTTTCTTGGTAGTTCTTATAAAGGTATACCTCCAAAACAACCATAAAACACCAATTGCCATAAGGCCATAAATTATATAAGCTACATTTGTTCGCCACCAAGGTGGTATTACTCTTATTTTAATTGTAGAAGGTGTACTATCCCAATAACCATCATTGTTAGAGGCTTTTACTTTTAAAACATAATTTCCTGGTTCTAAATTGGTATAGGTTGCAAAACGTTTATCGGAAGTTGTTTTAATCCAATCCGAATCAAAATTTTCTAGCATGTATGCAAATCTATTTTTTTCTGGTGCAGCAAAGTGTAATGCAGCAAATTCAAAAGAAAAACTATTTTCTTTGTATTTTAAATTAATTTCTTGTGTTTTTCCAATACTTTTTTCTAAAATAACACGGCCATTTACTTTAGCACCTATTGGTACTGGTTTATTAGAAATTAAAAAATTAGTAATTACTGTCTCTACCTTATTTGTATTTTCTTTAATATTTTCTGGATAAAAGGCGTTAAAACCATTAACTCCTCCAAAAAGCATTTCGCCATCTTTACGCTTTAAAGCTGCTAGTTCCTGAAACTCATTACTTTGTAAACCATCATTTACATCATAATTTTTAAATATTTTCTCTTTAGGGTTAAATCTAGAAAGGCCTTTATTGGTAGACAACCATAAATTACCCTCATCATCTTCTAAAATTCCTTTTATAACATTATTAGGCAAGCCATCTTCTTGAGTATAAGAAATAAAAGTGTCTTTTTCCCCATCTTTACCAGGAACTAGTTTATTAAGTCCACCTCCAAAAGTACCTATCCATAAATCTCCTGCTTTACTTTCGCGTATTGATAAAATATAATTATGACTAATAGAATTTATCTCATCAGATTTATTCTTATAAACCGTAAAATTTAAATCTTTTTTATATTTCTCTTCTGAAGACAACTTACTTAAACCATTAGCGGTACCAAACCAAATATTGCCCTTACTATCTTCATATATGTTCCTAATAATGTTATCAGAAATGGTATTAGGCTTATATTTTACATTTGTAAAATTTTCATTTATATACTTCTTAGTTTCTTTATTTATAGTCCATCTAAAAACACCTTTCCCATAGGTGCCTATCCATATATTCTTTTTTGCATCTGTTAATAAAGAAAATACACTCCTATCTATTTTTATAACTTCATCTACACCTTTTTGTTTAACATTTTCTGGATCTGTAATATCAAATTGAAGAAGACCAGGATACCCTTCTACTCCTACAAAAAGAGTTTTTTTACCATCTTTTATAGTTTCGCTTATTGCAAAAGGTTTTTTAATCTTAGGGTATATTTGAAATTTATCGTACTTACCATCATCGTCTTTTTTTAAAAGCATATTTAACCCTCCGCCCTCTGTTCCTATCCATAAAGAACCATTACTATCTTCATAAATGGATCTAATCTTATCATAACTTAAACTATTAGTGTTTAAATTTTTCTTAAAATGTTGAAATTGTTTCCTCTGCGCATCATACTTATTTACCCCACCTCCATTAGTACCAACCCAGATAATGCCTGTCTTATCCATGAATAAAGACTTTACCACGTTTTTACTTAAGCTATAAGGGTTTTTAGAGTCATATTTATAGTGTCCATTTAATTTTGGCAATTCGTTTTTATTTTCGTTTTCAAAAGATAATAAGCCGTCATTAGTACCTACCCATATTCCATTTGTATTATCTACCAATAAATCAATACAAAACGCTCTGCGTAATAATTGAACTTCAGATTTGTCTGCGTCTTTACTTATATATACACCATCACCAGAACCTACAAGGAGTCTCCCAAATTTATCTTCCCCTATACTTCCAATAACAGTTCTTGGCATACCAAAACCCAATTCTAATTGGTTCATGTAATAATCCCCTTCTTTATTTCGTGACATTACAAATAAACCTTGCAATGTTCCTACCCAAATTTTTCCATTACCGTCTTCATAAATAGAATTAATTGTATAAGACTTGGGGAACCTATTACTTACATTTTGTTCTGGATAAAAGTGGTTAAATTTTAAATTACCTTCAAATTTTTCTAAGTCTACCATATCTAGACCTTCTGAAGTACCTACCCATAACCTATTTTTACTATCTAGTAACATAGTGGTTACATAATCACTAATCAAACTAAAACTATCATCATCATCATGCTTATATTCGGTAAAAGTTTCTTTGTCTTGGTCAAAATAATTAATACCACTACCTGTGGTACCAATCCATAGATTCTCTTTATCATCGCCAACAATTTCATATACTAGATTACTGTTTATACTATGAGGGTCTTTAGTATTTGGCAAGTATAATGTAAAACTATATCCATCGTATTTATTAAGTCCATCATGGGTAGCAAACCATAAGAACCCTTTACTGTCTTGATATATTGCATTTATGTCATTTTGAGAAAGCCCATCTTGGGTTGTTATATGACTAAACTTTACAGATTCTTGAGAAAAAATTATTACAGAAAAGAAAAAAAGTGAAATACTTAGTTTATAATACATTTTACTATTCTTAAAAAAAGATACTTTACTAAATATACTACATATTAAAACATTCCTAATAGTGTATTTATAAGAAAATGAAACAATTTATTTTGATTACGCTAAATCTAACATAACAGCTAGAACAGATTTTATTATTGAAAAAAAACTTGTAGTACATTAACTCTTTTTTTAGCATAAAGCCTTTACAGAAATGTAAAGGCTTTATGCTTTTTGGTAATTATTAATAAGGCATAAACCGCAAAAATATTCATAAACTAAGAGTTTTGTATTCAATATTGCTAGTTGTAACATGTAATTTACATGTATTAATTTAAAATTTTTATGGTTTTTAATTGCCATAAATTATTACCGTAAATAAAATTTTTATAAAAAATTAATAGCTGATCAAAAACTGAACGCATAATTTTTCTTAAATAGACACGAGCTTTATTGTATCTATTCCATTATCTAAATAAGTACTTTAAAATTAGTATTAGCTATAAAATACAAGCGTATTTTAAATAAAATAAAAACCCAACACATAAAAATTGTTTTACTTCAAAAGAAAGCTATAAAACAGCATATAGAAAACCCATTTTTAAGTAAATAAAAACAAGTAAAGACATCTCTAAAGCACATGTCTATTTTTTATTCAGGGTACAAGTTACAAGCCTAAAATGATAATTTGATAGTTTTATTTCCTAATAATTATTAAAAATTTAATGTTAAACCAGTTTTAATACCATATCGATAATGGTATTAAAATGCTAACTATCTAACTCATCATTATGAAAAAACAAAAATTAAAACTTATTAGAGCAAATGCTTTGCTGCTGTTTCTATTTCTAGGAATAGGCTGGGTGCATGCGCAAGAAACAATTTCCGGTGTAATTACAGACGATCAAAAAATTCCTTTAGCTGGAGTTACCGTTATTGTTAAAGGCACCAATAATGGAGCAGTCTCGGATTTTGACGGAAATTATTCTATTTCTGCCACGGCTGGCGAGACTCTATTATTTTCGTATCTAGGTTTTAAGAACATAGAACGTGTTGTAACAGCTGACACAAAAACTCTAAACCTTGCAATGCAAGAAGACTCTCAAGCCTTAGATGAGGTAATTGTTGTTGGGTACGGAACCCAAAAGAAAAAGGAAGTAACTGGTGCTGTTGCTAAAGTAGCTTCTGATGAATTAGTAAAAGTTGCTGTATCTGATATTGGTGCTGCCATACAAGGTAAAGTAGCTGGGGTAAACATCCAAGCTGCAAGTGGGCGTCCGGGTGAAGCTTCTAACGTGCAAATTCGTGGATTAGTTTCTTTAAACGGAGGAGAGCCATTATATGTAGTAGATAATATCCCACAAGAGGGTAATCCTAATTTGGCTCCAGAACAAATTGAGTCTATCGATATTCTTAAAGATGGTGCATCAGCTTCTATTTATGGAGTGCGTGGTGCAGGAGGTGTAATTTTGATTACAACAAAACGTGGTAAAAAAGGTAAAATGAAGGTAGATGTAAATATGTTTACAGGTATCCAAAACATTACTTCGGGAACTGCATTATCAAACACTACCGATTATCTCTACGTTAGGGAGACTTCTGAGGAAGTAAATGGTACTGAGCCACAAACATTTAGAATAAATTCTAACGCCTTAGATTGGGATACGAATTTTGTTGATGAAGTACTAAACGATAATGCTGTTGTACAAAATTTTAATGTAAACTTATCTGGAGGTACAGAAAACCTAACCTACAATTATAATACTACGTATTACAAGCAAGAAGGTACTTTAATCAATTCAGATTTTGATCGTTTAACAAACCGTATTACTGGGCAATTTACTAAAGGAAGATTTAAAGCTTTTGCATCTGCTAGTTTAACAACAGAAAATCGTAAACAAGAACCTTGGAATATCTTTGGATTTGCTATAGGTAACCCTCCTCACACTGCTCCTTTTAGTGCATTTGAAACCGATGGTCAAAATACAGTACAATTAGATGATGTGGATAACGCAATATTTTATGGCTTCTTAGCACGTCAGCTAGATAATACTGATGATAGAGAAAATAGAAGCAATAGTATTTCTTTAAATGCGGAGTACGAAATTTTAGATGGATTGAGTTACAAATTAAATATTGGTCGTAATGAAGGTCAAAATTTTAGAAAATTCTTTCAGCCTCAGTATTTAGCTTTCGACCGTAATGGAGATCCGGTTGTATCCGGTTCCACACCACAGGCCACTTTGCAATACAATCAGTGGTTTTCTAAAAGAGAGACTATAGAACACATTTTAAATTATAAAAAATCCTTTGGAAAGCATAATTTAGATTTCTTAGCAGTTGCCTCTTATGAAAAATACCAATTCAGAACCCTGAATACAGGTACGGTTTTTGCTGAGGATGCATCTAATGATGTACAGGTATTAAATGCAGGAGCCAGCCCAATTACTCCAAGTGAAAATAGAAATGCCAATACTTTGGCAGGTAAATTAGGTAGAATACAATACAATTATGATGGCAAGTATCTTTTTAGTGCCAGTCTAAGACGTGATGGTTCTTCTAAATTTCCTACAAAGAGTAGATACGAAAACTTCTATGGTTTTTCAGCAGGATGGAATGTAAGTGATGAAGAATGGTTTAATGTAGATGCTATTAGCAATTTAAAAATTCGTGGTAGTTGGGCACAAGTAGGATTTAACGGTATTAATGATTATGCATTTATACCCGTAATCGAATCAGGGGTCAACTATCCTTTTGGTGTCGATGAAAATTTACAAAACGGTTTAGTGCAACGTAGATTTGCAAACCCTGATGTACAATGGGAAACTCAAGTTTCTTCCAATATTGGTTTTGAGTTGGGCATGTTTAACAATAAGTTAAACATTACAGCAGATGTTTATAAAAATGACAAGGAGAATATGTTACTTAATGAACAAACTGCTCCCTCCGCTGGTTTGTGGCAACCGCGAGCAACAAATGTATACGGTTCTATACCAGTCAATACTGGTAACATGGTAAATAAGGGTGTTGAGGTTGCTGTTAACTATAAAGGTACAATAGGTGACGATTTTAAATTTGGAATTTCTGGAACTTGGACGCTGAACGATAACAAGATTACCAATTTAAATGGTAAAATACTTGGTCCTAATGGAGGTAGAATCAGGAATTTTGATGGTAGTACTAGTAATCTTGCAACAACTATTTTAAGATTAGGAAATCCGGCTGGGTCTTTCTATTTATACCAACATGATGGCGTTATTAAAACACCGGAAGAATTGGCTGAGTACCAAGCCCTAAATACATCAACTATTGGTTCTCCTGAATTGGGAGATATAAAGTTTAAAGATGTTAATGGTGATGGTGCCATTAATGATTTGGATCGTGTATTCTCTGGTTCTGGTATTCCACAATGGGAAGCTGGTTTAAATCTTGACTTTGGCTATAAAAATTGGGATTTTTCGGTTCAAGGTTATATGGCTTATGGTACAGAAATATATAATGGTAATAAGGTGCTGGCTTATCAGGGAGGGCGTCATCAAGATCAAGTTTTTCAATGGACTCCACAGAATTCAAACTCTGATATTCCTACCCATAGAGGTAACCAACACTTTAACGTACAACCATTTTCAGATTGGTTCTTAGAAGATGGTACGTATTTGCGAATTAGAGCCATGTCTTTAGGATTTACTGTTCCGAACACACAAGATTATGGATTAGAAAAAATTAGATTATACTTATCTTCTGTAAATCCGTTTACGTTTACCAATTATACGGGTTATGATCCTGAGGTAGGTGGTAATAATCTATTTGAGAGAGGAGTAGATAATGGAAATTATCCAATCGCTCGTCAGTTTATGATGGGAGTTCAATTAAGTTTCTAAAAAAAATAACTATGAAATCAATGAATAAAATAATAATAAAAAGTCTTGCTCTTCTTGCGCTAGTTATTACTAGTTGTAACGAAAGCACATTTTTAGACGAACAAAATCCAAATGCGCTTACAGAAGCTAATTTTTGGAAAACAGAGACCCATTTTAATTCTGCGCTTACTACAGTGTATGGTGCTTTACAAAACCGAGGGGTAAGTGGTTCTGAATTGGTTCAGGAATTCGTACTAGGAGATATAGCCGGTACGCAACCTTGGTATCGTCCTGCTCCTTTCAGAAATTTAACGTATAATAACGCTCAAAATCACGTTACTAACAAGTGGGAAGAGTTGTATCTGGGTGTTTTTAGAGCAAATACCATACTTACTCAGTTAGAACGAGTTGAGGAAGATACTTTAAATGATGAGGCTAAAGCAAAAATTGAAGGGGAAGTGAGATTTTTGAGAGCGTTCTTTTATTTCCAAATTGTACACACCTATGGGGGTGCAATGATACATGATGGAGTTGCTCAAACGTTGGCAGAATTGAATCAACCATTATCAAGTACTGCTGAAGTTAATACACAGATAATTATTCCAGATCTTGAATTTGCAATGAACAACTTGCCAGAATCATGGGAAGCAGATCAAGTAGGTAGAGCTACATGGGGAGCGGCAACATCAATGTTAGGTAAAGTATATTTGTATGACCAACAATGGGATAAAGCAGCAACTTTATTCAAAGAAGTAATAGATTCTGGTATATACGATTTAACACGTAATATTGAAGATAATTTTACGCACTTTAACGAGTTTAATGAAGAATCTATTTTTGAAGTAAACTTTTCGTTCGATTTAGTGCCAGGAGCTGGCGGTGCTTTTAAAGACGATACTACAACTGGCGTTATAGGATCTGAGGCAACTGCCATTTCTAATGAAATAGGAACTCTTAATCATGGTGCTTTTAACACAGTTTTGACTTCGTATAGTTTACATGAGTTGTTAGTGCATGACGAGGTAGATCCAAACAACCCAATTAACGACGGTAATTTAGAATCGCGTAGAATGAATTATACCATTGCTCCAAGAAACGGGGAAGGGGATTATTATTTAGAACCATTTGCTGAATCACCAGCTGCATGGGGTGGTGGAATAAGTGCCTTCGTAAAAAAACATTCTAACTGGTATCATATGGAAACAGAACCTCTAATGGGACGTAGTGGAATAAACTTTAGACATATTCGTTATGCCGATATTCTATTAATGTATGCTGAAGCAATAATCAATGATAGTGGTGATTTTATGACAGCCATTCAATATATTGATATGGTAAGAAGTCGTGCAGGTGTATATACTTTACAGCAATATATGGATATGAATGGTGGACAGTTTCCAGCGTTTCACGTGAGTCCTCAAGTTAATGGTGGGAACCTAACTTTTGTTGATCCTAATGCGCAAACAGTAATGGAACATATTCGAAAAGTAGAACGAAAAATAGAGCTTTGTTTTGAAGGACATCGTTACAAAGATTTAGTTCGTTGGGGTATTGTTAAAGAGGTTTTTGACGAATTACGTGCTGATGAAGTTTGGCGTGAGGAGAACTTGGATGTTTCGGGTGAAGGTCAAGCACCTTTATTTATATCAGGATTTGTTCGACCAGATTTTGTGTTGTCTGCTGATAACTACCAATCCGAACAACACGACTATTTCCCAATTCCTACAGGAGAAGCGTTAAACAATCCAAATATCAATAATTAAAATAGCTAGATATGAAACAAAATAAATTTTTAAGCATGCTCTTTGTCATGAGTCTACTATTTGTAGCTTGCGAAGAGCAAGAAGATTTGAATATAAATGATGTAAGCCATCGCATTATTGTAACATCAGAACAAGACTTTTCTAATACAATAAACGTTGGTGCAGATATTGATTTCGGTGATATTTCAAGAGGTGTTGAATCTAGAATATGGACACTTCCAAGCAATGGAAGTATTATTTCTGGAGGAAGTGGTACTACTTCATCTGAAAAAGTTATTAAGGCAGTTTTTAATAAAGCAGGAGTTTACGATGTTATCTTAAACCAAAAGTTTAAAGGAAATGTTTTTCGTAATGATGATAGTACAGAGCCAAGCGATACTAGAGAGTTAGATACAACCATTGTAGTAACCGTAATAGATTCAATTACTTCAGTATTAAAGGCCTATCGAGTTAATGAAGATGGTAGTACTGGCACGGAACTAAATTTAGCAGATAACGCAGAACATGAACTAGAAGCGAGTAACTCCATTCGTTTGAGTTATACCGCAATTGGAGAGCCTCAAAATGTAAATTGGTCTTCTGAAGGTGGTAATCCTAAATTACTTCCGCAAGAGGAAACAGATGATTTTGTAGATATGAAATTTAGTAAGTTAGGTTCTTGGGATTTACAATACATAGCTGATAGATTTCGTCCTACCGATGCCGATACCCTTTTCTATGAAAAATTAATAAAGGTGATTCCTTCTACAGAACCAGTTACTTTAGATAGACTTTTTCAAGTAGATGATAAAATTGGTTTAGAGTTCAGTAGAGAAATTGATGACGCTACAGTTAACGCTGGTGATTTTACAGTTAGAATAGAAAACAATAAGGATGCAATGAATCCTATTGTACTTAACCCTTCAGTTGTATCTGCTACTGTGGATAGTGATGAAGCAACCATAATTTTTCTTGAATTAGACGGCACACCATTTTATATTGACGATCTAGTTTATGTAACCTATACACCTGGTAGTTTAACAACTACTGATGAAGTTGCTTCTGATCCTATTATTGATGCACAAGTGACTGAGTTCCCAACTCCAGAAAACCTTTTTGTTTCTAATGGTGTTGATTATAGTTTTGAATCTACCACAGCTAATGGCCCTGAAAGTGGCGGAGGCGACTGGCCATACCAAGGTTGGGGAGGCAACTGGGGTGAATATGATATACAAATTAATGCAAATCTTGCATTTGAAGGAGCTCAAGGTATGTCTATAAATTTTAGACCTAATGGAGGAATGATTATTTCCGCTAATACAGAATTTCCAGTAGAAGGTGGAAAAACGTATGAAATTAGCTATTGGCTATATTTAGAAGATCCAATTCCTAATGCTCCGGTAGATAATGCAGCATCAGATATTAGATTTTATGATGCTAGCTGGAATTATTCAGATGTAGTTGGTACAGTTTTTGAATCGTCCATGCCAACTGGTGAATGGATTTACCAAAGTGCAACTTTCATACCTGGTAATACTGCAAATTCAAAGTTCTTAATAAGAGGACAAAACGCGAACTATGCCAGTCCTATTAAGTTTTTTATCGACGGGATGGCGTTAAGGCAACTTAACGTAAGACCATAAAAATTGAGTTAGTTAAGTTAGAAAAAGGGTTGGCTTATTTATGGTCAACCCTTTTACTTCTTATATACTTACGGGGCAATGGATTTACCAAAATCAAATATTTGATGCGGGACCTGGTCGTGACATCACTTGGTAAACTAAAGTGATTCAACGAATTTCATGATAACGCTCTTGTCTTCTATTTAGATGACTTTTTCTTAGCAGAAGTACCTGTTAGGCCATAAATCAAATAATAGTTTACTAAAAGTAAAAGGGTTGTATACTAGTATACAACCCTTTTTATTTATACTATATCTTATCTTTTTTAAGGGATAAATATATCCATTTAGACTACTAAAAATTTGCCATAAATTTAGCAAGGTTTGTTCCTTTTTCTAAATTTAATTTTTTTCTTAATCTATACCTAGAGGTATGTGCACTTTCTATTGTAATACCCAACAAAGAAGACATTTCTTTACTAGAAAAACCTAGTTTAAGTAAAGCACATAACTTTAAATCTGTTTGACTTAAGTTTGGATATTTTTTTCTCATGTTTTTATAAAAATTTTGGTTAACAGAAATAAACCTAGTCTCAAACTCTTTCCAGCTATCGCCAATAGAGTTTTGAAAGCTATTAACCATACTATGAATTGCTCTAACGTCAATAGCATCATTCTTGGCAATACTATTTTTTAATTTAATTATAAACTCTTCTTTTTCTATTAATTGTAATACTGAAGTCGTAAGCTCTCTATTTTTTAACTTCATAACTTCATTAATCTTCTCTTTTTCTAAATTATTTTTTCTCCTTAAATTCCTAAAAAAAAGCATCCCATACAGTAGTAAAAAAACAAAAGCAGCTGCCATTAAAATGTTTCGTAAAAAACTAATCCTTTTTTGACTTTCAAGTTCTTGAATCTTGGCTTCATTAAGCATTTCTAATTCCTTTTCTTTTTGTAATCTGTATTTATCTTTTATCTCTATTAAATGCTTGTTATTTTTACTATTAAGCCCAAATATTTTTTCATTTAACTCTTCTGCTTTCTTTTTAAATTCAAATGCCTCTTTATAATTACCTTTATTAGAATACAATTTTGATAAAATATTATAATTAAATAATTTGTATCCTAAATGCTTATTATACTTTTCAGAAAAAGAAAGGGAGTTTTTAAAAGAATTTATTGCTTGTGTTGTATCTCCATTTAATGTATATATTTCACCAAACAAATAATAAATAACTGTTAAGTATGAAGGGTCATTTTTTTCAAAAAACTCTTTAGCATTATTTAATTTACTAAGAGACTCATTATAGTTTCCTTTTACGACTGCATTATAATAAGCCGCTTCGGACTCTACATAAAATGATTTTTCATAGGGACTTATTTTTTTTAGCGATAGCATACAGCTATCTAAATAAACTTTAGCCATTTTTAAGTTATTGTTTATACGATAACAATTAACAATTGCATAATAATTACTAACTAAATAATCAACTCCTATTTTATTTTCCTTAACCAACTCTTTTTTAAGCCTTAAAGATTTATTAAAATAATCTAAAGATTCTTCCTCTCTTCTGTAAGAATTATACAACCATCCTAATTCTCTATAAATCATAGACTTAGAAATATTATCGTTAGACAAATCGGCAAGAATTAATGCATCCCAATAACCATCATAGGATTTTCCATAATCTAGTATATTACTGTAAAGTGCAGAAAGTTGGCAAATACTATTTATAAGATTTAAAGTGTCATTTTCTTTACGATAAAAATCAATTCCACTATTTAAATAATAAACAGCACTATCTATGTTTTTCTCTGTTAAATGCTTAGCCTTTTCTATATATTTATTAGTAACATAAGGTTCTTGACCATTTATGTACATACAAAATATGCAAAAAATAATACTAAACATTTTTTGTAAACTCATACCCTTTTTCATAGCCATAAAATTTTAATTCATAATAAATGTATAAATGACAGTATTGAAATTTATACTGAACAAATAAAATGATGTTTAAGTCTATGTCAATATAATATTTGATTAGTTATTATCTATTATAATTATGCTGCTTTTTGGTAATGTTCAGTTTTAATTCATCAAAAAACAAGGGGTGTTTACCATATTAAAGTGATTTTTGTATAAAAAATTAGTTAAAAATTTATCAATATGGCAATGCTGTGCAGATATCATGTTTAGTACAAAGATTTAATAGAAAGTATTTCATGTTCAATAAAACTATTGCAGAAGAATTAAAAAAGGTAAAATCAAATGCATTTTAGATTTTTAAATATTCCTAAAATATAGAACATCAAAATTCTAAATCTCAACAACTAAACAAATAACTCTAAGATTTATAATAAATTAAATATTACAAAATGAAATTAAGAAGAAGCATTATTTTCCTGTCCTTTATTACAACGTTAATTACGATTAGTTCTAGTGCACAAATTAACTCCCCAACTAAGGTAAATAATATAGACTTTTCTAAAATAACTCAGGAACAAATAGACCATTTAGGTATAACAGATATAAACCATTTAAGTGCAGCATCTAAAAGAGCCTTAATGTGGCCTACAGATCTTGGAAATGATTGGTTTGTAGAATTTTCTAACTTAAGTCCATTAAAAGGAGATTTAGCCTATGAAGAAGGTGTTGTACGTAGAGACCCTAGCGCTATTATAAAAGAAAACGGAAAATTTTATGTATGGTATTCTAAAAGTACTGGGCCTACACAAGGGTTTGGAGGCGATGTTGAAAACGACAAAGTATTTCCTTGGGATCGTTGCGATATTTGGTATGCAACATCAAAAGACGGAGAAACTTGGAAAGAAGAAGGCCTAGCGGTACCTAGAGGAAAAGCAGGTGCGTATGACGATAGGTCTGTATTTACAGTAGAAATCATGAAACATGAAGACAAATACTATTTGTGCTACCAAACTGTAAAGTCTCCATATACAGTACGTGTTAAAAACCAAATTGGTTTAGCATGGTCTAATTCTCCTGATGGACCTTGGACAAAAAGTAAAGAGCCAATATTAAGTCCTGCGGATAATGGCATATGGAAAGGTGAAAAACAAGATAGATTTGCTGTGGAACGCAAAGGTGATTTTGATAGTCATAAAGTACATGATCCTTGTATTATACCTTACAATGGTAAATTTCATCTTTATTATAAAGGAGAACAAATGGGAGAAGAAATTACATTTGGAGGAAGACAAATACGTCATGGGCTTGCCATAGCAGACAAACCAGAAGGGCCTTATATAAAGTCTCCTTATAACCCTATTAGTAATAGCGGACATGAAATTTGCGTTTGGCCATACAACGGAGGTATTGCTGCGTTAATTACAACTGATGGCCCAGAGAAAAACACCATTCAATGGGCGCCAGATGGTATTAACTTTGAGATAATGTCTGTTATACCAGGAGTTAGTGCTCATGCTATTGGTTTAAATAGAACCTCCGATAATGAAAAAGAACCTACAGAAATATTACGTTGGGGATTATCTCATATATACAATAGTTGGAATTATCAAAGTATTATGAGTTATACATCTAAAACAAAAAAACAACACAGAGCTAAAGGAGAATAAATTAAAAAATTAGCTTATAGTTAATAAGGGTAGCATTCTGTGTTTAAAAAAACAAACAATATCATGACAGCTAACCTACTAAAAAAAGGTGTTTCATTTATTTTAACACTTATTGTAATAAACTTATTTTCATGTAAAAACAACCATCTAACAACCTATGAGAGTTCTTCTTATAAGCGTTTTCGTGAAAATCATATCCATTATGAGAAGTATAATGAATTTAACACCCAGTTTAGTTATAAAAAACTAGAAGGATTTGATTTTGATAAAGGCATTGAACGTTATTACCCATCTAGTATTATACAAGATGGCGGGCTATATTATATGTGGTACTCTAAACCACAAAAAAACACTAAAGTAGTTGGCCCCAATAACGCAACAGATTCTCTAAGAGCTTTTCACTGGGATTTGTGTGATGTATGGTTTGCTACATCTATTGATGGATATAAATGGGAAGAGCAAGGAATTGCAATTTCTAGAGGTAAAAAAGGGCGCTACGATCATCGTAGCGTTTTTAACCCTGAGATTTTATTTGCAGATGGTAAATATTATCTAGCATACCAGGCTGCTAAAAGTATAAAAGATGCTCGCTGGTCTAAACTATTTTTAACATCTGGAGATTTTACCCCTAATGTAATTGGCATGTCTGTAGCAAACTCCCCAGCAGGTCCTTGGGAGCCTCTGGACGAACCCATTTTAAAACCTGGTCCAGAAGATAGCTGGGATGGAGAAGTTATTCATGAACCCACTTTTATTGTTAAAGGAGGACAGTATTTTTTATACTACAAAAGTCATAGCCGGTTACCTTGGACTCCTAACATAACATCTGGAAAATATAATAAAAAACATGCCGACATTCCCTTAGCAACTGGTGTTGCTATAGCGAACTCTCCTAAAGGACCGTACATTAAATCAAAATATAATCCTGTATTAATGGGAGGGCATGGTAGTATGGTTTGGCCATACCGTAATGGTATATGCGCTACATTACCTGAGGGACCAGAAAGAAACAGTATCTTATTTTCTGAAGATGGAATAAATTTTTACCCAGTAATACAAGGTGTAACTGTTCCTATGGGCGGCGGTGCCTTTAGGCCTGGGAAATTCACAGATAGCAATAAACAACCAGGACAAGGTATAACATGGGGAATTAGTCATAAACTATACCCTATGTATCATTTTGTACGCTTTGACTGCGATTTATCTTTAGAGAAAGGCAATAAAATTAAAAAGAAGCACCAAATGGTTAAAGATTATATGAAGAGTAAGGAATATAAATATAACCCTCTACTTAAACAATAATAATTAAAAAAGGGCATGGCCCTACCCATACCCTTTACTTAAAACTAAACTTAACTCAAACTCATTATTATTTCTCAATAAATTTTATAATGTGTAAACTTTTAAAAGCTATTTATCTTCTAGTTTCCAAGTACGAACCCAATCAACCTTCATAGTATTAATTGTATTATCAGCCAAATCATTTTTATCTGCCAACCCTCCTAAGAAACATTCATCAGCAGTCCACAAATCAAAAATAAGCTCTAACTCTAAAGTAAAATCTTGATTTGTAGTAACTTTTCCTGCAGGCTCGCCATCTAGGTAAAATTGAACGGTACGCTCATCAATCCACCAGCACCCTACAATATGGTAATCTTCGTTCCAAGTTTTGTCTTTTTTCGGATTTTCATCAGACAACCATCTTGTATCATAATTATCTTCATGTCTTTCTGTAACTCCGTTTTTAGCTATAAAATATTGTGAGTTCATTTGTGTTGGAAATAAATTTGTAGTCCATGGAAAATTTGGTGTATTCATAGAAGTATTTACACAATCTTCTGTTGGTTTAGAATTATTTTCTACAATATCTATTTCATCTCTATCATCAATATCACCATTATTCATCCAAAAAGTATTAAAAGCAGAGATATGAGCGGTTTTCATACTACATTCTGTATACATAGGATACTTTATTTTAGTAGTTGAATGAACTCTTGCAGTTTGAAACCAATTTGGATCACTCCTTAATGTTGCCTGAATACAAAGATTACCATCTTCTGTATAAGAATTCTCAGACCTCATAAAAACAGGAGTTCCGCCATAATTCCAAAATGAATTATACCACTTTTTTGATGTATCATTTGGATCATTAGAAATATCCAAAAGACCTTCAAATTCATCTGAAAGAGCATCTACTTTAACCCATTTTTTATCATTTGGAGTGGTATCTTCTATAGATACGAAAGAAGGAAAATCAGGATTTATATTTTCAAAAACTTCAGCTGATGGCCCTTGATTTTCAGTTACTTCTATAGCAACTGTAGCTGTAACGCCATTATCATCTTTATCTATTATTCTATAGGTAAAACTATCACTTCCAAAAAAGTTAGAATTAGGTACATACTCAAAAACGCCATCACTAACTTCTGTAACATTTCCATTTACAGGAGAGCTTGCTAAACTATAATTATTTGTATCACCTCCATTGGGTCCAATATTATCATTTACAGACACATCTATTTGGTTATTATCACCAGATTTACTATTCTCTGTAACAGAAAGAGAATCATCTGCTGCCGTTGGACCACCAGATTCTTCATTAGAATTAGAGGAGCACGAGATAAGTATACTTACAAGGCCAATAATTAGAAATGAGTAAGTTTTCATAATATTTTTTTTAGGTTTTATTAATTTAAAAAAGGTTACTTTGCTCTTGTGTGAGCGAATCTATTTTTCGGATTTTAATATCCTTAAAAAACACTTCCGCAGCTTCACTCTGTAATTGAATTTTTCCTTGTATTAGAGGTACTTCTTTACCATTTTCATCTATATATCTGGAATCTTTCAAAATCATAACAACTTCCCCATTTACGATATGCAAACTTTTCCCTTCATAACAAATCAAGTCAAGTGTATTCCACTCGTCATTGGGTTTTTCATAGTTACCACTTCGCAAACAATAGTTTTTATACGGACTACCCATACCTATTGGCAAGTACTCTTGCGACTCATGAGCTAAAGGATCCAAAACAGATTCTGGTTTGTAGGCTTTAATATCTATAGCAGAATTTGCTTGACTCCAAAAATCTCCAGTATGTCCCTCCATAATCTGAAATTCTTGTGAAAGCATCCATGAACGCCAATATTCTACAGCCATTGGACCCATAGAATGGTATAAAATACCTGAGTCCTTAAGCAAATCTTTTCTATAAGCCCATTTTTTATCTCCCCACTTATATTGTAATTGAAAATGATAGTTTTTATATTCTTTTTTGGTAATTAAACATCCATAATATTCTCCTGTATTCTTAATTATAGTATTACCATCTTCTAAAAAAGTTGTAAAAACATTATAAGAGGGGTTGTTTACCCCAATAGGAGCAATTTCTTGCCCTTCTTTATTTTTTGGCACAGAACCGTCATAACCAGGCTGGTGTTGGTAACTTAAATAATTATCCCAATGGGTTAAATCTTTATCTATTAATTCTTCCCATTCATATATTTCACTAACACTTTTATTATCTACTTTTTTTAATTGGTTACAAGAGACAAGAAGTAAAAGTAATGGCAAAATATTTTTAAAAACTTTCATATTATTTTTAGTATTTTATTGGTATTCTTTTATAGAATTCTACAGAAGAAAAAATATGTAGAATTAGGTTATTTATAGTAATAAAAAATAAAAGGAGTTAACACACTCTTTGTAAAATATGCTAGAGTAATATTACAAAAAAAGGGAGCAAAGGCTTATTCAATAATAAATTTTAAACGACTTGTCTAGTTTTTATTGATGCATATTTATATAAGGATTAGCGTCTTTTTAAAAAAAAATATTTTATTCAGTTTTTATTCAGGTTAGTTTAGTTAAGTACCATTATATATTATCCTATTTTTAAGAAAACAATATTTAATTATGAAAATTTATAATAGTAAGAGTAAAAAAGTAAACAGCTTTACATCAAAACTTATTTGCAGATATTGCTTCTTTGTAATATTTCTTGGTTTGGGCGCTAATAATGCCTTAGCTCAAAGTACAGATTCTAAAGTTTCAGCTAAAGAAAATAAAACAGAAGCAAGGGTTACTGGTTTAAAATACATTAGCGTGCACGTTTTAGAACTGGAAAAAACCTTAAAGCTATATCGCGAAATACTGGGTTTTAAAATGTCTGATGCCGAAGTACTTCATGGGCCAGGACTTGAAGGAATGCTCGTAATGAAACTAAAGGCCGATGACTTAACAATTGGGCTATCGCTTACGGCTCCAGAATTTATAGATACTATAGGGCCAATAGGAAACACTAACCACAACCACTTTATGTTAAAGGTAAATAACATTGGCCCAATTGGAGACAAGTTAAAAGAAGAAGGCTATGCGCTGGAAAATGAAAATTACGCTCGTGATAAATACACATTCTTTGTAGGACCTAACGGAGAAATTATAGGTTTATCTGCTTGGGATTAATTTAAACAACATTATACTTTGTAAAGTAAGGTCTTGGTAACAGTATATACGCCAAGACCTTTTTTATTAGTTTTAATTTTGTATTGTATATGCAGTATAGTAAACTAAACTACATAAACTATTACACTCATTATTTTCTTCTACCCCAAAATATAACAAACCAAATGATTGTATTTAAAACTTAAAAAAACAAATAATAGAATTAGTTTAATATGTGGTACCCCTAATAGGGTACCTTCTATTGGTTATAGGCTTAATAAATTCGTTATTAAATGGAAAAATAAATTATAATACTAATCCTTGTAAAACATAGTATTTACAGTTAGTCAAAATCAAAAAAGCCTTTACATTTCTGTAAAGGCTTTTGTTTTTTGCTCCCCCTCTTGGGCTCGAACCAAGGACCCTCTGATTAACAGTCAGATGCTCTAACCAACTGAGCTAAGGAGGAGTGTTATTTTTGCTTTAGTAACCTAAAGCGGGTGCAAATATAAATGTTTTTTCAAATTCACCAAACAATTTTTTATTGTTTTTATTTAGTTATCCATTTATACAAATCATTACCATTAGCAAACAATAATAAAGCTATTAAAATAAAGAAGCCTGTCATTTGTGCATACTCCATAAATTTATCGCTTGGCTTTCTTCCAGTAATCATCTCGTATAATAAAAACATTACATGTCCGCCATCTAATGCCGGTATTGGTAATATATTCATAAAAGCCAGAATAATAGATATAAAGGCTGTTGCACTCCAAAAAGCTGGCCAGTTCCAAGCATCAGGAAAAATACCTGCAATTGCAGCAAAACCACCAACACCTTTATAAGCTCCTGTAGAAGGGTTAAATATTTTTTTCATCCCTTTTATATAATCTGATAAGGTTTTTATTCCTTTATCTATTCCTGCTGGTATAGATTCTACAAAAGAATAATTTACTTTTTCTATCTTAAAATATCCTTTGTCTTGGTATTGTTGCATTGTCATTGCTCCTAATGCAACTCCTAAAGTTGCTTCTGAACTTACTTTTGCAGCAATAGTCTCTACAGCACCATCTTCTCTTTTTAAAGTTACCTGTATGTCTTTTTCTTTATTTTCTTCTAATAATGGTTTTACTTGATCCAAGTAAGTAACATCGGTGTCATTTATTTTTAAAACAACATCATTTTTACGAAAATCAGTGTCTTTATTTACAGAACCTTCCGAAATTTCATTTATAATAAATGGTTGTCTTAAGGTTAAAAAACGCATTTTATCTTCGTCTTCTATTAGCTTAGCTATAAAATCTTCGGGAATTTCTTGGTCAAAAGTTCTTCCATCTCTTTTTATAGTAATGGTATTACCATATGCGATACTACCAACGATACTACTAAACCTCTCTACTTTAACGCCATCTATAGCAACTATTAAATCTCCTGTTTTTACTCCTAATTTATCCCCAATAGCCTGTTCTGTAACCCAAAAACCATCTTTTAAACTGGTGGCAGAAATATACTCATCGCCGTAAGACCAAGCCATTCCTATGTATATTATTACTGCTAATATAAAATTAACGGTTACTCCTCCTAACATAATTATTAATCGTTGCCATGCTGGTTTACTTCTAAATTCCCATTCTTTTGGTTCTTCAGCCATGGCTTCGGTGTCCATGCTTTCATCAATCATACCTGAGATTTTAACATATCCTCCCAAAGGCAACCAACCTATACCATATACGGTTTCTCCTATTTTCTTCTTAAACAAAGAGAACTTAACATCAAAAAACAGGTAGAATTTCTCTACTCTTGTCTTAAATAATTTTGCTGGTATAAAATGCCCCAATTCATGTAGTACAATCAATAGAGATAGACTTAAAAAGAATTGGATGGTTTTAATTAAAATTGGATTCATTTTTGTTTTGTATCGTTAAAAATCGGCTCAAAAATACATCTTTACAAAGTCTTAAAAAAAGAAACTGCCTTTACTACAGCGTTTTTATGATATTATTAGCAACAATATAACTTTCTTTATTTTGATAACTATACTACGCTAATGTACCTTTGCATAAAAAATTATGCTTTCTTTTTTTAGTAAATACAAGCTTTTTGGATTAGTTATGCTAGTGCTTTCTGGTATAATAATTTACTTGTTTTATACAGCATTAACTCCTAAAAAAACGCTTCCTATATACCAACCAGCTATGGTTAACGCAGAATTAGTAGATAGCACATTACAGTATGTAAAAAAATACCACAGTATAGCTAACTTCTCATTAACTAACCAAAATGGGGAAACAATTACACAAGAAAATTATAAGAACAAAATTTATATAGCCGATTTCTTTTTTACCACCTGCCCTACTATTTGCCCCATAATGACTAAAAATATGGGAGAAATACAGTCCAAAATAGTAAAAGACACCAATGTTTTACTATTATCACACTCTGTTACTCCAGATATAGATTCTGTTGCACAATTAAAAAAATATGCTCTAGAAAAAGGGGTAATAGATACCAAATGGAATTTAGTTACTGGCAGTAAAAAAGAAATATATGAACTGGCAAGAAAATCTTATTTAGCTGTTAAAACAGATGGTGATGGTGGCCCTTATGATATGATACATACAGAGAATTTTATACTTGTAGATAAAGAAAAACGCATAAGAGGTTTTTACGATGGCACTAAAACAGAAGACATAGAAAAATTATTATCCGATTTAGAGATTCTTAAAAAAACCTACCTAGAATAAAAAAGCTTCATAATAAATTTTATAAATAGCCTTATTAGAATTCGGGTTTTTCCCTTACTTTTGCTCTTAATTAAAATGAATCTAAATAAACATTAGTGACTACAGTTGCAAACTTAAAAAGGGGAGAAAAAGGTATTATTAAAGATATTGCCTATGATTCTCTTCCTATAAAACTATTAGAACTTGGTTGTTTGCCAGGGAATATGGTAGAGCTTGTACAAGTTGCCCCACTAAAAGACCCCATTTATATTAATGTAAATGGTTCTCATATTGCTATAAGACGTGCTATGGCTTTAAAGATTAAGTTAGATCTTATAGAAACAAAATAACCTATGAGTAAACAAATAAACGTAGCCCTCATAGGCAACCCTAACACTGGAAAAACTTCTGTTTTTAACCAGTTAACAGGATTAAACCAAAAAGTTGGTAACTACCCTGGCATTACGGTTGAAAAAAAAGAAGGGATTTGTAAACTCCCAAGAGGTGTAAAAGCTCATATAATTGATTTACCTGGAACTTATAGCTTAAACACAACCTCTTTAGATGAAAGTGTAGCGGTAGAGTTATTATTAAATAAAAAAGATAAAAACCACCCCGATGTAGCTATTGTTGTTTCTGATGTTGAAAATTTAAAAAGGAATCTTTTACTTTTTACACAGATAAAAGACCTTAAAATTCCTACCCTTTTAGTCATTAACATGGCAGACCAAATGACCAAAAAAGGGATTGTGATTGATATAGAACTTCTAGAAGAAAAATTAGATACTAAAATTGCGCTAGTAAGTTCTAGAAAAGGAACAGGAATAGATAAATTAAAAGAGCTTATAACAGATTATAAAAATTTGTCTACAACCCCTTGCGTAGATACCACCAAAATTGACGGTGAATATTTTAACAACCTACAACAAGCTTTTCCTAAAGAAGACTTATACAAACTTTGGCTAGTTATAACGCAAGATGTAAACTTTATGCCTATAGAAAAAAAGGTAATCCCAGATACCTCTTCTTTTTCTACAAAATCTAAATCAGAACTTAAAAGGCTGCAACAAAAAGAAACCATTTTAAGGTATAAATTTATAAATGAGACATTAAAAGAAGCATATTCTATAGATGTTAATGCTGCTACAGGAGTAAGAGCTACCTTAGACAAAGTACTTACACATAAAATATTTGGGTATGTAATTTTCTTTCTTATTCTTCTTCTTATTTTCCAAGCAATTTATGATTGGAGTAGCTACCCAATGGATTTTATTGATGAATCCTTTGCAGCAGCTAGTGAGTGGGTTAAAAATACCTTACCAGAAGGAGCATTTACAAATTTAATAGCCGAAGGAGTTTTAGCTGGTATTGGTGGCATTGTAATTTTTATACCCCAAATTGCCTTTTTATTTTTATTCATTGCATTGCTAGAAGAAACAGGTTATATGAGTAGAGTTGTTTTTTTAACCGATCGTATAATGCGCCCTTTTGGATTAAGTGGTAAGAGTATAGTACCTCTAATTTCTGGTACTGCATGTGCAATTCCTGCAATAATGGCCACAAGAACTATAGAAAACTGGAAAGAACGTTTAATAACCATCCTAGTAACTCCTTTTACAACTTGTTCTGCACGTTTACCAGTATATTTAATAATTATTTCTTTAGTAATACCAGAAGGAAGATTTTTAGGCTTAAGTTACCAAGCACTTACTTTAATGCTTTTATATTTAATAGGGTTTGCAGCATCTATCCTATCTGCAATGATATTAAACAAAATATTAAAAATTAAAAGTAGGTCTTTCTTTGTAGTAGAAATGCCAAATTACAAACTCCCATTATTTAAAAATGTAGCTTATACCGTATGGGAAAAAACAAAAAGTTTTGTTTTTGGAGCAGGTAAAATTATTCTAGCTATTTCTATAATCATATGGTTTTTAGGGTCTAATGGATTTTCTGAAAATTATAAAAATGCAGACACAATTATAGAGAACAAAATAAAAAAAGAAGGATTATCTACTTTTAATCAAGAAAGTGTTGTAGAAGATTTAGCAATCTACAAAAAAGCTTTACTAGAAAGTGATGGTAAAACACTTTATAAAACAAACCCAACGCTATTAAAAGACTCCCTTAAACTAAAAAGTGTAGAACTTTATAAACAAGCTAAAAACCAAGAAATTGCTAGTTATAAATTAGAAAATTCCTATATGGGGTACCTAGGAAAAGCTATAACCCCTATTGTAGAACCATTAGGTTATGATTGGAAAATAGGAATAGCAGTGCTAACTTCCTTTGCTGCCAGAGAAGTGTTTGTAGGTACTTTAGCAACCATTTATAGTGTGGGAAGTGATGAAGAGAACACGATAAAAAACCGAATGGCTGCAGAGATTAATCCTGTAACTAAAAAACCATTATTTAATCTTGCTTCTGGGGTTTCCCTATTATTATTTTATGCTTTTGCCATGCAATGTATGAGTACTTTAGCTATTGTAAAAAGAGAGACAAACTCCTGGAAATGGCCTGCAGGACAACTAGTTTTTATGAGCATTTTTGCTTATATTGTAGCTTTAGTCGCATACCAAATATTACATTAATTATGAGTACAATTATACAAGATATCTTAGTTTTTGCAACTTTAATTCTTGCTGTTGGTTTTTTAGTTAAAAAATTCTTTCTTCCTAAACCAGTAAAAGTTAATAAAAACAAATTTACTAAATCTTGTGGTCAAGAAGGTGGCTGCAGTTGTAGTTAGCACAACACTACTTAATTTATTATCTCCATCTTAGTAACAAAACTTAGAACAGTTCGTCTATAAGACAGGTACAGTTCTTAAAAAAAAGATAAAACTGTACTAAAGAAATTAAAAAAAGGCTGGTGCTTTGTTTCTCATTCCTTTAGTTTGTAATACAATCAACACAACTTTGTATGGAAAAAATTACTTTCTGGTTTTTATCTATTGTTATTTCTGCTATTTGCTCTAATAGCCACGCACAATCTTTAACCGCAACAATTGTAGACTCTACCACACAAAAGCCAATACCCTATGTTACTGTAAAGTTAAATAACAAGGGGGTAATTACAAATGAAGAAGGGCGTTTTAGCTTTCTTTTAAATAAAGAAATTAAAGAGACCGATTCTCTATATATATCCTGCATTGGGTATGCAACATTAGGAAAACCCATAAAAGAATTTACCGAGAGTACTATTTCTTTAGCTCCTATGGCAATAGAACTTAACCCGGTTATTGTAACTAATAAAAACTATACTCCAGAAGAAATACTTGAAATTGTAGAAGACAGTATTCTAAAGAATTATAATCTAGGATTTGCCAAAAAAAGAGTTTTTTTAAGAGAAACGTATAATAATAGAATTTTAAAGACAGATTATACCTTGAAGAAATCTACAATAAAAGCCTTTAATAAAAAATTTATAGACGACCTTATTAATCAGATTCCTAAAAACAATACGGTTTACAATGAAGCTCTAGGAGATTTATATGGTGCGGGAGATAGTGAAGAACAAAAACTAAATCTTATTAAAGCATCTGAACTGTATGATAAAAGTATGGAACTAGATTTTGAAATTCTAGAGAAAAAATTCAATAAAATTATGCAAGAAAATGTAAAAACGGACTCTTACTTTAAAATAAAATCTGGACTTTTTGGAACCAAAGTAGATGCTGATGAAATGTTTGAATCTGAGGTTGACTCCACAGATGTTGCTGCATTAAATAAAAAATTAGCAGACGAAAAAAAGAACAAAGAAGAACGAAAAAAGTTTTTTGCCAAATATAAAAGAGAAACCATGGGGAAACTCTATGAGAATATTCCTGTTTATGAAAGTTCTGATTATAATGTGCTCTTTAAACCTGGAAGATATAATTTAGCTCTTGAAGATTTTACGTATTTAGGAGATGCTGCCGTTTATGTTATTACATTTAAACCAAAAAGGTCTGAAGATTACCAAGGAAAACTATATATAAATTCTGATGATTTTGCATTAATTAGGATGGATTTTGAAAATGTAAAACCTTTGCGTGATTTTGGGTTACTTGGTGTTTCTATGAAAGAATATTTAGCTGCTGGTAAAATTATTTTTAGCAAAGGAGAAGATAAAAAATATCATTTGAGCTACTATGATATATCCAAAGGAATTAAGGCTGGTTTTCGCAGACCTCTAAAAATAATTGAAAAAAATAAAAATGTAAAAGGCCGTAGAAAACAAAATGAACTTTCATTAAAAGTAGATTTTGATTTTGGTAATGTAAATAGATATGAACTTGTTGTTTTTGATGAAGCTACCATAAGTAGCTCACAATATAATTCCTTCCAAGAAAACAATACTATTTTACCAACGTATATGCCTAATTACAATCCCGATTTTTGGAAAGGATATGATATAATAGAACCTAACCAAGCTATTCGAGAGTTTATTTCGAATACAGAAATTATAGAATAACAGTATATAATAATATTCCCCAACCTAATACTAGTAATACTCCTCCAAGAGGAGTAATAGGCCCTAAAAACCGCCATTTTTTCCCTTTTGTACTACTCAATACAAGGCCGTATATACTAAAAGAAAATAATAGTACCCCTACAATTATAAAATACACCATAGTATGTTCTAAAACTGTTTCTAGTTTTAAATTAAATCCTAAAAATAACAATAGTAGAGCATGGTACATTTGGTATTTTACACCTGTCTCAAAACTTTTTAGTTGGTCTTCATTACATATTTTCTTTAATGCATGTGCGCCAAACGCACCAAAAATAATTGCTAACATTCCAAATAAAGCTCCAAAAAATTGTGCTACACCAACCATATATTCATTTTAAGAAACGAATATAGTTATATCTTACAAAAGACTGTTCTTTATCTATTCGTAAGTATTCACAGCAACAGTATGCGCTTCTTTATTTGCCAAATAAATAGGTGACGTAGTAAAAAGATTTTCAACCTGGTTTTCCCAATCGTTAGCAATATTAAAATAACTAGTATTGGTTACAGCCATAATTTCATTACAGTCTTGGCATGTGTGTTTATAATCTAAAAAATGATGCGCAAATTCATGAAAAGCTACTACTTTAAGAATTTCTGGATCTAACATTGCCGCCCAATTAATTAAAATTTCATCTACCATACCAGCTTCATTACGAGATACTTTTCCAAGTACTGTATTTCCTTCTTCTAGCGGTAAATTATTAACTATATCAATATTTTTTAATTCAAATAATTTGGAATGATACTCTATCCCATACTTTTTACATTCTTCAAAAAAATCATTTAATATAGGCTGCAAACGACCGTCTATATCTACACTTTTTTGCGCTTGTAAATAGGATGTAACACTAAGAATGATAACAAAAAAAACAGATAGATGCTTTCTCATTGTAGGTGGTTTTAGAATATTAGATTTGGTTTAGTTAAAAGACTTTTAAAGGAGGGAGCTTGTGTCTTTTACTATTTATATTCTAACGGAAAATCACCCGAAATATTTATAATTAATTGAATTTTAACTTTTTATGTTAAAAACCTAATGGTTAGTTTTCATTTTACTTTTAAGAAGTGACACTAAATTTAATGTCTCTAAACTATCTTTATAATTAAAAAAAAGCTTTGAAGAATCCTGGTATACTATTTTAATTTTCTGCTGTTCAAAATTATCTACAAAAACATGTACTTCTTTATTGGTAAGAGAATCTTTAAACTCCCTATATAAGCCATTACCTTTAGATAAGGCAGAAAAACCATTTAAGCGCTCCATAGGGGGTATTCTATCTACTAAAGAAACACTATCTACCTCATTAAACTTTATCTCTTTATAATATATTCCAGAGACCATTTTAATACCATCTGGTTCTATTTTTGTCCAGTTTTTATAATGAACCACAAAGGCTAACAAACACACAGCTAATGTTATTATTAATATTAAATTCCATAACCAGTGTCTTTTTTTTGTTGCCATAAAAAGGATTTTAATTTATAACTTATTAAGTTAAATAAAAGAAACTACAAGATAGCTTCTTTTATTTAAAATTATAAATTAACCCAAACTGAATAACGTTAGAATAGAAATTTTTAATGGTATAAAATTCATATCCAAGATTAATCTTTGTGAAATCTGTTATTCTATAGGACATATCTCCAATATACCTTTGAAAAGTAGGTTCATTCTTTTCTAAAAAGAAACCAAAGTCTGCAGAAAAATTAAATTTACTTTTATCTGAACCCAACACTACCATAGCTCCTGCACCCCCATAAATTCTTTCTTTAGCCATCCAATATGGGTAACCCGACCTACGGTCTGTACTACCAATACCTCCTGCACCTTCTATCATTGGATTAAGCTTAAATTTATTAAACTTAATGAGTTTATACTCTAACCTACCCATTAACATATGATCATTTTCTTTATCAGTATAATAATTAGACTCTAATGAAATTATAGGTACAAACTTCTTACCTATTACCATTTCTTTATAAACATTAAACTGCAGCCTGTAAATATCTAAAGAATATCCAGGCCCTGATCTTACTGGAAAAGCGTCTAATTGAAAAGCTGTGAAATTATCTTTCTTAGCATAGTTTAGTTCTGCTCCTGCTTGAAAAAAGAACTCTCCAAAATTGTCTCTCTCTGCTCTTCCTTTTAAAGCATATTTATACTTTTTACTAGATTTTTTTGTAAACCCATATTCTAACCCCATTAAATCATGACCTACATTAGACCTTCTTCTAGGAAAACCATCTAATTTATACATAGTACTTTGTGTAAAAGAAAAGCTATGCATATCTCCTTTACTATTGTGAGTACTATATGTTAGGTTATTTGTTAATGCATTAGGTCTTAACTTATCATTAATACTAAAAGAACCAAAACTTATAGAAGAGCCTCTTTCTTGCCTCATTTTCTTTGCAACTTGTGCTCCAATTTCAGGGTCTAATAAATCGCCATATTTTCTAAATATTGCTAATTGTTCTTTAAGCTCTAAGTCTTTTACTTCTTTATTAAGAGCTCTTTTATATTTTTTATCAATTTTATCACTTGGTATACTAAATGCTATTCTAGCAGATTCCTCTATTTTTCCTTCATACAACATTATAGTAGCCATAAAAGAACGCGCATCATAATCTTTTGGGTTTTTAGCATTATACTTTCTAAAAACTTTTCTTAACTTATTTATATTATTTGTCTCATAGAGCCAAGACATTTTGTCCTTAATTGCTATTCTATCTGCACATTCTGCCCATTCTAACGCTTTTTTATAGTTTCCATAATCTGCAAAAGCTATTGCTATTTTATTAGATAAGTGCTTTAATTCTTTAGAACAACTTTCTTCGTTTTTAAGTTCCTTAACAGCTTTTCTTGTATCGTTTGCTAATAATAAAGCTATGTAATATGGAAAATCTTTTTCTTTCATCCTTTCAAAATTAGAAGAACTTAATACCCAAAAATCTTTTGTTTCTTTATCTATTCCTTTTGCGCATTTTTCCCATTCTAAAGCTTTATCAAACCTAAGGTTATCTGCAAAAGTCCAAGCAATAGTACTAGCCAATTCTTTATAAGCAGCATTGCAGGGCTCTAATAAAATTAATTCGTTTACTAAATCAGGATCCCTCTTATCTATTAAATGATTTATATAGAGTGATGCGTTTTTAGAATTTGGCTGTATAATTAGTAACTGCTTTAATACTTGTTTTATTTTTTTATGATTTTGGGGTTCATTAAAATAATCTACATACTCCGTTAAAACATTGGCATCTTTTGTTTTCCAATCTATTTGTCTTGTAAGCCATTGTTTGCGAACTATATCATTAGGATAATCTTCAATAAGTTTAATTTTTCTTGAAATATCTGCTGTATTTTTAGATTTGAACCTTAAGTAATACTTGTTTAGGTTCACCCAAATTTCTTTTTCTCTTTTTTGCCAAGCCATATAAGTTGCATATTCTTTCCATATATCTGAGCTTGCATTTGGGTTTGTTTTAAAGTTTTCTTCTATTAAATCAGTGGCTTTTTTTAAATCTCCATCTGCAACAAATCTATTAACCAAATCTGCCATTGGAGCCATTAATTTTTTATTCTTCAAGTATAATTCGTATGCCTTATTCACTTCCGATAGTACAACATTGTCTGGTATATTCACATCTCCAGATTTGCCAAATAAATCTGGAACGGAGATAGATGGGTTTCTTGTTTTTACAGAATACAAAAAGCCATCTAACATTGCTGTTTTTTTAACTTCAACCTCTTCCCCTTCCAAAAGTTCATCTACTAACTTAAGATTGGCATTATCTACATACATTAACCAAAAATTACTCTTATCCTTGTTTCTTGCATTAGTACTCTCAACTTCATATAGACCATCAAAATTAGAATGTCTATAATACGCATAACGCCAATCCATGGTTTTTTCAGATGCTTTTGTTGCATTAATAAACCTTGAAAATGGATGATCTCTCTTATATTCATAAATATGGTCTTTAAAAGTATCAAACATCCCTTTTTTACCATTTTTAGAATACCAGTTTAACTTGTGTTTATTTCTATAACTAAAATGACCACTAGTTGCAGCATTTGATGCATCTGGAATTTGATAAACATCATCTGGATGCACAAAATGTGTCCATATACCAGTACATATATACATAGATTCTATAGCCCATGTATTTGTTTTTTCTAATACATAACCACTACTTATTCTAGGAAAATCAAAAAACTTATCATTGTAAGGATCAGGATCAAATTCTCTATCACCGCCCTCTTCTTTTGTTCCTAAATAAATACTTTGCATATACTTAAGACTTGGCATTCCTTCATGTAACTTTGCTAGCCCAACACTATCTATATAGTTTGATGGTGGTACATAAGAAGTTGGTAAACTTTTAAAATCTAATACTTTCCATTTTTTTTCGGCAGCATCTAGTCCAGTAACTATATATTTTGGATTTTTCCAATCCGATTTTAATAAGGAGACATGGTTATAGCCATGAAAACCTAACTCATGTCCACTTTTAAGTACATCTCTAGCAATCCAAGCACTTAGTTTTTGGGTAGAACCATTTTTAACAACCGTATTTCTATCCCATTCTTTAAAGGTAAATGGTGGAATAACATGTGCATTATAATCAAAAGTAACATAAGCTGTATACTCCATGTTTTGCTCTAATGCAAATTTTTTCATATCGGGCCACCAAACGTCTTTTACATAATCTGTTACCGTTATATTTAGCTCAGACTTAATAGGTTCTTTATAAATACTATATGTGGGAGCTGGAAAATCATCTAAAAATATTGTAGCCACATTTGCTATTGGGTAAGGAATACCTTCTAAACCTTTAAGGATACTAGAAAACATAAATCCACGCATACTTTTATTAAGTAATGTAGCAGAATTAAAGAGTATAACTCTTCCTTTTCCAATCTTATTTTCTAATAAAACAGGATAATCATTATTGTTAGTAGCACATACTAAAACCTGCGTATTATCCGAAAAATTACGTCCAGAGAAACCTAAATGTAATCCATCATCATTGTACTTTAACCCTTGTTTTCCAGGGAAAATTGGAGAGATAAGATGATACCCTTGTGCTGTTAAATTAGTTTCCCAATTTGCATCTGGATTAAGTCCTAATAAAAAAGAAATACGTTCATCTTTAATTGCTTTAGTTACATATAATGTTCCGCCTTTAGCAACAAAATTTAGTATTGCTTTAATAGCATTATCATTTAAAGGAGTGGTTTCGTATATGCATAAAACTCTTGTTGTTGGTGCTATTTTAGGAACCTCATTAAAGTCTTTAACATATAAATTTTTATATGGTATTTTAGTGTAATCTAATGCTTTATATAAGTTTTTGCTTTCTATAGCATTACTATATTCATTTTTGCTAACTAAAAACTGCACTAGAGGAAGCTCTTTACTCTTTTCTGGAATACTAAACTCGTGTGTAAACCTGTAAATATCTCTTTGGCAACCTATAGTTAATCCTAATAAAAAGATAAATAAACCATATTTTATATTTTTAATCATAAATCAAAAATTAAATCATTCAATTTTGAAGCATTTTCTTTGTTTACTATTTCATAAACGGTTAAAAATTCATCTTCAAAATAAACCTTTACCCTACGTCCCCTCTTCTTAAGAATATTTATTTGCGCATCTATTTTTAAAGCGGTTTCTTTTTTAATTATAAAATTTTCATCGGTAGAATTAGAATTGTTTTTAGGAATAAAAATAAAGACACTATTGGGTAAAATATTGCTCGAATTCTTTTTCATTAATTCTTCATCATCCTTTATAGTTTGATAGATAGAATCTCTCTTAGAATATAATTCTGTAAAAATATTATAATTGATAAAGTGATGCTCACTTTTACTAATACTACGACCGTAATCTTGATTTACAACGGCATAAGAAAAAGGTAAGTAATTACTAGACAAATCATTATATACTAATAAAATGTCTGTTTTAAGTTCGTCTGTTTTTTTAAAATCATATTTAAAAAAACTATTTGTAAAATAGGAAACAAAAATAAAAGTGATAAAAATAACAGCGATACTAATTACTCTTAAGTTTCTTTTTTTAGGAACAGAAATTTTTAAGTAATGTGCCAATACCCCAAAGAATATTCCTATAAGAACAACAATTAATACGGATAAAGTTTGATAGTACAAATCAATATCTATCCATGACCATTTTAACCATTTTAAAGCAATTACGGCATTAAAGAAAAGTAGAAAAACCATTGCTGGATTCCATTTTTCTCTATTTTTTATAAATAATGGTAAAAGAACTAATATTGTAATGCCTCCTAATAAAGAATACACAAGAACCAACTCATCTATACTAATTACCAATTGAGGAAAATAAGTATACACATCTACTAATATCATATTTTCTCTTAAAAAAGAGAAAAAAGAAGTTTCAGTATACCAACAAGCTATTACATGTACAATAAATATTAAACTAATTGCCAAAACATAACTTAGTAAGCTCCTTAGAACATATGGTAAATTTTTCTTAGTAACTAAAAGCAATGCTAATACTAAAAAGATTGGCATAATTATTAAAGTCACAAATAAATTTATTAATCCTAAAGCAGTATAAATAATAAATAATAGTATAAAAAATTTACGCTTTTCCTTTGCAAGCAACTTTGGTTGTACAGTAAATAACATAAGCGGTAATGCAAAACATATAGCCATATATAAGGCGTTATGTTCTAGTAATAAGTTTATGTTTATTGGCAAATATTTGTAAAAAAAGCCAAAAAATAGAACCCCCATCATAGGCGCTAAAAAATTGGATTTAGTAATTTTAGTTAATATCCAATATAGAATTAAACTTACTGCAAAAGTTTCTAACAATCCAAAAGAGTGTACAGCCATTTCTTCACTTATGCCTGTTATTTTGCTATAAAAGTTTATTAAAGCATTTTCTCCTAATAGTATAAAGCCAGGAGTAAACCATTTATTCTCATTAAACTGTTTTACAAATTCTAAATTCTGAATCCATAATCCCGACAGCGTATATAAATCATTTTTTAGAAATAAATATCTTGAAACAAAACAAGCAAAAGAAACTAAAAAAGCGGTTACTATTTTAAAATTAATCTTCTTAGGAACAAAAAAGTTTTTGCTCTTTTTTAATTGCTTAGAAATATTTGGTCTCTCTTCCATGAATTTAAAAAAAGAAAGAAGAAAAGCTTTTCTCTTTTTTTGAATTTGACTAGTAGAATTGCGAAGACCTCCTAAGTCTAAATATAAAAAAAGAAGTAATCCAATGAACATAGAAATTAACGCAAAAACATCATACATCTTAAACTGTATTAGTGTAAAAATTAATAATAATATTACACTTCCAAAGAATATAGAACGCTTTACAACGTAATCTAAATTATAGGTTTTTATTGGTTGTTTTGTAACTATTTGATGAACAAAAAGCACTCCTAAAAAAAGAAGCAAGACCCGAAAAGGACCTAAAAGAACATTATCTAGAATCACCATTTTTTAATTACTTTTAAATTTTGGAATAGTTTGTAAATCTATTTGTCCTACAAATGATGAAAACCCCATTTTTTTTAACTCTCTATTAATAATGGTTTTCATCTCCAAAGTTTCGGCATATTCTATTACATAAATAGGTTTTTTTACTTGTTTTTTTGTTGCTTTTAAATTTTCTACAATTTGTTTTTTAGTATCCTTATCTCTTAACTTGTATTCTTTTTTATCAAAATTATAGGAGCTAATAACAGATTCTATAAGGATAGCATTAGTAATATTACTAAGTTCTTTAGCTATAAAAAGCCCCCCATTTTGTACTAAATAGATGTCTTTATTTTTAGTTTTTAGTTTTTTTAAAAAGCTTAAAAAAGCTTCTTTTTGATTATATAATTTTCCCCACTTAGAAACATTATCTAAGTTATCTAAAAACAAACCTTGAATACCTTTTTTTTGCATTCTGTTAATTTCACCTAATAATACTTGTTGCGCTTTTTCATTCTTTATGTCAATGAAATGACTATTCCAAATATCATTTTTTTCTAAGGTATATGGTTTAATTTCTTTATAAAAAGAAGCATATTCATTTACTTCGGATAAGCTTAAATAAGCTACAACCTTTTCATTGTTTTTATTAAACACAGCAATTTCTGAAGTAGAATAATGTTCCGATTCTATAATTACCAAAGCATAGCCTTTTACTAATTCTGGATTTACTTTGCCATAACAAACAAATAATTTATCCTGTATAGAATTATGCTTAGTATGCATCTGTGATACACCTAAAAAAGGTAATAAAAAATAAAACATACTAATAAGCCGCATAATAATGATAATCTAGTTTTTTAAAAAAAATAATAGTTTCTCGCAAAGTTAACATCATAAAAAGCCCTGCTCCTACTAGCATACCCACAACGCTATATTCATAACTTATTACCCTACATAAAATAAAACCTACAATTAAATTAGCCAAACAAGCAATTAGTATAGAACGCAATGGCCCTTTTGGAGCATCTAGTGTAAAAAGGTATAAAGAGTTAAGCATTCCCCATGTTAAAAACAAATATCCTATACCTCCTATAATACATACTTTAATACTTATAAAATCTAGGGCTTCCCCAAAATTTGCTTGGTACCCCCATGGTTGGGTAATTAATAAATAGATAAAAGTTGTAGTTAACAGTGCCGTAAGCAGCAACAAAGAAATATGTCCTAAATACATTTTAAACAAGCTGCGGTTAAACGTATCTTTATTTACTAATAAAATATTACGTTGTTTAACATCTAAAAACTTACTAAAAGAAGCAATGGAATATTCTAAAACACCCGCTAACATAAAGAAGATTACAATTGCCAGATCCATACCAATTTCATAGTTCTTCTCATAAAGAAAAATAAACTGATGGGTTAAATCTATATCTGCAGACCATGCCAATATTCTATCAATAAAAATAAAAACATAGATAAGGGTTCCGTAAAAAAAGTATCTATAGTTTTTATAGATTACCATTAGTTTTTTTGGCCTAAGAGTTTCTTCTGTGTAAGATCCCCTTTTCTTATTAAAAAAGTATTCTAAGAATAATTTAGATATAAATATAGCTACCACAATACCTACCCAATGTGTTATGTATACATGCAACGTAGTATAAAGCTTTAAACCTAAAGCTATTCCCGTTGCCATTAATATTGCTAAGGATATTACCCATCTTTGCCTTATGGTATGAAAGGGTGCTGATACCAAAAGAAGCAGGCCTATTAAAAAGGCATAAATACAAGTAATTAAAATAAATGAAAAAGGGTAAAGGTTA
Organism: uncultured Maribacter sp.; assembly: GCF_947495965.1. Classification (GTDB taxonomy): domain Bacteria; phylum Bacteroidota; class Bacteroidia; order Flavobacteriales; family Flavobacteriaceae; genus Maribacter_B. The sequence continues at coordinate 785,948 of NZ_CANMBB010000001.1, forward strand.
AAAAGAAAATTTATAGCAAATATGAATAAAAACGTTACCAATAACCCTTTTATTCCAGACTCTATTAATTTATTAACCACCATTTTTGCTTGTTTATATTCTTGATGATGCCAATAAAAAGATGCTTGCCTTCCAAGTACCTGAACATATCCTCCAGATACTATTAGCCCTATAATTACCCCAAATACTACAGAGGTAGACTGTACAATATTAAAACCTATAAAAGCCCATAAAGAATAGCCAAAAACAATTATAGATGCTATTTGTAAAAAAATTGGTAGTAAATGAAATATTCCTAGTGGATAAAATTGCATTAACAATTTTGTTTTCATCCATAAATAACTCGAGACTGGTATAACTGAAGTTTTTTCTTTTTCCTTTTTAAGCTCATTTACATTTTTAAGAGATTCTACATCTCTACCTTTTAGGTCTTCATAAATATGTTTCGCTAAATCTGATATAGTTACAAAACCATAATCCGAAAAAACATCTTTATCTCGTATTCCAAAAGATTCTAAAGTAGCCAAAACAACCATAACACTAACAGGGTTTCCTATTTTTTGTATTACAGATGCAGTTATATCTTCTATATTTTTATGCAAGCTTTTCATTAAGAAAAAAAAAGGGGGATTTAATTTTTTTTAATACTCTACTAAATGAGTGTATTTTTGACCTAAGTTTTGATAAGTCTCCTCAAAAGATTTAATAAAGGTTTCTATAGTAAAATGGTCCGTTACTTTATTTCTTGCATTTTCTCCCATCCAACTTCTTAATTGTTGGTTTTGTAATAGTTTAACAACCTTCTCTGCTATTTCTACATAATCTTTAGGTTTGCAAACAAGTCCGCAAGTATCATCTAAAGCCTCTGTAACACCTCCTACATCTGTTGCAACTACTGGCACACCACAACTCATAGACTCTATTACTGTATAAGGAAAACCTTCTGAAATTGATGTTAATATAGATATATCTCCTTCTGAATAAATTAGTTCTGGTTTATTATGAAAGCCTTTTAAGAAAAAGTTATTTTCTACTTTAAGTTCTTTTATCAAATTTTCACATTCTACTGTATATTCTGGTACAGCATCTTTATTACCATAAATTAAAAACTGCACTTCTGGTATTGTTTTTATAACCTCTGCACAAGTCTTAATCATTGTAAGTATATCTTTTAAATCAAAAATTCTTGCTGCAGCTACTACAGTAGGAATATCTTTTAAATGCTCTGGCTTGGATCTTGGTTTAAATAAATTTTCATCTACACCATTATATATTACTTCAATTTTAGATAACTCTGCTCCATAAAATTTTTCCCAAGACACGTTAAATTTACTTACTGTAGTAATTTTAGATGCGTGATAATAGACTAACTTGGTAATACATTCTGAAAAATTAATTAGCATCTTTTTTAGGAAATAAGAATAATCTGCAGTGCTTATTGCAATTAAACGTTCTCTAATAAAAACACCATGTTCTGTTACTAAAATAGGAGTATTGTATTTATATTTTAATGCCAATGCTGGTATAACTGCAATTCCAGAAATAGTAATATGAGATATATCCATTTTAGGAACTTCTATTGCCATAGGAATAAGAAAACGATATATCCAGCGCATTGCTGTAGTCATGTCTTCTAATGGAATTCTATTTAGCTCATCCTTAGGGAGCACATTAGAAATTACATCACAGAAAGTATTCCAAACCGGCTCACTGGTCATTGTTGTTTTGTAATCGTATTTCTGAAAAAAACGCCACATTTTATAAAAACAAGCATTTATTGTTTTTAAAGATTGTTTTTCAGAATATATTTCTTCTATGAAAGATTTAAAATTAGGGACAAAAGAATTTTTAATAATATCTTTTGATGTAAATTCCCTTGCCTTTAGTATTGTTGAATATTTTATATTATAATCTACACAATCAAAAGGTTCTTCAGGAGACCACATAGGAACCTGAATAATTTTTTTTACGTTTTCTGTTAATGGGTATCTAGGGGTTACTTCTACACCTGCGTTTATAGAATATAAAGTAAAATCTATGCCCTTAGTTTTAGAACATAAATCATGAGCCCAAGTTGATACTCCACCTCCATTATAAGGATACGTCCCTTCTGTAATAAGGAGTACATTTATTGGATTATTGGTTAGTGACATGTAGGTTTTCCTATTGTTATAGTTGGTTAAACAAATTCAAAGAAAACACATAATCCAGATATGTTAATTTATATTAGTTAAAGCATTGCATTTAATCTATAAAAGGTCATATTCATTACCTTCATCGATAAAATACACTACTCATCATAGTTCTCAAAATACTCAAAGGCATCAATAATATCTAAGTAAACACCATCAAATCCTGTAGAAAGTATTTTATCTAAGTAGGCATCTTCATTTCCATAAATAATATTCTGCCATTCTTCTTCCCAATACCGTACTTTAAAATTCCCTTTCCAGTTTTTATTTTCTTCATCTAACCAAACTGGTTCATTTTTATCCCAATCATTATCCCAATAATATCTATAGTCTTCTGCCTCTCCAATAGACATGTAGCAAATAACTAATCTTTGCCCACCACCTGGTTTCGTTTTTAACTTTTCAATATCTAATTTAGAAAAAGGAGTACCATCACTAAAAAACATATCTAAAAAAACTACATCATAATTAGAGTCTCCTATTTCATTAAGCAACTCATTTTTTGTATTATAATCTTCGTAGTTAAGAATAAATAAAAAATTCTCTGCATCATCAAGGGAAGATACATCTCTGCTAGTTAATTTATTAAGTTTAGTAGGTACCGGTGGTATTAATGTTAAATCTCTTTGAGTAGCCACAAAAGGGATAAACCCTAAATTGTAATTTTGAGTATAAGCATCCTTTATTTTAGCTTCAGAAGAACAATAATCTATGACAAAAATTGAATTTCCAAACTCTTGAGAAACTTTCAAAAGATCTATGTTATATTCTGTAACATCAGGTTTAGTTGCTACATTATCTCTCTTATACCCGTAAAATAAATTTTCTTGGCCATTAGCATCAATAGCTTCTAAATACTTTTTACTTGGTGCACCATCTGCCGTACCAGATTTTGTAACCAATTCTATACCGTTTTGAGGTATTATAGAGAAATCTGGATTTTGTTCTTTTGCATGCTCACTTAATCCAATAACAAAGGAACGCATATCTTCTCTAAAATCTCTATCTCTTATAGATGGCGGAATAGTACTTTTTTCTAGCGCATCTGTGCTTACATCTTTACTTTTTTCACATCCTGCATTGATGAAAAATAAAAACAAAACTAATTTTATAAAACTCATAGTATTCATAGTTTACAAACTGTGACAAATGTAATACATATTTACTATTAGGTTAACGAGCAAATATATAACCCCCTAAAAAAACTAATGTTATGTTAATATGATTAATATTTTACCCCAAACCTACATCTAAAGTCATCATTACAATAAAACCTCCAATAAAACCCATAACAGCAATGTCTGTATGTTTGTCTTGTTGGGTTTCAGGAATAACTTCCTCTACTACTACAAAGATCATTGCTCCCGCAGCAAAAGAAAGTGCATAAGGTAATATAGGCTGAAAAGTTAGTACTGCCCATGCTCCAATTACTGCTGCAATTGGTTCTACTAGTGCAGATGCTTGTCCAAACATAAAACTTTTGGTTCTACTTAAACCTTGCCTTCTTAAAGGCATAGCAACTGCAAAACCTTCTGGAAAATTCTGAAGTCCTATTCCTAAAGCTAAAGCTACTGCTCCACCAATAGAAGCACCATCAAAACCTGCAGCAACGCCACCAAATAAAACTCCCACTGCCAAACCTTCAGGAATATTATGCAAGGTTATTGCTAGTGTTAATAATACCGATCTATGCCATGGTGTTTTTATCCCTTCTGTTTCGCTTTCCTTAAAATTAATATGTAGGTGTGGTAATATCTTATCTAAGCCAAATAAAAATAATGCTCCAAGCAAAAACCCAACTGCTGCCGGAATTACTTTTACAAATCCTTCTCCAGGACTCATTTCTATACCAGGTGCTAAAAGGCTCCAAAAACTTGCTGCCACCATAACACCTCCTGTAAAACCCAACATACCGTCTAAAACTGCCCTATTCATGGTTTTAAACAAAAAAACTAATGCAGCTCCTGCCGCTGTTAATGCCCATGTAAAAGTGGTAGCATAAAATGCTGCTAAAATTGGGTCTATAGATTCTAAATACGCAATTACTTGTTCCATGATTATTCTATTATTCTTAAATATAAGTTAGATGCTATTTGGTCTGATATTCGAATATCTATATCTCTAATTTTTATATGCAATGAGCCATCAAACTCTTCTTTGTCTACAACAAAAATAGAATCTCCTAAAGCTATTTTATTTTTATCTAAAAACTTTAAAAAAGGTGGCGAAGAGTCTTTTACTCCTACACATATACCTTCCTTCCCAATTGGCACTTCATTTAATAATCGTTTAATAGATTTTTTAAACTCGCCACTTTTAGATGGTATTGGGTCACCATGAGGATCAATTTGCGGAAATCCTAAATGCTTATCTAGCATATCAATAAGCTTTTCACTTTTTATATGTTCTAATTGTTCTGCAACTTCGTGAACCTCATCCCAAGAAAATTCTAATTTTTCTACCAAAAAAACCTCCCAAAGTCTATGCTTTCTAACAATTGACAACGCCACTTTTAAACCATATTCTGAAAGCGTAACACCTTGGTATTTTTTGTAATTTACAAGGCCTTTTTCAGACAATTTTTTAATCATATCACTAACAGAAGATGGCTTTGTCTCCATTTTTTCTGCAATAGCATTTGTTGAAACCTTTCCTTGTTCCCCTTTGCCTAAATGATATATAATTTTAATATAGTCTTCTTCTGAGAGCGTCATTAAATTTTCATTTTTAACAAAAATACATTTTTATTACTAAAAACAAATTTTTAGATTTGCCTAAATTTTATTTTACATCGATAAAAATATTAATGAATACATTATACAAGTCTCTATTAATTAGCTTTCTATTTTTATACAACTATAGTACATTAACTGCTCAAGAAGGAAAAATAAATGGGGTGGTTTCTGAAAACAACACTCCTATACCCTTTGCTAATGTTCTTTTAAAAGGTACTATAAAAGGAACATCAACAGATGAGGAAGGTGCTTTTACATTACAAAATCTAAGCGCTGGAGATTATACATTATTGGTTTCTGTACTTGGTTACCAACCTTATGCTAAGAAAATAGCACTTAAAGAAAAAGAAAGTAAAACAGTAGTTATAAATTTAATAGCTTCTTCTGAAGAATTAGAAGAAACCGTAGTTACAGGAACCTTAAAGGCTGTAAATAGATTAGATAGCCCAGTTCCTGTGGAAGTATATAGCCCTACTTTTTTAAAAAAGAACCCTACCGCAAATATCTTTGAAGCACTACAAAATGTAAATGGTGTTAGGCCACAAATAAACTGTAGTGTTTGCAATACTGGAGATATACATATTAATGGTCTTGAGGGTCCTTATACTTTGGTTCTAATAGATGGCATGCCAATAGTTAGCGGATTAGGAACTGTATACGGACTTTCTGGAATACCAAATTCTCTTATAGAACAAATAGAAATTGTAAAAGGCCCAGCTTCTAGTTTGTATGGTAGTGAAGCCGTTGGTGGACTAATAAATATTATTACAAAAAGTACAGAAGATGCTCCCATATTTTTTGCCGATGCATTTGCTACAGGTTGGGAAGAGTATAGTTTAGATTTTGGCACAAAACTAAGTGTTGGTAAAAAGACAGATGCGCTAATAGGAATTAATTACTTTAATTACGATAACCCAATAGATAATAACAACGATAATTTTACCGATTTAACCATACAAGAGCGAATATCTGTTTTTCAAAAATGGAATATTAAGCGTAAAGAAAATAGAATACTTTCCTTTGCTGGAAGATTTTTTTATGAAAATCGCTGGGGAGGAGAATTGCAATGGACTCCAGAATTTAGAGGCGGAACAGATATTTATGGCGAAAGCATAAAAACCAGAAGATGGGAAGTATTAGGCAAATACCAATTGCCAATAAAAGAGAAAGTACTATTTTCTTTTTCTTATAATGACCATCATCAAGATTCTTTTTATGGAGATACACCTTATTTGGCAGACCAGCGTATTGGTTTTACACAACTTACATGGGATAAAACCAAAGGGAAACACGATTTACTTTTTGGAACAGCATTACGATATAATTACTATGATGATAATACCTCTGCTACGGAAACTACTAACAAAAATAACCCTGATGAAATAGTTATTCCTAGCCTTTTTGTTCAAGACGAAATAAAGTTTAATAAAAAACATTCTTTATTAGTAGGTGCTAGGTATGATTATGATAGCAGACATGGCTCTATTTTCACCCCTAGAGCCGCTTATAAATGGAAAGTTACTACCAATGGTATTTTAAGATTAAATGCTGGAACAGGCTTTAGAGTTGTAAATTTATTTACAGAAGACCATGCTGCATTAACTGGGTCTAGAGAAGTAATAATTGCTAATGCATTAAAACCAGAACAATCTTACAATACCAACCTTAATTATTTGCAAAAATTCTACGGGACTAACGGTACTTTTTCTACACTAGATGCATCCCTTTTTTATACCCATTTTAGTAATGTAATTCTACCAGATTATGACACAAACCCTAATCAAATTATATATGATAATTTAGACGGAAAATCCGTATCTAAAGGAGCTAGTGTAAATTTAGATGTTTCCTTTCCTAACCAATTAAAAATTTCTTTAGGGGCTACAATTATGGATGTTAGTAATACAGAAGGTGGAGTAACAGAAAGACAAATACTTACCGAAGGTTATTCTGGAACATGGGGAATAACATATACCATTGCCCCTTGGGATTTAACCGTAGATTATACAGGCAACCTATATGGTCCAATGCGTTTGCCATTATTAGGAGCGCTAGACCCAAGAAGTGAATACTCCCCAGTTTGGAGCATACAAAACATACAATTTACATATAAGGGAATAAAAAATGTAGAGCTTTATGCAGGAGTTAAAAACCTTTTAGACTGGACGCCCAACCGTGGAAATCCTTTTATTATTGCAAGAGCTAATGACCCGTTTGATAAAGAGGTAACTTTTGATGCCAACGGAGATGCTGTTGCTACAGCAAACAACCCTAACGCTTTAACTTTTGACCCAACCTATGTTTATGGCCCTAACCAAGGTATTAGAGGATTTTTTGGGATACGTTATCGTTTAGATTAAAGTAAAATTAGTAGTAAGGTTGTCTTATTAGTCCGACAAAATTTATATACTTTTATAAATAACAAAACCCTATAAAATGGCTAATTCTCTGCTTTTTATACCTGATATTTCTGGATTTACAGAATTTATACAAACAACAGAAGTAGAACACAGCCAACATGTTATTGCAGAGCTATTAGAAGTTTTAATACAATCTAATACTGAAGATTTGCAACTTGCCGAAGTTGAAGGAGATGCTTTATTTTTTTATAAGGAGGGAGAAGTACCTTCACAAGAAAGGCTTCTTGCACAAATAGAATCTATGTTTACAGCATTCTATAGTCATTTAAAATTATTGGAAACCAACAGGATATGTCCTTGTAATGCTTGCGCAACTGCACCAAATTTGCAATTAAAAATTATAGCACATTGTGGAGAATTACAATTTATTGAAGTACAAGGAAACCGAAAACCATTTGGAAAGCAGGTTATTGAAGCGCATAGAATGCTTAAAAACTCTGTAGATAGTAATAACTACATTTTAATAAGTAAATCTTTAGCTTCTGAAATAGGATTACCTATTTATTATTATAGCAAACTATTTAAATTTAAAGAAGGTATAGACATTTACGACTCTAAAGAGCTTACCTATATCTATGCAGTTATTAATTCTGAACTCTTACAACTTAAGCCTTTTAGATCTATAGAAAAGGTTGTTTTACCAAATCCTCCAAATGTAACCTACTCTAAAAATATTGCATTATCTGCAGAAAAATTATATGAATATATTTCTAATTTTAAATACCGTCATTTATGGGTAAATGGAGTAGATAAATTTGAGTACAATGAAAATGAAATTAATAGAGAAGGTACAGAGCATATTTGTGTTATAAAGGAAAAGCATTTAGATTTTACCACTGTAGTAAAAGAAGTAAAAATGGGACAATTAATTTATGGAGAATTCACTAAAAGTCCTCCTATAGTAGATACTTATTATCAATTTTACACTATTACACCACTTTCTAAAGAACAATCAAATTTAAAAATAGAAACTTACTGGTTTGTCACATCTCCAATTAAAAAATTTATCCTTTTTTTAATTGCCAAAAGAAAAATTAACAAAACCGTTATAGATACCATGGAAAATATAGCCAAATTAACATCTATAGCTTAAAAAACTAAACCTCTCTTTGCATTAAACTTTCTCCAAATTCTCTAAGAACCTCTTTATTTTCTTTAGTAATTTGTAGTTCCTCTAAAACTTTAAATGCTTTTAAAGTATACTCCGCTATTTTCTCTTTAGCATTTTTTACAACACCAGTTTCTACAAAAACCTCTTTAACGGTATCTATTTTGTGTTTTGTATCATTTGGATGTATAGAATACAAATCGGTTAACTCTCTTATTTGCTCTTTTGTTCCTAACTCTAAGGCTTTTAAATATAAATAGGTCTTTTTATTCTCAATAATATCGCCACCAACTTGTTTTCCAAAAGTTTCTGGATTTCCAAAAGCATCTAAATAATCGTCTTGTAATTGAAAAGCTATACCTAAATTTCTTCCAAAATCATAAATTCTATTTTGATCTTCTACACTTGCATGTGCAATTATGCCCCCCATTTTCATTGCTGCACCAACTAAAACAGCAGTCTTATAATCTATCATTTTTAAATACTCAGAGATCGTTACATTATCTCTGGTTTCAAAATCCATATCATATTGTTGGCCTTCACAAACTTCTATGGCTGTCTTTGTAAATAATTGCGCTAAAGCCCTAAAGGTTTCAGTTTCATAATTTTCAAAAAGTTGGTAAGCATTTATAAGCATTGCATCTCCAGAAAGTATTCCCGTATTTATATCCCACTTTTCATGGACAGATGCTTTTCCTCTTCGTAAAGGAGCATCATCCATAATATCATCATGTACTAAAGAAAAATTATGAAAAACTTCTATTGCTAGTGCTGCATCTAAAGCTTTTTTAAAATCTACTCCAAAAATTTCTGCAGTCATTAAAGTCAAGACAGGTCTTAAACGCTTGCCTCCTAATTCTAAAATATAGGATATAGGCTCATAAAGATTTACAGGTTCTTTGGTTATAATTTTTTTTTCTAGATAAGAAATAAATTCGGTACGGAAATAATCTACAGAATGCATACTTGCAATTTTTTTTCAAAAATACGTCCATTTTATCAAATCTTCTTTAAGATACATTACAACATCTAAAAAGAAATATCTTTTCTCTTTTTATGATTTATAAAAATAAATGCAATAGTTTTAAAAAACTTCGTCTTTAAAGACAACCAACCTAGGTAATTTGCCAAATAAGTAATGCCAAACACGGAGAATGACAAAGATTTAAAGTTGTTTTTTAATAACGAATATGTTTCGTTAAAGGCATATGTACACTCTAAAATTAAGGACACAACGGATCGTGATGCAGAAGATATTATACAAGAAGTAGCTTTAAAACTTTTTTCTAGAACCGATAATTCTTCTCCTATTACTAACATTACAGGTTTTGTTTACCGCGCTATAAAAAATAAAATTATAGATACTATGCGAACCAAAACTAAAAGAATGTCTTTTGAGGAGCAAACAGAATTAAAACTACTAGAATTTTCGGAGCTTTTTTATGAAAATTCCTCTGATACATATTCTGACACTATTAAAATAGAATTAAAAAAAGCAATTAGTAATCTAAAACCCGAATATCAAAGCATTTTAATTGCGGTAGATTTTGAAGGATACAATTATAAAGAAATAGCAAATGAAACAGGAATACCTATAGGAACACTAATGTCTAGAAGACATAGAGCATTATCCATATTAGCAAAAAAATTAGAAACTAAAAGACATATAAATTAAAAAATAAATTATGGAACAGTATATAAAACATAAAATTAGAAGTAAAAATATAGGGACAATAATTGGTTGGGTAATTTTTGGAATATTTGCCGCAATAGCCCTTGCTATTCTCTTAGGCTTTGGAATTATGTGGCTCTGGAACTGGTTAATGCCAGAACTATTTGGTCTCGCTACAATTGGGTATTGGCAAGCTATTGGGTTATTTGCACTTTCTAAAATTCTTATAGGTAGTATTGGTTGCGGTAGCAGCTCTAGCGCATCAAGCAGTAAAAAAAATAAGTCTTCTTCGGATAAGGACGATATGAACTGTAATGACTTTTCTAAATGGAAACAATATGACAAATTCTGGAAAGAAGAAGGGGAAAGTGCTTTTAACTCTTATTTAAACAAAGATTCTGTAGATAAAGAGCAGTCAGAAAAATAATATATGTTAAAAAAACGTAAAACTTTGGAAACTTTTAATGTTTTTAAAGTTTCCTTGACTTATATTTGCCCCTTATATGAAAGAAAAGATTCTAGAAAAGGCGACTGATATGTTTTTAAACTACGGGTTTAAAAGCGTTACGATGGATGATTTAGCGCAGGAAATGGCTATTTCTAAAAAAACTATCTATTCCCATTTTAAAAATAAAACGGAGTTAGTAAATGAAATTACTTTATCCTTATTTTGTTCTGTATCAGAAGGGATTGATGCTATATGCGCATTAGAAAAAAATCCTATTGAAGAGCTTTATGAAATAAAGAAATTTGTTTTACTACATTTAAAAGGAGACAAAACTTCTCCGCAATATCAATTACAAAAATATTATCCCAAAATACATGACTCTATAAAGCAAAAGCATTTTGAGGTCATGAATGAGTGTGTAATTGTTAATATAAAAAGAGGGCTAGAAATGGGTATTTATAGAGAAAACCTGAATATAGACTTTATTTCAAGAATATATTTTTCTGGAGTAACAAGCATTAAAGATTTAAATCTTTTTCCATCAAAAAGCTTTAGTCCAGCCAAACTAATGAACGAATATTTAGAATACCATTTAAGAGGTATTGTAACACCAAAAGGACGAAAAATATTAAATACAATCATCAATTCAAATCAAGATTAAATGCAAACTAAATTAGTAGTATTATTAACCATAGTCCTATGCAATATAGGACTAGCACAAGAGAAAACGTATAGCTTTACGTTAGACGAAGCTGTATCTTTTGCTCTAGAAAACAACTACAGCGCCATAAATGCGAGTAGAGATATTATTGCTGCGCAAAAACAAAAATGGGAAACCATTGCTAGCGGTTTACCCCAAATTAACGGTTCTATAAGTTATCAAAACCAACTAAAACAGCCTGTATCCTTAATTCCTGGAGAATTTGCTGGTGGTGCTCCTGGCACTTTTGTTCCTATTGTTTTTGGACAAGCACAAACAGCAACTGCAACAGCTACCCTATCACAACAAATTTTTGATGGTTCCTACATTGTTGGTGTACAGGCTTCCAAAGTGTTTTTAAATTATAGTGCAAACAATAAAGAAAAAACACAGTTAGAAATTCGTAAAGCTGTTACTGAGGCATATGGTAATGTTTTATTAGCACAAGAAAGTGTTTCTATTTTAGAAAAAAATAAAGAAACCCTAGCAAAAACATTATTTGAAACTACTAAAATATTTGAAAATGGTTTAGGAGACGAAGAAAGTGTAGAGCAGTTACAAATTACTTTATCTTCTATAGATAACCAATTAAAAAATGCCATACGTCTTAAAGGTATTACATTACAAATGTTAAATTTAGTAATGGGCATAACTATAGATGCACCAACTCAGTTAGAGGACAACCTAGATAATCTTACAGAAAAACAAATACAATTAAGTTTATTAGAAAGTAATTTAAACATAGAAAATAATATAGACTATAAACTTGCTACTAATTTAAGTCAGCAACGTTTTTACGAGCACAAGCTTGCAAAAAGTAGAGCTTTGCCTAGTTTAAATGCTTTTGTAAATTATGGAAGTTCTGCTTTTGCAGATGAATTTAATTTTTTTAATAGTGAGCAAAAATGGTATAATTCCTCTATACTTGGTATAGACCTTAATATTCCAATTTTTAGTTCTTTAAAAAGAAGTGCAAGTACACAACGTGCTAAAATAGAATTAGAAAAAGCCAAAACGCAATTACAAGAAGCAGAACAACAAATACGCTTACAACTAGAAAATGCAAAGAGTAATTATATACTTGCTATAGAAAATTACCAAACTACAAAAGACAACTTAAGTTTAGCAGAAAGAATAGAGAAAAAAAATCAAATCAAATATTTTGAAGGGTTGGCTACTAGTTTTGAGCTTAGACAAGCACAAACACAACTCTATAGTACGCAACAGGAATATTTACAATCTATGATAGAAGTTATTAATAAAAAAACCGAATTAGAAATTATTCTTAATACACAATCATAATCAAAAAACAACAATAAAAAACAATCAAAATGAAAAAAATAATTTACCTAATAGCCATTACAATAGTCTTGTATTCTTGTGGCGGCCAACAAGACCAATCTATAGAGAATATTATTGCATCAAAAGACATTAATGCAATTAGAACTTTAAAAAGCAGCATTTCAGAAAAGCAAAAGGCGTTAGATATTGATATGAGTAAGTTAGACTCTGTAATTGCAATATTAGACAACAATGAAAAACTGCCTTTGGTAACTACTATTATTGCAAAAGAAACTCCTTTTAACCACTTTTTAGAATTACAAGGTAATGTTAAAACAAAACAAAATGTTTTAATTTACCCAGAAACCTCTGGCACATTACAACGTGTATATGTAAAAGAAGGACAAAAAGTAAATAAAGGGCAATTACTAGCATCTATAGATGATGGTGGCATGGCTAGTCAATTACAACAATTAAAAACGCAAGCAGAACTTGCAAAAACAACCTTTGATCGCCAAAAAAGATTATGGGAACAAAAAATAGGTTCTGAAATACAATATTTACAGGCTAAAACTAATTATGAGTCTTCAGAAAGTGCTGTAAAGCAAGCACAAAGTACGTTAAGCAAATCTACTATCAGGGCTCCTTTTTCTGGTGTTATAGATGATATTATAAAAGACCAAGGTACTGTTGTATCTCCAGGTCCAGGATCAGAGGTATTTCGTATTGTAAACTTATCTAATATGTATATAGAGGTAGATGTTCCTGAAAGTCATGTAAATAATATAAAAAAAGGAAAAGAAGCTATTGTATTTTTTCCTGTATTAGGGGATACTATTTATACTAAAATTAGACAAACAGGGAACTTTATTAACCCTAATAACCGTTCTTTTAGTGTAGAAATTCCTGTTACAAATAAAACAGGGAACATTAAACCTAACCTAACTGCAAAAGTTAATCTTAACGATTATTCTAAAGAAAATGCCATTTTAATACCACAAAGTATAATTTCTGAAAACGCAGAAGGAAACCAATATGTATACGTAGCAACACCAAACGAAGACAATAAAGCAAAAGCTGTAAAACGTATTATAAACACTGGCAAAACTCAAGAAGGTTTAGTAGAAATTATTAGCGGAATTGCCAAAGGAGAACAATTAATTAAAGAAGGTGCAAGAAACGTTAATGATGGGCAAAATGTACAAATCTTAAACAACTAAGATTATGAGCAAACAGAAAAAAAATATAAATAAAGAGTTTGGCTTATCCTCTTGGTCTATAAATAACCCTTCGGTAATTTATGTGATGATTGGCCTATTTTTATGGATTGGTCTTAAAGCATATTTTGCTATGCCTAGAGAAGATTTTCCAGAAATAGTAGAAACTAAAATATACATTAGTACACCCTACCCTGGCAATACAGCAGAAGACGTAGAGCGTTTAATTACAGACCCTTTAGAAGATAGGATTAATAATGTTAGTAATGTTGTAAAAGTAACCTCAACATCACAAGAAGATTACTCTATTATTACGGTTGAATTTGATGAAGAATTAACTGTAGAGCAAGCAAAACAAAAAATTAAAGATGAAGTAGATGGCGAAAAAGCTAGTGAAGATTGGCCTACATTTAATAACGCTAAAGTAGAGCCTAATATTTTTGATTTAAACCTTTCGGAATCTTTCCCTATAATGAACGTTAATTTTACTGGTGATTATCCCGTAGAAAAATTAAAAGAATTTGCCGAATATTTAGAGGATGAGATTGAAGACTTAGAGGAAATTAAAGAAGTAGATATTCTTGGAGCGCAAAAGAAAGAGGTAGAAATAGCGGTTGATGTTTATAAAATGATGGCTGCCAAAATTAGTTTTCAAGATGTTTTAACTGCTATTAGCGGAGGCAACATGACCATGTCTGCGGGTAACATTAAAACAGGAGAACAACGTAGAACCATTAGAATAATGGGCGAAGTTATAGACCCACAAGAACTAAATAACTTTGTTGTAAAATCTGAAAATGGTGCTACATACCTAAAAGATATTGCAAAAGTTTCTTTTCATGAAAAAGAAAAAACCACATTTGCTCGTGAGTTTGGAGAGAGTGTAGTTATGCTAGATATCAAAAAACGGTCTGGTAAAAACATGATTGAAGCAACTACTAAGATTAGAGAAATTGTAAAAGAATCTCAAGAAAATTACTACCCTAAAGATTTAAATATTTCTATTGCAAATGATTCTTCTGGAAGAACTCTAAACCAAGTAGATGACCTTGTAAATAATATAATATTTGGTATTATACTAGTAGTAACAGTATTAATGTTTTTCTTAGGATTCCGTAATGCCTTATTTGTTGGGTTTGCAATTCCTATGTCTATGTTTATGTCTTTCATGATATTATCCCTTTTAGGCTACACATTAAACACTATGATTCTTTTTGGAATGATTATGGGTCTAGGTATGCTTGTAGATAACGGAATTGTAGTTGTAGAAAACGTATATAGACTAATGGACGAAGGAATGTCTAGGACTGAAGCTGCAAAAAAAGGTATTGGGGAAATTGCATTTCCTATTATTATTTCTACCCTAACAACCGTTGCTGCCTTTGTTCCCTTAGGACTTTGGCCTGGAATTATGGGGCAATTTATGAAGTACTTTCCAATTACATTATCTGTAGTTTTAGGGTCTTCTTTATTTGTAGCTATTTTTATGAATTCCATGCTTGTTTCTCAATTTATGGAACTAGGAGAAAAAGTACTTAAAGTAAAACAGCTAATAAAAATTAGTGCAATTTTAGGTGGCTTTGGTCTTTTCATACTAGTTTTTGGAGGTGCTATGCGAGGTCTGGGGACTGTCATGATAGTTACAGCAATTATGTTTTGGGTTTATAAATATGCGCTAAAAAAATGGGCAATTAGCTTCCAAAAAAATACCATGGTAAAGTTTGAAAACTGGTATGAAAGAAGAATACAACATGCCTTAAGAGGTAAAAATGTGTACTGGTATTTTGGTTTTACTTTCTTTACTTTAATTGCGGTATTTATGCTTTTTGGAATGTCTATAGGTTCTGGAAGAACCAAAATAGAATTTTTTCCAGATAATACCCCTAATGAGATTTATGCCTACATAGAATACCCTCAAGGAACTTCTATAGAAAAAACAAATACCATTACTAAAGCCATAGAAAAAAGAGTCTATGATATTATTAATAGTGAGCCATATATAAACGGAGACACTAATTACTTAGTAGAATCTGCAGTCTCTAAAGTAGGGGAAGGTGCTGGTAACCCACAGACAGATGGTGGTTCTTCTGCAGAAATGCCACATAGAGGTAAAGTTACTATTTCTATGAAAGAGTATAAATATAGAGGAGGTAGAGATACGGAAGAGCTTCGAGGAAAAATACAAGATGCTTTAACAGGCATTTATCCTGGAGTTACAATATCTGTAGAAAAAGATGCTGCTGGTCCTCCAGCTGGATACCCAATAAATATTGAAATTGAAGGGAAAGATTATAAAGAACTTATAAATGCGGCTGAAGATGTAAGAAATTTTATAAATACTAAAAATATAGCAGGTATTGAAGAATTAAAAATTGATGTTAACAAGAGTAAGCCATCTATGGAAGTATCTGTAGACAGAGAAAAAGCTGGAGAACTAGGCGTAAGTGTTGGACAAGTAGGACAACAGTTAAGACGTTCTTTATTTGGTGAAAAAGCCGGTGTATATAAAATTAATGGAGAAGATTACGACATTAATGTTCGCTTTAACGAAGATATACGTTACAATAAAAGCGCTCTTTTTAATCAAAATATTATTTTCAGAGACCCTTCTAACGGGCAAATTAAAGAAGTACCTGTTTCTGCAGTAGCAAAACAAAGAAACACTTCTGGATTTAGTGCTATTAAACATAAAAACAAAAAACGAATAGTAACTATATATTCTGGATTAAAACCAGGATTTACAGATGCTACGGTTATTGTTGCTCAAATACAGAAAGAAATGGAGAGTTATAAAAAACTCCCCGAAGACGTTAAGATTGATTTTACAGGACAAATAGAAGAGCAAAACAAACAAATGGCGTTTTTAGTAGGTGCTTTCTTTTCTGGTCTAGGGTTAATCATGTTAATTCTAATCTTTCAATTTGGCGGCATTTCTAAACCACTAATAATTATGATTGCTATTTTCTTAAGTTTTATTGGTGTGTTTGGAGGTTTAATGCTAACAGGTTGGTCCTTCGTTATAATGATGACAATGATGGGTATTATATCTTTAGCAGGTATTGTTGTAAATAATGGTGTAGTACTTTTAGATTATACCCAAATTCTTATTGATAGAAAAAAGGTTGAATTAGATATAGATGAAAAAGAGTTACTATCTATGGAACAGGTAACAACAATACTTACCAAAGGTGGTAAAGCAAGGTTACGCCCTGTAATCTTAACTGCAATTACTACAGTACTTGGTTTAATTCCGCTTGCTATTGGCTTAAACATAGATTTCTTTTCATTATTCTCAGAATTTAATCCTAAAATATATATGGGAGGAGATAATGTAATTTTCTGGGGACCATTAGCATGGACCGTTATTTTTGGTTTAATTGTGGCAACATTCTTAACTCTAATTATTGTTCCGGTATTATTTAATATAGTATACCGTATTAAAATTGCAATAAAAAGAAAACCAAAAACAGATATAGAAGAGATAGGCCTAACAACCTAAAGAATTTAACATTACATAAAAAGCCCTTACAAGAATTTCTTGTAAGGGCTTTTTCTTAAACACTAATAAAAAAGAGCTTACTTACGAGGGAAAGTAAACTCTTTATTTTTAAGTTATATAAGAAGCTCTATTTATTTAATACTACAGCTTCTGCGTTATTCCACTGAATAACATTTGCAATTTGGTTATTAGAATAATCTACTTCACTAAGACCTTCACCTTTCCAAAAAAACCATTTTCCAGTTTTCACACCATTTTCATATTGCCCCATAGCAATTTTTTTTCCGTTTTCATTGTACATTTTCCATTCCCCATGTAACTTTTTATCTACGAAATAACCAGTTTGAGAAATTTCTCCATTATTGTGGTAAAATGTTGCTTTTACTATTTCTCCCTCTATTTCATAAGAAGGGGTTTTATCTTGTGCGTACATACCAACAGTTGCTATAAGTGCTAAAAAGAAGATTACTTTTTTCATATTTTATATATTTTAATAAACATTATACTAACATTAACGTTACAAATATATAAATATTTTACACAAAATCAACAAATACGTAACATTTAGTTTACATTAAATTAACATTGAACACATAAACAATTGAAAACAAATAACTTAACTATTTTTGTCACGGTAACATTTCTCGACATAATTAAATAAAAATCCGTTGTAATAAAACCAACAAAACTCCCGATACTTCTTAAATTTGCCTTCAAAAGTAAAATATCATGTATAGGAGTCATACTTGTGGTGAATTAAGAGAAGAACATATAGATAATATTGTTACCCTATCTGGTTGGGTACATAAAACTAGAGATAAAGGTTTTGTTGTTTGGATAGATTTACGTGACCGTTTTGGAATAACCCAACTTATTTTTGATGAAGAAAGAACTTCTAAAGAACTTCTAGAGCAAGCTCGTAGTCTTGGAAGAGAGTTTGTAATTCAAATAAAGGGTACTGTATTAGAAAGAGCTTCTAAAAACGCAAATATCCCAACAGGAAATATAGAAGTATTGGTACAAGAACTAACTATTCTTAATGAATCTAAAACACCACCTTTTACTATTGAGGATGACACTGATGGTGGGGAAGATATTCGAATGAAATATCGTTACTTAGATATTAGAAGAAATACAGTAAAGAACAACCTTATATTTAGGAGTAAGGTCTCTATGGAAGTACGCAAGTATCTTTCCGATGGTGGTTTTATAGAAGTAGAAACTCCGTATTTAATTAAATCTACTCCAGAAGGAGCTAGAGATTTTGTGGTTCCTAGTCGTATGAATGAGGGGCAATTTTATGCGCTACCGCAATCGCCACAAACGTTTAAGCAATTGCTTATGGTTGGTGGCATGGATAAGTACTTTCAAATAGTAAAATGCTTTAGAGATGAAGATTTGCGTGCAGATCGCCAGCCAGAATTTACACAAATAGATTGTGAAATGGCATTTGTAGAACAAGAAGATATTTTAAATGCTTTTGAAGGTTTAACAAAACACCTTTTAAAAGAAATAAAAGGTATAGACATTACTTCTTTCCCAAGAGTGACATATGACGACGCTATGGCTAAGTATGGTAATGATAAACCAGATATTCGTTTTGGGATGGAGTTTGGAGAATTAAACGCTGTTGCACAACACAAAGAATTTAATGTTTTTAATACTGCAGAGCTAGTAGTTGGTATAGCAATACCAGGTGCAGCAACCTATACTAGAAAAGAAATAGACAAACTTATAGACTGGATACGCAGACCACAAGTGGGTGCTAAGGGAATGGTTTATGTAAAATGTAATGAAGATGGTAGTTTTAAATCTTCTGTAGATAAATTCTATGACCAAGAAGATCTAGCAAACTGGGCAAAAGTTACAGGAGCTAAAGCTGGCGATTTAATTTGTGTACTCTCTGGAGACACCAATGCAACAAGAGCACAGTTAAGTGCCTTACGTATGGAAATGGCAGAACGTTTAGGCCTACGCAAGCCAGAAGAATTTGCTCCATTATGGGTAATAGATTTTCCTTTATTAGAATTAGATGAAGAAACAGGAAACTACCATGCCATGCACCACCCATTTACATCACCAAAACCAGGGCAATTAGAATTGTTAGATACCAACCCAGGAGCAGTAAAAGCAAATGCATATGATTTGGTACTTAATGGTAATGAAATTGGTGGAGGTTCTATTCGTATTCATGATAAAGAAACACAGGCAACTATGTTTAAGCATTTAGGATTTACACCAGAAGAGGCAAAAGCACAATTTGGCTTTTTAATGGATGCTTTTCAGTATGGCGCTCCTCCTCATGGCGGTATTGCTTTTGGCTTAGATAGATTAGTTTCTATTTTAGGCGGACAAGAAACCATAAGAGATTTTATTGCTTTCCCTAAAAACAATAGCGGGCGTGATGTTATGATAGATGCTCCTGCTCCTATTGATGATGAACAATTAAAAGAACTACGGTTACAACTAAACTTAGAGTCTTAATAATATAAAATCCTGCTAATTAGCAGGATTTTTTTTAATACTTTTAAGAAAGGATTTTTACAAATGCCAGCCCAACAAAAAACACTATTCACAAAACTTCTTAAATGGAGATATAAACATATCTCTGATAAGAATTTTAAACATATATTAAGTATACTAGTAGGTTTACTTGCAGGTTTAGCATCGGTTACACTAAAAAACCTTACCTATTTTATTAGTTCTTCTCTAGAAACTGGGATAGTTTTTTCAAGCAATCAGTTATACTTTATATTGCCTATTTTAGGTTTAACGTTGGTTTATCTATATGTTAAATACATCCACAAAGAAAAAATAGAACACGCAGTATCTTCTATTTTGTTTGCGCTTTCTAGGAAAAAAAGTCTCATCAAACTTAAAAAAATATATAGTCCTTTAATAACCGCTCCACTTACCGTTGGTTTTGGAGGTTCTGTTGGGTTACTGGGGCCAGCAGTAGCATCTGGCGCAGCTATTAGCTCTAATCTTGGCCGTATATTGCATGTAAATGCTAAAACTCGTTCTTTATTAATTGCATGTGCCTCTGCAGGGGCAATAGCATCTATATTTCAATCCCCCATTGCTGCTATTATTTTTGCCGTAGAAGTTTTTAGCTTAGATTTTACGATGCTTTCTGTACTTCCATTACTTTTAGCATCTATCTCTGGAGTATTAACTTCGTATTTCTTTTTGGGTAATGAAGTATTGTTTAAATTTTCCTTAACCGATAATTTTGAAATTAAAGACACCTTATTCTATATTTTACTGGGCGTAGGTACAGCTATTGCATCTATCTATTTTACAAAAATGTACTTTGGCATTCTTAACCTTTTTAAACCTCTTAAAAGTCCAAAATACCGACTCTTAGTTGGTGGGTTAGCCATTGGTATTATGCTCTATTTTATTCCGCCACTATATGGAGAAGGTTTTGGTTTTATTAATAATCTTTTAGAAGGCAATCATTTAAAAGCAATAGGAACCACTCCTTTTGATGCTTATAAGAATAATATATGGGTGGTAATTGCGCTACTCTTTGGGCTTACCATTTTTAAGGCCGTAGCAATGACCACTACGTTTGCCGCTGGTGGTTCTGGTGGTATTTTTATCCCAACAATGGTAATGGGTAGTGCTTTAGGTAATGTTGTAGCAAAGGTAATTAACCATTTAGGTTTAGGTTTTTCTGTATCGGAGAGTAATTTTACACTAATAGGAATGGCTGGTTTAATTGCAGGGGTTTTACATGCGCCGCTAACGGCTATTTTCTTAATTGCAGAAATAACTGGTGGTTATGAACTATTTGTTCCATTAATGATAACAGCTTCTATATCTTACTTAATAACTAAGAATGCTGTAGACCATTCTATTTATACTAGAGAACTGGCAGAAAGTGGCAACCTATTAACTCATAATAAGGACAAAACGGTATTAACTTTAATGGAGTTAGATGATGTTATAGAAGATAACTTTAAGGTTATACATCCTGAAATGACACTTGGAGACATGCTGCTTAAATCTGTAGCAAAATCTACCAGAAATATTTACCCAGTGGTAGATGATAAAAAAGCGCTAGTTGGTATTGTTTTGCTAGATGATATTCGGGAGTTTATGTTTGATAGAACTTTGTATAAAACCACAAAAGTAGAAACCTTTATGCACCAAGCTCCAGATTATATTTTTTATGGCGAGGACAGCATGCAAAAAGTAATGCAAAAATTTCAAAACAGTGGCGCTTGGAATTTACCGGTTATTAAAAAAGGAAAGTATATGGGTTTTGTTTCTAAATCTAAATTATTAACTGCGTATAGACGTAAACTAATTAATTTTACCGAATAAAAACTATGCTAGTCACTGCAAAAGGAATATTAGTAATAATTTTTTTTAATCTTTCATGTTTACATTGGTATTGGGCCTTTGGAGGAAAATGGGGGTTAGAATATGTAATACCTACAAAAACTACTATAGAAAAAGCTATTAAGCCAAACCCATTAGCTACTATACTAGTTGCAATTGCATTGCTTTTAATTGCATATATTTATTTACTACTTATATTTAGTATCCATGTAAATATATTTCCAACTTGGGTTATAAAGTATGGAATATGGATTGTTCCTAGTGTTTTTCTTTTAAGAGTTCTCGGAGATTTTAAATATGTTGGCTTATTTAAAAAAATAAAAAAAACAACTTTTGGAATTAACGATACAAAATACTTCATTCCTTTGTGTGCAATTATAGCTACTCTTGGGTTTATTATTGCTTTAAATTAAATTATTTTGAAATACATTATAACAATAATTACAATAGCCGCATTTGGTTCTATTGCTTACGGATTTACATTAGAAGAAAGTGAAACACAACTTTCTCATAAATATATTGGAGCAGGTACTGCTGCTTTATTTTTAGTTGCCATGCCACTTTTTCTTTATAAAGAGAGTAAAGGAAAAAAAATGAATGATTATATGCTTACCGAAGAAAATGTAAGAAAAATGCAAGGAAAGCCGCCCAAAAAGACTGAAAACCAGTAATCTCCAGTACATTTTATTTCTATTCTAAACTTTTTTTGCCCAAAAAATTATAAATTAGTGTATTAATTTTTAATTTTTATTCTAATGACTGGTACAGTAAAATTTTTTAATGGATCTAAAGGATATGGGTTCATAACCAATGATGATACAGGAAAAGACATTTTTGTTCATGCTACTGCATTAAACGGAGTACAATTAAATGAAGGAGATAAAGTAACGTATGAAGAAGAGGAAGGCAGAAAAGGAATTGTTGCAGGACAAGTCCAAGTTATTTAATGCTTTTGCATATAATTTTAATTTCTCTTTTTACTAAAAAAACGTTTTAATAGTACAGAAGCTTCTTCTGCCAATAATCCTCCTTCTATTTTTGTTTTAGGGTGTAATTTAGTGCCTAAAGCTCTACAACCCCTTTCCAAGTCTGTTGTAGCAAATACAATTCTAGAAATTTGGCTCCAATATAATGCTCCTGCACACATTTGGCATGGCTCTAAAGTAACATACAAAGTACATTCTTTTAAATATTTACCTCCTAAAAAATTAGCTGCAGAGGTAATGGCTTGCATTTCTGCATGTGCAGTAACATCATTCAGTTGTTCGGTAAGATTATGCGCTCTAGCTATAATTTTATCTTTAACAACAATAATTGCACCTACAGGAACTTCTCCTTTATCATAAGCAGTCTCCGCTTCTTGCAAAGCCTTTTTCATGTAATAGGTATCATCAAAAGGTTGTATCATATTGTAAATTTAGCGCAAGAATATTAAAAAAGTATGCTTTATTAAATAAAGAACAAGACAACCTACAATCTATATATAATATTACAGTCATAAAAACCGTAATTTTGTTTTTATAACTAAAATGGGCATGCCTAAAAATTTGCTATCAACAATAAATTCTCCGAGCGATCTTAAACATTTATCGCAAGAACAACTAGTGCAATTAGCACAAGAAGTACGTGATTTTATTATTACTATTGTTGCTACAAAAGAAGGGCATTTAGGAGCAAGTTTAGGGGTTGTAGAGCTTACTATTGCATTACATTATGTTTTTAACACCCCTATAGATAATCTCATTTGGGATGTAGGACATCAAGCATACGGGCATAAAATACTTACTGGCAGAAAAGATGTTTTTGAAACCAACAGGCAACTAAATGGTATAAGTGGTTTTCCTAAAATTGACGAAAGTATTTACGATGCTTTTGGAACAGGACATAGCTCTACCTCTATTTCGGCCATATTGGGTATGGCAATTGCTGCACAAATAAAAGGAGACATCCAAAAGAATCATATTGCAGTTATTGGCGATGCGTCTATTGCTAGCGGAATGGCATTTGAAGGCCTTAACCACGCTGGAGTTACTAATGCCAATGTATTAATTATTTTAAATGATAATGCTATTGGTATTGACCCTAGTGTTGGCGCTCTAAAAAAGTATCTCACTAATGTTAAAAAAGGAACCGCAAAGGATGAAAATATTTTTGAATGCTTAAACTTTAATTATACGGGTCCTATAGATGGTCATAATATAAATGATTTAATCAAAGAATTAAAGCGCTTACAAAATATAAAAGGCCCCAAATTATTACATGTTATTACCACTAAAGGCAAAGGATTAAAACAAGCTGAAGAAAACCAAGTTACCTACCATGCTCCCGGGAAATTCAACAAAACTACTGGAGATTTAATCCCTAAAAAAAATACAGTACAAGCTCCAAAATACCAAGATGTTTTTGGGCATACAATTGTAGAACTAGCACATAATAATAAAAATATTGTAGGCATTACACCAGCAATGCCAACAGGTAGTTCTTTAAAATATATGATGGAAAAAATTCCTGACCGTGCTTTTGATGTTGGTATTGCAGAACAACATGCTGTAACCTTAGCTGCGGGTATGGTAAAAGAAGGTCTTATCCCTTTTTGTAATATTTATTCTACTTTTTTACAAAGAGCCTATGACCAAGTTATACATGATGTTGCTTTACAAAAGTTACCTGTAATTTTTTGTTTAGACCGTGCTGGTTTGGTTGGCCAAGATGGTGCAACGCATCATGGAATTTACGATATAGCATTTTTAAGATGCATTCCAAATCTTATTATTTTTGCTCCTTTAAATGAAATAGAACTAAGAAATATAATGTACACCGCTCAATTAGGGCTAAAACAACCAATAGCAATTAGATACCCTAGAGGAAGAGGTGAAAATGTAGATTGGAAAAAGAAATTTAAAAAAATTAACATAGTAAGCTCTCAAGAATTAAAAAAAGGCACAAAAATTGCTATAATTTCCACTGGAACAATTGGAAATTTAGTTTCCAAAGTTATAAATGATTTAGATTCTAATACAGAAATTGGTCACTATAATATGCCATTTATAAAACCTTTAGACACGAACACACTTAAAACTATTTGTGTTAATTACGAGGCTATTATTACTATTGAAGACGGTTGTATTAGTGGCGGATTTGGTAGTGCCATTTCAGAATTTATATTAGACAATAAGTATAAAAACACTATTAAAATACTAGGTGTTCCTGATGTTTTTATTGAGCACGGGAGCCTTGAAGAATTACATAAAATAGCTAAAATTGACTATCAAACCATTAAAAAGAGCATCAATGAATTACGCTTATCTTAAAAAACTAGTCCAAAAAATAGTTCTAGCTTTATTTTTAATAACATTTGCTCTACCGTCTTTTTCTCAAGATTCCCTTGCCACAACTTCAGAAATAGATACTACAATAATTAATACTATTGTTATTAGAAAAAATCAGGAAAAAATTAAGCATATACCAAGGGGGGCTCATTTAACCAACCCCTATGTTTCTTTTAAAAAAACTAAACCTTTAGCCAAAAAATTTAAGCGATTTAGAGTTCCTTCTTTTTGGATAAAGAATAATGAATTAGGAATACGAGTAAGTGAAGTTGCTTTTGTAAACTGGAATGCAGGTGGTAACAACTCTATTAGTGGTCTTGGTAGCCTTAAATTTGAAAGAAACTACAAATTTAGATATGTACAATGGGATAATGAGTTAGAGTTAAGATACGGCCTAAACGCACAAGAAGACCAGAAATTAAGAAAAACAGATGATAACATAAGAATGAGTTCTACGTTTGGGTATAGGAGAGATACAATAAGTAATTGGTATTATTCTGTAAAAGCAAACCTAAGAACACAGTTTTCTAATGGGTATAAATACCCTGATAGAACTACTCCTATTTCTAGGTTTATGGCTCCAGGTTATTTCTTTTTTGGTGCCGGAACATCTTATATAACTCCAGATCAAAAATTTAATTTATATATATCTCCACTAACATTAAAGTCTACATATGTTTTAGACCAAAGGCTAGCGGACAAAGGTGCTTTTGGGGTTAAAAAAGCTACTTTAGATACTAATGGAAATATAATAACACCTGGAGAAACCGTTTTTGTAGAACTTGGTTTTTTATTAACCAATACTTGGCTAACCAACATTGCTAAAAATGTAAAAATGAGGCATAGACTATCTCTTTATACAGATTACCTAACTAGTTTTGGGAATGTAGATGTAGATTGGGAATTAAATTTTGACTTAAAAGTAAATAAATACATTAAAGCTAATATTGGAACACATATTATTTATGATGATGATATTCTTTTTGATGAAGTCAAAGAAAATGGTATTGTAGTAGATGCTGGTATTCCTAGAATACAGTTTAAGCAATTATTAGGTGTAGGAGTCTCCTACGATTTTTAGTTTAGTTCTTTCCCCATTATTTTATTATGAATATGTACCGCAGCACTATCAGAAAGGCTGGCAACATAACAACACGTGTTTAGCAAAATATTATAAACAGAAACTTCTGTACGCTGGTAAAATTTAGGTAAAGTACTTATCATTAACCTGTCGTAATTAGATCCTTTGTTTTCTTTTTCATTTATGAGAGCAGAAGAATACACATCTAATATATCTGAGATTATCTTATAGCCAGCTATCTCTTTTTCTATGACATCTTGTGCCTTATAAACTTTATTTACGCTTAGGGTAATTATGTCTTTAATTTGCGCAGCATAAGCACTTTTATTCAATAAAGACATATGAAAATCCCCTTTAAGAATTGCGTCTTCATTTGCAACAAATATATCTATTGCATCTGTAATTAATGTATTTATTGCTAGTGCGCGTAAATAACTTAAACGATCCTCTTTATATACTAAAGAATTATACTTTTTAGTATTAATACTATCTTTTACAAGCTTAATTAAGTACTCTAAAGCATAATCTTCTGATATTAATCCAAGATTAATACCATCTTCAAAATCTATAATAGTATAACAAATATCATCTGCTGCCTCTACTAAGAAAGTTAATGGGTGTCTTGCATAAGAAACAGTATCACCATCTCTTGTTTGTTTTAAACCTAACTCGTTTGCAACATTAATAAATGCTTCTTTTTCGCTCTGAAAAAAACCAAATTTTTTATCTGCAATTTGTTTTGTAGGTTTTTTAGGAAGTGATTCTTTTGGGTACTTCATAAAGGCTCCCAAAGTAGCATAACTAAGTCGCAACCCTCCAGAAACCCCTTCCTTTGACTCTGTTAAAAGTTTAAAACCATTAGCATTACCTTCAAAATCTATAATATCTTGATACTCTTTTTCTGATAAAACCGATTGGTATTTAACCCCAGCTCCTGTTTTAAAATATTCTCCAATAGATTTTTCTCCACTATGTCCAAAAGGAGGGTTCCCAATATCATGAGATAAAGCTGCAGCAGCTACTATAGCTCCAAAATCATTAAACTTATAACCATGTATTTCACTTAAATAAGGATGCTTTTCTAGTATTTTTTTCCCTGCTATTCTCCCTAAACTTCTTCCAACAACTGAAACTTCTAAACTATGAGTAAGTCTTGTATGCACAAAATCGGTTTTAGACAAAGGAATAACTTGTGTTTTATCTTGTAAACTCCTAAAGGCCTTAGAAAATATTATGCGGTCATAATCCACCTCAAAACCAAGTCTAGTTTCATCTTGTTCTTTTCGTAATCTTTTAAAAGTATCTCCTTGTCTTTTTAATGATAATAGTTGTTCCCAGCGCATTGTTCAATTTTATAATACGCAAGTTACATTTTACAAAATAGTAATGCTAATTAAAAACGGCAATAACCTAAATGGCAAGACTAACAACTCATTTTTTTATAAAAAACGAAGTTCTTTTTTTTCTAAAAAACAATACCTTTATATAAATATATCTATCAAATTTATCGGAAAATATAACCTTTAGATAACACTGAAATCTAACTTCTTTTAGATATTTGCCGATTTATTTCTTTACTAAATTTATGGATAATTTTTACTTAATAATGATTGTGGCACTTGCTTTTTTAGCAATTGCTGATTTAGTGGTCGGAGTTAGTAATGATGCTGTAAATTTTTTAAATTCTGCTATTGGTTCTAAAGCTATTTCATTTAAAACCATAATGATTGTAGCTAGCATTGGTATTGCATGTGGCGCCATTTTTTCTAGTGGTATGATGGAGGTTGCTCGTAAAGACATCTTTAATCCTGGTGAGTTTTATTTTAACGAAATTATGTTCATTTTCATGGCTGTCATGATTACGGACATTCTGTTGTTAGATTTCTTTAACACCTTAGGAATGCCTACCTCCACAACTGTTTCTATAGTTTTTGAATTACTAGGTGCTGCAGTTGCAATGGCATTAATTAAAATTGCAAATAGTAATGGCTCTTTTTCTGAAGTAGCACAATATATAAATACTGAAAAAGCTGTTATAATTATAGCTGGAATTATAGTGTCTATATTAATTGCTTTTACAATAGGAGCTCTTGTTCAATGGCTAACTAGGCTATTAATTTCTTTTGATTTTAATAAAAAACCTAAATGGATAGGTGCGGTTTTTGGAGGTATAGCTTTAACTGCAATTTCTTATTTTATCCTAATTGAGGGTATTAAAGGAACTACACTAGTACAACATAATTTTAAAATAATAGGAAATATTACTCTTGAATCGTTTATAGAGCAAAAACCTTTTTTAATTATTTTTTTTACATTCTCTATTCTTATTGCTTTATCGTTCTTAGTAACATCTTTTACTAAAATCAATATTTATAAGCTAATAATTACAGTTGGTACTTTTGCATTAGCGCTTGCTTTTGCAGGTAACGATTTAATGAATTTCATAGGTGTTCCTATTGCTGCTTGGCAATCTTATGAAGCTTGGGAAGCCTCTGGGATTTTAGCAACTAAGTTTAGCATGGAAATACTGTCCCAAAAAGTTCCTACACCAAACATATTACTTTTTATTGCTGGCATTATTATGGTTGTTACGCTTTGGTTTTCAAGTAAAGCTAAGGCTGTTGTTAAAACATCTATAGATTTATCTAGCCAAGAAAGAATAAAAGAACGTTTTCAACCTAATTTTATTTCTCGTTCTTTAGTTAGGTTTGCAGTAAATACTTCTGAAATTTTTACAAGTATTTTGCCCAAGAATATGCAAAACAAAATAGAAGTTCAATTTACAAAAACAGCCCCAATTATATCTAAAGACAAACCGCAAGATTTACCAGCTTTTGATATGGTACGTGCTGCTGTAAACTTAATGGTTGCAGGTATCTTAATTTCTATAGCAACTTCTTTTAAGCTACCCTTATCCACTACATACGTTACATTTATGGTAGGTATGGGAACCTCTTTAGCAGATAGAGCATGGGGAGCGGAAAGTGCTGTATATAGGGTAGCTGGAGTTTTAAATGTTATTGGTGGGTGGTTTGGTACTGCTTTAATTGCCTTTATAGCATCTGGTGGTATTTTAACCATAATTTATTTTGGAAAAGGTATAGCTATTAGCATCTTACTTTTTGGAGTATTTTTCTTATTGCTAAGAAGTTACATTTCCTATAACAGGAAAAGCAAAATTCTTAAAGAAGAAGATAGCTTAAGTAAGGCAGAAAGTAGCTCTATACAAGGCGTTATAGAAGAAAGCGCACACAACGTTGCAAGAGTAGTTAAAAGGGCTAATAAAATATTTACAACAAGCTTTAATAGCCTTGCAAAACAAGATTTAGAAACTCTTAAAAAGAATAAAAAAGGGGTTGTACGACTTTCTGAAGAAATAGACGATTTAAGAGACCATATATTTTATTTTATAAAAAATTTAGATGAAGCAAGTGTGGGTGCTAGTAATTTTTATATAAATATCTTAGGCTATTTACAAGCCATGACACAGTCTTTAGAATATATTGCTAAAATTACACACAAACATATTAGCAACAATCACAAAAAATTAAAGTATAACCAAATTAAAGAGCTAAAGGAAATAGATATTGAATTAAAAAAATTACTTACAGATACACAGTTAGTTTTTGAAAATAGGTCTTTTGAAGAAATTGAAAGTATTGTTAAACACAAAAACAATCTTTTTAATTTAGTTTCAGATAAAATAGAAAAACAAGTAGCAAGAACTAGAACAGAAGAATCTAGTCCTAAAAACACTACTTTATATTTTACACTACTATTAGAAACTAAAGATTTAATAACTGCAACAATGAACTTATTAGAGTCTTATTATAAAGAACATGATAGCTCTGTAAAGCCTGCAACCATTGACAATAAAGATTCTTAATTAATAAGATTTTATTGTGAAGAAACTAGCTCTAAAGTAGTAGTGTATAATTCTCTGTTTTCCATTTTTGCTTTTAGCCAAGCGTAAAAACTCATCACATAAATATCTTCTTCGCGGTTATCTTTCCAATCAAAAGAACGTTCTACTCTTTCTTTAAAAGATGGTGTATTCACATTTTTAGGAGATTCATAAAATGTAAGCGCTAACTGTATAAAAGTTAAAACTCTTTCTTCTTTTATTGCAATTAGCCTTTCTTTAAATTTAATTCTAAAACTCTTTACTCGCAATAAAACTAAATCCAGTTCATCTAACTCTATTAATAATAAAATTTCTAGTATGCTCTTTTTTAAAACCCATAACCAACCCGCTTTTTTCTCATACCAAATATCACTATGGTATAATTTTTTTATAATACTATAAGCATCTCTAAATCTATTCTGTTGAAAAAAACACATAGTATGTATTAACTGTATGTCCAAAGCCTCAGTTTTGTTTTTAGATAATATTTGCAAAGCCTTGTTAAAATTTCCAGTATAGTTGTAATTCAAAACTTTTAACACTGTTACATCTGCTAAAAATCGCTTATAGTACGCTTTCTTATTTTTTAGCATTTCTTTTTCCATCTTTGCTACAAATGCCATGGATTTTTTAAAACTCTTATTCCTAAAATGTACCATTGCCATAACTTGTAAAATACCTATGTGGTAATATAAATGTTTATGGGCTAATGTTTCTTTACTATTTACAATAGCATATGCTTCTTCTATAAATGGCGTAATCCTATAATAATTACGCTGCAGTTTTGCAGTAACAGAAGTTATATTCATTAATTGATACAAAGATTTATAGGACAAAGAGGCATTTATAGATACCTTATATTTTGTAAATGCAGTTTCTACAATAGTGTCTATTTTTTCTAAAGATTTAGTTATTAAAATCTTTTCTTTAATCTCTGCATAAGCCATATTTAATTTAAAATCTTTTTGAAAAGCCTCCATATTACTATCTGCCAGTTTAAATGTAGTATTCAGATCCACTAAAGGATTACAATGTGCATATTGTATTTTGGTATGGTAAATTTCATTTAGTAAAGAGTAATGATCTATAAAACTGGCTAACTTTTCTGCTCTGGCTAGAGTGTTATAACCAAGCTTGTATTCTTTTTGTTCTAAGAACAAACGGCTTACCACCAGTAATTTTAAAACCTCTAACTCTTCAGAGGTTTCGCCTTCAAAACTTTTAGTAGCTATAAAATCTAGCAAACTATCCTGGAGTCTTTTGCATAAAGCATGAAAAGCATTCTTATTTGGTTTACCATAAAGCTTAACATCTAAAGCATTTGTCTCTCCTTTTAATAAATAATTAAATAGAATAACATTTTTAACATCTCCTCTACGGTTCTTATTTTTTAACCATAAGATAAAATTTTGCCTATTTTCTGTAGATAAAGAGTTAATTATTAATAAAATTTTATTCATTTAATCGTAAGTAAAATATTTAATTATTATTTATAAATAGTAATAAATATATATAAAAGATAATATTAAATCGTAAGTTATTTTTATTTTTTGAGTATAAAAAACACTTTGGCCGTTGCACCTTTGTTCCATACTAAACATCAAAATAAAATAGTATGGAAAATCAAATGTTTACAGAAACAAAAAAGAATACACGATTAGAAAAAGAAAAAAAAGAGCAAGATTATGATTTAAAACCTACACCAGCTTTTATATCTGCATCATGGAGTGCCTTGCTTTTAGGAATGGTCTCTTTCTGTATTGGTCTATGGAATGCAGATATGCTACTGAATGAAAAAGGGTACTATTTTACCGTTCTTTTATTTGGGTTATTCTCCGTAGTATCTGTACAAAAGAGTGTACGCGACAAAAAAGAAGGACTCCCTGTTACCGAAGCTTATTATGGAATTAGTTGGTTTACAACTATAACCTCTATTGTATTATTAGTTATTGGTCTTTGGAATGCAGATTTACTATTGAGTGAAAAAGGCTTTTACGGTATGTCTTTTACCTTAAGTTTATTTTCTGCAATTGCAGTGCAAAAAAACACTCGTGATCTTAAATTTTTAGAAGAACTAGAATAAGTATTTTAAAAAAGCATTAAAACGTAATTCTAATAGTTGCGTTTTGATGTTTATAGAAAGGCCGCTTTAAAAAAAGGCGGTCTTTTTTTATCTATAAAAATTCATCTCATCTATGTATTTCCAAACTACTTCTGGCAATAAAGGTTTAATGTTTTTTCCTAATTTATGGTTTTTCCGAATAAATGTGGATGAAATTTCCATTATAGGAGCATCTACCCTATGTATTTTAGGATGATTTTTAAATTGATGCTCTACAACACCACTAGAAACTCTAGGATATACATACACAGCATAATCTTCTAAGATAATTTCATAATTTTTCCACTTATGCAAACCTTTAAGGTTATCCTCTCCCATTATTAAAGAAAAATTATATTTATTTGGATACTTTTCAGAAAGTACTGCTAAAGTATTTATGGTATAATTTGGTTGTGGTAAATTAAACTCAATTCTACTTGGCTTTAATGCAGGATACTCCTCTACAGCGTCATATACCATTTGGTATCTATGGTTGTTGTCTAATAAGGTTTTTTTTGTTTTAAAAGGGCTTTGCGGGGTTACCACAAACCAAACCTCATCTAAATCTGAGAACTCTACCATGTGGTTAGCAATTACTAAATGGCCTAAATGTATAGGGTTAAAAGTGCCAAAATAAAGACCTACTTTTTTCATTTATTACCTTACTATTCTTTTGGATTCACAAAACTATCTACAAGGTCATGTGCCTCTTTTAAAGCAATATCTAGATCGTAATTTTTAATAATTTTATCAAACTGTGGTGCTGTAGCAAGTTCTACTCCAGCTTTTGCAATTCGCATATTTATTTTGTCATCACTTTCTGTGCTTCTTTTTTTAAGTCTAATCTTTAGTTCATCTATACTTGGGGGTTTTACAAAAACAGCTAATGTCTCTTTTGGGAATTTCTTTTTAATACGTAATCCGCCCACAACATCTATATCAAAAATTACATTTTTCCCTTCTGCCCAAAGACGTTCTACTTCTGTTTTTAAAGTACCATAGAAATTATCTCTATATACTTCTTCCCACTCTAAAAAATCATCATTCTTAATGTGCTTCTTAAACTCTGAAACAGTCATAAAATAATAATGCTCTCCATTTTTTTCTTTTCCTCGTCTAGGTCTAGATGCTGCAGAAACAGAAAATGCTAAATTTAAATCTGGTTGCTCTAATAAGTGCCTAACTATAGTAGTTTTACCACTTCCTGATGGTGCCGAAAAAATTATTAATTTACCTCCTGCCATTATAAAACATTCAACATTTGTTCTTTAATTTTTTCTAACTCATCTTTCATTTGCACTACTATTTGTTGCATAGGAGCATAATTAGCTTTAGAACCTATAGTATTAATTTCTCTCCCTATTTCTTGGCATATAAATCCAAGCTTTTTTCCATTACTGTCAGATGAGCTTAACGTTTTTGTAAAATATTCTAAATGGTTCTTTAAACGTACTTTTTCTTCAGTAATATCATATTTTTCTAGGTAATAAATAAGTTCTTGCTCAAACCTATTAGCATCTACATCTACAGTTAAATCCGCAACAGCTTTTTCTAACTTTTCTCTTATAGTTGCTTGCCTTTCTGGATCTATAGTCTTAACCTCTTCCAGTAAGGAAGTTAACTTACTTAATCTTAAGTTAAAATCGGATTCTAATACATTTCCTTCTTCGGATCTAAATTTATTAATTTCCTGCAAAGCCACAACTAAAGATTCTTTTATAGAAGCGTACTCTTCTTCATCTATATCTTCTTTCTCTGTTTTCATAGCATCAGGCATACGCAATGCCATTTCTAAGAGCTGTATAGAATCTCCATCTGCAATAGACTGTAATTGCTTCATGTATTGTTTTACTGCAACTTCATTTACTTGAGCAGAAGTACTATCCCCTGTATTCTCAATATACAATCCAAAATCTACCTTACCACGAACTAAAGAACTTGCAATTACCTTTCGCAATTCTAATTCCTTTTCTCTGTATGCCGAAGGCATTCTTGCGTTTAAATCTAAGTTTTTGCTATTTAGGGACTTTAACTCTACTGTAATTTTTTTTGAGGGAAGTTGTATTACATGTTTCCCAAACCCTGTCATGGATTGAATCATATATAGATTATTTGCCTGCAAAGATAATTAAAGCATACTATTTAAAAGCATATGCCTTATTTTTAAAAGTTAGCCTATAAAAAAAGCTGTTTAATTAAACAGCTTTTTTATATCTAAATTATTTATCTACAACTCCCTTACCCAAATATTCCTATAACTTACTCTACTATTATCTCCATGGTCTTGTAATTTTATAGGACCTTTGCCATGTGGAGGATTTTTGGGCCATCCTATATATGGTGTTGTTCCTTTAATTTCTACATGATCTTGAATAAGTATACCATTATGGAATACTGTTAATGTGCCTGATTTTACTTTTACCCCTGCCTCATTAAACTCAGGAGCATGATACACAATATCATAAACATTCCACTCTCCACTAGGAACAGATGCCATTGCTAAAGGAGTATGCTGTTTATAAACGGAACCAACTTGACCATTAACATAGGTATCATTATCATTATTATCCAAAATTTGCACTTCATACCTGCCTTGTATAAAAACACCACTATTTCCCCTATTTTGTCCTTTCCCTTTAATATCTGCTGGCGATTGCCATTCTATATGCAATTGTATATCACCAAATTTTTGCTTTGTTTGTATGTCCCCGGATTTATTTTTAACCGTTACACTTCCATCTTCGTTAATAAGCCAAGAAGCTTTTTCTTTAGTTTTAGTATGCTCCCAGTTGTTTAAATTTTTCCCATCAAATAATACAATAGCATCACTAGGAACTCCATTAGCATTCTTTTTTACAACAGGAACTACCGGCTCATAAAATTCGGTTTCCTCTGGTTTTGTTGGCTCTTTTCCTTTATTTTCTGTGACTATTTCTTTTTGACTATAGCAACTATTCACTACAAATGCAACAAGCACAAAAGCTAGACGTAATTTCTTCATCTTTATAATTCTTTAATTTTAATTTTTTTGGTAAAACACCATTTTATAAACGGTATAAAAAAGTCTGTTTTAAATCCCCAAAATTCCTTTTAAGGCATCTTTATCTGTATCTCTACCAGCAAAATCATCAAATGTTTTCTGGGTTGCTTCTATAATATGTTTCTGAATAAAAGGAGCTCCTTCACGAGCACCTTGCTCAGGACTCTTCATACAACATTCCCATTCCATAACTGCCCAAACATCGCAACCATATTGTGTAAGTTTAGAAAATATTCCGCTAAAATCTACTTGACCATCTCCTGGAGATCTAAATCTACCTGCTCTATCTATCCAATCCGAATACCCGCCATAAACACCTTGCTTACCCGTTGGGTTAAATTCAGCATCTTTTACATGAAAAGCCTTTATAAAAGAATGGTAATGATCTATATATGTTAAATAATCTAAGTTTTGCAACACAAAATGACTTGGGTCATATAACATATTTACACGTTTATGATTATTTGTTGCTGCTAAAAAACGCTCAAAAGAAACACCATCATGTAAATCTTCTCCTGGGTGAATTTCATAACAAACATCTACCCCTTTATCATCAAAATGATTAAGAATAGGCATCCATCTATTTGCAAGTTCCTCAAAACCTAATTCTACTAATCCTGGAGGTCTTTGCGGCCATGGATACATAGTATGCCAAAGTAAAGCTCCAGAAAAAGTTGCATGGGACTTTAACCCTAAACGGCTACTAGCAGTACCTGCTTTTTTAACAGTTTCTATTGCCCATTCTGTTCTTGCTTTGGGATTGTTTTTAACAGCGTCAGGAGCAAAACCATCAAACATAGTATCATAAGCTGGGTTAACTGCAACTAACTGTCCCTGCAAATGTGTAGAAAGTTCTGTTATTTCTAATCCGTAAGAATTAACCTTTCCTTTTAATTCATCACAATAGGTTTGACTTTCAGCAGCTTTATCTAAATCTATTAAAAAAGATTCCCATGTAGGTATTTGTATTCCCTTATATCCTAAATCTGCTGCCCATTTACACATACCGTCTAAGGCATTAAATGGAGCTTTACTATCTACAAATTGTGCTAAAAAAACAGCAGGGCCTTTTATTGTTTTCATTTTAATGATTTTAGTATATTTTTCGTAATATTTCGCGTTTTTCTGTGAATTATTTTGCTTTCCTGCAAGAAATTTTTATGAATATGAAGTATATTTAGTGTTATTCTGCCATATTATCAATATCTCGCCAGATACGTTATAAATATAGGCATAACATCATTATTATTTTTAAAAAAGTGCAATGAATAACGAAGAAATTTACGATGCCATAGTAGTAGGAACTGGAATAACTGGAGGTTGGGCAGCTAAAGAATTATGTGAAAATGGTTTAAAAACTTTAGTGCTTGAACGTGGCCCTATGGTTAAACATATAGAAGATTACAAAACCATGAATGATGATCCTTGGGATTATCCTCTTAAAGGCGAACTTTCTAAAGAAGACAAAAAGAAACAACATATACAAAGTAGAGTTGGTTGGGCACCAAAAGAAGACAACAAACATTTTTTTGTAAATGATTTGGAACACCCCTATGAAGAAATTAAACGTTTTGATTGGATACGTGGTTATCATGTAGGTGGACGGTCTTTAACTTGGGGAAAACAAAGTTATAGATGGAGTGATATTGATTTTAAAGCAAACAAAAAAGATGGATATGGTGTAGACTGGCCTGTGCGCTATAAAGATATTTCTCCTTGGTATGATAAGGTGGAAGAATATATTGGTGTAAGTGGACAAAATTTAGGGTTAAAACAGCTTCCTGATGGTAAATTTCAACCTCCTATGGATTTAAACTGTGTAGAAGAAGCCTTAAA
This sequence comes from uncultured Maribacter sp., assembly GCF_947495965.1. Classification (GTDB taxonomy): domain Bacteria; phylum Bacteroidota; class Bacteroidia; order Flavobacteriales; family Flavobacteriaceae; genus Maribacter_B. The sequence continues at coordinate 822,861 of NZ_CANMBB010000001.1, forward strand.
AGAATCTATGGCAGCTTCTTTTGACGATGGTAGGCTTTTAACTATTGGTAGGGCGGCACACCTTACGGATAAAAACGCGAAGTTTGAAGGAAGAAATCCTTGTCAATATAGAAATAGATGTAGTCGAGGCTGTCCTTTTGGTGGTTATTTTAGTAGTAACTCCTCTACACTACCTGCAGCAGAACGCACCGGCAATATGACATTAAGACCCAATTCTATTGTATACGAAGTGGTTTATGATGCTAAAACAAAAAAAGCTACTGGTGTAAAAATTATGGATGCACTTACTAATGAAAAAATAGAATACAAAGCCAAAGTAATATTCTTGTGCGCATCTGCAGTGGCTTCTGTTGGGATACTTTTACAATCTAAGTCTAAACGTTTTCCTAATGGACTTGGAAATGATTCTGACGCATTAGGAAGAGGAATTATGGACCACCATTACCAATTAGGGGCATCTGCAAAAGTAGATGGTTTTTTAGACAAATATTATAAAGGACGAAGACCCAATGGATTTTATATTCCAAGGTTTGTAAACCTAGATAAAAAAACTAATCGAAAAGAATATCTTAGAGGCTTTGGTTTCCAAGGTGGAGCAAGTAGAGGTAATTGGTCCGAAGTAATAGCCGAAATGGGTTACGGTGCAGAATTAAAGGAACACATTTTAAAACCCGGACAATGGCAAATTGGCGCCACTGGTTTTGGAGAAATGTTACCCTATGACGATAACAGGGTTATGCTAAGTAAAACTAAAAAAGACAAATGGGGGTTACCACAACTTGCTTTTGATGTAGAGTTTAAAGAAAATGAACTAAACATGAGAAAAGATATTTTAAAAACTATTGAAGAAACATTTAAAGCAGCAGGTTTTAAAGATGTTTATACCTACGATAATGAAACAGGACCAGGACTTGGAATACATGAAATGGGTGGTGCAAGAATGGGACATTCTGCTAAAACATCTATCGTAAATAAATACAACCAAATACATAGTGTACCAAATGTTTATGTAACAGATGGTGCTTTTATGAGTTCTTCTAGTTGTGTAAACCCATCATTAACTTATATGGCTTTTACAGCAAGAGCTGCAAACCATGCTGCAAGGGAATTTAAAGCAGGTACGTTTTCTTAAAATTACTATATTGCGTAACACTAGCAATATTAAAAACTATAAACGCGTTTAATAATAATGGAAAATTCATCAGCAAGGAATATGTGGGGAGATTATTTAGATAAGCATTTAGAAGATGCTTTTCATGAGGCTCCAAAAACAATCCAATTTTGTGATAATGAGAAGGATGCTAATGAATATGCTAATCTTGTAAAATCTGGCATAAAAAAAGCTACTACAGATTCTCTTATTGGCATTCAAAACAGAAAAGAGAGACTTCCTAAAATAGGAGACTTTACAGTTATTACCAACTGGGAAGGGGAAGCACAATGTATTGTAGAAACTACTAAAGTTACTCTAAAACCATATTTTAGTATTGATGACTCTTATGCCAACAAAGAAGGGGAAAAATCTTTAGCGCATTGGAAAAAAGTACATTGGGATTACTACACTAGAGAATTAGGTACTTTTAATCGCAAACCTAGCGAGAGTATGATTGTGGTTTGCCATGAATTTAATGTTGTTTTTAAACGATAACTATTTAATATATAAGATATAAAAAAATGCAGCCCTTATTTAGGGCTGCATTTTTTATAAATTATTATTTCTTAGATTAAGATTCTAATGTAACCCAAGTATTACCTGCTTTATGAGATTCTACTGTAGCTTCAATAAAATTCATTCCACGAACGCCATCTAACATCGTAGGAAACTCTCCGTCATTATACTTTTCTCCTCTAATTGCTTTGGCAGCTCCTAAATAAATATTTGCCATAGAATCAAAAATACCTTCTGGGTGTCCTGGAGGTAATTTTGTACCTCCTAAAGATAAATCGGAATTATAGGCATGCCCAGGCTTATACACTTGCATTGGTTCCGTATCACTCAACTTATATAAAAAATTAGGATTTTCCTGTTCCCACTTAAAGGCAGCTTTTTCCCCATATATTGCAATAGTTAACCCATTTTCTTCTCCTGTAGCAACTTGACTAGAACGTATTAATCCTTTTACATGATCACCCATACGCACTAAAACAGTACCATCTACATCCATCTGGTTGTCTTCATATAAATAATTAAAATCGGACAAAATAGTATCTATTCGTAATCCTGTAGTATACTCAATTAGATTAAAAGCGTGTACTCCTATATCTCCTATACAAGAACTAATACCTGCCTTTTTAGGGTCTAATCTCCAAACAGAAGAACGTTTTTCTTGATCATGTATTATTGTATTTATCCATCCTTGATAATAAGAAGCATCTACTTTATGTATTTTTCCTAAAGCACCAGACTTAATCATTTCTCGCATTTGACGTACCATTGGATATCCAGTATACGTATGCGTTAAAGCAAAAACTGCTCCTGATTTTTTATGTGCTTCCTGTAATATTTTTGCTTCTTCTAAACTTGTTGTCATTGGTTTTTCACAAATAACATGAAAACCATTATCTAACAACTTTTTTGCCATTGGAAAATGTAAAAAATTAGGCGTAAGAATAGAACAAACTTCTATTCTTTCTTCTTTAGGAAGTTTCATTTCTTCCTCTACAAAAGTGTCAAAATCTTTATATATTCTATTTGTAGGAACATCTATTTCTTTAGCAAAAGCCATATTTGCATCAAAATCTGGATTAAAAACAGCTCCTGTAATTTGATAATTATCATTTATATGTGATGCAACTCTATGTAATACTCCAATAAGAGAATCTCCGCCTCCGCCAAGAATTCCTAACCTAATTTTTTTACTCATCAACTTATATTTAATTTCTATACTATTTTTTAATATAATTTATGCAATAACATCTTCTCCGTGTCCAATTCTATTTTTTTCAATCTTATTACGCATAAAGAATAAAATCCCAAACAATACAACTAGCGCTATTGGAAAAAACACTACTATTCCCAAAACGGCTTTACCTGCCGCAATTTCTGCTAAAGCTCCGGATAAACCAGATGCTAAAGCATTGTTTTTTTCTTCATCTAACCAAGAACCAATTACTGGATTCCACATTGATGTTGCAAACATTCCTGCCCCACCAACTAGAGACATTCCTAATGCTCCTGTTTTTGGCAAGTATTCTGAAACAAAACCAATCATAGTTGGCCAAAAGTAACAAACTCCCAATGCAAATAATGCTGCTGCAACATATATCATAGAACCATCTACTATACTCATAAGATAAATAGCTACACTAGTAATTATTGCAGACATCCAGAGAACTCCTGCCGGATTTAATTTATGTACAATTGGCCCTGCAAAAAATCTACCTAAGGCCATAATACCAGTTACTAAAGCCAATACTAACATAGGACTAGCACCAGAGCTACCTAAAATAGTTTCTATCCATTGTTGTGGTATAAACTCAGAAACTGCCGTTAATGTCATACAAAGTGCCATAAAAATAAATAATGGACTAGCTAATGCTTTTATATTATTAGATGTATTAGATTCCATATTCTTACTTTCAGGAAATTTTTGGGTAAATATTAAATACCCATAAATTAAGGTAGGAATTAGCATTGTTGCTATTAAAGTTTGCCATCCCATACCAGCATCTGTTAAAAATTTAGTTACTAATGCCCCTATAACGAGACCGCCAGGAAACCAAACATGAAATTTATTAAGCATTGCTGTTCTGTTGTTAGTATACATTTCTGCTATCATTGGATTACATGCTGCTTCTACAGAACCATTTGCAAAGCCAATAAAAAAGGTGGATATGATTAACGTCCAGAAACCACCTGCAAAAATGGTTAATAATAAACCTAACATATGACATATGAAGGCAACAATCATTAATTTTTTAGCTCCAACAGTATTATATAGCAACCCTCCAAGAATCATTGCAAGAGGAAATCCTAAAAAAGCCATACTATTTATCCAACCTAATTCTTTATTAGAAATTTCAAAATCTACTCCTAATTGATTTAAAATACCTGCTCTTATTGCAAACGTCATAGATGTTACAATTAGAGAAATACAGGCTGCTAAAAATATTTGGTTTTTATTTACTTCTTTCATTTCCTTATATATTTAATTAGTTGGTGTTGTTGTTAAGTTCTAAAACTATCTTTTGTAAATAACATAATCTAGAATTAGAGGGTCTAGCCCCTTTTTTCTAAAGCCTTTTGCTATTTGTCCTCTATGTTGTGTAGAGTGATTTATAATATGAAATAACATATCTTGAAGTGTATTTGTAAAAAGCCGGCCTTCAGAACTTTCATAATCTATTCTATCTTCAAAATCATCTGCATTACTTGTTATTTCAAAAGAATTTCTTTGATTTTCATAATGAATATCTTCCCACTCTTTAACATCATGTAATTGCCATATAGAATATTTAGAAGGAATCTTTAGTATTCTACCATTCCATATATGGTGGGCATTTAAAATATGGCTAAATAATTTAATTGTATCATCAGGAACCGTTTCCATTGCATTACACTGTTCTATTATTTTTTTATTGCAATAAAAATTATAATCAAACATCTGATTAAAAAAACCCTTCATAATACCTATTAATTATTTAACTTTTTTAGAAGCATTTACTAGCAATTTTTTTGTTGCTAATATACCTTCTTCTTCTCCTAGTATTTTACCTTCATATTCTACCCCTATAAAACCAGTATACCCTGCATCTTTAACAATTTGAAGCATTTTTACATAGTCTATTTCTGTTTCATTTCCATGAACATCAAAATCATGTGTTTTAGCACTAACTGCTTTGGCTCTAGGCATTAATTCTTTTACCCCTTGGTATTTGTCATATTCATTTGCACACCCCTTAGATCTATCTTTTTTATCATTTCTTTTGATGCAAAAATTACCAAAATCTGGTAATGTTCCGCAGTTGTCCATATTTACAAGCTCCATAACTTCTGCTACTAAAGCTCCATTAGAGGAAAGACCTCCATGATTTTCTACTATTATATTTATACTCTTTGTTTTAGCATAGGTTGCTAATTGTGTTAAACCATCAACAGCATTTTTTTTCCATTCTTCAGGAATATCACTACCCGCTAAATTAACTCGTATAGAATGGCAACCCATTGCAGCTGCAGCATCTACCCATTTGTAATGTTTTTCTACTGCAATTTTTCTTTCTTTAGCATCGGATACCGCTAATTTTCCTTGACCATCTATCATAATAATCAAATTTTGCATCCCGTGCTTTTTAGCTTCTGCATTACATTTTTCTACAAAAGAAGCCATTGCTTCTTTAGAGTAATTTGCTTTAGATAATTCAGGATTGTATAACTGACTTACATATTCTAAACCGCTAAATCCCCACTTTTTTGCTTTTTCTGCAAATGTATAAGGATCCACCCCTTCTTCTTTTATCATGGTATGTATAGACCACTGCGCTAATGATAATTTAAAAAAAGGGTTCGTACTAACTACTACTTCTTCTTTAGTAGTTTCTTTTTCTGAAGTTTCTTTTTTCACTTCTTTACAAGAATATATAGTAGTAATTAAAATAAATACCAATAATTTAATTCTAGTGTTTACAATACTGTTCTTTATCATATCTTTTTGGGTTCCATTTTTTGGTTATATGTCAAAAATAGTGGTATTTATCGTATTGCACAATTGTAAAATACTACAACGTTATAGTAAATCATTCCTAATTATTAAGGGAAATAAATGTAGAAAATTAATTTTATATTTAATAAATTTAGGGATTAAACAATTAATACATGAGCAAATTTTATTATAACGAAGAACAAGATTTTTACGATGCAATTGTTGTTGGGACTGGAATAAGTGGTGGATGGGCTGCTAAAGAACTGTGTGAAAACGGTTTAAAAACCTTAGTTTTAGAAAGAGGTAGAATGGTTACCCATATAAAAGACTACGAAACTGCTCATAAAGACCCATGGGATTTTCCAAATGGAGGAGAACCTACACAAGAAGAACTTGCAAAACAACCCAAGCAAAGTAGAACAGGTTACACTACTAAATCTGCTAGTTCTATGTGGTTTGTTAATGATTTAGAGCACCCATACAACGAAACGAAACGTTTTGATTGGATGCGTGGTTATCATGTTGGTGGGCGTTCTTTACAATGGGGAAGACAAAGTTATCGTTTAAGTGATATAGATTTTACTGCAAATAAAAGAGAAGGCATTGCTGTAGATTGGCCTGTACGTTATAAAGATATTGCTCCTTGGTATGATAAGGTAGAAGAATACATAGGTGTTAGTGGAGAGAATTTAGGTTTAGAACAACTACCTGATGGTAAATTTCTTCCAAAAATGGATCTTAATTGCGTAGAAGATCACTTAAAAGAAAAAGTTGCTGAAAATTTTAATGACCGTGTAGTAACTGCTGGACGTACTGCTCATATAACAGGAACTAAAGAATTTGATGGCAGAACAAAATGCCAATTTAGAAATAGATGTATAAGAGGGTGTCCTTTTGGAGCTTACTTTAGTAGTTTATCTTCTACATTACCTGCTGCAGAGCGTACAGGAAACATGACATTAAGACCAGATTCTATTGTTCATGAAGTTATATATGACCCAAAGACAAAAAAAGCTACAGGCGTTAAAGTAATAGATAGAATAACTAAAGAAAAGTTTGAATTTAAAGCAAAAGTAATTTTCTTGTGTGCTTCTGCTATTGCATCTACCTCTATTTTAATGCAATCTAAGTCAGAAAGTTTTCCTAATGGTATGGGTAACGCATCTGATCAATTAGGACGTAATATTATGGACCACCATTTAAAAGTTGGTGCGCGAGCAAAAGTTGATGGTTTTACAGATAAATATTATAAAGGAAGAAAACCAAACGGAATATATATTCCAAGATTTAGAAATTTAGGAGGAGAGAGTAACACAAAAGAATACAAAAGAGGTTTTGGCTATCAAGGTGGTGCTTCTAGAGGTAATTGGGAAGATGCTGTTGCCGAATTATCGTATGGTAAAAATTTAAAAGAGTCTATTTTAAAGCCTGGAGGATGGACAGTTGGAATTGGAGGTTTTGGAGAAGTTCTTCCTTATGAAGACAATAGATTTACCTTAGATTATAATAAAAAAGACCAATGGGGGCTACCTACGGTTACATTTGATGCCGAATTAAAAGAAAATGAGCGAAATATGCGTAAAGATATGCAAGCATCTGCCATAGAAATGCTTACCAAGGCTGGTTTTAAAGATGTAGAAGGTTATGATGATACATCTGCCGCATTAGGTTTAGGAATTCATGAAATGGGTACAGCTCGTATGGGAAGAAACCGTAAGACATCTGTATTAAACGGAAACAATCAACTACATGATGTAAAAAATGTTTATGTAACTGATGGGTCTTTTATGACATCGTCTAGTTGTGTAAACCCATCATTAACTTATATGGCATTTACTGCCAGAGCTGCTAACCACGCTGCTGAACAATTAAAAAAAGGATTACTATAATGGATAGAAGAAAAGCGCTAAAAAATATGGGGTTATCTCTTGGCTACGTAGTAGCCACACCTACCCTACTAAGCATTGTTCAAAGTTGTAAAACCGAAAAGGTATTAGAATGGACACCTGATTTTTTTACTAAAGAACAAGGAGAAATTTTAATCTCTTTAGTAGATTTAATTCTACCAGCAACAGATACTCCTTCTGCTTCTGAATTACAAGTGCATTTATTTATAGATAAATTTTCTAAAGAAGTAATGCCTAAAGAACAGCAAGATGTTTTTAAAACTACATTTAATGCATTTACTAAAACAGCATTAAAAGATTCTGGAAAAGAGTCTCTAGGAGACATAACCACAGCTAATCTAGAGATGTCTTTATCTAAAGCATTAAAAATAAGTAAAGGGCAACAAAAAGTAAATGACAAAGCCATAGCAGAATATAACCGATCTATTGCCAATAATGGCTCTGGTACACTTTCTGATGATGTTGCTTGTTATGCTTTTGCTAGTAAGCTAAGAGGATTGACCATTTGGGGGTATAAGACCTCTGAATATGTTGGAGAAAAGGTTTTAGCCTACCTACCTATACCTGGAGAATATATAGCTTGTGGTAATGTAGAAGAGCTAACACAAAACAAAGCCTGGTCTTTATAAATTATAACATAAATTTTGAAATTAAAAGTGGCTTATCTAAGCCACTTTTTTAATTTATGCCCGTAAATAAGTACTAGGCAAACCCACGAAGTCTTCATAAGAAAACAGCTCATAAAATTTAAAGCAAGCTTAGGAATATTTTAATTATTCAGTGAAAATCTCATTTATTATAAAGTAGTAAATAATATTTTAAAATTGTAGGATTTTTCTTATATTTAATATTGAGCGTTTATTATTAATAATAAAGTAATTTCACTATATACTATTAAAAATTAGTACATTAACAAATTTTTAATAGTGTAATTTGTAATTTTTTAATAACAATACCGTTCTAATAAATATACATTAAAAATTTATAATCATGGACAACTATATTATCATACTGGCTTTGTACGTGATGGCATATATATTCTCTTTAGCATTTAAGCCATACTTCAAAAAATAAAAATAGTAGCATTTAGTATATATTATACTATTAAAATAAATTATATAAAAAAAGCCCTAGTAAATAATTTACTAGGGCTTTTCTTGTAGTATATATAGTAGTTAAGAACCACACATTAAGCAATCATCATCAGCTTGTCCTTCTTTAGCTCTCGCAATCATTTCTTTCATTTCTTCAGGAGTTAATGGCTGCACATCTAACTCTGGTTGCACCACCGTAGTTGCTGCTTTTACCTCCATAGATACTGCTTCTGCAGCTGTTGGCGCTGGCGTAGCAGCTGTTACCTCTGCTTCTGCAGCTACACTTACAGGTACTTCTTTTTTCTTTGTATTGTCTAACGTAAACTTAATTGCATCTACTGCTGCTTTAGTACGCAAATAATACATTCCTGTTTTTAAACCACTCTTCCATGCATAAAAGTGCATAGATGTTAATTTAGAATAATTAGCATTCTCCATGAATAAGTTTAGAGACTGGCTTTGATCAATAAAGTAACCTCTATGACGACTCATGTCTATAATATCCTTCATACTTAACTCCCATACAGTTTTGTATAAATCTCTAATATCTTGAGGAATAGTTTCTATATGTTGTATAGATCCGTTTGCACGCATTAGTTCTTGCTTCATGTTTTCATTCCACATACCCAAATCTACCAAGTCCTCTAATAAATGTTTATTTACTACAATAAACTCTCCTGATAGTACTCTTCTTGTATAAATATTAGAAGTATACGGCTCAAAACACTCATTATTACCTAATATTTGAGAAGTAGATGCTGTTGGCATAGGGGCAACTAATAAAGAATTACGAACACCATTCTTTAATACATCTTTTCTTAATTTTTCCCAATTCCATCTTCCAGAAAGTTCCTCATCTTTAATTCCCCAAAGATTGTATTGGAATTCTCCCTGTGACATTGGAGAGCCTTCATAAGTAGAATATGCTCCTTCTACTTTTGCCATTTCCATTGAAGCAGTTACCGCTGCAAAATAAAGCGTTTCAAAAATCTCTTGGTTTAATTTTTTTGCATCATCACTTGTAAAAGGCATGCGCAACATAATAAACGCATCTGCAAGACCTTGCACTCCTAAACCAATAGGCCTATGGCGCATATTAGAATTTTCTGCCTCTTTTACTGGGTAATAGTTTCTGTCTATTACTTTATTTAAATTCTTTGTAACCCTTTTTGTTACTTTAAATAATTCTTTATGGTCAAACGCTCCGTTTTTAACAAACATTGGCAACGCAATAGAAGCTAAATTACATACAGCTACCTCATCTGGAGAAGTATACTCCATTATTTCTGTACATAAATTAGAAGAACGGATTGTACCTAAATTCTTTTGGTTACTCTTACGGTTAGCTGCATCCTTATACAACATATAAGGTGTTCCTGTTTCTATTTGAGATTCTAATATCTTCTCCCATAGTTCACGAGCCTTAACTGTTTTTCTTCCTTTACCTTCTGCTTCGTATTTCAGGTATAAGGTTTCAAACTCTTCACTATGCTTTGTAAATAAACCAGGACATTCGTTAGGACACATTAAAGTCCAATCCTCATTTCCTTCTACTCTTTTCATGAATAAATCAGAAATCCACATAGCATAAAACAAATCACGAGCACGCATTTCTTCCTTACCGTGGTTCTTTTTTAAGTCTAAGAACTCAAAAATATCGGCATGCCATGGCTCCATATAAATAGCAAAACTACCTTTACGTTTCCCTCCTCCTTGATCTACATACCTTGCAGTATCATTAAAAACTTGTAACATTGGCACTATACCATTAGATGTACCATTAGTTCCTGCAATATAGGACCCTGTAGCTCTTACATTGTGTATAGATAACCCTATACCACCAGCAGACTGAGATATTTTAGCTGTTTGCTTTAAAGTATCGTAAATACCATCTATACTATCGTCTTTCATTGCTAAAAGAAAACAAGAAGACATTTGTGGTTTTGGAGTACCAGAGTTAAAAAGCGTTGGTGTAGCGTGTGTAAAATATTTTTTAGACATTAACTCATACGTCTCTATAGCTGCATCTAAATCGTTTAAATGAATACCAATAGAAACACGCATAAGCATGTGTTGCGGGCGCTCAGCAATTTGACCATTTATTTTTAATAAATACGAACGCTCTAATGTTTTAAAACCAAAATAGTCGTAGCCAAAATCTCGGTTATATATTATAGTTGAATCTAATTTTTCAGCGTTTTTAGATATAACATTAAAAACCTCATCAGATAACAACGGAGCTTCTTTACCTGTTCTAGGGTTTACATACAAGTATAAATCTTTCATTGTCTCTGAGAAAGATTTTTTTGTGTTTTTATGTAAATTAGATACGGATATACGCGCAGCTAACTTTGCGTAATCTGGATGCGTTGTAGTCATTGTTGCAGCAATTTCTGCTGCTAAATTATCTAGTTCAGAAGTTGTTACTCCATCATACAAACCTTCAATTACTCGCATTGCCACCTTAAGTGGATCTACTAAAGCATTTAGTCCATAACAAAGCTTACGAACTCTTGCTGTAATTTTGTCGAACATTATTAGTTCTTTTCTTCCGTCTCTTTTTACTACATACATATTGCTACAAGGGTTTAAATGGTTCGTTAAATATTAGGGTCAATTGGTCATTAAACCAACCTAATTAGTTTTTACTGTAGGTTTTATAATTAAATAATGGGGTGTAAAACAACAAATTAATGTTGTTTTATGCATCAGAAATCAGCGTCGAAACTAATTTTCTGAGAGTCTTCATCATCCTCTGTATTTAACACGCCAGCTTTTTGGTATTCTGAAACGCGTTTTTCAAAGAAATTAGTTTTTCCTTGTAAGGAAATCATATCCATAAAATCAAACGGATTGGTAGAATTGTATACTTTATCGCATCCTAATTCTACTAATAAACGATCCGTAACAAATTCAAGATACTGGGTCATTAACTTAGCATTCATTCCTATTAAACTAACAGGAAGAGATTCTGTTATAAACTCTCTTTCTATAGTAAGAGCATCTACTAAAATCTCTTTTATTCTTTCTTTTGGGACTTTATTTACAATATGATGGTTGTGTAAATGAACAGCAAAATCACAGTGCATACCTTCATCTCTAGAAATTAATTCATTAGAGAAGGTTAAACCAGGCATAAGGCCTCTCTTTTTTAACCAATATATAGAACAGAAAGAACCTGAAAAGAAAATACCTTCTACTGCTGCAAATGCAATTAAACGCTCTGCAAAACTTGGAGACTCTATCCACTTAAGAGCCCAATCGGCTTTTTTCTTAATTGCAGGAAAATTTTCTATTGCTTGAAAAAGTTTTGTTTTTTCCTTATCATCCTTAACATACGTATCTATTAATAGAGAATATGTTTCTGAATGTATGTTTTCCATCATTATTTGGAAACCATAGAAAAATTTTGCTTCCGAATATTGTACTTCATTCACAAAGTTTTCTGCTAAATTTTCATTTACTATACCGTCTGATGCAGCAAAAAATGCAAGAATATGTTTTATAAAATAACGCTCATCATTGCTTAACTTATTATTCCAATCCGTTAAGTCTTCATGCAAATCTATTTCTTCTGCCGTCCATATACATGCCTCTTGCTTTTTATACCAATCCCATAAATCATTATGTTGAATTGGAAATATTACAAACCGATCTTTGTTTTCGGCTAAAATGGGCTCAATGGATACAGACATAATAATTTGTGCTTTTTATATTTTATACAACTAGGAAAAAAACCTTCCGCTACGGACTAACAAAGATGTAAAATTAACACCATATTTTAAGGGCTATTTAAGTAATATGGTTACAAAGTTTTTAACACACAATGTTGAAATGTATGTTGACTAGTAATGTTTATTAGCCTTTACAAAGAATTGATTTTTGAAATAAAAATAGACTTAAAAAAATAAACCAAAAAGTATAAATTTTTATACTTTTTGGTTTATTAAAATTGGACTCCTTATTAACGTAAAGACCTAACAACCAGTTATTACCAAAATACGGTTCCCCAATGCAACTAATGAAAGATAAATATTACAATTTAGCTGATTTAGGTAGTTCCCCCGAAACCTATTCTCAACAATATTCCAATTTCCAACTGGTTGGTTTTGGTTTTAATTATAATAATACACTGTACAGCAAAATTTTAAAAAATGCTTAAGAACCGTAACTTTTAAATTGGTAATATATAGTTAAATAATATTATTATTTTTAATTAATAATATTTACAAAATTATAACATTTAAATTATCTTTTTAGACGGTTTTTCCTTCTATTTTAAAGAATTTCTGTTCTAATTTGTTTAATATCTATATAATGAAACCATTTTAGATTATGCAAAAACTGCATTTTATCCTGAAGGATTACAACTATTTACTTACTTTTTGAATTCAATTACCCCTAATACATTATTTTGTAAAGGTAATTTCTTGTCATCATCATCAACTAAAGCTGCAAAAAGCAACAATGAAAGCAGAAAAACAAACATTAAAAGACACCTTTTCATTTTAAAATATAATTACAATTACTTACTCGGAGAACTTAAAAAGTTTATCAAATATATTTTAATAGGTATTATACAACTCTTGAAATGTATGAATGGTAATTAATTTTGTATATATGGGAATAATAAAAAAAAGATATTTAACTTTTGTAGTTTATTACTGACCAACGTGTCCGTTTTAAGTATAAGAAATTCTTCTTTACCATTTACACTTAATTACAAACCATTAATACATATTTATATAATAAATTAAACAATAATTATATTTTTGGTTACCTTACATAAACGCAATATTTAACTATGCTAAAAGCTGTAATTGTAGACGATGAAATTAAAGCCTTACAAAGCTTATCTTGGGAGCTAACAAACTTTAGTAAAGAAATTAATGTAGTGGCTTCTTTTACCGATCCATTTAAAGCATTAAGTTATTTAGAAACAAACACTCCTGACTGTTTATTTTTAGATATAGAAATGCCAACCATGGATGGTTTTCAATTTATTCAAAAATTACAAAATAAAAACTTCCCTGTTGTAATTACTACCGCGTATAATCAATATGCAATAAAAGCTTTAAAAAATGAGGCTTTGGATTATTTACTAAAACCTATAGATACTGATGATTTAGAAGAAACAATTGTTAAAATAAAAAAATTTAATGCCAAAAACTTAACGGTAGATAAATTAGAAAAAATTCTTCTAAATTTTAATTCCTCTACAAATACTAAAAAAATTACTTTTAATACAGATGGCAAACTACTTTTCTTAGAAAGTAATGAAATTTTATATGCAGAATCTGACGGGAATTACAGCACCATTTTTTTAACAGACGGTCAAAAAATAGTACTTACAAAAAAATTAAAAGAAGTTAATGAGTTACTACCCCCAGATACATTTTTTAGAATTCATAACTCCTACATTATTAACCTAAATAAAATCAAAGAATTTTTAAAAACCGATGGGTATGTAATCTTAAATTCTAATCATAAAATACCTGTATCTAGACAAAAAAAATCTGATTTTCTAGATTTGTTATAAACCTACAAAACCAATAACCCTTGCTACAGTCTAAACAAATTTTTATATTTTTCTTCCTTCTGTTTTATACTATTAGCAGTTATACACAAGAAGTATCTTCAGAATTTATTTCTTTAAGTGATAGTCTTATAAAAGCAGCGCCAAAAACCTATAAAGAGATAGATAAAATATTAAGACCTAAAAGAAAAGACACTGTACACATGCGTTATTTTGCAAATACTGCAGAAAGTAAAGGGTATTTTATAGGACAATCATATGCTCTAAATCAGTTAGGAAGAAGGTATAGGGCATATTCTCAATTTTCTAATGCAATTGCGTTACACAATAGCGCATTAGAAGCTGCAAATAAAGATGAAAATTTAGAATTTAAAGTATTTAGTCTAAATATGCTTAGTGTTGTATACCGGAGAACAGATGCTATTAAAACAGCCTTAGACTATAGCCAAGAAGCCCTAGAATTAGCCGAAACAGTAAAAAACCCATCAGATGGTTTAAAAAGGAGTATTAATGTTTCTTTAAATGGAATAGGTAATATTTACCAAACACTAGAGCAGTATGATTTAGCCATTAAACAATTTGAAAAATCTATGCTTTTAGAAAAAGAATTGGGTAATGAGCTAGGTATTGCAATAAACCATCAAAACATTGGAGAATGCCAAGAGTCGCAATTAAATTTAAATGCGGCCTTAGAAAACTTTAAAACATCGCTTTATTATAACAAAAAAATAAATAACGCAATGGGCTTAATTATTTGCAAGAATAGCATAGCTCAAATAAATATAAAACAAGAAAAAATAAAAGAAGCTATTGCTATTTTAGAACCTACCTTAATTGATTCTAAATCCTTAGGAGATCAATATGTAACCTCTGCTGTTCATATAAATTTAGGAACCGCATTAATGCATATTAAAAATTATAAAGATGCAGAAAAGAATATGCTAACAGGTTTGCAATTGGCAAAGAAACATAACCTGCCTAGCGGTGTAATTAAGGCAAACTTGAACTTGTCAGATTTATATAACAAACAAGGAAAGCATAAAAAGGCTTTAGAATATTATAAAGTAGCACAGGCTTTTGATGAAGAAATAACAAACGATAGAAATTTACGCTATGTAAATGATATGATTATTAGGTATGATACCGAAAAGAAAAGCAGCCAAATTGAAGTACTAGCCAAGGAAAATGAAATTGTAAAACTAAAATTAAGAAAAAACAAAACCACCTTACTAATTAGTGCTTTTGCACTAACGCTACTTGCTGGCATTTTCTTTATACTTTATAGGCAATACCAATTAAAAAATGAGAAAAAACTTCTTACCCTAGAACAAACTATGTTAAGAAGCCAAATGAACCCTCATTTTCTTTTTAACTCCTTAAATTCTATTAAACTATATATTATAAATAATGAGAAAAAGAATGCGGTACACTATTTAAACAAGTTTTCTAAACTGGTTCGTAAAATATTAGAAGCATCTTCATTAAAAGAAATTCCTTTAGCAGAAGAGTTAGAAACAGTAGACTTATATATGAATATTGAAAATATTAGGTTTTCTAATGAGATTAATTTTAACATTTCTATTGCTGAGGATATTGATACACATACCATAAAAATACCGTCGTTAATATTACAACCTTTCTTAGAAAATGCACTTTGGCACGGACTTTCTTCTAAGGAAGGAGAAAAAAAAATACAGTTAAATGTTCGTAAATGTAATGAAGGTTTTATACACATAGAAATTACAGACAATGGAGTTGGAAGAGCAGTTGCCGAAAAAATTAAAAAGAATAAGGTTCTTAAAAGAAAATCTATTGGGATAGATATAACCAAAGAAAGATTAACAAATTTCTCTAGAGAATATCAAAACTCATTTAGTCTTGACATTATAGATTTATATGATGAAAATAAAAATTCTTCTGGAACTCAAGTAATATTACACATACCTACTTTCTAGTATGTTCTTTTGCTACCTCTTCTAGCTCTGCATACCATGCTTCTCCAAATTTACGTACTAAAGACTCTTTTACAAATTTATAAATTGGCACTTTTAATTCGTCTCCAAAAGCGCAAGCAGGGTCACAAATTTCCCATTTATGATAGTTTACAGCTGTTAGTTCTGTATACTCTTTTACTCTAACTGGATATAAATGACAGGATACCGGTTTTTTCCAATCTATAACACCATCATTATACGCCTCTTCAATACCACATTTAGCAATCTTTTTATCGTCAAAAATTACGTATGCGCATTCACTTCCATTTACTAGAGGGGTTTCCCATTCGCCATCTTCCCCTTTTATAAAAGCCCCTTGTTTTTCTATTTCTATAACACCTTCAGAGCGTAAATAAGGTTTTACTTTGCTATAAATATCCACCATTATTTCGGTCTCATTATCTGCAATGGGAGCTCCTGCCTCACCATCAATACAACATTGTCCTTTGCAGGCATTAAGATTGCAAACAAAATCGTTCTCTATTATCTCTTCAGATACTATGGTTTTACCTATTTGAAACATACAATTTAATAAAGTGCCAAGATACGTTTTCTTATAAATTCTTTTAGTTTATTTAAGACTTAACATCTAGAATTTGATAATAAACGTACATTTGACCAAATATTTTTATGATATGACTTTTAATTTTGATTTTAGAGAAATTGTTACTTCTGGCATGATTCTTTTTGCAGTAATAGATATCATTGGGAGTATTCCTATTATAATTGGATTACGTAATAAGGTTGGGCATATACAATCCGAAAAAGCGTCTATTGTTGCCACTTTAATTATGATTGCTTTTCTTTTTATTGGAGAAGAAATATTAAACTTAATTGGTATAGATGTAAACTCCTTTGCTGTAGCTGGGTCTTTTATATTATTTTTCTTAGCCATAGAAATGATACTAGGTATAAGTCTTTATAAAGATGATGCGCCAGAAAGTGCTTCTATTGTTCCTATTGCATTCCCGTTAATTGCTGGTGCTGGTACTATGACATCTTTACTTTCTTTACGAGCAGAGTTTCATGTAGAAAATATTATTATAGCCATTTTCATAAATATTATATTTGTATACATTGTTTTAAAATCGTCTAAACGTATAGAACATATTTTAGGCAGTAATGGTATTAATGTAATTAGAAAAGTATTTGGTGTAATTTTACTGGCTATTGCGGTTAAGTTATTTGCAGCTAATATTAACCAGTTATTTTAAAAAAAGTAAAAATGAACAAGACCTTATCTATAGTTTTAATTGTTTTAGCAATTGCACTTATTGCATATAATGTAACTTTAATAGATTTTAATAATGTGTTTGAAGGAAATAGTATTATTGCACTAATAGGTATTATGGCCGCTCTAATTGCCATACTATTAATTTTAGTTTTTAACACTAGTAAAAAAATACAAAAGAAGATAAACGAAGGTTAATTACCCTCCTTATCATTTACCTCAACCTCTGTTTCTTGTAATAAGGCAGGACTGTCTAAATCTAATACTTTAAGCAACATAGCATCTTTCGTGCTTTTAATTTTAGCGTAAATATTAGCATTGTATAATTGTTCTGCTAACGCAGCCTTTAAATACAATTTTACACTATCCTCAAAATCATAAAAATTCATTTTTAGATTTCTAGCCATAGCGTACTCTACAAAATTTTCAAAAAGTATATCATCTACTTTGTAGTCCCTAATAAATTCCTGTTGGGTATAGTCTTCATACCTTTTACGATCCTCATCTAAATGCTCAAAAACAAAATAGGATAGTATGCCGTAACTATCCATACTTTTTAAAGCTTCCTCCTCATTAGTTCCTATTGGCACAAAAATATCTGGAATTATACCGCCACCTCCATAAACTATTTTCCCTTTAGGGGTCTTAAATTTTAGAGAATCGGCTACTTTTATACTATCTGCAGACATTAATTCCCCATTACTATAACGTTCTGTAAACTTTTTATAATAATCTTTATTTCCGTTTTTATACGTTTTTTGAATACTTCTACCAGTGGGTGTGTAGTATCTAGAAACGGTTAGCCTAACAGCAGAACCATCTCCTAATTCCATTTCTCTTTGTACTAATCCCTTTCCAAAAGACCTTCTTCCTACTATAGTTCCAATATCATTATCTTGTAATGCGCCTGCAATAATTTCACTTGCAGATGCGGAGCGTTCATTAATTAATACATACACCGGTTTATCTTCAAACTCTCCTTTTTCAGAAGCAAAAATCTTATCTATTTTTCCTTTCTTATTTTTTGTAAATAAAATAAGCTTGCCGTCTTTTAAAAATTCATCTGCCATTTCTTCGGCAACACCTAAATAACCCCCTGGGTTATCTCTTAAATCTAACGTAAGCTTTTTAGCCCCTTGTTTTGTTAAATCCTTTAAAGCAGCTTCAAATTCTTTATATGTAGTTTCTGCAAAACGATTAACTTTTATATAGCCCATATCATCTGTAAGCATATAATACGCCTCTACACTTTTAATAGGGACTAAATCTCTTTTAATTTTAACATCAAAAACTTTATTTTCTTCTTTTCTGTAAACTTTTAAATTTACAATAGTTCCTTTTTTCCCTTTCAGTTTTTCTACAATGGTGCCACTTCCTAGGTTTTTTCCATAAAGTGTATCCAAATCTGCCATTAATATTCTATCTCCCGCTTTTATTCCTTTTTTAAAGCTAGGGCCATTATCTATAGTTCGTATTACAGAAATTGTGTCTTTATAGGCATAAAAGTTAATGCCAATACCAACAAAATCTCCTTTCATGTTATCTGCAACACGACTCATTTCTTTTTTAGGAATGTATACAGAATGTGGGTCTAACTTTTCTAAAATATTATTTACGGTAATATCTACGATACTATCTGTGTTAATATCATCTACATATTCATAATCTATATAGTCTATTAACCTATTTAATTTGTCTTTTTTAGAATTTGTGGTAAAAAGACGTTCTGGAGAGTCGTTAAAATTAAGTTTACCACCAAGAAAAATTCCTATTGCTAAGGCAGCTGCAATAATAGTTGGCCATAAATAGGTATTTATACGTTTCATTATTTTTTTCTTAGTTAGAAATTTCTGGCATATGCACTAATTCTACCCCTGCTTTTTCTAAAAATTTAAGACCAGAATCATCTTTATATGCATTTTGGTATACAACACGTTTTATCCCAGATTGATGGATTAATTTACTACATTCTCTACAAGGAGATAGCGTTATATATAATGTAGCTCCATTGCAAGATTGTGTAGAAGAGGCTACTTTAGATATTGCATTTGCTTCTGCATGTAAAACATACCATTTGGTATAGCCTTCTTCATCTTCGCAAACATTGTCAAACCCTGTTGGTGTTCCGTTATAACCGTCAGAAATTATCATTCTATCCTTAACAATAATTGCTCCTACTTTTTTACGCTCGCAATTAGATAATAAACCCCATTCTTTTGCCATACGCAAATAGGCCTTATCATATTTCTCTTGTTTTGTCTTAATCATTTAAAACTTCTTATTCTTATCTAGGTAAAACACTAAGATACCTGCTTTATAAAACAACAACAGCCTATTATAGTTAAATTTAACAAACCTTACCAAGGAAAAGTGTTTATTAACATTGGTACTGTAATTAATAATATTATGATAGAACCTACAACTACAAAATTTTGTTGTTTTACTTTTAGTTTGTCCTGTATAATTAAAGCTATTAACAAAACTGTTATTACTATAATTAACTGCGAAAGCTCTATTCCTAATGCAAAACCTAATAAAGGAGATACTTTTTCTTCTTCTCCAGATAATAACATTTTAAAATAGTTAGAGAAACCAAAACCGTGTATTAAACCAAAAAAAGCAGTTGCAATTAAGTGCAATAATATGCTCTGTTCCTTTTTAATAGTATTGGTGTAGAATATATTAAAAACTGCTGTTATAAAAATAGTAACAGGTATTAGAAACTCTATAAAACTGACATCAAAAACAACAATTTCATATACAGAAAGAACTAATGATGTACAATGCGCAACGGTAAAAATAGTAGCTAATAACAAAACATTTTTCCAATTTTTAAAGGTAAAAGGAAGTGCTAAAGCAGCTAAAAAAAGAATATGATCATACGCAGAAAAATCTAACACATGCTCTAAACCCAACTTTGTGTAAAACAAAAATTCTTGCATAAGTTTTCTTTAGTTAATTCCTCTTTCTTTTTGAATATCTTCATAGGCTTTTTGAACCCTTTTAAATTTCTCTTCGGCACCCTTTTTAATGGCCTCATTTTCTGTGATTACTTTATCTGGATGGTATTTTTTTGCCATAGCACGGTATGCTTTTTTTACAGCATCATCACTAGCAGATTTAGAAATTTCTAAAATTTTATAGGCGTTATCCGAAGAAGAGAAAAACATTGCTTTAATGCTCTCAAAATCTGTAGCACTTATTCTTAAATATCCTGCAATTTCTTTTATTTTAGCAACCTCAGGATTACTAACATTCCCATCGGCCTTTGCAATACCAAATAAGAAATGTATTAATTGCAAGCGAACTTCATATCTAGTTCTTTGGTTTAAAAAACTACAAATACGTTGTGCAGATATTTCGTGTTTCTTATTAACATCATTAAAAGTTCTAAAAATTGCATTTGCTTTTTCTTTACCGTAAGTACTTACAAAGTATTGTCTCACATAATCCATTTCTGTTTGCGAGATTTTACCATCGGCCTTAATTACAATAGAACATAAAGAGAGTAAATTAAGTTCAAAATCTGCTGGAGACACTTTTTGTCTTGTTAAGTCACTAAAAACAGTATTACCCCCTCCTTTATTAGAACTTACATTATCTATGAAGCTACCAACAAAAAACCCTAAAATTGCTCCTGGGTATCTTAAGAAGAAATATCCTAGAATGGCAGCAAACCACTTAATCATAATCTATTATTTTTTTCAAAGATATGGTATTAGCATAAAAAATTTAAATAAACGAACCGTAATGAAAATTAACCAAGTACGACAAATTGGTTATCTTTGTATTAATAAATAAAATTAAGATATTATGTATCCTGCGGAATTAGTTAAACCAATGAGAGAAGACTTAGCATCTGCTGGTTTTCAAGAATTATATACGGCCCAAGAAGTAGAGGGTGCAATAGCAAAAAAAGGCACCACTTTAGTGGTTGTAAATTCAGTATGTGGATGTGCTGCTGCAAATGCTAGGCCTGCTGCAAAAATGAGTTTACAAAATGACAAAAAACCAGACCATACAGTAACTGTATTTGCTGGGGTAGACACAGAAGCTGTTGATGCTGCTAGAAATTTAATGATTCCTTTTCCTCCATCTTCGCCATCTATGGCACTTTTTAAAGACGGAGAATTGGTTCATATGATAGAGCGCCATCATATTGAAGGAAGACCAGCACAAATGATTGCTGAAAACCTTGCGCAAGCTTATAATGAGTTTTGCTAAAAAATAATAAAAACATTATTTTTAAAACCGCTCTTTTGTAAAGAGCGGTTTTTTTATTTTTACACTATGGGAAAATTTTTTGCCTACATACTAACTCCAATATTTGCATTCTTTTTTATGCTTATTTTATTGGTTTTTCAACCAATTCAATGGATTTGTTTCAATGTATTTGGTTATAAAGCTCATAGTATTAGTGTAAACTACTTTAATTTATGTTTAATAAGATGCACCCATATTATAGGCACAACATATACGTTTAACAATCCTTACAACATACCAACAAACAGACCTTTAATAATAGTATCTAACCACCAAAGCATGTATGAGATTTCTCCTATAAGCTGGTGGATGCGTAAACATCATCCAAAGTTTGTTAGCAAAAAAGAATTAGGAAAAGGTATTCCTAGTGTTTCTTACAATTTAAAACATGGTGGTTCTGTTCTTATAGATCGTAACGATGGGAAACAAGCTATTAAAGAAATTGCAAAACTAGGCTCTTATATAGAAGAGCATAACCGAAGTGCTGTAATATTCCCCGAAGGTACTCGTAGTAGAACTGGGCACCCAAAAAAGTTCCAAACTATGGGACTCAAAATATTAATTAAAAAAGCACCCTCCGCATTAATAGTACCTATTAGTGTAAACGATTCATGGAAAATGTTACGGTATGGTAAGTTTCCTAATGGTCTAGGTAGCCACATTACTATAGATGTACACAAACCGTTAGAAATAGAAGGTAATATTGATGATTTAATTGCTACAATAGAAAAGACTATTGCACAAGGCGTACATTCTTTTAAAGCATAAAGTATCCTATTTTGAAAGATGAAAACATAATACAAGAAACCATTGCCTTTGTAAAAAAAACTTTAGATGGTGCCGAAGGCGGACATGATTGGTTTCATATAGAACGTGTTTACAAAAACAGCCTACTAATAGCAAAAGAAGAAAGGGTAGATATGCTTATTGTTTCTCTTGGTGCTTTGTTACATGATATTGCAGATGCTAAATTTTATAATGGCGATGAAAGTATTGGCCCTAAAATAGCCAGCGATTTTTTACATTCTAAAAAGGTTACTCCAGAAGTAATACACCATGTGGTTAAAATTATAGAGAACATTTCTTTTAAATCTTCTTTAGAAACAAATAAAGAGAGATTTAACTCTTTAGAATTACAAGTAGTGCAAGATGCGGACCGTTTAGATGCCATTGGGGCTATTGGTATTGCAAGGACATTTAATTATGGTGGTTTTAAAAATAGAGCTCTTTATAATCCAGATATTCCTCCTAATCTAAATATGACCAAAGAGGAATATAAAAAATCTAATGCCCCAACAATTAATCATTTCTACGAGAAACTACTTTTATTAAAAGACAAAATGAATACCTCCTCTGGCAAAAAAATTGCTGAACAAAGGCATTCATTTATGCTTCAATTTTTATCTCAATTTAATGCCGAATGGCAAGGAGAATCTTAATCACAATTACCATCTAAATCGCAAGCATTTCCTTCTCCCGTATTTAATATGGTTAGTTGTTCTTGCTCATGTTTTTTCCAAGCATTTTCTAAAGCTTCCGTAAAAACTTCCTCTGGTTGGGCTCCTGAGAGTCCATATTTACCGTCTAGTACAAAGAAAGGAACACCGCTAATGCCTAAATTTCTTGCTTCCAATTCATCTTGTCTTACTTCATACGTTAAAGCATCAGATAACAACATCGTTTTAACCTTATCAGAATCTAAACCAACCTCATTTGCTATTTGTAATAATACATCTATAGCGTCAATATTTTTGGCATCTTCTAAATGTGCTTTTAAAAGTGCCTCTTTTGTAGCATCTGCTTTATTTTCTGTTTTTGCAAAATGTAATAAACGGTGTGCATTTAATGAATTTGCTGTTATTGCTTTCTCTATATTAAAATTAAGACCCACCTCACTTGCCATGGCTGTTACACGATCAAACATACCCAAAGCAGTATCTTTGTCTATGTTTTTTGCTTCCATAAAACGCTCTATATAATCTACATTTAGCTTCGTTTCTATATAAGGATCTAACTCAAAACTTTTCCACTCTACAGTTATCTCTTCTTTATGAGGAAATTTTTCTAATGCGGCTTCAAATTTTCTTTTTCCTATATAACAAAATGGGCATCTAATATCTGACCAAATACTTACTTTCATTTTTAATAAAATATATTTTCTAGCAAATAGTCGAAAATAGAACACTAACCTTTCAACCAACTTTTAGTACTAATTAAAACAAACTCATTTGCCCATCTTTATACTGTTTATGCAATTTACTATTTAGCTTTGGAAAACTTTTATCCTTAAAATATGTTTGCCTTGCAATACGAACCATATCATGTATTTGGGTTGCTATTTTTCCTTCTCCTTTAGACCTTATTCCATACCTACTATCATTTAAAGTGCCTCCATGACATTCTTTAATTTGATTTAATACTTTCTGAGCTTTATTGGGCATTGTTTTATGAATCCAATCTGAAAATATTTCTCCTATTGCACCATTTAATCTAACTACTGTAAACGCAAAAGAAACAGCACCATTTTGTGAAACCGCTTTAGCAAGATTTAAAATCTCATGACTATTAATTCCAGGAATTATTGGAGCCAACATTGCATTTACTGGAATATTATTTTCTGACAATATTCTAATTACTTCCAAACGTTTTTTAATAGTAGTAGTTCTTGGCTCCAACACTCTTCTTGTTTCTTCAGACAAAGAAGTAACGGACATATTTACGCCTATTAAATTATCTTTTGCAAGTTCTTTTAGAACATCTAAATCCCGGAGTATTAAAGCATTTTTAGTAATAATACCAACAGGGTGTTTATATTTTAAAAATACCCTTAAGCAAGCTCTTGTAATTTTATATTCTTTCTCTGCTGGTTGGTAACAGTCCGTATTGCCAGATAAGACTATAGTTTTAGCCTCCCAACGTTTACTTTTTAATTTTGCTTCTAAAAGTTTTGGAGCATCCTCTTTTATTAAAATTTTTCTTTCAAAATCTAAACCCGGGCTATATCCCCAATACTCATGCGTATTTCTTGCATAACAATAAATACAACCATGCTCGCAACCCTGATATGGGTTCATAGAAAAAGCCATCCCAATATCTGGGCTTGTTACTTTATTTATTATTGTTTTAGGAAAAATAGGAATGTATTGGGTCTTATTTTTATTGGCTTGCTCCCCTTCTATTCTGCAAAATTCTAGAAAATCATTTCTGGTTTCATAAATAAATTCCGAAAATTTATTGGTTTTATTCTGCTGCGCACCTCTCCCTTTAAGATAATTTTTGGACATTAAATTTTGGATTTATTCCAAAATTATGTAAAAATTCCAATAATAAAATAAAAAAATCTATTATTCTACCGTTACTTTAACCAATTGCTTTCTATTTCCTCTTTTAGCATAAAATAATAGTTCATTATCTGCACTATTAATTAATGGTCTAGAAACCATAATTGGTAAACGAACGTCTTTATCGTCCACTAATTTTTTATACGATAAATCTCCTTTAGGACTTACTTGAATAACAAATAAATTTGGGTTTCTACTAAACCCTTGCTTAAACAAAATTCTATTATTGCTCATTTTTTGAGGGTTCTCACCAGAATTAATAAAAAAGAACATCGTATTCTCTTTACCATACGCTGTGTAAGAAGCATATGCAGCATCTCCTTGGGTTACTTCTGCCTTGTTTATATTACGAGCCCAAACCATTGTACCCTCTGCATTTAACTTTGCACAAACAATGTCATTATAATGAAAACGTTCTACCTCTAAACGTGTTCCTGTAGAGGTTGCATCCATACCTTTGGTAACAAAATATTCTTCTGCACTAAAAAGTAAATCGTTCTGCGGTGTAATATGAATACTTTTAAATATTAAGTTTTTTATTTCGGCATCTACCTCTCTACCAAATTTATCTACCATAAATTGTTCTGAGAAAGCATTGTATTTTTTGGATTGTATATCTAAGGACAAACCATGTAACTTATAATAACATAAACCATTATATCTATTATCCTTACGATCTGCATAAAAACCTACTACTACTATATTTTCTCCTATTCGTATAGGCTTCAAAGATTCTGGATATTTACCAGCATCAATAAATTCTTGTATTTTATGTGCCTCATTAGTAACACGCACTACTTCATATTGAAATCTACGCTCCTTAACATCAAACCTTCTTTTCTTAAAATATGCTTTTCCAGAAAAATATACGGTTTTATAGTCTGGTGCTATTTCTATATTTTCAAAAGCATAATTTTTCTCTTCTGTAGCAGCAGTAAAATCATACGTAATATGCTTTTTTAAATCGGTTCCAAAAAGGTGCATATCATAAATTACTTTTTTACCATCTCTATGCTGTACCGTAATTGCAAAAGCTGTTTTTTTATCATTAAAATGAACTGCCGTAGAAAAACCGTTACTAAAGTTTCTATTATATTTATTTACCGCAAGTGGATTAGAAACTTCTTTTGATGGGATAGATAATAAAACTCTTTCCGTAAAATTAAAATCGTCCAAAGGGCTTTGGTGAATAATATAATCATAGGCTTCTTTCCTATAATCATATTTTAATTCTAATAAATATAATTGTCCGTTACGCACAAAACCATCTACCATATGCATGGCAGAGTATTTATAATTATAGTCCTGTACTAGATTTAAGTTGGCATCATAAACTTCTATAAAATGCCCTTTTGCTCTTAACAAAACACCACCATAATATTTTCTTACAATAATACTCTGATCCTTGGCATCATTATCAAAAGACAACACAGTAGAATATTTATACCTATCGTTATAATTTTCTCCAAGACTGTAATTTACAGGTATTTCTTGTGCCTTAACCAAACTAAAGCTACAATGTATTAATAGTACAAAAATGATTTTTTTATACATAAGAAAACGGATTTTAGAGTGTTTTATTTACCAGGAAAATCGGCTTTTCTTTTTTCTAAGAAAGCGGTAGTCCCTTCTTTAAAATCGGCTGTACCAAAACATTCGCCAAAGGCTTTAATTTCAGTTTTATACCCATCTAAAGTAGTATTAAAACCAGCATTTACTGCTTTTATTGCATGCCCAATAGCTACTGGAGAATTATTTGCAATTTTATTTGCAATTTTATTACATAATGGTAGTAACTCTTCTTGTGTAACCACATAATTAACTAAACCATATTGCAATGCTTTGGTGGCATCTATCATAGCAGCTGTCATTATTAATTCTAACGCTCTACCTTTACCTATAAGTTGTGGCAACCTTTGTGTACCACCATACCCAGGAATAACCCCTAAAGAAACTTCTGGTAATCCCATTTTAGCATTATCACTAGCTACTCTAAAATGGCACGCCATTGCAAGTTCTAATCCGCCACCTAAAGCAAAACCATTAACCGCTGCTATAACTGGCGTTTTCATTTCTTCAATAAAACTAAAAAGAGTTTCTTGTCCTTCTTTAGCTAAAGCAGCTCCCTTTTTTTTTGAAAAATTTGCAAATTCAGAAATATCTGCCCCAGCAACAAATGCTTTATCGCCACTGCCTGTTAAGATAATTCCTTTTATACTTTTATCTTTATCTAGGGCTTTTAAAGCTGTAGATAACTCTTTTATAGTTTCCTTATTTAGTGCATTTAATTTACTTGGTCTATTAATTGTAATTTCTGCAATAAATTGTTCTTGTTCTACTAAAATTGTGTTGTATGACATAGTTTAGTTTTTTAAATTTCTTTTGGGAATTTTACTGTAAAAACGCTTCCTTTTCCTGGCTGGGATGTGTAATCTATAGTCCCTTTATAAGACTCTACAATATTTTTTACCATTCCTAAGCCTAGCCCCATTCCGCTAGTTTTTGTAGTAAACTTAGGTTCAAATATTTTATCTTTATTTTCATCTAATATTCCTATACCATTGTCTGCTACCATAATTTTAACATAAGTCTCTTCGGAAGCCATGGATACTAAAATTCTAGGAGATGCAACTTCTGGAACAGCTTGTATTGCGTTTTTAACCAAATTAGTAATTACTCTTATTAACTGTGTACGGTCTAATTTTGCAATAATTTCTTTTTCTTCGGATATAAAATGAATATAATCTTTATTAAAAATATCTAGAGCTAATTTTACAATCTTAACCACATTTAAGGTTTCATTTTGCTGTGCAGGCATTTCGGCAAAATTAGAAAAGGCCGATGCAATACTACTCATAGTATCTATCTGTTGTATTAAAGTTTTAGAATACTCTTCTAATTTAAGTTTTATCTTTGGATCGTCTGGGTTAAACTTTCGCTCAAAACTTTGCACGGTTAAGCGCATTGGTGTTAGTGGGTTTTTTATTTCATGTGCAACCTGTTTTGCCATTTCTCTCCAGGCTTGTTCTCTTTCACTTTTTGCTAATTTTACTGCACTTATCTCTAACTCATCAATCATAGCGTTATAAGAAGCAATTACATTATCCATTTCTTCTCCTGGACTTTCTATAAAAATCTTTTCATTACGCTTTGTCAAATCTGTTTTACTCATCATGTTAGAAATTGTTTCTAACGATCTAGTTATGTATTTAGAAATAAAATAAGCTAACCCAATTGCCATTAGGAGCATTACCAAATAAACCCCTCCTAAACGCATTAAAAACTCTCTAAGCTCCATATCATTAAGAGTATTATCCTCAAAATATGGCAAATTTAATATACCAATTGGTTTAAATTGATAATCTGTTATATAGGTATAAGACGCTTGGTATTTATCTCCTGCGGCAGAATTTTCTTCTACAAACCTTTTATCTATAGATATGTCCAATTTATTAAGGATATGTGCATCTAAACAATTAGAAATAGAATCTTGTTCAAACTTTGGTCTAGAACTTTTAATAAGTCCGCCTTCTAAATCATAAATATTAAAATTTACATTTTGCACATCTGCAATCTGATAAATTTCTTCTTTAAAAATATTAGCTAAATTTTCTGTTGTAATAGGATAAGTTGTACGTTGTAGGGTGTAATTAACACTCTGTTTTAGCTGTTGTTCTTTACGTTCTAAACGTACCTCATGGTAATCTTTAGACTGTTCTCTATACTGGTAAATAGTAATTCCTGCAATTAGTACAGATGCTATGAGCACCAGCAATATCATAGAAACAAAAATACGAGACCTAAGAGAGAATTTTTTAAGCAATGTAACTTATTTAATGTTAAAGATAAGGAATATAGACAAGGCCTAAAATTAGATTTTATTTACCTTTTGCTATATGTAAGATACATCAAAAGTTAAGCCAACACCCTATTTTAAGCATTAGGATTTTTATTACGTATATTTTTATATAGTTTAATGCCCAACATTAATAAAACTCCTAAAAAAATAATACCTACCACTCCAAAAACCCAATTAAAAGTACTTTTTAAAATAACTAAAAATACTATTGCAAATAAAATTAATGTGGCACCTTCATTCCAAATACGCATATATCTTGAAGTATAATTTACCTCATCTCTTTGCAGTTGCTTAAAGATTTGATGGTTTTTTAAATGATAAAGAATTAGTAATACTACAAATCCTAACTTAATATGCATCCAAGGTTGTTGTAACCAACTTGGCATTAATAGTAACAACCAAATTGCAAATAAAACACACAAAACAGCAGAAGGCCAAGTAATAATATACCATAACCTTTTAGTCATTAATTTTAATTGCTTTGTTAATATCTCCTTTTCTGGAGATGGCTTTTGCCATGCTTCTATATGGTATATAAATAGTCTTGGAATGTAGAACAAACCAGCAAACCACGTAATCACAAATATGAGATGTAAAGATTTTATGTAATTATAATATTCTTGCATACTCTTTATTCTAAAAATTCTAGGCAAACAGGACTTGGTATTTTTACGTCATGCAAAAAGTTTAGAGTCCCTTTTTCTATATCTCTTTTAAAAACAGTAATATTATTTGTTTTTCTATTTCCAACTAATACAAATTTATCACTAGGGTCTATAGCAAAGTTTCTTGGCCAATCTCCATGAACACTTTCTCTCCCCACCAATGTTAATTTACCTGTTTCTTTATCTATCTTAAAAATTACAATAGTATTTTCTCCACGATTAGAACCGTATAAAAATTTACCATCTTTAGATAGGTGAATGTCTGCACAAGAATTTTTTCCTTTATAATCTTTATCTAAAGTTAGTTTTGTTTCTTTAGTTATATATTCTCCGTCTTCATTTTTACTTAAAAGGGTTATGGTAGAATTTAACTCGTTTATTACATATAGAAATTTTTTATCCGCACTAAATTTAAAATGTCTTGGTCCTGCCCCATCTGTAAATTTTAAAGATGGCTGCTTTCCTGGAACAAATTTTTCGCCATCATACTGGTATCTTTTAACCGCATCTAAGCCCAAGTCTGCGGTAAATAATCCGTCTGGTGTAAAGATAGAGGCATGAGCCTTTGCTTTTTTTATACTGTCTAGTATTTTATGATTAATATACTGTGGGTTAGACCTTAAAGAACCATTTTCTGCTAATTTATAAATAGACAAACTACCATCTGAGTAACAAGAAGCTGCTAAAAAATCTCCTTTTTTAGAAACTCCTACATGACAAGGGTAGCCGCCACCAGTACCAATAGTATTAATTTCTTCTATCCCATCTTCTTTTATTTTATATGCAATTATAGCTCCCTTAGAATCCTTAAACTCTTCTGTTCTTTTAATAACATACAAGTACTTTTTATTATTAGATATTGTTAAAAAAGATGGATCTTTTATCTCTGCTTCTAATTTTTTATTGTTTAGCTCTCCTGTTTTTGGGTTAAAAGAATAACTGTATAAGCCTTCGCTTCCGGCTTGTGTAAAGGTTCCAACAAAAAGTTTACTACTTTCTTCTTTACAAGAAATGAATATAAATAAGCTACATAGAATCAGTAATAAGTTTCCTTGTTTCATACAAATAATTACGTTTTTACTATTAAATTTTTCTTTACTTCTTTTCTTAAATAATACCCTGTTACTAGTGTAGCTAAAACATCAGAAATTGGGAAGGAAATCCAAACTCCAAATTCTCCTAAATAGCTTGGGAGTATTAAAATTAAAGGTATAAAAAAGAATCCTTGTCTTGTTAATGTTAGTAATAAAGCTGGTATTGCTTTTCCTATTGCTTGAAAATAGGCTGCTCCAATTAATTGTATTGCAATTATTGGTGTTGCAGCAAATACCCAACGCATTGCAGATGGTGTATGTTCTAAAACAAATGCATTTGTTGCTAGCTCTTTTGCCGTAAGGTTATGGTTGTTACTTAAAAATAATGAAGTAATCTCGGTAGGAAAAATCATTAAACCTAAAAAAACCACAGTAGCCAAAACTGCTGCGTATTTAATAGCAGTATTAATAGATTCTCTAACCCTATCTAACTTATGCGCTCCATAATTAAACCCTGCAATAGGCAAAAAACCCTGTGTTACTCCAAATACTGGAAATAACGCAAACATTAACATTCTGCCTATAATTGCGTAAACCGCAACCATTGCTTCTCCTCCTAAATTAAAGAGGATATTATTCATTAAAAGATATATAATACTAACTACTGCCTGTCTAGAAAGTGTAACAAAACCCAAAGAGGCAATTTGTTTTAATACCTCTACATCTAACTTAAGATATTTCCACTTTAATTTTAATTCTGAATTTTTTGAAACAAAAAAATAAGCCACATAACTACAGCTTAAAAGGTATGCTATATTGGTTGCCCATGCTGCTCCATGCATTCCCCAATCTAAAACGTAGATAAAAATATAATCCATAAATAGATTTCCTATAGATGGTATTATAAGTGCTACCATTGCAAATTTAGGCTTTCCTTCTGCTCTAATAACAGAGCTACCCATCATAGAAAAACCTAAAAGAGGAACGCCATATAATACAATTACATAGTAAATTTTTGCAGGATCAAAGATGTCTCCTTTTCCTCCAAAAGCAGGAATTAAATCCTCTACAAAGAATAATCCAAACGCTATAAATACTAGGGTAATGGAAAAAGTAAGTGTAATTTGATTGCCAAAAGTTTTGAGTGCCTTTTCTAAATTATTACTGCCTAAAGCACGAGATATTATACTGGAACCTCCAATACCAATTGCCATTCCTAAAGCGGCTATAAAAAAAGAAACTGGGAGTACTACATTTATGGCAGCAATGGCAATAGAACCAATCCAATTACCAACAAAAATAGAATCTACTAAAACATTTAAAGACATTACTAGTATCCCTATGGCTGCTGGTACAGCTTGCTTAACCAACAGTTTCCCTATAGGCTCAGAACCTAGTTGTTCTGATGATACTTTTTCCATTATGCTGGGAGTAGTTCGTTCTCTTGCCAGTCTTTAAGCCATTTTACCATAACTTGTACCCAATCATCCCTATCATTTAAACAAGGAATGTGTTTATAATCTTCCCCACCTGCTTCTTGAAATTGATGCTTACCTTCCATTGCAATCTCTTCTAGAGTTTCTAAACAGTCGGAAACAAAAGCTGGGGTTATAACTGCCAATTTTTTCTTTCCTTCTTTAGGAAAACGTTCAAACTCAAAATCGGTATACGGTTTTAACCAAGGATCATTTGGTAGTCTAGATTGAAAAGATAAGCTTACTTTATCTTCTGGTAATCCTAAATATGCTTTTACTTTTTCTGTAACATCAAAACATTGATGACGGTAACAAGTATGGTGCGCTACCGAATTTGTAGAACAACAACTACCATCTATTTTACAATGAAACTTAGTTGGGTCACTCTTTTTTATATGTCTTTCTGGAATTCCATGGTAGGAGAATAAAATATGATCGTAATCAAAATCTTTAAGTCCGTCTGCTATACTTTCCGAAAGGACTTTTATATACTCTTTATTCTTATAAAAAGCTGGCAAAGTAGTTAACTTCATTTCTGGAAAAAAAGCATCTTTATCTTCCATTGTCTTTACAACAACAGTTTCATAAGAAGACATAGCATACTGCGGGTATAAAGGAACAAGTAAAACATCATCTACACCCTTGTCCTTTAATTCTTGTAGTGCATTCTTAATGGTCATGCTTCCATAACGCATTCCTAAGGCTACAGGCATGTCTACAAATTGTTTTACTTTTTCCGTAAACCTTTCTGATATTACTACTAATGGAGACCCTTCTTCCCACCAAATTTTACTATATGCTTCGGCAGATTTTTTAGGTCTTGTTTGCAAAATAATACCCCGAACAATAATATTACGCAACCATTTAGAAACATCTATTACCCTTTCATCCATTAAAAACTCATCTAAATAAGGCTTAACATCTTTTGGGGTTGGACTATCTGGGGACCCAAGGTTAACTAGTAATATTCCTTTCATCTGTTCTTTTTATTAAAAACAAAAATACTACTTGTAATGAATATACGTTAGGATAATCAAAGACTTTATTAATAGTATTATAAGGTTTACCAATAAAATAGTTCCATAAACAACTAATTATAACAAAAAGTTAATTTACCTTTTGTTGTACTATAGCATGGTATTTTTAAATACTTTGCCAAATATTTACCTTTTATGCACTTAAAAATTACCCTGTTTACCCTTTTTATATGTCTTAGTATAAAAGCTCAAGAAAAAAACAGTCTTTTATGGGAAATTTCGGGAAACGGCTTACAAAAAAGCTCTTACCTCTATGGAACCATGCATGTGAGTAAAAAAATTGCTTTTCGTTTAGATGATGTTTTTTACGATGCTTTAGATAAAAGTGAGATCATTGCGCTAGAGTCTGATCCTAATACTTGGCTAGATAATGATGATATTAATGGAGGTTCTATGCATGGTGTTGGAAGCGGACTTATGACCAAAGGTTTTTACACGTATCCTTTTTTAATAAATAATCCTAGAAAAGAAAATATTGCATCTTACCTAGCTGCAGAAGACCGTATTATTAATAATATTTTATACAGAACTAGTTCTTTTTCTCAGAATTTTGAAGAAGAGACTTATTTAGATATGTTTATTTATCAAGCAGGGAAAAAGTTTGATAAAAAAATAGTTGCTCTAGAGGATATGGAAGAGTCTGCCACCCTAGTTGCTAGGGCAAGTAAAAATCCAATAAAACAAAAGCCAGACGAGTGGTTATTAAAAAGAATGCAACAACAAGATCCTATGTTTATGTTGCAAGACGCTTATAGAGAAAGAAATATTAGTCTTTTAGATTCTATAGACAGAGCCATGTATACACCTTATTATATAGAGAATATGCTTCATATAAGAAACCATAATATGGCAAAGAGTTTAGACTCTGTTATGCAATTAGGCAAGGTCTTTGCAGGCATAGGCGCTGCACATTTACCTGGAGAAAATGGTGTTATAGACCTGCTACAAAAGAAAGGCTATACTGTAAAACCGCTAACTTCTAGAGCAGGTAATAAAGGGAAGGTATTAAAAGAAAAAATTGAAGATAAAATAAAGATTAACTCTTATAACACTCATGAAGTAGAAGACCATTTTTTTAGCCTTCTTTTACCTAATAAAATTTATCCTATTAGCTCTGTAAATAAAACAACCTATGTTTCACCAGATTTAGCAAACGGAAGCTTTGTAGTAATTAACAGAATACCATTACACTCTTTTCTAAAGCAAGAGCACACCTATTCTTTAGAAGATATAGATCATTTACTTTTTGAAAATATTCCAGGGAAAATTTTTGAAAAAACAAAAATATACCGAAACGGGTATAAGGGTCTAGATATTAAAAACAAGCTTAAAAATGGAGATGTGCAACGCTATCAAATTTATAAAACTCCGTTAGAAATCATAATTTTTAAAATGGGGGGAGAAGGTAATTTTGTTTCTCAATTCTCGGACACTATTTTTAACAGTATTGCTTTTAAAAATAGGAACCCTAAAATGGTGACTGTTACCTCTGGTTTTAATGATTTTAAAATAAAAATGCCCTCTTTATATAATTTTACAAATGCATCTAGAGGTGGCAATAGGTTTATTGAAGGCTATGATAGTATAAAAGATTCTTACTACTTTCTTAAAAAAGCAAGTTTAAACGATTTTAATTTTATTGAGCAAGATTCTTTTGAGCTTAAACAAATACAAAAAAGATTTTATCAAGATTTAAAACTAACCCCGCAATATAATCCTGTAAAAGATAGAACATTAAGTTCTAGTGCTCCATTTTTTAAAAGCAATAAAACACTTTATATTAAATCAGTGCTTGCTAATAACAATTATTACTTACTAGGTGTTTTAACTAAGGATAACGAAGAGGCTTTAAACTATTTTAATTCTTTAAAACTACAAGAAACAAAATATAAAAAACCATTTACTACTGTAGTAGATACTGCTCTTTATTTTAGTACAAAAACTAATGTCACGCCTCCAAAGTTTGTAGAAAGTAGTAAAGATTATTATAATGATAAAAAAACTAAAGAGTATGATGCCTTTAATAAAAAAACAGTCTACAGCAATAAAAACCAGGAAGCAATTTGGGTAGAAGTAAATAAGTCCCATGATTTACTAATGTTCCAAAACATTGACTCCGTTTGGGCACTTCGTAAGCGTTTATATGCCAAAAACACATTTGCCATTAAAAATGCTACACAAAAAATTTTAGATAAAAACACTTATGAATTACAATTAACCCTAACAGATACTGCAAGTACTAGGGGTATTTTAATTAAAAATGTAATAAAAGGCGGATTACTTTGGGAATTAAAAACCCCAATAGACACTTTAGTAAAAACCACCAGCTTTGTAGCTAACTTTTATTCCAACTTTACACCACTAGATACAATTATTGGAAAAGACATTTTACAAGACAAAACACCAGATTTTTTTAATGCTCTAAAAAATAATGACAGCCTAGCTACAGAAGGTTACAAATTTGTAAAATTTAACAAGAAACATCTTAGCGAATTAAAACATTATATTTCTAGGCATGCATTTACAGATAGCCAAAAAGAAGTACAGCCCTATTTAATTAGAGAGTTATCTAAAATTAAAAACACCAATCTTAAAGAGTTTTACACAGAGTTTTACACCCAATCTTATAGTAACTCTAATGCACAAGCCAAAATTCTTAAAGCATTAGCAAATAAAGAAGAGGAAGACGCAACTGATTTAATGTTAAGTTTAATGTCCACAGACCTTCCATTAATTTCTAACCAGTATCAAATTAATTCTATTTTTAGACCGTATAATGATAGCCTAAACCTAGCAAAAAAATTATTTCCAGAAATTCTAGAATACAGTGCAATAGAAGAATACAAACTGCCTATTTTTTCACTTTTAGCCAAACTTAAAACAAATAGGTTTGTTAAACCTAACCTATATAAAAAGTATAAAAAGCAAATTTTAAATGACGCCAAAATACTTCTTAAAAGACAATTAGGAGCAGATAATGCTACGTATAATCAAAATAGATATGCAACACTTCAAAATAAAACTAGTAGTATTTTAGAAGATTATGTTACACTTCTTTTCCCTTTTAGAAAAGAAAAATCTGTGACACAATTTTATACACAACTACTAATGGTAAAAGATGCAGATATAAAAACCACCTACGTAACTTTACTTGCAAATAATAATGAAGCTATACCAAACAATCTTTTAAATGAACTTGCTATTGATGTACAATCTAGAGTACTATTATACAACAAATTAAAAAATGTAAATAAATTACAACTATTTCCCACTACCTATAAAACACAAAAACATATAGCAGAAGCATTACTTTTTCAAAATATACTATATGAAAAAGATAAAATACAACTACAATACTTGTGTAATGAAACTTTAGATTATGAAGGAAAACAGGTTTCTGCTTATTTTTTCAAGAAAAGAAATAACCAAGATTATGATAAAAATTATAGTCTGCATATGTTTGTTTTTGAAAAAGGAAAAGGCATACAAACTAATCTAGTGTATAAAAACCGTGGCATGCGAATAGAAGACACAGATACAGATGATGATACTATTAGGTATGTAACTGAAGAATTCTTATTAGAAAAGCATAAAAGAGCGGTTATATATAGACCAAATGGATATGGTGGTTATGGTTATCACGGATTTTAACATACCTTGGCTAAAATTCTAAACAGTTATGAAAATTGCAAATTTTCTATTCTTTATTCTTTTTACCGCTACTACTTTCTCACAAGAACTTGTTTGCTCTATACAAGACAAAGAAACCTTTGAGACAAAAATAATAGCTGTTGATGGTTTTCTAGAAAAAGAATTTGGTAAAACAATAACTGCTGTAGGTAAAACTTTTTTAGGAACACCTTACGTTGCCAAAACCTTAGAAATTGATGAAAACGAGCCCTTAGTTATTAATTTTCAAGGTTTAGATTGCACTACCTATGTAGAAAACGTTTTGGCATTTAGTCTTTTATTAAAAAATGAAAAAACAGATTTTACTTCTTTTACCAAAACTTTAGAAAATATAAGATATAAAGATGGTAAACGTAATGGCTATGCCTCTAGGTTGCACTACTTTTCAGAATGGATTGCAAATAACGAGGAGAAAGGTTTAATTAAAAATATAACTTCTGAAATTGGCGGCATAGAAATAAATAAGACCATTAATTTTATGAGCACGCATAGAGAGTTGTATCCTTTTCTAAAGGATAATGATACAAACTTTGATAAAATAAAAATCTCCGAAGAATTTTTAAATAATGAGGCTATTTGCATCTTAGAACAAGACCAAATTAAAGCAAATGAACATTTAATTAAATCTGGAGATATAATAGCACTTACCACGGCTATAAAAGGATTAGATATTACACACACCGGAATTGCAATACGAGAAAAAGATGGTAGAATTCACCTATTACATGCCTCTTCTTCTGGCGAAGTTAAAATATCTAAAGAACCACTAGTAGATTACCTTAAAAAGATAAAAAACAATACAGGGATTATGGTTTGTAGGGCTTTATAAAAGTTAAACCTTACCTAATTTGCAAACCACTTAGTTTGTATAGGAGTAATAGCCCCATACAATTACATTAATATTTGCATTTCATCGGAAAAAAACTAAAAAAAGTCTTAACCAGTACGAAAAGACTTTTAATTTATAATTTTTAAAACCAACTGCATAGTTGGTTTTGTTTTTCTACACCTTCTTATCTGCCAAGACAATAAAACAAACCTCCAATAAGATGTTTTCTAAAATCTGGTTCATCAAAAGACTCTTTTGTATGGCCCCCACCGGTATAAAAAGCTCTACCACCATCAAATTCGTGATACCAGGCTATTGGGTGGTTCTCTCCATTTGTACCACCTTCATAGGAGTTTTCATTTAACTTCATAATAACCTTAACATCTGGGTTTATCTCTTTGTAGTTATACCATTCATCTGCCCTTTTCCAAGTATCATTTAAATGCTTAGTAGCAGCATGTTTTTTATTTACAACATTAATTAATGCTTCTCTTACATTTGGGTTATTAGGATGCCCATTAAAATAGGCTCCTACTAATTTTCCATACCATTGCCATTCATATTCTGTATCACAAGCAGCATGTATTCCCATAAAACTACCTCCGTCATTAATATATTTTTTAAAACTGTTTTCTTGTTCAGTTCCTAAAACATCCATTGTGGTATTAAGAAAAACAACGGTCTTATAGTTTTTTAAATTAGCAGTATTAAAGTCTAGAGAATCCTCTGTTTGCGTAACTACAAACGCATTACTAGCACCTAATTCTTTAAGAGTTTGCACTCCTTTTTCTATAGATTTATGGCGGTATCCATTGGTTTTAGTAAAAACTAATATTTTATCTATAGATGGTTCTATGCTTTTATTATTCTTAGTAGAAACTAATTTTTTAGATTCTCCACAATTTGTCAAAAACAATACACATAAAAAGGGGAGCGCAGTTTTAATAATAAATTTCATTTTCTATTAGGTTTATAAGATTATATATTTTTAAAAGTAATCTATTTACTAAATAAGTGTATATAAAATTTTGTATTGCTTCATTAAAAAGTTTTAAATATCATTATAGTCCAATTAACTTAAGAATTAGAAAGTGA
The DNA here is from genome assembly GCF_947495965.1 of uncultured Maribacter sp. Taxonomy (GTDB): domain Bacteria; phylum Bacteroidota; class Bacteroidia; order Flavobacteriales; family Flavobacteriaceae; genus Maribacter_B. The sequence continues at coordinate 861,550 of NZ_CANMBB010000001.1, forward strand.
CATTACATATTTTTTAGGGGTAGTACCATATTTCTTCTTAAAAGCTGCTATAAAGTGGCTTGACGTACTGTACCCTATACGCAACCCAATTTCATTAACATTATGTTCTCCAGATTCTAAAAGGCGACGTGCATGCTCCATCTTATAATCAAACAAAAAACTATAAACAGAATCGCCATAAATTTGCTTAAAGCCTTCTTTTAAACGCTTAAGGCTTATACCTACTTGTTTTGCTAAATCTGGTAAACTTGGTGGTTCTGCCATATGGTTTATCATTATTTCTTTAGCTTTTCTTATGCGCTTTACGTTGTCCTCATCTACCAAAAAAGGACATTGTTCTATATCTGCATCGGTGCTTTTATTAAAATATAAAGATATAAGCTCGTAAACCTTCCCTTTTGTGTACAATCCTTTTATAGATGGATGTAAATTGTAACTCATTATCTGGCTTAGTACTACAGCAATAGCAGGAGACACTGGGTCCTGAGAGTAATATTTTTTTTCTTTAAATTCTTGACTTAAAAAAGGAATATAACTAGCCTCTGTAGAAAATAAAGAATGAAACTTTCTAATAGTCATTACAATAGACACTAACCAAGAGCTTGGTTGCAATTCTAAATTCATAGGCAAATCTATCTGTGTATTGTAAAGTAACAAGGAATTCTCTTCAGAAACATCTAAAGCGTACCTCCCATCATTAAAAACAAATTTTGCTCTTCCTTTTAAACAAAAATGAAATTGAATATAAGAACTATTTATGTCTCTTGTAACCTTCTGAATATCAGAAGAATCATTTTGTATTTTTAGCACATAAAACCCTTGTTCTAACAACACCTCGTTAAAGGAACCTGAAGCGACATTTTCTTCCATATTTTTTGGAATTTATAATTGTTTTTTATTTAGAATCTTTCTAAATAAAATAGTAAAAAACCTTAATATTTACTGCTAAAATACAGGTTTTTATCTAAAATCTATCGTTTAAAGGCTCAAAACCCTTGAATCGATATTTATAGTTCCTCTAGCGTTATTTTTATCCAAACAATGAATTTACATTTGCGTGCATTCACAATTTTAGATGAAGGATTATAACATTTCTAAACACAACTCTTTCTACACCATTGGTCTTAATTATAAAAAGGCTGATGCAGAAATGCGTGGAAAATTTAGTCTAGATGAAAATGCAATGCAAAAAATACTAACGGAAGCAAAAGTGGAGGGAATAGATGGCTTGCTTGCAACATCAACTTGTAATAGAACAGAATTACATGGGTTTGCGCAACATCCTTTTCAATTAATAAAAATGCTTTGTGATAATACACAAGGTACCGTAGAAGAATTTCAACAAGTAGCGTATGTGTATAAAAACAACGATGCTATTTCGCACCTTTTTAAAGTTGGCACAGGTTTAGACAGTCAAATTCTTGGAGATTTTGAAATAATTAGTCAGTTAAGACAAAGTTTTAACCGTTCTAAAAAGCAAGGAATTGCAAATCCGTTTGTAGAGCGTTTATGTAACTCCGTTATTCAAGCAAGTAAGCGCATAAAAAACGAAACACAAATATCTTCTGGAGCAACATCTGTTTCTTTTGCATCAGTACAATATATTTTAAAAACTATTCCAGATATTTCGCAAAAAAAGATTTTACTTTTTGGAACAGGTAAAATTGGAAGAAACACTTGTGAAAACCTTATAAAACACACCAAAAACCCTAATATAACCTTAATTAATAGAACCAAAGATAAAGCCGAAAAAGTGGCTGGTAAATTTAATTTAATGGTGAAGGATTATGGTGATTTACAAACAGAAATTAGAACCACAGATGTTCTTGTTGTTGCTACTGGTGCTAACCAACCAACTATTTCTAAAGATTTAATACATACTAAAAAACCGTTACTAATTCTAGATTTATCTATCCCTAAAAATGTAGATAATTCTACAGCAGAGCTAGAAAATGTAACCGTTATTCATTTAGATCATTTATCACAAATGACCGATGAGACTTTAGAACGTAGAAAGCAGTTTATTCCGCAAGCAGAAGAAATTATTGAAGAAGTAAAAGAAGACTTTATTCAATGGTTAGAAAGCAGAAAGTTTGCTCCTGTAATTAAAGCTTTAAACAAAAAGCTTAAAACAATGAAGGAAGAAGAATTAGATTATCATTCTAAAAAACTGACTGATTTTAATTCCAAACATGCAGATGCAATTTCTAACCGCATAATTCAAAAAATAACCAAGCAATTTGCCAATCATTTAAAAGAAACTGGCAATGATGCAGACGAAAGCCTAGAATTAATTCAAAAGGTATTTCAACTACAAGTAAGCACAAATGAGTAATACCATTAGAATAGGTACTCGTGATAGTGAACTAGCACTATGGCAAGCAAATTACGTTAAAAGACAATTAGACGCTCTAGGCCACAACACCAAAATTGTTGCCGTAAAATCTACAGGAGACATCATATTAGACAAACCGCTATATGAGCTAGGAATAACTGGTATTTTTACCAAAACCCTAGATATAGCAATGCTTAATGGAGATATAGATATTGCTGTGCATTCTATGAAAGATGTTCCAACAGCATTACCTAAAGGTATTGTAAAAGCTGCTGTTTTAAAACGGGCAAATTACATGGACATTCTTGCCTTTAAAGACAATGAAGAATTTTTAGGGTCTCCAGAAGGTATTATTGCAACCGGAAGTCTTAGAAGAAAAGCACAATGGCTTAACCGCTACCCTACGCATACTGTAGTAGATTTAAGAGGAAATGTAAATAGTAGACTTCAAAAACTAGAAGATAATAATTGGAACGGTGCTATTTTTGCAGCTGCAGGCTTAGACCGTATAAATTTACAACCAGAAAATACTATTGGACTTACCTGGATGATTCCTGCCCCTGCACAAGGAGCAATAATGGTAGTTGCCAAAGAAGAAAATGAGGAATTAAGAGAAATCCTATCCGAATTAAATCATGAAGCTACAGATACCTGCGTTGGTATTGAACGTGAATTTTTAAGAACTTTAGAAGGTGGTTGTACTGCTCCCATAGGTGCTTTTGCCTACATAAACAAGGAAGAAGAAGTTGTTTTTAAAGGGGTTTTACTATCTAAAGACGGAAAACAAAAAATAGAGGTAGCAAAATCTGTTAAACTAGGAAAACACCAAACTCTTGGAGAAGATTTAGCACATAAAGTATTAGAAAAAGGTGGTAAGCGCCTTATGGGACAACTTAATGATGGGCCAACTGCTGCTACTTTATATGCTACTAAAAAGCTTACTCCAGAACAAACGCAAATGTTTGACCCAACAGTAAGTGTAGATTCTGAAGATTTTATAAAAATAAAGCTTACCAGAATTCCAAGACCCGTTTTAAAAACGCCGCATAAGAATGTAATTTTTACAAGTAAAAACGGAATTGAAGCGCTAATACAAAACGTTACTGCTAGCGAATTACAATTTGAGAATATTTATTGCGTAGGTCGTAAAACCAAACGTTTAATTGAAAGACGAATTGGCGAAGTAACCTATTGTGCTCCAAATGCCGAAAAACTCGCAGAATATTTAGCAGAAAATCTAGAAAATAAAGAGGTTACTTATTTTTGTGGTGATATTCGTTTAGATACTTTACCAAATTTATTGACGGAGAGTAATATTACCGTTACAGAGATTGAAGCATACCAAACAAGACTTGCACCAAGAACTGTAGAAGAAGACACTAAAGGCATCTTATTTTTTAGTCCTTCTGGGGTACAAAGTTATATTAAGATTAACAACAATACTAAAATTGCATATTGCATTGGAGAAACCACAGCTTCTGAAGCTAGAAAACATTTTACAGAAGTTAAAGTAGCTAAAATGCGTACCGTAGAAAGTGTTATTACGTTGGCAAATTCTGATTTTATTACCAAGTAAATAATGATAGTCCAATTACTATAATTAAAAATAGCTAAAAGCAAAAAGCTAAAGGCCATTAGCCAATAGCAAGAAACCAATAGCAGTATATAATATGAAGAACGACTTATTTCTAAAAGCATTAAAAGGAGAAACTGTAGAAAGGCCACCAGTTTGGATGATGAGACAAGCAGGGCGTTACCTTCCTGAGTTTATGGAAATTAAAGCAAAATATGACTTTTTTACCCGTTGCCAAACTCCAGAATTAGCTTCCGAAATTACAGTACAACCTATACGAAGATATGGTATGGATGCTGCTATTTTGTTTTCTGACATTTTAGTAATACCGCAGGCAATGAATATTGAGGTAGAAATGAAACCAAATTTTGGCCCATATTTACCAAACCCTATTCGTTCGCAAAAAGATTTAGACAGTGTTATTGTTCCAGATATTCAAGACACCCTTGGCTATGTTATGGATGCTATAAAAATGACCAAAGAAAAATTAAATGATGAAATTCCTTTAATTGGTTTTGCTGGTTCTCCATGGACTATTTTATGCTATTGTGTACAAGGACAGGGAAGTAAAAACTTTGATAAAGCTAAAGAGCTTTGCTTTACACAACCTGTGGTAGCACATTCTCTATTGCAAAAAATAACCGATACTACTATTGCTTACCTTAAAGAAAAGGTAAAAGCAGGAGTTAATGCGGTACAAGTGTTTGATTCTTGGGGAGGAATGCTTTCGCCAACAGATTATCAAGAATTTTCTTGGCAATACATACAGCAAATTATAGATGCTCTTAAAGAAGAAGCTCCTGTAATTGCTTTTGGTAAAGGGTGTTGGTTTGCCTTAAATGATATGGCAAAATCTGGCGCCTCTGCATTAGGGGTAGATTGGACATGCTCTGCACGTAATGCTCGCTACTTAACCGGAGGAAATATTACACTACAAGGGAACTTTGATCCTTCTCGTTTATTATCCCCACCAGCAGAAATAAAAAAGATGGTACACCAAATGATTACTGAGTTTGGTAAAGACAAATACATTGTAAATCTAGGGCACGGAATTTTACCTAACATACCATTAGAAAACGCAAAAGCATTTATAGATGCCGTAAAAGAGTATAAAGAATAGTACTCTTTTCTTTTGCCTATTTTTTGTATTATTATATCTAGGTAGGAAAAATCTATTATGAAAAAAAATATTGGACTTGTAATTGTCATTTTAGTAATTGGTTATAATATCTACGATTACTTTAAAGTCAAAAATGATTCATTATCTACGGATATAGAAAACTGTACTAATAAATTCATGGCGACTAATCCCAATATTGATAAAAACATTGCTGAAAAGTATTGCAAATGTGCTATTGAAAATATAGGAGAAAAATATAAAAATTCAACTATTAGTACTGAAAAGATACTTGAGAATGAGCAATCGAGAATGCAAGATTGTTTTGACTATGCAAAAAAAGCGAAGCAATAATAAATTTGAAATTATCTAATCATAATTAAAGAAGACGCAAAGGATTACGCAGAAGAAATTTAAAATGTAACCTTGCCTCAACTTTGGACACAGCTAAACTGTTATGATAAAAAATATTTTAAAAGGCATTACTTCTTACGCCAATTCTTTTAAACTTATTGCACAACTAAAATTGTGGAAATATTTTTTTATACCCATTGGTATTAGTATTGTAACTGCTGTTTTTATTGGCTTTACTAGCTATACACTTGCGGACGATATTGGCGCTTTTATCTCCAAAATTTGGAGATGGGATTGGGGAAAAGAAACTTTTACCTCTATAAGTAATTTTGTTGGTGGTGCAACGGTAATTCTCCTTGGACTTGTACTTTATAAGCATATTGTAATGGCATTATCTGCTCCCTTTATGAGTCCTGTATCCGAAAAAATTGAAGCGCATTTTACAAAAAATACAAACCACGAGCATAGAAAAACTTCTTTTAATGACCAACTTTGGAGAGGTGTTAGAATAAACTTAAGAAATCTTTGGAAAGAGATTTTATTTACTATTCCACTTATAATCTTAGGCTTTATTCCAGTAATTGGTATTGCATCTACCATTTTAATATTTTTGGTTCAAGCATATTATGCAGGTTTTGGTAATATGGATTATACCTTAGAACGTCATTTTAAGTATAAAGAAAGTATTCAATTTGTAAAAAAGAATAAAGGGTTTGCTATTGGTAATGGTATGGTGTTTATGTTATTTCTTTTAATTCCTGTTATCGGAATTATTTTAGTCTTACCTCTATCCGTAACAGCAGCTTCTAAACAAACTGTGGCTATTTTAGAAAATCAAAAACATTAAATCTAGTGGACTTGAATTTTGATTCTTATTACCTAGAACCAATACAAGAAAAACACGCTTGGGGTTTATGCGATTTTGTCACCTCTAATTCGGATAGATTAAAACGCTATTTCCCTGTAACATTAGCAGCAAATGTAACTCCAGAACTAGCTGCTATTTTTACAAATAAAAAAGCAAAAGAGTTTCTAAACAACCAAGAGTACCTATTTATTCTCCGAAGCAATTTAGAAAAAAACATAATCGGTATAATTTATTTAAAAGAACTAAACTGGCAAACTAAACAAGGAGAACTAGCCTATTGTATAGGGTATAATTATGAAGGGCAAGGTATTACAAGTAAAGCCATTACGGTTTTAACAAAATGGGCTTTTAGTCAAAAAGCTTTACAAACGCTGCAAATAATAGTACATAAAACAAATACCGCAAGTATAAGAGTTGCTTTAAAATGTAACTTTACATGGCAAAAAACGTTGCCTAAAGAACATACTCCTCCTAATGAAGATTCGTTAGATATGGAGTTATACGAACGTTGTAAGTAATGGTTAGTCTTGAGTTTAAATAAAAAAATTATATTTGCTTAATGTCTACTAGGATAGAAAATATAAACGCTGATTTAATTAACTGGGCTATTACCCGGGCAGGAAATGAATTGGATGAATTCTATTTTAACAACCCTGCTGTTGCTGAGTGGGTTGCAGGAACGAAGAAACCGACAATAAAACAATTAGAAGATTTTACACATAAGGTACATGTTCCTTTTGGTTATATGTTTCTCAATCAACCGCCTCAAGAAGAAATTCCAATCCCTTTCTTTAGGACGGGAAATTCTCAAAGAGAAATGGTTTCTTTAAACGTATACCATACAATTCAAATCATAAAAGAAAGACAGAATTGGTTAACTAACTATCTTCAAGAAAGTGAATATCCAGACTTAGAATTTGTAGGAAAGTATAATGTAAACTCCGATTATAAAGAAGTTGTAAATGATATTCGTAATACTTTAAATCTGACAGTAAACTGGGCAAGTAAACTTGGTACTTGGGAACAAGCACTAGACCATTTAACATTACAAATTGAAGAAATTGGTATAATTGTAAATTTTAATGGAATAGTTGGTAATAATACTAGAAGAAAAATCCCAGTTGACGAATGTAGAGGGTTTGTAATAGTAAATAATAAAAGTCCATTTCTTTTTATTAATTCTGCTGATGCAAAAGCTGCCCAAATGTTTACATTGATTCACGAGCTTGCACATATATGGTTAGGAGAAAGTGCAGGTTTTGACAATAAACAAATGTTACCGGCTGATGATCCCATTGAGAAATTTTGTGATAAAGTAGCTGCTGAATTCCTAGTACCCGAAATATTTTTCAAAGAAAAATGGAATAGCACTCAAAACATTAAATATCTGAGTAGAGTTTTTAAGGTTAGTCCTATTGTTATAGCTAGAAGAGCTCTTGACTTAAAATTGATGTCTAGGACATCTTTTTTTCAATTCTACAACGATTATATCTCTGAATTTCAAAATAAAAAGGATACTCAAAGTTCTGGAGGGAATTTTTATGCAACTGCAAAAAAACGAATAAGCTTAAGATTTGCAAGCTATGTTAATAGTGCTGTAAAAGAGAATAGCCTTCTTTATCGAGATGCATATAGATTGACAAGCTTGAAAGGAAACACCTATGAGAAATTTATCAATGAATACTTATATCAAGCATGAGTAAATTCATTGTAGATTCCAACTTTTTTATTCAAGCACACCGCTCTATTTACCCACTAGATGTAGTTCAAAGTTTTTGGGTGAAAATTAATGACCTTGCAATGAATGGTACCATAGTAAGTATTGATAAGGTTAAAAAAGAAATTTTTGATAATGCTTCTCATCAAGATGAATTAAAGATTTGGTGCGGAGATAATCTTCCAAATGATTTTTTTATAAATACTGACTCTGTATTAAACAATTATATATCTATTGTGAATTGGGTAAATTCTAGTCATTTTACTGAACGTGCTCAACAAGAATTTCTTGCAACAGATTTAGCCGACCCTTGGTTAGTCGCTTTTGCCATGAGTAATGGATGGACAATAGTTACTTATGAAAAAAGCGAGCCAAATAGAAGGAATCGAATTAAAATCCCTGAAGTTTGCAATCAATTTAACGTGAGGTATATAAATACTATTGAAATGTTAAGGGAATTGAATGAAAACTTTTAAAACATACTATCTACAACAATTTGTATAGTATATCTGTACTCTACGGAATACAAACGCGCTATACAAAAGATATTACAATTCAATAAACTAATGCAGATAATTGAAAAATATGATCGCCAGTTTGAGTATTTAGGTATCCTAATTAATCTTTTAATAGCCTACCAATTTTATAAAATTTGGAGTAATCCAACTATAAATGATGCTTCTACTGTTTCCGCATTGGCAGCACTAATGGCTTTTGAGTTTATTATGGTCCACTCTGGTGTATTTATGGCTGTAATGCCTAGAAAAATATCTTTATACGTATTATTTCCAGTGTATGGTCTTTTTGCACTTGCTTTTAATGCTGCAACAGAGAATAATATTATATTAATAGCTTACTTAGTAGTTATATTTAATCGTATGCGTTTTGCATTTTCAGATGTAAGTCCGGCTTTAAAAAATAGAGCAATATTAACTTCTGTTTTGGCTGCAATTATATATTTTATATTGATTTTTGTAATTATGTTTACTATGAATTCCATTCCGGAACTTGGGTTACATGAAGAGTACTTAGAAATTTCTGGTTATAATGCCGCAAAAACATCCGGTGGTGTGTTTATAGACACGCCACATATTGCCATTTTTTTTGGACTAATCTATTATTGTTTTTTAGTACTAATTGAAGTATTATTACTTTATAAGCCACAAAATAAAAACCCGCCTATAAATATTCCTGATTTATGAAAGATACTTTCTACGCCTATATTCAACAACTACAAGACACTATAACTACTAAATTAGAAGAAGTAGATGGTGTTGCTACATTTAAAGAAGACCTTTGGAAAAGACCAGAAGGCGGTGGTGGTAGAACACGTGTTATAGAAAATGGAGCTGTATTCGAAAAAGGTGGGGTAAACATTTCTGCAGTGCATGGTGCTTTACCAGAAAGTATGCAAAACTATTTTGGAGTAAAAGATGCCGATTTTTTTGCTTGCGGACTAAGTTTAGTATTGCACCCTAAAAACCCAATGGTTCCCACAGTACATGCTAATTGGCGTTATTTTGAAATGTATGACAAACAAGGTAACATTGTAGATCAATGGTTTGGTGGTGGTCAAGACCTTACACCCTATTATTTATTTGAGGAAGACGCTATTCATTTTCATAATATATGCAAAATTTCCTGTGATAAACACAATCCATCTTTTCATAAAAAATATAAAGAACGATGTGATACTTATTTTTGGAACGCACACCGTAATGAAGCAAGAGGCTTAGGAGGCTTATTTTTTGATTATTGTAAAGCAACCGATGATATGTCTATGCAAGGCTGGTATAATTTTGTAACCGAAGTTGGCAATAGCTTTTTAGAAGCATATATACCAATTGTTACAAAAAGAAAAGACTTACCATATAGTAAAGAACAAAGAGACTGGCAAGAGGTTAGGCGTGGCCGTTATGTAGAATTTAACTTAGTACATGATAAAGGAACTTTATTTGGGTTACGCACCAATGGCCGTATAGAAAGTATATTAATGAGCTTACCTCCACATGTACAATGGCATTATAATCACCATCCAGAAAAAGGAAGCGCAGAAGAAAAATTACTCCAAGTTTTAGCAACTCCAAAAGATTGGGTTTAAAACTAGATTATGCCGAAAAAAGGAAAAGAAAAAAATACGGTAAGCAAAGCAAAGCATACTAAGTTAATGAACCGTAAAAAGAATAAGCTTAAAAAAGAACAGGAGACTAGAAAAGAACGACTAAAAGCTATTGTAAAGCTAAGTCAAGAAAAAGCAAAAGATAATTAATGGAAAAAAATTGTTTCTGCGGTAGCAAAAAATCATATACGATGTGTTGTAATATACTACATAACAATATATTAAAAGCAAAAACAGCAGAGCAATTAATGCGTTCTAGGTATTCTGCATTTGTTATGGCAAACGGAGACTATTTAATGCAAAGTCACCATTCTACGACCAGGCCAACTAAAGATAAAGAAGCAATTATTGCCTGGACAAAGGCTGTTAATTGGATTAAGTTAGAAGTTTTAGAAACAACCAAAGGAGCTGAAAAAGATACTGAAGGGACTGTAACTTTTAATGCGTATTATTACGAAAATGGAAAGGTTAATGTTTTAAATGAAAAATCAGCCTTTGTAAAAGAAAATAAGCATTGGGTATATTTGGGTTTAGCAGACAAAAGCTCATCAAATATTTAAACGTACTACAAAGGAAAAAAATTTTTGAAAAAACATATCTTTGAAAACATGGAAGAAGTAGAGTTATTAAAAATTGTAACAGAGTATTTTAAGTCTAATATTTTTGAAAATCATAAATCGAGCTCTATTAAAACACACTCCAAATTAAAATCTTATAAAATAAATCCTATTGTAGTAAAATATTTATCCAAAATACTAGAAAAAGATTTTACACCAATTGGTATTGCAAAGGCACTTTATTACCCCCGCGTTCTTGGAACGTCTATAAACACCTCTTTTGGGACACGAATACAGAATATGTTTGTAGCTTTAAAATTAGCTGAAGGCTCTTTAATTAAAGGAATGGATATTGAGTTTATTGATAAAATTGATGGTAGAAAAAAATGGTGTCAATTAAAGTCTGGTCCAAATACAATAAACTCGGAAGATGTTTCTCCTTTATTAAAAAAATTTACAACAGTTACCAATTTAGCTAGAACAAATTCTCTAGCGATGAATAATTCAGATTTAATATTAGGTGTCTTATATGGCGAAGAGAGCCAATTAAGTCAACATTACAACAAAATTAACCAACAATTCCCTGTTGTAATAGGAAAAGATTTTTGGCATAGAATAACTGGTTTACCTAACTTTTATGACAAACTAGTTCAAGAATTAGATACTACTATTTCTTCTTTAGACACAGAAGATTTTTTTAATGAAGGATTAGAGCTATTAGCATCAGAAATAAATGACTCAGAATTATTTAATTTTGAATAATAATTATTCAAAAATTTAATAATAGAATATCCTAATTCTTGACCTAAGTTACAAGGTACTGCATTTCCAATTTGCTTATATTGTTGTGATACAGAACCACTAAACTCCCAACTATCTGGAAAAGTTTGTATTCTAGCATACTCTCTTACTGTAAATGGTCTTGTTTCATCTGGGTGGCATCTTTCGGTTTGTTTTTGAGCAGGACTACATGTAAGCGTTAAACTAGGTTCATCCCAACCAATTCTTCTTGCCATTCCTGTTTTTCCTCCTCCCAAATAAAAGCTCTTACCCATGTAAGATTTTTGAATAGCAATAGGTAAATCTCTCCAATATCCTTTTGGAGGCACCAATTGTAATATTTCTTCTTTATGTTTAGGATACTTTGATCCAGGAGACTTAGGAACATCAGAACTATATAATTCTCCCTTTTTTAAAGCATCAATTAAATTATAAACTTTTCTATGCTTCTTTGGATATTCGTAAGCTATATCAATATCTTTTCTTATACCAACAAGTATTAACCTCTCTCTTTTTTGTGGAACTTTATAGTTTATCGCTTTTAAAACTTCAACGGGAACAACATTATAGCCTATTTCATCTAAAATTGAAATCATTCCTTTGAGAGTTTCTCCTTTTTCATGGGATAAAAGACCCTTTACATTTTCACCAATACAAATTGGCGGGTTAACTTCTTTTATAACTCTTGCAAATTCGTAAAACAACGTACCACGAGCATCTTCTAAACCTAATTTCTTACCAGCATAACTAAAAGCCTGACAAGGAAAACCACCAGTAACTATATCAACTTCTTCTTTATATTTATGAAAAGAGAAAGATTTTATATCGCCTTCTAAAACATTCCATTTTGGTCTATTTTTACGTAATGTTTGGCACGCCCATTTATCAATTTCATTTAGAGCTACACATTTAATTCCTGCTTTTTCTAAACCAATTGCTAAACCTCCTGCTCCTGCAAAAAGTTCCAAAACCTTGTATTCTTTTAATGGAGCTATTGAATTATCAGTTTTCTCATCTATTTTATCAGAAAATAATTCAAGAAAAGTATTTAATTGTTCCTTTTTATAAACCCGGTAGTTGCTAATAGGTTCCCTAACTGCACTAAGTTTTCCTTCTTTATCCCATCTTCGTAAAGTTTCTTTACTTTTACCAATAATTTCTGAAGCCTCAGAAAGTGAATAATAATCCTTTATACCCATGTTACACAACCTTACACATTGGTTACAAATTTATAGGAAAAATTTGAATAATAAAATTAAGTTCTTTGTTCTTTTCCATTTATTTTTTGTTATGCTTTTTTCATTTTCATGCAACTCCAGAAAAAAAGGAAAGAGTGATATTGAGGTACTCTTTACTCCAGACACACTAACCGCTGGTTATACGTATTGGTGGCCAGAATCTGGTCCTTTTATTGGAGAATGTAGTACAGAACTTTCCTTAGTTTTTAGAGGTGTAGTTACCCAATTAAAAGAACCAACAGATGAAGCTGGCCCCTTATACACTTCCCAAGACGGAATTATAAAATTAGAACAAGTATATAAAATTAAAGATATAGGTGCCAATAAATATACCAATCAAAATTATTTTAAAACAGACTGCTTTAATGGTTTAGACTTAAAAGTTGGAGATGCTGTTTTAGTTTCTTGTTATGATTATGAAGGAGATTATACTATCCCTGGCAAAAAATCTATTCTAAAAATATCTGGCGATAGTGACCCTATAATAAAATCCATAAAAAAGTATATTGATAAAGACCAAAACCCAATAAAAATTAGAAAAGATATAAAGCTTTGGGAAAAACATTTTTTAGATAGCGCACTAGAAAAGCAAATTCGTTGTAAGCAAGAAATGCTTAAAAACAACTAACATTACTACTTCCAGATTACTGCTTTTTTAGTTGGTTTATCTTCGGTATTGGTAATATGCAAAATTCGTGCTCTAAGTAATATGGCTCTACCAGTTTTTTGTCTGGTATAAATTAATTGGGCACTGTCCATATTTTTCTCCCAATGCTTTAAAAAGAGTAGCGCTCTTTCTTTTTTATCCCCAAAAATAGTAGGTACTACATAAAAGCTTTCTATACCTAGTTGCTTTTTAAACCAATGTTTTCTTAGTAATAAATACCTAGGGTTTTCTATAGGTGCTAAAACCTCTTCTAAAGCGGTTATAAAAATAGAGCTTTCATAATTTGTAGCTCCTAATAGCATACAAGAGATTGTACCATAAGTATCTAAATTAGTTTCTACTTCCAGTTTTGCATTTGAAGTACTTATATACCCTAAATCTTGCATGGTATCTACTATTGCCCAACCCATTTTGGCTACGTGTTTATGTATTTTTCCATAAGTTATATAAAGCTTTATGGCTTTATAGGTTTTTATGCCAAAACCAAACACAAAGGCAGATAGTAAGGCATAAATAAATTGTAACCAACCTCTTGTTAAAAGAACGGTCATATTCTTAAGCAAAAACTCTGGCAAGAAAAAAGTAAGCATTGCAACTATTTCTACAAAACTATAAGCAACCATATCTTTATAAAGTAGTTTCTTTTGTTCTATAAAAGGTGTTTTACTGCTATGGTATTTTTTTAATTCTCTTTGTAAACCAGTACCATTTAAAACCGCTTCTTTCCATTTGCTTTTAATCTTTGCTCTGTTAGCGGCTGCAACTAAAGCCTCTTTATTTGCTTTAGAAATTTCTTCCTCGGTACCCATATTGGAAACAGACAACCTATCTAGCCCACTTTCTATATATACAGGATTTTCCTTAGAAATTCCCATAAAAGCATCAAAACGCCTAGTTAAGGTTTCATAATCCTTTCCTTTATTTTCATCGGTTGGGTCTATACAGGCTAAATGCCAAATAACAGCAGTTTTATTTGGGTTTCCTTGTTGGGAACGAATGGCTCTTCCTCGCATTTGGTTAGAAGAAACAAAAGAACCTACAAAAGATGCTAAGATTAATGTGTTTATGGCTGGAGCGTCCCAACCTTCGCCTAAAAGAGACTTTGTACCAATTAGTATATTAATAATCCCATCTTGGAATAATTTTGTTAGTATCTCTACAACAGTAGTATTTCCAGAAGTGGCACTTTGTAGAATTACAAAATCAGCATCAGACTCCAATACAGAAAAATTGAATTTCATTTGTGGATACCTTACCAACAATTCTGTTTTAGCATTTGTGCTAATAATAACTAAGCTTCCAGTTAATATACCAATTGTTTTTTTGTTAACATTAGATGTTTTAAGCCTATGAAATATGGGCATAACCCCTAATTTGTTAATCTTGGAAACTTCATTTTCTTTCGTATTTAAATATTCTTTTCGAATATAGTCTGTTAATACAACCGTACGCAATTCTGCTCCTAAATCTTTCTGCGCAGATTCTGCAATTGCCACGATACTATTTAACTTACTAGCACTTGTAGAAAGGGTTTGATAAAAGAGTTCGGAACCTATTAAATCAATTCTTTTGGTTTTTAAAACCCCTAGTTTTCGCAATTTCTTCTCCCACTGTTTTAAGAGAACTTCATATTCCTGTAAGTTTTCTCTATCCTGAAAAAATAAGTGATTAAGAAGTATACGCAACCAATGTGTATTAAGGGCAGGAAAATCTACCAACTCTTCTTTATCAAAACCCAAAACCTCTAATTTATCTGTTGCAATTGGTATATGTACACTTTGCAAATAGATAAGTAAAGCCGAGAAATAAGTAGGGTTTTGGTAAATATCTTCTAAATACGTTTCAGTCTGGTGTAAAAAACGATGGTTCTTTATTAGCTTTCTAAAATCAATATCCGCCTGTAAATCTTCTAATAATTGTGCTACTTTTTGTCGAAACTCATAAATGTAGTTTATGGTACTATCCTCTGGTAAAGAAAAATGTACAAAATCTTGGTGTGCACATAAATCGCCCTCTTTAACTAAATCTGGTACCGCAATTTCATCATCAATTGGGCCACATAAATCAAAATAACGTTCTACCTCTGCACTACCACTATCATAAGGTGGTGTTGCTGTTAAGGCAACTATAGTTAGGTTTAACTCTTGTTTTATAGCATACAAACATTTCCACCATTCATTTTTTAAGTGATGTGCTTCATCTAAAACCAATGTTTGTATCCCCTGTTTTTTAAAAAATTGAATAAAAGCCTCTTGTGATTGCTGCTTTTTAAAAAACGCATGTAATCCTTGGTATGTACTAAAAGTAACGTCTAAAGGCTTAGAGATAGCAAAAGAGAACGCCGTGAAAGGTTCTTGACCAACAAAAAACTCTTGCAATCTGTTTTCCCACTGGTTACGAATAGTTAGGGTTGGTGCTAAAACCAATGTCTTTTGGCTTAATTGCCTAACTATTTCTAATCCTAAGAGTGTTTTTCCAGAACCTGGAGGTGCAATAACATGTAGATGATTATCTGTAATATGCGATTCAAAATGCGCTAAAAACGCTGCTTGATACCTTCGCCAAGGAAATTTAAAAGATAAAGACGTAAAGCTAGGAATCAACTACAAAAGGATTTTAAAGACAAATATTAGTATAAATGTAAACAAACAACGTTTTACAATCCAATAATATTGGCGTTAGCCACAATTCTATTGCCGTTTTTCTTTTCTTTGTAATATAAAATACTATTTAAGAAATTATGTACCCACTTATAAGAAATAGAAGATTACGTAGTAATGCAGCTGTTCGCAGATTAGTTCGTGAAACCATAATAACTCCGGATGATTTTCTAGTGCCACTATTTGTTGTGGAAGGAAAAGGTATAAAAAAAGAAATTCCGTCCATGCCTGGGCAATATCACTTAAGCTTAGAAAATTTACAAAAAGAAGTAAAAGAACTATGGAATATGGGACTTTGCGCGGTGTTACTTTTTGCAAAAGTTCCAGATAACCTAAAAGACAATAAAGGAACGGAAGCCTTAAATCCAGACGGACTAATGCAACGTGCTGTAAAAGCTGTAAAAGATGCTTGTCCAGAGATGCTGGTAATGACCGATGTTGCTTTAGACCCATTTTCTGTCTACGGTCATGATGGTATTGTTGAAAACGGTGAAATAGTAAATGATGCATCTTCCGAAGTTCTTGCAGAAATGAGTGTTTCTCATGCAGAAGCTGGAGCAGATTTTGTTGCACCAAGTGATATGATGGATGGTAGAATACTAACCATTAGAGAAGCCTTAGAAGATGAAGGGTATACCAATACTGGAATAATGAGCTACAGTGCAAAATATGCTAGTGCCTTTTATGGTCCTTTTAGAGATGCATTAGATTCTGCTCCAGTAGACAATAAAAATATTCCAAAAGACAAAAAAACCTACCAAATGGATTACGCTAATAGATTTGAAGCTATTAGAGAAACCCAAATGGATATTGATGAAGGTGCAGATATTGTAATGGTAAAACCAGGTTTATGTTACTTAGACATTGTTCGTGAAATTAAGAACGAAGTAGAGGTACCTGTTGCAGTTTACCAAGTTTCTGGTGAATATGCTATGCTTA
This sequence comes from uncultured Maribacter sp., assembly GCF_947495965.1. Taxonomy (GTDB): domain Bacteria; phylum Bacteroidota; class Bacteroidia; order Flavobacteriales; family Flavobacteriaceae; genus Maribacter_B. The sequence goes on from NZ_CANMBB010000001.1 coordinate 878,474, forward strand.
AAGCTGCAGCAGAAAAAGGGTGGCTAGACCATGATGCTGTTATGATGGAACAACTAATAGCAATTAAAAGAGCAGGAGCAAATATTATTGCTAGCTATTTTGCTAAAGATGCAGTAAAACTATTAGGCTAAAAAAATTAAATATAAAAGTTTAGCATTTAATACTTTTTGGTATATAATAAATACTAAGAATAAAACCATTACCAAAGCATTCAATAATAATCATAAAATACATTTAATCAATACTTTAAAGTTAATCATATACGATTTATTTTGCTCACATAATTGTAAAATTGTCTTTTTATGATGGTTTATAAAAGCAATTACAATGAATTAACTACTACCAAAAAAAATAAACGCTATTATATTTATCCGTATTTTTATACCTTAAACACTATTCATGGCACTTCTTATATTTTATGCTTTAATATCTATATTCTTTTCTTTTCTGTGTTCTATTCTAGAAGCAGTATTATTAAGTATTACACCAACTTTTATTACCGTAAAGAAAAAAGAAGGAAAAGCATTTGCTTCTACTCTAGAGGAGCTTAAAAAAGATGTAGACAAACCACTTATTGCAATACTTACCATTAATACAATTGCCCATACTGTTGGTGCAATATTAGTTGGTGTACAAGCAAAAGTTGCTTACCAAGAAATGTATGGCTCTGTAAAAAAATCTTTCTTTGGAATACAATTCTCGGAAGAACTTATGGTTGGTGTAGTTTCTACCATAATGACCTTACTTATTTTAATTGCTTCAGAGATTATTCCTAAAACTATTGGCGCAACCTATTGGAGACAACTTGCTAATTTTTCTGCAAAGTCTCTTAAAATAATGGTCTTATTTCTAAAATGGACAGGTCTATTATGGATTTTACAGTTATTTACAAAATTAGTTGGTGGCAAAGGGCATCATGGTAGCGTTTTAAGTAGAGAAGATTTTACTGCAATGACAGATATTGCGCATGAAGAAGGGGTTTTTCAAAAATCGGAATCTACTATTATAAAAAACTTATTACGTTTTGATGAAGTTCTTGTAAAAGATATAATGACGCCTAGAGCTGTTATGAAAATTGCATCAGAACAAAAAACCATTCGGTCTTTTTTTGATGAAAACCCTAAATTACGATTTTCTCGTATTCCTGTATTTAGTGAAAAAGTAGATAATATTACAGGTTTTGTGCTTAAAGACACAATACTTGAAGAGATCATAAATGATAATGATGATATTCCGTTATCTGAGATAAAAAGAGATATTTTAATTGCCAAAAGAGATACTCCTATACCACAACTTTTTGATATTATTATAGCGAAAAGAGAACATATAGCTTTGGTAGTAGATGAATATGGTTCTGTTAGTGGTTTAGTAACATTAGAGGATTTAATTGAAACGCTTTTGGGCTTAGAAATTATGGATGAGAGTGATAATGTTGCAGACCTACAGCTCTTAGCCAGAAAAAAATGGGAAACTAGAGCTAAAGAAATTGGTATTATTGAAGAAAATACAAAGTTAGAGTAAAAATGGAAGAGGCATTTATTAAAACTCCATTAGGTATTGCTAAAATAACAGGCAATGAAAATGGTATTGCCTCTATTATTGTTCTAAATTCTGATGTTCCTCTTACCACTATTATACCAGAAGTTTTAGAAGATGCTGTGTACCAACTTCACGAATATTTTAAAGAAGAACGCAAAGTCTTTAATTTAACCTTAAATCCTGAAGGAACTAGTTTTCAAAAAAAGGTTTGGAAAGCTTTAAAAGATATACCCTATGGAAAAACAATTTCCTACATGGATTTATCTAAAACCTTAGGAGACCCAAAAGCAATACGTGCTGTGGCAGCTGCAAATGGCAAAAATCCGCTTTGGATTGTAGTGCCATGTCATAGAGTAATTGGTAGTGATGGCTCACTTACAGGTTATGCTGGCGGTCTGCATAGAAAAAAATGGCTATTAGAATTAGAAAGTCCATCGAAGCAACAATCGTTGTTTTAACAGTAATAAATAAAAAAGAGTTTAGTGACTTTTCTAATTAAAATAGAAAAAGAAACTAAACTCTTTATATATAAAACGTATAGAAGTTTACATTCTGAAATACGCCTATTTTCTTTCGTATTTAGCATATTCATAGGTATCCGAATCATTATCCTCGCAACCGTATATTCCCCATTTTAAAACATCCTTTCCATCAAATTCAGACTTAATATCATAAGCTTCTAAATCATCTTCATAAGCATCTTCTAAAGGTGTAATTTTATACGTGCCATCCTCATTTTTTTTCCACTCACCGCTTTCATAAAACTCCCCATCTACTATTTCAATATAAGTGCCATCTGCTTTAAAAGTATAGGTATTAATAACACCAACATCTCCAGGTCTTGAAGTTTCAATTTCATCCGTATCACAATAATATGAATGTTCAGAAACAAAGTTCCATTCGCCAATTAAAAGATCTACATCTGCAAGTTTATCTTCAACATTTGCATCCTCTTCTGAACAAGCAGTAAAAAGAATAAGTAATAAAAAAGTTAATGGTAATTTAAAAAAATAGTTCATGGTTATAATTTTGGTTTATTATTGAGTTCTATAAAACGCCTTACAACCATATTATTGTATAAATTATATTTTTTTCTTATTTGATTAAAGAGATTTATCTTACATTTTATAGAAAACAAGCAGAAAAGAAAGCAATATTTTTTAATTATTACAAACCAATTAGTTGGTTTTAAACCCTTATAGCTACAAACAGAATGGAGTTTTTACTTTTCATCGATACTAAAACATCAAAAAAAGAAGTTTTAGTAATTAGCAATAGGTTTTTTAAAACTAAAAACCGACTACCTAGTTTATTTACATATAAACAAACGTATTTAAAAGCGTACCATAAAAACAACTGTAAACAGGGTGTTTTAAACCTAACAGTAACCGTAAATTTGTTACTGAAACCATTATTTTTAATATAATGAAAATACCATCTTTAACAGAAATTACCACTAAAGCAGAAAGTGCTTTTAAACGTTTTCCTATTACATTAGTGTGGTCTATTCTAGGCTCTTTATATTGTATGAGTATTGTAGGAGATTCTTCGTTAGATTTATTTGATGACAAATCAAATGTATTACTCACGCTAAGCTTGGGTATAAGCTGGCTAATTGGTATTCAATTTTTTGTAGAACAATTTAAGAACAAGAAAAAATGGCTCTGGTTAAAAGTAGTTGTCCTTGCCTTATTGGGCTTTTTTTACTGGTACTACCCTAGTGTATACCATTATACACAAAACCCTATATACCTAACTAGATTTTTCCTTTACCTTATTGCAGGGCATTTATTTGTGCTTTTTGCTCCATTTCTAGTTAAATGGGATAAAAATGCCTATTGGAATTACTTAAACCTAACTGGAGTAGCTATAACTAGAAGTCTGTTTTTTTCAGGTATTCTTTTCTTAGGCTTAGTTTTAGCTTTAGTTGCTATTGACGCTCTTTTTGATATTACAATTAAAGGAGAAAGATACGGGCAGCTCTTTATATTTTGCATTGGTATTGTAAATACATGGATTTATTTAGCAGATTTTCCTAAAAATGTAATACAGAATACTAGCATACAATTTAACAAAGCAATTGAAGTATTGGTTAAATATATATTAATACCGTTAGTTATTCTTTACCTATTAATATTATATGCATATAGTGCCAAAATTGTTATAGAATGGGAATTACCTAAAGGTTGGGTTTCCTATTTAGTAATTGCACTATCTGTTTTAGGATATGTAATTCAAATCATAATAAACCCCATTCAAAAAAATATAAAATCATGGACAATTAATAGATTTTTTCCTTGGTTTTACTTCTTATTAATTCCTTTAAACATACTACTTTTTGTTGCTATTTTTAGGAGGATTAATGATTATGGAATTACAGAAAATAGGTATTTTGTACTAGCAATTGCTATTTGGAATGTTGCCATGATAGCATATGTATTACTTAGCAAGAAAAAAGCACTAAGAACAATCCCTATTTCTTTATTTGCAATTGCAATTTTTTCTTCCTTTGGTTTTTGGGGAGCGCATAGTGTTGCAAACGCAAGCCAAACAAGGCAATTCGAAGAAATATTTAATAAAGTAAAAGAAAATAATAATGTTGCAAGTCAATCAGAATTATACCAACTAAAATCTATTTTAACCTTTTTAGAAGAACGAAAAAAAGTAACAAACTTAAACGCTGTTACCCAATTAAATATAGAAGACTTTAGAGAAGAAAGGGAGGAAGATAATATGTTTGGCTATTTAAACAAACACAAAATCTGGGAAAAACTTGCCATTAAAGTAGATACTAATACTGTAGATAAAATAGAATCAAAAAATATATACTATTATAGAAATCATTACAGTAATAATAAGTTTTCTGCACCAATAGAAGACTATGATTATTTTACGTATTTAAACTATTACAACACCAATAAAACAGTGGATGCTGGAGAATATGACATAATTCTAAATATGAACACTTTAAAGATGCATGTTACATCAAAAAAAGATAGCCTTAATACTATAGAAATTCCTATTAAGAATAAACTTAGTACGTTTATTGGACAAGGGCCAAATCTAAATAATTTAGATGCAACAAATTTTACAATAGAGGTTAGTAACAATAGTATGCAAATTAAAATGTATTTATCAGAACTAAGTTTTAGAGTTTCAAATGATAAAGATTTATTGTTTGATAGTTTTAAAGCTTTTCTATTCCTAAAAGAAAATTAATTTATGCTACAAAAATTAAACTTAGACTATATACTTTTCTTAGATATTGAAACTGTTCCAGAACAAGAGCATTTTGGCAATTTAGAGGACGATAAAAAGGAACTTTGGGAACAAAAATCTAGATACCAACGAAAAGATGAATATACTGCGGAGGAATTTTACGAGCGTGCAGGTATTTGGGCAGAGTTTGGTAAAATTGTTTGTATATCTGTTGGGTATTTTAATTTTAAAGGAGATATAAGAACTTTTAGAGTTACTACTTTTCATGGAGAAGAAGCTGTTCTTTTAAAAGAATTTAAAAATTTAGTAGTTTCTCATTTTAGTGGCCCAAAACATATGTTATGTGGGCACAATGGTAAGGAATTTGATTTTCCTTATATAGCTCGTAGAATGATTATACATGGTATAGACTTACCTTATAAACTAAATATGTTTGGCAAGAAACCCTGGGAAATTCCGCATTTAGATACCATGGAACTATGGAAATTTGGCGATTATAAACATTTTACATCGCTTAAACTTATGGCAAATGTTTTAGGAATTCCTTCGCCTAAAGAAGATATTGATGGCAGTATGGTTCGCGAAGTGTTTTATAAAGACAAGGATATTGACCGTATTTGTACCTATTGCGAGTTAGATGTTATTACTACAGCCCAAGTTTTTCTACGTTTACGCAATGATGAGCTTCTTGTAGATTCTGAAATTAAGCGTATTTAATCTTTATAAAATTTAGTGGTAGACATTCCTTTAGAAGAATCAATAACTAAAATATACATCCCAGAAGATAAATTAGATACTGGTATCCCCTCCTCTGGCACGTTACCATGTTCTACCTCTAAACCTGCTGTAGATATTATCTGAAAATGACTATCCTCTTCTTTCTTTCCATTTATTTTAATAATATCTGTAGAAGGGTTTGGGTAAATAGAAATACTTAAATCATGAACACTATGTGCTTCCAAAATTTCATCTAAAACCGTAGTTTCTCCATTAAAAGTAAAGGAATAAACTAAACTATATTCCGATGCTACATTTTCATTACAAAAAGTACGTAAACGCATTTCATAAGATACACCTATCTCTAAATCAGGCATTTCAAAAATATTCTCATTGGTATATTTCGTAATCCAACTAGATTCTTTAACCTCTTTATATTGTATTTCATATAACCCATCTGGAATTGCATCCCAATGTAAAGATGCTTTATCTTCATTTCCCTCTACTTTTAAATTAGCAGGAGCTGTAACACTACATTCTGTAACTGCAACACCAGAAACTATTAAAGAAAAGTTTTGTAAACCATTGGTAAGTTCTCCTTTATGGGAAATTGTAATAGTATATTCTCCACTAGCGTTATTAATATCTATACGTTCAAAAGTATCTACTTTATTATCTCCTTTTTTTGCTGCTTGTGTTGCATTTGCAGCACTAAGTTTCCAAGGGTAATAAATGCCAGAGTTTTGAGAAATTCTAATATCTAAATCGTTTACTAATGCTGCTTGTGTATTATTTACCACATCTCTATTAATAAAGCTCGATGCTGGGTCTGTCCATGAAATAGATGCAAATAATTGCTCTCCTTCTGGTATTGTAACTGTTATGGAATAGGTTTCTCCTTGCGATAAACTTTCTTCTATAATATAACTTTTATACTCTTTATTTGATAATACCTCAGCTGCTCTCTTTGTATTCATTACTCCCCATCCCATTTGGTAATCTGGTCCGGCCTCATTTACATCATCTGCAGTATGTAACACCAATCCTTTTAAGGTTGCTGCTTTCATAAAAGTACCATATAATTTTTCATGGTACTGTTGTAATAAAAGCATAGAACCTGTTATTCCAGGCGTTGCCATAGAAGTGCCCGTAGAAGAATTATAACTAGTATCACTATTAGAATAAGCTGCAAAAACATTGGTTCCGCTACCTGCAATATCTGGTTTTATTCTACCATCATCTACAGGACCAAAACTACTATACGATGCTACTGATGCTTTTGTTAGATCGCCATTACTATTAATTTTGGCATCTGCAGCAGCAACTGTAATTCCATTTTTACAGGTTGCAAACCCTAAAAGCATATCATATCCTTTACCAACTGCTTCTGCTATTGGCTGGCTATTATTACCAGACTTTTGAGCATTTCCTGCTGCAGTAACCATTAAATAATAAGGAGCGTTATACATTATATTATCCCAATCTTTAGTTACTCTTAGGTAAGAACCAAAATACCAATCTGGTACACGGTCTGTTTTTATACCATAAGAATGGTTAGATAATAAAAGTCCGTTTGCGGCAGCTTCCGTTGCTTCTATTTTATCCCTACTCCAATCGCTAGTTATTCCTGTAGCCTCAAAAGCAACTCCTTTTGCATTAGATTTTTTGCCAGATGCTAACAAGGTTCCCATTACCATGGTTGGGTGTGTTCCAATTATTGTGGTATTATCTGCTATGGTTACTCTAGAATCAAATTCGGTATGGGTATCACGTGCTATTCCAGCATCCCAAACCCCTACTTGCATTCCTTTTCCCGTAATTCCTAAATGTAATAAACCATCTTCATAAAGAGAGTTTGCCCTAGAAGTAACACTTACATGATCGGCAAAAGTGGTATAATATATTGGGGAACCATCTTCAGCTACATCTAACAATTCGGTAAAAGTGCCATCTTGTAATTCTTCTTTTAGTTTCCAACCATTCTGTTTTGCTAAGGTCTTTATTCTTTGTTGCTTCTTAGCATATTGGTTTTCTAACTTTGAGACAGTTTTTCTTAATTGGGTACTATTATTAGCCTTAGCAATCTTATTTTTTTGCGTTTTATTCTGGGCCGATAAAGCAACCGTACAAAGAATAAAAGAAAAACACATAGCTAATTTAAAAAGCCATAGACAAGTAGGTTGTTTATTGCTCATAAGTATATTGTAAGATTTGGACTACAAATATATTTTATAAACAAAAAAAGAAGCTAAAAAGAAATCGGTTTTCGATGAACTACCTATATGTTTTAAAGCTTATGTTGTGAAAGTGCAAAAAAACGATGTGTAAGAATAATATTACGAATTAAATTTTAATTGTATATACACTGGAAAGTGATCGCTGTACCCTCCTATATATTTTTTACCAGCAAAAGTTCTATAAGGACTCCCTTTAAACTTACCTTTATATTCTGTTAAAAAAGTATCATCAAAAATATCTGCATCAGAAAAACTATGGGTATTCTTTTTATAATTAAAGAAATTATGAGAGATTATAATTTGATCAAATAAACTCCAGTTTTTCCTGTAACTAGTGCTACCTCTATGGTTTGGGGAATGTAATTTCTCCATGGGGTTGTAAAGTGTAGAATCTTCTACCAAAGTTTGTATACTATCAGAGGTTGGGTTGTCATTAAAATCGCCCATTATAATATAGTTTGGGTCTATTTCTTCCTCTTCTATTGTACTCATATATTTACGCACTGTTTGTGCTGCTTCTATACGTTTATAATCTGTTTCCTTACTTCCATCTCTTCTAGATGGCCAATGATTTACAAAAATATGTACTAGTTCTCCATTTAATTTTCCTTTTACATATAAAATATCTCTAGTCGTATCTCTAACCCCTTTTAAACTATTTATAAGCAAAGGAATTGCTTCAGAGTATAACACTTCAAACTTATCTTTTAAGAACAATAGCCCTGTATCTATACCGCGCTCATCTGGAGAATCATAATGCACATAATCATACCCAATATCCTTTAATGGTTCTGTTTCAATTAATTCTTTAACTACCTTTTCATTTTCTACTTCTGCAATACCAATTAATACTGGTGGTTTTTTAATAGTATCGTACCCAATTTTAGAAATTACCGTTGCTAAACGTGATAACTTTTTAGCATATCTTTTTGGAGTCCATTTCTTAAACCCTTCTGGTGTAAAATCATCATCTAAAGTATGCTCTCCATCTACCGTATCAAACAAATTTTCTAAATTATAAAATGCAATTGTATATAGGTCTTGTTCTTTATCTTTCATATATTAAAGAAAAATGTAATGATTTTAAATAAGGACGATAAATTTACAAAATAGCTACATTAGATTTATGTAATTTTACACTTTATAGAATTTATGATAGAAAAGAAGACTATTGCCTATGAAAAGGCTGTTCTAATAGGCGTAATTAATAGAGAACAGAACGAAGAAAAAGTAAAGGAATATCTAGATGAACTAGAGTTTCTTACGTATACTGCTGGTGGCGAAGTATTAAAACGTTTTGTGCAAAAGATAGATGTACCAAATCCTAAAACACTAATAGGTAGTGGTAAAATGGAAGAGATAGAAAATTATGTAGAAACTAATAAAATAGGTTCCGTAATTTTTGATGATGAACTTACTCCTGGGCAACAAAGAAATATTGAAAAACAATTACGTTGCAAAATTCTAGATCGTACCAGCTTAATATTAGACATTTTTGCACAGCGCGCCCAAACTAGTTATGCTAGAACACAAGTAGAATTAGCGCAATATGAATATTTATTACCACGATTAACTGGCCTTTGGACGCACCTAGAAAGACAAAAAGGTGGTATTGGTATGCGTGGTCCTGGAGAAACAGAGATAGAAACAGATAGGCGTATTGTTCGCGATCGTATAACCCTTCTTAAAAAGAAACTGTTAAAAATTGATAAGCAGATGGGAACTCAACGTGGTAACCGTGGTGCTTTAGTACGGGTAGCTTTAGTAGGGTATACCAATGTTGGAAAATCTACCTTAATGAATGTTATTAGTAAGAGCGATGTTTTTGCGGAAAACAAACTCTTTGCCACTTTAGATACCACCGTTCGTAAAGTAGTTATAGGCAATTTACCTTTTCTTTTAAGTGATACTGTTGGTTTTATTCGTAAACTACCAACACAACTAGTAGAAAGCTTTAAAAGCACCTTAGATGAAGTCCGTGAGGCCGACTTACTATTACATGTAGTAGATATAAGCCATCCTAACTTTGAAGAGCATATAGATTCTGTACATCAAATTTTATCTGAAATTAAAAGTGCCGATAAAAAAACCATAATGGTCTTTAATAAAATAGACCAATATGAACACCAAACAATTGATGATGATGATTTAATTACAGAAAAGACATCTAAACACTTTACCATTAAAGAGTGGAAACAAACTTGGATGCAAAAAGTTGGGGATAGAGCGCTTTTTATATCTGCCCTAAATAAAGAAAACTTAGACGAGTTTAGAAAACGTGTGTATGATGAAGTTAGAGACATTCATGTTACCCGTTTCCCATACAACAACTTTTTATACCCAGAGCATTTAGATGAGTATTAAAGATAAAGGATAGTGTTATCTTTTAGAATAGAACAACAAGATGTAATAGTAATATATTACATCTTTTTTTTGCCTGTAAAAGATAAAAAGTGTAGTTCATCGAAGAAAGAATACCACTCATATTTTTCACAACATTATAGTGCTACTTCACAACATAAATTGTTCTAAATCTTACCTCTCGTAGTATCTTTGAAGTGTAACTAAGATATAGTGTTTTCCCGATAGTTTTCGGGACCAAATAAACACCAGAACTTAACCCAAAATGTTAACGTGTCTTTTCCCCAAAATTAGATACCTAACCTAAAAAAATAGTACCGAAGTATATAAGCTCGATTATCGAGTAAAATCGGACCAAAATTTTACAGAATACCTACTTACTAAAAAATTGGCCCTTTCCCAAAAGGGCTTTTTTTATTTTAGACACCTACAGAAGCAGTAGCTATATTTAATTCTTCATTCAAACAATACTTCCATTTTACGAATAAATCTATACCACCAATTACATCGTGATTCTGAAATAAATCTCCAAGTTTTTTATCCTGTAAAAAAGTAAAATAAAAAGGTGCTTGTAGCCTCCATGGCATTTTTTCAATAGGCATAATACTGGCAGAATTTGCCTTATAATAAAGATTGGAATTTTTGTCTAAATATAATTTTAAATCTAAATCATTTAAATTATAAATCTCAAAAAACTCTGTACTCATACTCGGTGGTTTATGGATTATACTTATTATTTAGTATTTTTAAAAAGCACAACCAATCCATATCTATTATAAATAATTTATTTTGCATGTTACCTATTTAAAAATCACCTTTTTATATCGGTGAAATTAAGATATGGATTATATAACAGATTGTGGCTTAAAATAATTTACTTATCTTTTGTTTCTTATTAGTAAAAGTAACAAAAAATAGTTCACAGTAGTACATAAAAGTACATTTTTTTGAAATAAAGTCCTACAATTATTTATGAAAACTAACGAAATTATACACTTTTTACTTTCAGAGTTTCAGACTGATAAAGCAGGGCTTGCCACTATTTTAAATGTGCATAAATCAACTATAAGCAATATTAGTAAAGGCTACACCAAAAAAATATCTTCTAAACTAGCGCATAGCATTACTTTACTAAAGCCAGAAATAAATTACGAGTTTATAATTGGTAATAGTGATCAAAAATATGTTACTGATAACCGTAAAAATGTATCCAGGCAGGTTTATCTAGATACAAAAGGGAAAAATAGAATTACAATAGAAGAAATAACTACGTTTATTGTAAATCATATTGAAGAATTTGAAAAAAATGAAATTTTTAAAATTTACAAAAACTCTCTTATTAATCAGGCTAAGGTAGAGTTATTACAAGAGCAACTGTTACTTAAAAACTCTATGAAATAGCAGTTATATACCAGCTAAAACCTTAGTAATATCTTTCTCTGTTAGTTGGTCTAGACCTAAATCATGTAATAAGGTTAATATCTTAAGATATTTAACACGCTTTTTTGCGGCTTCATTTTTAGCGTTTATTTCTTTTACTTTTTTATTGGTAAATAAGCTTTTTAGGTAGTCCTTTTCGCTATCTCCTTCTTCATCTCTTGCATTAAATTTATCTATTATAGTACTAAGTATAATAATGGTTTCTTCCACAGATAAATCGCCAGTACTAAGTTGCTGGCGTACTTCTTTAATTTGGTTAATTAAATCTTGCATAGTAGGGTTTTAATTTTCAGATATGGTTTTGGCTTTTAATATATGTAGAATCTCTTGTGTTTCATGCTGAAACTCTTCTTTAAGTTGTACCTGACATTTACGCCATTTAAATATATTCTTAATAAGCATTGTTAATACTATAAATAGAATACAAGATCCAATAGCAAATACATGTAATAAAACATTATCAATTTTCATATCAGGTCTAAAAACCCAAATAATTTGAATCGTATAACAATAAATCGGTATAAGATAAGAAGAAGAATATGGTTTTAAATGAAAGCCAATAATCATTATTAAAGGCACTAAAGATTGCATAAAAACCCAAATGAAGGTATGATAATCAGAAAAACCATATGTATTATCACCTTCAATTTCAAGAAAAAGTAAAACCTTATCTAGATAAAGAAGTAACCCAGATAAGGCAATAAATAAAGACCCTATTACTCTATTAGTCACCTCCTTGGTCCCCAGCTCTTTCCATCGTTCTCCTGTCAATACTCTGCTCATACAATGTTTCCGTTTCTGCGGTATCTGTATTGGTACAAGAACTTACAAAACCTACTAAAAATACTACCGCGATTACTGCTAAAAAAATTTTTGTTTTCATAATAACATGCTTTTAAATTATTTATGCATGTAAATTACAAAACCCCTTCAAAACTAAGAAATTAGCAGGTTATAATTTGTAGGATTTTCCCTCACATTTATGCTGTCTACCTGTTTAAGCCCTGATTAGATAAAAAAAAGATAAGTTCTCCATTATAAACGATAAAAAACTAGAAATTATGACAGTCTTATATATTAAGGAAATGCAGTTCACCGAAGAAAGAATACCACTCGTATTTTTCACAACATTATAGGGCTACTTCACAACATAAATTGTTCTAAATCTTATCTCTCATAGTATCTTTGAAGTGTAATTAAGAAATAGTATTTTCCCGATAGTTGTCGGGACCAAATAAACACCAGAACTTAACCCAAAATGTTAACGTGTCTTTTCCCCAAAATTAGATACCTAACCTAAAAAAATAGTACCGAAGTAAATATGCTCGATTATCGAGTAAAATCGGACCCAAATTTTACAGAATACCTACTTACTAAAAAACTGGCCCTTTCCCAAAAGGGCTTTTTTATTTATAAAAACTAAACCTTACAACCATACTTTAACAGCTTTTACAACAAAAAATAATTGTTTTACAACAAAACTTTCTGAAGCATAAATATGCTTATTAGATTGTTTGGGTATTTATAAAGAAGCGTCCTAAATAACAGCTTTACTTTTTTGATACTTAAGTTTAGCCTATTACTATAAACACTGTTATATTATTAAATGACTGTGTATAAAGCAAAGTCCTACTTAACAAAAAAAGCCCTCTTAAAAAGAGGGCTTTCTATATATTATATAATACCGTATGTCTTAGAAAGCGTAGTTAAGACCAAATAACCAATACGATTGTGTTTTATTATCAATAGAATCAAAAGTTGGTTGAGGATCCGTAGCTGCAACTTTACTAACAGCATTGTTTAAAGCCTCTTGTTTATTACCTCTTAAACCAAACTCAAACCCTAAACCTATACCTTTCCATAAAGTATATCCAAAAGAGTTAATCCATGTCCAGTTAGATAGGTCACCACTCTTATAACTTTGAAATGTAGAAAAGTTAGTTTTAAAGTTTACTGCTCCTAATTGTCTTGTATAGTCTACTACAATTTTAGCTCCTAAAGAAGAATCAAAAACAGCATCGTTATCTGCAAACACAAAGTTATAGTTTAATGGGTGTATAACCACTACCATATTTTCTATTGGTGTCCAAGTAGCACCAACACCTACATCTAAATAACCAGGATCATTAAAATTATTTAAAATTGTAGTTCTATATTCTCCTAAAGCAGAAATTGCAAATTTATCGCTTAATTTACGACCATATAAAGAAGAAATTGTAAAAACATCTGTTGCCTCTTTAAAGCCATCTTGTTGATTTTCTGGTAAATTTTGATCATCTAACTTTACCCATCCAAGGTTGATATTTCCGTTATTTCTCCAGAAGAATTTTTCACGATCTAAGTTTGCAAATCCATTAACAGTAACTCCTATATTTCCAGAAGAGTTATCTGGTAAAGCTTGCGAATACCAGTTACTAAATCCAGATAAATTAGCTCCTATAGTTCCAAAAGCTCCTTTTTTCCATCCTGGAAAAGCGTCTATTTTCCCTTGTAAAGCATCTACTCTACCTTGGATAGCTGCAACTGAATCTTTCTTTAAAGCTTGTTCTGCCTTTAACTCATCAATCGTTTGGGCATAACTTGCAGATAATGCAAATACTGCTACCAAAGTAAAAACTAGTTTTTTCATAATTGTAATGTTTAGTGTTTTTTTAATTTAGAAACGCAAAAGTAATAAATGTCACTTATTTTATAATAAATTATTTCTTCTTAAAAAGAGGAACCGAAGAACATGCTTCTCCATACATAACATTTTTAGCAACTTTTTGTAGTTTTAAAGTTGCCCATAAATAAGCATTTGTAGGCACAGGTTTATTACTGCACCCCTTTATAATAACAGGCGCGTCTTTATACTTAGACACATCTAAATTAGAGATAATAGTTTTATATAAAACTGTATCTAACTCACTTAAGCTCCCATTAAAAACCATTTTAACATATGGCTCTAATTTTGTTGCAATTAACATATGGGCCCAACCTGGTATTATTGCATCTGTACTACAAGTAAGAGCTACATAAGTATCTTTATATTGCTCCCAATTATAGGCGTCTAAACTTGCTCTAAACTCTTTTTCTTTAAGGATTAAGCCTTCATAAAGCCACATACTTATATCTAACTCTTCCCTTTTACCTTCAGGATAATACTCCTCTAGGTCTAGTGTCATTAGTTTACTTTGTGCAACTCTATTTACTATTTCATCCATCGTTTCAGTTATCAGTTATCTTATTTAAGAAGTCAGATATTATTTTTTTCCAAGTGCTTAATTAATCCAAATATTGTTTTAGAAATCTCATCACAAATACCAAAAATAACTTTTAATTCAGCTTCTGAAATATATAAAATATCTAAAACTAAGTATAGCTGAGATTTTGTGTAATGGCATAAACTTCTTTATTTAATACCCTAGCTTTTTGCCAAGAAATAATTTGTTCAAAACCCTTACTCGTTCTTTTAACTTATTTCTTAGAACTGATTTGTTAAAGAAGCCCTATTTCTAGTTTTGCTTCTTCGCTCATTAAATCCTGAGTCCAAGGTGGGTCAAAAGTAATTTCTACGATAGCTCCTTTAACCTCGTCTATAGATTTTACTTTTTCTTCTATTTCTACAGGTAAAGATTCTGCCACAGGGCAATTAGGAGATGTTAAGGTCATAAGTATTTTTACCTCATTATCTTCATTTACAAATACATCATAAATTAACCCTAATTCATAAATGTCTACAGGAATTTCTGGATCATAAATAGTTTTTAATACATTAACTATTTTTTCTCCTAAATCCTTTGTTTCTATATTATCTGCTGTTTCACTCATAGTATTCTATTTTAGTTGTGTTTGGTATGCTACAGCATATAGTTTTATCTGCTTAATCATACTAACCAATCCATTTGCTCTGGTAGGAGACAAATGTTCTTTTAACCCAATTTCATCAATAAAATTAGTATTTGCATCTATAATATCTTGTGGTTTTTGATTGCTAAATGCACGTATTAATATTGCTATTATTCCTTTGGTAATAATAGCATCACTATCTGCAGTGAAAACCAATTTATCTTCTTGTAACTTAGCATGTACCCATACTTTACTTTGACAACCTTTAATAATATAATCTTGCGTCTTAAATTCTTCTTCAATTAAAGGTAAAGATTTTCCCAAGTCTATCATATATTCATAGCGCTGCATCCAATCTTCAAACATGGAAAACTCGTCTATAATTTCTTCTTGGATTTTATCTATTGTCATACCTACTATTTTTTACAAAAGTACGATAGGAATCCTTGGAATTCAAAAGTTTAGGAAAATGATAACTATTACTTCTTTTACAATAGCATATTACGAGCTCTTTCTACACCTTCTACTAGTAAATTTATCTCTTCTCTGGTATTATAAAAACTAAAACTTGCTCGTACTGTTCCCGGTATTTTATAAAAGTCCATAATAGGTTGCGCGCAATGATGTCCTGTACGTACAGCTATTCCTAATTTATCTAGAATAGAACCAATATCATACGGATGTAAACCTTCTATATTAAAAGAAATTACTGCCGTTTTATTTGTTGCTGTTCCGTAGATTTTTAGTCCGTCTATAGTTAAAAGCTTCTCCGTTGCATATTCCAGAAGTTCTTCTTCGTATGTAGCAATATCATTAAAGCCTATAGTATTCATATAGTCTAATGCTGCTGCAAATGCAATACCGCCACAAATATTTGGCGTACCTGCCTCAAACTTATGTGGTAAATCTGCATAGGTAGTTTTTTCAAAAGTAACTTCGGCAATCATTTCTCCTCCTCCTTGGTATGGTGGTAATTTTTTTAACCACTCCTCTTTACCATAAAGCATACCTGCTCCTGTTGGTCCACAAACCTTATGCGCAGAAACCGTATAAAAATCAACATCTAATGCCTGCATATCTGCTTTTATATGTGGTGCTGCTTGTGCACCATCTATTAAAACAGCTGCGCCTACTTTATGCGCTTCTTGTATTATTGTCTCAACAGGGTTTACTGTCCCTAATGCATTAGATACATGGTTACAAAAAACTAATTTTGTTTTGTTTGTTAGTAATTCCTTATAGGTTTCCATTACCAACTCGCCCTCCAAATTCATTGGAATAACTTTAAGAATTGCTCCTGTGCGTTCACAAAGCATTTGCCATGGAACAATATTAGAATGATGTTCTAAAGCAGATACAACAATCTCATCTCCAACAGATAAAAAAGCGCCAAACCCATTTGCCACCATATTAATACTGTGCGTAGTTCCTGAAGTAAAAATTACCTCGTGCGACTTAGCAATATTAAAGTGTTTTTGAATAGTAACGCGAGCTTGCTCATACTTATCTGTAGCTTCTTGCGATAAGGCATGTACACCTCTATGAATATTGGCGTTATAATTCTGGTAATAATCTACAATAACATCTATAACCTGTTGTGGTGTTTGGGATGTTGCTGCATTATCAAAATACACCAATGGTTTTCCATTTACTTCTCTATGAAGTATTGGAAAGTCTTTGCGAATTGCGGTTATATTCATATTATTACACTACAAATCAAAACCTAAACTAACTCCTAACTTCTCAGCAATTAACTTATTAATTCTTGATTTAAGCTCTGGAATACGTACACTTTCTAATACATTGTTCGCAAAGGCATACATTAACAAAGCTCTAGCTTCTTTTAAAGGAATACCTCTAGATTGTAAGTAGAATAATGCATCTTCATCTAACTGGCCAATGGTACAACCGTGAGAACATTTAACATCATCTGCAAAAATTTCTAACTGTGGTTTTGTATTTATGGTAGCTTTATCGCTTATAAGAATATTGTTGTTTTGCTGAAAAGCATTCGTCTTTTGGGCAATTTTATCTACAATAATTTTACCATTAAATACCCCCGTAGAGCTTTCTCCGTAAATACCTTTATAATCTTGATGACTTTCACAATTAGGCTCTATATGATGCACTAAAGTATGATGGTCTACATGCTGCTTTTCTCCTAAAATGGTAACCCCTTTCATAATAGAGTCTATATACTCTCCATTCTGATAAAAGTTAAGGTTATTACGAGTTAATTTACCTCCAAAAGAAAAGGTATGCAACTTAACAACACTTTTATTTTTTTGATCTATGTACGTGTTATCTATTAAAGATGCTCCAGCTGTATCATTTTGAAGCTTGTAAATATCTACAATTGCATTGTCTGCAGCAAAGATTTCTGTTACAGCATTTGTAAGTACATTGTTGCTTGTTAAGCTTTGGTGCCTTTCTATAATCTGAACCTCAGCATTTTCCTCTACAATAATTAAATTTCTTGGTTGTAGCATTAAAGAAGCTTCATTTCCTGTTGCGAAATGTAAAATCTCAATAGGCTTCTTAGGCATCTTATTTTTAGGAATATAAATATATGCTCCTTCTCTACTAAATGCCGTATTTAATGTTGTTAAAGACTCCTCTTTAGATGCAACTTTATTAAAATAAACATCTATAACTGGCTTATACATATCTTTTGTTAAAGCCGAACTCATTAAACAAATATCTACACCATCATGCGTAGTTTCAGATAAATAGGAGCTGTAAATACCATCTACAAAAACAATTTTATAAGTATCTATCTCATGTAAAAAATATTGTTTTACATCATTATACTCTATAGTATTCTCTGTTTTAGGAAAAATACTAAAATCTATTTTACGTAAACTATTTAAAGAAGTATACTTCCAAGCTTCTTCCTTTTTTGTTGGGAAACCTTTGGTTTCAAAATTTTTAATAGCTTCCGTACGAATATCGTGAACAGGATTCTCCACATCTACATTATTCTCAAATGCCATAAAGGAAGAAACTAGCTTATCTTTTAATTCCATTTTTTTCTAGTATTAAGTAATTAGTATTAAGCTCTGAGACTTATTACTTTGTACTCCTGTTAAACTGTAGCTTCATTTTTAAGCCAATCATATCCTTTTTCTTCTAACTCTAGTGCTAGTTCTTTTCCTCCAGATTTTACTATTTTACCATTATGTAAAACATGTACAAAATCTGGCACTATATAATCTAACAAACGTTGGTAGTGTGTAATTACTAATACCGCGTTGTCTTTACTCTTAAGCTTATTAACTCCGTTAGCAACAATACGTAAAGCATCTATATCTAAACCAGAATCTGTTTCATCTAAAATAGCTAGTTTAGGTTCTAACATTGCCATCTGGAAAATTTCATTACGTTTTTTCTCTCCACCCGAAAAACCTTCATTTAAAGAACGAGATAAGAATTTACGGTCTATTTCTAAAAGTTCTGATTTTTCTCTAATTAACTTTAGCATGTCTTTCGCAGGCATTTCTTCTAATCCCTTTGCTTTTCTAGACTCGTTAATAGCCGTTTTCATAAAGTTAGTTACAGAAACTCCAGGAATTTCTACAGGATATTGAAAAGATAAAAACACCCCTTTATGAGCTCTTTCTTCTGGAGAAACTTCATCTAAATCCTCACCATCTAATTCTACAGAACCATCGGTAACTTCAAAATTCTCTTTTCCAGCGATTACAGATGCTAAGGTACTTTTTCCAGAACCATTAGGGCCCATTATTGCATGAACCTCCCCTGCTTTCATCTCCAAATTAATTCCTTTTAAAATCTCCTTATCCTCTACTTGTGCGTGTAGATTATTAATTTTTAACATTGTCTTCTACTTTAAATATTCTAGTGCCTCTGGCAATTTTATTTTTTTATACAGTGTATAATATTATTGACTACCCTACAGAACCTTCTAAACTAATTTCTAATAATTTTTGAGCTTCTACAGCAAACTCCATTGGTAATTTATTTAATACTTCTTTACTAAAGCCATTTACAATAAGTGCAATAGCTTTTTCTGTATCTATACCTCTTTGGTTACAATAGAAAATTTGATCTTCTCCAATTTTACTTGTAGTAGCCTCATGCTCTATCATTGCCGATTTATTTTTTGCTTCTATATATGGAAAAGTATGTGCGCCACATTCATTACCCATTAGTAAAGAATCGCACTGCGAGAAGTTTCTAGCATTTTCTGCTCTAGAACCTACTTGTACTAAACCACGATAACTATTTTGAGATTTTCCTGCAGAAATACCTTTAGATATAATAGTACTCTTGGTATTTTTTCCAAGGTGAATCATTTTTGTACCTGTATCTGCTTGCTGATAATTATTAGTAACAGCTATAGAATAAAATTCTCCAATAGAATTATCTCCTTTTAAGATACAAGAAGGATATTTCCATGTTACCGCAGATCCAGTTTCTACTTGTGTCCATGATACTTTTGCATTCTTTTCGCAAATAGCTCTTTTAGTAACAAAATTATAAACGCCTCCTTTACCCTCAGCATTACCAGGAAACCAGTTTTGTACCGTTGAGTATTTTATCTCTGCATCATCTAAAGCAATAAGCTCTACCACTGCTGCGTGTAATTGATTTTCGTCTCTGGATGGTGCTGTGCAACCTTCTAAATAACTTACATAACTACTTTCATCTGCAATTACTAAAGTTCTTTCGAACTGTCCTGTACCACCTTCATTAATTCTAAAATAAGTAGATAATTCCATTGGGCATTTTACGCCTTTTGGAATATAACAGAAAGAACCATCTGTAAATACCGCAGAATTTAATGCCGCATAAAAATTATCTGTTTTAGGAACTACAGTTCCCATATATTTTTTAACTAATTCTGGATGTTCTTGTATCGCTTCAGAAATTGGCATAAAAATAATACCCTTTTCTGCAAGAGTCTTTTTAAATGTAGTTGCTACAGAAACAGAATCTACAACAATATCTACCGCAACATTTTGCAATTTCTTTTGCTCATCTACAGATATGCCCAACTTTTTATACATTTCTAATAAATCTGGATCCACATCATCCAACGTTTTATTAGGGTCTGCTGCTTTTGGTGCAGAATAGTAACTTATCGCCTGAAAATCTGGTTTCTCATAATTTACGTTTGCCCACTCTGGCTCCTCCATGCTTTCCCAAACACGAAAAGCATCCAGACGCCAATCTGTCATCCATTGTGGTTCGTTCTTCTTTTTAGAAATAGCACGTACTATATCTTCATTAAGACCTTTTGGAAAAGTATCCGATTCTATATTTGTATAGAAACCGTACTCATATTCTTTGGTTTCTAACTCTTTTTTTAATTCCTCTTCTGTATATGCCATAAGCCCTATTTAATTCCCCAAAGGGAGAATTGAACTAATTAATATTATTTACCTATTAAAACTAGAAAGCCTTAATACGTTGTTTTATAATGAAAAACTTTCTCCACAACCACATGTTCTCTGTGCATTGGGATTGTTAAAAACAAAACCTTTACCGTTAAGACCACCCGAATACTCTAGAGTAGTACCTACTAGGTATAAAAAACTCTTTTTATCTACAACAATACGTACATCATTGTCTTCAAAAACCTTATCGGTTTCACTAATTTTATTGTCAAAATCTAATTCATAAGACAAACCGCTACAACCGCCACTTTTTACACCAACGCGCACATAGTCCTTAGTAGCATCAAAACCTCCTTCGGTCATTAAACCCACAACTCTCTTTTTTGCTGTTTCCGATACTTGAATCATAGTTAACTGGATTAAATCTAAATAGTTTACAAATATATGTTATAAGTAGGATTTTTTGCTATAAACTTACATTAATATAACTCATATAGTTATAAGTTTTCTTTATGTAACAACATCTAACCCAATAGAAACTATGGTTCTTAATTCTAGGATCCTTATTTTTGCAATATGTTAGAAGACAAGAATCAGGAAAGAACATCTTTAGAAAGTTTAGGAGAATTTGGACTTATAAACCATTTAACAAAGAACTTTAAAATAACTAAAAGCTCAACTATAAAAGGCATTGGCGACGATGCTGCTGTATTAGATTTTAAAGATAAAAAAGTAGTTATTTCTACAGATTTATTGGTAGAAAATGTACATTTTGACCTTAGCTACATGCCTCTTAAGCATTTGGGTTATAAGGCTGTAATGGTAAATCTATCGGATATTTATGCCATGAATGCTAAAGCAACTCAAATTACTGTTTCCATTGCTGTTTCTAATAGGTTTCCTTTAGAAGCCTTAGAAGAATTATATGCAGGAATAGCTACTGCTGCCGAAAAATACAAAGTAGATTTAATTGGCGGGGATACTACTTCCTCTACCAAAGGCATGTTAATTAGTATTACTGCTATTGGGGAAGCTAATGAAGAAGATATTGTATATAGAAACGGTGCTAAACCAAAAGATTTACTAGTTGTTACCGGCGATTTAGGTGGCGCTTACATGGGATTACAAGTTTTAGAAAGAGAAAAGGAAGTTTTTAAAGTAAACCCTAATAACCAACCAGATTTAGAGCCTTACTCTTATATTGTTGAAAGACAATTAAAACCTGAAGCCCGTAAAGATATTCCGGAATTACTTAAAGAATTGGACGTACACCCAACTTCTATGATAGATATTAGTGACGGACTCTCTTCTGAAATTTTACATTTGTGTGAAAATAGCAAAGTTGGGATCAACTTATATGAAGATAAAATTCCGTTAGATCCAACCGTAATTTCTACTTGTGAAGAATTTAATTTAGATGGTACTACAGTTGCCTTAAGTGGCGGTGAAGATTATGAATTGTTGTTCACTATAGACCAAAAAGAATTCCCAAAAATTAAGGGCAATCCTAACTTTTCTGTTGTGGGGCATACGACAGAAGAGAATGAAGGTGCTTTCTTAATCTCTAGGAATAATTCTAAAATTCCGATAACCGCTCAGGGCTGGAATTCGCTCGCCAAAGCATAGGTTAAGCTACTTGCTGTGCAGCAGCTCTGTGTCTTTTCTGATAAATATCCTCAAGGGTATTATTTATATCTTGTAATTCTGGTGTTAATGCAGATAAATTTCCGCTAACATCTGTTGTAACCTCTCTACCACAATGAATGCATTTGTATTCCTTAATGTGTGAAGTAACTTTTTTAGACACAGAATAGTGGTGTCCAAAAATATTGCATATGACTTTCTTCATAATGTAGGTTGTTTTTAGGCGTATTTATGCGATTTGGGGACCTATAAATACAAAGTTCTTAATTTGGTTATGGTGTTAAAAAATGCTTTTTCAAACATTATGAAGAGATAACGGCATATGTCTGTTTTTTATTGGCAAAAACAAATAAAATTCTGTTTTTTTCGATTAAAAACACAAAATTCGATGAACTGCTATTTTATGCCGATGAACGACATAAAGTATAATCGATTAAAAAACAAACATTTAGACAAAAAACATTTGAAATAGAATTGCATTACTAAAATACTCTAAAAATTTTGCCTTCTATTTTACTATATTACCACATATTAACAATTTTATGAATAAGACTAGAGATGTTTTAGTTACAGCTTTTGCACTATTTTCTCTTTTCTTTGGTGCTGGAAATTTAATATTACCCCCTTTATTAGGTTTTAAATCTGGTAATCTTTGGGGCTTAGTTACTATTGGTTTTTGTATTTCCGCAGTAGTTATACCAATATTAGGTATACTAGCCCATGCAAAACTGCAAGGCACTATCTTTGATTTTGGCAAAAAAGTTTCTCCTACATTTAGCTTAGCATACTCTTTTATTGTTTATGCCATATCTATAAGTTTACCTTCTCCAAGAACAGCATCGGTAACTCATGAAATGGCCATTGCTCCTTTCTTTAACACCTCTTATCTTACTACTAGTATTGTTTATTTTTCTTTGGTATTTGTCTTTGTAATAAATAGATCAAAAATTTTAAATGTAATAGGTAAGATTTTAACTCCTGCTATTATCCTTATTTTACTTTTAATAATTGGAATACTAACTTTTTCTTTTGATTTCTCTTTTGGCAATACACTTTTTACTAGTCCTTTTACGGATGGCATTTTAGAGGGTTACCAAACGTTTGATGCTATTGGCGCAGTAGTTGTTGGAGGTGTAATTATAGTATCTATCCAAATAAAAAATAAAGAAGATAGTTATGAGACTAAAAAAACATTAATTAGAAAAGCTGGATGGTTAGCTGGGCTAGCTCTATTTTTAATATATACGGGATTAGCTGTTTCTGGGGCACTGGCGCATAATTCTTTTGATTCTGAAATAAGCAGGACAGCTCTTTTAACAGGAATAGCAAACTTAAGTTTAGGGAATATTGGAAACTTATTTTTAAGCATTTTAGTGAGTCTGGCTTGCTTTACCACAGCAGTAGGAATAGTTACTGGAACAGCAGATTTTGTAAAATCCAGATGCAATAAATCTAGGCTAGCTTATAATATTACTGCAATTATAGGATGTCTTTTAGGAATAGTAATGGGGCAATTTAATGTAGGGTATATTATAGCTGTTGCTTTACCTGCTCTTATGCTTATTTATCCTATTACTATTGTTTTAATTTTACTTAACAATTTACCTGAAAAATATGCTTCAAAAATAGTTTTTAAAAGTGTGGTTATAGCTACTATTCTTTTTAGCATTCCAGATTTTCTAAATAGTATTCCTCTTATTACTCTCAAAGCAACTATTTTTTCCTGGATACCCTTACAAAAATATAGCATGGGCTGGGTGCTACCAGCTTTAGTTGTTTTTATTGTTTCAAATATGGTTAAAAAACATAAATACGAATAAACTAGTAATAGTTGAGAATGGTTTTGATTTAGCCACGGTATACTCAAATCTTATCTGAATTTTACCGATGATTTTTGGCAAAATTTCAAAACAAATGCGATTTAAAAGAATACGCTGCACTTGTTTTATAGATGAATTAAATTTTAGTTTTTTTGACTTTGGTTTTATTAAAAATATTTTTTGAAAATAAATATTGCAGATAACCAAAAGTGTTTACCCATGAATAGATTCTGATTTACCATAGTTTTTTATTATTTCGCCCTCTTTTTCTAAAAGGCTTTTCCATTGTTTATCTACATCAATACCTTCTCCATATTTACGGGCAAAGCCTAGAAATGTTTTATAATGTCCGGCTTCACTAATCATTAACTCACGATAAAATTTAGATAACTCTTTATCTTTAATATTATCAGAAAGAACTTTAAAACGTTCACAGCTGCGTGCTTCTATCATAGCAGAAAATAATAGTCTGTTTACAAGAGATTGTTGCCTGCTTCCTCCTTTCATTTGCACTTTAAAAAGCTCATTTACGTAACTATCTTTCCTTTCTCTTCCTAATTTATAACCACGCTTTTTTATAATATCATGAACCATCTGAAAGTGTTCCAATTCTTCTTGCGCCAACGCTAATAAATCTGTTACCAAATCTTCGTGTTCCGAATTTAAAGAAATAATAGTAATTGCATTGGTTGCTGCTTTTTGCTCGCACCACGCATGGTCTGTTAATATTTCTTCAATATTACTTTCCACTAAATTTGCCCAACGCGGGTCTGTTGCTAATTTTAAACCAAGCATAATTATAACTTTAAAACTGTTTTTTTAAATCTAAAAGAGGTTTATCTTAATGTATTAACTATGCATTAAAGTCTCTATCTCATCAACCTCTATAGGAATATTTGCCATAAGATTAAAAGGTGCTCCTTTTTCCTGAATAACTACATCATCCTCTATACGTATACCCATTTTTTCTTCCGGAATATAAATACCAGGTTCTACTGTAAAAACCATATTGGCTTTCATTGGAGTTTTTAATGCTCCATAATCGTGGGTATTTAAACCTATATGATGACTAGTACCATGCATAAAGTACTTTTTATATGCCGGCCAATTTTTGTCTTCATTCTGTACATCGGCTTTATCTAGTAAGCCAAGTCCTAGTAATTCTGAGGTCATTATTTTTCCACATTCTTTATGGTATTGTGCCCAAATTGTTCCAGGAACCAACATTGCTGTGGCTTCATTTTTAACTCTTAAAACTGCTTCATATACCGCTTTTTGTCTTGGAGTAAATTTTCCGTTAATAGGAATTGTACGTGTTAAATCGGAAGAATAATTAGCATACTCAGCAGCAACATCCATTAGAATTAAATCGCCATCTTTACATTGCTGATTGTTTTCTATGTAATGTAAAACATTTGCATTATTACCACCTGCTATTATTGGTGTATATGCAAACCCTTTAGAACGGTTACGAATAAACTCATGAAGTAGCTCTGCCTCTATCTCATATTCCCAAACACCAGGCTTAATAAAACCTAGTAAACGACGAAATCCTTTTTCTGTAATATTACAAGCTGTTTGCATTAATGCAATTTCCTCTGGTTCTTTTACCCCTCTAATTTCTTGTAAAATAGGGTTGCTTTTAGCATATTGGTGGGCCGGAAATTGCTCTTTACATTTTTTTATAAACCTATCTTCTCTAGTTTGTGTTTCTACTGCTTGCCGATAATGTTCATTTGTATTAAAATAAATAGTATCTGCCTCAGTCATTAAATCAAAAAATACTTTATCAAAATCTGAAAGCCAATAAACTGCTTGTATTCCTGAAACTTCTGTTGCTTTTTCTTTGGTTAGTTTTTCTCCTTCCCAAATAGCAATATGCTCATTAGTTTCTCTTACAAATAATACTTCTCTCTGGTCTTTATGTAAAGCATCTGGAAATAATACTAATATAGTCTCTTCTTGATCTGCTCCAGATAAATAAAAAATATCTCTATGCTGCTCAAACGGCAATGTGCTATCTGCGCTAATAGGATAAATGTCATTAGAATTAAAAACGGCAATACTTTTAGGCTTCATTTTTGCCATAAATTTTTTGCGGTTTTTTATAAAAAGACTATTAGATATTTGTTCGTATTTCATACTTTAAACTTTCAAAAGTTAGAGGTAAGCCTCGGAATAATTTATACCTCGATTATCGAGTAAAATTAACAAATCTATTTGGTAACCTAAGTATACTAAACAAAAAAAGGAGCTTACATACATAAGCTCCTTCCAGTTTAAATATTGGTTGTGTTTATTATTTTGACATCATATTTTTTATAACTCCAAATATTGCCATAATTACTCCTCCACCAACGCCTCCGCCAGCTACACTTCCTAAGATACTCGATAAATCCATACCTCCAGCAGCATCAACTGCTGCAGATGTATCTACTCCAGAAGCGGCTCCAGCTCCTAAGCCCAGCATTCCTAATAATTGTCCTCCTAAACCTCCTCCTAAAATACCAGCAATGCTATTTCCTGCTGTACCTAAAGATAAGTTTTTAAACAATTTTCCTGCGACATTGCCTCCAATGGCGCCTGTTACTAGTTGAATAATTAATGGTAAATACTCTTCCATAATATTGTGGTTTGTTGGTTATACGACAATAAATTAACGAAAAAATTATCAAATTAACAATTTAGTGTTGCATTAAATGTTGATTTACAACAATATATGATGAATTTTTAAATTTTACCACTACAAAAGATATTCCTAACTTCCCTTTTTAAACCATAGCTATTTCTACTTAAATGAAAATATACCTTCACATTTTAATCTTTAGTTTTTGTTTTTATTCTTTTGCTCAAAACACAAATAGCGCATCAGAAAAAATTAGTAAAGACTTATTAAAGAAAAATGAGCTAAAAAACGTCTCATTAGTGAAAAATATACCTCTTAAAAATATAGGTCCTTCTATAATGAGCGGTCGTGTTGTAGATATTGATGTTAATGAAAAAAAGCCAACAGAATTTTATGTAGCATATGCCTCCGGTGGTCTTTGGTACACCAATAATAATGGCACCTCTTTTACACCATTAATGGATAATTCTAATACACAAAATATTGGTGATATTGCTGTAGACTGGAAAAATGGTACTATTTGGGTTGGTACTGGGGAGAATAACTCTTCGAGGTCTTCTTATGCAGGTATTGGCATATTAAAATCCATAGATCAAGGAAAAACATGGATAAATACTGGTTTAAATGATACTCACCATATTGGTAGAATACTAATTAATCCTAATAACCCTAATGAAGTACTTGTTGGAGCAGCTGGTCATTTATACACTCCCAATGAAGAAAGGGGTATTTACAAAACTGTAGACGGAGGAAAAACTTGGACAAAAACACTTCATATAAATACCAATACAGGAATTATTGATATGGCTTACGCTCCAAATAATTTTAATGTAGTATATGCTTCTGCATGGCAAAAAGATAGAAAAGGTTGGAATTTTACTAGTAGTGGTAAAGGTTCTGCTATTTACAAAAGTATAAACGCTGGAGAAACTTGGAAAAAGATTACTTCTACAGAAAACGGATTTCCAACAGGTGACGGTGTTGGTAGAATAGGACTTGCAGCTTTTAATGACAGTATTGTTTATGCTGTTCTTGATAATCAATATAGAAGAAAAACAGAAAGTAATACCATTAAAAAAACAGACAAATTAGACAAAGAGGTTTTTAAAACCATGACTAATGAAGAGTTCTTAAGTCTTGAGG
Source organism: uncultured Maribacter sp. (assembly GCF_947495965.1). Taxonomy (GTDB): domain Bacteria; phylum Bacteroidota; class Bacteroidia; order Flavobacteriales; family Flavobacteriaceae; genus Maribacter_B. The sequence continues at coordinate 906,408 of NZ_CANMBB010000001.1, forward strand.
ATAAAAAACTAAACTCTTTTCTTAAAACAAATGGGTTTCAAGAAAAATATAGAGCAGAGAACGTAAAACAAATGGTACGAAGCGGTCTTACAAAACCTGCAGATATTACAACCTATTTAGAAAATGCAAATTCTTTACTTTTTAACACTCCAGCAATTGGTGCCGAAGTATATTTTACTGAAAATGGAGGAGAAACATGGATTAAAAAAAATGAAGATTTTATTGACGATTTATATTATAGTTATGGATATTATTTTGGAGAAATTAGGGTAAACCCTACCAATAAAGATAAAATTTACATTACTGGTGTTCCTTTACTGTTTTCTGAAAATAATGGAGAAACTTTTTCTAACATACAAGGAAAAAATGTGCATGCAGACCACCAAGCATTATGGATAAATCCAAACCTAGAAGGGCACATAATTAGTGGCAATGATGGCGGTTTAAATATGTCTTATGATAATGGCAAAAGCTGGACAAAATTAAACACCAACAATGTAGGGCAATTTTACGCCATAAATGTAGACAACCAAGAACCCTATCATGTTTATGGCGGGCTACAGGATAACGGTGTTTGGCATGGCCCACATAATGCTCCTTTAAATACCAAGTGGCACCAAACAGGAAAGTACCCTTGGGAGTCTTTAATGGGAGGCGATGGCATGCAAATAGAAATTGACAGTAGAAATCACAACATAGTTTATACCGGATATCAATTTGGAAACTACTACAGAATAAATAAAAGTTCTGGTAAAAGAGCCTATATACAACCAAAACATGAATTAGGAGAAAAACCATATAGGTTTAATTGGCAAACTCCTATTTTACTATCTAAACACAACCAAGACATACTTTACTTGGGTAGTAATAAATTACATAGATCTTTAAACCAAGGGGCTTCATGGGAAACTATTTCTAACGATCTAACCCTAGGAAGCAAAAAAGGTAATGTAGCTTATGGCACACTTACAACAATTTCTGAATCTCCTTTTAAATTTGGTTTATTATACACTGGCAGTGATGATGGACTTGTTCAAATGTCTAAAGACGGAGGAAGTACCTGGAAAATCTTATCAGACAGTTTACCAAAAAACTTATGGGTAAGTAGAGTTCTGGCTTCTAAGCATAAAAAAGAAAGAGTTTACCTTACTCTAAATGGGTATAGAAATGACGATTTCACATCTTATATCTATTGCAGTAATGATTATGGAAATACTTGGAAAAGCATTGTGAACAATATACCTAATTCTCCTGTAAATGTACTTATAGAAGACCCTGAGAATGAGAATTTATTATTTGTTGGGACGGACAATGGTTTATACACCTCATTTAACAGAGGAAACTCTTGGGAAGTTATGCAAAACGGGTTACCTAATGTTGCTGTACATGATTTAGTGATACAAGAAGAAGCTAAACATTTGTTAGTTGGCACGCATGGAAGAAGTATTTATAAAGCAAACATTAAACCTTTACAAGAAACTACAGAGGATATTCTACAAAAAGATTTAAATATATTTAAAATTAAATCTATTAGGCATTCTAAAAACTGGGGGAATGCATGGAGTTCATGGAGCAAACCAGAAACACCTGGTATAGATATTGTTTTTTACACCAATAGCAAAAATCTATATACTGCAAAGATTATTTCTAAAGATAAAACTATTGTGAGTCAAACCGAAATAGAATCGAATAAAGGGTTTAATGTACTTTCTTTTGATGTTGCATTTTCTATGGAAGGAAAATTGAATTACGAAAAAAATAACAACAACAAATTAGAAACTGCTAAAAACGGAAAAACATATCTTCCAAAAGGCATTTACACCGTTCTATTAGAAAGCAAAAGTGTTAAAAAAGAAATTACTTTTACAATTGAATAAATCTCTAATATATCTTAATTATGAAACTTGTAAAAACTAAAGAGCTACCAGAAGTAGGGGTTTCTCATAATGCTGAAATTAAAAAAAAGGTTTTTATAGAACGAGGAGAGATACCACAATTAATGATGTTTGGATCCGCTACTTTTAAACCCGGACAAGAGGTAGAATTGCATAAACACGATACCATGTTTGAAGTTTTTCAGATTGTAAGTGGTAAAGCGCAATTTATTGTAAATAACAACACTATAGTTTTATCTAAAGGGGACTGTATTACGATTGAACCTGGAGAATTACATGCACAAAGCAATCCTTTTAAAGAAGATGTTCATTGGAATTATTTTGGAATTGCTACCGATTAAATAGTTGCAATTTTTATACTATCTTTCTAAAAAAATACCAATGCACTTTCTTAAAAAAATATTTTTCATACTTCTTTTAGTTTCAACTACAGTTATTGGGCAAACTACAGAACAACCCAAAATAAAAACTTTAATTATTGATGGTCAGAACAATCATGGACAATGGCCTAAAATAAGCTATATGTTAAAAAAATATATGGTAGATACAAAGTTGTTTTCTGTAGATTTAGATAGAACAGCTTATACTTGGAAAGGAGAAAAATATATTCAAGAATATGCTTTAAATAAGAAACATACAGAGGCATTAAAAGAACCCAAAAAAGACCCTAACTATGCACCCAACTTTTCTGATTACGATTTAGTTATTTGCAATTTTGGGTGGAAAGCAGCCTCTTGGCCAGAAAAAACCCAAAAAGCTTTTGAAGAATTTATAGAAAATGGTGGTGGTTTAGTAGTTTTTCATGCGGCAGATAATTCTTTTCCAGAATGGTTAGCATATAACAAAATGATTGGTTTAGGTGGTTGGGGAAACCGTAACGAAAAAGACGGTCCTTATGTCTATTATAACGAAAAAGGCAAATTAATAAGAGATACATCCGTCGGAAGTGCTGGTGCTCATGGCCCGCAAAGTGAATATCAAATTCAAATAAGAGATAAAAAACACCCAATTACAAAAGGTTTACCAAAAACTTGGTTACATACAAAAGATGAGCTATACAATAGTTTAAGAGGTCCTGCAGAAAATATGACGGTTTTAGCTACTGCTTATTCCAAGAAAGAAAATAAAGGATCTGGACGTCATGAACCAGCTTTAATGACGTTAGAATACGGCAAGGGGCGTATTTTTCATAGTATTATGGGGCATGCAGATTATTCTGTACAATGCGTTGGTTTTATAACCACATTTTTAAGAGGGGCAGAATGGGCCGCTACAGGAAAAGTTACCCAAAAAATTCCTAAAGATTTTCCTAAAAAAGACGAAACAAGTAGTAGACCTTTTCATAAAGTAGAATAATCACAACAAAAAGTAAAAACCAACTAGCCAGTTGGTTTTTACTTTTTACATACCCTTAAAAAGCTTTTAAATTATAGGTTTTGCTATATTTTTTATCGACAAACTACAAAAGCACTGTTTTATAACCACTATAAAATTTAATATAGAGACTACCTGGTTTGTTTAAAACAAGCTAAAACATTCAAAAAAAGAAAATTTCTACACTAAAATAGACTACAATTCTCTTTTCCCAACATGAAAAAGAGCATCTCCTTGGTTAACTACGGCTTGGTTATTTATAGCGCAAATAAAACCATCATAAGGTGCTTTTATTGTTTTAATTTTAAGAGTAAAAGTGTCGGTTATAATACCTAAAATAGCATTCTTTTTAATAGGTGCTCCGTTTACTACTTCTGAAATAAACATACCTGCAGTTGGCGCTCTTAACCATTTTCTATCTATAAGTATAATGGAATCCTTTTTTTCTATGCTTAAAGACTCCTGTTTGTCTATCATACCATAGTGTTGTAAAACATTTAATATACCTTGTATTCCTTCAGAGATGGAATGTGTATCAAAACGCATACTTTCACCAGCCTCAAAAACTACAGTAGGCTTACCCATTTTATGAGAAACACTTCTAAAAGAGCCTTTTATAAGTTTAGAAGAAAAAGTAAACGGCGCATTAAAAGCAGTAGCCAAGTCTTTACTTAATACATCCCCTACAGTATATCGTATTTGCGGATAATTACTACGTTGCGCTCCACCAGTATGCAAATCTATCCCAAAATCTATTTGCGGTAATATTTCAGAAACATAATGGTATGCCATTCTACTTGCTAAAGAACCTGTTTTAGAGCCTGGAAAACTTCTGTTTACATCTTTACCGTCTGGAACATCTCTGGAATAGTGTATAAAACCAAAAATATTTAATATTGGCACTGCAATTACAGCTCCTTTTTTAATGGCAAACTTTTTTTTATGTAACATACGTCGTACAATCTCCACACCATTAATTTCATCTCCATGTAATCCAGCTTGTACCAACATTGTTGGGCCTGGTTCTTTTGCATTAAAAACATACACAGGAATATCTATTAAAGTGCCTGTAGGCAACCTACCAATACTAATGCTTAGTAACTTATACTGCCCTGGTGAAACAGTTTCGCCTCCTATTACAATATTTTTACTTTTTAAGTCCTCCATTTTTTTCAACATACAATACAATTTCTCTTGCAATATTAAGTCCTGTTGCAGCTTCTATTCCTTGTAACCCCGGCGATGCATTTACCTCAATTAACAACGGCCCATTTTTAGAACGTAGTAAATCTACCCCAGCAATATCTAAACCCACATGTTTTGTAGCGTTAATAGCCATAAACTTTTCAGTTTTTGTAGGTTCTATTATTTCTGTAGCTCCTCCACGGTGCACGTTAGATCTAAAATCTCCTGGAGCACTTGTTCTTTTCATGCTTGCAACAACCCTTTTACCAATAACAAATAACCTAATATCTTCTCCTTTAGACTCTTCTATATATTTTTGAATAAGAATACTGGTATTCATTTTATAAAAAGTATCTATAATAGATTTAGCCGATTTTTTAGTTTCTGCTAAAATTACTCCTAAACCTTGTGTCCCTTCTTGAAGTTTAATTATTATTGGCATTCCTCCTAAAATATCTATCTGTTCTTCAATATTATCTGGGCTAATAGAAAAAAGAGTATCTGGAATGGCAATTCCCTTTCTGGCCATAATTTGTAGGGTTTGTACTTTATTTCTTGCGGTAGTAATACTTTGTGCTTCTGCCACACTATACACCCCATTCATTTGAAACTGCTTTACTATAGCAGCACCATGTTTAGTTACTTTAGTTCCTATTCTTGGTATTATGGCCTGAAAAACATTGGTTATGTTTTGCCCTTGATAAAAAATTTGAGGTTTGCCTTTGCCTAACTTTACAGCGCATTTTGTATGATCAATTTGTTCTATATAATGCCCTAATTTTTGAGCTTCTTCTACTATTCTTTTTGTAGAATACACATTTATACTTACAGATAATAATCCAATATCCATGCTAATTATTTAAACTCTTCATAGTTTATTAGGTAAAAAAACAAAATTAAATTGAAAAAAAATCAGTTTTTAAGGTCGAAAATTATACGCTATACGAAATCGTTTTCTTTATAATTAACTATAAAACTTGTATTTACGTATTTACAGGTATACAAGCTTCTTATTTTTACTAAGTATAAATACGGAGACTAATAAAACAAAGTTTGTTAATCAACCGTTTGTACGTTAAATTTGTCTAAAATTAATTAACCAATGAGTAAATTTTTCACATCTTCAATAGGCAGAAAATATGCAATGGCACTTTCTGCTTTATTTTTAATGTTTTTTCTTTTACAACATTTTGCAATAAACATACTTTCTGTTTTTAGCCCTAATGCTTTTAATGAAGCTTCTCATTTTATGGGAACTTTTTGGGTTATACAGTATGTAATGCAGCCAATTTTAATTTTTGGAGTAATGTACCATTTTATAATGGGCTTTATTCTAGAGATAAAGAATAGAAATGCAAGAGTTGTAAAGTATGCAAAAAATAATGGTTCGGCTAATTCTAGCTGGATGAGTAGAAACATGATTTATAGCGGATTAGCTATTTTAGGTTTCTTAGTTCTTCACTTTATTGATTTTTGGATACCAGAAATTAATACAAAATATATTCAAGGCGATATGTCTGGATTACTAGCAGATGGTGAAGGATACCGTTATTATGAAGAATTAACACACAAGTTTGTTAATCCACTAAGAGTTGGTGCTTATGTTTTAGCATTTGTGTTTTTATCTTTACACTTAATGCACGGATTTAGCTCTGCGTTTCAATCTTCTGGAGTTAGTTCCATGAGAAAAGAAAAACTTCAAGCATTTGGAAAAGCTTATGCCATTATAATTCCTTTAGGTTTTATATTAATTGCTCTTTTTCATCATTTTAATCATTAATAATACAATTCTATGTCTGTATTAGATTCTAAAGTACCAAAAGGACCACTTAAAAATAAGTGGACTGATTATAAAAACCATATTGATTTAGTTAACCCTGCAAACAAACGTAACATAGATGTTATTGTTGTTGGTACTGGATTAGCTGGAGGTTCTGCTTGTGCAACATTAGCAGAATTAGGATATAATGTAAAAGCATTTGCTTATCAAGATTCTCCAAGAAGAGCACACTCTATTGCTGCTCAAGGTGGTATTAATGCCGCTAAAAACTATCAAGGAGATGGAGATTCTACCTATAGATTATTTTATGATACTGTAAAGGGTGGTGATTATCGCTCCCGTGAAGCAAACGTTTACCGTTTAGCAGAAGTATCTGCCAATATTATTGACCAATGTGTTGCTCAAGGAGTTCCCTTTGCACGTGATTATGGTGGGTTATTAGATAACCGCTCTTTTGGTGGTGTATTGGTTTCTAGAACTTTTTATGCTAAAGGGCAAACAGGACAACAATTATTATTAGGAGCATATTCTGCAATGAACAGACAAATTGCTCGTGGTAAGATTGAAATGCACAACCGTCATGAAATGCTTGATGTTGTTAAAGTTGATGGGAAAGCAAGAGGAATTATTGCACGTAACCTTATTACTGGAGAAATAGAACGCCATTCTGCTCATGCTGTAGTTATTGCCTCTGGTGGTTATGGAAATGTATTTTTCTTATCTACCAATGCAATGGGATCTAACGTATCTGCTGGTTGGAAAATACATAAAAAAGGTGCTTTCTTTGCCAATCCTTGTTATACGCAAATTCACCCAACATGTATTCCTCGTTCTGGAGATTATCAGTCTAAATTAACCTTAATGTCTGAGTCTTTACGTAATGATGGTCGTATTTGGGTACCTAAAAATATGGAAGATGTTATGGCAATTCGTGAAGGTCGCAAGAAACCTACTGATTTGTCTGAAGACGAAAGAGATTACTACTTAGAACGTAGATACCCAGCATTTGGAAACCTAGTACCACGTGATGTTGCCTCTAGAGCGGCAAAAGAACGTTGTGATGCTGGTTACGGTGTAAACGCTACCGGAGAAGCGGTATATTTAGATTTTGCATCGGCAATTACACGCTATGGTACAGAACAAGCGAAAATTCAGAATATAAAAAATGCTTCTGAAGCTAAAATATACGAATTAGGACAAGCAATTGTTGAAGCAAAATACGGGAACCTATTTCAAATGTATGAGAAAATCGTAGATGAGAATCCATACGAAACACCAATGATGATTTACCCAGCGGTACACTATACAATGGGTGGTGTTTGGGTAGATTACAATTTAATGACTACTGTTCCTGGGTTGTACTGTATTGGAGAAGCTAATTTCTCTGATCATGGTGCTAACAGGCTTGGAGCTTCTGCATTAATGCAAGGTTTAGCAGATGGTTATTTTGTATTGCCGTATACTATTGGAGATTATTTATCTGATGATATTAGAACAGGGAAAATTTCAACGGATTCTCCAGAATTTATAGAAGCAGAAAAAGATGTAAGAGAACGTTTAGAGTTCTTTGTAACAAACAAAGGAGAACATTCTGTTGATTATTACCATAAAAAACTAGGTAAGATTATGTGGGATAAATGTGGAATGTCTCGTAATGAAAAAGGACTTAAAGAAGCAATGGCAGAAATTAAAGCTTTACGTGAAGATTTCTGGAAAAATGTTTCTGTTCCTGGAGGCATTAACGAAATGAACCCAGAATTAGAAAAAGCAGGCCGTGTTGCAGATTTTATAGAACTTGGCGAGTTATTTGCTAAGGATGCCTTAACACGTGAAGAATCTTGCGGTGGACATTTTAGAGAAGAATCTGTAGAATTAGACGGCGAACAAAAAGGAGAAGCAAAACGTAATGATAAAGATTTTGCATTTGTTTCTGCTTGGGAATATAAAGGAGAACCTGCAGATGCAGTTCTTCATAAAGAAGAGTTAGAATTTAACGATATTGAACTTAAACAACGTTCATACAAATAAGGAAAGACTATGAATTTAACGCTTAAAATTTGGAGACAAAAAGACTCGAAAACTAAGGGTCAAATGGTAGACTATAAAGTTACCGATATCTCAGAACATATGTCTTTCTTAGAAATGATGGATGTTCTTAATGAACAATTAATTAATACAGGTGAAGAGCCAGTTGCTTTTGATCATGATTGTAGAGAAGGTATTTGTGGTATGTGCTCTATGTACATAAATGGTGAGGCACATGGTCCTGATCGCGGAGTTACTACTTGCCAGCTACACATGCGTATGTTTAAAGATGGTGATACTATTACCATAGAGCCATTTAGAGCAAAAGCATTTCCTGTAATAAAAGATTTAGTTGTAGATCGTAGTTCTTTTGATCGTATACAACATGCTGGTGGTTATATCTCTGTAAATACCTCTGGTAATACGCAAGATGCAAATGCAACCCCTATATCTAAACATGATGCGGATGAAGCAATGGATGCTGCAACCTGTATTGGCTGTGGTGCATGTGTTGCAACATGTAAGAACTCCTCTGCTATGCTTTTTGTTGGTGCAAAAGTGTCTCAATACGCATTATTACCACAAGGACAAGTAGAAGCTACAGATCGTGTTAAAAACATGGTTGCACAAATGGATTTAGAAGGTTTTGGTAACTGTAGTAATACCGGTGCTTGTGAAATTGAATGCCCTAAAGGAATATCTCTAGAAAACATTGCTAGAATGAATAGAGAATTATTAAAAGCTACATTTAAAAGCTAAACAATAAATAACTTACCTATGAAAAACCTTAAGCTTAATTGCTTAAGGTTTTTTTATTTTTAAGAAAGTGTATTTTTTTTATTAAGTTTGTCTAACTTAAATGCATTTTTAATTGAACAATATAAAAACAAGATTTAGTATTAAAGACCTTGAAAATATTTCGGGTATAAAAGCACATACAATACGTATTTGGGAAAAAAGATACAATCTATTTAGTCCAGAAAGAACTTCTGGCAATTCTAGATATTATGATCAAGATAGCCTACAAAAGCTATTAAATGTAGTTTTATTAAATAATAACAACTACAAGATATCTAAAATAGCTGCTATGTCTGAAAACGAAATAATTCTTAACTCAAGAGAATTAGCTTTAAAGACAGATATTACTGATGATGCCATAAACTCATTAAAAATAGCAATGTATAATTTTGATCAAAATCTTTTTAATCAAGTATATGCTAAGCTTCTGGTTCAAAAATCTTTTCCAGAAATATTTAAAGAAACCTTTATTCCGCTTTTAAATTTTATAGGCCTTCTATGGCAAACAAAGACTTTAACGCCTGCTCACGAACATTTCATATCTAACTTAATATCCCAAAAAATACAGATTAATACAGAGCGTATTCCATTTAAACAAAATAATGACACAAGAGTTTATGTACTTTATCTTCCTGAAAATGAAATACATGAACTTGGGTTACTTTACCTAAATTATGAACTAACTTTAAGAGGCATTAAAACAATATACCTTGGACAAAGTGTTCCTATTTATAACCTTATAGATGTACAAAACGTGTTTAATGATATATGTTTTATATCCTATTTTACTGTTGAGCCTCAAGAAAGCAAACTAGTACCGTATTTTAAAGAAATTAACACTATAATCAAAAATACTAATAATACATTTTGGGCAGTAGGAGATAGAACCCAAAACTTAGGAATTACGTATGATAACATTAAAACATTTAGTTCTACAGTAAGTCTTTTAGAAAGTTTATAAAAGTTATACTTTAATATTGTTTAACTTTTTATTATTTTTGTTAAACAATATGAAAAAAACAATATATATAATTGGTTCAGGATTTTCTTCTTTATCTGCTTCTTGCTATTTAGCAAAGGCAGGCTACAAAGTAATTGTGCTTGAAAAAAACAATACACTAGGAGGTAGAGCAAGACAATTAAAAAAAGAAGGTTTTACCTTTGATATAGGCCCTACATGGTATTGGATGCCAGATGTATTTGAAAAATTCTTCTCCGATTTTAATAAACATCCATCAGATTATTACCATCTTAACAAATTAGACCCTGCATATCAGGTATATTTTGGAAAAGATGATTCAAAATTAGTTTCTGGTAATATAGAAGAAATACATTCTATGTTTGAAGCAGAAGAAAAAGGTAGTTCCTTACACCTTAGAGAATTCTTAACCTCAGCAAAGAACAATTACAATACAGCAATTAAAGATTTAGTTTACAAGCCTGGAGAATCTATCTCAGAACTTATTACACCCGTTACTATAAAAAGAGCTGGCCAGTTTTTTTCTACTATTCGAAAAACTATTCGAAAAAAAATTAAAAATGAAAAACTAATTAAAATTTTAGAATTCCCTGTTTTATTTCTTGGAGCAAAACCTAGTAATACACCTTCCTTTTATAATTTTATGAATTATGCAGATTTTGGACTTGGAACCTGGCATCCTAATGGTGGTATGTTTACTGTTGTTACTGGTATGGTAACCTTAGCACAATCTCTAGGTGTAGAATTTATTACAGAAGCTAATGTTGAGCAGATAAAAGTAAGCAAAAACAACAAAGTAGAAGGGCTTATTGTAAACGGAGAATTTAAAAAATCTGATAGTATACTGAGCGGTGCAGATTATCATCATACAGAAACTTTATTGCCTAAAGAAAATAGACAGTATTCAGAAAAATATTGGAGCAACAAAACTTTTGCTCCTTCTGCCCTATTGTTTTATGTTGGCTTAAGTAAGCCTGTAAAAAATGTATCGCACCATACATTATTTTTTGATTGTGATTTTGAAGTACATGCAGAATCTATTTACGATACTCCAAAATGGCCAGAAGACCCTTTATTCTATGTAAGTTTTCCTAGCAAAACAGATGCTTCCGCTGCTCCAGAAGGAAAAGAAGCTGCAACTTTTTTAATTCCGCTTGCTCCAGGTATAAAAGATACTAATGAAATTAGAGAAGCATATTTTAAAAAAATAATAACAAGATTAGAAAAAGTAACTAATCAAACCATTAAAGAAAATATTATATTTAAAGAGTCCTTTTGCGTAAATGATTTTAAAGAGCAATACAACTCTTACCAAGGAAATGCCTACGGACTTGCAAATACTCTTATGCAAACCGCATTTTTAAGGCCAAAAATAAGAAGTAAAAAAGTAAAGAATTTATTCTTTACAGGGCAGCTTACAGTACCAGGACCTGGCGTACCACCTGCATTAATATCAGGGAAAATAGCGGCAGATTTAATATTAAAAAACAGCTAATTATGAAAAAATTATATACAGAGCTTTCTTTTTCTTGTAGCAAATTAGTTACTAAAAAATACAGCACCTCATTTTCTTCGGCTGTTAGAATGTTATCTCCCAAAATTAGAAGTGCTATATACAGTGTCTATGGTTTTGTTCGTTTTGCAGATGAAATTGTAGATAGTTTTCATGAACATAATCAACAAAATTTACTTAAAGATTTTGAAGACAACTATTATGAAGCGCATAAAAACAATATAAGCCTAAATCCTATTTTACATTCTTTTCAAAAAACTGTCAAAAAATATAAGATAGAAGATGATTTAATACAAGCCTTTTTAAAAAGTATGCGTGCAGATTTGCATAAAACAACCTATCATAACAAAAAAGATTATGAAGAGTACATATATGGCTCTGCCGATGTAGTAGGACTCATGTGCTTAAAAATTTTTACAAATGGAGATATAGATAAGTATAATGCTTTAAAAGCACCTGCTATGCGTTTAGGTTCTGCTTTTCAAAAGGTTAATTTTCTAAGAGACATTAAAGAAGATTATGAAGTACTTAACCGCTCCTACTTTCCAAATGTTAATTTAAAGCAATTAAGTCCAGAAGATAAATTAAATATTATAGAGGAAATAAAAGAAGACTTTAAAGAAGCCTATAAAGGAGTTGTAAAATTACCTTTAGAATCTAGGTTTGGTGTATATACGGCGTACAGATATTACTTAAAACTTTTACGAAAGTTAGAAAGAACACCTTCTAGCCAAATTATGGATACTAGAATACGTATATCCGATTTAATGAAATTTAATTTACTAGCTAAATCCTTTATTAGATATAAACTTAATATCTTGTAATATGCTTATAATACTATATCCCGTAATTGTTATCCTTACTTTTTTAAGTATGGAAGCTATAACTTGGTGTACGCATAAGTATATAATGCATGGATTTTTATGGTATTTGCACGAAGACCACCACCAACCAAAATACCAAGGCGTTTTTGAAAAAAACGACTGGTTCTTTGTAATATTCGCTATACCAAGTATTTTATTGTTTTGGTATGGAGTTATACCGAATATTAATTACTTATTTTTTATAGGGTTTGGAATTTTATGCTACGGATTAACTTATTTTTTAATTCATGACGTTCTAATCCATCAAAGATTTAAATGGTTTAAAAAAACCAAAAATAAATACTTAATTGGTCTTAGAAAAGCACATAAAATACATCATAAACATTTAGGGAAAGAAGATGGCGAATGTTTTGGAATGCTATATGTGCCTTATAAATATTTTAAAAACCAATTGGTATAATGTATTTGTATTTAATACTAAATCTTGCATCTATTTCCATTCCATTTGCGTATTCATTTCATAGGAAGATGAATTTTATAAAATATTGGAAAGCTATTTTTAGTTCTATAATTATAGTTGGGCTAGCATTTATTTTGTGGGACGCTATTTTTACATTAGATGGTGTATGGGGTTTTAACACTAAATATCATTTGCCATATAAATTACTAGGACTTCCGCTTGAAGAATGGCTTTTTTTTATTTGCATACCTTATGCTTCGGTTTTTATACATTATGCTTTTGCTTATTATTACCCAAAAATAAAACTATCAAAAAAAACATCTCAAATAATTAGCGTACTATTAATTATAATTTTATCAATAACAGCCTTAAATAATATAGAAAAGGTATATACATCAATAAACTTTAGTATTGCAGTTACGCTACTAATAATTGGTTTTTTAAGAATAAAACAGCTTCAAAAATTCTACATTTCTTTTCTTATTATTTTAATTCCTTTTTTTATAGTAAATGGTATTCTAACTGGTTCCTTTATAGAAGAGCCTATAGTTTGGTATAACAACAATGAAAATTTAGGGATTAGGCTTTTTACAATCCCTATTGAGGATACCGTATATGCATTTAATTTATTATTCTTAAATGTTGTTTTAATAGATGAATTTAAGTCTTTATTCAAAAAAGAATAGTTTTAAGAGAGTTTCTAGTATCTTTAAAAATGTCTTCACAAAAACTTTCTATTTCCTCTAAATTACCAAATGTAAAAACAACAATTTTTACCTCTATTGGGCAATTAGCAACTAAGTATAATGCTATAAACCTTTCCCAAGGGTTTCCTAACTTTAATCCAGATTCTGTATTATTAGATATGGTTACTAAAGCAATGCATAATGGTTATAACCAATATGCTCCAATGGCTGGAGATATGAATTTAAGACAAACTATTTCTAGTAAAATAAATGCAATTTCCAAAAAATATTACAATCCTGAATCTGAAATAACAATTACCGCAGGAGCAACCCAAGCAATTTTTACAACTATTACAGCCTTTGTTTCCCCTGGAGACGAAGTAATTGTTATAAAGCCAGCCTATGATTCTTATGAGCCGTCTATAATAGCCAATGGCGGAATTCCAGTACCTGTTAATTTATCTCCTAAAACCTACAGAATAGATTGGGGAAAATTCCAGAATAAAATTACCACAAAAACTAAAATGGTAATTATTAATACCCCGCACAACCCAACAGGAACAGTTCTAACAAAAGAAGACATGCTTATGTTAGAAAAAATTCTTCTAGATACTAATATAATAGTACTTAGTGATGAAGTTTATGAGCACCTTGTTTATGATGGTCAATCTCATGAAAGTGTTGCAAAATATAAAGGACTAGCTTCTCGTAGTATTATATGCTCTTCTTTTGGCAAAACATTTCATATTACTGGCTGGAAAATTGGATACTGTGTAGGTCCAAAAGAGTTAATGAACGAATTTAGAAAAACACACCAGTTCAACGTTTTTTCAATAAATCATCCCACTCAAATTGCATTAGCTGAATATTTAAAAAACCCTAATAACTATAGTAGTCTTAGCTCCTTTTATCAAAAGAAAAGAGACTTTTTTATTCAAGAGCTGCAAGGCTCTAAATTTAAAATTCTACCCTGTAAAGGCACCTATTTTCAGCTTTTAGATTATTCTAACATTACGCAAGAAAAAGATATTTCTTTTGCAGAAAACCTTATTAAAAAGTACAAAATAGCTAGTATTCCTATTTCAGTTTTTAATGAAAATAACAGGGATGATAAAGTCTTACGTTTTTGTTTTGCTAAAACCCAGGAAACCCTTGAAAAAGCAACTAAAATTTTGAAAAGCATCTAATTTGCTTATCCTAACATGCTTAAAAATTAGTTTGTAAATTGTAAAAAATAATCTTTTATATTTTTTTAATAATGACAACACATAAATATTTTTTCATTCTATTTTACGTGTTGCTTTTATTTTATACCAAAGCTTATAATCAAAAATTTATAGATAATTATGAAATAACGCCTTTTAAATTACCTATAGAAACTACTGCTCATGATATATTAGAAGACTCTTATGGGTTTTTATGGATTGCAACCACTAATGGATTATGGAGGTATGATGGTAATAATTTTAAAAGTTATATAAAAAACGAAAACGACAAAACCAGCATTACAGATAACCATATTTCTTGTCTTTATGAAGATAAAAAAAACACACTATGGGTTGGCACCTATGGTGGGGGATTATTAAAATACGATAGAAATTGCGATTGCTTTGAACAATATATTCATAAAGACAAAGACCCAAAAAGTTTAAGTTTTAACGAAATAAAAACCATATTTGAAACTAAAGACAGTACTTTTTATATTGGCACCGATGGTGGTGGCTTAAACATTATGAACCGACAAGATGGTTCTTTTAAATCTTTTAAGCACAATACTAAAGATTCTACAAGTGTTAGCCACAATAATATCCTTTCTATTGAAGAAATTGCTGATGGTAAATTAGCCATTGGCACATGGATTGGGCTTAATATTTTTAACCCCAAAACACAAAAATTTAAGCAACTATTTAAATCGCCACTTAAAGGCACCCAATACCATCATAGGTTAGCATATTATAATGGAAAATTACTAACTGCATCTAAAGAGTTTTATACTTATTCGGAGAATAAGTTCTCCCTTTTATCTATTTCGAATGGAACTGCCTACGGAGTAAAAAAAATAAATGATGAAAATTGTTGGTTTTTAAACCGTAATAAAATAATAATTACAGATTTTGATTTAAAAACAAAACAACAAATTAACCTTCAAGATGTCTTTAATACTAAAAAAGATTACTTACTAACAAGAATATATCATAATGTAAACAACAACTCTACATGGTTATTAGATAGGTTTGGAGCTTTCTTTCTTATTGAAAAAAAAACATCCCCTTTTACTCCCTTTATTAAAGAAAATTTTAAAGGAGATATTTCCAAAACCAACACTAATTTTTGGGTATCTAAAGACAATGCTATTTATATAATAGACAAAGAAAATTCGAAAAATTATCAAAAATTAAAGAGAACATTTTTTGGCAAACCTTATATAGCAACACAAGGTAAAAACACCATTTGGGTAGCTGATAATGAATATTATTACGAATTTAACTCCAATGGTATTTTATTACAGCAAATACAAGAAAATATTTGGCCATTTGCTGCTCTACAGACTAAGGATAACCAATTATGGATTGGTGAGGTTTTAGGAGCATCTAATTATAATATACAAACTAAAAAAAATGTAAAATTTAAATGTGACTGGAACCTTCCTAACGGTATAGGATACTTTCATAAAGTTTATGTTTTGTTTGAAGATAGTAAAAATTGTATTTGGATTGGTACAGAAGGAGATGGGCTAAAAAAATACAATCCTAAAACTAAAAAATTTACACATTACAGGCATAAAATTGGAGACAAAACCACTCTTAACAATAATTTTGTGCATGAAATTTTTGAAGATAATGAGAATAATTTATGGATTGGGACTAAGGCAGGTTTATGTAGATTAGACAAAAAAACAGATACCTTTATACAGAGCGAAAACCCTATAATAAAAGATAAAATTATATTATCTATAGAACAAGATGCTAATTCTATATTATGGATTGGAACTTTAAATGGTCTTCTAAAATACGATTATAAAAATAATAAAATAAGGGTTTTAAATGAGCAAGACGGTGTACTATCTCATAAAATTGGAACCTCTAGCCTTCCTTTAAAAAACGGGCACCTTGTTTTTAACACCAATAAAGGCTTAATGATATTTAACCCAGAAGATGTTAAAGAAAGTAATAAAAGTCCTAAGATATATTTATCTAAGCTTTGGGTAAATAATGAAATTATTAAACCTAACAGTAAATATATTTCAAAAAATATTGAAATTGAAAATCAGATTAATCTAGAATATAGCGACAAGAAATTTGAAATAGAATTTCATGTTATAAACTATAATAATAATGGACGCTGTAAATTTGCCTACAAGCTAGATGGTTATGATAAATCTTGGAGTAACGTTCAAGATAACCAAAAAGCAACTTACACCAACATACCTTCTGGCGAGTATACTTTTATGGTAAAAGGAAGCAATGAACATGGGGTATGGAGTAATAAAATAAAAGAAATAACCATTACTATAACCCCTCCATTCTGGGAACTTTTATGGGTAAAAATGATAGGACTATTATTAGCTATTTTATTCTTTGCATTAATATTAAGGTTTGTCATAAAAAAAGAAAGAAACAGAGCCAAGTTTGAAATTGAAAAAGACCGTGTTTTTCAGTTTGAAGAAGTTGCTAAAATGAAATTAAAATTCTTCACTAATATATCTCACGAGTTACGAACTCCTTTAACCCTTATTACATCACCTTTAGATAAATATACCCAAGAAAACATAAAACCTAGTAATAAGGTTTTAGAAATGATGCATAGAAACAGTTCAAGACTCTTAGAATTGGTAAATCAAATTTTAGATTATAGAAAACTAGAAGGCAATCAAAAACTTCAAATTACTACCCAAAAAGACCTATCTGTTTTTAATAATATTAACGCCTCATCTCATTATTGGTCTAAAGAAAAAAACATCCATTACAATAATACCCTTCCTGAAGATAAGTATGAGCTATTTTTTGATGCTGATGTTTTAGAAAAAATAGTAACCAACCTAATGTCTAATGCCTTTAAATACACGCCTAAAGAGGGTACAGTGCAATTATTAGTTAAGCTTAAAGATATAGAAGCTAAAGAAGATGGCAAGGTTAGTAATGGTTTTATGGAGATTCATGTTATAGATAACGGCTCAGGAATTCCCATTGAATATCAAGAAAAAGTTTTTGAACGTTTTTATCAATTAGGCGAAAATGCAGACTTTGGTTATAGTAGTGGTATTGGTCTATCGCTCACGGCGGAATTAGTTAAACTTCACAAAGGAAATATAGAGTTAAAATCAAGCAAAGAAAAAGGATGTCATTTTAAAGTTGAAATTCCTATTGGGCATCAAGATTATGAAGGCACCTATACTAAAAAAGGTGATGAACTTCCTGAAATTAATACAGATAAAACTTTAGTCTTAATTGTTGAAGATAATGATGATATAAGAAATTATATTAATGACGAGTTAAAAGAAACCTATCAAATTATTGAAGCAGAAAACGGAAAAACTGGATTAAAATTAGCTATTGCAACCTTACCAGATGTTATAATTAGTGATATTATGATGCCAGAATCCGATGGCATTCAATTAGCAAATCAGTTAAAAAGTAACGAGCTAACTTCTCACATTCCATTATTATTTTTAACTGCAAAAACTGGAATTCAAAATAAAATTACAGGTTTAACCACCGGAGCAGAAGATTATATTCAAAAGCCATTTAATATTTCAGAAATTAAACTTAAAATCAAGAATGTTATAGATGGTAGAAATCAATTACTCAAAAAGTTTACTCAAGAGAATTTAGGAGAATTTAAAAAAACAAATAGTGAAAACACAGATAAATATCTGGAAAAAGTAAACTTAGAACTTGAAAAACACTTGGAAAATTCTGATTTTTCTGTAGATCAACTTTGTTCAGAATTAGCCATAGGAAGATCTCAACTTTACAGAAAAATTCAAGCCCTCACAGGAAAATCCATAATTGAATATATTAACTTTCACAGGCTTTCTACAGCTATGATCTTGATAAAAGAAGGCCGCTATACGCTAAAAGAAATAGCCTATAAAATAGGCTATAACGACAATCGTTATTTTAGTCGCGCTTTTAAAAAAGAGTTTGGAAACCCACCGTCTTTGTATATACCTAAGAAGAAAGCGTAATCTTCTTTGCTCAATATTTACACCTTTTTACTCAAAAAGTCCACCATAGTTTTTTAGGTTTCAGCATATTTTTGAAAACACTGCTCCGTTAAAAAAAACTAAACCCAAATGGCAAACTCCCGTAGAGATTTTATAAAAAAAACAACCTTAGCAAGTACCGCTTTATCTATTCCTTCTTACGGATTTACAATTCTAAAAAAACCAAAATTAGAATCAGAAATTATAGGTCATGGAGATTTTAAATATAGAGTTCATAAAGAATGGGGAAACTTAAACCCAAATTCTACCCCTATTAAAAACTGTCATGAAATGGTTTTAGATTCCAAAGGTCGTCTTATCATGATTACCGATGAAACAAAAAACAACATCATCATCTATGATAAATCTGGAAAAGTAATTAAAACTTGGGGGCATGAATATAAATCTGGACACGGACTCACACTATTTAATGAAGGAGAAGACGATGTGCTTTTTATTTGTGATCCTAATGGTGGAAAAGTGATAAAAACAACGGTAGAAGGAAAAATACTCCTAGAACTTCCGAATCCTAAAAACATTGGAGTTTATTCAGAGAAAATGAGATACAAACCTACTGAAACTGCTATTGCACCTAACGGTGATATTTATGTATCTGACGGTTACGGCTCAGATTGGATTTTACAATTTAATAAGGATGGTGAGTTTATAAGAAAATTTGGAGGAAAGGGGCATTTAGATGAACAATTAAACAATGCACATGGGGTAACAATAGATGATAGAGACCCTAATAACATAACGCTTCTATGTACATCTAGAATGCATAATTCTTTTAAAAGATTTACCCTAGATGGCGAGTACATTTCTACTATTTATTTGCCTGGAGCATATGTATGCCGACCAGTAATAGATGGAGAAAACATTTATTCGGGAGTATGCTGGTCTAGAATGAAATATTTAGAACGGACTCCAAACTCTGGTTTTGTTACTATTCTTGACAAAAATGATAAAGTAGTATCTAATCCAGGTGGTGCTAAACCAAAATATAAAGGTGGCGAATTGCAATTAATGCTACAAAACAACACCTTATTTAATCACTGTCATGATGTTTGTGTAGATGAAGATAAAAATCTCTATATCTGTCAATGGAATGCTAACAAATCATATCCTATAAAATTAGAAAGAGTATAAAATGAAATTCAGATTTATCTTCTTAATTATAATTATCATTTCTTCTTGCAAAGATAAGGGTGCTAGCTATACCAGTATTCCTGAAAAAAAAATACCAAAGATTGTAGATTACAATTTTGATGTACGTCCTATTCTTTCTGATAAGTGCTTTAATTGCCATGGACCAGATGCTAATAAAAGAGCTGCTGAACTTAGATTAGACACAGAAGAAGGTGCTTATAAAGCATTAAAAGACAATAAAAATAAACATGCAATAGTAAGTGGATCTCCAGACCAATCTGAACTATTTTTAAGAATTACTACAAAAGACACAAGCCAAATAATGCCTCCTAATGAATCTAATTTAAAACTTTCTGCATATGAGATAAAGGTCATTAAAAAATGGATAAAGCAAGGTGCAACATACCAAAAACATTGGGCTTTTGTTCCTCCTGCCAAACAAGGCCTTCCAGAAGTAGAAAATAAAGATTGGCTTAAAAATGAAATTGATTACTTTATTTTAAATAAAATGGAAAGCATAGGGCTACAACCCAACCAAAGAGCAGAAAAAGAACGTCTATTAAAACGTGTTTCGTTTGATTTAACTGGACTACCGCCTTCAATAGAATTACAAAATCAATTCTTAAAGGATACTTCTGAAGATGCCTATGAAAAAATTGTAGACCAACTTCTAGCCAATAAACATTATGGAGAAAAAATGGCTATTCATTGGCTTGATGTTGCACGTTATGCAGATTCTCATGGGTATCAAGACGATTGTGGACGTACCATGTGGCCTTGGCGAGATTGGGTTATTCATGCATTTAATGAAAATTACAGTTATGATAAGTTTTTAACATGGCAATTAGCAGGAGATTTACTTCCAAAGAAAAATATTGAGGCAATTTTGGCAACTGGATTTAACCGAAACCATAAAATAACTCAAGAAGGTGGTGTTATTGATGAAGAATACCGTATAGAATATGTTACAGATAGGACTAACACCTTTGGCAAAGCTTTTTTAGGTTTAACCTTTGAATGTGCCAAATGCCATGATCACAAATATGACCCTATTTCTCAAAAAGATTACTATAGTACATTTGCCTTTTTTGATAAAGTTCCAGAAAAAGGATTATACAGTGGCGTACGTGTACTTGCAAACCCTCCTTTTATAACAATTGATAACAAGTTAATTAAAGACAAATTACCTTTTATCAACAAAAAATCACCAGAAGATGTTAAGGTTATGGTTATGGAAGATTCTGTTGGTATTAGAACCACACATGTTCTAGACAGAGGTGTTTACGATGGTAAAACGGATACTGTAGATTTTAATACTCCTAAAGCCATTTTAGAATTTAATAAAGATAAATTCGAATCTAACAGATTAGGATTAGCTAAATGGTTACTTGATAAAAAAAACCCTTTAACATCTAGAGTATATGTGAACCGAGTTTGGCAAGATATTTTTGGTAGAGGTATTGTAAACACCTCCGGAGATTTTGGTATGCAAGGCGATTTACCAACACACTTTAAATTACTAGATTGGTTAGCAGTAGATTTTCAAGAAAACGGTTGGGACATTAAAAGACTTATAAAACAAATTGTTACCTCTGCTACATATACACAATCTACTGTTGTGCAAGAAAACAAACTAGAAGTTGACCCAGAAAACATGTACTTAGCCAGAATGCAAAGAACACGTTTAAATGCAGAAATAATTAGGGATCTTATTTTAGAAAGTAGTGGCTTATTAAATAAAGAAATTGGTGGACCCAGTGTAAAACCATATCAACCAGATAATTTATGGGCTTCAGCAAGTTCAAGAAGAGGTTTGTTAGCTACTTACGTGCAAGATCATGGCGATAAATTATATCGTAGAGGCATATATACTTTAATTAAAAGAACCGTTTTACCTCCTGTACAAACCACTTTTGACGCTGCTGCTAGAGATCAGTGCGAAGTAAAAAGACATAGTACCTCTACACCCCTACAGGCTTTAATCATGTTAAATGGGCCTACAACACTAGAGTCTTCTCGGGTTTTATCAGAAAGATTAAACATTGAAGATTTAAGCCCATTACAAAAAATAGAAAAAGCGTTTCAACTTATTCTTTGTAGAAAAATAAAACCTGAAGAGAAAAGTATTTTGTTAGCATATTACAAAGAACAGAAAGAAGTTTTTACCGCTAATCCTGATAATGCCAAATCCTTTATTACAGTTGGTGAATATCCAGTATCTATTCATAGAGATGAAATAGAAGTTGCAACGCTCATGCAAATTATACATACACTGTATAATATGGAAGAAACAATAATGAAAAGCTAATAACCCAATGGATAAAGAAATTTTTGAACATCGTTTAAATGTTAATCGCAGACATTTTTTAGGTAAAATGGCTATGGGCGTTGGTGGAGCTGCTCTTGGTTCACTATTAATTCCTGACTTATTTAAAGGCCCCAAAACAATAGAGGACCAATTACCTCTGGGAATAAAACATTTTGCAACCAAAGCAAAGCGTATAATTATGCTTACTCAAAATGGTGCTCCCTCCCAACTAGAAAGTTTTGATTATAAACCCAAGCTTAATGATATGTTTGGGCAAGATTTACCAGATTCTATTCGCCAAGGGCAACGTTTAACTGGTATGACCGCTAATCAAAAAAACTTTCCTTTAGTTGGGTCAAAATTTGATTTTAAACAACACGGAAAGTCTGGTACTTGGGTAAGTGATTTGTTTCCAAACATTGCAAAAATTACCGATGATATTTGTGTTATAAAAAGTATGCATACAGATGCTATTAATCATGATCCTGCATTAACATTTTTACAAACAGGTTCGCAACAAGGAAATAGACCAAGTATGGGCTCTTGGTTAAGCTATGGTCTAGGAAGTGAGAATAAAAACCTTCCTGCCTTTTGTGTATTATTATCTAAAGGCTCTGGAAACGGGCAAGGTGTATATTCTAAATTATGGTCCAATGGCTTTTTAGATAGTACCCACCAAGGGGTACAACTAAGTGCTAGTGAAGACCCTATCTTGTATTTAAACAATCCTGATGGCATGGATAAGGCACAGCGAAAAAAAATGTTGGATCATTTAGCAAAACTAAATAACCTTGGACATGCAGAGTTTGGAGACCCAGAAATACATTCCAAAATTAAACAATATGAAATGGCTTTTAGGATGCAAACCGCTGTACCAGAAATTACAGATTTATCTAAAGAACCAGATCATATAACCAAAATGTATGGTGCCGATTCTATGATTCCAGGAACTTACGCATCAAATTGTTTATTGGCTAGAAAACTATCAGAATCTGGAGTTCGTTTTGTCCAATTATATCATCAAGGTTGGGACCAACACGGTAATTTACAAAGAGATATGCCTAAACAGGCTTTAGATGTAGACAAAGCATCTGCTGCCTTAATAACCGATTTAAAACAACGTGGTTTATTAGATGAAACCCTAGTCATTTGGGGAGGTGAGTTTGGACGCACAAACTATTGTCAAGGAAAATTAACTAAAGATAACTATGGAAGAGACCACCATCCAAGAGCATTTAGTATGTTTATGGCTGGTGGAGGTGTAAAAGCAGGTACTTCTTATGGTAAAACGGATGAGCTAGGATATAACATTATAGAAAATCCGGTTCATATTCATGATTTACATGCTACCATTTTACACCTTATGGGATTAGATCATGAAAAATTAACCTATAAACACTTAGGAAGGCGCTTTAGATTAACGGATGTACATGGACATGTAGTAAAAGATATTTTAGCTTAAAACATGAAAAAATTAGAATCTATTTCATCAAACCTATTATTTCTTTTTCATTGCTTTTTAGTAATGCTTTTAATTTTTGAGAACAGTGTTTCTATTCCATATTGGTTACAACCTTTAGGAAGAATGCATCCTTTAATTTTACATTTCCCAATAGCATTTATTGTTCTACTAGTTATTTTAAGTTTTTTAAAAAAGCAGATAGATTCTAAATCTTTTCAAAAAATAAATCGATTTTTAGTTTTATTTACTTCGTTTACAACAGTTATTGCAACTATAATGGGGTTGTTTCTTTCCTTAGAAAGTACTCCTACAGAATTAATGACATTACATAAATGGATTGGAGTTGTAGTTAGTTTTTTAATTTACTTTCTAACGTTCATTAAAAAAGAAACTTTATATAAAACAGTGCTTTATATAGGGTTTATTTGTGTTTTATTTACAGGCCATTTTGGTGCAGGATTAACACATGGAGCTAATTTTATTACCGAACCACTTGCAAAAGTAGAGAGTATAGAAATTAATGAAAATACTCCCATTTTTATTGGTTTTGTTAAACCTATTTTGGATGCTAAATGCGTAAGTTGCCATAATGCAGAAAAACAAAAAGGAGATTTAGATATGACATCTTTTGAGAAAATGATGTTAGGAGGAAAAAAAGGCAAACTCTGGATAAGTAAAAACCCTGAAGAAAGCTCTCTATTAAAAAGGGCACATTTACCAATAGAACATGAGAAACACATGCCGCCAGAAGGGAAAAAGCAACTTACTTCAGAGGAAATTAAATTACTATCCGCTTGGATTAATCAAGGCGCCAATGAGAAAATAACATTAACAGATTTACCCGCAAATGACGCTCTAGGAGTATTAATAAAAAGCCGATTAAAAACGATTGATAATAAGAAAAAATTAGCTTATACCTTTGATTTTGCTGACAAAAAAGATATTGAAGCGTTAGAGAATCCTTTTAGAACGGTTATTCAAAAATCTCCATCTTCCCCTGCAATTGATGTTGTTATTCATGGAAGACAAACATTTAAACAAGAATTTATAACCGATTTATCTAAAATAAAAAAACAGATTGTTTCTTTAAATCTATCTTATTTACCAATTGATAAAAACTCTATTAATTTTATAAGTTCATTGCATAATTTAGAAGATTTATTATTGAATTTTACAAATGTAAATACAGAAGATTTAGAAGCCATAAAGACTTGTTCTAATCTAAAAAACTTAGGATTATCCGGCACTCAGGTCGATGCAAATATTGCCCCTATATTAAAACATTTACCTAAGTTAAATAATGTTTTTATATGGAATACTTCTATTTCTGAAGATGATATTAAAATACTAAAATCCGAATTTACTACTATCAACTTTGAAACTGGATTTATAAGCCTTGGAGATACGCTACAGCTAACTCCTCCGATATTGGTAAGTAAAAAAACTATCCTAGATAAAGAAGAGTTTATAGAGCTTGGCCATAAAATACAAAATGTTGAAATTAGATATACAACAGATGGTTCAAAACCAGACTCAACTTCAACTTTATATAAAAGGCCTTTAAAAATAGACTTTGCAAACAAAAAACCAATTAAAACAATTGCGTACAAAAAAAATTGGTTAGCAAGTGAAATAAAGGATTACAGTTTCTCTGATAAAGGGTACACGCCAGAAAAATTTGAATTAATTCATCAAGGGCTTAACAGCGAATTTATTGGTGAAGCAAAAACAATCTTAATTGACCATATTAAAGGTGGTAAATATGCAAATTCGTCTCCATTCTGGGCTACTTTTAGTGAAAAAAATTACTTGAATGCAGTTGCCGATTTTGGAGCAAACCCTCCAGATATTAAAAAAGTTATTTTTAGTTATGGAATGAGAAATAATCAAAAGAAAGAGTCGCTAGCTTTACTTGAAATTTGGGCAGGAGAAAATAAAAATAATCTATCCTTAATTAAGCATATTAAGAAAAATCACAATAAAATAATAGTAGAAAAAGGAGGACAAAGACAAATTACTTTGGAAATTCCTAAATCTAAAAACAGATACTATAAAATAGTTGGCATACCCCATAAAAAAGAAAAACTATATGTAGATCAAGTATTCTTTTATTAAGAGCTTTTTCTTCCCCAGTGAGTCTTTTTTATGCTGTTCCCGAGTATGATTAAGAGTAACCGTTTCTAACTTGTTCTCTGGAAAATCTATAGCTTCTAATATTTTAAAAAAATTGGGACTAAAACATTTAATATACTTGTTTTTTTATAACTCTAAAAAGTAATTTAACGTCATCTAGATTAATAGTAAAATCTGGAAATTCTGGAGAAGTATTAAGACTATGACAAGTTACTGTGCCATTTCTTTTATCATAATTAATTATTTGTTTACACATAACAACGTTTTCTAATACTATAATCCAAGATTCAAAGGCATTAGAGGACTTTCCTAATTCTTTTATAGTACTTATTTTTCCCAAAACAATTGCTTTATTTGGCAAACCATGATGATTGTTGCTCCACATAGAGTTATTTGTAATTTCAAAAGAAATATACTGTGAAACTGATACATTTTCTACCACAAAACTTATGGAGGGCATTTGTTTTAAAAAAGTAAAATTATTATAATTTTTAGTATACTCTATTTGGTTTTCTGCAATAATTAAAGGGGTTTCTATTACATATTTACCAGGTCCCAATTTTGTAATTTTATGTAATTGTTCCTTCGTCTTACTTTTAGTCAACTTTTTATATACAACATCAACTTCATTTACTTCTGAAGCATAAAGTTCGCTTATACTTAGATTAAAGAAATTAGCAATCTTATCCAGGTTTTTTTTGGGAATATTAGCGTCTTTTTTTTCATAAAGCTGAATTGTTCGTAAACTAACTCCAATAGCATTGGCCAAATCAGTCTGACTTATATTTTTTTTTTGACGCAATAGCTTTAGTATAAACATAAAATTGTATTATTGCGTAATAATCTTACATATTTTGTGTTAATACGTAAGATTATTGCGTATATTTGTAATTGGATTACAAACAAATATACTAAAATGTAACATGGTTACAGTATCAAAAAGTTGTTCCTTACTATTATTCTAAACCTTATAAACACATTATTCACTATGCTATCAGAAGAAAACTATGGTAAACCAATCAATGAAAAACTATCTATTGTACTAAGAAGAAATACAACAAAAGATGATTATGCAGATATAGCATCTAAAACCAATATTAGTTTTTCTACAATAAGAGATGTTGTTCATAGAACAAACAGTGTAACAAAATCGAATTCCAAAGCAATTTTGTTTCTAATTATCCGAGCTTTTGACAACTCTCTTGGAAGGCAATTACAAGCGGAAGGAGATAAATTATTCCTAAACAAAATAATAAAAATTAACGAGTCTCTATTTATAGATAATCACAAATAAGATTAAAAAAAAAGGAACTACTTTAGAGTAGTTCCTTTTTTTTAATCTTGTCCTGTTTTTTATAACATAAAGAGTTTTCTCACAAGATGAACAACACCACTAAAAAAATCATTTCTATAAACTTGAATTTCTTTTGGTGCTGGCATGTTGCTAATTTGGGCGTCCATTATTTACTTTTTTAGATTTGGGTTGAGGTTGTTTTTATACAAATGTACTTCCTAACGTAAGTATTTGAGTAATTATTGTTGTGAAACATACTTTATTTGTTGTGAAAAAAATGAAGTTTCAATTTATTAGATAAACTACACACTTTTATAAGTTTACAATTTCATTTCTGGTATTTCTCCATTAATTATTAAATTTCCTTCTGTAGCTTTTTTAATTTCATCAACAGATACTCCTGGTGCTCTTTCTAATAGTTTAAAACCATCTTTAACTACTTCTAAAACAGCAAGATTTGTAACTATTTTTTTTACACAAGCAACACCGGTTAATGGCAAACTACATTTTTTTAATAATTTAGATGCTCCTGCTCTATTAGTATGCATCATGGCAACTATAATATTTTCTGCAGATGCTACTAAGTCCATTGCCCCACCCATACCTTTTACCATTTTACCAGGAATTTTCCAATTGGCAATATCTCCTTCTTCAGAAACTTCCATAGCCCCTAAAATAGTAAGGTCTACGTGTTTTCCTCTAATCATCCCAAAGCTCGTAGCGGAGTCAAAAAATGATGCCCCAGGCATAGTTGTAATGGTTTGTTTACCTGCATTAATAATATCTGCATCTTCTTCTCCTTCAAAAGGGAAAGGTCCCATTCCTAAAACACCATTCTCACTCTGGAATTCTACATCTATATCTTCTTGCACAAAATTAGCTACCAAAGTTGGTATTCCTATTCCAAGGTTTACATAATACCCATCTTGCACTTCTTTTGCTATTCTTTTTGCTATTCCGTTTTTATCTAACATCTTTTTAAATTTGGAAATGTGTTGATTTGAAAATTTTTTAATTACTTTCTTCTTAAAGCATACGAGTTAAACTTATGAGCTTGCTCACTTTCATATTTCCATACAAATATTGGTGTAGAAAAAGTAATAGATGCTATTAAGCCTAAATATTGTATTAATACAAAAGTTAAAATAACTCCCATAATGACCCCTACTAAAATTATTCTATTATCAGGAATTGCGGTAATTCTGCTAATATGTCTTTTATCATCTTTACCACAATTTTTACAATTAACTCTAACCTCATCCGCATTAACCTTCTTTTGTAAATCTGGTCTTGTTTCTTCCTTTATAGGTAAGTAATTTTGTTGTTTACATACCCTACAAGTATACGTTAATCGCATAAATTATTCTTTACTGCGAACCGTTCTTTGTTCTATTCTTTTTTCATAATTACTTCCTTGAAAAATTCTTTTAACGAAAATCCCAGGGACATGAATTTCATTAGGATCTAATGTACCCGCAGGTACCAATTCCTCTACCTCTGCAACTGTGATTTTTGCTGCGCCACACATTGCTGGGTTAAAATTACGAGCAGTACCTTTAAAAATAAGATTACCAGCTTCATCTCCTTTCCAAGCTTTTACAAAAGAAAAATCGGCTTTATAAGCTTCTTCTAGCACATACATTTTTCCATTAAACTCTCTTGTTTCTTTTCCTTCGGCTACTTCTGTACCATAACCAGCTGGGGTATAAAATGCAGGAAAACCAGATTGTGCTGCTCTACATTTTTCGGCCAAAGTACCTTGTGGAGTAAGCTCTACCTCTAGCTCTCCACTTAACATTTGTCTTTCAAACTCATCATTCTCCCCTACATAAGAAGATATCATTTTTTTTATCTGTCTTTTTTGTAATAACAAGCCTAAACCAAAATCATCTACACCTGCGTTGTTAGAAATACAAGTAATATTCTTTACTTCTAACTTAACCAATTCGGCAATTGCATTTTCAGGAATACCGCAAAGGCCAAAACCTCCAAGCATAAAAGTCATCCCATCTTGAACCCCTATTAATGCTTCTTGAACATTAGTAACTTTTTTCTTTATCATTATTGATTTCTCATATTTAGATTAAATATTTCTTATCATTTTAAATAATTCTCACTAAAAATACAATATTAATATAAAAAAAGCACCTCTATTAAAAAATAGAGGTGCTTTTTAAAGTAAATAATTTTTTAATGTTTAGAAATCTAAATCCTCTAAATCATCTTCTGTATCGTTATTTTCCTGAGCTTCTTCCGCAACTTTAGTACAGTCTACATTTATAGATAAATCTTTAGGCTTCGTAAAACTTTTATCTGAGATACCTAAATCTTTATTTTTATAATTTTCTTTCATATAAAGCCCCCAAATTGGTAATGCCATGGTTGCTCCTTGTCCGTAAGTAATAGTTTTAAAGTGCGTAGCTCTTTCTTCACCGCCAACCCAAACACCAGTAACCAAATTAGGAACCATGCCCATAAACCAACCATCACTATTATTTTGGGTGGTACCCGTTTTACCAGCAATAGGGTTTTTAAATCCATAAGGATAACCAGTAATTACCTCATCATATTCTTTTTTCCATTTATTTACTCCTTGAGTACGTAAGCGCGTTCCTGAACCTCCTTGCGTTACTCCTTCCATTAAATTTAGCATGGCATAAGCAACATCTTTACTAAGAACATCTTTTGTTTCTGGAACATATTCATACAACACTGTACCGTTTTTATCTTCTATACGGGTTACCATAACAGGTTTAACATATACCCCTTGGTTAGCAAAAGTTCCATAAGCTCCCACCATTTCATACACGTTCATTTCAGAAACTCCTAATGCAATAGAAGGTACTTCTGCTATTTCTCTAGTTATTCCTAAATTTTTTCCAATTATAGCAACAGACTTTGGTCCTACTTTATCAATTAATTGTGCTGTTACTGTGTTTACTGAGTTTGCTAAGGCTTTTTTAAGAGTATAATTTTTTCCAGAATATTTTCCATTAGAGTTTTTTGGACACCAAGGTTCTGGGTTTCCGTGTTTTTCTGCTTCTATACAATACTGCGTATCTGGTAACGAGTCGCAAGGAGAGTATCGTAATTGGTCTATAGCTGCTGCATATACTAGAGGCTTAAAAGTAGAACCTGCTTGTCTAGACCCTTGTATAACATTGTCATACTGAAAATGCTTATAATTTATACCCCCTACCCAAGCTTTTACATGTCCTGTTTGTGGTTCCATAGACATCATAGCTGTTCTTAAGAAAGATTTATAATACCTAATAGAATCTAAAGGAGTCATTACTGTATCTTTCTCTTTAGTTTCGCTTTTCCAATCAAAAACCGTCATGTCTTTTTTCTTGTTAAAAGAAGCACGTATTACTTTTTCCGATTTCCCTTCTTTTTTCATCTCTCTCCAACGGTCCGAAGTTTTCATTGCGCGCTCCATAATAGCATCTATTTGATTTTTTTCTAAATCTAAAAAGGGTGCTGTTTTATTGCGTTCTGGTGTGTTTTGATGAAAAAATTCGGCTTGTAGTTTTGTCATATGCTGCGACACTGCATTTTCTGCATTGGTTTGCATACGGGAATCTATTGTGGTATAAATTTTAAGTCCGTCTAAATATAAATTATACTTGTCTCGTTCCCCTTCTAAGGCTGGTTTTGGATTTTTATTAATCCAATCGCTCATAAAGCCTTGTAAATACATTCTAAAATAAGTTGCAAGACCGTCTCGGTGAGATTGAGGGTTATAATTTAGCTTCATCTCTAAATCCTGTAAAGAATCTTTTTCTTGTTCTGTTATGTAATCATACTTTGCCATTTGGGCAAGTACTACATTTCTTCTATTTTTAGTTCCTACAGGGTTTCTATGTGGTCTAGGATTGTATAAAGATGAATTTTTAAACATTCCTACTAACATTGCAGATTCTTCTATTTTTAAATTTTTAGGTTCTTTTCCAAAATATATCTTAGAAGCAGAACGTATACCATCTGCATTATTACCAAAATCATATATATTAAAATACATGGTCATTATTTCTTGTTTGGTATAATTACGTTCTAAACGAGTTGCAATTACCCATTCTTTTATTTTCTGAGTATATCTTTTCCAACCTCTAGCTGCGATTCCTGTAAATAATTGTTTTGCTAATTGTTGAGAGATTGTACTTGCACCTCCATTTTTTCCTAGATAAACAAATGCTCTTAAGGTTCCTCTTGCATCAATACCAGAATGTTCATAAAAACGAGTGTCTTCTGTAGCTACTAGGGCATTGACTAAGTTCTTAGGAAGGTCTTGAAATTTTACTGGCGTTCTATTATCATCTAAATAAAACTTACCTAATGTTTTATCGTCAGATGATATAATTTCTGTTGCCAAATTAGTTTGCGGATTTTCTAAAATTTCAAAGGTTGGCATTTCACCAAAAAACTCATTTGCAGCCAAAATAAATAATAGTGCCACAGATAGTAATCCTGTTATAAATAATATCCAAAACCACTTAATAAATTTAAAAAAACTTGTTGTTTGTTTTTTCTTTACAGCTTTTTTTACCATTAGTTTACTGTTTGCTTTTTTCTATTTGGAAACCAACATCGGTTATGCCTTCTAAATCTACTACACCAGGTATAGTGCCGTTTTTACGCATAGCGTGTACTATTTGTAAAGTATATACGCCAGAAGAAGGAAAAACGATGTTTTCTCTAAACCATAATTTGCTTTCTTTTAAACTTCCTTTTCCTTTTCCTAGCCAGGTACCGTCTGGTAAAGCCATATTATACTCTAAGGTATCTTTTACAACATCGCCGTTAGGGTAATTTAACTCTGTTATTAAGAAAAGGTTACTATACGGGTAGTTTTGATCGTTTCTTACATTAATAAAAATATGGTGCTTTGCTATAGTATCTAACTCTGAAAAATTAAAAGTAATAGTATCGTTTTTATGCCAACTAGCATCTTTTAAGCTTTGATATTCAGATTTTATTGTAGTGTCATTACAAGACACAAGAAGCAAAAGTATTATAATGGAAAGGGAAAAAGACCTAAGCATTTTTGGGTTTTCTATTTTTATTATTTCTTCTTTTCTTATTTCTGTTTCTATTTTTATTGCTTTTACGTTTTGGTTGATCAAAACGTGTAAGACTATCTTGCCCAACTACATTTTCAAAAACAACTTTTTCTTCTATTATATTATCTGCTGCGTATTCTTCTAAACTAGCAACTTTTTCTTTTTTCTTGTTTTTTTCTAATATCTCTTTTACTTGGTCTTTAGAAAGTACATGCCAGTTAGATGGCTCATCCTTGTATGTAAACCATAATAAACCTTTAAAAATATCTGTTTTTTGACAGTATGCAAGACCTTTTTCTGTATAAAGTTTTGTGTCTTGCCCAGGAAAACCTTTTAATGCATCTAAATACGTGTCTAATTCATAGTTAAGACAACACTTAAGCTTACCACATTGCCCAGCTAGTTTTTGCGGATTTAATGATAATTGTTGGTAACGAGCTGCGGAAGTACTTACCGACCTAAAATCTGTTAACCAAGTAGAGCAACATAATTCTCTACCACAAGAACCTACACCTCCTAAACGCTGCGCTTCTTGTCTATATCCTATTTGGCGCATTTCTATACGAATACCAAAGGCTTTTGCCATGTCTTTTATAAGCTGACGGAAATCTACACGTTCTTCTGCTGTATAATAAAAAGTAGCCTTAGAACCATCTCCCTGAAATTCTACGTCAGAGATTTTCATTTGCAATTTTAAAACAATTGCTATTTCGCGAGCTCGCTTTTTTATTTCTTCTTCACGATCTCTACATTTTTGCCAAATATCAATATCTTTTTGAGATGCTTTACGATATACTTTACATACTTCTTCTCCAGAAAAAGCGGCTTTCTTCTTTTTCATTTGTACTCTTACCAATTCTCCTGTAAGAGTTACCATGCCTATATCATGACCAGATTGTGCTTGTGTAGCAACTATATCTCCTATAGAAAGTGTTAAACTCTCTGTGTTTTTAAAAAATTCTTTTCGGCTATTTTTAAAACGTACTTCAACAAAGTCAAAAGGTTTTTCCCCATTTGGGAGTGACATGTTGGAAAGCCAATCAAAAACCGTTAATTTATTACAACCATCTGTTCCGCAAGTACCGTTGTTCTTACATCCCTTTGGTTGTCCGTCCTTACCGGTTGAACAACTACTGCAACCCATATTTTATATCTAGATTTGAAAAACAAGAAAATTGCTTTTCAAAAAAGGTTCATATTAATCTTAAACGTAAAGATACTATTTTTTAAATTTTAAAACTGGAGACCTTCCCTTTTTAAAAATTTTATTGCTTACCGTTTTTCCTTTACGCAATTTTTTTTGTTCTTCAAAAGGCAATTCATGTACTGTTTTACAATCATCTGAACAGCAATTATTCATTTTTTCTGCACATGTTGGACACTGAATAAATAATAAGTGGCAAGCTTCATTAGCACAATTTACATGAGTATCACAAGGTTCACCACATTGGTGGCAATTCGCAATTACATCTTCGGAAATACGTTCTCCTCTGCGATGGTCAAAAACAAAGTTTTTTCCAACAAATTTATTTTCTAAGTCCTTATCCTTTACTTGCCTAGTATATTCTATTATTCCGCCCTCTAGTTGGTACACATTTTTAAAGCCCTTATGCTTATAATAAGCACTTGCCTTTTCGCAACGAATACCCCCTGTACAATACATTACTAATTTTTTATCTTCCTTATGATCTTTTAAATCTTCTTCAATAATATCTAAAGAATCTCTAAAAGTATCTACATCTGGTGTAATTGCATTTTTAAAGTGTCCTATTTCGCTTTCGTAATGGTTACGCATATCTACCAAAACCGTATCTGGGTCTTCTATAAGTTCATTAAATTTCTCTGCACCAACATGAATTCCTTTGTTTGTAACATCAAAAGTATCATCAACAAGACCATCTGCTACAATTTTATTACGCACTTTTACTTTTAGTTTTAAGAACGATTTGTTGTCTTGTTCCACAGCTATATTTAAACGCACGTTTTCTAAAAAAGAAATACTGTCTAAATGTTTTTTAAATGCTTCAAAATTTTCTGCAGGTACAGATAATTGTGCATTTATTCCCTCGTTAGCAACATAAATGCGCCCTAGTACATCTAACGCATTCCAAGTAATAAATAAGTGGTTTCTAAAAACAGTAGTATTTTCTATGTGTGCATATTTGTAGAAAGAAATAGTAAGTCTCTCCTTACCTGCCTCTTCAATAAGGGCAGCTCTTTCCTTTGCACTTAATGTATTGTACAGTTGCATGCTATACTAATTTTTAAGTTAAAAAGATTTATGAAGCTACAAAACTAAACATTAAATAGAGGGAAACAAAAAAGAGTCTTGAAAAATCAAGACTCTTTATCGACCATTCCAATTAATCCTTTTCATAGCATTCTTTGAGTAGTGCTAAAAGGAGATGGTCATCATTGCCTACTGCCACTAAAAACAGTAGATTATATATTGAGTTAGTATATACTTTTTTTATAAGATGCAATTTTTTAAAAAAGGTTGCGTAAGCTTCAAAAAAATATTTTTAAAGCCATAAAATCTGTTAATAAAATTAAATTCCTGATTGTTATTTTGATAAAAGAATTGGTAATTTAGCTAGCCTAAAAAAATAGATAATGAGTTCTGAAAAAGATGCGAAATTAAAAGCCCTTAAACTAACCCTAGATAAATTAGACAAAACATACGGTAAAGGTTCCGTAATGAAATTAGGAGATAGTGTTATAGAAGATGTTGAGGTAATTCCGTCTGGTTCACTTGGTCTTGATATTGCTTTAGGCGTTGGTGGTTACCCTAGAGGTCGTATTGTAGAAATATACGGTCCAGAATCTTCTGGTAAAACAACTTTAACTTTGCATGCTATTGCTGGTGCTCAAAAAAATGGCGGTATTGCTGCTTTTATTGATGCAGAACATGCTTTTGA
The DNA here is from genome assembly GCF_947495965.1 of uncultured Maribacter sp. Lineage (GTDB taxonomy): Bacteria > Bacteroidota > Bacteroidia > Flavobacteriales > Flavobacteriaceae > Maribacter_B. The sequence continues at coordinate 941,457 of NZ_CANMBB010000001.1, forward strand.
CCGTTTTTATGCTGAAAAATTAGGAATAGATATTGATAACTTAATTATTTCGCAACCAGATAATGGAGAGCAAGCTTTAGAGATTGCAGATAATCTTATTCGTTCTGGTGCTATTGATATTGTTGTAATTGATTCTGTTGCTGCTTTAACTCCAAAAAGTGAGATTGAAGGAGAAATGGGAGATTCTAAAATGGGACTTCATGCAAGGCTTATGTCTCAGGCATTACGTAAACTAACGGGATCTATTAGTAAAACCAATTGTACGGTTATATTTATTAACCAATTACGTGAAAAAATTGGAGTAATGTTTGGAAACCCAGAAACTACTACTGGTGGTAATGCCTTAAAATTCTATGCTTCTGTACGTTTAGATATTAGAAGGTCTACACAAATTAAAAATACCGATGGCAATGTTCTAGGAAATAAAACTAGAGTAAAAGTGGTTAAAAATAAAGTAGCTCCTCCTTTTAGAACTACAGAGTTTGATATTATGTATGGTGAAGGGATTTCTAAAGTAGGAGAATTAATTGACCTTGGTGTTGAGTATGAAATAGTAAAGAAAAGTGGTTCTTGGTTTAGCTATGGCGATACTAAACTTGGTCAAGGTAGAGATGCTGTAAAAGCATTAATATTAGATAACCCAGAATTGTTTGAAGAATTAGAGTCTAAAATTCGTGAAGCAATAAATGCTGTAAAGTAAATAGCGTATAGCTAAGTTATCAGAGCATTTAAATCTCGATTATCGAGAAAAAACAAGTCTTTTCCCCATATATTAAAGCAAAAACGCAACCTTTAGCATAAGCAAACATCTTAAAATAAAATGTTTGCTTATGAAAAGGCTTGTTTCCCTTATTGCTATAATTTTTCTAGGTACTTTACTAAGTAACTGTAGTGTAGATAATGACAGTCCAAACTTTAAATTTGTTCCTTTACAAATTATAAGTGCCCAATTACCAGAATCTTTTAATTTAAATGAATCCTATCAAATTAAAGTTTCCTTTATTAAACCAAACGGCTGTACTTCTTACGAAGGCTTTGATGTTACCAAAGAAGACCAAACTATACGTAATGTTGTTGTTGTAGGCTCTGAGCGTATAGATATCGATGATTGTACAGAACAAGCGGTTGAACAAACGGCAGAATTTAATTTTGTTGTACTTTACAACGAAACATATACCTTTAAGTTCTGGCTCGGAGAAACTGCATCAGGAGAAGATGAGTATTTAGAAATTGATGTGCCAGTAAACGAGTAGTAACAACTAAACAAACTTTAAATTGAGTCTAGAAGAACTCATACATAAATGTAAAAAAAACGATAGAAAGGCCCAGGCTCAATTGTATAGCATGTTTTCGCCAGTACTTTTTAGCATTTGTCTTAAGTACTCTCGTAATAAAACCGAGGCAGAAGATAGTTTGCATGACAGTTTTATGACTATTTATGAAAAAATAGGGCAATATAAATCTAAAGGCTCTTTTGAAGGTTGGTTAAAAAGAATTACAGTTAATACGGTATTACAGAAATACAGAAAAAAAGAATATCTAAACGCTGTTACAGAAAACACAGAAGATATTATAGAGGTAGAACAGGAAGAGAGCGAAATTAGTTTACAAACACTACTAAGTTATATTCAAGAACTACCATCAAAATATAGAATAACTTTTAATTTATATGTTCTAGATGGGTATTCTCATAAAGAAATAAGCGAGCTTTTAGGAACTACCGTAGGTACCTCAAAATCTAACCTAGCTAGAGCAAGATTAATATTAAAAGAAAAAATAGAAACCAAAACCGCCCAATCTATAATAGTAGGAATTTTAATATTTGGATTGGAAAACGCATAAAACGTCTCTTGTTTGCCTAAACCAGCATACCATAAGACATAAGATAGTATAAAGATGAGTAAAATAAAATTAGACAAACTTTTCCAAGAAAAGTTTAAAGGCTTCCAGGAGCTGCCAGACGAAAAAGTCTGGCAATCTATAGAGGCTTCTTTAAATGAAAAAGAAAAAAAACGAAGAGCTATTCCACTATGGTGGAAATTAGGTGGCGTAGCAGCAATAATTGCATTGGGTTTTTTCTTAATGAATCCTTTTAGCAACAAACAAACCATACCTTCTTCTGTTGTAACAGAAACATCAAATTCTAATAAAGACAAAAATAATGCCCAAGAAAAAGAGAATAATTTAATCTTAAAAGAAGAAATTAATACCACAACAAAAATTGCGGAAACGCCTAGTAATACTACTTCCAAAGAAGAAAATGGCATAACTACAGTTTCAAAAAATAATATTCTTAAAAACAATGGCAATAGCAATACAAATAAGCATATTACCAATGCATTCGTAAATAGAAAAAAACCCACTTCTAAAGACAATTTAATTGCCGAAACCAAGAAAGAAAAAGAGGCTTCTTCTATTATAGAGACAAAGAATATTAACAATCTTGCAGAAGTTAATACTGCCAAAAAGGATTTAAATACTTCTACAAATAACCGTCAAGAAACTATTATAACGGAAGAGACTAAAGAGGACGAACTAGCTTCTGAAGAAAAAGAAACCAAAAAATCTATTTTTGAAGAAATTAAAGAGCAAGAAGAAGAAAAAGAAGCATTAGCAAATAAAACTCCGACTAAAAGATGGTCTGCAGGACCTAATGTAGCTCCTGTTTATTTTAATGCTCTTGGAGACGGTTCTCCTGTAGACGCCATGTTTGTATCTAACTCCAAATCTGGAAGCACTAACTTAAGTTACGGGCTTTCTGTGGCATATGAGGTAAACAAAAAGTTAAGTATACGTTCTGGGGTTCATAAAGTTGATTATTCATATAACACAAATAATGTACTTTTTTCTTCAAACTTTAACAGCGCAATAAGTAGAATTAATACTATTAGTTATAATACTAGTTCTTCAAGTTTAGAAGTATTAAGCACAGACACAAATAGTACTCCTAGAAGTTCTCCTAAAGAAAGTTTTGCTTTAGACGCTTCTGCTAAAAGCCCTGCTAAAGAAGGTTCTATGTCGCAACAATTTGGCTATATAGAAGTGCCTTTAGAACTTAATTATACTATATTAGATACTAAGTTTGGTATAAATTTTATTGGAGGTTTAAGTTCTTTATTCTTAATAGATAATTCTATTCTTTTATCTTCTCAAGATATAACTACGGAGCTAGGAGAGGCAAACAATATTAACTCGGTAAACTTTAGTACCAATATAGGAGTTGGTTTAAATTATAAGTTTTCTCCTAAAGTAAAAATAAACGTAGAACCCATGTTTAAATACCAATTAAATACATTTTCTAATACACAAGGAACATTTAACCCTTACTCTATTGGTGTGTATAGTGGGCTAATTTTTAAATTTTAAATAAAGCGACTTTAATAACACTATAAAAGTCGCTTTATTATAGCATATTATTACTTTTCAGAGACTTTTTTTAATAGCTCCATTCCTCTTCCGTTCATTTTTTCCATATCTTTTTTTGCTCCAAAAAGCCACATAAAGAAAGCATCTATAAAGCCCGATTTTAATTTAAAATCTTGTGTTACTTTAATTAAAGTTCCTGTTTGCATAAAAGAATATTCAAAAGTTGGATTTGCCTTAAATGGTTTTTGAATATCACATTCCATTTTTATATACTTTAATGGTACAATTTCCTTTGTTTCTTGGTAACCCAAATCTTTTCCTTTGTTACCCTCCCAATGGAATTGTGCTCCAACTTGCCCATCAGTGCCTTTAATATTTGTTTTTTGAGCTGGATCAGCCTCATAGAACGGTGACCATTTAGTAAAGTTTTTTAAGTAAACTACATTATCAAAAGTAGTTTGTATATCAGATTGAATATGTACTGTTTTTTGAATATGAATCTGTTGTAGTTTATTTGCATTATAAAATCCAATGCCTAAAAACAGAACTAATGCTACGGCAATTATTATTAGTATCATTTTTTTCATTTTTAAAAAATTATATTAATTATCCATTGGTATAATATTACGAACCTCAACAGAACCTCCCATTTTTAAAATTGGGCTGTCTTTAGCCATCTCAACCGCTTCCTCTAAAGAATTTGCGTTAACAATCATATTTCCACTAATTGTTTTGTTATCAGAAATTAGAATTCCATCTAAGACAGATGAATTAGCAGCTATTTGTTTTCCTTCAAAACCTAATTGGTAGGTGCTATCTAATTTTTCTTTCATAGCTATATTACCAATAAAACCTCCCCAATCTTGTCGCATTTGCTCCATTTCTTTTGGTGTTGGTTTGTAATTAGGATTAGGAGTATACCTAAATAACATCATAAATTTTTTCTCTACTTTCATTTCTTTTATTTTAAAGAGTTAAACAATACTTCAAAAGTAGAAGAGGAAAAAGACAAAAAACTTTGCCTATGACAAGAAATAAAAATTAGGCTTTTTTGAGCCAAGACAATTTGCGAAAAACCAAAAGATGAAGAAAAATAATAGTTGGCGGTGCAAAGGCCGGAATAAAACAAAAAGGAAATTCCACCAAAAACTCTACACCCTGAACAGTATTATCTATACTAATTTTAGTAAAGATAATAGCCATAGCAGATGTAATTAAAATATCTACCAGACCAAACGTATTCCAAATTAAAGTAAGCTTATTAGCATAACTTTTATTATTTCTGATAGCTTTGGCAACAAAAACACTTGAGACTGCAGTAAGTAAATCTCCTATACCAGCACATAGAGCAAAAGCTGGTGGTAATAAATCATAAAGATATAGAATAATAAAAGTACCTCCTATTAAACGAAATATGTGAATCTTAACTAAGTGCTCTAGTTTTAAAATTGCATTTGCCTTTTTACATATTTTGGTGCTAAAAATTATAGTTACAAATACTGCTAATGGTAGTGTTGTGGTAACTACAATTTTTGGAGGTAACATTACAGTATCAAAAAAGCCATTAATACTAGCTACTGAAACTATCATTAAATAAACAATGTAAAAGCCAAGAACCAACCAAAATCCGTTTTTAATCTTTCCTCTTTTTGCTAAACGAGCTACCATTAGTATAGGAAATAAAAAAGCCAGTAAAAAAAGAATAGAAAAAATTATTGGAATTTGATTAGAAAACATAGGCTAGTGTTATAAAGTAATTTCTTTTCGGATTCTACTTAAAGATGTATCTGTAATCCCTAAATACGTAGCAATATACTTTAAAGGCACATTTTGAATTATAGAGGGCTTCTCTTTTAATAAATTTAAATACCTGTCCTTTGCCTGATCAGCAATTACGGATATAGAATGATTTTTTAACTCAAAATAATTATTTATTAGTCTTGTTCTTCCTACCTCTCTAAAAGCTTCTATATTAAATAGTTTCATGAAATTAGAAAAGCTAATTTTCCAACATTTTCCTTCTGTTATAGCCTTTATAGACTCTTTACATGGCTTTTTTAAGAAATAAGAATGCCAATCTATCACAATATCATTTACAGAAAAGAATTTGGTTGTAATATCATTCCCCTCTGTATCTATAGTAAAGGAGCGTAAAAATCCTGATTCTAAAAAGTAATAATAACTTGCCACTTTACCTTTTTCAATTAAATAATCGTTCTTATTAAAATCTACTTCTTCAAATTGCGCTACTATTAACTTTAGCTCCTCTGCACTAAAATTCTCCGTTTTAAAAATGCTATTTAAAAAATGTGTTTTATCCATTTTGATCTAAAGGTTCACCTTAACAAAACCCAATTATTCTTAACTAAAGTAGTAATATTTAGTTAATTTCAGCTTTTACCAACTCTTTATAAATCACGTCTCTAACTTCTTCTCGCAATGTAATTTTATCTTCTTCAGCCAATATTCCCGTTTCAAAAAAAGAATGAATCTTTGCTTTAGTAATCCCTGGAAAACCACTAAAAAAAGTGAAAGAGAATCTTTTTTTATTATCGTAAAATGTCATGGGAACAATAGGAATTTTATGTGCAATTGCCATTTTAAAAGCACCATCCTTAAAACTATCTAATACAATATGTTCTTCTGGGACACCACCTTCAGGAAAAATGCAAATACTTAATCCTTGCTCTAATCTTCTTTGCGCTCTTCTATACACTCCTGTTCTACTTTTAGTGCTTTCGCGATCTACTAAAATACATACTCGCTTATAGAAAAACCCAAATACAGGGATTTTTACGAGCTCTTTTTTTCCAACAAAAACAAAAGGATTTTTACTAACATAAAGCATAAGCATTATATCTAACATACTAGTATGGTTTGCCACCAGCATATAACTTTTTCCTCTTATTATTTTTTGTTCTTTCTTTATACTCGGAGGGCAGCCCATACCATATAAAATAGGTATTGCCCATAAATTTCTTGCCAACCAAAAAAACTGAGGATACCACTTTTCTTTAAGAGAAAATAATAACAAGAAAGGAAAAAATAAAAATATTGGTATGGCTACTAAAACATAAAACCAAATACGATATAGAAGCCAGAATATATATTTAAAAACAATCATATAAAACCAAAAATACATAATTGTAATGAGCTATTCTATTAAAAAAATTACCTTTGCCTTACGTTTAACTTATTAATAAAATGCCCTGCTTTTGCAGATAATGCTATGTCTAGAATTTTAACAGGAATACAAAGTACAGGAACACCACATTTAGGAAACATTTTAGGCGCTATTATGCCCGCAATTAAAATGGCAAACGATTCTAAAAATGAGTCTTTTCTTTTTATTGCAGATATGCATTCTCTTACCCAAATAAAAAGTGGAGGAGAGTTACGTAACAATACCTATGCGGTTGCTGCAACTTGGTTAGCATTTGGTTTAGACATTAGTAATACCGTTTTTTATAGACAGAGTGATGTTCCACAAGTTACAGAGCTTTCTTGGTATTTAAGCTGTTTTTTTCCATACCAAAGGCTAACTCTTGCGCATTCTTTTAAAGACAAAGCAGACCGTTTAGATGATGTAAACGCAGGTTTATTTACGTACCCAATGCTAATGGCTGCAGATATTCTTATGTATGATGCCGAAATAGTACCAGTTGGCAAAGACCAATTACAACATATTGAAATGACCCGTGATGTTGCTTCTAGATTCCATGCAAAATTAGGAGAAACTTTTGTTTTACCCGATGCCAAAGTACAAGAGGAAACCATGTACATTCCTGGAACAGATGGTGCTAAAATGAGTAAAAGTAAAGGCAACTTAATAAACTTATTCCAAACAGATAAAAAGTTACGTAAACAAATTATGGGCATCCAAACAGATAGCACCCCTATGGAAGACCCAAAGGATCCTGATACTGATAATGTATTTGCACTTTATAAAATCTTGGCTAACGAGGAACAAATTGCAGAAATGCGTGCCAACTACCTAAATGGCAACTATGGTTACGGTCATGCAAAGCAAGCTTTATATGAAGTTATTGTAGATACCTTTGGAGAAGCTCGTGAAAAGTTTGATTACTACATGAACAATCTTAACGAGATAGATGATGCACTTGCCATAGGAGCAAAAAAAGCTAGCAAGGTTGCAGATGGTGTATTAAAAAGAGTAAGAACAAAACTAGGCTACTAGACTTGCCCTTACTCTTAATCCGTTTTTTACTCGATAATCGAGATTTAAATGCTCCGACGCTTGCGCCGAAATCAATGCTAATTTTCCTTCTAATGCCTCGTGGGCTTGCCCCAAGGTAGTTTACTTTTCAATAGAAATTAACTCTATATCAAAAATTAAAGCAGAATAAGGAGGTATAGAAGCCCCAGCTCCTCTTTGCCCATATGCAATATCTTGTGGAATAAATACCTTCCATTTAGAGCCCGTTGGCATTAATTGTAAAGCCTCTGTCCATCCTGGTATAACTTGCGATAGCCCAAAAACAACTGGTTCTCCTCTTTCTATAGAACTATCAAAAACTTTACCGTCTATTAATTTACCTTCGTAATGTACCTTAACTTTATCTGTAGCTACTGGTTTAGCACCATTGCCTTCTTTAATAACTTCGTATTGTAAGCCACTTTCCGTAGTTACTATTCCTGTTCTTTTAGCATTTTCAGCTAAAAAAAGCTCTCCTGCCTTACTTAATTCTTTTGCTTTCCTTTCTTGTATTTCCTGAATAGTATTTTGTACTTCAGAACGGGCTTCCTGTGAAGTTATTTTTTCTTTTCCGTTAATGGCATCTTCCAGTGCTACAGCAAAAATAGTATACGCTAAAGAATCTATCCCTAAAGCTTTTAAGTTAGAACCTATTTCTACTCCAAAAGCATAACTAAACTTATGAAGGCTATCTTCTAAATTTACACTCTTAGATTTTTTAATTTCTTGAAGTTGAGATTTTAAATCACTAGCTTCTGTCTTTAATTTTGCAACTTCTGCAATTAAATCTTTTTTCTTTTGGGCATAACTATTGCCACCCACAAGTAGTAATATTGCAACAAGGATAAAATTCTTCATTTTTATAATTTATTTTGATGCGAAAATAGTTAAAATTAAAAAGCAGAAAATACTACCGCCATATATTTAATATAAAAGCAAAACAAACCCAATAGTTTGTTTTAAAAAGTAAATAGAATACTGTTTTAAAGAAGGCACTAGATTTTTTGTTGTTTTTTATCCATATAAAACACCTAAAAACAACAAAATACCAATTAGATGAGATGTAAAAGACTGCTTAGTTTGTAAAAAAACTAAATAGCCTCAAATAATTTTCCTGGTAGCGGTCTAATAACCCCTTTCATTTCCATATTTAGTAATGTAGAAGATACTCTATACACAGGAATGTTACATTGCAGTGCTATAGTATCTAAAAGTTGTTTTCCTTCCTTTTGTAAGTAGTTATAAATTGCTTGTTCTTTATCTTCTAATTCTACAAAAAGCTGTTTTTGTACCATTGGCGTAGGCTTTTGCTCTACCTCCCAATCTAATAAATAAATTAAATCTTCGGCAGAGGTTAACATATGGGCCTTTTGTTGTTTTATGAGGTTATTACAACCCAAGCTATACTTGTCTTTTGCTCTTCCTGGAACTGCAAAAACATCTCTACTATAACTATGAGCAATATCTGCAGTGACTAAGCTACCCCCTTTTTCTGCAGATTCTATTACAACTGTAGCCTCTGTCATACCAGCAATTATTCTATTTCTTTTTAAAAAATTCTCTCTTTCAGGATTACTAGTACTCCAAAACTCTGTTAAGAACCCACCATTTTTTTCTATTTCAGGAGCAAAACTAGCATGCTTTTTTGGGTAAATTTGATTTAGTCCATGCGCTAAACAACCAATAGTTTGTAAACCGTGTTTTACTGCTGCTTTTTGTACACAAATATCTACTCCATAAGCAAACCCACTAACAATTATAGGATCTAATGGCGCAATTTTTTCTATAAACTCTTCGCAAAAAGCGGTACCATAACTAGTAATATTTCTTGTGCCAACTACACTAATGATTTTTCTATTTTCAAGGTCTATTTTCCCTCTTTTAAACAAAAGAATTGGGCTATCTATACAGTGTTTTAAATACGAAGGATAATCGGGATTCATAAAATAGCTGTATTCCAGATTATTGCGCTTTATATACGCCATTTCATCCTCTGCAGCTTCTAAGTGTTCTGCATCAAATACGCCCTTTAATGTATGGGTACCTACACCATCAATTTTTAGTAAATTTTGCAATTTTTCTTCAAAAATAGCCTCTGGACTCTCGCAATGCGCAATTAATTTTTTAGCTGTTATGTCTCCAATATTGGGCACTCTTTGCAATCTTAAGACCGCAATTAATTCAGTTGTAGTCATTTATAATTAATGGTTAGTTATTCACAAAATACCGAAAATATAATGTTAATAAAAAGTTATGAGAAGAGTTTCCATAAATCTATTTTTTTACAATCTTTGTAGCGATGGTATTAGAACACTATATAAGCGATTTATTGTACAGGTATAACTGTGTGGCAGTTCCAAATTTTGGAGCTTTTTTAACTCAAAAAAGAAATGCCAAATTGGTAGAGGAAAGTAATACTTTTTATCCGCCTACTAAAGAGATTTCATTTAACAGACAGTTAACCACTAATGATGGTTTATTGGTTTCGTACATTGCTGAGGCAGAAAAATCTACTTATGAAGCTATTCTTGCTAAAATTGAAAATGTAGTTACAGAATGGACAGAAGAGCTTACAAATAACAAGATACTTTTCCTTGAAAATATTGGCGAATTAACTTTAAGTGCTGAAGAAAAAATTCAATTTAAACCATTAGAGAAAGTAAATTATTTAACTAGTTCTTTTGGTCTTACATCTTTTAACTCTGCTTCTATAACAAGAGAAGTTTTAAAAGAAGAGATAGAGCAGTTAGAAGAGACTATACCTTTTATTATTACCCCTGAAAAAAGAGAAACAACTTCTTTTAGACCCTATTTAAAATATGCTGCAATATTTTTACTTGCGTTGTCTACAGGATTAACCGCTTATAGAGGGTACAAACAATCTGAAACTACGAAACAATTAGTACAACAAGAAGCACAAGAAAGAGTTTCTAAACACATACAAGAAGCTACATTTTTTGAAACTTCTCCACTAGAGTTGCCTTCTATTACCTTAGATGCAACTACTGCTATTAAGAATGCTATACATGGTGATTCTGACAAAAACCAAACGGTACATTATATAGTTGCTGGCGCATTTAGATACAAAACTAATGCAGAGAAAAAAATAAGACAATTAAACAGACGTGGTTACAATGCATCTTACTTTGGAACAAATGCACACGGCCTACATATGGTGTCTTATGACCATTTTACAGATACAGAAGAAGCCTTAAAAACATTAAAGCAAATTAAGCATACACACGCTAAAGATGCTTGGTTATTTTCTGCTAAATAATAACTAATTCTTTCTTTTTTACAAACAAATACCATTCTTTTACAAAGCTTTTGGTTATAATAATTTACATATAACCTCAGTATAAGAGTGTATCTTTGTAAAAAATAAATTACATGCAATCCAAAAAACCTAGCGCATCCATCACTTATAATACAGATATGGTTCTCCCAAGTGAAACGAACGCTTTAAATAATTTATTTGGTGGCGAATTACTAGCCCGTATGGATAGAGCAGCAAGTATTGCTGCCGGACGTCATAGTGGTCATGTAACAGTAACTGCGTCTGTGAACCATGTTGCTTTTAACAAATCAGTTCCTTTAGGAAGTATTTTAGCAATAGAAGCTAAGGTTTCTAGAGCATTTACTACATCAATGGAAGTTTATATAGATGTTTGGCTAGAAGACCGTTCTAATGGTACACGAATAAAAGCTAATGAAGCTATTTATACTTTTGTTGCTGTAGATGAAACAGGAAAACCTACTAAAGTACCGCAACTTATTCCGGAGACAGAACTTGAAAAGGAGCGTTTTAATGGTGCTTTAAGAAGAAAACAACTTAGCCTTGTACTAGCAGGTAAAATGAAGCCAAATGAAGCCACAGAGCTCAGAGCTTTGTTTATGGACGCATAATTTTAGTTATTCTAAAACTGTGGTGTTTATAATGACTTTACTTTGCAATGTTTTATGTACTGGACATTTGGCTGCAATTTCTTTTAGCCTAAGAATTTGAGCTTCCTCTAAATTACCAACAAACTTTAGTTTCTTTTCCAAATAATCAAAACGTGTAGGTTTATCTACCGCTATTCCTAAATCATCACTATGCTTTTTAGAATAAGTAATGTAAACAAACACTTCCTGTAAATCCCATTTCTTACGCTCGGCATACATTTTTAATGTCATAACCGTACAAGCAGCCAAACCAGCGCTTAGAAAATCGTATGGAGATGGACCAAAATCGTCCCCACCAACACTCTCTGGCTCATCTGCAATAAAAGAATGCTTTTTGGTCTGAATAGAGGTTGTAAAATTATCTTCTATCAAATTTAAATGCCCAACAAGCTGTTCTCCTTCTGTAGAAATCATTTCATTTTCTTTTACAGGAAAATAACGTTGCGCCCATGTGCCAATTATACTACCAACATACAAACTATCTTTAGTATTCGTTAGTAAATGGTCTGCACCGTCTAAGCTAATAAAACTTTTAGGGTGGCGCGCATTATGATAAATTTGCTGTGCATTATCTACTCCAACTATAGTATCTGTAGGAGAATGCATTACCAAAATAGGCTTGCGTAAATTTTTAGTAATTTCTGGTAAATCTGTTTTTTTAAAGTTATCTACAAACTCCTGATTAATAACAAAAGGCCTACCTCCTATATGTACTTTAACCTCTCCTTTTTCTTTAATTTCTTCTGGATCATGAGAAAATAAATGAGTAACATGTTCTACCGTTGCAGGCGCACCAATGGTAGCTACTGCTTTAATGTTTTCTAATTTGCTTGCTGCAACAAGTACTGCTGCACCTCCCAAAGAATGACCAACAAGTAAACTTGGTGCCTTGTACTCCTTTGTTATAAAAGAATTTACAGCTAAGAGGTCTTCTACATTTGCAGAAAAATGACTGTCTGCAAAATCTCCCTCGCTCCTACCCAAGCCCGTAAAATCGAACCGAATAACACCAAAACCATGATTGGTTAAAGCTCTACTAATATTCTTTACCGCACTTAAAGTACTATTACAAGAAAAGCAATGTGCAAAAATGGCATAATTACTAGGCTTTTGGTTTGCAGGCAATTCAAGATGTGCTTGTAACTTAAAACCTTTATGGTTTACTATATGGAGTTTTATGCTTTTCATGATTCTTTATACTTTACTTTAGGAATTAGGTAGTCGTAAAAAGAAAATAAAAATTACGAAATAAAGAAACTTATAATTGATACACCCACTCCTCTGGGTTTAACCTAGCGGTATCTTGATATAGGTAAAATTTAAGGCGTGTTTGCCCATTTGACCGATTGGTGTAAATACTGCCAAGTTCTTGTTTTGCAGTTACCTTATCGCCCTTTTTCACATATAATTCCGACAAATTATAATACGTACTTATAAAATTACCGTGTTTTATTTGTACTCCTTTATTACCACCAGGAACCGCAAGTATTGCAATAACTTCTCCTTCAAAAATAGACCTTGCTTTAGCCCCTTCATCTGTAGCTATAATTACACCATTACTTTGGTGTTTTATACCAGGGTATACTGCATCTTTATAAATTCCAAAACCTTGACTTTTAATTCCTTTCTCTACAGGCCAAATAAGTTTTCCTTTATTCGCAGAAAAATTATTAGCAACCGTAGTTGCTTCTGGTGTTAGTAAAAATTTAGCAGAAGAGCTCTTTGCTTTTTTTCCTATTTTTTTATTAGACGCAACAATGGCTTTACGTATTAAACTTTCTATTTGTTTATCAATCTTACGAGCTTCTTTTTTCTTCTTATTTATAACACTAGTATACTTGCTTTCATTTTTTCTAATACTACTAAGAAGTTCTTTTTGCGCTTTTATTTCTCCAAAAAGTTTGTTTTTAGCTTTTCTGTTTTGGGCAATTAAAACTTCTTTTACCTTTCGCTCTTCATTTAGGTCTTTATTAAGTAATGCCAATTCTTCTGTTTTAGCAGCTATTTGCAGCCCTTGTTCTTTACGGTATTCTGTATACTGTTGCATATACTGTAAACGCTTAAAAGCTTGATAAAAATTAGTAGAAGACAATAAAAACAATAATCTACTTTGTTGGGATTTATTTTGATAGGACTTCTGAATCATTGAAGCATAAGCATCCTTAACCTCTTTTAATTCTTTATTTAGTTTAGAAATGCTTCTAATATTAGCGTTAATCTTTCGGTTTAATAAATTAGATTGTTGGTTTGTAACACGTATTAGTTGCTGGCGAACGCTTATTTTTTTATCCAAAGCTTCCATCTGATCCAAGACATTCCCTTTTTCTTTTTTCTCTGCAAAAAGCAATCTATTTATATCTAATATCTCTTTTTGTAGTTTTTCTCTTTTTGCTTCTAAAGATTTTTGTTCATTAGTTTGCCCATAAGTTATGGTAACTGAACTAACAGTTATAATAACAACTAAAATTAGTTTTAAAAAGAATTTATTTTCCATTATTCTTTAATACAATCTCATCAAAACCTTTTGGTATTTTATATGGAAAATTCAGGTTTCTATTAAACTCCATATTCCTATATTCTAAATTTATAGTATTGGTTATTTCCTTATCTATTGCAGTAATAACCACCGTATTTGGAAACACCTTATTTTCTATTTTTTGATAATTTTTATAATCAATCTCTAAAACTCTTTTCTTTAAAGGTTGTGAGAGTTGTTGCGTAGCTATTTTAAAATTAGTGGGTTCTATTGTAAAAAGGGTTTTAAATAATTCTCCTGCTTTACGTGGTTTTAACTGGTAGTTTTTATCTGCTATAGAAGCATTGTATTTTTCCTTACGCAAATCAAAAATTGCTTGTCCAAGGAGTAAATCTTGTACTTTTTCAAAATTTAATTCGGTTCCCAATAAGTTGCTTAAATAAGAAAAATTTCCATCAAAATACTCATTCTGCAATTTGTTATAGAAAGATACTCTATTTGGTGTAATGTATACTTTTACCATGCCTAATGGAGCACTCATCCAAATGGCCTTGTCTTTTTGCATACGCAAACTAACCGATACTCCTTGGGAAGATTCCCCGTCTGAATAGTTAATTTTTACTTTTCCACTTAACGTTTTAAAATCTAAATGGTTTTGGTAGTGTGTTTTTATAATAGCCTTAGCAGAAAGGTTTTCATTTATACCACCATCTATAACTATTTTATTGGTTTTACATGAAAAAACTAATAGAAAACCAATACTTAATATAGCATATTTAATGAATTGTTTTGTGGAATGCATCATACTTTAAAAACCAGGTTTTATCTTACGAAGATACATATTTGCTCTAGAAGTTTGGTGTAATCCTGTATAGGCATTTGCCATTTCTTTATAAATTTTGTTTGCTAATGAAATATCCTCTATTAAATAATCTAAAGAAGCTTCTAACGTAGTAAGGGCTTCTCTATATTTTTTGTTTTGATTTAAAGCTAACCCTTGTGCGTAGTAAAAATAAGGCTGTAAAGGATATTGTTCTAGCGCTTCTTTAGAAATTTGCTTTACCAATGCATAAGCTTCTATACGTATTAAACCCTGAAGTCTTGTTTTATAGGATTGCGGAGCGTTGTCTCTATTATTTGAAGTTTTAGTAATCGTATTAGAAGTAGAATAGGAAACTGTTGTTATTTCTGATTCTTGTTTTTTTAAAGCGTCTTTAATTTTAGAATATAATACTTGTGTCTTATCTGTTCTTTTTAGTTCTTCTAAAACCGTTAATGCTTCCTTATAATTTGTCTGCTTATAATAAATATAACTTAAGTTTTCTCTAAGTTTTAAATTACTATATGGAACCTCTTTAGTAATATTATTTAAAGAATTTCCCTGTAATTGTAAGGCTTTAACTAGCGTATTTAGATACCACATATTCTCTGGTTCGTTATTTAACGCTTCTAATGCATAATTTTTAGCATTTATGTATTGTTTATCTAACAAATAAACTTTTGCCAGCTCATGGCTCACAACTGTATTATTAGGCTCTTTAGACTTGCATTTTAGAAAGTGGTTAATTGCTTTATCATAGTTTTCTATCCCTTTTTGCTTTAATCCTTCAAAAAATTCTTCTTGAAAATCATCTGAATAGGCTTCTAGAAAAACAGCTGCACTTTCTTCAATGTCTATTTTATCTTCTTGAGCTATAGCAGTATTATTCCCCAACAAGAGTGTAAAAAAACACCCTAAATAAGATACTACTTTAAATATATTTCTAATTTCCATTGAAATGTTCTTTAGCCAAGAGAAGAGTTTGTAATCCTTGTAAGCTACTAAATTAGTATAAAACTTGAATATTTCTAAAAAGATGGGCTTACTATAACAAGGAATTAACAGGAACTAAAAAACAGAAAAAAAAATTAAATCCCATCTTAAAATATTTAGATGGGATTTAAACTGCAAAAACTATTCCAAGACAGAATAATCTCCGATACTAATACTTTCAAAATTACCATTAAATTTAGCGTGGTTGCCAATCATAGCATTATCTAAATTTGCATTTGTAATTGTAGTGTTTGTTTGTATTAAACTATTTTTAATTGTAGAGTTTTCTATTACAGAATTGTCTCCAATAGAAACAAAAGGCCCAACTGTGGTGTCTTTTAAAACTACATTTTTGCCTATATAACAAGGTTCTATAATATTTGCGTTTTCTAATTGTACAGAGTTAGAGATTAATTCTTCTCCGTCTGCCTCTAAAAAGCCTAACATTCTTTGGTTAGTTTCTATCGTAATTTTTTTATTACCACAATCCATCCATTCATCAACAGTACCTGTTTTAAAAATCTTCCCATCAGCCATCATACGTTTAATACCATCATTAATTTGGTATTCTCCGCCGTTCATAATATTCTCATCTAAAATTTCTTGTAATTTTCCTTTTAAAACTGCAACATCTTTAAAGTAGTATATACCAATTACTGCTTGGTCACTAACAAAAGATTCTGGCTTTTCTACAAGCTCTACAATTTCATTTTTATCATTAAGTTTAACAACGCCATATGCTTCTGGGTTTTCTACTTTCTTAGTCCAAATAACACTATCTGCTGTTGGGTCTAAATCAAACTCTGCTCTAATTAAAGTATCTGCATACGCAATTACTGCTGGGCCAGATAAAGAAGGTTCTGCACACATAATTGCATGTCCTGTTCCTAATGGTTTATCTTGCCTGTAGATAGATGCTTTTGCTCCTAAGCTTTCTGCTAGTTCTTTTAAACTAGCAATTACATCATCCCCAAACCAAGCTGGATCACCTAAAACAAAAGCAATTTCTTCAATTGGTTGTTTTAAAACTTTAGCAATATCACTCACTAAACGATGCACTATTGGTTTTCCTGCAACCGGAATTAATGGTTTGGGAACGGTTAAAGAATGTGGTCTTAGTCGCGAGCCTCTACCCGCCATTGGAACTATTATTTTCATACTATTGCCCGCTTTGGCGGGTATCTTTTAATGGTTAAACTTAACTCCTGCGCAGGCAGAAATCTTTTATATGTTTCTTAAATTATTATATTTTAAATTCCAATTGATACTAATATCCGACCAACTTGGATTCATCTCTTTAATTAAATTAATCTTCCAATCCCTTTTCCACTTTTTGAATTGTCTTTCTCTTTTTACTGCATCAGTTCCACTATGAAACTCCTCAAAATAAATTAATTTATCACAATTGTACTTTGCTGTAAACGATTTAGGATAGGCTTTTATTTTATGTTCTTTTACTCGTTCTTCAATATTATCTGTTACTCCTATGTATAATACTCCATTAGGCTTGTTTGTCATTATATATACATACCAATGATTCATTTATTATCTGTATAGAGATTCCTGCCTTCGCAGGAATTTATTTTACGCCAGTGCTACCAAATCCGCCTTCGCCTCTAGCTGTTGTAGATAACTCATTAACAGAAACCCACTCTGCTCTTTCGTGTTTAGCTATTACCAATTGTGCAATACGCTCTCCGTTTTCTATTACAAATGCGTCGTTAGATAAATTAACTAATATTACTCCTATTTCTCCACGGTAATCTGCATCTACAGTACCAGGTGCATTAAGCACGGTAATGCCTTTTTTAGCAGCTAAGCCACTTCTTGGTCTTACTTGTGCTTCAAAACCAACAGGAAGCTCTATAAATAATCCTGTTTTTACAATAGTTCTTCCCATTGGTTCTAATGTAATAGCTTCTTGAATATTAGCTCTTAAATCCATACCAGCAGATGCGCCAGTTTCGTAATGTGGTAAATCGTGAGACGATTTATTAATTATTTTTATTTCCATTTTTTAAAAATACCTTTCTAAGGTTATCATTTTCTAATTTATATAGTAGTACTAAAAATATAGCTAAAAGTATATTTCCAACAATTAAGTTTCTATTAAACCCATAAAAAGCAATTGCAGAAAAGCTAATAGATAGTACTAAATAAAATCCTATTTTTCTAAAGTTATAGGGAATAGGGTAATATTTTCTTCCAAAATAAAACGAAAGAAACATCATAGTACCATAAGCAACTAAGGTTGCTACTGCAGAAGCCATATATTCAAAATATTTTATAAAAACTATATTAATAACAATAGTTAAAATTGCACCGATTATAGATATGTAAGCACCAAATTTTGTACGATCCGTTACTTTATACCAAACAGATAAGTTGTGGTATATTCCTAAAAAGAAACTAGCAAGTACAATAATTGGTACAATAGACATTGCTTCCCAATACGCGGGGTCACGTACAATAATAGTTTTTAGAACATCTGCATAAACTACTACAGACAATAAAATTACACTTCCTAAAATCACAAAATAATTGGTAATTTGGGCATAGGCTTTTTGTGGGTTTTCTGAGGTAGAGTGGCTAAAGAAAAATGGTTCTATTCCCATGCGAAATGCTGTTGCAAAAAGAGTCATAAACAATGCTATTTTATAACATGCCGAATACATTCCTACTTTAGCTTCTGATACATCTTCAGGTAGTAATTTTTCTAATAAAACACGATCAAACACTTCATTTATACTAAAAGCAATTCCGGCTACCATAACTGGCATTGCATATTTCATCATAGAATTCCATAGTACTTTATCAAAAACCCATTTTGTTTTTCTATACAATTCACTCATCAGTAAAAAGGTAATTCCACTTGCTATAACATTGGAAATAAAAATATATGAAATCTGAAAATTTGATTTATATAGAGTAGATAAAATACCTTCTGAATTTTCAGTAACAAGCTTTGGGAGCAATAGTAAAAAGAAAACATTAAGACCAAGATTAATACCTACATTTAAAATCTTAATAATTGCATATTTCATAGGTTTCTCATTTGCTCGTAACCAAGCAAACGGAATTACAACTATTGCATCTAATGCTAAAATACTAATTACGTATCCTAAGTATTTTTTGTCTATTTCTAAGATTTGAGATAAAGAGCCAAAAAACAAAAAAGTAATACAAACAAATACAGCAGTTGTTATTACTATAGAAATTAAAGAGGTAGATACTACTGTATTTTTTTCATTAGATTTACTATAAAACCTAAAAAAAGCAGTTTCCATACCGTAAGCTAAAACCACATTAAAAATTGCAAACCAAGCAAATATTACACTTACTTTACCATATAAACCAGGTGCCATTACCGAAGTATATAAAGGCACTAAAATAAAGGAGAGCATTCTAGGCAATACCGTAGCAAGACCATATACAAAAGTCTGCTTAAAAAGTTTTTTTAACGGGTTCAATAGTCTAGAAATTAGAGTTTAAAAATAGGTATTTAAACTTAGGCAACAAAAAAGCTCTACTTAAAAGTAGAGCTTTCTATTTTATAAAATAATTATATGCTATAATTCTAATTATTTAATGCTTCTGCACCACCAACAATTTCTAATATTTCATTAGTAATTGCAGCTTGTCTTGCTTTATTATAGGTAAGTTTTAATTGATCTCTTAATTCTGTAGCGTTATCTGTTGCTTTATGCATAGCAGTCATACGAGCGCCATGTTCACTAGCAAAAGAATCACGAATACCTTTAAACAATTGTGTTTTTAAGGACTTTGGTATAAGCTCCTCAACTATCTCTAGTTTAGAAGGTTCAAAAATATAATCTACATTTGAATTAGACTCTCCTTCTATTGGTACAATTGGTAAAAATTGCTCGGTCATAACAATTTGCGTTGCAGCATTTTTAAATTTGTTATAAACGATTTCAATTTTATCATATTTCCCTTCTGTGAAAAGAAGCATTAACTCTTCTGCTATTGCAGCTACATTATTAAAAGTTAAATCATCAAAAACAGTACTATGATTTGCAATTACATTATGTTTCTTAGAAAGAATGTCATTAGACTTTTTCCCTATTGCGATAAAATCTACTTGCTTTCCAGCGTAGGTATTCTCCAATAAAGAGAAACATTGCTTAAGAACATTAGTATTAAAAGCACCACATAAACCTCTGTTAGATGTAATGGCTACAACCAACACCTTGTTAACATCTCTATTATCTGCATAGGTACTTACAGAATCCGCATCTAAACTTGCACTTAAACTTTGTAAAAGCTCTGTAAGTTTATCTGCATAAGGACGCATTGCTGTTATAGCATCCTGTGCTTTTTTTAGCTTTGCTGCAGACACCATTTTCATGGCACTAGTAATTTGCATGGTAGAAGATACCGATGCTATTCTATTACGTATTTCTTTTAAGTTTGCCATATTTTGTTAGTATTAAGTAATGAACACAAAGTAGTTTAGCTACTATCTAAATTATTTTGTACTCAATACTTTGTACTTAAAACTCAGTACTAGTTTTTATATTTAGCCGACATTTCTTTACAAACAGCACTCAATGTATCTGTTACTTCATCGGTAAGTTTTCCTGACTTTAAGGTATCTAAAACACCTCTATGCTTCGCATTTAAAAACTCAATAAAATCTCTTTCAAATTCTTTTACTTTATCTACAGGAACATCTCTTAACAAGTTCTTAGAACCTGCATAGATAATAGCAACTTGATCTTCTACAGTAAAAGGGTCATTTTGCGCTTGCTTTAATATCTCAACATTACGACGACCTTTTTCAATTACATTTAAGGTAGCAGCATCTAAATCAGAACCAAATTTAGCGAACGCTTCTAGTTCACGGAATTGTGCTTGATCCAGTTTTAATGTTCCAGATACTTTCTTCATAGATTTAATCTGTGCATTACCACCAACACGAGATACAGATATACCTACGTTAATTGCTGGACGAACCCCTTGGTTAAATAAATCTTGTTCTAAGAAAATTTGACCATCTGTAATAGAAATTACATTGGTAGGAATATATGCAGAAACATCACCCGCCTGTGTTTCAATAATAGGTAATGCAGTTAAAGAACCACCACCTTTTACTATTGGTTTTAAAACATCTGGCAAATCATTCATATCTTTTGCAATATCATCATCTGCAATAACTTTTGCAGAACGCTCCAATAATCTAGAGTGAAGATAAAATACATCTCCAGGATATGCCTCACGTCCTGGTGGTCTTCTTAATAATAAAGAAACCTCTCTATATGCAACAGCTTGCTTAGATAAATCATCATATATAATTAATGCAGGACGACCAGTATCACGGAAGTACTCTCCAATAGCTGCACCAGCGAATGGAGCATAAACCTGCATTGGTGCAGGATCAGATGCATTTGCAGCAACTATAGTAGTATATGCTAATGCTCCTTTATCTTCTAATGTTTGTGCAATAGCAGCAACCGTAGAAGCTTTTTGGCCAATTGCAACATATATACAATATACTGGTTCCCCAGCATCGTAAAATTCTTTTTGATTTAAGATGGTATCAATACAAACGGTAGTTTTACCAGTTTGACGGTCACCAATAACCAACTCACGTTGTCCTCTACCTACAGGAATCATAGCATCAATTGCCTTAATACCAGTTTGTAATGGCTCGGTAACAGGTTCACGATAAATAACTCCAGGAGCTTTACGCTCTAATGGCATTTCATACGTTTTACCAGAAATAGGTCCTTTACCATCTATAGGAAGACCTAAAGTATTTACAACACGACCTACAATACCTTCACCTACGTTTACAGATGCAATAGTTTGTGTACGTTTAACAACAGACCCTTCTTTAACGTCTCTAGATGGACTTAAAAGTACTACACCAACGTTATCTTCTTCTAAGTTAAGAACGATTCCTTTTAAACCACCCTCGAATTCAACTAGTTCTCCGTATTGTACATTAGATAAACCGTATACACGTGCGATACCATCACCCACTTGTAATACTGTCCCTACTTCATCCAATGAAGCTGTAGCGTCAAATCCTGATAATTGTTTCTTTAAAATTGCTGATACTTCAGCGGCTTTTACTCCTGCCATTTGTTTTAGATATAAGGTTCTGGATTTCTAAAAATCCGAAAATATATTATAGACTACTTGTAAATTCTCTTTGTAAATTATTTAATTTATTAGCGATACTAGCATCATATTGCAAATCGCCTACACGTAACACAAAACCTCCAAGAATACTCTCATCAATTTTGTTTTCTAAGGTAACTTCTTTACCCGTTAACTTTGTTACTTTCTCTAATACTTTCTTTTCTAAATCTGCTGTTAAAGGAACTGCTGTAGTTACATACGCTACATCTTTACCTTTTAACTGCTCATTAAGTATTATATATTTTAAAGCAACCTCATTTAATATAGAGATTCTTTTATTTGCTATTAAATTAGATATAGCTCCTTCTGTAATAGTGTTACTTCCACTAAAAACTGCCAATAATGCACTTTTCTTAGTTTCTCCACTAACTACAGGGCTCTCTAATAAATCTCGCAATTCTTTGCTTTCTGCAATAGTACTAACTATAGAACGCATATCTGCTTCCACTGCATCCACAGATGTATTATCTACTGCAAGGTCTAAAATTGCTTTGGCGTAACGAACGGCTGCTCTTGAATTGCTCATCTTCTATTAATTCAATTTAATATCTCCTAATAAACCTTCAACTAATTTTAGTTGCTTGTCTTTATCCGATAACTGCTCTTTGATTACTTTCTCTGCAATTTCTACAGAAAGGCTACCAACTTGGTTTTTAATATCTGCCAATGCTGCTTTTTTCTCCCCTTCTATAGCAGCTTGCGCTTGCTTAATAATTTTATCGCCTTCTACTTGTGCTTGTTCTTTAGAGTCTGAAATCATTTTATCTTTAATTTCTCTTGCTTCTTTAAGCATAGCTTCTCTTTCTGCACGAGCTTCTTTTAATAACCTATCGTTATCTGCTTGCAAATTTTGCATTTCTTTCTTAGCATTTTCTGCAGCTTCTAAGGCATCTTTAATACCTTCTTCGCGACCTTCTATTGCATTAAGAATTGGCTTCCAAGCAAATTTTCCTAATAAGAAAATTAATACTATTAAAATAAAAGCCTGCATTGCGAACAAGCCTATAGAAAAATCGTTAAAAATATCCATATTATATCTATTCTAATTTTGTTTAATCTTTTAAAAAAACACTTCTGCAACCAACCGTTGCAGAATGTGTTTCTTTTTTAGCTTTCTTCGGAATTATTTTCCTAAAAGTAAAGCACCGAATGCTAAACCTTCTAATAATGCTCCGATGATAATCATTGCTGTTTGGATTTTACCAGCAGCCTCTGGCTGACGAGCAATACCTTCCATTGCTTTACCACCAATTTGACCTAATCCGATTCCTCCACCGATTACGATTAATCCTGCTCCAATTAAATTGTACATACTACTTGATTTTTATATATTAATTAAACAAATCCTAAATTAATGATCATGTGTATGATCGTGTTCTTCTACCGCCATTCCTATAAAAAGTGCCGATAGCATTGTAAAAATAAACGCTTGTAAAAAAGCTACTAAAACCTCTATAACCATTAAAAATAAGGTTAAGAAAAATGATATTCCTGTTGCCCCTGCTGTTCCAAACTGCGCTTTTAGCAAAATCATAAGTGCCGCAATACCCATAACAACAGAGTGCCCTGCCGTAATATTTGCAAATAAACGTACTAATAATGAGAATGGTTTAATAAGAATAAATCCTACTAATTCTAAAAAAGCTAATACCGGTCTTAAAATATAAGGAACCCCTGGCATCCATAACGTATGCGCCCAAAAATCTTTAGAGCCATTTGTCATATATATTACTAAAGTAAATAATGCTAAACATACTGTTATTGCTATTTGTCCTGTTACATTAAAACCTAATGGTGTTAATCCTATTAAGTTTAATATCCATATAAAGAAGAATACTGTTAGCAAGTAAGGCATAAACTTCTTATATTTTTTCTCTCCAATATTAGGTCTTGCAATTTCGTCTCTTACATATATTACTAGAGGCTCTAAAACACGTCCTATTCCGGTAGGAATAGCACCTTTCTTATATCCTTTTGCTAAAGAGAAAAACCCTAAGAACATTAACAAACCTGCTATTAATATTCCAAAAACACTTTTTGTAATAGAGAAATCTAAAACTTTATGTGCATTAGTTGCATGGTGTTCCTCATCAAAACTTACGGCAGTTGCATTAGCATCTAACTCATAAATTTTACTATGTATTTTTGTGAATTTTAACCCTTTCTTGTCTACTATAGTATGCCCAGCATCATCATGATGAAATTCTGATGACATAAAAGAAACCAAACCTTTACTAGACCAAATAATTACTGGTAAAGAAAAACCTACATGCTTGCGTTCTCCTGAATCACTTGTATATGAAAATAAGTGAAAATCGTGTGCATCTTTAAGGTGATGCGCTATATAATCGCCAATTTCTTCTTTAGTATCTACATGTCCGTTATCCTCCTGAGAATGCCCTTCTTTTTCTTTTTCAGAAATAGAAAATCCTTGAAATGAGGACATAAGGATAATTAATAAAGCTAATTTACTAAAGTATTTTGATGCTATATTCATTATAAACAATTCGAAAAATTACTCCCTTAAAATTTTGCGCAAAGGTAGGTATTATAAATAAATATCAAATACTTTTTTTCTTTATTCTTTATTTGTCACAAACGTCTTAATATTCTTGAAATAAATAACACCTCAACAGATAAAAATAAAGCTAATGGAAGTAGCATATGAACCCTTTCTATTCTTGGGATTGGTGTTTCACTAAGCACTATGTTTTTAAAAATAATTACAAAGAAAATTATTTTTAAAAACAATGCTCCAAGGTAAATTAAACCTAGTTGATTTTCTAAAATATTAGAAAAAGCTAAATAAGCAAAGAGAATACATATACCTAAAGAAAATAAATAATGGTATACATACATTTTTCCGAGAGAAAAAGAAATAGAGTCTTGTACAAAATATAAATGCGAATATTTTGCAACAAAAAAAAGTATTGTAAAAACAATACTATATTGAATGAACGATTTTAACAACTTGTTTAGGTATTTAGTTTCTTGGCTTTAACTATTAAAATATAAGTAGATAAAAATATTGCCAACAAAGTTATTGAAATTTCTAAAAACGTAGTATTAAATTTTTGATCCAACCAAGTTCCTAGCAAATTACCTAAATAAATAGTAACACCCATTTGAATGCCTATTCCAGAAAGTTTTGCTGCTGTACGTAAAGCTCCGTTATCTTTTTTACGAGGCTTTTGCTCCACTGCTTGGTTGTTGTTTATTAAAACTACCACCTTTACCTTTCATAGTACAAGAAGCGTTAAAAGTAGCACCCGGCTCTACCGCTAATTTAGACACAGAAACAGTACCTTCTATTACTGCAGATGCTTTTAAGGAAAGTAAATCGGACACTAAAAGTTCTCCGTTAAAATTACCTTCTATATCTGCATTTACACATTCTACTTTACCGTGAATATAACCTCCTTTACCAATAACTACTTTACCAGAGGTGGTTACATTACCATCTAACTT
This sequence comes from uncultured Maribacter sp., assembly GCF_947495965.1. GTDB lineage: Bacteria > Bacteroidota > Bacteroidia > Flavobacteriales > Flavobacteriaceae > Maribacter_B. The sequence goes on from NZ_CANMBB010000001.1 coordinate 966,909, forward strand.
ACCATCTATCCTAAAATCTGCTTCAGATACAATATCTCCTTTTATTTTAGTATTTTTTTCAATTCTGTTAGGCTGTCCTCCTACTTCGTTCATAGTTCTAGGTTTTTGTTTATCTGAAAACATTAATTTAGGGTTTTGGGGTTAAAAGAGACTTTTTATACTCTGTTAAATTCTTATGTACTTGTGTTACTTTATAGTTAGAAGATAAAATTACAAAATTCTCATTAGTAACTTTATAGTCTTTATTATTTTTTAATAGCTCTGCATAACCTAAAGCAAATTCTTTAGATTTAAAACCATGCACCACCACAAATTGGTCTTCTAAGTTATAAATATCTTTAGAAACTACATTCTTATATCGTAAATCTTTTATAGATTTTTCTAAAAGCTCTTTTAAAACTAGAGCTGCATCATTATTATTTCTTTTAAAAGGGAATACTACTTTCCAATTTCCTTTTCCTGTAGCGCCTGTTTCTGAAGAGAATTCTTTTTCTTCTAACTTAGGTAAATGCTCTGCAATCATTTGCTCTGCCTTTTTTCCTTCAGGGTTATTAGGATAAGTAAGAGCAACATAATTTAAAGCTTCTTTAAAGTTTACAAAACCTTGTAACCTTCCAATAGCATTTGCTTTAAGCATTTCAAACTTTGGAACTATAGGGTCTCCTGTAAACTTGTTAATGTTTTCTTCTGCTCCTGTTATTACTTTTAAAAACTCTTGATTTTGGTATTTTTTATACAATGCTGCATAACGCACATCTGGACTATCTAAATTACCAGCCAATACTGCTTCTGGGTTTAATAATATTTCTGCATAACGAGAATCGCCATGATTGCTAATAATATTCTGCTTCATAGATGCTGCTAAAGAGCTACCTTCTTCTTCATAAATTTTATACAAATTATATTTAGATGGCAATATTAATCTTTCTTCAGGATTAGAGTTTAACACCCCCTCTAGTTTACCGGCAGCTAAAAGATTCTCTTTAAATTTTTCTTTATAGATTAATCCTAATTGGTAGTTTGCAAAATTTCTTCCTGTTTTAAGACTGTCTATTACAGAAACATCTGTTGGAATTTGATTTAGATAAAACTCTACCGAAAATTTTTCCTCTTCTGTTGGATCTAAAGAGCTGCTTTTATTATTTGCTACAATATCTCCAGAATTGTCCTCTATAACTGTTGTGTTTTTATTACTCCAACGCCAATTATCTTCTAGCTTTCTTGTTCCCCATTTATTCTTAAAATCGTTCTTACCATATCCTAAACTAGTAATATTGTAAAAATAAAAATTGCCTTTATTTTCCTTGCCCCCTTTACTTTCGCTAAACGCTGCAAAACCATCTGTTAATTTTTGCTTTGCCTTTTTTTCTTCTTCTTCTTTGGCTTTCTTTAGTTCTTCAATATAGTTGCCATAATATGCTATTTGCTTGTCTTTAGGCATATCATAAACTGTAATAACACTATCTGCATAATGTACAACATCTTCATACTTTATAACATCTTCTAAATTGTCTAGCTTCTTTTTTACAGTACGATATTTTTTAGTGTTTTCTGGTACGTTAGTTAGTACACTATCATAATAAGCTCCTGCATTTTTATAAGAATTTAAATCGAAATTATATTCCGCTAAATTTTCATAGTTTAAAGCATTTAATTTAGGCTTGTTTTGTGTTCTTCTAAGCGATTTATTAAAATATACAATTGCCAAACTATCCGATTCTGTTGCTAAATAATACTCTGCTTTTTGGCGATAAATTTTATCTAAAAAAGGTCTGTTTTCTCTATTCTCCTCTAACTTAGTAAGGTATTTTAAAAGTTCTTCCTCATTTTCTCCTGTTAATTCTATATTCTGAATTTTTTGCAGGTGTGCATTTATCATATACACTCTAGGAGATTTTCTGTTTAAATCTATAATCTTATCAAAAGCATAGTTTGCACTGTCTTTATGACCTAATTGATTGTATAATTGTCCTATGATATAGTAGTAACGACCTTTTTCTGGGTTCTTTTTAGTATAGTGCGATGCTATTTTTAATTGCTGAATTGCAGTATCTGGTGCATTTAAATTAATATATGCTTGCGCTAACATAGCACGGGCATCTGCATATTCTTGGTCTTTTAACTTATCATACTTCATTAAGTTTTTTAAGTTTTTAACCGCCAAATCATCATTTTCTAAACGAATATTTACTTTTTCTCTCCAAATGCGGGCTTCACTAAGTTTATCACTAGCTGGGTATTTTCTAAGTATATAATTAAAAGCTTCTAAAGCAGGAATATAGCGCTCGTCAAAATATCTTGCCTTTCCTAAAAGTAGAAAAGCCTCATCTGTTTGCGGATTGCGCTCTACATTTTTAATATCCATACTATGTTTTTGTATGGCTTTTGTAGCTTTTTCTTCGGCAATAATAAAATTTGGATTGTTATCTTCTGAGTCTAACTTTATTTCTCCACTTACCTCCATACGTTCTATGGGTAGTATTTCCCAATAATCGTCTTGGTAATTAGTGTTCAAAGTTTCTCTTCCTTCCTCAAAAGCAATATTACCATTGTATAGGGTATTATACTTGGTATTTAAGGCGTGCCAATTTCTATTCAAAAAGGCATCTTTTTTAGTAGAACAAGAGTTAAACCCTAGTCCAATTAAAATTGCGGTAACTATAAATTTATGTTGAAGCTTCAAAATTATCTGTATTCGTACCTAACTTAAACTAAAAAACAACCATATTATTATACCGTTGGTCGGTAAAATGCACTTTATTTTTATGATGTATAGGCTTCTATAAAAAGAAAGGACTAAGCACTTTTAAAAGTACTTAGTCCTTGTACGTTGAAAATTGAATTTATGAAACTAAAATAAAAACAATATTACTGTGCATATTTTTGTGCTATCCCGCCAACCTTCATTCCCCAAGATTGTCCAATCATCATTGCTTTTTGACTAATTAATAATTGTTTTACGCTTAACTTTTTACCTAAATCTGTATGGTAAAAACTAATTAAAGAATCTATTTCTTCTTCTGTAAATTCTTCTGCATATAATGCTCCTAATTGGTCATAGATTTCTCCTAGAGTACCGTCTGCTTCTTTTTTATAAGCTTCCTTTTTATCTGCGCCAACACCTGCTCCTATTTGCGCTATAGCATCTTCAAAAGCTTTACTTGCCCCCGTTAATTTTATAAGTTCTTCGGATTTTGTTTGTAAAGCTGATTTCTCTTGGGCTTGTACCTGTACTGCTAAAAATAAAATAAGACCTAATACTACTTTTTTCATGGTTTGTGTTTAAAAATTTATTTGTTAGTATAAAAATAGGGTAATTTGTTACAAGGTTTGTAGTAATTTATATTCTGGATAGGTTTTAGTCAATAATTCTTCTGCTTTTTGAGGGATAGTTTTAAGAATAATAAAACTAATAAGCACTACTGTAACTATAATAAAAGCTAATAGAACATCTATATAAAATACTTGCCATCTTAAAACGGAACCTAAAAGGTTAGAATTTATAATAGGGAAGAAGATTAAATGAATAAGGTTAAATGAGTTACCTATATTATCTATTTGGTCCTTTAGCATCCACCTTTTTTTTGTTTCTTTTTTTTGTTTTTTATTTCTAATCATAAAAAACAACCATAGAACTATAATTAGTGCTCCTATCCCTGAAAAAAAGTTTTCTTTTATTTCTAAAGGAATATTCCAAAAAACCAATCCTAAAAACAAAATAGCAGAAAGCGTGGCAATTATTTTAGGGAAACTAAAATAGTCTTTAAAAAACCCAAAAATTATTTTCCAGTATTTTAAGGACATTGCTCTTTTTCTTTTAACAATAACATCTTCAAAACCGTGAACGCCAAATTTTCTAAACTCATTATTTAAAGCTTGTTTAAAAGTTATATCTGAGTTTTCAGAAAGTTGTTGTTCTATACCGTTTGCTATGTGGTCTACCAATTCGGTTTGCAAATCATAATGTTCTACAAAATGCTTGCTAGTAAAAGCATAAAGTTGTTGTATTTGTGCTTGATTTAGTTGCATTACTAAGCTAGTCTTTTTATAACTCTATTATGTTTTTGGTAAAATTTAAATAAATGGTGGTAGGAAACTAACATATATATTGGGAATAACAGTTTTAAAAAAGCCATGTCAGGTGTAACATATTGTTTTTCATTAAATGCCATGTCCATGAACATAAAAATAAATATACCAATGTTTAGACTTTGTATCTTATAAAAATATTGATAGGTAGTTTTAATATTAGAAGTTTTAATACTAAAAAACCAGACGACAGATAATAAAAAAAGGCAAGAAAAAACAACTCCAATAAATACATCTATTGCACTAACAAAAAAACTCTTTGGTATAAAACTAAAAAACACTAATAGTAAGCCAGTTGTTATTAAAGATGAAAGAATTGATTTAAAATATATTTTCTTAATTATCGCAATACATTTTTTCATCATTAATTTAGGCCCAACATATGCGTACCCCAACCAAAAAGAAGAATAACTTTCCAATTCCGGATTCCATTTCTCTTTTTGCTGGTTAAACGCATCTTTATAAGAAATACCCTCTGCTAATGATTGCTCTATCCCAACAATCATATGATCTTGTACCTCATATCTAAGGTCTACTTGTTCTAACTTCTTATTATCTAAGTAGTTTTCAATATTCTGTATTTGAGATTGGCTTAATTTCATGAAAAATATTTTTTAAGAAATTTATACTCTTTTAGTATTAGTTTTCTTCTATTAACAACTTCTATTAGAGCAGTAGCATTTAATAATATCCCAATAGTACAATAGCCCGCAAGCCAATACGGTTCCGATTTCATATAATCAACTATAAGGGGAAGAAAATACATAAACAAATGCGGAAAACTATAAATATTAAATAAGGTATCATATGACAACACCTTTTTCTTTATTCCATCTAATTGTCTTTGATAAAAAAACAACCCTATTTGACATATAGGAACACAATAAAAAATAGATATAATGACAGCGTTAAAAACTTTAGGGCTTAGCAAACTCACCAAGATATGTAACGAAACAGCCCAAAATATTAAAAACAAATAAGTCATCGGCTTCTTTAAAAAACTAAAAAGCCTAGTCCAAAATGCCTTTTGATATCCCCAATGTATAGATTTTCTTTTTTCTTCTGCTACTTTTCTACACCATGCAACACGTTTTCTTAAAAAACTTTCTAAATCTGGGTAATTTTCTATAGACTCGTATTCAGATACCAAGTGATCTATAAGTTCATAACGAATATCCATGTACTTAATACCTTTTTCTTTTAAATAAGCATCTATATTTTGTATGTCTTGTTTAACCAACCTCATATTAAAAACATCTTAATTAATACTCCAATTAGGATTTACTAAATTTTGCATACTACGTATAAATTCTTCTAGTTCTGCCAAGCGGTTTACGGTTTCTTTTTCTCCTGCTTCTGTTAGTTTATAATATTTGCGTAAACGATTATCTACTTTGGCTACCTCCACATCTAGCAAACCTTCGGCTTCTAGTTTATGTAAAGCAGGGTACAAAGCGCCTTCGGTAATTTGTAACTCTCCTTGGGTAAGGGCTTTTACTTTTTGGGTAATCTCATACCCATACATTTTACCCTGTTCGTCTAACAGTTTTAAAATAATAGTATTTAAACTCCCTTTATATAATTTAGAATTACCCATGTATTAATTTTCTTACCTCAAATATATGCATAATTTTCTTATGCATAATAAACTTAGGTATATATTTTTACTATTCTACTTTAGTAACCTACTTGCTTTGCTTAATTTTGCATTCTTATTTAAATAGTAAAGCATGGCTCATTTTTATCCCCTAACGGTAAAACACATAAAACCTTTAACTCCAAGTTCTGTAGCAATAACCTTTAGTATTCCTAAAGAACATTTACAAACTTTTCATTTTGTACCAGGACAATACATTACCATAAAAAAAGAAATTAAAGGAAAAGAGTTACGTAGAGCTTACTCCATAAGTTCTTCACCAAAAAGTGAGACTATTACTATTGGTGTAAAAAAAGTAGATGCTGGCGGATTCTCTGATTATGCCAATACCAAGCTTAAAGAAGGGGATGTTTTAGAAGTAATGGCTCCGGAAGGTCGTTTTGTTTTTAATGCTACATCTTCTGCAAAAAACATTGCCGCAATTGCTGCTGGTAGTGGTATTACTCCTATTATGAGTATTGCAAAATCTGTTTTAAACAGTAATGCAGATAGTACATTTGTTTTGGTATACGGAAACAAGTCGTATAAAGAAACCATGTTTTATACCGATTTAATGAAACTGCAGTTAGAATATGCCAACCGATTCTTTGTGTATTTTACCAATAGCCAAACTAAAGAGGAGAACTCTCTTTTTGGTAGGATTGATGTTTCTACCATAAACTATGCCCTAAAAAATAAGCATAAAGAAGTTTCTTTTGATGGGTATTACCTTTGTGGTCCAGAGGCTTTAATTACTTTGGCAACTGCTACACTAGAAGAAAATGAAGTTCCTAAAGATAAAATACATTTTGAGCTTTTTACCAGTACCGAAATTAAAGAAGAACTTCCTGTAAGTGAAAGTGCGGATGGAAAAACACAGGTAACTGTTCTTGTAGATGATGAAGAATTTTCATTATCTATGAATAAGAAAGAAATTGTTTTAGATGCCGTTCTTAAAGAAAATATAGATGCACCTTACTCTTGCCAAGGCGGTGTTTGTAGTAGCTGTATTGCTCGTGTTACCGAGGGTAAAGCAGAAATGGTAAAAAATCAGATTTTAACCGATGGAGAAATTGAAGAAGGTTTAATACTTACTTGCCAAGCACACCCAACAACACCTACTCTAAAGGTAGATTTTGATGACGTGTAGATTCTAAATACGCTTCTATTTTTTTTACTGCATGTTCATACCCTATATGAAAGGCTTTGTCCATACCTTTTTTATCTAAAAGACCTATTTCTTCTAGCTCTAAAGGTTCTACCACTACGTTACAAGATTTTAGTTTTTCTTTAGAGGATGCATATATCATTAAACCAGTAACTCTTCCGGCTAGTTTAACTGCATTCGTTAAATCTTTTTTTTCTAAAGGACTAACTACTGAGGCATTACTGCCAATAATAAAGTTAGAATTTTTCTTAACAGGTTCAATAGGAAAATTATTCATAATTCCGCCATCTGCATATAAATAACCATTCATTTCTACAGGACTAAAAACTGGAGGCAAAGCAGAAGAAGCTAATAATGGTCGTATTAATTCTCCAGTTGAAAAATAGGTTTCTTCTCCCTTCTGCAAATTAGTTGCTACTAAATATAATTTTTTAGATAAAGCCTCAAAAGAATCTTCTGGAAAGTAGTTTTTAAAAAGAGAAATATATTTATCAGTATCTATAAACCCAGCCTTGGCCATGGTTAAAAAATTATACTTAAAAAGTGGTGTACTTTTAAAAAAATCTAACATTTCTTCTATACTATTTCCGTTTGCATACAATGCCCCAACTAAGGCGCCTGCACTACTCCCTGAAACCGTAGTGGCATTTATATTATACTCCTTCATAGCTTTAATTACACCTATGTGCGCAAGCCCACGAACGCCTCCTCCAGAAAGTACTAGGCCTACCGAACCTAAATCTGTATTTGTCTTTGCCATTTTACTATAATTCTTGTCTAAAATTACCCTTTTTATAATTAAAAAACATCCAATAATTCTAAATAAAACAAACCCTGTAGTTTGTTTTGTATCTATTGCTTAAAGAAATAAATACAAAAAAACTTTTTACCCAACAAACAACTCTCTTTACCGTATTCTAAATAATGAAATACGTTTAAAATACTTTCTATAACAAACTAACTAGTCTTTTCTTTATTCTTAATTAAAAAAATAAAAAACTATCTTTTGTAATGAAAAAAAGAAGCTGCCGACCAATGTAAAAGCATCTTTTTTTGTGTAAGTTTACTTTAGAATCAAGGAAATGACATTTACAAGTTCAAAACAAACTGCCATTGTTTTTTTTGCGCAATCTTCTATAGAAGAAGTAAAGCACAAAAAAATAGCTAACGGTATTTCTTTGTTTTCGGCTTTAACAAAAAAGACATTAGACACTATTTCTAAGTCTAAGCTTCCATTTTTTCATTTTACAGAACAAGAACAAGTAGGAAATACTTTTGGAGAGCGTTTTACCAATGCAATATCATCGGTCTACAATTTAGGATATGAAAATGTTATTACAATTGGTAACGACACGCCGCAATTAACAACAAGCCAATTACTTAGAGCGGCTAAAGAAATTTCTGAAAATAAAACTATTTTAGGGCTGTCTGCAGATGGTGGTTTTTACCTTATGGGTTTATCTAAAAGTCAGTTTAACGCTAGCTTTTTTAAAAATTTATCGTGGCAAACAAATTCCTTACAAAAGGAAGTTTTTTCTTGGGCAAATGCATCTAAAATTACCATCTATAAGCTAAAAACATTTAAAGATATTGATGTCGAAAAAGATGTTTTTACAATAACTTCTTTATACAGCTTAAGAAATTCTAGTTTTTATATTCTACTACTTCAATTTGTTCAAGAAGCCAAAAACATATTCTACTATTTACAAAATATAGTTATTTCATCTACCAAAAGAATCTTCTACAATAAAGGATCCCCTTCCTTACAATTGCAATAAACTTTTATATAAATAACTATGTAGGTTCATTAAACCCTACAAATAATCATTTTTTATACCTATTAATGAAGTATACAATGCTTTTATTTGTCCTATTTGCTAGTGCATTAGGCCATTCACAACAAACCATATCCGGAACTATTACAACTATTTTTGGAGACCCAATTTCTAATGTAAATATTACATTAGTAGGAACCTCAAAAGGAACTGCCTCAGATACAAATGGTGCTTATACCTTAGATGTTCCTAATTTTCAAGGCGCATTACAATTCTCTGCCCTAGGGTATACAACACAAGTAATACCAATACACTATAATAAAACCGTAAATGCTGTTTTAGAAGAATCTTCAGAACAGTTAGATGAAGTAGTTTTAACTGCTTTAGGCTTTAAAAGAGAAACTAAAGAACTAGGCTATGCTGTACAAAGTATAAATGCCAAAGGAGTAACCGAAGTAAAATCTGCCAACTTCCTAGATAATTTAAGCGGAAAGCTGGCTGGCGTAACTATTAACCAAGGTGCAACAGGAGTTGGTTCTTCTTCTAAAATAACTATTAGAGGAGAAGCCTCCTTCTCTAATAACAATCCACTTTTTGTGGTAGATGGTGTTCCTATTAACAATAACTCTGTTTTTAATTTTACCAATGAAGCCGCTGCAGGTTTTCAGGAAATAGATTTTGGTAACGGTGCCATGGAGGTAAATCCAGATGATATTGAAGAAGTATCTGTTTTAAAAGGTCCTAGTGCTGCTGCATTATACGGAACACGAGCGTCTAATGGAGTTATTTTAATACAGACCAAAAACGGCTCTAAAAACAAAGGTTTAGGTATTAGTTACAATACCAGTTTCTTTGTAGATTCTGCTTTTCGTTTACCAGATTTTCAAAATGAATATGGTCAAGGTAATTCTGGACAATTTGCCTATATAGATGGCCTTGGTGGAGGTACTAATGATAATATAACCTATAGTTGGGGGCCAAGATTAAATGCAGGCAACCTAGTGCCTCAATTTGATAGTCCTGTGACTCTTGCAAATGGTACGGTAGTACGTGGTGGTGATACTGCTCTTTACAGTGGTTTGCCAATAACTGCAACTCCGTTTAACGCTAACCCAGACAATCTTAAAGATTTTTATGAAACAGGAACTACAGCCATAAATAACTTAGCAATAGCTTCTAATTTTGATAAGGGAAATCTAAGACTTTCTTTTACCGATTTACGAAGCAAGTCTATTATTCCAGGAGTTAATTTAGATCGCCAAACCATAGCCGCACGTTTAGGATTTAAGCCCACAGAAAAACTACATATAAATTCTTCTATAAGCTATGTAAATTCACAGAGTGATAATAGGCCTTCTAGTGGTTATGGTTCCGAGAATGTAAATTATTCTTTAGTAGCGTGGGGACCTCGTTCTTTAAATATTAATAATCTAAAAAATTATTGGCAACCTGGCTTAGAAGGCACACAACAATATTCTTTTAATTATACCTTTTTTGATAATCCATACTTTATCTTAAATGAAAACACCAATTCTTTTAATAGAGATAGAGTTTTTGGTAACCTTTCTGCCAAGTATGATGTTACCAATAATTTAAGTGCTACCATACGCACAGGAATGGATTATTCTAGCGAGTTAAGACAACTTAAACGTGCGTATAGCTCTAACAGGTTTAGCAATGGTGCGTATGCAGAGCATGATGTTTTTTTTAGAGAAATAAATACCGATTTTCTTCTAAATTATAAAAACAAATTTGGTGATTTTAAAGTCGATATTTCTTTAGGTGCAAATAGAATGAACCAAAGAGCAGTAACGAACCAATCACAAACCACAAGTTTAGCACAACCAGGAATTTTTAAACTATCTAATGCAGCATCACCAATTGAAGTATTTGAATTTGCATCGGAAAAAAGAATTAACAGCTTCTATGGTTTAGCCAAATTCGGATATAAGAACTTTCTATTTTTAGATATTACTGGAAGAAACGATTGGTCTAGCGCACTAGCAACACCGTTTTCTGTAGATAATACGTCTTTCTTTTACCCTTCTGTTTCTACAAGTTTTATAATTTCTGAGGTAGTAGATTTACCGCAAGAAATTTCTTTTGCAAAATTAAGAGCTAGTTGGGCACAAGTTGGTAATGATACAAATCCGTACCAAACTACAGGTGCTTTTGTAGCACAAACACCATTTAACGGACAGCCCACTTTTAGTGACCAAAATACCATTGCAAACGCAAACCTTAAACCAGAGCAAACCTCCTCTTTTGAGGTAGGAGCAGATATTCGCTTTTTTAAAGACCGCTTAAACTTTGATGTTTCCTATTACAATGCCGTTACTAAAGACCAAATTATTTCTTTACCTATTGGTATCTCTTCTGGTTTTACCCAACAAGTAGTTAACGGAGGAAAAGTACGCTCTAAAGGGGTTGAAATTATTCTTAATGCTACTCCTGTTCTTACTACAGATTTTAGCTGGAACACCACCTTTAATTTTAGTAGAAACAGAGCTACTGTAGAGAGCTTGCCACAAGATGGTGGCTTATTAACATTGGCCTACTCTAGAATATACGACAGTCAAAACCAAACGGTATTTTTACAAGCAGAAGAAGGTGGTCGTATTGGAGATTTATATGGTACTGGATATTTAAAAAATGAAAATGGCGACTTTATACTAACGGATGAAGGCCGTTATATTCCAGATAATAATCTACAAAAATTAGGAAATTACAATCCAGATTTTATGCTTGGTTTTAATAATCAATTAAATTATAAAAAATGGGATTTAGGCTTTTTGTTAGATTGGAGACAAGGCGGTATTATAGTTTCTAGAACACGCGCCTTAGGTAATGTTGGTGGTCAATTAGCAGAAACGGCTTTTAGACCAGAAGAAGGTATTGTTCCTCAAGGTGTTGTTAATGTTGGTACAATAGATACTCCAATATATGAACCTAATACCACAGCCGTAACTGCAGAGAGTTATTACCGCCAATTTTATGACCGTAACCATGAAGAAAACAATACCTATGATGCTTCTTTTTTAAAACTTCGTCAGGTTTCTCTAGGCTATACTTTTGATAAATTAAAAGTTTTTAAAAATGACGCTACTCTACGTGTTTCTTTCATAGGAAAAAATTTATTTGCAATAACAGAGAATCCACACTTTGACCCCGAGCAATTAGCTGTTCAAGGGCAAGGATTTATTAGCGGTATAGAAGACATGTCGTACGCTACTACTAGAAGCTTTGGAATAAAAGCAGGATTTAATTTTTAAGATACTATAATGATATATAAAAAATATACAATACTAATAACACTTTGCATTATTGCAACAGTATTTTCTTGTACCAAAGACTTTAAAGAAATAAATACGAATCCTAATGCTCCTGTTAGCGTACAACCAAGTTTACTTTTAAGACAAGTAATTTATGATTATGGAGAGCAAATGTCTTATGAAGGTTTTACTGCAGGAAACTTATTGGGGCAGTATACTACAGCATTAGATTTTAATCTTTTTGACCGCCATGATTTAAAATCACCACAACTTGGTGGTAATCCTTGGCCAATATTATATACTAATCTTAGAGATAACGAACAAATACTAACGCTTGCTTTAGAAAATGAAACTTTTGCTGTTTATGAAGGACCTTCCAGAATACTAAAAGCATATATGGCTGGTGCACTTACCGATATTTTTGGTGATGTTCCCTATTCCGAAGCTTTTAAAGGGAAAGACATTACGGTAACACCGGCTTATGATACACAAGAATCTATTTACTTAGAAGAAGGTGGTATACTAGATAATTTAGAAAAAGGAATTACTGCAATAGAAAACTATAACGGTTCTATAACCTTAGAAGGCGATATTCTTTTTAATGGCGATTTAGATGCATGGGTTCGTTTTGCTAAATCGTTACAATTAAAATTTTTAATGCGTATTTCGGATAAAGAAAATGTAGCAGCACAAATACAAGCTTTATATACCGACAACAAGTTTATTGCAAACAATTCTCAAAATGCAAAATTTGATTTTACAGACGGAGAACCAAACAATTTTAGACTAGCAAGATTACGTGTTGGCGATTTTAACAACTTTGTTTTATCAGAAACAATGGACGACATATTAACCAATTTAAACGACCCTAGGCTTGCTACATTATTTAGACCTTTTAGTAATAGTACTACAGGAGAATACAACGGTTTACTAAATGGTATAGATGCCTCACAAACCTCCATTGCATTAGCAGATTATTCTTTAACAGGAACTATTTTTAGAGAGAACCCTGGAGTTTTAGATGCTAATTTTATGACTAGTTGGGAAACCAAATTTTTACTTGCAGAGGCCGCAGAAAAATTACTTATTTCTGCTGATGCACAGATATTATATGAACAAGCAGTAGAAGAATCTTTTGCGTATTGGGGTACAACATTACCAACAAATTACCTTACTACTGTTGCAGCATATGGGCAAAACGGGCAAAATCCTATGGAACAAATTATTACCCAAAAATGGATTTCTAATATGATAAATGGTTATGAAGGGTGGATAGAATATAGAAGAACAGGCTACCCACAACTTAAAACTATCTCGGCAAGCTTAAACAACAATATGCTTCCTGTTCGTATGCCCTACCCAGCTGAGGAAGAAGCCTTAAATAATAGCAATTATACAGAAGCCTCTACTAACACAGATGGTAATAGCATAAATGTAAAAGTATGGTGGGATGAGTAATAATCCTTCTAACTACCAAAAAAGGACATTGTTACTATTACGGTAGAAAATAAAAATATATGAAGTACAATGGTATTATAACGCTAATAGAATCCTCCCCTTTAGGGATAGAGGGGATTCAATGGGCATTAGTAATAACATCTAGTTTGGTGTTGTTTTTCTTGTCTCCATTAGCAAAAAATACCAATCAGTTTTTTATGGCTAAGCATCGTAAAAAAGCCCCCAATGCCTTTATGTTAATGGGTAGTTTGGTAATCTCTTGGATATTTGCAAAGAGTATTACCAATGCCGCTAATTTAGGTTTAGCTTTTGGTTTAGTTGGTGGTGTTGCCTATGCAGCGTATTATGTATCCTTTGCAGTTGCTGGTATTGTTATTTATAAAATGAGAACCAAAGGAAATTATACAAGCATTCATCAGTTTTTAACTACTAAATATGGTAAAAGTGCCGTTGCAGTTTTCTCTATATTAATAGCTTTTCGTTTGTTTAATGAAGTTTGGAGCAACACCATGGTAATTGGCTCATACTTTGGTGCTATAGGCACTAGTGGTTATTATTGGTCTATTTTAGTTTTTACTGCGCTTACTTTATCCTATGTATTAAAAGGTGGAATGAGTAGCTCCATTTTCACAGATGTAATTCAGATGGGGTTATTTTCTGTATTAATACTAGTTATTCTTGGAGCTATATTTAATGCTGATGCTTCTTTTACAGCCTCTAAAGTAATATCTTCTGGAACTTGGTCTTTTGAAATGGGTTTAAATTTACTCTTTGCAGCTTTACTACAGTCATTAAGTTATCCTTTTCATGATCCTGTTCTTACAGATAGAGGGTTTATTAGTAGTCCTAAAGTAACTTTAAAAAGCTTTTTATGGGCAACTCTTATAGGGGCAATATGTATTATTTTATTTAGCATAATTGGGGTTTATGCCCAGTATTCAGAGCTTAAAGGACAAGCTGCAGTAGAAGTAGGTAAAGCTTTTGGTGTAGTTATTTTACTTGTAATTAATTTTATAATGATAACCTCAGCAGCTTCAACATTAGATTCTACCTTTTCTTCATTTTCTAAACTCCTATCTATAGATTTAAATCTTGGAAATACTTTAAAATTTGGAAGAGGCTCTATGGTAGCTATTGCTGTTCTAGGCACTATACCAGTTTTTCTTGATGCAGAAATACTTTCTGCAACTACCATAAGCGGTACTATGGTCATAGGCCTTACCCCTGTATTTATATTTTGGCATAAAAAAGCAGCAGCACTTAGTTTTCATTTAAGTGTTTTTGCTGGAATTATTTTTGGTTTTTTATTGATTTTTAAAATATTTCCACAGCAATTAATTTTTACTACTGGTAAATATGCAGATTTACTTTGGATTAATTTCTGGGGTATTCTTAGTTGTGTAACCTTATACTTTATTCCCACATGGATAAAAAAATAATACATCTTGGAGAGCGTAAAGGCAAAATGCTAATTTTTGGTGGTGTTTATAGCAACCTACAGGCATTACAAGCCTTAAAAGAGGTGTCTAAAGAAGAAGGTATTGCTCCTGAAAATTGTATTTGCACAGGAGATATTATTGGTTATTGTGCACAGCCCGAAGAAACAATAAAACTATTTAAAGAGTGGAAAGCATTAAGCATTTTAGGTAATGTAGAATTACAATTAGTTGAAGGAGCAGAAGATTGTGGTTGTGATTTTACACAAGGGAGTAGGTGCGACAATTTTTCTAAATTATGGTACCCGTATGCACAAAGTAAATTATCTAAAGAATCTTTAAATTGGATGGCTACTTTACCACACCATATTTCTTTTACATACGGCTCTAAAAAAGTTAGCGTTGTGCATGGTTCTTATTCTAATATATCTGAATTTATATTTGAATCTACACCAGACCAAATAAAAGAAGAAAGCTTAAAAAACTTAAATTCTGATATTATTCTTGCAGGGCATTGCGGTCTACCTTTTCATTCTACCATAAATGAAAGATTATGGCTAAACCCCGGTGTAATAGGCATGCCTGCTAATGATGGTACTTCTAGAGTTTGGTATATGATTCTAGAAAACATAGAAGGCAGCATAAATTATACTCATAGGTATTTAAATTATAATTACGAACAGGCTTCTTCCCTAATGGAAGAGAATAATTTACCAATAGAATATACTAAAACCTTAGTTTCTGGTATATGGGATAACATGGAAATATTACCCGAAATAGAAAAGAAATTACAAGGAATACCTTATGATTTTGAAACATATATAAAAGAATATCAAACTATAAAAAAATAAACATGGCAGATTCTTATTACGACCCAAAAGATTTAAGAAAATTTGGAAAAATAACTGAATGGAGTGAAAATTTAGGAACAAAATTCTTTGACTATTATGGCGAGGTTTTTAAAGAAGGAGCTTTAACTGCTCGCGAAAAATCTTTAATTGCATTGGCTGTAGCCCACACAGAAAAATGTCCTTATTGTATAGATGCGTATACAAAAGATGGTTTGCAAAAAGGAATTACTAAAGAAGAAATGATGGAAGCCGTTCATGTAGGTGCTGCCATAAAAAGTGGTGCTGCCCTAGTGCATGGTGTACAAATGATGAATAAGCACGATAAATTATCTATGTAACCTTCTAAGTATCTGAAGGAAAACTAAAAAATATTTTTATTAAAATGAAAGTAATACGTTAAATAGAGTACTAAGCATGTATTACTTTTACTAATTAGAAAAAATGGCTACAAAATCATTACAAGCAAAGGGGGAAGACTTAGCAATAGCTAATAAACAACTAGAAATTTTAAATGGAGGTATTTTCGCAGATGGAGAGCTTCCTTATTTTAAGGATAATATTGCTAAAATTGGTCATTTTCCTTTACGTCCAAAAAAGTTAGAAATTCTTCAGATAAATGTTGGCTATATGTGTAACCAAGTTTGTGAGCACTGTCATGTAGATGCTGGTCCCGATCGTAAGGAGATAATGACACGTGAAACCATGCAACAATGTTTAGAAGTAATTAAAAACACTGGAGCGCATACACTAGATTTAACTGGAGGTGCTCCAGAAATGAACCCTGACTTTCGTTGGTTTGTAGAAGAAGCCGCAAAAGCTGGTATTAAAGATTTTATTGTACGCTCTAACCTTACAATAATTAGAGCAAATAAAAAGTATTACGATTTACCAGACTTCTTTAAAAAACATAATGTACACGTTATATCTTCTATGCCACATTATACCCGTGGAAAAACAGATAAACAACGTGGCGATGGTGTTTTTGACAAGTCTATAAAAGCATTACAAGAATTAAACGAACGTGGCTATGGTATGCCTGGTAGCGACTTACGATTAGATTTAGTTTACAATCCGTCTGGTGCATATTTACCAGGAGACCAAATGGCTTTACAGGCAGATTTTAAAAAAGCTCTTAAAGAAGATTTTAATATAGATTTTCATAATTTATTTGCAATTACTAACTTACCAATAGCGCGGTTTTTAGATTACCTAATAGCATCTGAAAATTATGAAGACTATATGTATGCATTAGTAGAAGCTTATAACCCTTCTACTGTTGCAAATGTTATGTGTACCAATACTATTTCTATAAGTTGGGATGGTTGGCTATATGATTGTGATTTTAACCAAATGTTAGATTTAAAGGTTGCAAGTAAGGTAAAGCATATTAAAGATTATAATGAAGATATATTAAATGATAGAAACATAATTATATCACAACATTGTTATGGTTGTACCGCTGGTTCTGGTAGTAGCTGCCAAGGAACAGTTGCTTAAAAAAAATTTTTCTGCGTAGTTCCCCCGGCAGGAAAAATGTTTGCAAAACCTCTATTAATTTAGGGGTTTTTGTATTTTAAATCCCTTTTAAAAATTAAAAAAGAACAGTTTATCTTATTTATACTACCGTTTAACAAACTAGGTAGTTTGTAATTATAGTGAAGAATATGGTAGTTCATCGAGCTTTTTACTTTTTAACGATTTTATACAACATTACATCTTTTAAAATACTAGTAAAACTAAGTTCGGCGGTTCTTTGTATAGAGACTTAACGGTCTGTTTAACCCAAAACCCAAATCTTATGAGTAATAGTATAAAACGCATGGCTACCATGCAAAGAATGCAAGTAACAGGACTAGAGTTATTTTATAAAAAAGGATATTATAACACTAGTGTAGACGATATTTTAAAAGAACTTTCCCTTTCTAAAGGAGCTTTTTATTATCATTTTGATTCTAAAGAAGACTTTTTTGTTCAAATTATAGACAACCTTATTGTTCGTAGAGTATATAGTATGTTAATTGAACCTATAGAAGGCCATGATAACCCTTTAGACTTAATTACAAACTGTTTTGATAATGCATTAGAGACCGCTGTTCATAATGAAATGGACTTTGGTTTTATGTTAAGTAACTTAATTGCGGAATTTAATGGTAAAAATGATACCATAATGAAACATTTAACCGATGTTTTAAAAATATGGGAAGTAAACCTAGTTACAACATTACAAAAAGGAAAATTTAATGGTTTTATAGATAGACACGTAGACTGTGAAGGCGTTGCCACCTATTTAATGAGCTCTTTTATTGGTATTAGAACACTCATGACCGATGTTGCTCCAAGTGCACGTAAATACAGGTTTATGGCGCAATTAAGGCAATATCTTAAAAGTATAGAATTAAAGCCAGAAAGCGTATAAATTAACTTTTACTCGATAATCGAGATTTAAATGCTCCGACGCTTGCGTAGAAATCAATGCTAATTTTACTTCTAATGCCTTGTGGTCTTGCCCTGAGGTAGTTTACTTAAAGTATCCACAATTTTTTGAACTATATTTTTGGGTTCTATAGTATACATTACCCTTTCATAACCCTCTGGGAATTTATTTCCATAAACAGATGTTGGTAAGAAAGGGTATTGTTTAGTGTCTGATATTAAACAATTTTCCATTTCTTGCCCAAAAGGAGCAAAACCAGCATAAGGGTGTGTAACTCCCCAAAGTGTAATTGTAGGTACACCATACATTGCGGCTAAATGTGAGTTACCACTATCCATAGCCAACATAACATCTAGATTAGAAATAAGGGTAAGTTCTTCTTTAAAACTCAAATTGCCTGCAATATTTATACAATTAGAATACGTTTCTTCTAACTTTTGAAGTTGCTTTTTTTCCGATTTTCCACCTCCAAAAAGTAAAATAGTATTCTCGTTTGTAGCATTTATTTCTTTTATAACCTTCTCCATTAATTCTAATGGATACATTTTGCCTTTAAAAGCAGCAAAAGGTGCAATTCCTATCCATTTTTTTGGAGAAGATCCTACTAATTTTACAATACTATCTTCTATAGGCTCTCTTTGTAATACATTTTCTTTACAAAGGTTTATAGTATACCCTAATTTTCTAAAAACATCCGCATATCTTTCAGGAGTAGTTTTTAAAGGATGTATGTTCTTAACTTTAAGAGCCGTTAATGCCTTTTTTTCTTGTCTGCCTTTATTTATCTGAACAAAAGGAATAGAGCCTAAAACAAAATATGTTTTTAAAATATTACTTCGTAAAACATTATGCAAATCTGCCACTTGAGAAATACCTAAATCTTTAAGTTCTTTAGATAGTTTTCTTAAACCAAGAACACCTTTATGCTTCCCTTTAACATCTGCCTCATAAACTTCTACATTTTTTAATTGCGCAAACATAGGTTTAAAAAAAGCCCTAGTTAAAACCGTAATTTTTATTTGAGGGTTTTGCTTAAGTAATGCAGAAAGTACAGGAATAGTCATTGCTACATCTCCCATTGCGGATAATCGTATAACAAGAATATGCTTTTGTGCGCTCACAAGAAATGTAATTCAATTTATTTTTGACCTCTAAGAACTGGGTTTAGCTCATCATCATTATACATTTTCATTTGCTTATAGACCTTCATAAACTTAGAACCTTCTTCAATATCTAATAATAATTGATCTATTGCAGTTGTAAGGTCTTTTTTCTGCTCTAATAGAACATTCAATTTTGTAGTACAAGTTGTTATATGTTCTGCAGAAGCATCTTTACGGTCTACTTCTTCTTGCATATGATAAATCTTTAAAGACAAAATAGACAAACGATCTATTGCCCATGCAGGACTTTCTGTATTAATAGAGGCATTTTCTTTTATTTGTACCGCTTGGTATTTATTCAGAAAATAACTATCTATATACTCTACTAAATCTGTTCTATCCTGGTTACTAGCGTCAATCTTACGTTTTAATTCTAAGGCAGCTAATGGGTTAATTTCTGGATCGCGAATAATATCTTCATAATGCCATTGTACGGTATCTATCCAATTTTTTCTATATAAAAGATGCGAAATTTCGTTCTTTGGATATGGGTTTTCAAAAGGCTGATTTACATCATCCAAAACATGGTATTGCTGAATGCTTTTTTCAAAAATATCGAAAGCAAATTGACTAAACATAATAATAAATTTTAAACAAAGATACCTATTTTATGATAGGAATAAAGTAGAACAAAAAACTAATAAAGGAACTAAAATACTTAGTATTAATGCTACTTCTTTAAATTTAGGTTTTTCTATAGATTCTACATAGTTTGTGAAAAAAATAGCAGAAGAGAAAAAAGTTAAAATAATAGGGTTTCCATCACCAAAAGATAATAATACAATTACTAAACCTAGAAGAAAAACATACGAAATTAATCGCATCGTAGTTACTTTACCAACACCCGAGGCACCCATTTTAAGAAAAGCTAATACACTAATAAAAATATTTAGTAAAATGTAAATACTATATTTAACATTAGTTCCCCAATTTAAAAAATACTCTTTATTAAAGCGAAAGCTAAAGGTATACTGTTCTACAAAAAAAGAAGCAGAATTTGCTAAAATTAAAATGCTATAAGTTATGGAAGTAAAAGCAACTATTCCTACAAATGGTACTAACCAATTTCTTATATTTTTAGGCTCGTAAATATAAATTGCAGCAAAAACAAGTATTAAAAACAACAAAGACCAATTGTAAAATAATGAAGCTATTAAAATCCATAAAGTGGCGTCAAAAATTTTTAACTTAATACTTTTTAAAGATTTTATACTTAATATTCTTCTAATTGCTAGCAACAAGAAAAAAAGACTTACTATAGCTTTACTATCTAGTAGGGTTTCAGGAAAAACAAGGCATAATGCTGCAAAAAACAAGATTGCAAAAGAATTTGCCCCTGTAATTTTATTTCGCTGAATAATAAAATTAGAAACAAAAACACTACTCATTAAAATTACTACAATTGTTGCTTTTATAAGTATTTGCTCTGTTTTTAATTCTGTGTTAGGGAGATAAAATTGTACTAACCAATAGAGCAAAAACAGAAAAGTTGCGACAATAATGTAATTAATTGGCTTTGTTTTGCCAAAAATGCTTGAAATCATCCTTGATTTTTATATTTTTGCACCGTAAATATACTATAAGATGAAAGCATTTTTTGAAAGCATACAAGATTTATTTGTAAATGTACTTTTTGCTCCTTTAGACACATTACGTTTTATGGAGAGTTGGTGGGCTGCAAATACCATTAATTGGATTTTTATGATAATAGGATCAATAGCTATGGTTTATTGGATGCTAGAATTAAAAAAATATAACGATAAAGGAGAAGAAGATAAGAGTAGCACAAGCCACTCTTACCTATAAATCAAATCCTAAGTCCTTACGATAATTCATCTTATCAAAATGTAGTTTTTCTATATTTTGATAAGATTTTTTTAGTGCTTCTTTAAAATCTTTACCATAAGAGGTAATTGCCATTACACGCCCCCCATTAGTTACAACCTTATCATTTTCTATTGTTGTTCCTGCATGAAATACTAGAGAATCTTCTATAGTATCATAACCAGTTATTTCTTTTCCTTTTTCATATGCCTCTGGATATCCGCCAGAAACTGTCATTACTGTAGTTGCTGTACGATCATCTAATTCCAAATTAATAGCATCTAAAGTTTGGTTCCCAACTGCCTGAAAAACTTCCACTAAATCATTTTTAATTCTTGGAATAACCACCTCGGTTTCAGGATCTCCCATTCGAACATTATATTCTATAACAAGAGGGTTATTATTTACCTTTATTAAACCAATAAAAATAAATCCTTTATATGGTAAATTATCCTTTTTAAGCCCTTCTACGGTAGGAATAACAACTTGCTTATGGATTTTATCCATGAAGTCTTCATCTGCAAAAGGAACGGGTGAAATAGCCCCCATACCTCCGGTATTTAATCCAGTGTCTCCTTCTCCTATACGTTTATAATCTTTGGCTGTTGGCAAAACCTTATAACCTTCACCATCTGTAAGAACAAAAACAGAAAGTTCTATACCATCTAAAAACTCCTCAATAACTACTGTAGCACTAGCATTCCCAAATTTAGAATCTACCAGCATTGCTTTTAGTTCATCTTTTGCTTCTTGTAAATCTTTAAGAATTAAAACTCCTTTACCTGCTGCTAAACCATCTGCCTTTAATACATATGGTGCATTTAAGCTTTCTAAAAAAGTATACCCTTCTTCTAAATTAGCAGAAGTAAAGCTTTTATACTTTGCTGTTGGAATATTATGTTTGTACATAAACTCTTTCGCAAACTCTTTACTACCTTCTAATGTAGCTGCTGCTTTTTGCGGACCTATTACTGGAATACTCTTTAAAGCATCATCCTTTAAAAAAAAATCATGAACTCCGTTAACCAAAGGGTCTTCTGGGCCAACAATTACCATTTCTATAGTATTCTCAATCACCGCTTTTTTTATAGCTTCAAAATCATTAACACCTATAGCTAAATTAGTGGCAATCTCTGCTGTTCCTGCATTACCAGGTGCAACAAATAAATTAGATAATTTAGGACTTTGTTTAAGTTTCCAAGCAAATGTGTGTTCGCGGCCACCAGAGCCAAGAATAAGTATGTTCATGGTAAAAAATTTTGGCAAAAATAGGTTATGCCAATTTATAATTTAAGTTTTCTAAGAAAAATTACGATGTTCTTTTTTTAGAAGCTCTTCTTTAGAAAGGGATTTAAAATAATCAAATACAATTTTTAATCCTTCTGAACGCTCTACTTTAGGTTCCCAATCTAATATTTCTTTTGCTTTGGAAATATCTGGTTGTCTTTGTAATGGATCATCTTGAGGTAAAGGTTTGTATATAACTTTCTGAGAGGTTCCTGTAAGTTTTATTATTTCTTCCGCAAATTCTTTTATAGTTGTTTCATGCGGGTTTCCAATATTAATTGGATCAGTATAATCGCTCATTAATAATCTATATATCCCTTCTACTTGATCATCTATATAACAAAAAGAACGTGTTTGTGAACCATCTCCAAAAACAGTTAAATCTTCTCCACGTAATGCTTGCCCCATAAAAGCAGGAACAACCCTACCATCATTTAAACGCATTCTAGGGCCATAAGTATTAAAAATACGAACTATACGAGTATCTAACCCATGAAAGCGATGATACGCCATTGTAATGGACTCCATAAACCTCTTAGCCTCATCGTAAACTCCTCTTGGACCTATTGGGCTAACATTGCCATAATACTCTTCATTTTGAGGATGCACTAATGGATCACCGTAAACTTCGGAAGTTGATGCAACTAATATTCTTGCATTTTTTTGTTTTGCTACTCCCAAGAGATTTAAAGTACCTAAAGAACCAACCTTTAGGGTCTCAATAGGAATTTTAAGATAATCTATAGGGCTTGCTGGGGAAGCAAAATGCAGTATATAATCTAACTTGCCAGGAACATGAACAAATGTACTTACATCATGGTGCTGAAACTCAAATTGTTTTAATGGGAAAAGGTGTTCTATATTTTTAAGATCCCCAGTAATAAGATTATCCATACCAATTACATGAAACCCTTCTTTTATAAAACGATCACATAAATGAGATCCTAAAAACCCTGCCGCTCCTGTTATTAGTATTCTTTTCATATTTGTTAACTAAATTCCTCTTGAGAATAATACAGTTGTAACTGTTTTAAAAATTACTCGTAAATCTAAATTTATAGATTTATTTTTTATGTAATATAAATCATATTCTAATTTTTGGATAGAATCTTCTAAAGTTTCTCCATACTTAAATTTAACTTGAGCCCATCCAGTAATTCCTGGCCTTATAAGATGTCTAATATTATAAAATGGCGTTATTTCATTTAATTTTTCAGTAAAAACTTTTCTTTCCGGCCTAGGGCCAATGAATTGCATATCTCCTTTAATTACTGAAATTATTTGAGGTAATTCGTCTATTCTAAATTTTCGCAATATTTTACCAAATTCTGTTATTCTTGCATCATTTTTAGCTGCCATTTTAGCACCAAATTTCTCAGCATCAACAACCATAGATCTAAATTTATAAATATTAAATTCTCTTCCAAATTGTCCCACTCTTTTTTGAGTATAAAACAAAGGACCTTTATTAAAAAAAAGATTTAATATCCATACAAATGGCGCACAAAAAAGAAATATTGACCCCACAAAAAGGGATAAAATAAAATTTATTAAAAAACTAAATACTTTATGAAGATACCTTATTCTTCTGTTCTGTAGTTGAAGAATTTCAAAAAAACTATCATTGTGTGATTTAATTGGAAGAGCCTCGTAAACATTTTCATAAAACGATGTGTATGAAATTGCTTCTTTTCCTTCTAATATTGAATGAAGAAGTCTGTTCTCTAACTTTTGAGGAAAATTACTATAGCCTTTGGTATTTATTATCCAAGTATCTATTTTATCTGTTGCAGTGAAAAATTTATTAGTAATTAAGTTATTTTCATTTATACAATAGGAAAGTTTTACTTTATAAAAAGTTTCCATGTCAAAACCGTCAATAACTTCGACATCATTTTTTAAATCATTTTTAGACTTTTCTTCATATATATAAAGAACATTTTTAGTAGTAGGAATTATTTTAAAAACATTTCTAAAAAAAAGCCTCCATAAAAAAATCTCTAAAGGTGTTAATAATAAAAAATATAATAAGGGTTTCCTCCAAAAACTAACATCGAAAATTAATACTGAGAGAATAAAAACAATAAATACAAATAATACTGATATATATACTGATTGAGAAAATAGATATTTCCTTTTTGACACTTTTTCTAAATTATAAAAATCTAAAATATATGCTAAGGAAAAATAAGTAATAACACCAATTAAAAAAAGACTAATTTTAAGTTTTACTGAAATAAATTCTCTATCTATAGAATGATTTATTAACACATTTAATTTGGTCAGTACAACTATCAAATCTCCAACAAAAAGAATAAACTTCCTTTCTATAGAATTTAATATAGGTGTTTTAATCATTATTGATAAATATTTAAGACAAGCGAAATAAAATGCAAAAATACTAAACTTTAATTATCTCTTTTTTATTTTGTGAATTCTCTAAAATTGCACAAAGTAATGTTATGATAAAAATATTATATGTTGCAATACCATAAGCCCTTTGTAAAAAACTTTCGGTACAAAAAATAACTAATAAAAAAACAAAAATTGAGATTAAAAAAAAATTCTTTTTTCTATGTAAAAAACGCATGTTCCAAACTATAAAAATTAGAAAAGCTAATACCGAAAATATTCCAGCAGAAGCAAATAAAAATAAGTAGTGATTATGGGTGTTAAATTGGCGTCTTTGAAAAAGAGTGGTGTCAAAATTTTCCTTATAACATTCATTTAAATAAAATTGTAAATCTCCTACACCTATACCTGTTAACCAATCTTCTTTGGTTATTAATAAAGTACAATAAAAAATACCTGTTCTTAAATTAGTAGATGTAAGATTGTGAGAATCTGGCATTACTAGTCCTGAAGAATATATTCTTGTAAATCTCTTTTGAATAAAGTCATTACTATAAACCAAAGCAATTACTGCAAATAACATACCTCCTAAAAAAATAGTGTTTTTTCTTTTTTTTATACTAGTTACAAAGTATATAACTAAAGCTACTAAAAGAGCTATAATTCCTATCCTTGAAGTTAAAACTAAAATAACAGATACTAATAATATTACCGCTCCTAGTTTTATATAATCTATTTTATTAGATAGTTTATCAATAAGATATAATACCGCTATTCCCATATATGCTGATACATATGTTGGGTGCAAATCAAGAACTTCTATTTTAGATAATACTTCTCTAAAAAACCTTGCAGAAAAACCAACCTTAGAGGTGTAGTAATATATAAAATTACTTATAAGAAATAAGCATAAAATTACATTTATAAACACAAAATAATTCCAAGTTTTATTTAATGTTTTTTTGTTTGGAATAACTTTAGGAGAAAATATAAGACAAATTGGCGTTAGTAAAATGGGGCATTGTTTTATGATAAGGTCTACTCCTTCTTTCAGATTGGAAGTATAAAATAAACTGAATATTAAAATCAAAAAAAAACCTGTAAATAAAATAAAAAGCTGAAAAGAATTATCACTTATTCTTTTTTTATCAAATTTTATAATTCCATATAAAACGAATGCTGTAATTGACATTGTCACTAAAAAGAAAGGTAATATTGGAAATGAAAATATAAAGAAAAGTAAAAAAAGCTGAATGTTCTTTTCACATAAATATTTTTCTTTAATAATTAAAAAAAAATTCATATTTGTTGCATTCTATTTATGTACTTTGCAATAACAATTTTTTCATCAAATTCATTTAGAGCTTTTTCTCTACTTTTATCTCCCATAACTTTTCGTTGGTAAGAATCTAGCTTTAAAAAACTTTTTATTGCTACTGCTAAACTATGTTCACTTTTAATTTCGCATAAAAAACCATTTACTGTATCTTCTACAATTTCTTTACAACCAATATGATTTGTTGTAATAATAGGTTTTCCCATAGATATTGCCTCTATTAAACATCTAGGAATACCTTCTCTATAATAAGAAGGGAGGACTATACAGTCCGTTTCTCTTATCTGCTGACGAACATCATCAGAAAATCCTAAATAGTTAATTAAGCCTTTTGCTTCCCAACTTTTTATTTTCTCTTCTGAAACTGCCTTCTTATCTTTAGAATCAAACTTCCCTAATAATTGAAATTCAACATTATTATATTCTTTCTTAACTATTTCTATGGCTTTTATGTACTCATTAATACCTTTATCCCATAATAGCCTTGTTATTACACAAAATACTATTTTACCATTCTCTTCTTTTAACTTAGGCATTGGACTAAAATATTGAGTATTTGCTCCAGAACCAGGAACATTTATTGCTACACTATCATTAACAATTCCATTTTTAATAAAAAGTTCCCTATCATCATTATTTTGAAAAAAAACAGTGTTAACTTTTCTAAAAGCATTTTTACACACAAAAATTAAAGTCTTTTTTAATAAGTTTTCACTTGAAAAACCTTGCCCTAATCCTGTTATATTAATTAAAATTGGACGATTTAATATTCTAGCAGAAATAGAAGAATATAAATTAGGTTTAATTGTATATGACAAAATAAAATTGGGGCTTATTTTTTTTATTTTTTTATAAAAAGTATAAAATCCTTTTAGTTCTGCAAATGGATTAAACCCTTTTGCGTCTATTTTCACATCAACAAAATTACATCCTAATTTTTTTAAATTCTTAACATATTTGTCATAAGGGGCTAAAACATAAATTTCATAACCCTTACTTCTCAATTCATTTATTAAACCCGTTCTATAATTATTAATGGACCAAGAGGTATTAGATATTAATAATACTTTTTTTGACATTATACTATTTTTGTGTTCGTATTATATTTTTCTCTTTAAGTATTTTGTTAACTTCTATTTCTCGAAGTTCAATTTTATTTTTTTCAGAATTATAGTGATTAAAGATTATTTTACTCCCATCAACATTAAAATATGGATGCGGATGTGCTGGATGGTTAAATACCTTTACTGGACATACTCTATACAACTTATCTGCATTAATATCATAAATTAGTATCCAATTAGTTTTTTTAAACGTTTTCCTATAAGTATCTAAAACTACAAGGTTTTTAAAATTAGACGCATGGCTAACGTAAAACTCATTTGTATAGAACAAAGGAACAAATTCCTTTAATTCTTCCTTATATTGTAATAACCCACTCAAAATTTTTCTAGCAGGACTACCGTATTGAATTAGAAAAATATCATTCTCATCTTGTCCCATTTTATCAAAAAACTCATGCCCAACTTCTACATACTTATTAGATTGCCAAACATTAAATAAAGTGTCTTTTTCAATATTCCATTTCCAAACCCTGTCTTGCACCCAGGAACCTTCATGAGCAAACATTATAATATTAGAGTCCCATGGACAAATTTGAACATGATTTGCAGTTGGCTTTTCTGTACCTACAAAAGGAGATTTTTTTAATAACAATTCTTCACTTAATATATTTAATCTAGCTAAGAAAGAAATTTTTCCAATACTCAAAGTAAAGGATAAAAAATCTCCCTCATTTGTGATATGCAAAGGTGCCCATAGTGTATATTTTTTTGGCACCTCAAAAATACATTCCGCTTTCATTTTTTCAATTTGTGAAAAATCTACAACATAAATAGTATTGTTATTTGCAAAAAATAGCTTCTTAAGCTTATTATTTAATATTAATGTTAACCCAAAGTGATTAACATCTTTATAAATATCAATATTCTTAAAATCAGTAACTTTTATTTCCTTTTTATTATAAAAAAGATAAATGTTGGTATTCTTATTTTCTTCCTTACAAAAAAAAAAATTATCAGAATCTATATATAATGAATTAGTTTGGTAACCCCCATGAATGCTAGACTCTTCAGAAAAAAAATTTTTTATATTTATCTCATTTTCAATGACATTTTTTGTAGAAATTTTTTGACAAAAAATCAAATTTGAACAAAATAATAATAATATATATTTCATTTAGCTATTATATATAGATTGATATGCTTTAATTGTATTAGTAATATTATATTTTTTAGAAATTAAAAGACCCTTTTCTTTTAATTCATTTTTTAATTCATCAGAGTTGTATAAAGTCATGATTTTCTCTTTCAAATCACTTGCTTTATTAACATTAAACTTTAAAGCTCCATTTTCAACAATATTAGATAAACCATCCACATCAGAAACTATTGTTGGAATACCACAAGCCATTGACTCAATAGCAACTAAACCAAAACCTTCCCATAAAGATGGAATTATAGAGATATCTGCTTGTTTTAAAAATGGAAATATATTTTCTTGTATTCCTAAAAAATGTATACGATTACATAAATTATATGTTTTGATATTGTTATTAATCTCTTCATAAGTTTCTCCTTCACCAATTAATACTAAATGGAAATTTTTATCTAAAATATTAAGAGCTTCTATTACAATTTTATGGTTTTTTAAACTTGTAAACCTAGCAATCATTATTAAAATAAAAAAACCCTCTTTTTTAAGTTCTTTAATACGTTCTAAATCTTTTGATTGTTCATTTTTTATAGATTCTATTTTTGTAAAATCTATTCCATTATTAACCGTTAAAATATTATTTTTAAAGAAAAGAAATGATTTTAATTTATGGGTAGTTGCATCACTTATTCCAATTATTATATCATAAGACTTATATAAAAAAGATTCTATTATTCTGAATATTAATTTGTTCCTTCTTCTATTATTTGTACTATGTTCTGTTGTAATGTTAGTTACCTTTTTAAAAAAAGGAGCTACAAAAGCACAATAATAATTTGCTGGAAATAAATGACTATGCATTACATTGTAGTTCTTCTTTTTAATCAGACTATAAATAGTTCTAAAATTTCCTAAACTATATTTTCCGTATACAGAAACTATTACTTTTATATTATTATGCGATGCAATTGCATCCTCAAAGTCATTCTTGTTTTCTAATAAAACTATATCAATTTCATTTTCCCTGTTAAGTTCATTAGAAACTATATCTATCAATAATTTCTGTGCACCCTCTCTTTTTAGATTATTAATTACATGTAATATTCTCATACAGTTTTCAATGCATTATATTTTTTAGTTTCCGCTTGCATTATTCCAAATAAAACCCACAAAAAGGGATACCAAAAATTGGTTATTATTTGGTAATGTATAATTAAAATAAATAAAGCTAAAAATACTCCAAATTTATTGGGAGTTATTGCATAATAATAATTAAGACAGGTGACAAAAGTAAAAAAAACTAAACATAAGAGACCTAGAAAACCAGAAAACATCCATAAGTCTAACACCATATTTAAACTAGAAGCACTAGAAGAATACTCTTTAAAAGCCATTGCTCCGATACCAAAAAAGAAATTATCTTTAACAAGCCCTATTGCCTCTTGAAATCTAATGGTTCTATCATTAACAGAGTTATTTTCTTTATTTAGACTAACCTTTTTAAAAATAGAATTAGAATATTTATCTACATAATCTCTAGACTTTTCATTTGTTGCTACGAAAAGAATAAAACTTAGAGCAATTATTGAACTTATGATGAGAACTTTTAAGTTTTGTAAACTTTTTATAAAGAAATAAGTGCCTAAAATTAATAAAGAAATAAAAATGGTAAAACTAGAGCTAAGAAGAATTAACGCTATTAAAACAATTAGAATAGAAGCTATTTTATGCGAAAATTTTAAATTTTTTATATAAGGAATTAATAAAGGTATACAAAACTCAAAGAAAAGAGACATATGACCAGATTCTTCGGCAAAACCTCTTGGTCTATAAAACAACCCTAGAAAAGTAGCCCCATAAGTATTTACTCTTTGTCTTGGGAGCTCAATAAATAAAGCGGGTTTAAAGTTTAATGTTATAAACTCATAAATAACAAAAACACTAGTAATCATTAACGCGTAATACAACATCTTGTAAAACACTTTACTATGTTTAGAGTACCAAAATATAATACTTTTTTGAAAAACTAAATATAAAACAACAAATGAAATAATGTATAAGAGACTACTTATGTTACAATAAGCATTAATCATAGTAGAAAAAACAAGAAAAAACAAGAAAAAAATATAAAAGAAATCTATCGTATTAAATTTTATCTTATCCCAACTAACAATAAAAAGTATTATAAAAATAAACAATGGCAATGAAATCTTTTCTGCCAAGTCAAAGACCCCTATAAGTGGCAAAGAAAGTATAGCAACACTAAAAATTAATTTTTCTATAGAAAATTTCATTTTAAAAAATTATTTCTAAATCGGATTGCTAAAATTTCAATATTTCTCTTTATGTATATATAATTTGATAAAAAAATATTTACTCCCATGCTTTTTCGAATAGAATTATCCTCTTTAGCCGATAAAACTAAATTACTGCTTTTATATGTCGCCCCACCATCTCGCATGTTTATAATCACAGAATCTATAAAATAAAAAGGTATCTCCTTAATAACAGCTTTGTATATGAATTCATAATCTGCAGACAATCTATATGCATCATTATAATAACCTATTTTTTCATATACACCATTACTTATAAATGTAGCTGTAAAATTTATTGGCATTCTCCATTTAATATTTACATTTAATGGTCTTCTATATCCTTTTGTATCCTTATACTTTCCTTCAAAAGTAATCTGATTCCTTAACCCAGTAATGATATAATTACCTGATAGGTTATTACTTGCAGAAACTACATCTAAAACACTATTTTTTAAAAAATAATCATCACTACTTAAAATTCCTATTAAGTCACCAGAACACAGCTTAACACCTTTGTTCCATGCATCATAAATCCCTTTATCTTTCTCGCTTTTATAACTGAAATCTATTTCCTTTTCCTCAAATTTACCTTCAAAAGATTGTATTATTTCTAAAGTGCCATCTGTTGATAGACCATCAATTACAATGTATTCTAAACTATAGGAATCATTAATTCCATTTAAATTTAAAACGGAATTCATACATTCCTCTATTGTAACTTTACTATTAAAACAAACCGTAATAATGGAAATTTTCATATAAACTATATACTTTAAGGACTATATTTTCTTAATAAATTTAATAGGATTTCCTCCCCAAACTTCGTTAGGAGGAATATTCTTAGAAACAACACTTCCAGCGGCAATCACTGAATTACAACCAATATTAACTCCTTTTAAAATTATTGATCCTGTGCCAATAAACACTCCATCACTAATATAAACAGGTTTAGTTTTAATACCAGATTGTGGCTCTTTAATTCTTTCTTTTAAATGGATTGAATGAAAGTCAGTATCATAAATCTTACAATCTCCTCCAATAAACACTTTTTTTCCAATGAAAATATTATTTACACAATAAATTGATGAGTTTGACATTGCTACCCCATCCTCTATTTTTAAAATAGCATTATTATTTACAACAATACTCATAAAAGTTTGTCCGCCAATAGGATTGAATTTAAAACTAGAATTAATTACTACATTTTTTCCAAACTTGAGATTTCCTTTTGCTCTTAAAAAAAGGATTCCATTTATTCGTAAATTTTCATTTTTCTTTACTCCAAAAAGAAAAAAATAAAAAGTATTAATTAAATTATATTTTATTTTTAATATTTGATAATATATAAACTTCATTAGTATTTAAATTATAATAATTTATTCTTAATTATTTTTTTATAAACATAAAATGCAAATACTATTTCGATTAGTAAACTATTTATTATTAAATATTTTACTTCAAAAAACTCATTAAATAAATAAATAAATAAAAGACCAAAACAAAAAGTAAGTACAGAATATAAAGTTCCTTTCAAAAAATATTTTTGAAGATTAAACGCATTTAAAGATACAACTCCATAATAATTACTAATATTAAACAGAATAATTATCGGTAAATATAATTTTAACCAAAAACTTGCTTCTTTAGTATTGTCTTCAAATAATAATTCTAAAATTTCTGTTGCAAAAACAAAGCCCAATAAAACTATTAAACATCCAAATGTAGTCATCAAAATTGTAGTTTTTCTGACAATTATTTTATCTTTATTTAAGGAAACATATGGTAGTAAAACTTGTCTTAACATTGAAGTTGGCACAGATAATATTCTAATAAACTTTTCAAGAATGTCATAAATTGCTAATTTATCTAACCCTATTAAACTACCTATTAAAAATCTATTCGTATTAGTAACAATTTGTATTGAAATTGAAG
The DNA here is from genome assembly GCF_947495965.1 of uncultured Maribacter sp. GTDB lineage: Bacteria > Bacteroidota > Bacteroidia > Flavobacteriales > Flavobacteriaceae > Maribacter_B. The sequence goes on from NZ_CANMBB010000001.1 coordinate 999,454, forward strand.
ATGTAAAATACAAAGAACTTTCTTTAAAATATTTTAATAAAATATGCTTTTGAGGAAATTTTAATGATAAATTTTCTTTTTTATAGAGTATAGATAATATTACCAAAAGAGGTGTAGTTAAACATAGACCATTTATTAATGGCACTAATAAAAAATCTTCTTGATTTTTAACAAAAAGAAAAATTGCTATTAAAAAAGCCAATTTACTAATTAGGCTAATTATCGTTATAGGCTTTAATTTTTCAATACCCTGAAAATACCAGACTGGGTTTAAAAACTCATATACCCCTAAGGACATCGTCAAGAAAAACAACATTTTATTTGTTTCTGCAATGTCCGATAAATAAAAAACTATGAAAAGAAAACAAAAACTTATTATAAAAAATATACCTTTTATAATATAGACACTACTAATAATTTCGTTTACCTTTTTTTTATCATTTCTATGAATAGATATCTCTTTTGTTGCTGAAAGATTAAAGCCATAATTAATAAAAATAACAAAATAGGTAATTATCGATTCTGCAAAAATAATTAACCCATAATTTTCTTTCCCCAAAACTCTTAATAAATACGGGAAAATAAGTAACGGTAGTATTAAATTAAAAACCTTAATTATAGATAAGTATCCTAGATTACTTAATAGAATCCTATATTTAGTAATAGATTGTGTAAATCTATTTAACATAAAAATGAATTATTTATAATATTCTTTATACCAAGTGCTAAAAGAAGATAGTCCTTCCTCTAAATCTATTTGCGGATCATAACCAACTTTAGCTTTCAATTTTTCTACACTAGCATAAGTTCTTTTTACATCTCCTGGTTGCATAGGCAGCATGTTCTTAGGAGAAACATTTCCTATTTTATTTTCTAAAATTTCAATGAATTTCAATAAATTAACAGGCTTAGAATTTCCAATATTAAAAACCTCATTTGGAGGTTTATTTATATTCTGATAGTTTAAACAGTTTACAATTCCATTTATAATATCATCTATATAAGTAAAATCTCGCTCCATCTCTCCGTTATTAAATACATTAATTGGTTTTTTATTCATTAATGCATTTGCAAAAAGCATAGGAGCCATATCTGGTCTTCCCCAAGGTCCATAAACTGTAAAAAAACGCAACCCTGTGGTTTGTATTCCATATAAGTGACTATAAGAGTGAGCAATTAATTCATTACTCTTCTTTGTTGCTGCGTATAAACTAACTGGGTAATCCACATTGTCCGTTTCTTCAAAAGGAATTTTTTTATTATGGCCATAAACAGAAGAGCTTGAGGCATAAATTAAATGATTTACATTTTTATGTCTACAAAGTTCAAGAATATTTAAGAAACCTACTACATTAGATTGTATATATGAGAATGGGTTTTCTATTGAATATCTAACTCCTGCTTGCGCAGCTAAATTAACAACAGTATCAAACTCTTCAGAAACAAATAACTCTTCTAAAACATTATAATTATTAATGTCTGTTTTTATAAACTTAAAATTAGAAGTTACAGTACTTTTAATTAATTTACCCTCTATAATATCTGTTTTGTTTACCCCTAATTGTAATAAACGATTATATTTTAAATCTACACTGTAATAATCATTTATATTATCTAAACCAACTACTTTGTGACCTAAACTAATTAGTTTTTTAGATAAAAACATACCTATAAATCCTGCTGCACCTGTAACTAAAATCTTCATTTCTTAAAATATAAAACACTATTAATAGGTCTTTTAGCAAAAGTACAATAATTCTTAACCTTTTTTAAAGATACCCGATCTTCTAAATTATTATCTATAAGAATTTTTTTTGCAAAATCATACCATGTTAATACTTGGTTATCTGTGAAGTGTTTAATTCCAAATTTTTGGTTATTTCTAATTATTAAGCTAATTATATAATTTGTTAAATTATTAGTATCTGTTGGACACCCAATTTGAGAGTCTGTAATGTTTAAATCCTCTCCTTTCTTTGCTTTTTCTAAAATAGTTTTATAAAAATTTTTGCCATTTTTTTTACTATACAACCAAGAAGTTCTAATTATAAAATACTCTTTTAATATTTTTTGAATGTATTTTTCTCCCTCCAATTTAGATTTCCCATATTCATTAATCGGGTTTGGAATATCATCTACTGTATAAGGTTCCTTCTTTTCACCATCAAAAACATAGTCAGTAGAAATATGTAGTAAAATTGTGTTGTATTCTGCACATGTCTTTGCTAAATTTTTTACTGCTTTTGCATTTACTAGATAAGCTATATCTGGCTTTTTTTCAGCTTGCTCCACGTTAGTATATGCTGCACAATTAATACAATAGTTATATTTATTTGAAGAAAAAACATCACGAACTTGGTTACTATTTGTTATATCTAATTCTTTAGAAGTTTTAAAATCGAAAATATAGTCAGGATAATTATTTATAACTTCCTGTATCGATTTTCCCAACTGTCCATTTGCCCCAGTAACTAAAATACGTTTCATAAATTTAATTCAGAAAATAGGGTTAGCTCTTTATCTTTTGATGAAATTATCATTTTAGATTTCGGGTAATCCCAATCAATATTTAAAACCTCATCATCATATATTATTCCTCTTTCTGATCTTTTATTGTAGTAGTTATCACATTGATAAATAAAAATGGTTTCTTCCAATGCCAAAAAACCATGAGCCATACCTTTTGGTATAAAAATTGATTTCTTATTATTCTCCGAAAGCTCTATTTTAAAGTGTTTACCGTAACTAGAACTATCTTTTCTTATGTCTACTACAACATCTAATACCCTACCTTTAGCAACAGAAACTAATTTAGCTTGTGCGTGTTTACCTTCTTGAAAGTGAAGACCTCTTAGGGTTCCTTTTTTAGATATAGATTGATTGGTTTGAACAAAATTAACTTCAAAGCCCAGTATCTTATCTAATTTCTCTTTTTGGTAACTTTCAAAAAAAGAACCTCTTTCATCTTCGAAAATAGTTGGTTCTATTACTACACAACCATGTAAATTTGTTTCGATTATCTTCAATGCTATTACTTTAAATCTAATAAATATTCTCCATAACCACTCTTTAATAGTGGTTTTGCTAATTCTTGAAGCTGTTTTTTATTAATGTAGCCCATAGTGTAAGCAACCTCTTCAATTGCTCCAATCTTTAATCCTTGTCTTTCTTCAATTACTTCAACAAATTGAGATGCTTTCATCAAAGAATTAAAGGTTCCGGTATCTAACCAAGCTGTTCCACTATCTAAGATACTCACACTTAGCTTACCTCTTCGTAAATATTCTCTATTAACATCCGTAATTTCTAATTCTCCTCTTTTACTTGGTTTAATGTTTTTGGCAATTTTAATAACTTCATTATCATAAAAATATATACCAGGTACTGCGTAATTAGATTTTGGTTCTAATGGCTTTTCCTCTATACTTATAGCTTTTTCTTCTTTATTAAACTCAACTACTCCATATCTTTCTGGATCGTTTACCCTATAAGCATAAATAATTCCTCCATCAGGATTATTATTTTTTTGAAGTAATTCTGCTAAGCCAGTTCCATAAAATATGTTATCTCCTAAAATTAATGCTACTTTACTATCTCCGATAAATTCTTCTCCTAATATAAAAGCTTCAGCTAATCCGTTAGGATTTTCTTGAGAAAGAAATTTAAAAGAACATCCTAATTGAGAACCGTTTCCTAGTAAATTTTTAAACAAACCAATGTCTTTAGGTGTTGTAATAAATAATACTTCCCTAATTCCGGCCGACATAAGAGTAGCCAATGGGTAGTATATCATTGGCTTATTATAAATAGGCATTAATTGTTTACTTAACGATAAAGTTAGTGGGTATAACCTTGACCCCAATCCACCTGCTAATATAATCCCCTTCATTGTTTAGTTTAAATGATATTGTTTTTTATAGTAATCTTTATAAGAGCCAGATGTTACATTATTAAGCCAACTTTTATTATTAAGATACCATTCTATTGTATTTACTAACCCATCCTCAAAAGTAACCGATGGTTCCCAGCCTAACTCTTTTTTAATTTTATTAGCATCAATAGCATATCTTAAATCGTGTCCTGGCCTATCTTTAACATAGGTAATTAACTTTTCACTTTCTCCTTCTTTTCTATTTAGCTTTTGATCCATTAGCTTACAAAGAAGCTTTACTAAATCTATATTTTTCCATTCATTAAAACCACCAATATTATACGTTTCATGATTTTTTCCTTTGTGAAAAACTAAATCTATAGCTAAGGCATGATCTATAACAAATAGCCAATCTCTCGTTTGTTTTCCATCCCCATATACTGGTAAAGGTTTATTTTGAATGATATTATTTATAAAAAGTGGGATTAATTTTTCAGGAAAATGATTAGGCCCATAATTATTGGAGCAATTTGTAATAACATATGGCAAACCATAAGTTTCACCATAAGCTCTTACAAAGTGATCAGAACTTGCTTTAGAAGCAGAATATGGGGAGTTTGGATCATACGCAGTATCTTCTTTAAATAAACCCGTTTCTCCTAAAGAGCCATATACTTCATCTGTACTAATGTGATAAAATCTTTTACCTGTAAAATCATCTTTCCATAATTCCTTTGCTGCATTTAGCAAATTCATGGTACCAATTACATTGGTTTTAACAAAGGCTAATGGATCTGTAATAGACCTATCTACATGCGATTCTGCAGCTAAATGAATAACCCCATCAAAATTATACTTTTTAAAGATAAAATCTATAAAACTAGCATCTGTTATATCTCCTTTTATAAATGTATAATTTGATTGGTTCTCAATATCTTTTAAGTTTTCTAAGTTTCCAGCATAAGTGAGTGCATCTAAATTATAGATATAGTAATTTGGGTAATTAACAACAAACCTCCTTACAACATGAGACCCTATAAAGCCTGCCCCTCCTGTAATTAATACTCTTTGGCTTGTTGTATTCATTTATAACAATTCTTTTGACTTATTATTAAAGAATTTTAATAGCGACCACATAAAAAATAAACCTATTAATATTGTTGGAATTAATGTGATTTTTGCAGTAAAAAAATCTTTTTTTATTTGTTGGGAACCTCCAAAACTTAAAATCTTTATAGTTTCTTTGTATTCTCTTTTTAATAGTTTATTGTTGGCAGTACTTTCTATTAAGTCATTTTTTAAATTTAATAGTTGTGGAATATTAAGTCCTTCTTCTCCACCTAATAAAACCATTCCCTCTCCATTCTCTTTACTATTAGACTTACTTCCTAATGCTCTAGAATAATTGGTTATTAAAACATCAATTTGGCTAATAAGTTCTTCATTCTCTTTAATCTTAGATTCTGAATTTAATAAATATATTTCCTTTAATTCTTTAAAATAGTCATTATCATTAATAAAAGCCATTATCTTTTTTGCTGCATCTTGTCCTAATTTTTCATTCTTATAATAAAAAGAAATTTTATGGTTTACATAACTACTTTCTAATACTTCATTCTTAATAACTTCTTTTATAGAATTATCATCTTTAAGATTTCCTAAATACTCTAAATACTTAAGCGACTTTTCTAAATCAGCATTAGATTTTGCTTGTACAGGTTCAATCTCAATTTTAAAACCTTTAAGTTGCTCTAATTCAATTTCTAAATTACTATAAAAGTTATAATCCTTGCCCTTAATTTTTGATTGTAATTCTGATACTATTCCGTATAAATAGTCCTTACTTTCAAAATTTGGTTTTACAATTACCTCAGTCTTTTTTGTGGTTTCAGATATTTGATTTAATCCATACCCTATACCTAGACCAACAAGAACAAGTCCTATAAGTATTAATATATTTTTCTTAAAGAATAAAAAGACCCGTAAAAAGCTTTTAAACACATTGTTTAAACCTCTTCTTATTAATAAAAACAACTCCCCCAAATCTACTTCATCAGAAGAATTACTAGTGTTTTTTGGTAAATTATCTCCCATTTTATTTTTTATTAAATATCTGTTTTAGAATTTTATCTGTAATTAAGTAGGTTGGTTTAACCCCTGTTGTTCCAAGTCCACCAGAAGCTAATGTGCTACCTGTTTCTAACGGATTATCTGATGCATAATAGGCGTACCTTACTTTTACATCTTCTTTTATACTCTTACGTATTTTAGATGCTGATTGTATTGCTTTTTGGTAATGTACGCCTTCCATTTCTAGACCAATTACATTCCAGGTAGACTCATAAAAAAACTTAAGAATATCTTTATTTTGTAACGACGTACCTAAAACAGATACCATTGTTCCTTCAAAAACTTGCAGTCCGTTTCCTTTAAAATCTTCTGCGCATAATTCATTTTTAAAAGGATAATTATCTGCTGTACCTTCAAAAATATGAGCAGACGGAATCATTATATCTCCTTTCCCGCCATCTAATATACCTGCTTTACCCATTACGGAGATTGAATCTATATTTAAAAATTGTGGCTCTTTACCTTCTTTTTTAAATGGTTTTAAAAACTCATCTATAGTTTCATAAGCTTGTTCTCCAAATGCATAGTCCATTACAAAAATTACTGGTATCTCTTCTTCTTTTAAAGTATCTGAAAAAGAATAAAAACAACTATCTTTTCCTAATTTAGCCATATCAAAAATCTGAATATCTATATTAGTTCCAGATTTATCGTCAATACAAATCATCCCATTTTTTAAGGCAACACTTTTAACCTTATCCCTTAATTTACCGTTTTCTGGAGCACTTAAGGCTTCATATATTTCTAAATCGTTATTCGTGTCTTTAAATTCGTTTTTAAGTGCTTTTCTTGCAAATAAAGAATTCATTACACTATGCATGTTTGCACTAATAATATGGATGGGTCTATTTAGTAAATTATTAGCTACTAAAGTTTCTTTTATTGTATTTGCCCAAAGTTCTCCATAGATATGGTGACCTAGGGTTTCTCTAAGTATAGCGCTAAATGTAATTGCTCGCTTGTTTCCAGAAACCTCTTCCTCTATTGCTAATTTGCCTAACCAGTATATTATTCTTAAGAATCTTTCCGGATCAGTTTTGGTTGCAAACTTATCATAAACACTAATAATTTCTTGAAAAGAACGTCCTAATATATTTGCTGTATGTATTAATGCAACTTCTCTTTCGGATTGAGATAGTTTCTTTTTATTAACTGCGGCTTCTAACTTTGCCCAGTCTCTTATGGTTTTGTTTGTATCTTCTATTAATACACGTTTGCATATTTTTTCGGACTCTATAATTAAAAAAGTGATATGAGTTAGAATATCATAAATATCAGAGCGTCCTCTGGTTATTTCAATATTCATTTGCTCCTCATCTATTCTATAACAGTTTCTTCTTCTTTTTGGAGGGACTATAGCTTTAAAGTGAGATTTACTATACCCTTCATCTGCAGTAAGGTTAATAAATCTGCATTGCTCTATACCTTCTGGTAAGCGTTCTAAAACGTAGATAAGGCCATTTAATTCTGACTTTTCCTCTGCAATGGAACCATAAATTTCTGGGCGTAATAAAAGTAAAGCGTCTTTAAGTGTTTGGCCAGATATTCCTGTAGGCTTATAAAACCCACGATTAAATAAATGACGCATTGTAATATATAAGCGTTCTATAGCATTTGTAGATTCTTGTGCTCTAGTTGTAATTATTGCTTTTCCCATATCTATTTCACGTAAAATTACAATTTAAATTTAACTAATTGTAGTGCTATACTTATGTAATACGTCCGCTAATTTACGATCATTACTTAAACGTTGCACTTTATTCTGGCCTCCTAATTTTCCAATAGATTTCATATAAGAAGTAAAACCTCCATTTCTTATTTCAGTAATTTTTAATGTTTGAAGCACATTTCCAACTATTAAATCGTAATAATAACTGTTCTGGTTTTGTAAAGATGCATCCAAAATTTCAATAAACTTTTCCATATTATCTGGTACCCTTTCAAACTCTATTAACCACTCGTGATATGGAAGTTCATTTTCTTTCGGATTTATTTGTGGTGCAACAGTAAATTCATTTACACTAGCATTAGTTGCGCCAATAGCTTTTTGCATTGCTTGTTCTACTTCTTTTGCTATTACATGTTCTCCAAATGCCGATATAAAATGTTTTATACGTCCAGAAACTATTACTCTATAGGGTTTTAAAGAAATAAACTGAACGGTATCTCCAAGATTATAGCCCCATAAACCTGCGTTTGTAGATATAATCATTACATAATTTACACCAATTTCAACATCTTTTATCGTGAGTCTTTCTGGGTTTTCCTCAAAAAAATCATCTGTCTTTATAAACTCATAAAATATTCCAGAGTTTAGTAACAAAAGCATCCCTTTTTCTTTTTGAGAATCTTGGTAAGCAAAAAAGCCTTCACTTGCAGGAAACAGTTCTATGCTATCCACTTTTCTTCCAATTAAATTCTCGAACTTGGCTCTGTATGGTTCGTAATTTACACCTCCGTAAATAAATAGATTAAAGTTTTTAAATAAGTCGCCAACTTTTACTTTAGATTTTTCATTTAGCTTTTCAAAATACATTTGTACCCAAGAAGGGATTCCTGCAATAACAGTCATATCTTCATTTATGGTTTCTTCTACAATAGCATTTACTTTAGTTTCCCAATCTTCTATACAGTTTGTTTCCCAACTAGGAAGTCTGTTTTTTTGTAAATAGTTTGGAACATAATGTGCCGATATTCCTGACAAGCGACCTAAATTAATTCCATTTTTTAGTTCTAATTCTGGGCTTCCTTGTAAAAAAATCATTTTACCATCTACAAAAGAGGAATTACCTGTTTCGTGTATGTAAGTTAATATTGCATTACGAGACGCGTTTACTTGTTCTTTTATAGACCCTTCTGTAATTGGAATATATTTTGCCCCCGAAGTTGTTCCAGATGTTTTGGCAAAATATATAGGTTTTCCTGGCCATAGAATATCCTCTTCACCCTTTAAAACCTCCTCTACATAAGGCTTTAGCTCTTCATAATCTCTAACTGGTACTGCTTTAGAAAAATCTTGAAAAGAAGATATTTTATCAAAATTATGATCCTTTCCAAAGGAGGTGTTTTTTGCCGAATTAATAAGATTCTTAAACACTTCTTCCTGTGCTTTAATTGGGTTATTTACCCATTTTAAAGTCTTATTTACAATATTCTTTGCAAATATTTTTGCGGCTACGGATTTTAATGACATAGGTTTTATTTAAAATCTATAAAATCTGATGGGTTTACTGGCGTACCATTATTCCAAATTTCAAAATGTAAATGCGGCCCTGTAGTTAACTCTCCTGTATTACCAACAGAAGCAATTACTTCTCCTGCCCTAACTACTTCTCCTTGTTTTTTGTTTAAAGAACCATTATGCTTATAAATACTTAATAAACCATCTTTATGTTCTATGATAATTACGTAACCAGTATCTGCTGTCCATTCTGCAAAAATAACCATGCCGTTTGCAATAGATTTTACTGGAGAATCTTTAGGTGCAACCACATCAACCGCATAGTGTTTTGCATTTGCATCATATTCTTGAGAAATTATTCCTGAAATTGGAGGAAAAAGAATAAAATCTGTGTTTGTTGTATTTTGTTCAAACAAATTATACTTATCCTCTAAAGCCACCTCAGCTCTTAATAAAGAATCTTGTTTAATGGGTGTTAAATCTACTGTAGAAGGATCCAATTTAAACTTCCCAAAAAGGGAATCTCTACTCACTTCATTATTCTCTATATCTCCTCTTAAAACTTTACGAATATTATCCAAATACCTATTGGTATAATTTAATCTTCTTACCAGAGAGTCTGTTTTATAAGTAAGTACAGTGGCTTGTCTTTTTAATTTTGTAGAAGAATACCCTGGAATATATTCTCTCAAAGGAGTAAAAGCTATTAATAAAGTAGTAAGGCCAATTAGTGCTATAATACATAGTGTTCCTGTTACAAAAACATTTAACCTACTAAGCTTAAAAGATATTTTTTCTTCAAAAGTACTTTCGTTTAATATTACTAAACGATACTTATGAAGTAGTTTTCTTTTTATTTCTTTCCTTTTCTTTGTTTTCTTAGCCATTAGTCACAAATATAATGCTAGTATTAAACTTTAACTAGCACAACAATAAATTATCTTATTAAGCATTATAAATATATATAATTGCTGTTTTATTATTTAATAATTTCGCTTTTTAAAATTTAATACAATTCTATAAACTTTTTAGTATCTTTGTTTTCTATAAAAATCATACAAGATGATAGCTTTACAAACATTTTTAGCCATTGGTGCACCACAAATAATATTAGTAGTAGTAGTAGTTCTTTTATTATTTGGAGGTAAAAAAATACCTGAATTAATGAGAGGCTTAGGCAGCGGCATTAAAGAATTTAAAGATGCCTCTAAAGACGAAGACAAATTAGAAGAAAATAAAGAAGAATAATCTTTATATAAAACCATAAAAAAACCCAGCATTTGCTGGGTTTTTTTATGGCTCACTTTTTCCACAATTACTATCTTTTTTACATAAATTATAAAATCATTATCCCTTTTTAATATTCAAATTGCATTACCTTTTTAAAAATTAGCTTTGTAGGAAATTAACATAAGTTTAGACTTTACCTCTATTTATAGGTCTTTCACAACAAAAAATATTCCTCCTCCTACTATATATATAGATTTGCGATAAACCATAAGCTACCAAAAAAATATGACGCTTGTGTTTATCAGAAAGCTATGCATGTTAAAAGTTTCCTCGATTTAAATAAATCTATATCTAATAGAGTCCATTTATTACTATTATTTATTTTTATTCTGTTTTCATTAAACACAGGGTTCTCTCAAATAAATAATGGAAATTTTAGAGTAGACCTAAGTTCTACAAATATGGGGCCTTGCGGAGGCAGTAATGATGGTGTAAGTACCGTTGGTATTACAGCCAAGATGGCGAACATAAATACTTTTAAAATTAATTTTGATTTACCAGATGGTGTAACTTACCAGACAGGAACAGCAATTATAACAAACCAAACAGGTTCCTCTAACTTTACATTATCAGAATTTGATATCACAGATTTAAATAATCCCATCTTTCAAATAGAAAGGCCAAGTAATGCAAATTGGCAAGTTTCTGATTTTGTAGAATTTACTTTTAGTAAAACAGCTGCTTGTGAAGCTGTACAATATTCCTATAATGGCGGGCTTTTTAAAGATGCACATACTATAACTTATATACAAGGAACATCGGCTAGGTCCCATAATGATACAGACGTAACCGTAAATGCCTATAGTTTTTTAAGTGCCTACCTTGCCGTAGAAGATATTACTACAGAAAATGCTCTTGTTGGGCAAACTACAAATAGACCTATTACTATAACAAACTCAGGTAACGGTAGCATACAATCCTTTGTTCATGATGTAGAAATTTCATCTGGTTTACAAAGCAATTACGAATTATCATTTAACGGTACTATACTTACCCCGTCTATAAATGGTAATATATATACCTACCAAATAGACCTTAATACTGCTCCGTTTGCTGGGCAAGTTGGAGATGGAGATGCTCTTTTTGAAAATGAAAATATTGTTCTTAATGAAAGACTAATCCTAACTAATTGTGCAGACAACCAAGTAACTAGGCATAGTCCAAAATGGGGATGTTCTCCTGGCACATATTGCCAAATAGGCGTACAAATTCCTGGTTTCATTGGTGTAGACCAAGAATGGTCAGACATATATTTATATACCGTAAGCGAGCCACGACCACGTTGGGATGCACCAGTAACCTATACTTACAGACTAGAAAATGACGCTAGTGCAGATAATGCTTATAATGTAAACTTTAATATTGGATTTACATGGGATAGTAGATATTCTTCTACTGGTTTTAACCCTATGTATGGAGATGACAATAATACAAATAGAGAACTGTCAAATTTTAGATTTTCTGGCGGCACAAATTTTTCACCACAAAGATGGCCAACTACAACAACAAGTGGTACTGGACTAGGCTCCTATTTATTTGGAGCAGATTTTTTTACTAGTGATCCAGATGGCGCTGGCGGATTAGAAGACTTAGATGGAGATGGTTTTTATGATGATATGTTACCTGGTGCATCTACCGAAATAAGTGTAGACCTTACTATGCTACAACTAAACCCTGCATGTGACCCCTATAATGGAACCTACTCAGAAAGCTTAAGTTTAAATTTAGATACTTGGACAGTAAATAAATGTAACAATAGTAATAAAACCTTAAGAAAAGAATTAGAAAGACATTATGTAAGAAGAGATGCCCTATTTAATTGGGATTTTCCAGAAGATTATGATTTAGATGCAGAAGATGGTTCTGTTTTTAATCTAAATTTTATAGGAAGTTTTGTAGCATCTAACCAATCTCCTACTTGTAATGGAATAGAAATGTTTTCTAACGATCCTTCTACTATTTATAGAGCCGTTTTAGATATAGAAAATGGTATAACATTAGATGCTAGTGCAGACTCTAGATATGTACAAGTTGGGAATCAAATTATTTTTACCGAAACACAATTAGAAGATTTTGAATACAATTCTTATGCTTTACGTATTCCTATAAATTTTCCATTAAATATAGATTGTAGCACCTATTCTGGCCCAGAAGAATTAACCTTAAATTATACTACTTCTTATGAAAGTTCTTGTTATGATAAAGACTTGCATTGTGGTGCGTTTAATATAACCACACATTGTCCTAATGCTTGCACAGGTCCTACTACAACAAGTTTTGATGCACATAGAACCACTTCTGGATGGACAGATGATAGTATGAGTACTAAAGTAACATTAGACCCAAATATACATGCTACAAAGTACTACATGGCCAAAGATAAAATGGTTGTTACCTCTAGTGCTATAATGGAAAGTAGTACACAAGATAATTTACATTTTGAAATGCGTTATGTTACAGATAATGGCCAAAGCATGGCAGATATTATAACGTTTACAGATGGTACAATTACTATAAACGATATATCTACTGGAACACCTCAAACTTTTCCTATTACCAATAGCCCAGTAATAACTACACAAGGAACAAATGATAATTTCTTTACTTTAGATTTATCTTCTTATCAATCTTTAATATCTGGTACATACCAATATGGAGAAGGTTTAGAGGCTGATGAAATTTCTTTAGAATTAAATTTTGAATTCAAGGAAGATTTTCCTGAAGAGGCTAGACTATATGAATTTTATTCTTTCCAAGGTCGTTTTTATAGTTTAGATGGCTCTAGTAATGAGGTAGGTTGTGGTACCTATAATGAAAGAGCTTTCTTTTTTCAAAATACAATAGAAATTAATGCAGATATAAACGATTCTGTCAACGGTTGCGATGAAAAATGGTTATATGTAGGACTATCACAAGCATCTGGTGTTGCAGACAAATTTCCAGATGAATTTAGACCACCACTTTTATGGGATAATACTACAATACAAATACCAGACGGTATGCAATTTAATAATCTTGCAAGTAGTTACGGGTATCCAAATGTTATGCCAGAAAACCAAGATCCCGCATCTTGGAATAATGGATTAAATTACTCAGTTTCAGGAAATATTGTAACCATAACACCTGGTCCAAGATTTTCACATTTAGACCAAGGAGGAAATTATTACCCTAGTGTATCTATAAGTTTAACAGCAACTAGTGCTACACCTGCTCTAAGTTCTCATAACATTTCGGTTACCTATGATGAATATGCCTATGCAGATAGCCCTGTACAAAAAACCGAAAGTGATGTTAAAGATTTTAATTATACAATACCAAACTATTGGATTTCTTCAGATAATGCGGTGGAAATAGGAAACTCAGAAATTGAAGGTTTCATAATAGACATCTGTAAACAAGATGCTGGCGAAATAAATAATAACTGGTTACGCATAGATACAGGAGCAGATTATACTATTACAAATGCATTTTTAGTTAATGGTGCAACGGAAACACCTTTAACTTTTACAGAAGAAAATGATGTTACTTATATACAGTTTGGAAATATGCAAGCTGGTAATTGGATTTGTAGAAAAATTCGTTTTGAAGGAACTTATACTTCTAGTGCTCCTATAGATTTAAGAATATCTCATAATTATGATTGTGTCGCATATCCAACTAACTTTAGTAGCATAGCTTTTTTCCATGAAGAAGTTTTTACACTAGAACCTGCACCAGCAGCTATACAATTACAAATTTTAAGTGAGCCAACAACAACAGTAGATACCTGTACAGACTATGACATTGTATTAGAAACAAGAAATGCTGGGGAAGCCGATTTAATTTCTCCTGTAATGAATTTTGATGTTCCTGGAGACATCTCGGCTATATTAATTAATGACATTATTATAGAATACCCTAGAGGTTCTGGTAATACAGAAAGTATAACCCCAACAATTACAGGCAATAATGTATCTGTAAATCTATTAGATCATACCTTAATTGCAGCAAATAACGGACTCGTAGGTTCTCTAAATTCTGCAAATATAAATGAGCAAATTGCAATAATTAGTTTAGATTTAAGTCCGCAATGTAATTACGTTTCTAACACTGGAACAGCATATACCGTAACAGGAAATAATCCTTATGGTACCCCAGCAACAGGTAGTGGAAGTAGAACAGCAGCTAATCCAATAATTATTACTGGTGCAGAACCCCCTTATAGTACAGACAATTCTTTATCTATAACAAACGCTGCTCGTTTAGAAGGTTGTACACCAGAAACAGTAGATGTTACCACTTCTATTATAGATGGTACTACTGGTACTAGTGATTTTGTAAGAATAATTCTTCCAGATGGCGTACATTATGTACCTTCTTCTTTTGCATCCACAAGTGCATTACAATTAACTTATATTACTACAAATACGGTTGGTAATCATCAAGAAGTAGAACTACAACTTCCGCAAGGAGCAACGGCATCAGATATTTTATCTTATAGTTTTAATATTACGAACCAGTCTACTAGCTGTACAACCTCTGCAAATATAGATGTAACAACCTTTGTAACTACAAATGCTTTAAATTGTAATGGAGTTGCGTGTGGTACTACAGAAATTTTTACAGGAGACAGCACAATTCCACTAGAAACATTTAAATCGGAAATAGCATTATCTTCTGTAACTCCACAAGGAACTTATAGCAATAGTGGTTCGGACTATACCTATTCTATAGATTTTAGTATTGATAATATTGGTGCATATACCATTGCATCTGGAGCAAGTTATTCTGTTTATTGTACCGATACATCAGATAATAAATCGGGACCTGCAATTTATACAGGAAGTTTAGATGCCGAAATACTAAGTGGAAATACTATTAACGAAACCGATTCTTTTACAACTACTACTTTTTGTGGAGTAGGTACTAACTTATTAATAGAATTAGAACCAGCTGTTGGAAACTGCTTTTGTAATGCTGTTTCGTTTTTAATTTCAACTACTAATGACTCGGCAGATTTATCGCTTAGCAAATCCGTTTCAAATACCAATCCAAATATTGGAGACTCTATAACTTTTACTATAGACCTTACTAATAATGGACCTAATGATGCCACTAATGTTAGCATCCAAGATATAGTTCCTGTTGGGTATACTATAAATGCTACTTCTATCTCTAACGGCGGTTCCATTACTGGAAATACCATTACTTGGAATTTAGCAACAGTAACAAACGGTACAACTACTTTAACTTATGAGGTCTCTGTAAATGCACCTACTGGTGCAACAGACGAATATAAAAATATTGCACAAGTAACCGCTAGTGATCAAATAGATCCAGATTCTACACCAAATAATGATGATGGTGACCAGTCTGAAGATGATGAAGATACCGTAGATAATGTTTCTGTAAATGAACAAGCAGATTTATCACTTAGCAAATCTGTTTCTGATACCAATCCAAATATTGGAGATTCTATAATTTTTACTATAGACCTTATCAATAATGGACCTAATGATGCCACTAATGTTAGCATCCAAGATATAGTTCCTGTTGGGTATACTGTAAATGCTACTTCTATCTCTAACGGTGGTTCTCTTTCTGGAAATACCATTACTTGGAATTTAGCAACAGTAACAAACGGTACAACTACTTTAACTTATGAGGTCTCTGTAAATGCACCTACTGGCGCAACAGATGAATATAAAAATATTGCACAAGTAACCGCTAGTGATCAAATAGATCCAGACTCTACACCAAATAATGATGATGGCGACCAGTCTGAAGATGATGAAGATACTGTAGATAATGTTTCTATTGCAACGGTAGACTTAAGTTTAGATAAACAACTAGCATCAACTTCTAGTTCAAATCCAAATATTGGAGAAGAAGTAACTTTTGAGATTACAGTAACAAACTCAGGAACAGATACAGCAACAGGAATAGTAATAGAAGATTACATACCTATTGGTCTAAATGTAGATGCGTCTTCTATTTCTAATGGAGGAATCTACGCTGGCAATACAATTACATGGGTAATAAATTCTATAACACCTGGAGATATAATTTTAAGCTACTCTGTTAGTATTAATGAACCTACAGGAGCTACAGATGAATATAAAAATGTAGTACAGGTTACAAGGACTAATGAATTAGATATAGATTCTACTCCAGATAATTATGATGCTAATACTCCTAATGAAGATGATGAAAGTGAATATATAATTACAAATGCAACTACAGATATTGCAATAAACAAAACCGCATCTATAACTACAGCGGCGGTTGGGGATCAATTGGTATTTACTATAAGCGCTACAAATCTAGGAACCATAGAAGCTACAAACATAGAAGTAGAAGAAATTATACCAAATGGTTTTGAGTTTGTGTCACAAAACACTTCACATGGAACTTATGATTATACTATTGGTAGTTGGACCATTCCTTCATTAAACACTAATGAATCTGCAGAATTAAATCTAACGGTAGAAGTAATAGAGGGAACAAATTATACTAATGTAGCAAGAATGTCTTTTGTAGACCAAATGGATTTAAATACAGATAATGATGAATCTGAAGTTACCATTTCTGTAGAAGAAGAATGCTTAGTTATTTACAATGAATTTTCACCAAATAATGACGGTAGTAACGAGTTCTTTTTTATTGAATGTATAGAAAATTATCCAAATAATTTTCTGCAAATATTTAACCGTTGGGGAACTTTAGTTTATGAAACAAAAGGATACAACAATAATTGGGATGGTACTTCTGAGGGTAGAGCTACTGCAAATGCAGAACAAAAATTACCAATTGGCACATATTATTATATCCTTCTTTTAAATGAAAACCAAAAAGAACCAAAAACAGGATGGTTATACATTACACGTTAAAAAAATGAATACTAAAAAACGACATATAATTCCAAAATTAAGTTTCATTGCAATGTTTCTCCTATGTGTTCCTAACCTATTTGGACAGCAAGAACCGCAATACACCCAATACAACTATAATACCATGACGGTAAATCCCGGGTACACGGGTTCTAGAGGGCATTTTGCTGCAATTTCACTATTTAGAAGTCAGTGGGTTGGCTTAGAGGGTTCTCCAAAAAC
Organism: uncultured Maribacter sp.; assembly: GCF_947495965.1. Classification (GTDB taxonomy): domain Bacteria; phylum Bacteroidota; class Bacteroidia; order Flavobacteriales; family Flavobacteriaceae; genus Maribacter_B. The sequence continues at coordinate 1,017,017 of NZ_CANMBB010000001.1, forward strand.
TATTTCGTTGGGATTAGATTCTCCTTTTGAAAAGTTTGACGGAATTGGTTTATCTATTGTACAAGATCAAATTGGCCCATCTAGTGAAACTTTTATTGATGTTAATTATGCCCATAATATTATATTAAATAGAAAAGGACACAAATTAGCTCTTGGAGTAAAAGCCGGTGGACGTTTTTTAAGTGTAGACTGGTCTAAAGGAACATTTAGAGACCCAGATGTTCTCTTTAATGAGAATATAAATAGTGAATTTTTACCAACAGTTGGTGCTGGTCTTTTTTACTATACTGGTAATGCTTATTTAGGAGTTTCTACCCCAAATATTTTATATAACAAACGGTATGACGTTTTAGAAGAGTCCGTTGGCAAAGACCGCATGCACTTATATTTTATAGGTGGTTATGTGTTTAATATAAACCCTTTATTAAAATTTAAGCCATCTACTTTTGTTAAGTATGTAGAGGGAGCTCCACTTATAGCAGACCTTTCTCTAAACTTCTTGTTATACGAAAGACTAAATTTAGGCGTTAACTATAGATGGGATGATTCTGTCGGAGCACTTTTTGGCTTTCAAATTAGCCCACAATTTAACATAGGGTACGCTTATGATTACAATACTAATGAACTAAATGCTTATAACTCGGGTACGCACGAGATTTTTATACGATACCAACTAATATCTAAATTAACCAAAATTAAATCCCCAAGGTTTTTCTAATTACCCAAGTCATGAAAAAACTACTTACAGCTTTTATCTTTTTTCTATCCTTAAGCCTTAGTGCGCAAGAGAAAGAAAATAGTGCTATGTTACAACCAGGCACAAATCTTAGCCCCATACTGGAGCAAGAAACAAATGAAATTTCTTTTGCTCAGGCAGCAGAAGCAAATACTATTGCACATAGAACTTTTACAAACCTTACTGATATTTATAATGGCTATTATATAATTGCTGGTGTTTTTAATAAAAATCAAGAAAAAGCTGCTAAAAAATATAAGAAAAAAGGGTATAACTCTGGTTACATTTTAAACCCTGAAAATAGATTAAATTACTTATATATTGATTATCAGAGTGATTGGAAAGAGTCTATAACAAAAGTAACATCTAAATTTAATGGTAAATTTAAAGATGAAGTTTGGATAATGGAAGTAGAGAATAGCAAACCCGCTATGCAAAATCCTACTAAAGAAGATTTTATTACAAATAATTCTTCAGAAAAAAGTATTAGCGAAAATTTAACCTCTAAAAACATAGACGGTACCCCTAACAAAAGTAAACTTATTCAAAGAGCAGATTACTATTTTAATAAAATGTGGTACGCAGAAGCAGCAGATTTATATGAAATAGCTCTTAAAAAGAACGAAAAAAATTACTCCTACGATGTTTTACAAAAAGCAGGAGATTCCCATTACTTTAATACCGATATGGAAAAAGCATACCATTGGTATAACATACTTTATGAAAAGTATGAAAAAGAAATGTCTGCCGATAATATTTTTAAATACGCACACTCTCTTAAAGGAACAGGTAAATACGCTAGATCTAAACGTTTAATGCGTTTATACAATAGAAAATTAAAGAGAGAAGACCTTAGTCCAATAAATAATACAGAGAAAGCTACTCCTAATGAAATTGTTTTAGATAATATTTTAGGAACAAGCAAAAAGTTTGAAGTAAAAAATCTTTCTGTAAACTCAGAATATTCAGAATTTTCTCCAATGTTTCATGATGATAATAGGGTTGTATATGCTTCTGCTAAAGACTCTTCTTTTTTTAATACCAGACGGTATAAATGGAACGATCAGCCATACCTAGATTTGTATGTTGCCAAGATAAATGAAGAATCTCAAGAGCTAAAAGATGCTATTAAATTTTCTAAAAAGGTAAATACAAAATACCATGAGGCAGCAGTGACTTTTGCTCCAGATAACAGAACCATGTATTTTACAAGAAATAATTATGGTAAAAAATTAAAGAGAGATAAAAAAGGGGTAAACCACCTTAAAATTTATCAATCTAAAAAAGTAGATGGAGAATGGACAGAGGCTACAGAACTACCTTTTAATAGTGATAATTACTCCACAGGACACCCAGCTTTAAGTCCAGATGGTAAAGAATTATACTTTGTTTCTGATATGCCAGGAAGTATTGGAGAAACCGATATTTTTATGGTAGATGTTCGTGAAGATGGTAGTTTTTCTGAACCTAGAAATTTAGGGCCAGAAATTAATACTGAAAGAAGAGAAATGTTCCCTTTTATTAATGATAAAAAACTTTATTTTTCTTCAGACGGGCATACAGGTCTTGGTGGTTTAGATGTTTATGAAGTATCTTTTGAAGAAGAGGAAGGCTTTTTAGATGTAGTTAACTTAGGACAACCTATTAATAGTAATAAAGATGATTTCTCTTATATAATAGATGAAGAAACTCAAAAAGGCTACTTTGCTTCTAATAGAGACGGTGGTAAAGGAGATGATGATATTTATGCCTTTAAAAACTTAGTTTTAGAAGAAGTGCCTGCTAATGTAAATGCAATTGCTGGTGTTGTAACTGAGTTAATTACAGGTGATTTTATGCCAAAAGCATTAGTAGAATTATTAGATGAAAATAACATTAAACTAAAAGAAGTAATAACTGGTGATGATGGTAGCTTTATTTTCGAAGACTTAGAAGCTACAACCAAATATGTTATAAAAACCACTAAAGGCACTTATTTTGATGACTTGCAAGAGGTTACTACAAAAGAAAACGATACAATTAGTGTAGATGTTTCTTTACGTAAGCTAAAAGAAATGATTGCTGTAGAAGATGGTATTAAGAAGCTAAAAACAGAAATGATTCACTTTGACTTTGATAGATCTTACATACGTGAAGATGCTGCTGTAGAACTAGACAAACTTGTAGAAGTAATGACAGAATATCCTAATATGGTTATTAAAATTGAGTCTCATACCGATTCTAGAGGTAAAAGAGCCTATAACAAATACCTATCAGACAAAAGGGCTAAATCTTCTAGAGACTATATAATCTCTAAAGGTATTGCTGCAGAACGTATAGAAAGTGCTATAGGTTATGGCGAAGAAAGGTTAATGAATGAATGTGATGGTACTGTTAGGTGTACAGAGCAAAAACACTACCTAAACCGTAGATCAGAATTTATAATAGTAAAAATGTAAAAAACTTTTAACCCATATAATAGCCCATAGATATATGAGATCTATGGGCTTTTTTATTGCCTAATATTCTACTGTCTAATACTTAAATAAGCACAAATTAATTTTTCACAACAAAAGTGGGTATTTTCACAACAAACACAAGACTAATACATACCTTATAAGCTCATTTATAGTTATGTATACATAATACTTTTTAACCCCAAATCCCAAAAATCATGAAAAATGTCCTACTTATTAAAGAGATTTATCTCGAAGCATTTAAAAGCTTAGGGAGTAAAATTGTAAAATCATATTTTAAAATATTCACTTGGTTTTGCTTTGCCAGTTTTCTTGTAGTGCTCTATGCTCTTATTTTTAGAATAGCTACTGGTTTCCCGTTTCAATAAAAAATATTACAACCAACCAATTTTAAGAAAAAGTGTCTTTTTAAGACGCTTTTTCTTTTTTCATGACTAATTCTGAAATTTAAATCTATAAGAATCAAAGACAAATCTTACAAATAAATACGAAAAAATGGTAATTGCCTGTTTTTTGTAAGCAAATGCTTAAAACTCTCTTAGTAAGTTAGCCCATAAAATTGCTGTTTATCTATGCGCCTGCAAATAAACCCCTTACATCCTTTTAATTCAGCGTTTTAGCCAAAGGTTTTTCCCTCATTCAAAACATATCGGAACTTTGCAGCGAACCAAATATTGTTTACTATGGAGAAATTATTACTATTAAAAGAAATTTATTTTGAAGCTTTTAAAAATTGGGGAAGCCAGTTTTTAAAAAGATATTTTAAAGTGCTTTCTTGGGTGTGCGTTTTTTTAATTGCTGTTGCCTTATATGCACTAATATTTAGAATGTCTACTGGATTTGCCTTTGTATAAAAAGCAAATCAAAGTTATAAAAATAAAAAGCTCATTAGCAGTCGCTAATGAGCTTTTTATTTTTAAACAAGGTAAAGAGTGAGTTTATTAAAACATCGCCTTAAAAGGTCTATTTCTTGCCTTCTTTTATATTAATCTTAAGTGTTTTTAAGATTGCTTCTAACTGAAACATATAATCTCTCTTTTCTGTTGCTGGTGCAAACGTAAAACCTTCTAGTACTAATTTTCTATTGTTTTTAGTATCCTCAATAATATACGTTATAAAAGGTCCTGCCATAGGATAGTTTTTTATATCCCAAATACCACGTACCTCTATAGCCTTCATTCCGCTTATTTCTGCAGGGAAAATATTAGGAGAAAAAGCTGGCTCTGTACGCATGTGTGTAATTTTGCCTTCTACATCTGGTCCTGGAATAAATTTCTCTCCAATAGAATCTCTCATACGCACTATATCCTTTACTAAAGTAGAATCTGTTTTAAAACTGTTTGCAGGTAATGTATAGGCTATTATATTTACTGTTCCTTTTGGGATTTGGTGGTCTATCCACACAAAATTATCTGCTTCTCTTCCTACTTTATAAATAGAAGGTATATTTAGGCTAATATTAAACTGGTTTTCTAAAGCTTTTTCTTTGTTTAAAGAACGTAAAAATCTTTTTTGAGCCTCATCAATCTCTTGTTTTTTAAATGTCGCAATTATTTCGGTAGCCTTTTTATCTATATTGGCTATTATTTCTTGATTATTATGCCCTTTTATAACCCCTATTTTTTGAGGTCTAGCATACATATCTGTTTTTATATGTGCAATATTTAAAGTGTCTTTTTGCACATATAATACTGCTCTTGTATTTCTTAGAGCACCAGAAAATACACTAGCAGGAACATTGGTAATATTAAATAAAGGCTCATCCCAAGTAAGGCCAACAACAGGAGCCGCAAAATGTTCTCTAATTTTGTCTCCTACTTCTCCTTTCCATAAGTCGTTTTCTATAACAACCGTAAGGTTATTTATTGCTCCTATAGACTCTGGTAAATAACTTTTTTTATTGGTTTCTTTACAGCCAAAAAGCACTGCTACAAAAAGCAGCACAGAAAACATCCTTAATTTCTTATTCATGGTATATTTTTTATGATGGACAAGCACATAATTTAAGCTTTGTTCCTGGTTTTAAGTTCTTACCACTAATACCGTTCCATTCTCGTAAATTCTCTATACTAATTCCAGGATATTTTTTTGAAATAGTCCATAGAGAATCTCCACTTTGTACCGTATGCACCTTTGCTCCTGGCGGAATCACCACTTTTTTAGTAGTTTTTGCTACTGTTTTCTTAGAAGTAGTAACATTTGGGTTTCTTGTAAAAATAGTAAGCCTTTGCCCTATTCGTAAATTATTACTTCGTAAACCATTCCAACGTTTAATTTGGCTAACTCCTACTCCATACCTACTTGCTATTTTTCCTAAATAATCTCCGCTACGAACTTTGTAACGTATTTGGTCTTGCGCTTTTACTAATTGTGGTAAAGGACTTTCTTTACTCTTTAATTCTTTTTCTACATGTGCATAAATAGCAGCTTCATTTGCCACAAACTTACCCATAGCAGCAACTGGTAAGCGCAATGCATAATCTTTACCATCTACATAAGGAATAACGTCTAATTTATATGACGGATTTAAAAGTTTTAGTTCCTCTATATCAACACCAACTAATTCCGATATTTGTTTAAAGGTTATTAGGTTTTTTACATGTATGGTATCTGTGATAAAATAATTACGGTCTACTTCTTTTACTTTTAAACCATACTCCTCTGCATACTCAAACAAATACATAGTTGCTATAAATGCTGGCACATAACCAGCTGTTTCTCTAGGAAGGTTTCTTCTTATATTCCAGTAATTTTTTTGTCCTCCAGACCTTCTAATTGCTTTATTTACATTCCCTGGGCCAGAATTATAGGCTGCTAATGCTAAATCCCAATCCTCAAAAATATCGTACAGTCTTCCTAAATATTTACAGGCCGCTTCGGTAGCTTTTATAGGATCGCTACGCTCATCTACATAACTACTAACATCTAATTTATACATTTTACCTGTACTGTACATAAATTGCCAAAGTCCTGTAGCTCCTACTCTAGACCTTGCTCTAGGGTTTAATGCAGATTCTACTATAGCCAAATATTTCATCTCTAAAGGAATATCATAATTGTCTAATTGCTGCTCAAAAAGTGGAAAGTAAAATTGGCTAACGGTGAGCATTCGCTCCATTAAACCTCTTTTTCTACTCAAAAAAGACTTAATAACACTTTCTAAAGATGGATTGTAGGTTATATTAAATGGCGTTTTTTGGTTTAAACGTTCTAGTCTTACTTTTAAAGAATCGGTGTTAATTTCAGATTCAAAGGTTGTATCCAAATCTAAATTTTCTATTTCGGCATACATATCCTCAAAAAGAACGTTAGTTTCTAAAAGTTCTTTCATCCACAAACTATCGTACTTTGCAGCATGCTCATGGTCTTTTAAATCGTACTTAGCTGGTGTATTTTCTTTTACAGAAAGCGCTAACGGATTATCTTTTATAACTGCAGTAACATCTGTAATAGTTACAGGTTCTTTTTTTAATAATGGTAACGCTAAGGTGTCTAAAGGAATATCCTTAGACTCTATAATTTTCACTTCGTTTTGCGGCGTAGTATCTTCTTCTTGTGCATGTAGTGGAAACGCAAAAAGGAATAGCGCAATACTATAATGAAAACGCTTTTTTAAAAAATTCATAGTACGTTATTTTATTTCGGGACTAACGAAAATCGCACATTTTTCTGGGAGAATAAAATTTTCTCTCTTAAAATGTGCGATTTTTAATTTATTACCGTTGGTCGATAGCGTACCTACTATGCTAATATAGCAGCAATTCCTGGTAACGTTTTTCCTTCTAAGCTCTCTAACATTGCGCCTCCGCCTGTAGATACATAGCTTACTTTATCTTGAAAGCCAAATTGTTTTACTGCAGCAACAGAATCACCACCACCAACAAGAGAAAAAGCTCCATTTTCTGTAGACTCATCAATATAATTTCCTAATGCAATAGTTCCTTTGGCAAAAGATTCCATTTCAAAAACACCTATTGGGCCATTCCAAAGAATAGTTTTAGACTTTAAAATAACCTCTTTAAAGTTTTCTAATGTTTTAGGACCAGCGTCTAAACCTTGCCATCCGTCAGGAATTTCATTTACATCTACCACTTGTGTATTTGCAGTATTACTAAAATCATCCGCAGCTAATACATCTACAGGAATATGTACTTCTACTCCTTTTTCTTTTGCTTGCTTTAAAATATCTAAAGCTAATTCCATTTTATCATCCTCACAGATAGAATCTCCTACTTTACCTCCTTGTGCTTTTACAAAAGTATAGGTCATTCCGCCACCAACAATAAGGTGGTCTACCTTATCCAATATATTTTCTATAATTGTTATTTTAGAAGAAACTTTGGCTCCTCCTAAAATTGCTAAAACAGGTTTTTCTCCTGTTTGCATAACTTTTTCTATAGACTCTATTTCTTTAGCAAGTAAAAGTCCAAAACATTTATTTTCTGGAAAAAACTGTGCAACAACAGTTGTAGAAGCATGTGCTCTGTGTGCTGTTCCAAAAGCATCGTTAACATAAATGTCTCCTAATTTAGAAAGTTGTTCAGCAAAAGCAACATCTCCGCCAGTTTCTTCTCTATAAAAACGTAAGTTTTCTAATAATAAAATTTCTCCGCTTTTTAATTCTGCCACTGCTTTTTCTGCAGCTTCTCCAACGCAGTCTTCTACAAATTTTACAGCAACACCTAAAATTTCAGAAACTTTATCACAAATATGCTTTAAAGACATATCGGCATTACGCGATCCTTTAGGTCTTCCTAAGTGACTCATAAGAACAGCGCTACCACCATCTTCTAAAACTTTAATAATTGTAGGTTTTGCAGCTTCAATCCTTGTTGCATCTGCCACATTAAAATCTTTATCTAAAGGCACATTAAAATCTACACGTATAAGTGCTTTTTTGTTTTCAAAATTAAAATCGTTAATTACTTTCATCTATTGCTGTGTGTTTGTTTTTAATTTGGTTTAACTTATCATTAAACACTTCTAAATATGCTTTCTTGAATGGTAAAGGTAAAGATTTCTGACCTTTAGCTAAAGTATAAGGCTTAATAAATCTACTATAACGTTATAATTAAAGAATAGACCAAAAAAGCTATCTTTGAGCTTATGTTATTTAGTCAAATTTTAGGGCTTTCCCATATTAAAAAACATTTAGCAACAAGTGCCAATGCTGGTAGAATACCACATGCACAACTATTTGTAGGGCCAGAAGGGTGTGGTTTACTGCCTATGGCATTAGCTTATGCGCAATATATTATTTGTGGAAACACCAATGAAGAAAATAATGGAGCCAATAGTTCCTGCAATACCAAGTTTGATTCCTATGCGCACCCAGATATGCATTTTGTTTTTCCGGTTGCTAACTCAGACAAAGTAAAAAGCCATGCAGTAAGTAACCATTATATGCAAGAGTGGCGACAATTTATAACCGAACAACCTTATGGTAATTTATTTGATTGGTATAGATTAATTGATATTGAAAAAAAACAAGGGCAAATTGGGGTTGATGAAGCACTAGATGTTGTTAAAAAATTAGCCTTAAAATCTTACGAAGGTGGTTATAAGGTGATGCTAATTTGGATGGCCGAAAAAATGAATGTTTCTTCAGCCAATAAACTTTTAAAACTTATTGAGGAACCACCTAATAAAACGGTTTTTCTTTTACTTGCTGAGGACGAAGAGCAAATACTACAAACTATAAAATCTAGATGCCAAATACTACATTTTCCTCCGCTTGCAGAAGATGCTATTGCCAATGCCCTTATTGAAAAAGGAGCAAATAGAGAAGAAGCATTACGTCTTGCTCATGAAGCCGATGGTAATTTTAATAAAGCGTTAGATTTATTAAACAAAGATTCTGAAGATTTAGTTTTTGAAAAATGGTTTGTACAATGGGTACGTAGTGCTTTTAAAGCTAAAGGAAATAAAGCTGCTATTCATGATTTAATTTTGTGGAGCGAAGAGGTTGCTAAAACTGGTAGAGAAACACAAAAAAAGTTTTTACTCTACTGTATGGCAGTAATGCGCCAAGCCATGCTTATTAACTTTAATGCCAAAGAGCTTGCCTATATGCATATAGAATCTGAAGGGTTTCAGCTTAAAAAGTTTGCGCCCTTTATACATGAAAATAATATTGTAAATATTGTAAAAGAATTAGAAACTGCTATTTACCATATAGAACGTAACGGCAATTCTAAACTAATATTAACTGACCTTTCTATACGATTAACCAGACTATTGCACGCAAAAGCAGCCTAACTAAACTATAACTATGGAACCATTACTTACCAACGCTACAGAAATTCTTATTCTTCTATTTTTAATCATTACTTTTTTACAAAGTGGATACGATAAAATTGCCGATTGGAATGGTAACGTTTCTTGGTTAAAGGGTCACTTTGCAGAAACACCTCTTAAAAATATAGTTCCCGCAATGGTTGCAATAATTTTAATTACAGAAATTATTGCTGGTGTTTTGTGTATTCTTGGCATATACCAATTATGTAGTGATGGAGTTTCCATCATGGCTATGTATGGTGCTATATTATCTTGTCTAGTACTCTTAATGCTTCTTTTTGGACAACGTGTTGCAAAAGATTATGATGGTGCAAGAACTATAGCTATTTACTTTATACCTGCTATATTTTTGGTGTTTTTGTTGCAGGGGTAATTTAAAAAAATGAACAAAAAAATCCCACTAATTAAAAATTAGAGGGATTTTTTATGACGTAAAGTAAGTTTACTAGATAATCAAGATTTAAATGCTCCGACGCTTGCGTCGAAATCAATACTAATTTTCCTTCTAAAACTCCTGGGATTGCCCCGAGGTAGTTTACTTACTTCTTATAATCATCGTTTAAGATTTTAAGAATATTATCTGTTAAATTATTAGCATCTGTACCGTAAAGAACGCTACCACCATCGCCACCTCCTAAGATGTACGTGTATCCTTGTGCTTTACCAAAAGCTTTAATTTGTTTTTTTACTTTACTTACAATGCTATCCATCTCTACTTGTCCAGCAGCTTGTAATTGTTGGTCTTCTTGTTGTAATTGTTGCCCCATTACTTGCCCTTTTTGTTGCATTAAGCCATACTCCTCTTGCGCTTTTTTCTGAGACATTTTTTGTGCTTTTATTTGAAAAGCCTGAGCTTCTAGTTGAAAAGCTTGAGAAATACTATCTCTCTTTTTTGCTAAAGCCTCTAATTTTGTCTTAAACTTAGCTTCTACATCCATTTTTTCTTGGTATTCATCCATTAGCTTTACGTTATCTACATAACCTATCTTCTCTTGCTGACAAGAAGCCATTCCTAATACAGCTAATACTAATAAAATCTTTTTCATTTTGTTCTCTTTAATATTTCTTATTGCCGAAATTATTTTTCTGCTGTGCTAAAATAACAAAGCTTTTTAAATTGAAAGCTTTTATACTCATATTTGTTAAAATTGCACACCAACACTTCAAAATTCCTCACAAATTTACTGTATAGCTAAAATCTATTAAAACACGAATTTATCATAAATATCGTTTATACTATTTAGATGTAATAGAATACGCTCAGCGCTGCTACTAAAAAAAGTAATTAGATTACAAGTGCCCTGGTGTAAAAAGCTCTTAAACACGCTTAAAACAAGAATTAAACCTTTTTAAGGATATAAATTACAGAGGAACATTCTTTATTGAACAGTGCACGGATATTGGACCACAAACCTACTATAAATGCTCTAAAAATATTTTTTCTTCCTGGCTGGTGTTCTTCGGATAAAATAGAAACATAAAAAGAATCAAACCACATGGGTTTTGTTTTTACAACTTGCATGTTATGCTTTGTAAATAATTTAGAAATAGAGGTTCTTGAAAAATGCCAAAGGTGTCTTGGTACATCATAAGCTGCCCAATTTTCTTTATACCATTTTGCATCAAAAGATTTATAGTTAGGAACGGCTATAATTAGGGTTCCATTTTCAGTAAGCAGGTTCTTTAAGTTTTGTATTTGGTCCTCTAAATTTGGAAGATGTTCTAAAACATGCCAAAGGGTAATAACATTAAATTTCTTATTTTCTAATTGTGAAAAATCTGGATACAGTGTAATTCCTTTTTCCAATGCTTTTGTAATTGCAGTAGTATTTGGTTCCATTCCACAAACTTGCCAACCTGCATTTTTTGCTCCTAATAAAAAATCCCCTGTTCCTGCTCCAACATCTAATACATTTTTATTAGAAACTGTGTAGGAAGTAATTAATGAAACTTTTTTTTGAATACTATACTTTTTTACAATTTGGTAAATCTTATCCAAAAAAGAAACAGAAGCATCAGAATGTGAAATATAAGCATCACTCTCGTAATACAAATCTAAATTTTCTGGTTGGGGTTTTGTAACCAACATATCCAAATCAGAATTATATTCTAATTGAAACTCCTCTCCTGTTATTAAAAAGTCTTTAGTATTTAAATACAATTTCATTGTAATTGTGGGTAGACAAATATTCTTTTTTCAAAGTACGAAGATACTTTAAAACAACTTCTCTAGAAAGTGAATTCATCTCTAAACAATCTTTTTCTAAATCGCTATACACTTCAATAGCCAAATACCAATTATCTTTTCTGTCCATAGTTGGGTCCTCAATCTCTGCGTCCTCAAAATTGCCAATTGCAGCATTGAATAAAACGCTAGTTACAAAAGGAAAAAAATTAATTGCTTTATCCGGAATCTTTACTTCATAAAAAGAAAAGAAATATTGTTCTCCATTAATTTTAAAAGGAACATTATCGTACACATCTATATGTTGCAAATCATATTTAGTATTCACATAATTGTAAAAATCATTTGCTACTTTAGGGTCCTCAAAAATAAACATTTGCCTTTTAGACAAACTTCGTTTAAACTTTTTTCCTTTAGTAACATTGTAATCAGAAATGCTTGGTGCAATACGAATAGGAACGCAAGAAGTAAGGAAGGCAACAGAAGCAAAAACATATAGAAGTTTCTTCATTTTTTAATGGCTTTATTTTGTTGCTTTTACGCATCAAAAACTACGCCAAAAAACAATCTTCAAAATTGTTCCACGTGGAACAATTTACATTTTACCACGAATTTCTACATTAAGAAAAACAGATAATTCACTAGCTTTCTCTTTGGCATCTTCTAAAGAATTAGTACGATAAATCGTAAAATGTTTATTTCCTTTAAACAATCTAATAACATAATTATGACCACCACGTTCTTTTCCAATAGCAGCAACAGAACCCCACTCTGCCCCTTGTTTATATGTAGCAGAAAAAACTATTAAATAGTCTGGAAAAGGAAAATGTATTATAGATTTAAAAAGGGTAATCCCAAATACTTTTAGATGTTTAAATAGAATAAAATCTTTAGAAACTTCATAAGAAATAGAATATCCAATAAGAAAAAAAGTAATAATCCCAAGAACAATATGTTGATTTAAAGGCCCAGAATTAGTAACTAATAAAGAGAATAAAACAACTAACAAAATATACCCAAGAATTAATGCTGTTAAAGGTTTCTTTTGTTTGTAAAAAAGAGATTGTATCATCTTCCCATAAATACTAAAAGCACACTAATGTCACTTGGTTTAATACCACTAATTCTAGATGCCTGAGAAATAGTTACAGGCTGTATTGCTGTAAGCTTTTCTCTTGCTTCATAAGATAAAGATTTTAGTTTGGTATAGTCAAAATTAGCGGGGATTTTTACATTTTCTAAACGCTGAAGTTTGTCTGCATTATTTTTTTCCTTAGCAATATATCCTGCATATTTTACTTGTACTTCCGTTTGCTCTAAAACTTCTCTATTAAGATTATGTTCTTCTACAAATGAAGAAACTTTATCTAGCTTAAGCATATCTTCCATCTTAACTTTAGGTCTAGAAAATACTTTAAACATCTTATCGGATTGCTTAACTAATGCAGAATTTACATTCTCTAAAATTGGATTAATATCTTCTGGAACAACACTAGTATTTTTAAAGAAATCTACAAACATATTAGACTTAGCTTCCTTCTCTTCCATTTTAATAAGACGTTCTTCTTTGGCAATACCAAGCTTAAAGCCTAAGGGTGTTAAACGTAAATCTGCATTGTCTTGACGTAATAATGTTCTATATTCTGCACGAGAAGTAAACATACGGTATGGCTCCTCTGTACCTTTCGTAATTAAATCATCTATTAAAACTCCAATATAAGCTTCATCTCTTTTTAGAATAAAAGGCTCTCTATTATTAATCTTTAAATGAGCATTTATACCAGCCATTAAACCTTGTGATGCAGCTTCTTCATAACCAGTAGTTCCATTAATTTGACCAGCAAAATATAAATTCTCAATAAGCTTTGTCTCTAATGTATGCTGTAATTGTGTAGGTGGAAAATAATCATATTCTATTGCATATCCTGGTCTAAAGAATTTTACTTTTTCAAAACCAACCACAGAACGCAATGCTTTAAATTGAACATCTTCTGGTAATGATGTAGAAAACCCATTTACATAAACCTCTACAGTATCCCAACCTTCTGGCTCAACAAAAATTTGATGGCTATTCTTATCGGCAAATCTATTTATCTTATCTTCTATTGAAGGACAATAACGAGGACCAAGGCTTTTAATTCTTCCGTTAAACATAGGAGACCTATCAAAACCTTCTCGCAACAAATCATGAACCATTTCAGAGGTGTGTGTCATATGACAATCTCTTTGCGTTTCAAGAAAAGCAGTATCTAAATATGAGAATTTTTCAGGTCTTGCATCACCAGGTTGAACAATCATTTTGGAATAATCTAATGACCTGCCGTCTACTCTTGGAGGTGTTCCCGTTTTCATACGGCCACTTTCAAAACCAATACTTACTAATTGTTCCGTAATACCAGTTGCAGCTTTCTCTCCTGCTCTGCCACCACCGAATTGTTTCTCACCGATATGGATAAGTCCGTTTAAAAAAGTACCATTTGTTAACACAACAGATTTACTTCTAATGGAAATTCCTAAAGATGTTTTAACACCAACAACTTTATTATTTTCTATAAGTAAACCAGAAATCATTTCTTGGTAAAAGTCTACATTAGGTGTACGCTCTAACATTAGACGCCATTCCTCAGAAAAACGTCTACGATCACTTTGCGCACGTGGACTCCACATTGCAGGTCCTTTAGATTTATTAAGCATCTTAAATTGAATAGCAGACTTATCTGTAATAATTCCGCTATAACCTCCAAGTGCATCTATCTCACGAACAATTTGTCCTTTTGCTATACCACCCATGGCAGGATTACAAGACATTTGTCCAATGGTTTCTAAGTTCATTGTTGCCAATAAAGTTTTAGAACCCATATTTGCAGCTGCCGCTGCTGCTTCTGCACCAGCATGACCGCCTCCTACTACGATAACATCATATATTTCTCCAAACATAACCTTATTGTTCCACGTGGAACATATTAATTTTTTCCTCTTCTTTATTTCTCATAACTAAAGATTCCTCTTTAGTTTTATCTTTATATCCCATTAAATGAAGAACCCCATGTGCCATAACACGATGTAGTTCATTAAGGAAATCAACATTAAATTTAGAAGCATTTTCTTTTACCCGCTCCACGGAAATAAAAATGTCTCCTCCAATAATTTTACCAACAGTATAATCAAAAGTAATTATATCTGTAAAGGTATCATGGTCTAAATAATCCTGATTAATTTTAAGTAAATATTCATCATCACAAAAAATATAATCCAACGTACTTAAATTAAAATCTTCAGATTCTAAAATAGCATTAATCCAAGTATTATAATGCTCTTGGTGTAAGGCATTAAAATCTGTTTCATAGTGAAAATTAATCATTAGATTTAAAGTACAGTTTTACACGGTTTTTAAAAATGTGGCGCAAAGGTAAGCTTTGTTTATTTAATATTTCGGTTTCATTATGATAATCCTCTAATAATGAGGGCTTAGTAAGTATAGGATTTGTAAAAGTAGTTTTATTACTATTACTCTCTCTTTCTTCTTTTTTTCCTTTTTTTAAAGCAGCATTTTCTAACTTAAGAAGTTCGTATTGAATAACATTAGATTTAGTTGTTGTACGTTTGGTTATACCATTCTCCAATAAATCATTCTCAAATTCTTGCATTTGTTTTAGTAACTTTTTAGCAAGGTCCCTATCCCCTTTATTAATCATATTAGAAAGTTGGTCTTCTAAAGCTTTACGTATGGTTTGCTGGGATTTGTAAATTTCATAAATTTCTTTTAACTCAGATTCACTTAAACCTCCACCATTAGAAGCTCCATTACCGATACCTTGTTTTCCTTCGCCTTGACCTTCTCCGTTTTTTCCTTTTTTACCTTGTCCTTTGCCATCCTTACTAGTAGATCCAGAGGCACCTTTTTCAGAACCAGAACCATTTTTACCGCCTGGATTATTTCCTTCTTTACCTTTTCCTTTTTCACCATTAGCACCACTCTTACCTTCACCAGATTTACCACCAGATTGGCCCTGTCCTGGTTTACCACTACCATTCATTTTCTCCTTTAAATCGCCTTGAGATTTAATAATATCTGGTAACTGAAAACCTTTTTGACTATCCCCCTCACCTTTTCCCATTTGCATACTTTGTTGCATATTATCCAAAATATTAGCAAGAAAATCAGATAAACTATTGGCAGCTGTAATAACATATTTTTGATTAGATGCACCTTGATATAAACGACCATCAGCTACATTTTCTAAGGCCTTGTCTACATTATAATAAACCTCAGTAATTTGTTCATTAACAAATTCTGATAATTCTTCTCTCCGCAAAGAAAGTGCAAAAAGGCTATCATCTACATGTTCAAATAAAAGTCTTAGCTGTTGTTGTTCTTTAATGTTATTACCAAAAACATTTTGACCACCATCTTGTACATTCATTTTTTTATAAAGAGCTTCCTGTTTAAAAGAAAATGTAATAAGATTATCTAAGATTTGACGTAACATTTCTGCATCTTCTGCAACCGAAGAAGAACCACTAGAAGCACTAGAACTCTCTTCCATTGCTTCACTTAATTCTTTCATTTTTTGGGCAGCAGACTTTTGCTTAGAACTCGCATTTTTTATTTCGCTGTCTTTACTCTCTTGAGAAGATTTTTTGTTTTTTTCTTCTAAAGATTCTTTAGCATCATTTTGGTTATCCTTGATTGCATTTTGCTTTTCAGGATTTGTATCTAAATCTAATGGCTTTTTTAAATCCTGATTATCTTTATAAAGTTCTTCTATATTATTAGATATTTCTTGGAACTCTTTATTTAATTTTAATTGTTCTTCTAAAGCATTTTCTTCTTCATTTTTTGTAGATAATTCTTCTTGTTTTTCAGAAAGTTCTTTTAAATCTTTAGAAAGTTGATTTAGTTTTTCGGTAACATAATAACGTTTTGTAAGCTCTAGTAATTGCTCTAAATTTCGCTCACTGTTCTTTTGTTTTTTAGCAACCTCTTCTAATTTTTTGGATAAGTCTTCTTTATTAATTTTATCAGCAACCTTTTTTAAGTCTTCTAATAATTTTTGGTTTTTCTTAGCTTGTAATTCTTGTCTCTCTAAACGCTCCTGTAATAATTTATTTTTCTCAGAATTTTTGTCTTGTTTATCCAAATTGTCTTTAAGCTCTTTACTAAATTTTTGCATTAAAGATTCTTGCTCTTGTTGTTTCTCAAGAAAATCTTGAATATTCTTTTTCTCATTATAACTAAGGTTTTCTTTTTCTTTTTGATTGTTATTAATTTCTTTAAGACTTTGCTTCTGCTCCTTGGCCTTTTCTAAGGACTTATCCAAATTATTAATCAATGATTTTTGAGACTCTAATTCTTTGTTTTTTAATTGGTTATCATTTAATAATCCAAAATTAAATACTTCACTTTTTGTAGTTTTACCATTATGCAAGGCATCATTATCTGTTACTTCAAAATAAAGACTATATTCTTTACCTTTCACTAAAGAAAAGCCAGAAGGAAACGTATAATAAAATTGGTTATAATTAGTGTTAAGTTTCTCTAAAACAATACTTTGTGAAGAATTTGGTTGTCCTTTTTCAAAACAAACAACCCTAAGTTCTTTTAACTTATAATCATCAGTGGCATTACCAACAAAATAGGAAATAGTTGGGTTTAAACTGTCTATTACCTGATTTACTGAAATAGTAGGACTAGCATCTTTTACAACTTTAAAAGTATAATTAAGTTTTTCAAAATCAGAGACATTTTTATTAGAGGTAGTAAGTGTATACTCCCTATCCTTATATACGCGATCCGAAAGTGTATGCGTGTTATTATTATTTAGAAAAGTATAGATAGAATCTTTTGTATTAATATGAATAGCATCGGTGTTTTTCCCAATAATATTCCAACTTACTTTTGTGCCTTCCGGAAAACTTGCATTACCTGTACTCTCTATAATAGCATTAGACAGTCCTGTATAGTTTGGATAGTCTAAAATCATTTTAAAATTTTCAATGCCCGGCGTTTTTAATGCAATAAGTGAATAGGTTTTAGAGGCAACTTCATTCCCTTTAAAATAAAAATTAGTGGAAACTAAAGGCGCATTAAAAGTGTATTCATATTCCCCATTATTTTCTTGCAGTAACATTTCTTTACCATCTACAATAATGTAAACTTCGTCTGGTCTTATTTTGCCAACAACGTTTAATTGTATAGTAAAATCTTGGTTCTCTAAAACGGTTAAATTAGTAGATAACAAGTGAAAAGAAAAAGGTGCAGGTGGCTCATATGCTAAATCATAATTAACAACTCTTTTATAAGAAGCAAAATACGATTTTAAATTTCCTGTTAAACCAATAATTAAAATTATAACTAGAGGAATTGCAGCATACTTTATATACTTTAATCCGTCTTTAAAAGTAACGGCATTTACAAAAGGAATTGGTTGTAAATTTTTACTTCTTTGTTCTATACTTGCCAATAATAATTCCGACTTATTTGGGTCTTCTTCTAAATCTAAAAGATTATAGAGCTTATCTCCTACTTCTGGAAAATGTTTACCAATAATTACAGCTGCCTCTTTGTTAGATAACCCTTTTTTTAATCTAAATAAGTAGAATAACGGAATACATAAATATGTAATAAGAAGGTATGTAATAATACCTATTCCTAATACAAATAATAAGAGTCTGCCTGTTGAATTAAGCCAGAGAAAATACTCTACTCCTAATACTGCAATTAAAAAAAGAAAACCAAATGCTATAAAAAGCAAAGCCCCTTTAATAAGCATATTGGTATAATACTTACGAATAAAGAGGTTTATTTTAAATAGTACATCTTGGTAACTGTGCAATACAAATAAATTTATACCAAAGTTACAAAAAAAGGGCTTTGGGGTTTAAGGCCGTTAAACCTATCTTTACACCTTAAAAATTAGAAAATAATGGCTCATAACAAAGTTCGTGTACGTTTTGCACCTAGTCCTACCGGACCTTTACATATTGGCGGTGTGCGTACTGCTTTATTTAATTATTTATTTGCAAAAAAAAATGGCGGAGATTTTATTCTTAGAATAGAAGATACAGACCAAAATAGATATGTAGAAGGTGCAGAAAACTATATTGTTGATGCACTAAATTGGTGCGGACTTTCTTTTGATGAAGGCCCAGGAAAAGAAGGTGCTTTTGGTCCTTACAGACAAAGCGAACGTAAACATTTGTACAAAAAATATGCCGATGAGCTTATAGAAAAAGGAATGGCCTATTATGCTTTTGATACTGCCGATAGTTTAAATGCGCATAGAAAAGACCACGAAGAAAAAGGGGAAACCTTTATATACAATTGGCATAATAGATTAAAGTTAGATAATTCACTTGCGTTAACTAAAGAAGAAACCCAAGAAAAATTAGATAATGGGGATGCTTATGTTATACGATTTAAAACACCAGAAAACGAAACTCTAGTTTTACAAGATGTTATTCGTGGAACAATCACTATAGATACCAATGTGTTAGATGATAAAGTTCTTTATAAGAGTGATGGTATGCCAACATACCATTTAGCAAATATTGTAGATGACCATTTAATGGAAATTAGCCATGTTATTCGTGGGGAAGAATGGTTGCCTTCTCTTGCATTACACCAACAATTGTATGACGCTTTTGGTTGGTCTGCTCCTACTTTTGCACATTTACCACTTATTATGAAACCTGTTGGTAAAGGAAAACTAAGCAAACGTGACGGGGAAAAATTAGGATTTCCTGTATTTCCTTTATCTTGGAATGAATCTACTGGATATAAAGAAGAAGGATACTTTTCAGAAGCCGTAGTAAACTTTTTAGCATTATTAGGATGGAATCCTGGAACCGAGCAAGAAATATTTAGCTTAGAAGAATTAGTAAAAGAATTTAGTTTAGAACGTGTAAACAAATCTGGAGCACGTTTTGATCCAGATAAAACAAAGTGGTACAATCAGCAATATTTACAAAATAAGAAGGATGCAGAATTGGCCTCGTTATTTAAAATAATACTTGCCGAAAAACAGATTCCTTCACAAGAATATAATGATGAATGGATAGAAAAAGTAGTTTCTTTAATTAAAGAACGTGCAGTTTTTGTAAAAGATTTTTGGGGTTTAAGTGATTACTTTTTTGTTGCTCCTACCTCCTATCCAGAAAAAGCTGTAAAAAAGCAATGGAAAGAAGGCACACCAGATATCATGAAAGAAGTACTTTCTGTAATAAGTACAATAGAAGATTTTAATTCTGCTAATGTAGAAACTATTGTAAAAAAGTGGATTACAGATAAAGAGCTTTCTTTTGGTAAAGTTATGCCTCCATTACGTCTTGTTATTGTTGGCGATATGAAGGGCCCACATATTTTTGACATACTAGAAATGATAGGAAAAGAAGAAACCATTGCAAGGATTAAAAAAGCAATTAATACTCTTTAAGAGAGAAAAGTGTAACAAAAGGAGTATTTTACCTACAAATTAGTGAAAGAGTTTGTAAATTGATTTTTTAACCTAAAACCGCACAACCATGAATTTAACATTAATACCCATTTTAGTACTAGTCGCAGTAATTCTTTTTTCTGGGATATTTATAGTAAAACAACAAACCGCAGTAATTATAGAAAGCTTCGGTAAATTTAGTAGCATTCGCCAATCTGGATTACAATTTAAAATTCCAATTGTACAGCGTATTGCCGGACGTGTAAGTTTAAAAATTCAGCAATTAGATGTAATTGTAGAAACTAAGACACTTGATGATGTTTTTACCAAACTAAAGGTATCTGTGCAATACGTTGTACATAAAGATAAAGTATATGATGCTTTTTATAAGTTAGAATATCCTCACGATCAAATTACTTCTTATGTTTTTGATGTGGTACGTGCGGAAGTTCCTAAAATGAAATTAGATGATGTCTTTGTAAAGAAAGATGATATTGCTATTGCCGTAAAAGCAGAATTACAAGATGCGATGACTAATTATGGTTTTACAATTATTAAAACCTTAGTAACGGATATTGATCCAGATGCACAAGTAAAAGAAGCAATGAACCGTATTAATGCATCTGAAAGAGAAAAAATTGCCGCTCAGTTTGAAGGAGATGCTGCTCGTATTCTTATTGTAGAAAAAGCAAAAGCAGAAGCAGAAAGTAAGCGTTTACAAGGGCAAGGTATTGCAGACCAACGTAGAGAAATTGCTCGTGGTTTAGAAGAGTCTGTAGACGTTTTAAATAACGTTGGTATTAACTCACAAGAAGCGTCTGCTCTTATTGTAGTAACACAACATTACGATACCTTACAATCTATTGGAGAAGAAACTAATTCTAACTTAATATTATTACCAAACTCGCCACAAGCTGGTAGCGATATGCTAAATAATATGATTGCATCTTTCACAGCGTCTAACCAAATTGGGGAGGCAATGAAAGAACAAAATGCTAAGAAAGGAATAGTAAATAAAAAGAAGGGGCCTTCGGATAACTCTTAAGGTACCTTATTAACTGTAGACAAACCCGAAAGGCATTAAAAGGCCACTGAGAAATTTCTCAGTGGCTTTTTAGGTATTGTAAGATACTATGATTTAAAAGTACTGCCCTATACCAAATACAATACCGTTCGTAGATGCACTACCTATACCAAAACCGTAATCTAGCCTAAATACTGCATTAAATATTTTTTTATGGGTTAAACGAAAACCAACGCCAGGATATAGTTTTGTAGAAGTTCCATCAAATAACTGAGAGAAATTTTCCCCAGGATTACGCCATGAACCAACATCAACAAAAGCATTTCCTTGTACAACAAACCATCCTTTTTCATAAAATGTATGTCGGTATTCTGTATTTAATACAATGGCAGCAGTACCACGATCTACAGTATTACCAACTCCTCTAATATTTAATTGGTTATCTAAAGTAAAAGGGGCAAAAGGAGAATCATTATTACCAAATGCTGCTGCTAGGCGTAATCTACTTGCCCAATTACCTCTTGTCTTTACTTTTTTGTAGTAAATAAAATCATTTCTTAGAGATGTAAAAGAGCCTAAAAAGTCTTCACTAGGTGCTTCTCCTTCAGAAAACTGAACATGTTGACCCGTAAATTCACTTATAAATCCATCAAAATATTGATAATCAATATCTAAATCTACATACCTATATATTGCTTTGTATATTAATTTATCTGCACTTAATGAAAGTGGTGTATTTGGTACTGCATTATCTCCTTCAAAAATATAAGACTCTTTAACAAAGGATGCCCCCAGTTCTGCTTCATTATTAAAATCGAAAGAAAATAATAACGATGCTTCTAAACTTTTAGAGTTAAACCGATAGTCTTTTTCTCCTTCTGTAAAAAAAACAGGTTCTTGTGTTGTACGGTCTTGGTAGCTGAGCCCTACCCCTAATTTATCACTAAATAAAAATGGATGCTCCCAAAAAGCTCCATAAGAATTAAAAATATTTTTTTCATAAAAACCTCCTAAAAGTTGATTGTTTCCAAAAAGATTAAATTCAAAAGCAGAAATACGATAAGAAAAACTACCGTCATTAGCTGTAGCAATACGTAAACCCGGAATAATAGTAAAATTTTCTACAATAGCATATTCTAATATCGTAGTAGTATTATCCTGTGTAATAGTATATGATGCACTAGCAATTCCTGGAAGACGCTTAAGTCTTTCTACATCTTCGGAAACTAATATAGAATCATAAACCGTATTAATTTTTGTTTTTATTAACCGCTTTAAAAAAGACTCTTTTGTTCTTTTTAAACCTGTAAACTTTAATTCAGAAATAATATCTTCTTGTGCAAAAAGGTTGCTACTAAAAAAAAGAAGAAATAATATCGCAATTTTTTTCATGTCTGATAATTTTCCTCTTATAAGACGAAAAAAATCTACATTCCATACAACTATACATTTCTTGTGTTAATTATAACTATGCTTTATTCTGATTATAATATGCCAGCACATGTTGTGGAACTTTAACCTCATTAGAAAGTTTATTGTCCGATATTGGAGGTAAAGCCACCTGTTTTACTGGTACAACACCAGCCCATATTGGTAAGGATTCATCTGCTTTTTCATCCACTACGCCAACATCTCTAATCTTCGCAGATGCAGTTTCTATTTTTACTTCTACTACAAGAGTACTGTTTCTTTCTTTATCGGTCATTTCTCGCAAACTATCCCAACGTCCAGGAATCATTTGGTCTACAATAGCTTTTAAAATGATTGTTTTCTCTTCATCTCCTTTTAGCTCTTTAACAGAACCAAAAATTGTAGCGGATCTATAATTTACAGAATGATGAAAACCAGAACGCGCTAATACCAAACCATCTAAATGCATAATAGTTAAGCTAGCTTCTTTAGCTTCTAGTAGAGCTAAAAGCATTCTATTCTTTAATGACCCATGTATATATATTTTATCCTCTATTCTTGCATAAGCCATGGGAATACTAATAGCTTTACCTTCATAGATATAACTAACATGTGCAATAAAGCCAGCATCTATAATTGTATTAATGGTTGCAACATCATAAGTTGCTCTATTTGGGCCTCTTTTTACTTTGTTTACATCTGTAATTTTATAATCTGACATAATATTATCTTTTATTTGGTAAAATATATTGAAACTTTTGTAATAGATTTTTAAACTTCTTAAGATTAACTGGGTTATAAATAACCTCTTTACTTTCTGGGTTTTGTAACAATTCATTCATAGGCCTAACTGGCCTTTTTTCAAATCCACCACCACAATTTGGACAAACATTATGTAAAACATCTGTTACGCAATCTACACAAAAAGTGCATTCGTAAGTACATATCATAGCTTCTGTACTATTGGGTAATAGCTTTTTATTACAATTCTCACAAGTGGGTCTTATTTGTAACATACTGTTATTAATTGAATTTTTTATGCATTACATAAAGTTCAAAATCATCTTTACCTATAGTATATCCATGCTTACCAATACTTTGGTAACCATAGTTTATATAAAAATCAATAGCTCTTTGATTACTATCTAAAGCTGATAACCAGATTGCGTTAAATCCTAAGTCTATTGCTTTTTTTAAAAGGCAGCTATGTAATTGTTTGCCAATACCCAGAGAAAGAAAATCTTGTAAAACATATATTTTTTGAAGCTGACAAATATTACTATCCTCTAAAAATTTATTTTCTGAATGTAATTTTAGTTTCCCATATCCTACAGGAAGTTTATCCATAAAGGCAATGAAAAAAACATTGTTATCTTTCTCAATTCCTTTTTCAATTTTATCTACAGCAAAAGTTCTTTCTAGATATTCTAATAAATCTTTTTTATCAGAAAAAAGGTCTCCAAAAGTTTCCGTAAACGTAATTCTTCCTAAAAGAGCAATAGAAACTGCATCATTAATACTAGCTCTTTTTATATGTATTTTTCTCTTTTCCATTATACTATATACCATATATAGAATAAAATTAATACATTCATGGACTACTTAAATAATCCAGTTTTAAAATAAGTAATAGTCCAGATGATTCCATACAAATCTATCATTCAAATACATAAAGAAAAAGGTACCGCTATATATTTGCAATTAACTAATGCATTTATTGGTTTAATAAAAAATGGCACATTAATTTCTGGAGCAAAATTGCCTAGTTCTAGAAAATTATCAGAATTATTAGACATTCATAGAAAAACGGTTCTTGCATCCTATGAAGAACTGCAACTACAAGGTTGGATAACCACATTGCCGCAAAAAGGAACTTATGTGAATTCTAAAGTTCCAATTATTATTCAAAAAGATTTTTTACAAAATAAAGAAGCTACTAAAAGTGAAAAATCGGGCTTTTCTTTTTATAGGAATGAGCACCTAATAGCACATGAAGAAAAAGCTACCAATGCCTTTATGTATATAAATGATGGTATTCCAGATACAAGGTTAGCTCCACTAAAAGAACTTGCAATTATTTATAGAAATATTGTAGCCAAAAAAAATACCTTACAGTTTATTAATTATGGTACTGCACACGGAAACAAGGATTTAAGAAATAATATTGCAAAATACTTAAATGAAACAAGAGGATTAAAAATTACAAAAGACAATGTACTAATTACAAGAGGGAGCCAAATGGGAATATATTTGGCGGCTAAATTAATTATTAAACCCAACGATTGCATTGTAGTAGGAGAAACCAATTATATTTCATCAGATAGAACTTTTTTGCACCAAGGAGCTAAATTAAAAAGAGTAAAAGTAGATTCGGACGGATTGTGTATAAAATCTCTAGAAAAACTATGCGCACAAAATACGGTTAAAGGAATTTACATAACATCGCACCACCACCATCCTACAACCGTAACACTATCTGCAGAACGCAGAATTGCTATTTTACAACTAGCCAAGAAATACAACTTTGCAATTTTAGAAGATGATTATGATTATGATTTTCATTACAGCCACTCCCCAATACTACCATTAGCCAGCCATGATACCAATGGAAATGTAATTTACTTAGGTTCTATTTGTAAAAGTGTGGCGCCAGTTTTTAGAGTTGGTTACATGATTGCTACAAAAGATGTTATTGATGAAGCAGCTGCTAGAAGAAAATATATGGATAGGCAAGGCGATGCAATTTTAGAAATGACATTTGCCAGATTTATTTCTAATGGAGATTTAAATAGACACACTAATAAGATTTTAAAAATTTACAAAGAGCGAAGAGATTATTTCTGTAAACGATTAAAAGAAGAAGTTTCTGAATTTATAAATTTTGAAATTCCTAAAGGTGGTATGGCAGTTTGGATTCTTTTAGATAAAAAATATTCCTGGAAACAAATTTCTGAAATTTCTAAAAAACAAAAATTGATTATTACAGATTGGAAAAATTACGATCCAACAAATTCTGGCCATAACGGAATGCGGTTTGGATTTGCATCGTATTCTATAGAAGAATTAGAAAATTTAGTACAACGATTTAAAAAAGTACTTCTTGAAGCAAAAAACTTAAAATAAAACAATCTTAAAGCACTTTGACCTTCCGGGTGTGCTAGGGCTTATAATTCTTTTAAAAACTCTGCAAAACGTAGTAAAACAAGACAATGGAATAAAAAATACCAATGATTATTTTTTATTCCATTGTTAAAATTTATACTTCTATTTCTCGGCAATTTTGGCCCAAGAATCTCTTAAACCAACCGTTTTATTAAAAACTAGTTTTTCGGAACTAGAATCAGGATCTACACAAAAATAACCTAAACGTTGAAATTGAACTCTATCTCCAATTTTCGCTTCTTTAAGGTGTGGTTCTAAATATCCTTTTATTACTTGTAAAGAATCTGGATTTACAAAATCCATAAAATCTTTATCTTTATGCGTATCTGGACTTTCATCTGTAAATAAACGATCATATAAACGAACTTCTGCTTCTACAGCATGTTTTATAGATACCCAGTGTAACGTTCCTTTTACTTTTCTTAGACTTTCTTCTGTGCCGCTACCACTTTTACTTTTTGGGTCATAGGTACATTGTACTTCTATAATATTCCCATCGGTATCTTTTGTACAAGACTCTGCTTTAATAATATAAGCGTTCTTTAAACGAACTTCTTTGCCTAACTTAAGTCTAAAGAATTTTTTATTTGCTTCTTCTCTAAAATCTTCTTTTTCTATGTAAAATTCTCTAGAAAAAGGAACTTTTCTAGAACCAGCACTCTCATCTTCTGGGTTATTTTCAGCATCTAACCATTCTTCTTCACCTTCTGGATAATTTGTAATTACCACTTTTAAAGGGTCTAAAACTCCCATTACTCTAGGGGCAACTTTATTTAAATGGTTACGAACTTGAAATTCTAATAAAGAAACATCTATTAAATTGTCACGTTTAGCAATACCAATAGTCTCTGTAAAATTACGAATAGATTCTGGTGTGTACCCTCTTCTTCGCAAACCAGAAATAGTAGGCATTCTTGGGTCATCCCAAGAAGAAACAACTCCAGTTTCTACTAGCTTTGCCAGTTTTCTTTTACTAACTACGGTATGGCTTAAATTTCTGCGAGCAAACTCTCTTTGTTTTGGCCTTACCTTATTTTCATCATATACTTGGTCTAAAAACCAATCATACAATTCACGGTGCATAGCAAATTCTAGAGTACAAAAAGAATGTGATACTTGTTCTATATAATCACTCTCTCCATGCGTCCAATCATACATAGGGTAAATACACCAATCGGTATTTGTTCTATGATGCGCTTTGTGTAACACACGATACATGATAGGATCACGCATAAGCATATTGGAAGAAGCCATATCTATTTTAGCCCGTAAAACATGAGTACCTTCTTTAAACTCTCCATTTTTCATTTGATTAAAAAGAGCTAAATTCTCTTCTACAGAACGATTTCTGTTTGGGCTTTCTGTTCCAGGCTCTGTTGGTGTTCCTTTTTGAGCAGCCATTTCTTCAGAAGATTGATCATCTACATAAGCCCTTCCTTTTTTAACTAAATAAATAGCCCAATCATATAATTGCTGGAAGTAATCTGAAGCATACCGTTCGGTATCCCATTCATATCCTAACCACGTAACATCTTTCTTAATAGCATCTACAAACTCTTGCTCTTCCTTTGCAGGGTTTGTATCATCAAAACGTAGATTTACAGGTGCATTATATCGCAATCCAAGTCCAAAATTTAAAGATATAGAACTTGCATGTCCTATGTGTAAATATCCATTTGGTTCTGGTGGAAAACGAAAGCGCAAATGCTCTTTTGGAAAATTATTTGCTAGGTCTTCCTCAACAATATGCTCAATAAAATTTAACGGTTTTGAATCGTCGCTCATTCTTTCTAATCTTTAGTCTGCAAAAGTAGCAAAAATGCAGTAATACTGGTACATTAAAAAGTACAGACTCTATAAAAAATGCGTTTCACAACACATTTAAATACCCATACAACATTAAATTCTATAGCCCTAAAATAATTAACATATTTGTGTTTGTTACTTATGAAGTGTAAAAAAAAGGGGTTCAAATGCGTTATTTTCAAAATTTTTACGTTATGGAACGACAGTAAAAACACTTTTAAGTAAAAAAACGGCCCAATATAGTAGTAACCCAAAACTACATCTACTTATGAAACAAAGACTAACTTACGGCAATGCATTACTCTTAATGCTTTTTATTTTTCTTGGTGCAACAACACTTAGCGCACAAGCAATTGTAATAAATGCACCAACTCCTGCTGATAATCCAAACTTACCTGGAAACTCTCCTTGGGTAAATATTTGCGCAGGTAATGGTGGTTTTAACCAATACTATGCAAAAATTAAATGGGCAGGTACCGTAAACACTAACAATGAATTTATTTTAGAACTTTCGGATGCTAGTGGAGATTTTAGTTCTCCAACAGAGTTAGCAAAAGCAACAGATAAAAATACTACTACAGATTTTGATATAGAATTTGCAATACCAACAACAACAAGAGGGCAGGGGTATAAAATGAGAGTTCGTAGTACGGATCCAGAAAAAACTAGTCCAGAATCTTCTACTTATAGTATGTACTACATGGATGTAACAAGTAACTTAAATATTAGTGAAGCTGGCAATGGTATTCCTCCAGGAAATATATGTAGTGAAAATCCTATTACACTACAGGTAGATAATATAGCAAATCCAGAAACATACCAGTATATATGGTATAGAAGTGGTACCGAATTAACATCAGAAAAAGGGCATACAATAAATGTAACACAAAGCGGTATTTATAATGCGTTTATAGATTATGGACCAGAATGTACTGGTTCTGGGAATACAGATTCTAACTGGGTAGATGTTACTATTGGAGCAACAGGTTCTGGTATTGCAATTAACCCACCTTCTAAAACTGCTTTATGTATTGGAGATACCGAAACACTTACCATGAATTTAACAGACCCTAGTTGGTCTTACCAGTGGTATAAAAATAATACTATAATTACAGGAGCAACACAAGAAACATATATAGTTGATGCAAATGTTAGTGGTTTTGAGGCAGACTACCAAGTAGAAATTTCTGCTTCCGGAATTTGCACCGAAAAATCTGCTGCTATTACAATAACTAACGCAGACAACTTTACGGTAACAAGAAACAATGGTGCCAATGTAGTGGTTTTACCATCACAACCAGAAACCTTAAGTGTATCTACTACAGCAATTACACCAAGTTACCAATGGTATAGAAACAATACTATAATAAGTGGTGCCACTAACAGTACATTAGATATAACCGAAGAAGGAACGTACTATGCAGAAGTAACACAAGCTGGTGGTGCCTGTCCTGGTACAATAAGAAATTCTGAAACTACAACAGCTGTAGTTCCTGCATCATTTGAAATTATTACAGATTATCAATCCAATTATACGGCCTGTGTAGCAACTTCTATTGTATTAGAAGTAAAAACCATTAATGCTGTTGCAACCGACGGTACTAAAACAGATGTTACAACTTCTGTTATAGACAGTTTTACCTACCAATGGAAAAAAGATGGTGTAGATATTTCTGGAGCAACTAGTAAAACTATTAGCTTAACAGATACTTCTGAAAATGGAGATTATACTATAGAAGGTACTATTGCTACGTATAATGATACTTCAGACACTTTACCGGTTCAATTATTAACAAATGAAACCATAACTATTACTAGTACAAGTACTATTTATTGTAGTTCTAGTGATGTAATTACAGTATCAACCACAAAAGATTTATCTACAGAAACATATGCTTGGGAACTTAATGGTTCTTCTGTAAGCACTTCTGGAGCAACACTAAATGTTACTGCACCAGGAACCTATAGATTAGCCATAGATAAAAATGGATGTACCTTATATTCTAATGAAATTAATATTACTCCTCTAGACGCAAGTTTAATAACTGTAGATGTTGATGGGGAAATAGTTTTTCCAGAAGGTAGTTCTAAAACAGTTACTGCAAGTGGTGGTACAACATACCGTTGGTTAGATGCTAATGGTATAGAATTAGGATCTACAAACTCGTACACATTTACGCAAGAAGGAGAATATGTATTAATCGCAAATGTTGATAATTGCGAAATTAGTAAACCACTTACTGTTGTTTACCAAGACCTATTTAATGTTCCTAATGTTATAACGCCAAATGGTGATGGAGCAAATGACCAATGGGTTATACCAAATACCTATTCTAATAAACAAGATATTAATGTTGTTATCTATACAGATAAAGGTTTAGAATTACTTAATGTAAATGGCTACCAAAATAACTGGCCAGAATCTACAACATCATTTGCTAAACAAAACATGGTATTCTATTACGTAATAAAGAATGCTAATGAAACTCTTAAACAAGGTACAATTACAGTTATTCGTTAACAAAATGAGACTAAAAAAATTAACCAAACTAATCCTATTCGCTTTCTTAACATTTACAGCAGTAAATGCCCAAGAAGACGACCCTATTTTACCATATAAAGTAGCACCACAAAACTTATTAAAATACAATCGCTTTTTAATAAACCCTACTTTTTCTACGGTACAAGAGGATAAATCTTATATAAATTTATTACATAGAAACCAATCGGTACAATTTAAAGATAACGAACAAACGTATTTTTTAAGTTATAGTGGTAGAATGGGAGACCGTAGCGGATTAGGTTTAAGTTTGTATACCCAAAAAGTAGGGCCTTTATCTAATATAGGTGTTTTGGCTAACTATGCTTATGGTATTAAATTAAGCGATAAAAGTAACTTTACTTTTGGAGCCAACCTTGCTTACTATAGTTCTGGTTTAAATAGAAATAATGTAGATGTTGTAGATGTAAATGATTTTAGGCTAAACGGAACAGAAGATAGTAATGTGCTTTCTTTTCAACCAGGGTTTAATATTTCTTATGGTAATTTTGATGTTGGTGTTTTTGCAGAAAATCTTTTTGATTATAATTTAAAAACAAGCGAAACACTTACCGAGTTTAAAGACAAGACCTACTCTGGGCATTTACAATATACCCATCGGTTTAAAAATTCTGCTGGTATAATGGAAAACGCAAGACTTATGCCTTTAGCAAGAGTAAAAATGCAAGGAGAAGAAGATGTAGAACTTGGCGGTAGTTTGTTATTAGATTTGCCAAAGTTAGGATGGGTACAAGGTGGTTATGATTCTTTTTATGGAGCATCTGCCGGTATTGGTTTTAATATTAATAGAAGAATATCTCTTGGGTATACCATGGAAAAGGGGCTAAGTACCGATTTTGATAATCTTGGAGTAACGCATGAAATTTCTTTTGCATATTCCTTTACTCCTAATCTTACAGAAGACCGTGTAATGTTAGAGGACGATTATGAAGAAGATCTAGCAGATAACTCAGAAATTAAAGCAGAAGATTTAGTAAAAAATGATGAGTTAGAGGCTCTTAAAAAGAAACTAGAAGAGAATGATGAAGTACTTGCAGAACTTATGTTTAAGCAAGATTCATTAGAAGCTAACAGACAACTAGATTTAGAAAGAAGATTTAATCTTGTGATGAAAATGGTTCGTAGTGAAACTAATGGCCAAAGACCAGATGTAGAAAAAAGAGCTAAAGACTTATTTTATACTGGTAGAGATAAACCAACTGTTGCACAAAACACAACAAACCCAATACTAAAAGAACAAGATAATTCATACACCAAAAACACATCTATTGCAACTGTAACTCCTAATACTACAAAAACAAATAAAGTTATTGAAAAAACAGTGCAACCAGAAGCTACTAGAGATAACACGCAACAAAGAGATTATGCTGCTATAACCCCAACACAAGAACCAATAAAAAGTAGAAAATTTAAAAATCTAGATGGTGTACAAGATGGTTATTATGTTATTGCAAATGTGTATAAAGGTGGGCAATATTTAGATAAATTTTTACACAAATTAGAAGATAAAGGCATTAATGCAAATTATATAGATAACCAAAATAACGGACTTAAATATGTGTATTTAAAACGTTATGATTCTTGGGGTGAAGCTGCCGAAGCTTATAAAAGTAATTTAAATGGAAATTACAATGGTAAGCTATGGATCATGAATGTAGATAATAAATACAGTAATGAAGCTTATGCAAGTAATGTAGATAAATTAAAAGAAAAATCTTCTAAATATGCTTCAGATAATTTACAATCTAATGTAATCGTAAAAGATAATATTGCTGCAACAGATCCTACACCAAAAACCTATGTTATAGATGGTGCTAATTCTGGTTACTATATAATTGCAAATGTTTTTGCAAACCCTAACAACGCAAATAGATTTGTTAAACTGCTTAACTCTTATGGATTAAATGCAAGTTATTTTATTAATCCAGAAAATAAATACCGTTATGTGTATTTAAAAAGACATGAGTCTTGGAATAACGCACTAATATCATATTACTCTAAATTAAATGATTCTTATGATGATAAGATGTGGATTATGAGAGTTAATAGAGAAGAAGATTTTGTGTAAGTTAGTTATTAAATAACATTAGAGCAAAACTACAGTGCGTTCCCAAAAAACAAATTTTAAAAATCGATTATTTAATAGATTTCATTTCTGGTAATCAAAAAAAAGATTTTCGAATATTTATAACAAACTAAAGTAGAAAGTAAAATTGTTAAGCAAAGGAATAATTAAAATTATCTCCATTGTAATTCACAAATACCATACTGAATTAATTCTAAATTAGAGAAAAAGTAAAAACTATTAAACTAATCTATAGCGTTGGTTTAATAGTTTTTTTATTAAAAAAATTTAAAAACCTCAGTTGTACAAAAGTTGAGAAACAAACTCTGAAATTTAAAATTGATGAAATAAGGAATAAAAAGGAAATAGCAAAGCAATATATAACTCATCTTGAAAATGGAAATATTGGACAAGTAGTTGCATTATTCAATCAAAATGGAATGGTGGATTCACCACTATACGGAGTAAAAAAAGCAGATGAATTTTATCGTGAATTAAATAGTGCTACATTAAATTCTGAACTTCAATTAAAAGGAATTTTTGAAGAAAATGACTCAAACAATTTAGCTCTCTATTTTACCTATAAATGGACTTTAAAAAATAATCAAAGAGTAGAATTTGATGTCGTTGACATTATTGAATTCGATAATCAAAATAAGATCAGTAAACTGAAAATTATATAAGATACTGTTACCCCCAGAAAATTAGTGGAACAACTATAAAAATCCTGCGTACAACAATATTAGAAAACATTGGAGCTTGAAGTTAAACACTTGTAGTCATGTTCGCTTAAATTAAAACGTTCCGTACAAATTGTATCAAAAAAATAAACGAAAATAGAATTTCTAACCTTTTAATAATACAAAAAAAGGCCAACCTATTTCAGGACAATATATAATGTATATTTTCTATTTATGCTAGACATAATTTTTAATATTATAAGAGGATCCTATAAAATTTTTGAGAAAAACAATAAGGAAAAACCCTAGATGTTTAAAAACGAAAATTATTAGAAAGAACTAAAAAGAGGAAAAAAATTCATCCCAAAAGTATAGTTTACACCCTGATATTTTCATTGAAAACCACTCACTTTTATCATATTTTTTTAGTGAAAAATGAAAATTTATTTTGTGCAAAAAATATAAAAAACACATAATACTACTCTAAAATTTAGTGTTCATTTACCTAAAAAATATTCCTTATTTTGAGCATTTCTTATAAAAATAACACCTTAAATAAAGACAATTTATCCCTTTTTAATTAAAAAAATAAACAAAAAAACCTCATTAAAATACGAGAACCCTTGTTTTTGTAACATTAAGTAAATGTCCTTTCACAACAATAAAAGGGAATGTTACAACATAAAATTCTACACATCATTTATATAATTAATATTTGTTTTAGTAAAATCCCCAAACGCAATAGAATCTGTTTTCTAAAATATTTGGGAATTCTACCAAAACATAAGATGTGACCAAATGAAAGCCATTACTTTTAAGAAACCAAACCTACTATTTTTTATACTATTCCTTTTTATAGGATTCACAGGATACTCGCAAATAAAAAACGACTTTGATGTTCGATATTCAGCAGATATTCGTGGTGAGCTAACTTTCATAGCCAACAACATTGTTAACCGACAAGTAGATGGGTATTGGATAGGAGCATGGGAAGGAAGAGGAAAAAATAGAAGATGGAATCCACAAGCTACTTGGGTGCCACCAGTATCTCCTAACGACCCATATAATGATACGGGAAGTACTTCAACATCAAATGACAGTCACAATATGCAATATATTGATGTTGATGGAATTGTTGATAGCGATGGTGATGGTAATGATGACACCTTTAGTTCTAGTAGTGCCACATTAGATGTTCCAGATGAAGGTTGCGCCTTAGTAAGATATGCTGGTCTTTATTGGGGTGCCGTTTATGTAAACTCGGACAGGAGCAATATAGACAATATAAAATTTAGAACTCCAAATGGTACATACCAAGATTTAACTGCAGACGAAATCCTTTTTGATGGTAATGGCGATACAGATTTTGGATATTATAGCCCATATACTTGTTATAAAGATGTAACCTCTATAATTACAGGTCTTGCAAATCCAGATGGAGAATATACCGTTGCCAATGTACTTGCTAGTAATGGTGGTGGAATTACGGGTGGAATTTCAGGTGGTTGGTCCATGGTAATAGTTTATGAAAACCCCAACTTACCTGGTAGTAAATACATTACCACTTTTGATGGTTATGCCGGGATTGCATCAGCTGCTCCAGATGTTGAAATTCCAATAAGTGGTTTTACTACATTACCAGCTCCTTTTAATGTACGTGCTAATATAGGTGTAGCGGCTCTAGAAGGAGATAATGCATTTGGTGGTGTTAATGGCAATTCGGGAGATGGTTTAGCTATTAATGCAACCATTCCTTATGACCCTATCGCTTTCACTCCATTAAACAGTACCGTAAACCCTGTAGATAACTTTTTTAACTCCAGTATTTCCATTGACCCAAACATAGTAACAACACGTAATCCTAACAGTACAAACACTTTGGGTTGGGATGTAGATTTATTCCCTGTTACCAATGTCCCTAACAACAATGTAATTCCTAACGATGCTACTAATGCCGTTTTACGCCTTAACTCCGATCAAGACAAGTATGATGTTTTCTTCGTTTCCTTTGATGTAGAAATTATAGAACCCAATATTGTATTAGAAAAAAGAGTAAATACCCCTGGCGGTGTAGATATTACAGGGCAAGGGGTAAATCTTGGACAGACTCTAGACTATGTATTATCTTTTCAAAACATTGGTAATGATGATGCGGATAGTTATACTATTAGAGATGTTCTTCCTGTAAATGTTGCTCCGCCAAATGGAACAGACTTTACAGCTGCAGACATGGTTTTACCAACAGGCGTAACTTATGTTTATGATCCAGCAACACGAACCGTTACTTTTACCATACCTAATAATTTAGTAGAACAAGGGCTTACTCCTTATTCCATTCGAATGCGTGTACAAGTAGCAGAGAATTGTTTTGATTTTGTTAATGCTTGTTCCGATTTAATAGAAAATATAGCCTATTCTACTTATAGAGGAATAGAAAATTCAGCAGTAATTACCGATGATCCTAGTGTTACAGATTTTAACGCTTGTGGATTTATAATTCCTGGAGCAACGAACTTTTTATTAGATGATCTTTCTGACTGTAGTTTTGAAAGAACGGTTGAACTATGTGGTAATGAAGCAATATTAGATGCAGGAGATGGTTTTGGAGGATACGAATGGAGAAGAGATGATAATAACAATGGCATTTTTGACCAAACGGATACCATAATAACCGATGGCGATCCAGACAACGACCCAAGTACAATAATTGTTACTGAAGTAGGTACTTATATTGTAGATAAAGAAGATCTAGATCCGTGTAAAGGTTTTAAAGAAATAATCCATGTAGAACCTTATGGAACAGGGAGTATTACAAACCCAATAATTGAATATTTTAATGATGTAAATAGCGATACTGACCCTGCAAATGATTTAGCAGGTGAAATTGTTCAATGTAGTATAGATAATGATGAATTGCCTAAACTATTTTTATGTGGAATTAATGATACCAGACTACTTCAAATTAACATATTAGATACGCAAAACATCGTATGGGAAAGGTTAGTTGAGGGTAGTTGTCAAGGGGATGACCCTGGCGATGATTGCGCAAATAAAAATTTAACATGCGACTGGAATGAAGTAAGTACAGGTAATAACTACCTTGTTAATGATGCTGGTAAATATAGATTGTCTGTAACCTACCAAAACGGATGTACAAGTCGTTTCTATTTTAATGTTTTTCTAAACACTCTACCTATATCCTTTACAAAAAAAGATATAATTTGTTCTACAGATGGATATATTAATATGAATCCATTAGGAGCTGGTTATGGTTACCAATTGGTAGATGATGCTACTGGTAATGTTATAATCCCTTTTAGTGCAAATAACGGCCCTAATTTTGATTTTGGAACAGGAGAAAATGGAGCATATAGAGTACAAGTAACACAACTAGACAGCACTGGAACTCCAATTGTAGATGGTTGTATTTTTGAAACTCCAGTAATTGGTATTGTAGAAAGAGATGTACAGTATAATGTAAATGTTACTCCTGCAAACTGCACTACTTTAGGCACAGCTACAATACAGGTGACTAATGCAGATGCAAAATATTACTATGAAATCAGATTAAATGATGGCTCCAATGGAGGACTAGGAAGTATTGTTGACACTAGTACGGCTGCTGAAGATGATAATAATTTTACTTTCACAGGTTTAAATGCAGGCAATTATATAGCCTACGTAACAACAGAAGATGGTTGTTCTTATAATGAACAAATTACTATTATAGATGAAAATGATTTAGACATAACGGCCCAAGTATCGCAACATATTAGTTGTAAAGAAGGCAATATTCAAATGGATTCAGATGGTGGGCAAACACCACATACCTATGCCATTTGGGAATATGTTGATGAAACAGGCACAACTATAACATCATACCCAACTATTAATGATATACCTCCTTCAGAATATCAGACCAGTGTAATTTTCGATATTCTAGAACCAGGAGACTATACATTTGTAGTAGTAGACAGAAATAGTTGTCATGCGATATCAAATACCGTAAGTATTGAATTTCAACCTGCAGCGGAATTTGACCCAATATCAATAATTGATGTATTGTGTTTTGGCGATACTACGGGATCTATTCAATTTAATCTGCTAAGTGCCAACGGTTATCAACTTACATATTATTTATTTAATGCTGTAGGTTTTGATGAAGACAACTATAACCTAGCAACTGCTTTAGATACAA
Organism: uncultured Maribacter sp.; assembly: GCF_947495965.1. Lineage (GTDB taxonomy): Bacteria > Bacteroidota > Bacteroidia > Flavobacteriales > Flavobacteriaceae > Maribacter_B. The sequence goes on from NZ_CANMBB010000001.1 coordinate 1,054,031, forward strand.
ATACCTCGGGTTATTTTCCAGATTTAACAGCTGGTGATTATGCTATAGCAATTAACCAAAGAAAAGGAAGTTCTTCTTGTGATTACTTTGAATATTATTCTATTTCTACTCCTAGTACTGCTTTAAGTGCAGATTCATCCCTTATTAATGATTATACTTGTACACAAGACGGAATCATAGAAGCTCAAAATGTAACTGGTGGTACCGCTCCTTATGCGTATAGCATAAATGGAGTTACTTTTATTCCAGATACAACCCCTAACGCACATAGATTTGAAAATTTAACTGAAGGAACTTATACTATAACAGTAAGAGATGCTAATGGTTGTTTATTTCCAACAGACCCAATAACATTAGATCCACTAAATGAACCTAATGATTTAACTTTTACTGCCACAGCTCCTAATTGCCCAGCACAGACTTCTAACGTAACAGTATCTGTAGTAAACGGTAATACTCCTTTTGTTTTTGATATTATTGCACCGTCAAACATTACAGCTACTTCCATTTCTGGTTCTACAGCAAATTTTGACAATCTTGCTCCAGATACCTATACTTTTAGAGTTACTGACAATAAAGGGTGTATATATACCGAGAACTTTACAATAAACCCCGTAACTCCAATGGATGTTACTGGTGCATTGGTCGCTAATGTTTCTTGTGTTGGTGCTGCAGATGGTGCTGTTGACTTTACTGTAAATGGTTTTGCTAGTACTTATGCATATACTATTAATGCTGGTACAGCAATAACTGCACAATCCGCAAATACTATTAACCTAACTGGTCTTACTGCTGGTGATTATACCATTGTTGTTACGGACGAAACTACAAACTGTACAGACACTAGTTCTATTACGGTTAATGAACCTACAAATGCTTTAGCTATTGACAGTATTGTACCAACGGATCCAACATGTATCGCCGATGGTAGTGTCATTATTAGTGTATCTGGTGGATGGACAGGTTATACCTATGAAATTATAGACCCTAGTTCAGTCTCTACCACAAATACAACAGGAACTTTTTCAGGAATTTCAGATACTTCTGCAGCATATACGGTAAATGTTACCGATGCTAATGGATGTATTGTAACTGGAAACTTT
>NZ_CANMBB010000002.1 GCF_947495965.1 uncultured Maribacter sp.
ACGATGCTAGCATCGTTGAACTTTAAGTAATAAATTTAATCCTTTAATAATCTGTATCGGTTATTTAGGACTGGACATCTTAAACTATAATTTGTTTTTTTTGAAGTGTAAGGTGAAAATTGCATTAAAGCCAAAAACAAAATTTCCATCCTCGCCATTAAAATTATTTGGCGTATTTAATATAAAATCATCATCAATCATATTCCAAGTATTTGTCATATGAAATTGCAACATTAAGTAACGTATATCCCAGTTAATACCTAACGCAAATGCTCCATAGGTATCTTTAGATTTTATAGGATTTGCAACATAATAATATTCAGAGACTAGAGAAACATGATTAGCAATCTTATATCTTCCACTAAAACCAAGGGCAAAATAATTAGAAGGATCTATAGCGGCTACTTTATTTCTATGAATAAAAGTTGGTGCTATTTGCATTGAAAATTTTGGAGTAAACTTACGTGCAATTAAGAGTTGACTAGTAAAAGATAATCGATCATTGAATGAGCTATCTGGACTAGGAGCAGACCTATCCCCATAATAAGAGACGCTTTGGTAATAGGCAATGCTGGCAAAAGCCTTGCTGGGTTTTTTACGTTGGCGTAAAAGATTATATTTAAAATAACCATTATAAGCATTATCAAAAGAAGTCCATCCTATACCAGTGGTAAAATTATTAGTAATACCATACTCCACACCAAAACGGGTTGCAACCCTATCTGTTATAAAACTTTGCGTTCTAGTGTTTGGTATATTCCAATACCTACTTAATGCCATAAGCTGAAGTACTCCTTTTTTTCTGTTTTCTACAGATTGTCCTATAGCTATTTGCGTTGTTTTAAAGGTAGCCGTTTCGTATTGCGGTGTGTTAGGATATTCTTCATCTAATTTTTCTAATAAATCTTGTGCATTTATAGAAGAATTACAACCAAGTAATACAACAAATACATATAGAAAAAAAGATATTTTATTCTTCATAAGATTCATATTCAAATCTAAATTTTGTTGTTATTATTTTAGCAATATTAGATGCTACTATTGGCGGAATTTTAATGTCAAAATCCTTTACAACTATTTCAAAATCTCCTTCTAAGATATACGTATTATTATCTTTAGTAATAATCGTTTTTATTTCAATTTCCTTAGATATATTTCTTATAGTAAGTGTTCCTTTAACGATTCTTGTTTGGCTTTCTACTTGCGAAGAATCAAAATCAAGAATTTGACCTTTAAAAGTTGCTTTTGGGTATAAATCAGATTCTATATAACTTTCATTAAAATGCTCATACATTAAAGACTTTTTAAAAATAAAAGCATTCATAAGCATACTTATTGCAATCTCATTGTTAGACACATCAATAATACTTAACACTTGATTGTTTTTTGCTTCTATATTCTCCGCAGTGGTATAAGAAAAAAAGGAAACTTGCCCTTGACGGGCTATGAACTGGTTAGACTTAGTGTTAGAGCCTAATAAAGAAAAAGATACAAAAAGTAGAATAAGTATTCTATTCATTATTTGGAGTGTTTACCAACATACAATTTAAAAATATAACGTCATGTAGGAAACCTTTACAAACACCTTTAATAGTTACTTTTTGGCCTACTTTTAAAGACATTGGTTGTTTTGACGTGGGTAATTGCAAATTACATAATACATTAAAATTGGTATAGTTGCTTTGCAATATTATGGTATTTGTATTATTTATGAAAGTAATTTCTTTAATTATTCCGTATACTTTTACAACCTTACCTTTGTATATAGCAGTTGCTTTTTTTTCATTTTTAATGAAAGAAGCTGTGATTTCTTCTGCGCTAATGGTCGTTTTTTCTGTAGCATCCCGAATGTTAACTTTATACGGGTCATTATATAAATAAACTATATACAAGCTAAGTATTAGCACTAAAGTTACTAGAAAATAGCTTGTTTTTTTAAGTTTCATTTTTAGTTTATACTAAGAATAGTAATCCATATTAAAAAAATAAGTTAAATTGCTTTTAATGGACAAAAAAAAATTGTCGCAATCTTATTAAAACTACTTTGGATTCCATTTTGTTTTTACAATGAAAAAAGATAAACTTTATTTTTTAACTTTCATTTCTATCTCGGTTATTTTTTTGATTATTGCATCTGTTGGAGTAAAGTACTTCATAAAAGTAAGTGCTAATCAATTGTTAGAATTACAATTGGAGTCCGTAAAGAGAGAGTCTAATGAAATTTCTAAATTACTTTATTACCAATTAGAGAATAAAACAAAGCAACAAGAAGTTGTAGAACAAATACAACGAACAATAGAAAACACCCAAGAAGCTACCTCTTTTGTAAGTGTGTTTAATTGGTCTGGTAAAGCGGTATCGCACCCAGATATTACTAAAGTCGGGCAAAAAGTAAATTCTAATCAAACCCTATTAAATTCTTTAAAGGAAGAAAATAGTTCGGATCGTTTGTATAATTTGTTAATAGAACATGAGGAATTTAATACTGAGATTATACATATAGCACCAGTTATTAATTCCGATTTAATTGTAGCTGGCCATATAAATATATCGGAACTAAGCTCGGAAATAAGTAAGTTAAAGAAAAGCTTTTATACCATTTTTGTTTTAATGGGTATACTTATAATATTGTCTTCCTTTTTTGCGGTTCGTGTTATAGGTAGCTATTACGAAAAGCAATTAGAGGTAAAGAATAATAGCCTAGAAAACGAATTAATAAATCTTTCTAAGTTAAATACGGATCTTGTAGCGTATCAACAAAAAGTAAGTGTAGAAAATAAAACGGAAACTACCATAGAAGAATCTATACAAGAAACGGTTCCGGAATCTAGTAAAAAAAGAATTCTTACGTATATAAGGAATGAATTAGTGCCTATACATATTAACGAGATAGCCTATATTTATACAGAAGACACTATTACCTATGTACATTGTTTTAGCGGAAAAAAATCTACTACTAATGCAAGTTTAGATGATTTATTATCTAGTCTCGATACTTCCTTATTTTTTAGAGCAAACAGGCAATTTATTATTAGTATAACTTCTATTCATAAAATTATTAAATACGGAAATAGCCAGCTTAAGATTTTAATTAAAGAGGCAGATGTAGAAATTCTTATAAGTAAAAATAAGGCATCCGAATTTAGGCAGTGGTTAAATATTTAAGTAAACTACTTTTGGGGTAAACCAATAAGGCATTTATTAGAACTAATTTTATTTCTAGACAAGCCTTGGGACATATAAATCTAGATTTTCGAGTAAAGTCCTTTCCAATTCTATTTCCTTTAATACTCATGTATAAAACTATAGATGTTTTTATAATCCAGTATTATTTCAACCCTTTTTTATTCCTTTTTAAACCCTTTTTTTCCCTTTCGCATACTTTATATTGTATGTAAGCCCTTTGTTTTAGGTTATTTGCTGAACAATCATAAAATAATTTAAAATGAAAAAATTAAAGGTATTAGTATTTGGTTTAATTGGATTAATGTTGAGTTGTAGTAGTGAAGACGACTCTGTTACGGACCCAAAAGACGATAAAGATTTAGAAAACAGTATTTCTATACAACTAACTTCTAACGCTACTTTCGGAAATATTATAACAGATGAAAACGGGATATCTCTTTATTACTTTTCTAAAGACGTAAAAGGAGATTCTGAATGTGTTGATGGATGCCTAGCTGCTTGGCCACTCTTTTATGAAGAAAATTTAAAATTAGGCGAGGGTTTAGAAACCACAGATTTTGGTGTTATTACAAGAGCAGATGGTGCAATGCAAAATACCTATAAGGGATGGCCTTTATATTATTTTGCAAGTGATACGGCTGCGGGTGATACAAAAGGAGACGGGGTTGGAGATAACTGGTATATTGCTAAACCAGACTTTTCCTTGATGTATGCGCAAGCAGATATAGATGGTGAAAGTACCTTTTATATGACGAATGCTACAGGAAGAACCATATATCTTTTTGCTAATGACACTAAAGACGATAACAATTTTACGAATGAAGATTTTTCTAATGATGGTGCCTGGCCGGTAATAAGCATAGATATAAGTCATATACCAAGTATTTTGGATATAAATGACTTTGGAACTATTGATGTTTTTGGAACAACACAGGTTACTTATAAAGGATGGCCATTATACTATTTTGGGAATGATGTAAATAGGGGAGATGCTAATGGAGTGAGTGATGTTTGGCCAATAGTAAATGTAGATACTCCTAATGCACCAGAGGTGAATCAAGAAGCTTCTGTTAAATTAACATCTAATGCTACTTTCGGAAATATTTTAACAGATGCAAACGGGATATCTCTTTATTACTTTTCTAAAGACGTAAAAGGAGATTCAGAATGTGCAGGCGGCTGCCTAGCTGCATGGCCTCTTTTTTATGATGAAAACTTAATTGTAGATGAAGGTTTAGAAGCTGCAGATTTTGGTGTGATAACAAGGGAAGATGGAGCAAAGCAAAATACGTATAAAGGATGGCCTTTGTATTACTTTGGCAGCGATACGGCTGCAGGAGAAACTAAAGGTGACGGGGTTGGAGATAACTGGTACATAGCTAAACCAGACTATTCTTTAATGTATGCGCAAGCAGATATAGATGGTACAAGTACATTCTATATGACGAATGCCACAGGAAGAACCATATACCTTTATGCTAATGATACCAAAGACGATAACAATTTTACGAATGAAGATTTTTCTAATGATGGTGCATGGCCGGTAATACGCTTAGACATAAGTCAAATACCAAGTATTTTGGATATAAATGATTTTGGAACTATTGATGTTTTTGGAACAACACAGGTAACCTATAAAGGATGGCCATTATACTATTTTGGTAATGATGCAGAAAGAGGAGATGTAAACGGTGTAAGCGGGGTTTGGCCAATAATTAATGTGGAGACACCAAGTGCTGAGTAAAAAAAGGATATACTAACTATTACTTAGTATATAAACTATTAAAAAAAGAGGAAGCTATACATTTTGGGTGGTTACTTCCTCTTTTAAATAAAAGAATAACCTAAAGTCTTGCTATTTAAAGTTTGGTTATTCGTATCCATTAAAAACTTATTATTTACCTAAAAAACTATAATTCAAAATATCATGAAAATCATATATATATTAATTGGTCTTTTTTTAAGCACGCATCTTACTTATGGACAAAAGTTCTTAACAAAACAAGGAGAGATTTCCTTTTTGTCCGAGACTCCAATTGAAGATATTAAATCCGAAAACCATCAAGTATTAAGTGTTGTGGATGCTAAAGATGGTACCATAGCTATTGCGATATTAATGAAGTCTTTTTCATTTGAAAAATCCCTAATGCAAGAACATTTTAATGAAAACTATGTAGAATCAGACCTATATCCTAAAGCTACTTTTAAGGGTAAGATAGAAAGTGTAACCGCAGATTATGTAGGAGAAAAAGAAGTGGTAGTAAAAGGAGATATAACTATACACGGCATAACAAAGACTATTAGTATAAACGCAGAATTAGTAAAAACTACAGAGAATATAGCCCTTAGTGGAGTTTTTAAAATAACCATAGCAGATTTTAATATAGAAATTCCTTCAGTAGTTGCAAATAACATTGCAGAAACCATGGATGTTACTTTTCTGTTAGATCATTCTTTGTACCAGTAATTTGTTTAGAAGGCTACTTAATAAAAATAATCATTGTATAAAATCACGGTTAAACTAAAAAAAATAAAAGATGTATAGAAAATTTCAAAATATTAAAAAGATAGGGTTGGTGTTTGTATTTAGTGTTGCTCTTTTTTCTTGTGAAAAAAATGTAGAGGAAGAGGTTACCGATCCTTTAAAAGAAGCCGAAGAAACGTCTTGTGATCCAAATATTTCTTTTTCTCAAAATATAAATCCAATTCTAGTTGCCAATTGTATAGAATGCCATGGAGGAAGTCAGGCTCCTAATTTAAGCACATTTAGTGGTGTAAATGCAAATGCAAGTAGGGTAAAATCGGCAGTAGTAAGTCGCAGAATGCCTCAAGGAGGTTCTTTGAGTAATGCAGAGATAGAGCAAATTAGCTGTTGGGTAGAAAATGGCGCATTGAATAACTAAAAAAGAAGGTTATGAAGTTTAAAAAAATAAAAATGGGAGTATTTATTTTTCTCCTATTCCTCTTAGCCGCTGTATTTTTTTCTTTATGGCAGTATAACAAACCTCATATAAATGTTGCCGTTTCTAAGGCAGATATATCCCTTTCTGCAGAAAAACTATTTACAGATTTTAGTACAGATGAAGCCGGTTCTAATGCTAAATATCTAGATCAAATAGTAGAGGTTACTGGTCTAGTTTCTAATATAGGAACAGAGAAAGGGCAAACGGTAATTACATTGGGTAATGGAAATATAATGGGTAGTGTTTTATGTTACCTAGCTCCGGAGCAATTAATGGATAATAACACTTTAAAAAAAGGGCAACAAATTACCATAAAAGGAATTTGTACCGGATATCTTATGGATGTAATACTTGTAAAGTCTGTATTGGTTAATTAAAAACCTTTACGTAGTAACAAGTTTTTCTTTTTGAATATATAACGAATCTCACAAAAAACTAGAATGAAAAATTTATTTCTTATTGCAGTCTTAGTAATGGCTTGCACACAAACATACGCTCAAGACCTTTCTGCTATTTTGGAAAGTAATATGCCAGAAACAGAAAATTATACAACAGCAACTTTTAAAGGCACACGAATACTTAATGGACATTCTATAGAAAACCGAAAAAAAGGGGTTACAGAATTTGTAATATCGCATCGTTTTGGAAGAATTAATTTAGGGTTCGATGAACTTTATGGCTTAGACCAATCTAACATTCGTTTTGCTTTAGAACGCGGAATAACAGATGATTTAATGTTAGGTATTGGTAGAAGTAGTTTTGAGAAAACTTATGATGGTTTTGTAAAATACAGAATTTTAAAACAAAGAGACACTAAAAATACAATGCCCATATCTTTATCCTTTTTTGGGAGTTTGGCCTATAGAACTATAAAAGATTTTGACCCCGAAAAGGAACCAACCTTTAATCAAAAACTAACCTATGTAGGGCAACTACTAATAGCTAAAAAGTTTAGCCCAGGTTTTTCTATGCAAATAATGCCAAGTTATGTCTATAGAAACTCTGTAAAAATACATAACGACCCCCATGGAATATTTGCTATGGGTATAGGGGGCAGAGCCAAAATAACAAAACGTATGGCGCTAAACGCAGAATATCATTATACAATAAACCCATTACAATCTATTAACGCTAGTAATTCTTTAGCGCTAGGCCTAGAAATAGAAACAGGAGGACACGTTTTTCAAATAATCTTATCAAATTCTATTACTATGATCGAGAAAAGTTTTATAACAGAAAGCACAGACGATTTTTTTAAAGGAGATATACACTTAGGGTTTAATATATCTAGAGCTTTCCAAGGTAAAAACAAAAAGAAAAAAAATAAGGAGTAATTGCTTTAGGGTAAGCTTCGGAGTATTTAAATTGTAATTATTGAGCAAATAAATACTTCTATGAAAGGGATACTAAGGGGAAATTATGGTTAAGAATTTAAGGGTTATCACGTTTTACATTCTTAACCTTTTTTTTTAATATAAATAGTAGCTTAAAAACAAATTAAAATGTTTAGAAGAAAATATAAAGTTAAAGGAGAAGATGTAAATGATTATATGGTAATGCAAGACTTTGCATATGTAGTATATGCAATTTCTCTTATTAAATCTTACGTAATTAAAAATGGCTACTCCAAAAAAGTAGTAGAGGGTATAAAAATGAATATAGAAAATTCTACTAACCAATTAGTTTGTATAAAGAATCTAATGTTTACGCAAGATTTTTTAATGTATTTAGATAGTTTTAATATACAAGAGAGCAATAATAAGGTATTGGTAGAAACAAGATTTTTTAATGCTAAAAATGAACTGTGTGCAACTTTAGTTTTAAAGACGTAGAAATACAGTTATGCAATAATCTAAAATTGTAATGCTTTTAGGATTGTCTCGAAATAAAATTAGTTTCTAATGAATGTCTTGTGGTATTGCCTCGAGGTAGTTTACTTTCCCTTTTACCATAATTAAGGAAGTTGTAGTTAAAAGCTTGTCTTACTGAACTAAAGATTAGAAAAAAACTAAATGAGTTGTTTAATTTGCGTATTCAACTCATTTTTTTATTATTTTTGAGCCGAATAGATTTTTTAATTGGCTCATGAAATACAATTGGCAACAAAAAGACTGGTTTAATTTTCAATATCTGACTACAGATATAGATGACTTACTTTTTGATTTTGTTCAAAGAACTGGGAGAATTAGCGGAGTATTGGAAGGGTTTTCAGAAACGGAACAAACCGAAACAATAATTAATCTTATGGTTTCTGAGGCAATTAAAACTTCGGAAATAGAAGGGGAGTACTTAAGCCGAAACGATGTGGTGTCTTCTATTCGAAGGAATATTGGACTTAATCTAGATTTACCTCTTACTAAAGATAAACGTGCTGAAGGTGTGGCAGAATTAATGCTAGCCGTTAGAAATGATTTTTTAAAACCAATGACAAGTGAAATGTTATTTGATTGGCACGGAATGTTAATGAAGGGAAATTCTCAAATACAAATAGGACAATGGCGTACACATGAAGATCCTATGCAAATTGTTTCTGGAGCAATAGGAAAAGAGGTTGTGCATTTTGAGGCTCCACCATCGCAAAAAGTGCCTGAAGAAATGGATACGTTTATCAAGTGGTTTAATACATCCAAAAAAGTAATAAAGAAGCCTATTCTGAGGGCAGCAGTTGCTCACTTATATTTTGAATCTATCCATCCTTTTGAAGATGGTAACGGGAGAATTGGTAGGGCAATAGCAGAAAAAGCATTATCACAAAGTATTAATCGTCCTGTTTTGTTTAGTCTTTCTAAATCTATAGAAACTAATAAGAAAAATTATTATGATGCTTTAAAGGCTGCTCAGCGTTCTAATGAAATTAGCAATTGGATACATTTTTTTGTTAAAACTGTTCTTGATGCACAAATGGATGCCGAACAAGAAATTGAGTTTACCTTAAAGAAAACAAAATTCTTTGACCAATATAAAGGTTCCTTAAATGAACGTCAGCAAAAAGTTGTACGTAGAATGTTAGAAGAAGGTTATCAAGGTTTTGAAGGAGGTATGAATGCAGGTAAGTATGTTTCCCTTGCGAAAACATCTAAAGCTACGGCAACTAGAGATTTGCAAGACCTGGTAGAGAAAGGAATATTTGTACCCTCTGGTGGAGGTCGAAGCACTAGATACGACTTAAATATATAGTATTCTCAATATTAGCTTTACCACTTTATATTAGCCAAAAAGCCATTGTCTGTTAGCTTTGCCATAATTAAAGCATCTTTATCTTGATAAAAGAACTTTAATAGGATATCTATTTACCTATTTATTTTCCCCGGTACAAAAAATATACAAGAGTCCGCCTATCTAGTGCATATATGTACTAAATAGAGCGGTATTGATAGATATGACGGGGAAAGGGAGTGGTTGAGTTCTATTATATTCTATGCGGTTTTAGTGGTGTTTAACTACTTCCCGATACAAAAGTTGGCGAAAATATTCCCTAAAAGCTCATCGTTGGTAACTTGCCCTGTAATTTCTCCTAAATGGTAAAGGGCGTCTTTAACATCTATTGCCATAAGGTCGCTAGGAAGTTCTTCGTCTATACCAAACTGTACTTTTTGTATGGCTTCTAGTGCCTTGAGTAAAGAATCGTAATGTCTGGTATTGGTAACAATAGTTTCGTTATTACGTAACGCCCCAGTATTTACAAATTCTAGAAGTTTGTTTTTTAAAGCGTCAACGCCTTCGCCTGTTTTTGCAGAAATAGGCAAGAGGTTAGGTATGCTTGAGGAAAAATGTTCTATTTCTTTAGAAGAAAGTACGTCTCTTTTATTGGCTATTATAAGTAAGGGTTTTAGAGGGTATTTATTTTTTATTTTTTCAATTTCTATTACTAAACTTTGAATTCCTAACGCTGAACTTTGCACTTCTTTTGCATCTACTAAAAACAGAACTACCTGTGCTTGCTCTATCTTTTCAAAAGTTTTTTTAATACCAATATTCTCTACAACGTCTTTAGTATCTCTAATTCCAGCAGTATCTATAAAACGAAAACCAATACCACCAATAGAAATTTCATCTTCTATAGTATCTCTAGTAGTTCCTGCAATATCGCTTACAATGGCTCTTTCTTCATTTAATAAAGCATTTAAAAGAGTAGACTTACCAACATTGGGTTCCCCAACAATGGCCACAGGAATACCATTTTTTATTACATTACCAACAGCAAAAGAATCAATCAATCCTTTTAAAACCGTATTAATCTTATTTACTAGGGAAACAAAAGCGGAGCGGTCTGCAAATTCTACATCTTCTTCTGCAAAATCTAACTCTAGCTCTATTAAAGACGCAAAGTTTAATAACTCTTCTCTTAAATTTTTAATTTCATTACTAAAACCACCACGCATTTGTTGCATGGCTATTTGGTGCGATGCTTCGTTTTCCGACGAAATTAAATCGGCAACGGCTTCGGCCTGACTTAAATCCATCTTTCCATTTAAGAAAGCTCTAAGGGTAAATTCGCCAGCTTCTGCCATTCTACAACCATTTCTTAAAAACAATTGTATAATTTGTTGCTGTATATACGGGGAGCCATGACAAGATATTTCTACCACATTTTCTCCGGTATAGGAATTAGGGTTTTTAAATACAGAAACAAGTGCTTGATCTAAAGTTTTATCACCATCTACAATATTTCCTAAAAGAATAGTGTGACTTTTTTGCTTTTTTAGTTTCTTATTAAATGAAGATATAAAATGGTTCGATGCTATTACAATAGCATCTGGCCCAGAAAGGCGTATTACAGCAATAGCACCAGCACCAGAAGGTGTAGCTAAAGCAATTATAGTATCGTTTATTGTTGTTTGCATCTTTAGCAAAAATAAGTAAAATGAAAATAGAAATAGGTATCTATATTATTTGTAAAAGTTGCTTATTTGGTTGGTTTTTATATTGAAAAATAATTTAAATTCGTGTCAATTAATTTACCATTAACATTAAAAAAAAGAAAATGAAAAATGTATTAAAATGTGCCTTAATAGGAAGCTTTTTTGCAGTTAGTATTGCCCATGCACAAGAAACTACAACACAAGAGGTTGTGCCTGCAGAAGTAGTAGGGGAAGATGGAATACCAACAGAAGTAGATGTTACTACGGATACAGAAATGACTCTAGAAGAAGCCATTCCTTTAGAAACAGAAATGGAAGAAAAAGAAGTGGAAATGGATGCAGAAGCTATTAAAGAAGCAGAAGAGAAGGAACAAAAAGAAGCGGAAAAGAAAATAGAGAAAGCGGAGAAAAAAGCTAAAAAAGCAGAAAAAGAAATAGAAAAAGCGGAAAAAGAAGCTAAAAAAGCCGAAAAATTGGCAAAAGCTATTTCTAGTAAAAAGAAGGGTATTGCTAAAAGTGAAAAACAAATAAGTAAGTTGCAATCTAAATTAGCAAAAGGAAAAGCTAAAGGTAGTTTGTCTCCTGTTGCTATTGAAAAAATTAATAGCAAAATAGAAAAGGAAACGAACTCTATTGCGAAAGACAAATCTAAATTGGCAAAGTTGCTTAAAAAGCAATAAGCTGTTTTTTTAGACCATAAATTTTAAAGATTATTTTCTTATAAATACCTCAAGGATTTTCCTTGAGGTATTTTTTTTGTAACAAAAATCGCAGTTCCTCGTCTTATTAGTAGTTAAGCATCAATTAAAATAAATCAAAAAAAGATATGGAAATAGTAAATACACATGTAGCAAAAAGAGAAGATAAACAATTATTAGTGGTAACCCATTTATCACAATATTTAGATTATGTAACTGGCTTTGGCGGACTTATAGTTCCTTTAATTATTTGGTATACAACCAAAGACAAAGTACACGCTATGGAGGAGCATGGTAAGGCGGTTATTAATTTTCAATTAAGTTTAATTGCATATATATGTATAGGAATTCCTTGCATACTACTTTTAGGCTTAGGGTTTTTAATTATTGGTTTTGCAGCTGTTATAGGATTAATAATGCCTGCAGTAAATGCTATAAAAGCTAATAATGGAGAAGCGCCAAGTTATTTTGGAACCTTTAAGTTTATCTCTTAAACCCGCATAAACGGTATAAAAACAAAAAGTCCACCTAAAAAAAAGGGTGGACTTTTTTACTATGTATAAGTTTTCTTAGCTATTCAGCATTACAGGCATAACAAGCATGGTAACGGTTTCTCCTTCCTCTAAACTATCTGCAGGAGTAAGAATTCCTGCTCTGTTTGGTAAGCTCATTTCTAATGAAATATTAATAACATCCTAATGGTATAAAGCTATTCATTAATTTAAACATTTGCAATATTGAATCTTGTTTTACGTTAATATTTTTCAAAACATAAAATTTACTTTTAATGAAAATCTTCACAATTTTTGTTGCTTTTTTTTCTACTTTATATCTATTTGCTCAAAGCCCTAAATTATCGGATGATTTTGAGGTAATGGTAGGAGAGAAATATGAGGAAACCGATGGTAAAATCAAATTATTTGTCAAATACAAAGAAGCAGTTATAGCTGTAAATCGGCATAAAGATAATTTAGTAATTCAAAAGTTTAATCCAAATAGCTTAAAAGAAATAGAAAGAAAGGATGTCGAAAAGTTCTTTAAAGATAAACGTGCAGATGGAATTATTGAAATGAGAAGAATGAAAGATAATATATATTTATTTTTTTCTGTTTGGGATAAAAAAAATAAAACTTCTATTCTGCAATATCAAAAAATATCATTAGTTGACTTGAGTATAACTGGTCCAAAGGATTTAATAAAACAAAAAGGAAAAATTAAAGATGGTTTTTTACTTAAAACAACATTAAAAGAAGATAAATTATTAGTTAAGTATAGTTTAAAATCCGAAATTAAAAATGAGGCTAAAAGTTTTGAGAAAATTTCTGTTAATGTTTTTAACAATAATCTAGACCTCATTTGGAAAAATATTATTGAGATGCCATATTCTAAAAAGAAAATGGAAAAAATGTGTTATGCTATAGACTCTTATGATAATTTTTTTATGATTGCTAAAATCTATAATGATGATAGTGGTAAAGATGAGATTGGTAGAAAATTAAATTTTTTTTTAGAACTCTTCAAAGTGTCAAAAGAGTCAGATAAACTAGTTAAATCTAAGATTGATAATAAAAATAAATTAATAGAAGAAATTATACTTTATGAAGATATAAATTCTAATATGATTATCACTGGGACAACTAAAAACCCTGACTCTAAGGGATTTTTTAATTTTACTGAAGGTCACTCTACTGGTATTTTTGTTTTAAAACTAGATAAAAAAGGTATAATTGGTAATTATATTAATCACGACTTTTCTCTTGAAATGTTAAATAAATATGTATCTAAAAAACAAGAAGCGAAAAATAAGAAAATTAAAAAAGACGAAAAAGAAAAACCTTTTTTTAGGAATTTAAAGATACACACAATTGTGGTAAATGATGATGGAAGTTTTTTAGTGTTAGGTGAACAATATTTTAAAGACTTAATAATTTCATCATCTGGTAAAGCACAATATGAAGCATATCATTATGATGATATTATGGTAGCAAAAATCAACGCTGATGGTTCTTTGGCTTGGATGGATAAATTATTAAAAAGGCAGTGGGGTGCAAGAAAAGGGACCATGTCATTTACACATATGTTTTCAGGAGAGAAACACTATTTAATATACTTGGATAGTGAAGAAAATTTAAACTTCGTTGATGGTGAAGTTCCACATAAACGTTGGGAAACAAAAGGAGGCTATTTTACGGTCTATATAATTGACGATGAAACAGGGCAAGTTACTAAGGAGCCTATTTTTGATACGCATAATGTAAATGGAGTTAAAATGGAACATTTTGATACCAATAAAATTTTGTCTTTATCAAAATCTGAAATTCTTCTAGAGGGCTTTGAAGGGAAAAAGAAAGATTTTTTGATAAAAATTACGGCTAAATCTGATTAGGTTACTAAGCTAATAATTTCTATAAATATAATTATAAATTTTGTCGTTAAAGGATTTTAGAAATAGTATATATACTATTTCAAATACAAAATACAAGAATCTGTAACTGTCATCATAAAACAAACTTACGAACATAAAAAAAAGCCCACCATTAGGTGGACTTTTTTACTATGTATAAGTTTTCTTAGCTATTTAGCATTACAGGCATAACAAGCATAGTAACGGTTTCTCCTTCCTCTAAACCATCTGCAGGAGTAAGAATTCCTGCTCTGTTTGGTAAGCTCATTTCTAAAGCAACATCATCAGAGGTAAGGTTATTAAGCATTTCGGTTAAAAAACGAGAGTTAAAACCAATTTGCATATCATCTCCTTGGTAAGAACATGTTAATCTTTCTTCTGCTTTATTACTGTAATCTATATCCTCTGCAGAAATGTTTAATTCTGCACCAGCAATTTTTAACCTTATTTGGTGTGTAGTTTTATTAGAGAAAATAGAAACTCTACGTACAGAACTTAATAATTGTGTTCTTGGAATAGTAAGTTTGTTTGGGTTTTCTTTTGGTATTACCGCTTCGTAGTTAGGATATTTACCATCAATTAGTCTACAAATTAGTTCTGTGTTTTCAAAACTAAATTTAGCATTACTATCATTATACTCTATAGTAACATCTGCCTCACTACCTGCTAAAATTCCTTTTAATAAATTTAAAGGCTTTTTAGGCATTATAAACTCGGCTACTTGAGACGCTGTAATATCGGTACGTTGGTATTTTACTAATTTATGTGCATCTGTAGCTACAAAAGTTAAATTCTCTGGAGAAAACTGAAAGAAAACACCACTCATTACGGGCCTTAAATCATCATTACCAGCAGCAAAAATAGTTTTGTTTAAAGCGGTAGCTAAAACATCTCCTAAAATAGTAGTAGAACTAGGGTCTGCTAATTCTACGGCTTTAGGAAATTCTGCGCCATCTGCATACGCAAGAGCATATTTACCATGGTTAGAACTTATTTCTACGGTATTATTGTTTTCCACAACAAAGGTTAATGGTTGCTCCGGAAAAGTTTTTAAAGTTTCTAATAATAATTTTGCAGGAACAGCAATGGTTCCTTCTGCATCAGAATCTACTTCTAATATAGAACTCATGGTAGTTTCCAAATCGGAAGCGGATACAGTTAACGTATTCTGCTTAAGGTCAAAAAGAAAATTATCTAAAATAGGTAGGGTGTTACTATTGTTAATTACACCACCTAAAGTTTGTAATTGTTTTAATAAGTACGTACTAGATACTATAAATTTCATTCGTTAGTTTTTTATTGAAAATATCTTTTTGTAAACAGTGATAAAAGTTAAATAGGAGTAAAGCTATTTTTTATCTTGCTTAACAAAGATATTTTAATTGCTCTTTTTATGGAAACAAACTTATTAACAGAATTTAATAGCAGTAAATACTGTTTTGTGTAGTTAATGTGTTGTAAATGAGTGTTTAATGTTGATTTTGTGCGTATTATTTATTAACAAATTTTAGAAGACATTTAAATAATTAGAATAATAAAACTCTAAGTAAGAGCTTCTTGCTTTTGCTAGAAGGAATACAAATTTAAAAACGCTTTTATAGCTATTCTAGAATAGCTTTTTTATGAACGCTCCATGCTTGTGGCTTATCTGCAAAAAGAATTTTTGTTTTTTGCCAAACTGTTTTAAAAAAATTGGATTCTCTATAAGCGTTTAAAAAAGACTCGTCTTGCCAATAACTGTAGGTAAAAAATATTGAAGGATTGTTTTTATCTTGGTATAACTCTAAAAAGGTACACCCATTACTACTTCTTATTTTATGTTTTGCTTCTTCAAAAATAGCTTCAAAAGTAGCAATGTTTTCTTCTTTAAAAGTCAATTTTACAATGCGTACTATCATCTTAGATAAAATTTATAGTTATAGTGTCTCTATAATCTAACCCTAATAGGGTAGAAGCGCCGCCAACAGTATCTAAATTACTTTTATATATAGCAAGTTCTATATAGTCTGAGGAATTAAATAAAGCCAATAAATCTCCAGGACCTTTACGGCTAGCTTTGTCTATACTAAAATCTATAATATCACTATATCTATTATGGATTTTTTTAATGATATTGTTTCTAGCATGTAATTCAAAATCTCTACCGTTTCTATAGGACTCGAAAAGATGTTTTGGAATATTAGTTACTACATTACCGTAATTGTCTATATAAATAACGTTTCCAGTAATTTTATTTCCACTATCCGAAACCATAGCAGAAAATTCTTTTATTTCTTTAAGAGCATCAAACGGTTTACCTATGACCTCTAGCGTACCACCTCTTGCAATATGGCAGGCTACTTTTACAAATACATCTTTTACAGGAAAAGGACCTTTGTTTGGGTTAGGAATGGCAATCTGAAATATTTTTGTTGGCTTTTTATCTAAAGTTAATAAACCTATAACACCAGTATTTGCGGTAATAAAATAATGCCCATCTATTAAAGCAACAATATGTTGGTTTTCTATAGTAGATTCAGAGTCTATACCAACTATGTGTATAGTCCCTTTAGGAAAACTTTTATAAGAATTTTCTAAAACATACGAACACTGTTGTATATTAAAAGGTTCTATATGATGAGAGATGTCTACAATCTTAATAGTATCCAATTCTTTATATATAGAACCCTTGAGGGCGCCAACATAAAAATCTTTAAGTCCAAAATCTGTAGTTAGTGTAATTATTGCCATACAGCAATGTTGATATGTTTTTGGTTATGCAAACTGAAAAATTACTTAAGTTTGTTAAACAAAATTAAACAAAATTAACGGAGCATTTTAATATTTTTATGCCATAACTTAAAAACTGTAAAATTTTTTGAACGAACTTATTTTAGAGATAACGGAGATTAGTCCTAGAGAGTTTTTTGGACAAGGAAACGAGAATATTAACCTTATAAAAAAATATTTTCCAAAGCTTAAAGTAGTAGCAAGAGGAAGTAAAATTAAGGTGTATGGTGATGAAGAACTTTTAGAAGAGTTTGAAAAGCGTTTTGATATGCTTACGGCACACTTTGCTAAGTATAATACTTTAGATGAAAATGCTATTGAAAGGGTTTTAACTAGTGAAGACGAAGCAGAATATGCAACTTCGGAGGATAGTGGAGAAGTTTTAGTACATGGCGTTAGTGGAAGATTAATTAAAGCAAGAACAGCCAATCAGCGTAAATTAGTAGATGCAGCTAAGAAAAGTGATATGGTATTTGCAATTGGCCCAGCAGGTACAGGAAAAACCTATACTAGTGTAGCTATTGCAGTGAAAGCTTTGAAAGAAAAGCAAGTAAGGAGAATTATTTTAACTAGACCGGCTGTAGAAGCAGGAGAAAACTTAGGTTTTTTACCAGGAGATTTACAGGAAAAACTAGATCCGTATATGCAACCTTTATACGATGCTTTACGGGATATGATTCCTGCTGAAAAATTAACCCACTATATAGAAAACGGAACTATACAAATAGCTCCTATGGCTTTTATGAGAGGTAGAACTTTAGATAACGCTTTTGTTATTTTAGATGAAGCCCAAAATACTACACATGCCCAAATGAAAATGTTTTTAACTCGTATGGGTAAAAACGCAAAATTTTTATTAACAGGTGATCCGGGGCAAATAGACCTACCAAGAAGAACCATATCTGGTTTAAAAGAAGCCATTCTTATACTTCAAAATGTAGAAGGGATAGGGGTTATATATTTAGATGAAAAAGACGTAATTCGTCATAAATTAGTTAAAAAAGTAATAGCAGCTTACAAAAGCATAGAACATCAGAATTAATAAAGAATATGAGTAATACAATTATAGATACCAATTTTAATTTTCCAGGGCAACAAAGTGTTTATAAAGGAAAAGTTAGAGAGGTTTATAAATTAAAGGATGATGTTTTAGTAATGGTAGCTACAGACCGTCTTTCTGCTTTTGATGTAGTAATGCCCAAAGGAATTCCCTATAAAGGGCAAATACTAAACCAAATTGCTACTAAAATGATGGCAGATACTGCCGATATAGTACCAAATTGGCTAACAGCTACTCCAGACCCCAATGTTGCAGTAGGGGAGGCTTGTGAGCCTTTTAAAGTAGAAATGGTAATTCGTGGATACATGTCTGGCCATGCAGCAAGAGAGTATAAAGCTGGTAAAAGAATACTTTGCGGAGTTGCTATGCCAGAAGGAATGAAAGAGAATGATAAATTTCCTTCCCCAATTATTACTCCAGCTACTAAAGCCGAAATGGGAGACCATGATGAAGATATTTCTAGAGAAGACATTCTTAAAAAAGGAATTGTTTCGGAAGAAGATTATATAATCTTAGAAAAATATACCAATGCATTATTCCAAAGAGGAACAGAAATAGCAGCTAAAAGAGGTTTAATTCTGGTAGATACTAAATATGAATTTGGTAAAACAGCAGATGGTAAAATTGTATTGATAGATGAAATACATACGCCAGATTCTTCTCGATATTTTTATGCAGATGGTTATGAAAAAAGACAAGAAAATGGAGAAGCTCAAAAACAACTCTCTAAAGAATTTGTTAGGCAATGGCTAATTAGTAATAATTTTCAAGGACTAGAAGGGCAAACTGTACCAGAAATGACAGATGAATATATTACTTCTGTTTCTGATAGATATATTGAGCTTTATGAAAATATTACAGGAGAGACTTTTGTAAAAGCAGATATATCTAACATTCAAGAGCGTATTAATAGTAATGTTTTAGACTACTTAAAAACTATTTAAGTAAAAGCTTTAAAGTAACTTCTTTCTTTTGCTTAAGTAAAGCCACAATTTTTAAAAAAGCAATGGCAGTAATATAAGCATCTCCTAAAGCGGTATGCCGATCCTCTTTAGAGATGCTAAACTTTTCTGCAAGTTCATCTAAGGAGTATTGTTTTTTTTTTATTAATAGGTTAGACTTTAAAAGTGTTTTTTTATAAAGGTGAGAAGTATCTATATATTCATTTTTTAGTTCCGGTAACCCTTGTCTTTCTAATGCATGGTTAAGCATCTGAATATCAAACATAGCATGGTGTGCTATAATTATGGCATCTCCTAAGTAATCTAAAAATTGTAATAGGGCTTCTTTCTCTTCTAAAAGCTCTTTTTTAGAGTTTTTTAAAATACCATGAATTTTAGCGGTTTCTTTATTATAAATATTTTGGTTAACGTATACCTCAAAAGTATTACGTACTGCAATGCTATTATTTTGTATAGAAAGAGCTCCAATACATAGAATACGGTCTTTGTAAAAACTAAAACCAGTAGTTTCTGTATCTAAGACAACAAAACGTATTTCATGTATAGATTTTTGAGGGGTGTTTTTATTTTTGTTAAACCACATTACCCTAATAAATTTGCAACATTATAACGTATAGAAATTAGTTCCTGAATTTCCTTTACTGTTTTAAATGTTCGTTTTAATTTAATCTTTTCCTCTTTGCTTAATTTATCTAGTGCAATATACCTACCAGAATCTCTGTGTAATAAACCTTGTTTGGTTCTAAATTTTAGTAATGCTTTGGTAGCATAAGAACAAGCTAAATATATTTCAGAATTGTTAGGTTCTAGCTCTGCTAACTTTTCATAACGTTCCCAAGTGTTGCTTATAGATTTTACAGAATGCGATAAAATTAATACTCTGGCAGCATCAACAAGTGGCAT
The DNA here is from genome assembly GCF_947495965.1 of uncultured Maribacter sp. Lineage (GTDB taxonomy): Bacteria > Bacteroidota > Bacteroidia > Flavobacteriales > Flavobacteriaceae > Maribacter_B. The sequence continues at coordinate 19,808 of NZ_CANMBB010000002.1, forward strand.
AAGAGCTCTAGATTTTATATCAAAAAAATCTTTATTTTGACCATCTTGCTCCACTAAAAATGACCTAAAAAAGCCAGATGGTGATGGATTTTGTAAGGCTCCTTTTGTTAAGTGCAATAAAAATAATGGGTATTTTTTAGTTGTAGTAAAAATATGTTCGGATAATTGATCTACTAGGTTTTTATCTCCATAAGACAAAGAATAATCAAAAAAGATTGAAGACATGAGAACTTCATCTGGACCAGGATTAATAATCCAATGCGATACCATATTTTTCCATTCTTGTAAGCTTAAACACCATTTTGGGTTAGAGGCCATCATTTCTGCAGGGCAATACTCATAGCCAATAGTATTTAACCCTTTAGTAACGTGCTTAGCTAGTTTTAAAAAATAATTTGTTGTTTTTGGTAATACATCTTCTGCAACATCTTCAAAAACTAAAAAATTATCTTGATCTGTATGTAATAATTGCTCACTACGACCTTGGCTTCCTATTGCCATCCATGCAAAATTTGTAGGAGGCGGCGTAGTCATTTTTTTTAATGATATTTCTATTACTTGCTTAATACATGCATCATTAAGTTCCGATATAATTTTAGCGGTAAGCCCTATAGGAATATTTTCATCTAAATATCCCTGTAAAAGATTCATAATACTCTTTCTAATAACTTTTATTTGTTTGTGCTTAGTAGTTCTTTTTATGGCTTTTACTAATACAGCGGGGTTATCTCCAAGAGAAACCATAATATCATGCTTAGAAACTATACCAACAACCTTGGTATTAACTGTACCATCTTCGGTTAGGCATATATGGCTAATACTACTTTTCATCATTGCCATTTGCGCCTGCGTTACCGTCATATTTTTTGGATATGTAATTACTGGTGATGACATTATTTTAGAAGCAGGTGTAGTTATTGGGTATTGTCCTGTAACTATTTTGGTTCTTAAATCTTTATCTGTAACAATACCAATAGGTAACCCCTCTTTAAGAATTACAATAGAACCAATTCTTTTTTTATTCATTAGTTCTGCTAATTCGTTTACTGGCGTAGTCTCTAAACAACTAATAAGTTTTTTGGAGTAAGTAACAGGTTGTAAATCTAAAAGCTTAACCTCGGGAGTTATATTCTCAGAATAATTGGAAGTATATAAATTGCCTTTGTGTCTTTTTGAATAGGGATTAGCGGTATTAGAAGCAAAACTTTCTAAAAGAAAATTACCAACATTTTCGTTATTCTGAGCATAAGGTTTAAAAGCAGCAATAGGTATAGCGTAAATAATACTTTCTTCGTGCGCTATAGCTTCTAATTTGTAATTTTCTTTTACCCATAAAGGACGTATTCCAAAAATATCTCCTTCATCACATATATCTATTATCTCACTTTTATTAGCGTTTCTTTTACTCGCTTTATGTAGCGCTATAGCGCCTTTATGAACAATGTAAAAACTAGTATGCGGATCCTCTCCATCTGTAAATATAAAACTGTTTTTTTCCTGATAAAGGATACTAACTTGCTCTGATAGTGTTAGTAACTCTTTTTTTTGTAATAAATTAAAAGGAGGGTAGTTCTTAAGAAAATCTGCTACGCGTTCAGAAATAGTGTTTTTCATAAAATTAAAGTAATACTATCCTAGAAAAATAAAAAAGAAAAGAGAATAAAATTGGAAAAAATAATAAATACCTAAAAATGGAGTCGTTACTATTGGTGAAAAAAATCTTGATACGTATCTTTTGTACTCTATTCTGTTTTAATTTTTAGTTTAAACGTTTACTTTTTGTCAAAATAGGATAGTAATATGATAAAATCAATTCTTTTTTCTTTTTAAAGACCTTCTATTTTTGGTAAGATAACTCAACAATATATAGAATTATTCTAGCCAATAGTAACTTATTCCTTAAAAGCTTTATTTAATTCTATAGCAGTAACCAACTTAAAACTTAATTTATGAAAAAAATTATTTGCTTTTTACTGGTATTAATTTCTATACAGATAAAAGCGCAAGAAACAGAATTATTGACAAACTGGAAGTTTTCAAATTACGATTTTGGAAATGCAGAAGCTTTAGATTTTAATGATAAAAATTGGGAAAATGTTACGGTTCCACATGATTGGGCAGTACAGGAAGATTTTAATTTTTCTCATGATGTGCAATTAACTATGGTTGTACAGGATGGAGAAACAAAACCAAAATATAGAACAGGAAGAACAGGGGCGTTACCATATGTAGGCGTTGGTTGGTATAGAACTAATTATTCAGTTAGCGAAAAAGATTTAGAAGAAAAAGTTAGATTGCTTTTTGATGGAGCAATGAGTAATGCAAAAGTATATGTTAATGGTGCCTATGTAGGGCAAAGACCTTTTGGTTATATTTCTTTTTATTTTGATATCACTAAATTTTTGAAGCCTGGAAATAATACTATAGCAGTAAGGCTTGAAAATTTTAATAGTCAGTCTCGTTGGTATCCTGGAGCAGGACTATATAGAAAAGTATCTGTTATAAAAAGTAACAAAACGCATGTTAAAACTTGGGGGACTTTTATAACAACACCAGAAATTACAAAGAAAAAAGCAAAAGTTCATGTAGAGGTAGAAGTTTTAGGAACTGGTACATGTACTATAGTTAATGAAATTATTGCACCAGACGGTAGTATTGTAACTTCAAAAGAAAAAGAAGTTAGCATAAAAGGGGAAGAAAAATTTTCTGAGGATTTTATAGTTTCTAGACCTAAATTATGGGATATAAAAACTCCCAATTTATATAAACTAAAAACTACAATTCTAAAAGAAGGTAAAAAGTTAAGTAATTATGTATCTACTTTTGGAATAAGAACCATACGTTTTAATTTGGATGGGTTTTACTTAAACCATAAAAAAGTTAGATTTAAAGGGGTTAATATGCACCATGATTTTGGTCCTGTAGGTGCGGCTTTTCATAAAGAACTATTTATACGTCAAATGGTGAAGATGCAGGAAATGGGCGTTAACTCTATTCGTTTTTCTCATAATCCTCCAGCTCCTGAAGCGTTAGATGTATGCGATTCATTAGGTATTTTAGCAATAGATGAAGCTTTTGACGAGTGGAAAAAAGGTAAAGTTCTTAATGGGTATTCTAAGCATTTTGATTTATGGGCTAAAAAGGACTTAACCGATATGATTTTAAGAGACCGTAACCATCCAAGTATAATAATGTGGAGTATTGGTAACGAAATTATGGAGCAATATACACCTGGAGCAGAAGTTTGTAAATATCTAAATGCTATTGTAAAATCTATAGATACAACAAGGCCAACAACAGCAGGGTTTAATTATGTAGAAGGTAGTATAAAAAATGGATTAGCAACTACAGTAGATATAGCAGGCTTTAATTACAAACCTGGGATTTATCATAAAATAAGGGAGGAATATCCAAATTTAAAATTCTATGCAAGTGAAACAGGAGGAGCTTTAAGTACAAGAAATTCGTATAAATTCCCTGTTGTTTTTGATACTGTTCATAATAAAAGAGGAGCATCTGTAAATATTAAAATTTATAAAGATGGGCAGGCTGGTAATTATGAAAATACAAATGTTCCTTGGGGATACCCTTCTTACAAAGAATTTGCTTCACAGGAGTATAATGATTTTGTTTATGGAGAATTTGTTTGGACGGGTTATGATTATTTAGGAGAGCCTTCTCCATACCATGATGCAAAATCTAGAAGTTCTTATTTTGCTCCTGTAGATATGGTTGGTTTAGAAAAAGATAAATTTTATTTATACAAAAGCCAATGGAATAAAGAAGAAGAAGTATTGCACTTTTATCCTCATTGGACCTTACCTAATGCAATAGGAGAAAAAATTCCAGTAGTGTGTTATACAACCTATGCTAAAGCTGAATTGTTTGTGAATGGCAAAAGTTATGGCGTTAAAACTAAAGAAAAGCCTTTAGTGCCTGAATTTTTAGCAAATACTATTAAAAAAGAAACTTCGGGTGGGGCAACTATGTCCCAATTAAAAGCCTATGGAATAGTATGGGATTCTGTAGTGTATGAACCAGGTAAAGTAAAAGTAATAGCGTATAATAAAAAAGGAAAAAAAGTTGCTGAGGTTGTTAAAGAGACTTCTGGAGAACCATATGCAATAAAGATAGAAGAGGAACAAAAAAGCATAAAAGAAGGAGAAGTTGCCGTTTATGTTGTTTCTGTAATAGATAAAAAAGGAAATATTTGTTATACTTATAATAAGAATATGAAAATAAAAGTTAGTGGAGCAGCTAAATTTTTAGCCTCTGGTAATGGCGATCCAACAAACCTTCAAAACTTATCTAAGCCAGAAAGAAAGCTTTTTAATGGGCAAGCAGTTATTTATGTTCAATCAAATTCTAAAGGAAAAGTTATTGTTAAAACTAACTCAGGAGAATTAAAAGGGGTTAATGATGTGTTGATAGTGAGATAATTAAACAAAAAAATGAAATAAAAAAACCCAAGATTTAAATCTTGGGTTTTTTGTTTTTGTAGTAGCGAGAACGAGAGTTGAACTCGTGACCTCCGGGTTATGAATCCGACGCTCTAACCAACTGAGCTACCTCGCCAGGTTTTTTTAACGGCTGCAAATATATAGTTTAATTTTAATACCTTCAACTATAGTTGCAAAAAAAAATATTCTTCCTGTTTTATTTTTTTATCATTTATAAATATATATATTGGGCTATATTAAATTGTATAGAATGAGCGATAAAATAAAATATGAAATAGAATTTGTAATACAATCCTCACCACAACTATTATATCAATATTTATCTACACCTTCTGGTTTATCAGAGTGGTTTGCAGATAATGTGAATTCTAGAGGAGAATTGTTTGAGTTTATTTGGGATGGCGCAGAAGAAGAAGCAAAATTACTAAAAAAGAAAAATGATGATTTTGTAAGGTTTGCCTGGGTAGATAATGAAGATGATAGTTTCTTTGAGCTTAAAATAATTGTAGACGAAATAACAAAGGATGTTTCTTTATTTATTACAGATTTTGCAGAGGAAGACGAGCTAGATGAAGCAAAAATGTTATGGGAAAATCAAGTTTCAGATTTAAAGAGTATTTTGGGTTCTAAATAACCCTTTTCTAATATTAATAGTATCTTTGGCCTTAATTTATTAAGGCTTTTTTTATGGTTAATTTTAATGGTGAAATTATTGAGGATGACGTTCTTTTTCTTAATCAAGAAAATAGGGGACTTAGGTATGGCGATGCTCTTTTTGAAACCATTCGTTTAGTAAATAATGAGGTTCTCTTGTGGGAAGAACATTATTTAAGATTAATGGCTTCTATGCGTATTATTCGTATGGAAATACCAATGGAGTTTACGTTAGAGTATTTAGAAGAGCAAATAAAAAAGTTGGCTGTTCAAAATAAATGTAACGATCAGGCCAGAGTACGATTAACAATTTATAGAAATTCTGGAGGCCTATATTTACCAAAAACCAATACAGTATCTTTTGTTATTGAAACAAGCCCTTTAGATACTCCTTATTATATTCTAAATACTGAAAAATACGAAGTAGAGTTATTTAAAGATTTTTATGTGAATGCAGATATGCTTTCTAATTTAAAAACCAATAATAGGATTTTAAACGTAGTAGGGAGTGTTTTTGCAAAAGAGAATGATTATGATAACTGTTTGTTAATAAATAACTCTAAGAACGTTGTAGAGGGCTTAAATGGGAATGTTTTTCTTGTAAAAGGTAATATTATTAAAACACCACCATTACAGGATGGTTGTGTAAATGGTATTATTAGAAAACAACTTATAAGTATTCTTAAGAAATTAGAAGGGTATACCATAGAGGAGACATCTATTTCTACTTTTGAACTACAAAAAGCGGATGAATTATTTTTTACAAATTCTATTAAAGGAATTAAGCCGGTAACTAAATATCGCAAAAAACAATATACTACTGTTGTTGCAAAAGAATTAGTTGGGAAACTAAATGCAGTTATACGCTTGCAAAAAAGGGATTTAGTTTAAACCAGGATTTTCTGGAGCATTAGACCAGATAAGGTATTTGCCACCTAGTTCCACCATTTTTTCTTTCCAAAATGTTCCCGCAGATTTTTGTATAATTGAGCTTTGGTATTTGTTTTTTATTACAATCCAAGATTTAGAAGTAAGTTCTTGGTCTAATTGAAGAGAGGACCAACCTGAGTATCCTAAAAAGAACCTAATTTCGTTTTCAGTAATTAACTCTTTATTTATTAATTCTACTGCAATGTCAAAATCTCCACCCCAGAATATACCATCAGATATTTCGATGCTATTGGTAATTAAATGTGGTACTTTATGAATAAAATATAAGTTATCCTGTTCTACTGGGCCACCATTATATACTTGAAAAGGAAATTTTATTTCTTTAACCAAATCGTTAATATAATAATCTAAAGGTTTATTTAATATAAAACCAACAGAGCCTTCTTGGTTGTGCTCTGCTAATAAAACTACAGATCGGTTAAAAGATACATCTCCTGTTAAGGCAGGTTCTGCAATTAATAGTTTTCCTTTATTGGGTTTTATATCTATCATTATAACATCCTTACGTTATCTAAAATAAGGTATTTATAATAGAAACCAAAAACCTTTGGAATAAAAAAAGCGTTTCTAAGAATAGAAACGCTCTTTATATACTGTATTTTATACAGATTAGTTTACTGCTTTCCCTAAATCAGCTCCAGCTTTAAACTTTACAACATTTTTTGCTGCAATTTGGATAGTTTTTCCAGTAGAAGGGTTTCTTCCTTCTCTTGCATTTCTTTTAGATACAGACCAAGATCCGAATCCTACTAGAGAAACACGTCCACCACTTTTAAGAGATCCTTCAACATTTCCTAAGAAAGATTCTAAAGCTTTTTTTGCTGCTGCTTTTGTAATACCAGAGTCAGCTGCCATTGCATCGATTAATTCTGTTTTGTTCATAATATAATTAAATTAATTGTTAAAATAATTTCAATCCTCTAACAAATTTATATGGATTTCCGACGAACACAAGTAAAATCAAGGGAAATACCTTATTTTGTTGATAACTCAGGCGGTTTGTTAATAAAGTAGGGCATTTTTTACGCTTCTCGCAGCCCAATGGTAGTGGGACTTTACGCAAGATGAGCGTTTTTCTCTAATTTTAGCCCATTAAGAACATCGTTAGTTTTCATTTTTCGTTTTCCTGGTAATTGAATTTCTAAAAGATTAATGAATCCATTTTTTACAGCTACTTTAATTTCTTTTTTATTAAAAATTAGTTGTCCTAACTTATAAATATGTATTTCTTCTGTTTTAGAAATAGCATATATTTTTAAAAATATTTCTTCATTACCATTATATAAGGTTGTCCATGCTGCAGGATAAGGGCAAAGACCACGGATATGATTATAAATAGCATTTAACGGTAATTGCCAATCTACTTTACATGTTTCTTTATGAATTTTATAGGCAGACTTTAATTCTTTAGAATCCTTTTGTTTTTGTAGTGTAACTGTGTTGTTAGATATTGCAGTAATAGTCTTTATTACTAATGTAGCTCCAATAGCCATTAACTTGTCATGTAATGTTCCTGCGGTATCCTCCTGCGTTATAGTGGTTTCTTCTTGTAATATTATTTCTCCAGTATCTATTTTATCGTCTATAAAGAAAGTAGTAACTCCAGTTTTTGTTTCTCCATTAATTATAGCCCAATTTATTGGAGCAGCACCTCTATAGCTTGGTAATAATGATGCATGTAGATTAAAAGTGCCATATTCTGGCATTTGCCATACCACTTTTGGGAGCATTCTAAACGCAACTACGATTTGTAAATTAGCATTTAACTTTTTTAGTTCTTCTAAGAAAGTGGTGTCTTTAAGGTTGGTTGGTTGTATTATTGGGATATTTTGTTCTAAAGCATATTTTTTTACAGCTGAGGTGTTTAGTTTACGACCTCTGCCAGCAGGCCTATCTGGAGCCGTAATTACACCAACAACATTATATTTAGACGCTACTATTGCAGAAAGTGTTGCTACAGCAAAGTCTGGGGTACCCATAAAGAGTATTCTTATATCTTTCATTTTTAGCTTATTTCGTATTCGTTTTTAGAATTTATTTTTAAATATCCTTTTTCTAATAATTGTTGTAAGGTATATATTAGGTTTGTTTCTGAATAGGGTAGTAGCTGTATAATTTCTCTAGAAGAAAAACTTTTAGAGTGTATTAATTGTAATATCTCTTTTGAAATTTTTTTAAAGTCAGGCTTTGTATTATTCGCAATGCAAACATCGCATATACCACAATCTTCATTTTTGTCTTCTCCAAAATATTTTAGTAAAAGTTTACTTCTACATAAAGCATCATTATTAATAAAAGAGAGCATATCTTTTATTTGGTTTTTTTTAATGGTGTTCCTTTCTACTACTTTATTAGCAAATCTATTAATGGTATGGTCGTCTTCTCTTGGTATTAAATAAGTTATTTCTAAATCGCTATGTTTTCCTTGGTAGGTTATTATTTCTTCTTTTTCTAATTGTTTTAGGATAGAAATAATTAATACTTCTTTTTGCCCTGTTTTTTTAGCAAGAAGGTAGGTGTCTATTTTTGTTTCAAATTCAAAAATACCTCCATAAGTTCTTAATATTACTTGCGTAATTAACGCAATAGATTCATTTTTTTCTAAGTAATTTAAGAGTTGTTCTTTTGAGGTAATAAATTTTATAGTCGTTTTTATATCGTACGCTTCTGATAAGGATATAACCGAATTCTGGTCTAAAACTTTCAACGAGTTATAAGCTAATAAAGGGTTTAAGGAGTATCTAGAACAAAATTCATTAAAGTTTAATTGTTGTTTTATAGTGTGCCCTTCTCCATAAGAAATTTGAAAAAAGTTGCTTAATTTCCTATAAATAACTTTTAAGGTTTTTACATCTGGTAAAACACTTAGAAATTGTTTTTTTAACCTTTCTTCATCTGTTTTGTTGGTAATAAGCACTACTTCAGAAAATTGATTGTCTCTACCAGCTCTACCAGCTTCTTGAAAGTAATTTTCTATACAATCTGGTATTTGGTAGTGTACCACTAAACGCACATCTGGTTTGTCTATACCCATACCAAAGGCATTAGTAGCAACCATAATATTTGTTTTATTGGCTAACCAAGAGTCTAACTTTTTTTCTTTTTCTTTTTTAGAAAGTCCGCCATGGAAAAAAGTTGCGCTAAGATTATTTTGATTTAAAAAATTTGAAATCTCAATGGTGTTTTTTCTATTTCTTACATATACGATACCGCTTTTTTCTTCTCCACTAAATAGTTGTTTCAGACGTCCTTTTTTGTTTTCGTCCCAGAGTACTTTATACGCAAGATTACTTCTGTAAAAAGAGTCTTTAATAAAAAGAGAGTCCTTATAATCTAAGTTAGTTTCAATGTCTTTTACTACTTGTTGTGTAGCAGTTGCTGTTAAAGCAATCATTGGAATGTTAGGAGCTAATGTTTTTAGGTTAGAACATTCTAAATATGCAGGTCTAAAATCATGTCCCCATTGCGATATGCAATGTGCTTCATCTATAACTAGAAGGTTAACATTCATTTGTTGTATTCTTGTAGCAACAATTTCTTGTTTTAAACGCTCAGGAGATAGGTATAGGAACTTATAATTGCCATAAATACAATTATCTAGTAAATTATTTATTTCGTTAAAAGGAATGCCACCTGTGAGTGCAATAGCTTTTATGCCTTTTTTTTGTAAACTGTTTACTTGGTTTTGTATTAATGCTACTAAAGGAGATACTACAATACAAATACCGTCTAAAGCTAATGCGGGCAACTGAAAACATAAGGATTTTCCTCCGCCAGTTGGTAATAAAGCAAGAACATCTTTACCGTTTAATACGGCATTAATTATTTTCTCTTGCGACCCTCTAAAGGTTGTGAAACCCCAATATTTTTCAAGAAGATCTTTAGGGTTAGTTAGCACTATCTATTTTCTTTTTTATAAAGGAAACTCTATCTGCAATAGTTCCTGTTGGGACAGTTATGGTAGTATAACCAAAACTAGTATATGTTTTTTCTAAATGATTATGAATTTCAACAGCTTCTTCAAAATTTTCTAGTCGTTCATTATCCGAAACATAGATTTCTTTCCAAGGCGGTAAAATAAAAATTTGATCGTACTTATAATCCTCACAAGTACTTATGTAATCCTCAGGATATTTTTGTTTAAAATAGTCCATATAAGCTAATACATCTGGAACTCCTCTGTCAAAAAAAAGTATATTCTCTTTACGACTGTTCGCATCTATAAATTGCTTGTACCTGCCTTTAAAAAGCATATCATTAAAAGCATTTGGGTCTTTTACAAAAGCTAAGGGGTTAGATGCTAAAGAGCTTTCATCTAATTCTTTTTTAGCTTCTAAAGTCATAGTTCTTATTATTTCATGAAAACAATAAAAACCTTCATTTTCTAAAGTGTTTATTACAGAGGTTTTGCCTGTTCCTGGGCCACCAGTAATTACTATTTTTTTTGGACTCAAACTTTAAAATTTAGAGAAACAAAAGTAAGGAAACCTAAAGGATAAAAAAATTAGTAAGTAACTACTATCTTTGTGTAAAAAGAAATAAAAATGGATACAGAAAAATCCGAAGAGTTTTATAAAAAACTAATTGAGCAATTGTATGATACATCAAAATGGCCTTCTACCTATTTGTATAAATTTATAGTACTTAGTGAGAAAGAAAAGATAGATGCTATAAATGCTATTTTTGATAATACAGGAGCGGTTATTGAGTCTAAAAAATCTAAAAATGGAAAATATACCAGTCTTTCTATCACAGTAACTCTAAAAAATCCGGAAGCTGTTGTAGCTAAATATAAAGAGGTAACACAGATAGAGGGTGTAATATCCTTGTAAAATAATAATATATAGTATAATTTTCTTATTTTGCAGTCGTTATAAAAATACTTCACTTTTATACTTATAAAAGCCTAAAACTTTTAATTTGAATTTAATAGAAAACTTAGAGTACAATACAGAACGCCCTCATTTAATAATACCGGAGTATGGTCGTCATTTTCAGAAAATGGTAGATCATGCGGTATCTATAGAAGATCGTGAGGAAAGAAATAAAATTGCAAAGTCTATCATAGATGTAATGGGCAATTTGCAACCACATTTAAGAGATGTGCCAGATTTTCAACACAAGTTATGGGATCAATTATTTATTATGTCTGATTTTAAATTAGATGTAGACTCACCTTTTCCTATTACCTCCAAAGAGGTTTTAAAGCAAAGACCAGAAGCATTAGAGTATCCTCAGAATTTTCCAAAGTATCGTTTTTACGGAAACAATATTAAACGTATGATTGATGTTGCAGTAGAATGGGAAAAAGGAGATATGCGTGAAGGTTTAGAGTTTGCGATAGCAAACCATATGAAAAAGTGCTACCTAAACTGGAATAAAGACACTGTAGATGATAAAGCTATTTTTAAGCATTTGCATGAGTTGAGTGATGGTAAAATTGATTTAAAAACAGAAGAAGTTACTTTAACAGATAGCGGTCAGTTTTTAAAAAATAGAGTTGCTAAAACTCCTAGAAATAATAATTCAGGAAAAAAATATTCAAAAAATAATAATCGCGGAAAAAAACGCTATTAAACTTCTTCGTACAACTACATGGGAACATTTAAGATTGAAGGTGGGCATGCCTTATCTGGTGAAATAACACCTCAAGGTGCAAAAAATGAAGCCTTACAAATACTTTGTGCAGTATTATTAACTTCAGAAAAGGTGACAATAAATAACATTCCAGATATTGTGGATGTTAATAAACTTATTGCATTATTAGAAGATTTGGGTGTAAAAATCCAAAAAAGAGGTAAGGGAACTTACATTTTTAAAGCAGATGATGTTAATTTAGAATATTTACAATCAGACCAATTTAAACAAGATGGTAGAGGACTTAGAGGTTCTATAATGCTTGTTGGCCCTTTGTTAGCACGTTTTGGAAAAGGGTACATTCCTAAACCAGGTGGTGATAAAATTGGCCGTAGAAGATTAGATACTCATTTTGAAGGATTCATTAATCTTGGTGCAAAATTTAGATATAATAAAGAAGAACATTTTTATGGTGTAGAAGCTAAAAAGCTCAAAGGAACATACATGTTACTAGATGAAGCTTCAGTTACCGGAACTGCTAATATTGTAATGGCAGCTGTTTTAGCAGAAGGTGAAACCACTATTTATAATGCCGCTTGTGAACCTTATTTACAGCAGCTTTGTAAAATGCTAGTGCGTATGGGAGCAAAAATATCTGGAATAGGTTCTAATATGCTTATTATCCAAGGGGTAGATTCTCTTGGTGGTACAGAGCATACCATGTTGCCAGATATGATTGAAATTGGTAGTTGGATTGGTCTTGCTGCAATGACAAAAAGTGAGCTTACAATAAAAAACGTAAGTTGGAAAGATTTAGGGCAAATACCTACTACGTTTAGAAAGCTTGGTATTACTGTAGAAAAGAAAGGTGATGATATTTATATTCCTTCTCATAAGGATGGTTATGAAATTCAGAATTATATAGATGGCTCTATATTAACTATTGCAGATGCACCTTGGCCAGGGCTTACACCAGATATTTTAAGTATTATTTTGGTAGTAGCATCACAGGCAAGGGGAGAAGTGCTTATTCATCAAAAAATGTTTGAAAGCAGATTATTCTTTGTAGATAAGCTAATAGACATGGGCGCTAAAATTATTCTTTGTGACCCGCATAGAGCAACTGTTATGGGGCACGATTTTAAATCTAGTTTAAAAGCAACAACTATGACTTCTCCGGATATTAGAGCTGGTGTTTCTTTATTAATTGCAGCATTATCTGCAAAAGGAGAATCTACCATTCATAATATTGAGCAAATAGATCGTGGATACGAAAATATAGACGAGCGTTTACGAGCAATTGGAGCTAAAATTGTGAGAGTGTAAGGTGCCTTATAAATTATAGAATATAAAAGCAATTCAAATGAGTTGCTTTTTTTTTAATCTATTTTTCAATTAAAGTTCCGTCTGGGTATTTGGCAAATCTTCCCTTTTCTTTTGGATGTACGTTATCCGCGTATTGCCATGGCCAGCCCCCAAATTGAGTAAGACCATATTCTTTCATAGTATCTCTTATTTCTGCCTCTGTATTCATTACAAAAGGGCCATGTTTTGCTACAGGTTCTTTAATAGGTTTTCCTTGTAATAGTAATATATGTGCTTTTTCTTTGCCTACTTTTATAGTTGTCTCTGTATTAGAAATTAAATCTATACCATGATTTGGAGTAATAGTTTTGTCCTCTATAAGAATAGCATCTCCATCATAAAAATATAGCGTTCTGGTTATATCATTTTTAGAGGCAGGTAAACTAAAACTTGTATTAGGTTCTAAATGTAGTGTCCATATAGCTACTTCATTTTCAGGATTTGCAGCCCATGAATTAGGAGCAGGGTTGCATGCATTTACATTGTTATAAGTTCCGGCAATTACTTTAATAGTGGCAGAAGTATTTTTTATTATAGGAATATCTTCATTCCATAACATTGCAAAATGCGGTGCTACAAATTTATCTTTTTTAGCTAGATTTAACCATATTTGGAAAAACTCTAAAGGGTTTTCTTCTTCGGTATTTAATAAAGGAAACATTTCGGAATGTTGTACACCAGCTCCGGCAGTCATCCATTGTGCATCTCCGTTGCCAAACCTACCAGCAGCACCTAAAGAGTCTGAATGATCGCAAAAACCTTTGTTTGCTATAGAAATGGTTTCAAAACCTCTATGTGGGTGTGAAGGAAACCCTGGAATAGTTTTTCCATGATACATTCGCCAACCATCTTTAATGGTAAAATCATTCCCTAAATTTCTGCCTTTTAAAGATGTTGCAGGTCCCATTTCTTCATTGCCTTTAGGATACAAATCATAATGATATGCACAAAAAAGAAAAGGGTCTTGTGTTTGCCAAGGAAAACCAAGTGGAAAAATGTTTTTTATAGTATTACTCATTTTTTAATGTTTAGCATCATTAATCTCTATCCAATACCCATCTGGGTCTTGAAAATAAATTTGTTGTACGCCATCTGCTCTAACAGTAATTGCATTTTTAGTGCCAGGCCAATCGTAATACGTAATATTATGATCTTTTAAATGAACTAAAAAATCCTTAAGATTTTGGGTTGCTAAACATAAATGAACAGATTTATGTTTTTTATATTCTGGGTTTTCTTTCTGAATTAAATGAATTTGAGAGTTGTTGTTTATAATAAACCATCTAAATCCTTTTGCTAGAGTAGGATGAGGAGTCTCTTTTAGTTTTAAAATAGAACTGTAAAACTCCGCACTTTTATCAGCGTCTTTTACAATAACAGAATAATGATCGTATTGGAAATTAAATTCTTGGGAACAAACAGAAAAACATTTTAATATTAAGAATAAAAGTAAAGCCCTTTTCATTATTTCTTTAAAAATTAAGTTCCATTATTACAAAGTTTATACCTGAATTTACATAAGTTTTCTTCGTTTCTTTTAAACCAAATTTATGATAAAAACTAGCTTTGTTTTCTCTGGCATTACACCAAAACTTTGTTGCGTTATTCTTTTTTGAATACTCTAAAAGATGGTTTATCATTTTAGTGCCAAACCCTTTTTTCTGGTGCTTTTCTTTAGTCGCTAATTTTCTAAATTGAGCATCTTTATTATTTATAAATAAAGAAACCACAGACACTAATTCTTCATTTATAAAACCACCAAAATGAAGCCCTTCGGAGTCTTTTTCTAGTATCACATGTTCTAAAGGAAAACCTGGATACATTACAGATTGCCTTATAGGCCAGGTTTCTCTATCAGAAATTTGCTTAATAATAAAATTTTCACTCAATCTTAGAGATTTAAATGCTTTGAGGCTTTTCTCGAAATTTAATAAATGCCTCTTGGGCTTGTATCAAGGTAGTTTACTTTTACCCCATGGTATATAAATATTGCTCGCTGGCAATTTTCCCATCTTTTACTTCATAAACACAAAGTTCTTCCATTTGCTGTCTTCCTCTTTCTTTAAAAGTACAGTCAAAAGTCATTTTTGCAGTAAAAAAGTTTCCTGCTACAACAGGCTCAGAAATTTCACTTGCATGAAAATCCTCTACACTTTCTAACCAATCCTTACTCTTATTCCAAACATTTTGCTTGCCAGTAATTAATTCTCCTGGCATGCCAGGCATTTCTTTACTAACAATATCCTCTGCATATAATTCGGTAATACATTCTAAATTTTTACCTTCATTACACATTTTACGCCATTTATTTGCAACTTCTTGAGTGTTCATTTTGTATGTTTTTTTAATTATCTCTTAAAAGTAATTAAAAATTTAAAATTAGAGTTTTAATATATTGATATTTTCTTTTTAATTTAAAGCTTCTTTATAGAATTTTAAACAACGTTCCCTTGCAAAAGTATGGTCTACAATTTTAGAAGGGTAATTTAGTTCTTGAAATTCTGGAACCCATTTATTTATGTACTCTAACTTGCTGTCAAACTTTTTTATTTGTGTTGTTGGGTTAAAAATTCTAAAATACGGTGCTGCATCTACGCCACTTCCAGAGGCCCATTGCCAGTTACCTATGTTAGAACTTAATTCATAGTCTAATAGTTTTTCTGCAAAATAGGCTTCTCCCCAACGCCAATCTATTAATAAGTGTTTGCATAGAAAACTAGCGGTAAGCATACGCACTCTATTATGCATATACCCAGTTGTATTTAATTCTCGCATTCCAGCATCTACTAAAGGATAGCCAGTTTTCCCATTTTTCCATGCTTCAAACTCTTGTTCGTTATTTCTCCAATCTATTCTATCATATTTTGGTTTAAAAGAAAAATGAATGGTCTTAGGAAAATGCCAAAGAATTTGCATGAAAAATTCTCTCCAAATTAATTCATTCCAGAAAACTTCATTGTCTTCATTAATTGCTTTTAATAACATTTTTCTAATGGATACGGT
Source organism: uncultured Maribacter sp. (assembly GCF_947495965.1). Lineage (GTDB taxonomy): Bacteria > Bacteroidota > Bacteroidia > Flavobacteriales > Flavobacteriaceae > Maribacter_B. The sequence continues at coordinate 35,818 of NZ_CANMBB010000002.1, forward strand.
TCCAAATCGTAAATGAGGACCTAATTTTGAAGTGCCTTTTTCTTTTGCTGGGAAGTTTCTTGTTTCCTCGTAATGTTGAATTAAAAATGGAGTAGTGGTAGGGTTTTCTACTTTTATGGAAGAAGGAGTAAAACCAATTTCTTTTAAAGTTTTATTTTCTGTGTTACTATCTTTAATACAATTATTTAAAAAAGTTTCACTGGGAAATTGTTTTAAGTGAATGCTAGGATTAAATTGTGCTTTCCATTTATTTTTATAGGGAGTATATACTACGTAAGGTGTAGAATCAGCCTTTAAAATATTTCCTTTTTCAAAAACTACTTGGTCTTTAAAAGATTTAAAATGTATGTTTTTATCATTCAATATTTTTTGAATTTCTAAATCCCTTTTTATGGCATATGGCTCGTAGTCATGATTTGTAAAAACAGTTTCTATAGTATAGTTTTTAGTAAGACTTTTAAAAATTTCTTTGGGCTCGTCATGGAATACGGCAAGTGAGCTACTGTATTTTTTAGAGAGTGTTTCTCTCATTTCTTGAAGAGTTTTGTGAATAAAACTTACTCTTGCATCATTTTTGGGAAGCTTGTCTAAAATAGTTTTATCAAAAATAAAAATAGGAAGAACAGGGTTTCCACTTTGCAATGCGTTATACAAACCAACATTATCCTGTAAACGTAAATCTCTTCTAAACCAAAAAACAGAAATTTTTGCTTTCATTTATCCTTTATTTATTTGCGATAAACCACCATCTATTCCTATTGTTTGACCTGTAATCCAGCTACTTTTATCGCTAATTAAAAAATGGGCCATACTTGCAATATCTTCTGTGTTGCCAATTCTTTTTAAAGGATGCCTGTTGGCCATTGCTTCTCTTCTTTTGTCATTGTTTAATAAGCGTTTGGATAAAGGAGTATCTACTAAGGAAGGAGCAATTACATTTACTCTAATTTTTGGGGCATATTCCGCAGCTATTGATTTTGCAAAACCTTCAATAGCACCTTTAGCAGCAGCAATACTTGAATGAAAAGGCATACCGGTACCAACAGCAACAGTGCTAAATAGAACAATACTTGCTTCGTCTGTCATTATGGGAATAACACTTTTAACTACATTAACTAAGCTAAAAAAGTTAATTTCCATATCCTCACGAAAAGATTCTGTTGTTAGTATTTTAAATGGTTTTAGATTTATACTGCCTGGGCAGTATATTAATCCATGAAGAACATCTGGTAATAATGAAGTTTCTAAGTTGTCTTTAGTAGCATCAAACTTTATGTACTTAACATCTTCTGGGATACTATTTTCTTTAGACCTGTTTGCTACATATAAATTATATTCGTCCTTTATATTATTTACTATGGTTTTTCCAATACCACTAGAGCCTCCAATTATGAGAATATTTTTTTTCATTTTAAAAACTTTTAAAAATTAATTCAGGATTTTCGTCTGTAACTTTTCCGAATAATTCTTCTAATTTTAGATACCTGTAAGTAAAAATTTCTTTTAATTTTTTTTTGACGATTATAGGGTTTGCCAACTGCCCTAAAATACCCATAGGTATTTTGTAGTCTATTATGTCTTCCATTATAACTCCTCCGTTTGTGGGTATTATAAAGTGCTTATGATGCCATAAAGAATATGGCCCAAACCTTTGTTCATCTACAAAATACTCTCCTTCTTTAACATGAGTAATCTCTGTTACCCAAGTTGTCTTTATTCCAAGTACAGGCGTTACTTTGTAATGTATTATTTGACCAGAATACATTTTTTTATCTTGATTAGATAGGATGTTAAATCCCATGTAATCTGGTGTAATTATTTTTAAGTTTGATGGATTTGATAAAAAGTCCCAAGCATCTTTTTGTGATATAGGGAGTTTTTGTTTGGCATGTAGTTGATAAAGTTTCATTAAACAAATATACAATTTTGTTTAACTTTTGTTATTAAAAATTAAACAAAATGTATGGTCGTTATTAAATTTTGTGAGTTTATTCCAGTTTATTTTAAGGATTTCTTAACAAATACACCCTATCATAATGTTTAGTTTTGTGTGAACAATATAAAATATATGAAAATGAAAAAATTATTATTAACATTAGTAACTGCAGCAGCTTCATTATCTATGAATGCTCAGATTACAACACCAGCACCTAGTCCTGCTTCTAAATTAGAGCAAAAAGTAGGTTTAACAGACGTTACTGTAGAATATTCTAGACCTTCTAAAAAGGGTAGAGAGGTTTTTGGAAATTTAGTTCCTTTTAATACTTTATGGAGAACAGGTGCAAATAAAAACACTACAATATCTTTTAGTGATGATGTAGTAATTAGTGGTACTGCGGTAAAAGCTGGTACGTATGCTGTTTTTACAAAACCTGGAAAAGAAAATTGGGAAGTACTTTTTTATTCTAATACAGAAAATTGGGGTGCGCCAAAAACATTAGATGAGAGCTTAGTTGTTGCCAAAGCAACAGCTAAAGTTTATGCTTTACCAATGGCTGTAGAGAGTTTTACAATTACTATTGATGATTTAACTAATAATGGAGCATCTTTAGGAATTTTATGGGATAAAACAATGGTAAATGTTCCTTTTACTGTTCCTACAGATGTTAAAGCATCTAAAAGTATAGAAACTGTAATGAATGGGCCTTCTGCAAATGATTATTATGCAGCTGCTTCTTACTATTATGAGGCAGATAAAGATTTAAAGCAAGCGCAAGAGTGGATAGCTAAAGCGGTTTCTATGAATGATAAAGCTTTTTGGATGTCTAGAAGACAGTCTCTTATTTATGCGAAACAAGGAGATAATAAAAATGCTATTGCTGCAGCAAAAAGGTCTTTAGCAGCTGCTAAAGAAGCTGGTAATGCAGATTATATAAAAATGAATAAAGACTCTTTAACAGAGTGGGGTATTGAAGTAGAATAGCCATATATATAACTCTGATTTTATAAATTTAAAAAGCCATAATTATTTAAAATTATGGCTTTTTGTTGTTTAGAGTTGAGTTGGTTATTTATTCTACAAAATAATTGCTTCTTAAATACTCGGGGGATTGTCTCTAAATTTATTGTCTGCATTTATGAATTATTCTCTTGAATTTTTATAGGTCTCTTAGACTTTTAGCAGCTAACTCTGCTGTTATGTCTCTTTGCGGCATACCAAACATTTCATAACCTACCATAAATTTCTTTACTGTTGCAGAACGTAATAAAGGAGGGTAGAAACTCATATGAAAATGCCATTCTGGATACTCTCCGTTTGTTGGAGATTGATGTATACCAGAAGAATAAGGAAAAGAGGTGTCAAATAACTTATCGTATTTCTGCGTTACAATTTTTAATTGTTCTGCATAATCTAACTTTTCTTTATCTGTAAGTTCACTAATACTTTTTCTATGGTTTTTAGGAACAATCATTACTTCATATGGCCAAACAGCCCAAAATGGAACTAAACTAACAAAACTATCATTTTCAGCAATAATTCGTTCTTTTTCTTTAAGTTCTTGTTCTATATATGCAGTTAATAAGCTCTTTCCATGTTTTTGAAAATACTCTTTTTGTTTTTCTGTTTTCTTTAAAACTTCATTTGGGATAGACTTTTGCGCCCATATTTGTCCATGCGGGTGTGGATTGCTACATCCCATTGTTGCTCCTTTATTTTCAAATATTTGAACATGATTAATTTCTGGCTTAGCACCTAATTCCTTATACTCATCTTGCCAAGTAGTAATAACTTTTTCTATATCTGCTACTTCCATATCAGGTAGCGTTAAGGAATGATTTGGAGAAAAACATATTACTTTACAAATACCAGTTTCTCCTTCTGCTTTTAAAAGCCCTTCGTCATATTTAAAATCTAAACTATTTGGAAGTAGTGCTCCAAAATCATTATGAAAAACAAATGTATTTTTATAATCTGGATTTACTTCGCCATTAATTCTTGTATTTGTAGGGCATAAATAGCAATTTGGATCATACGTAATCATTTCTGACTTAGCTGTCTCTTCTTTTTTTCCTTGCCATGGTCTTTTTGTTCTATGTGGGGAAACCAAAACCCATTCGCCTGTTAAAATATTATATCGTCTATGCGGTGCAGCATTAAAATTATCGTTCATTTTGCTTAAGAATTTAAAATATGTACGCTATCGTCTATTTGTAAATGATAATATTCAGAAGTAATTCCAGTTTCTTTTTTATAAGCTGCTAAAATGTTTTTTACAGCAACTTCTCTGTTTTCATCTTTAATTAAATTAATGGTGCAACCTCCAAAGCCTCCACCCATCATTCTAGAACCTACAACTCCTTCTTGTTCTTGGCTTACATCTACTAAGTAGTCTATTTCAGAAGTGCTAATTTCAAAATCTGAAGACATAGATCTATGTCCTTCTAATAAAATAGTTCCAATTTCTTTTGCATCCCCTTTTTCTAATGCTGTTATCATTTTTAGAACTCTACCATTTTCTTTTATAACATAAAGAGCTCTTTTAAAATCTATTGGTGAAACACTATCTTTTACTTTCAGAATAGCTTCTTCTGTAACATCTCTTAATGAGGCTACAGTAGGGTTTGTTTCTTTAATTTTTGCTACTATGTTTTCACAAGATTGTCTTCTGTCATTATACTCATTACCAACAGCTAATTCATGTTTTATATTGGAGTTTATAAGTACCCAGCTATATCCTACTAAATTAATTGGAACATATTTATAACTTAAATCTTTACAATCTAAGAACAGTGCATTAGATTTTTTACCAAATAAAACAGCGTATTGATCCATTAACCCACAATTTAGGCCAATTCTATGTTCCGCAGCTTGTCCAATTTTAGCAATTTCTTCTCTAGGTATTTTTAAATCTAACAACTCAGAAATAGCAAGTGTAAAACCACAACAAAGAGCAGCCGATGAGGAAAGACCAGACCCTATTGGAATGTCTCCTCCAAAAACACAATCTATGCCTTTAAGTGTATAATTTTTTTCATTTAAGATTTCAATAATGGCTTTAAAATATTTTCCCCAAAAACAAGAAAATTCTGGACCATTGCCTTTTAAATTTAAAGTTATTTTTTCTGGAAGCGTTAAAAAAGCTTCTATATTAAATGTAGAAGTGTCATTTACTTGCATTGCAAAATAAATAGCTTTTTCTATAGAAGCTGGTAAAACATAACCTAAATTATAATCTGTGTGTTCTCCTATTATATTTACTCTTCCCGGAGACTTTATTAATACTGGGTTAGGAGAATAATTTTCTTTAAAAAAGCTTTCTACGCTATCTTTAATCATACTTTAAATTATTAATGAATAATGGTTGCAATATAAGCATTATTTTTTAAATGTATAATATACATTTATTGAGTAGGGTGCAAAAAAAACTAGATTTCGAAGTTATACCCTTTTGCGATTAAATCATCAAATTTTTCTTTATCAAAACGATATAAAAATGCTCCTTTTTTAGAATTTGTTCTGTCTTTTTTATCCGTTTTTATTAAAATATTTAGAGAAAGAAACTTTTTTCTAAAATTTCGAGAATCTAACGGTCTTTGATAAATACATTCATATAAAGTTTGCAAATCTGGTAATGTAAAATATTTGGGTAATAATTTAAAACCAATAGGTTGGTGCCTTACTTTATTTCTTAATTCTATGATAGCATCTTCTACCATTTGTCTATGGTCTAATATTAATTCAGGTATTTCATTTATATTAAACCACTCTGCATCAAATTCTTTTACTTGTTCAATATCAAAGTCATTTATTCCTATAAGGCTATAATGCCCTATAGAAATTACGCGTTCTCCTGGGTCTCTATTTATATTGCCATAGGTTTTAAGTTCTTCTAAAAAAATGTCTTTTAAACCTGTAGACTCAAATAAAATTTGTTTTGCAGCATCGTTAATAGATAAATCATTTTGTACAAAAGCACCAACTAAAGACCATTGCCCTTTTAACGGAGCTACTTTTCTTTTAAATAATAAAAGTTTAAGGTTATTGGAGTCAAAACCAAAAATTATACAGTCTACAGCAACCAGAATTTTTTGTTGAACGTCATATGACGAATCTAATAATTTCATGTAAAAGGTTTAATTTAAGTCACTATTTAATGTAAAATATACAAGAAAAAGTGATTTAAATAATAATTTACGCAATATAAAGAAAATCTTGATTAAGCTCTAATCTGATTTTTTTGTTCTTTTTTATCAAAAATTTGAAAGAGTATTGCAATAAAAATTACGAATGCTGCACCAATAAAATTTAGCCATAAATATCCAAGTTTTTCTTCGCCAGCAGGGTAAATGTGTATTAGGTAGTAATATATAAAGCATACAATAATTTGGGTAAGTATAGCAGCAAAAAACACTGCGTTACCCTTTATCCATTTTAAAAAGAAGGCCAATAAAAAAATACCTAAAACGTTACCGTAAAATATACTTCCTATAATATTAACGAGCTGTATTAAATTGTCAAATAAATTGGCAATACAGGCAATTAAAATGGCGATTACTCCCCATATTAAAGTAAACCATTTAGAGGCAGTTACATAATGTTTTTCTGTAAAAGTTCCTTTTCTGTTCCTTTTATATAAATCTAATGCTGTTATTGTTCCTAAAGCATTTAATTCTGATGCTGTTGAAGACATTGCTGCAGATAGTATTACGGCAAGCAAAAGACCAATTAACCCCTTTGGTAGGTTGTTTAGTATAAAATGTATAAAAACATAATCTTTATCATTAGTTTCTGTACTATTGTCTGCTTTTTTTATGATTTCTTTTGCAAGAACTCTGTTTTCTGCATCTTTCTGATTAATTTTTATAATGTGCTGTTTAGCTTCTTGAATAGCAGTATATTCTTTTAAATCTAAAGCAGAAGAGAATTTATTTTGAGCTATGTGTTTTTCCGCTTCTAATTTTATTTGTTCTTTTTGTAGTAATTTATATTCGTCCTTATATTTAGAATTTAATACAGTTTCTGTTGCAGAAGGATTAAAGTTTAAGGGTGCTGGGTTGTATTGATAAAAAACAAAAACCATTACACCTACTAGAAGGATAAAGAATTGCATTGGAATTTTTAAGATGCCATTAAATACCAATCCTAATTGACTTTCACGAACAGATTTTCCTGATAAATAGCGTTGTACCTGACTTTGGTCTGTACCAAAATAGGACAGTGCCAAAAACAAACCTCCAGTAATGCCGCTCCAGAATGTATATCTACTTTTAGTGTTAAGGCTAAAATCTAATATTTCTAGTTTATTGTTAGCTCCAGCAATTTTTAAAGCTTTGGTAAAAGAAATATCCGACGGGAAATAATCTAGGATAAAAAAGAATGCCAAAAACATTCCAGACATTATTATAAACATTTGTTGTTTTTGCGTAACACTTACCGCTTTTGTGCCTCCAGAAACAGTATATATAATAACTAAAGTTCCTATAATTATATTAAGAGTTCTTAAATGCCAACCTAATACTGCAGATAAAATTATAGAAGGAGCAAAAATGGTAATTCCTGCCGCTAGCCCTCTTTGTATTAAAAATAATATAGCAGCTAGGGTTCTTGTTTTTAGGTCAAATCTATTCTCTAAAAACTCATAGGCGGTATATACCTTCATTTCGTGGTAAAGAGGTATAAAAACCAAACAAATAATAATCATTGCAAGAGGTAGTCCAAAGTAAAATTGAACAAAACCCATACCGTCATGAAAAGCTTGCCCTGGTGTAGATAAAAAAGTAATAGCACTTGCCTGGGTTGCCATTACAGAAAGGCCAATTGTCCACCATTTTGCTTTATTACCACCACGAATATATTCATCTACATTGGTGCTTCCTTTTGTTTTCCAAACTCCATAACCAACAATAAACAGTAGTGTTCCGCTAAGTATTACCCAATCTAATATTCCCATATTAACAGAAAGAAGTCATTATATAGAAAAAAACTAATATGTATGCTATATTAAGAACAAGTACTAATGTGTATTCTTTTTTCCATAAAGATTCTTTTATTTTGTTTTTCATCCTTTAACCTTTGTTTTTTTCTCTATAGTATCTTTTCCTATAGATAAAAGATTAGAGAATAGTTTATAAGCTCCAGGAACTCCTGCTGGTAATTCTCTAAAAAAGCTGAGTCCTGTATAAATATAATTTCCTTTACCGTAAGGAGCTACTAATAGGCTACCTTTTGTAGCAGCTTCTCCTTTATCTTTCATTTGCAAAATTGGAGTAAATTCTGAAGACCATTTATTTGGAAAATATAACCCTCTTTCTTGTACCCAACCATTAAAATCGTTCTGGTTAATTTGATTTGGGAAATTAATAAGAGAATGATTTTTGGCAAGAATTTTAACTTCAGAATTTTCATTGGTAACCCTATCCCTGGATACTTGGAGTGGGTAAGGGGCAATGTTTTCAAACTGTTTATCCCATCTGCCAGCAGTGTTGTACTGTATTATTAAATTACCTCCTTGATTAACATAATCTAATAAAAAAGGCTGCTTAAATTTTAGTTCTGGAATTACATTATACGCTCGTATACCAACAACTACGGCATCAAATTTTTGTAAAGAACCTTTTGTAATTGTGGTGGGGTCTATAGTGTGTACTGTATATCCTATTTGTTGCAAGCTTTTTGGCACTTCATCACCAGCACCCATAATATATCCTATATTTTCTCCTGCTTTTTTAATGTTTAAACGTACAACTTTTGCTTCGGCAGGTAAAAGAATAGTTTGTGTTGGTATATGGTCATAAGCAATAGTTATTAAGTCTTTAGTAATCTCTTTTTCATTAATTTTTAGGATAGGAGAAATGTAGCTTTCGTTTTCACTCTCTGGTGGTGTTAAAGTGAATTTTATTATTTGCTCATCTCCTTTTTTATCTATTTTAAATGGTTTAGCTTCTTTATTTACATTCCATTTTTTGTCGTAGCATAATTGTACTGTACCTTCTATATTATTCTTATGCGCTTTTACAGAGATTTCTACCTCTTTAGATTTCTCATCAGCAAATATTATAACTTTATCGTTAAAACTTGCGGTTGCTTCGGGAACAACTTCAAAAGGTTGAAAAATTTCTCCTTTATCTCTTTTCGCATACTTATATACAATAGGTTTTGTATAGGTAATGGGTGTTCCGTTAAAATCTAGCACATATGTTGCGTAGAAGGCTCTTGGTGTTTCTGGTTTGCCAAGTAATTTTTTATCTTTTACGGTATACATTCCTAGTGTTCCTTTTTCATTTAACCAATAAGGACTAGTAAACGGAGTGTTTTTTGGAATAGTTAAATCTAATTTTAAGCTGTTTTTTACATTTTCGTCTAAGATTATTCCCTCGTGTTTGGCTCCTTCTTTTTGTAAATAAACTTCTTTAAGTGTAATAGGGGATGCACTTCTATTAATAACTTCAATATTTACAGAAACGGTTTCTCCTGGGGTAGCATTTGTATTTGCTGCAAAAGCTTCTAAATACAATCCTGCTAAGTTGCTAATAATTTCTTTTAGCTCTTTAGATTTAATGGTTTTCCAATGTTTGTTGCTAGATTTTTGAAGCAAGGTATATGCTTTTACTAAATCTGGGATATGCGTAGATGGATTTTTAAAATTAAATTCTGCTTCTACTTTATTTAAGATAGCTCCTATTTCTTTACCACCATTAATTCTTGACCATCTGGTATTTATACCATTAAATAAATCATGTTTGTTTTGCGGTAAATCTCCTTTTAATAGTTCTACATACTCTTTTGTGGAACCTCTTTCTGATAAACGACCAAAACCTTGACATAAATGCTGGCTACTTGCAATTGCAGCAATTTCATTATTAGACATTCCTAACATTGGGTAATACACACCAATATCTACATTTAACATTTTAGATTTATCGGCTTTTTTAAATTTTTCTTCACTACCATAAAACCACCATGAGGTATTAAAAAATAACCTTTGCGGTTGCCATGTGTCTGTAGTTTCCAGTTGCTTTGCATATGAGGTAACATCATTAGCCAAATCAAAAGCTTCTACACTAAGCATAGCAGAAGAGGTGTGGTGGCCATGTGTTGTACCTGGGCTACGGTGATCAAACCTGTTAATAATAATATCTGGTTTAAATGTTCTTATTGTGCGTACAACATCTCCTAGAACCTCTTCCTTATTCCAAATTTGAAGCGTTTCGTCTGGGTGTTTGGAGTAACCAAAATCATTTGCTCTACTAAAAAACTGTTCACCACCATCTACACTACGCGCTTTTAGTAATTCTTGAGTTCTTAATACACCTAAAGACTCTCTTAATTCAGGACCTATAATGTTTTGTCCGCCATCCCCTCTAGTAAGTGATAAGTAGCCTGTGCGAGCTTTTACATTATTAGATAAATAGGAAATAAGTCTTGTGTTTTCATCATCTGGATGCGCTGCAACATATAATGCAGTTCCTAAAAAATTTAGTTTTTCTATAGAATGATAAATTTCTGAAGGTGTATTTTTTTTAGGGGCTTGGGAGAAACTTAATACAAACGAAAAAAACGCTAGTAAGCAAGTTGCTAGTCTTTGAAGCATGAGTTTTGGTTTAGATTGCTTTCAAAGATATAAAGATTAAACCCCAAGTAATTTTTTTTAAAACTTCTTTAACAGATAAAAAACGTTTTTAGTTAATTAGCGCTACAGCTTTTTGCATCATTAAACTGTTTGGGTATACTAACAATTCACCACTTTCTTTACGTAAACTTACATGAAAAGCTTTAATATCCTCAATAAGATAAATAGTTTCACTATTAATGTCATTATCTAAAATTCTTACTTTATCTCCAATTTTAAAAGGAAAAGCAAAGAAAAGAATAACGCCTGCAGTTAAATTACTTAGTATGGACCATTGCGCAAATAAAGCAATACCTATTACTGCAAAAATGGAAGAAAATAAAAGTCCTATTTCTTTAAAATTTACACCCCAAATAAAAGTTAAGATACCAATTGCAATAATGTATAATATTATAGTTACATACTTGTTAACTAGTTTTGTACGTATTTCTATAAACTTGCTAGATTCTCCTGTTTTTTTTACAACTTTAGTTAATATTAGCTTTAATATAATAAAAAGAGCAATTGTTACAGCTGTTGCTACTAATTCTGTTTGGTTTCTTGTAAAATAATTATCCATTAATAATTTTTAAAATATTATAACTTTAAACTGTCTCTTAAATGTAAATGCACATTATCATGTTTATTCCAATAGTCAGTTTTTATAGTTTTTATTTTTTTTGCTGTGGAGATTAATTTTTTCTTGTTTGCTCCAAAACCACTATTAAAAGTCTCTACCCAACCTTCTATAAAATAAGGGAATTTAGAAGAGAATTTTACGGTTAAATTTCTTTCTAATTCTGGATAGGTAATAGAATAATAGTTGCTGTCTTCTTTGCTTTCTAGTGATGTAATAGCATTGTAAGCTTTTAATTCTATATGAGACAGTCTAGTATATTCTATAGAGGGAATCATTTTTAAATTCCCAATAGGTAGGTTGGCTGGGTTAATTCTAATTTTATTCCATATTTCGTTTTCTAAAACCTCTTTTTGAATTTTAAATTTTTGATCTCCATCATTCTCAAAATAGGAGTGAGACATTACTTCAAAATCTTCTTTATTATTTATTTGGCCGTATACATGACCACACCATTCTTGAGCCGAAAATGAAATTTTTAAGGCATGAGAATTGTCGTGTACGGGATAAAAACTACTATTCATTATAGAATATGGGTAAATTCCTGTCAGGTAATTTTTTGTGCTATTTAGTTTTAATACCGAAATATTGTTTTTATTTGGTGTATCAGCTTTTACTTGTTTATCAGCTAAAAAAGGTTCGGTTACATAAACAAGTACAGCATTACCTTCTCTTAGTTCTCCATAACGGGCTTGGGTAAGTTGGTAAGAGGTAATTTCCGCATCACCAGCGTACCAATACTCTTTAAACTCTGGATTAAGTTCTTTGTTAGGTTTTATACTGTTTTCTTTTTTTAAACTTGTTTCTAGAGCTAAAACATTTTCTTTTGTCTTATTCTTACATGCACTAAAATTTAGCAATAGTAAAAAACATAAACTTACTAAATACCTAGTATTTCTCATGATTGTAAATTTTTAATAAAATTACCAAAAATATAATTAGGGATGGCTTTTAAATGAAATAGAAGTGAATTATGTTTTTTTATTTTTTGTAGGCATAAAAACAAAAAGTTAATTCAATGTTATTTATATGCTAATTAAGAAAATAAACATTGTAATGGTATAAAGGTTGATGTAAGGCATTACTTAATCTTTAAAACAATTTAAATGAAAAAGTATTCTTTTTTACCAGTTTTTTTACCGTTCTATTTTTAACTGCACAAGTAGAAAATGAAAATTTTAAAATAGAGAAAGGCTCTAAATATTTAGGGGGCTCTATTTTTTTAAATTTTTCAAATTCTGAAAACAATTCTAATAACGGGAGTGTAGAGTCTAATAATACGAATATGGGTTTTGCTCCAAAATTAGGTTATGCAATAAAAGATAATTTCATAGTTGGTTTAGGTATTACCTCTAGTTATTCTAAAAACAATATTGACTATCCCACGCTTAATTCTAGTGATAATGAAAATACATCAACAAGTATTGGTGTTTTGCCATTCATAAGAGGGTATAAAAGTTTAGGAAGCAGGCTGGCAATTTATGTGCAAGCAGAAGTTAATTATTCAAAAAATTGGAGAAATATAACATCTTCTAATTCTCCAGAGTATACGAATGATGGGAGAAGTATTTTTGTTGGTTTTCGTCCAGGAATTTCTTTTTTAATTTCGAATAAATTAGCATTAGAAGCGGGTATTGGGGCATTAGGATATTCGTCTTTTAAAACAGAAGAAGAAAATCAATTTAATGAAAATAAAAGCGATTCTTTTAATTTTTCATTAGACACATCTAATTTACTTTTTGGTATGGCTTATTATTTTTAATAAAAGAAAGCATATAAACTGTCTGGCTAACTCTCAGCGAGTTTAAATTTCAATTATGGAGTAAATTATTAATGATTCTAGGTTTCTAGTACGAACCTAGAATCATTTTTATTTAGTAATTTCTTCTAAATAATTATATACTAGTTGTGTTGGCAAACCTACCACATTAGTGTAAGAACCTTCTATTTTTTCAATAGCAATAAGACCAATCCATTCTTGAATACCATACGCACCTGCTTTGTCAAAAGGTTTGTAATTTTCTATATAATACCAAATTTCATCATCACTTAATTCTTTAAATTTTACTTTGGTTGTATGGTTAACAGTTGTTTGTTTTGTTGAAGTAGTAAAACATACGGATGTTATGACTTTATGCCAATCTCCAGATAATTTCCGTAACATTTCAAAGGCTTCCTCTGCATTGGCAGCTTTTGCTAAAGATTCATTATTATACCAAACAACAGTGTCTGATGTTATTAGAATTTCATTAGCTAGTAAAGTTTCTTTTTGAGGAGATGCTTTTAATTCTGCTAAATAATCAGAAATTTCCTCCCCTTTTAAATTATCAGGATAAACTTCAACAACATCTTTTAAACGTACTTCAAAAGGAATTCCTAAATCTTTAAAAAATTGTTGTCTTCTAGGGGATCCGGATGCTAAAATTATTTTATACTTTTCTAATTTTTGTAAAAGCATATTAATCGTTTGATGCACTGTAGTTACCCAACCAATCTCCACGGACTTTAAGTACTTGCTCTATGACATCTCTTACGCAAGCATGGCCGCCATTTTTATGAGAAATATATTTTGAAACTGCTTTTACTTCGGGGATTGCATCTTGCGGGCAAGTAGATAAACCTACATATTCTAATGGAGGGACATCGGGCATATCATCTCCCATATAAAGAACATTTTTAGGAGCAATATTATTAGCGGTTAAATATTCTTGTAAAGGCTCCATTTTTAAATGCGCGCCCATATAAATATCTTTTACACCAAGTCCTTGAAGTCTAATTTTAACCCCTTCATTTGTTCCTCCAGAAATTATACAAACATTATACCCCTTTTTTATAGCAACTTTTAAAGCATAACCGTCTTTTACGCTCATTGTACGTAGCATTTCTCCAGAGGTTGTAACTTGTACAGTACCATCTGTAAATACACCATCTACATCAAAAACAAAAGTTGTAATGTTTTCTAGGTACTCTTTATAACTCTTTTCCATATTTATTTAGAATTGCATCTGTTATAACATTATATATTTTTAGATGCTCTTTATTATTAATTTGAGATTTATGCGTGTCTATTGTTTTATAGTCACCTCTGCGGGCTGGGCCAGTTAAAATAGTTTCTGGATCAAATAGTGTTCCCTTTTTTGCTGTTTCTAGGATTAAAGGTTTTATAATATCAAAAGACAAGTCGTTTTTCTCACAAATATCACTTCCTATTTGATACATGTAGTTGCTAAAGTTATTTATAAAAACAGCGGTTAAGTGTAATTTTTTTCTTTGCTCTGAGGTAACATCGTATACAGTATCTGATATTATATTGGCTAATTTTTTTAAAAGCATACTACTTTGATTATTATTTGCTTCAATACACATAGGTACACTCTTAAAATCTACAGGATAATTTTTTGTAAATGTTTGTAGCGGATAAAAAACACCATGATTAGGATTGTTTTGCAATACATTCATAGGTATACTCCCAGCTGTGTGGGCAACTATACCTTTTTTATCCTTAAGGAAAGAAGCTACTTTTTCAACAGCAGAATCGCTAACTGCTATGATATAAAAATCCGCATTTTTAATATTATTAAAGTTGGTTTGGGTCTCTGTTTTTTCCTTAAAAAACTCTAAAGCTTTACTATTTCTGCCTACTACTTGGGTAATGGTAATATTAGTGTAGGTAGTAAATACATTAAACAAATGTTGCGCAATATTTCCTGTGCCTAAAATTACTACTTGTAACATACTGCTAAATTAAGGATATATTTACTCTTAATAAAGCAAATTATAAGTCAATTAAAACGAAACGTTGTAATTATTTTAACAGTAATATTGTTAATAATACTCGCAAAAAGGCTGTATTTTTACTAGCTGAAAATTAACTCATTTTTGTAATGACCAACATACTTAAAAAATTCTTTTTCTCTACACGTTTAATGTCTGTTCTATTTATTGTATTTGCAACAGCAATGGCATTTGGAACTTTTATAGAAAGTTGGTATAGTACAGAAACCGCAAGAATCTGGATTTATAATACTACTTGGTTTGAGGCTATAATGGTGTTTTTTGTGATTAATTTTGTGGGGAATATTTTTAGGTACAAACTTTTAAGAAAAGAAAAGTGGCCAGTTTTAGTATTACACCTTTCTTGGATATTAATAATTTTAGGTGCTTTTGTAACTAGGTATATTAGTTTTGAGGGTATGATGCCTATTAGAGAAGGCAATACAGAAAAAGTATTTTATTCTGATAAAACGTATTTAACCGTATTTGTTGATGGGGAAATAAATGGAGAACCTAAGAGAAAGGTTCTTGAAGATGATTTAATTGTTACCCCTGAAGCATTAAAATCTAACTTACCTTGGAAATCCGATTATAATCATCAAGATTTTACAATTTCTTATGTAGATTTTATAAAAGGGGCTAAATTAGGTTTGGTGCCAAGTACTACCGGAAACTTCTTTTTAAAAATTGTTGAAGCGGGTAATGGACAAAGACATGACCATTATTTAGAGAGTGGTAAAGTAGTAAGCATTCATAATGTTCTATTTGCTTTAAATAAAAGTACAGAAGGTGCTATTAATATTTTTGCTAAAGATGGTTCTTATAGTATAAAATCTCCGTTTGAAGGTAATTTTATGAGAATGGCAGACCAAATGCAGGGTACTGTTATAAAAGATAGTTTGCAAGAGCTACAATTAAGGTCTTTATATAACACAGCAGGTATGCAATTTGTAATTCCAGACCCAATTACACAAGGAGAATATGGAGTAGTACCATTACCAGAAGAAGAAATTACAAAAGCTAGTCAAGATGCCTTAGTTGTAAAAATTGAGAGTAATGGTGAAGTATTAGAAAAGAAAATACTTGGAGGAAAAGGAACATCAAATTTTACAGATAAAATAAAAGTTGGAGGTTTAGATTTTGCTTTAGCCTATGGTTCTAAAGTATACGAGCTTCCTTTTAGTATAAAACTTAACGATTTTATTGCCGAAAAATATCCTGGTACAGAAAAAGGCTATGCCTCTTTTATGAGTAAAGTTACTATTGAAGATGAACGCCCTTTTGATTATAAAATATTTATGAACCATGTATTAGACCATCAAGGGTATCGTTTTTTTCAAGCAAGTTTTGATCCAGATGAAAAAGGAACTGTTCTTTCTGTAAATCATGATTTTTGGGGAACTTGGATAACCTATATAGGATATACACTTTTATATATTGGATTGTTAGGAACTATTTTCTTTGGAAAAACTCGATTTAGAGATTTAGTAGAAAAACTAAATAAAATAAAAGCAAAAAAAGGCGCACTTACTTTAGTAATACTATTAAGTTCTACAGTATCTGTTTTAAGTCAAGAACATAGCGCAAATGATGGACATAATCATAATAACGAACCCACTATTACGCAAATAGACTCTGTTTTAATGGCTACTATTGTTTCTAAAGAGCATGCCGAGAAATTTGGGAAACTAGTGATACAGGATGAGAGTGGTAGAATGAAACCCATAAATACATTTTCATCAGAATTATTAAGAAAACTTAGTTTAAAGGATACTTATAAAGATTTAAATGCAGACCAAGTATTTTTATCTATGATGATGAATCCTGCTATATGGTATAATACGGAGTTTATTGCGGTAGATAAGAAAAAACAAAATGATAGTATTAGAAAAACAATAGGTGTAGAAAAGGGTAAAGAATTTGTAAAGGCTACAGACTTTTTTGATAGCAAAGGAAACTATAAATTAGAACCCTTTTTAAAAGATGCCACAGGCACAAATAATCCTAATAAGTTTCAGCAAGATATAAAAGATGCTAATATTAGACTTAGCTTATTAAACCAAGCGTTGAGTGGGCAAATCGTAAAGATTTTTCCATTGTTAAATGATGAGAATAATAAGTGGATATCTGCAGTAGAATATAGGGGAGGACAATACCAAGTTGCAGATTCTTTATATGCCAACTTTGTTAAAAATGCAGTGCCTTATTATTTAATGACTTTATCTAAAGCAAAAAAATCTGGTAACTATGCAGAAGCAGATAAGTTATTAGATGCTTTTAAACAAAACCAGAAAAACCACGGTGAAGAAGTTTTACCTTCAGATGAAAAGGTAAATGCTGAAGTAATTTATAATAAGCTTAATATTTTTAATCGCTTATATAAATATTATGCTTTAATAGGTGTTTTGATGTTTTTTACATTAATATTTCAAATTTTTAAAGACCGTGAAATATGGAAAATTGGAATTTACGCTTTTAAAGGTGTAATTGTTATTTTCTTTTTGTGGCATACCGCAGGTTTAATAATGCGTTGGTATATATCTGGTCATGCTCCTTGGAGTGATGCTTATGAAAGTATATTATATGTTGCTTGGGCTACTATGGCAATGGGGTTATTTTTAGGAAGAAAAAATAATATGACAATTGCTGCAACTGCATTTGTTACCTCTATGTTATTATGGATAGCGCACCAAAGTTGGGTAGATCCATCTATAGCAAATTTACAACCGGTTTTAGATAGTTATTGGTTAATGATACATGTTGCTGTAATTGTAGGTAGTTATGGTCCCTTAACTGTTGGTATGATCTTAGGTGTAGTTTCTTTATTACTTATGGTTTTAACGAATAAGAAGAATAAGAAAAGAATGGATATTAACCTACAGGAACTAACAATTATTAATGAAATGGCTTTAACTGTAGGCTTAATAATGCTAACAATTGGAAACTTTCTTGGTGGACAATGGGCAAATGAAAGTTGGGGTCGTTATTGGGGATGGGACCCAAAAGAAACTTGGGCATTAGTATCTATTATGATTTATGCCTTTGTAATACATACAAGACTAGTTCCTGGTTTAAGAGGTAAATGGACTTTTAACTTTTTAAGTGTTGTAGCATTTGGTTCTATTATGATGACCTATTTTGGTGTAAACTTTTATCTGGTTGGCTTGCATAGTTATGCTAGTGGAGATCAAGTTATAACCCCAAATTTTATTTACTATACTGTTTTTGGAGTTTTTGTTTTAGGAGCAGTAAGTTATTGGAGATATAAAGTAAATTTTAGTAAAAAATAATAGAAAAACTGAAAGTTGTTTTGCTATTACCGACTAGTTTTAAAATATAAAAAATGAAATTAGATATATTAGTTTTTGGTGCACACCCAGATGATGCAGAGTTAGGAGCAGGAGGCACTATAGCAAAGGCAATAGCAAGTGGAAAAAAAGTTGGTATTGTAGATCTTACAAGAGGAGAATTGGGTACAAGAGGTTCTGCTGAAATAAGAGATAAAGAAGCCGCTAAGGCAGGAGAAATTTTAGGTATTGCAGTTCGTGTTAATTTAGGATTTGCCGATGGTTTTTTTGTAAATAACAAAGAGCACCAATTACAAATTATAAAGCAAATTAGAACGTATACTCCAGAAATTGTTTTATGTAATGCTATTGATGATAGGCATATAGATCATGGAAAAGGAAGTAAATTAGTAAGTGATGCTTGTTTTTTAAGTGGTTTGGTAAAAATAGAAACCAAAATAGAAGGTAAAAATCAAGAACCTTGGCGACCAAAAAATGTATATCATTATATACAATGGAAAAACATATCTCCTGATTTTGTTGTAGATATTACTGGTTATGTAGATACTAAAATGGAATCTATAAAAGCATACGCTTCACAATTTTATGACCCAAATAGTGAGGAGCCAGAGACTCCAATAACAAGCAAGAATTTTTTTGAAAGTGTAGATTATAGAGCAAGAGATTTAGGAAGATTAATTGGAGTTAATCATGCAGAGGGTTTTACAGTAGAAAGAGTTATAGGGGTAGATAATTTAGATGCTATTTTTTAAGCAATTTGTTTATATTCTTTTTTTGTTTTTGGCACTGTAAAATAAAAACAAGAGCCTTTTCCTAAAGTACTTGTTACCCATATTTTACCGCCATTTTTTTCTACCATTTCTTTACATAAGGAAAGCCCTAATCCTGTACCTTTTTCATTATTGGTGCCATAAGTTGTAATATTAGAATTTTTGTTAAAAATTGTTTCCTGCATATTAACACTCATACCAACACCAGTATCTTTTACAAAAATTTCCCAAGCATTTCTTTTTTGCATAGAACCTATAGTAATAGTTCCTTTTTCTGGTGTAAATTTCAGAGCATTACTTATTAAATTTCGTATTACAATATCTATTTGGTTTTTATCTGCCCACGAATATGTTTTTGGAGGTAATTGATTTATTAGGTTTATAGATTTTGCATGTGCAGTTTCAGATAACAAATTAATATTTTCTGAAACTAAGTTTTCTAAGCATACTTCAGAAGGTTTTAATACTGCACCATTCATTTGAGATTGCCCCCAAGATAGTAAGTTGTTTAATGTAAAGGAAATATGGTCTATGTCAGATTTTA
This sequence comes from uncultured Maribacter sp., assembly GCF_947495965.1. GTDB lineage: Bacteria > Bacteroidota > Bacteroidia > Flavobacteriales > Flavobacteriaceae > Maribacter_B. Next base: position 55,401 of record NZ_CANMBB010000002.1, read on the forward strand.
GCTTAGGTACAAAACCTAAAAAATCTTCTTGTCCAATTTCGCCATCTTTAAATAATTTTAGTAAGCCTTGAAAAGCTCCAATTGGCCCTCTTAAATCGTGTCCAATAATTGAAAAAAGTTTATCCTTAGTAGAATTTATTTCTCGTAAGTTGATCTCTTTTTTTTCTAAATCTTTCTTTTTAGTATTTAATTCTAGATTTAATTTCTTTTGTATTTTTTCATTCCTTTTAATAATAAAACTTATTACTACAAAAATAAGAAGGATGGATAAAGCATAGTATACATAGTTTTTCTGCTTTGCAATTGCTTTTTCACTGGAAAGTATTAATTCTTCCTTTTGTCTTTCATGCTCAATTTTTGTTTTAAGCATTGTTAAACTTGTTTGGTTTTCATTTCTAGACAGTGTATCCGATATTTTTTGAAAAAGCTCATGGTATGTTAAAGCTTGAGCGTAATCTTTTTTATTTTTATTTATCTTATATAATACTTTTGCGCATTCTTGTATTCCTTCCTTAAATTGTAATTGATTTGATAATTTAAAAGCATTTTGAGCATATACTTGAGAGATACTGTCTTTTTTTTGGCCTAAATAAGCTTCAGACATACCATTAAGAAGGCTTATTTTGCCTCTAACATCTTGTAGTGACTTATGAAGCATTTCACTTTGTTTATACCAATAAAGAGCCCATTTGTATTTGTTTTGTTTTAAATAAATTTTCCCCTTTATTTCATATGCATAGGCAAGCCAATCCATAATTTTCTTTTTCTCAAATATTGCAACACTTTGGTTTATATTAAACATTGCATATTCTAATTCTCCCATGTCTGCATAGGCAGAAGCCATATTACTCATTGTTTCGGCAGAGAAAATTGGGTTTTTTAACTCTTCATTTATTTTTTTTACTTTTTTAAAGAAAAATAAACCTTGGGTATAATCTTTTTGACTTATATAAAGATTAGCTATATTTTCATTTATGATGGATAACATTTTTTTGTTAGCAGTTGTAGTTGCTAATTCTTCTGCTTCTAAGTATCCACTAAGTGCCATTGCATAATCCCCTAAATATGTGTATTCACCAGAAAGATTATTTTGAGACCGTATAATTTTTTTAGAATCTTCTATTTCTTTTGAAACATGTAAAGCCTTTTTAAAATACTCAATACCTTTTTTATGAGCACCTTGGTCAGAGTAATAAATTCCTATTGCTATTAATGAATTAATTTTGCCAGAATTGTAATTTGCTTCATTACTATACTTTAATGCAGTTTTAGATATTTGTAATAAACTATCGGTGTTATAATATCTTAATTCATTTCCTAATTTATTTAATAATGAAATGTATAAAGTATCTTTTGTATTAAAATCACTTTTTAATTTTGCAGCATTTATTACTTTTTCTAAACTATCACGAACCGTTTGTTGTGCGCTTCCAGTTAGGATAAATAAAAGTAGTACCGTAAGTAAAATTTTACGGATTATTTGTTGGGGAAAACTGTTCTTTAATGGAGTACAGTTTTTAGTCATGGTTTCTTAATATATTAAGAAAATAAAATTACCATGATACGCAGTGGTTTGCTAATAAATGTTGTGAAACATCATATTTTGTGTGTTTTATCTTGTAAAACATGTATTTTGTCGATGTTTTGAAGATTTGCAGTATTCTTATAGGTTTATTCTTTTTTTAAATTAGGCATGCTAAAAGCAAAAGTGCTACCCTTATTTTCTTCGCTTTTAACCCAGATTTTTCCATTGTTTAATTCTATCATTTCTTTGCATAAAGATAAACCTAAACCTGTGCCTTTTTCATTAGAAGTGCCATATGTAGAAAAATGTTTTCTTTCATTAAAAAGCTTATCAATATCTTCTTTTTTTATCCCTTTTCCAGTATCCGAAATAAAGACCTGAACTTCTTTATTTGTATTTTTAGAACTAATTTTAATTGAACCGCCTGCTTCAGTAAATTTAATAGCATTATTTAATATATTTCTAAAAACTAAATCTATGTGATTTTCATCTGCAAAAGCATTACAATTTTCGGGAATTTCTAAAGAAATATTTAATTTTTTTTTGTTAATTCTATCAGAGAATAATTTTACGTTATTAGCAGCAATTTCATTTAAATTTATTTTTTTTGAAAAAACTTTAGAACCTTGCATTTGCGTTTGTCCCCACGTTAATAGATTATTTAATGTAAAATGAATATGCTCTACATCATTTTTTAATTTTGGTATAAAACGTTTAATGATAGATTCTTCTTCAGTTGCTTCTAGTAATTGTTTTAAAGATGAAATAGGTCCTCTTAAATCATGCCCTATGATAGAGAATAATTTATCTTTAGTACTATTAATTTTTTTTAATTCTTTCTCATTAAAGGCTAAGATTTCATTTTTTACTTTTAGTGCTTCACTTAATTTTTTCTGGGTATTTAAATTTCTAATAATTAACGATGCTATAATAAATAAAATAAACAATGTAATTAATGAGAAATAAAGTAAATTCTTTTGCTTGTTAACTTTAGTGTTGTTTTCATTAATTAATTTTCGTTGTTCATGTTTATGTTGATTTTCAATATCTAACAACGCAATACCTATTACTTGTTCATTTTTAGAAAGAGAATCGGACATTTTTTTAAAAAGACGATGATATTTTAATGCATTAGTGTCATCATCTAATTTTTCATAGATTAATGACAAACTCTCAGCAGATTTAGATATCCCTATTGGGTATCTTATTTCTTCCGCTAACTTGCAGGCTCTTATAGCAAATTCTTTTCCTAGAGCAATATTGTTTTTTTCTATATATAATTTTGCCATAGAATTATATAAATCCATAACCCCAATGTCATAGTTTGTAGAAAGTTGAATAGGTTCACTTTTTTTATACCAAATTAAAGCATCATCATGTTTTTTTTCTTTTAAAAGAATATCTCCCTTAAGCATATAAGCATAACCTAACCATTCGTATAAATCATTATCCTCTACAATTTTTATCCCTTTGTTTATTGAAGTAGTAGCTTGGTCTAAATCATTTAAGCCAATATATGCTCTAGTCATATTACACATGGTTATACCAATTGATGTGGAATCCTTTATTTTAGTAGCTAAAACATTTGCCTTATTAAAATATTTAAGAGCTCTACGGTATAGTTTTTTGTGACTATACGTGACAGCAATATTTTGATATATAGTAAGTAAGTACTGTTTATTTTTAATTTTTTCTGCTAATACTTTTCCTTTTAAATATTCTTTTAATGCTTTAGAACTGTCTCCAGAATGGTCATATTCAATTGCATAATGATTACTTACTTCTAATAAAAGGGTAGTGTCTTTGGTTTTTAAAGCAATTTTTTTTGCGTTTTTCAGGTATTTAAAGACTAATGTATCTTTTCCTTTTTCTAAATAATAGTTACTTAAACCTATATATGCATAACCTTTTCCTTTATCGTAATTAATAGCATTACTATATTCTAAAATTTTATTTGATATGGTTAGCAGCGTGTCTGATGTAGAATACGTATATTCAATTGCTAACTTATTTAATAAGTTAGTGTAAACAGTATCCTTTACAGTAAAATCTTTTTTATTCTCTTGTTCTTTAATTAGGTTTAATAAACTATCTTTTTTTATATTATTTATTTGAGAATAAATACAGGAAGTATTAAAAAGAGATATAAAAGTCCAGAAAAATACTTTTATGTAAAGTAGCGACTTAAAAAAATGCTTTAAGTTATTCATTGTTAGAATTTTGCGTAATTTTAAAAATGATTCAATAAATGTCGCTATAGAATTCACTTATAATAATGTAGTTATTTACCTTACAAGTTAACAATATTAAGTAATTATTACTAGTGCTTTTTCTCATTTTTTTATTTAGTTTATTTTGATAGATTAAATAAAAAAAATTATCTTCGCACTCGCTTACAAATGGTGGTTGTAGCTCAGCTGGTTAGAGCATCGGTTTGTGGTACCGAGGGTCGCGGGTTCGAATCCCGTCTTCCACCCTAAAAGCAAAAGCCTTATCATATTTGATAAGGCTTTTTTTATTTGTATGGTCTTAAGCTTATTTAGCTGTTTTATCTACTACTAAGCGTTTTTCTCTATTAGCAATTTCCCAAGCAGTATAAAAAATTAATCTAGTTCTATTCTCTAATAAATCATAATTAATTTTGTCAGGAGTATCGGTTGGTTTATGATAATCATCATGTGTACCATTAAAGTAAAATATAATTGGAATATTATTTTTTGCAAAATTGTAATGATCGCTTCGGTAATAAAAACGATTTGGATCATTTTCATCATTATACGTGTAATCTAATTCAATATTAGTGTACTTTTTATTCACTTCCTCAGAAAGGTTGTGCAAATCGGTACTTAATTTGTCTGATCCAATTAGGTAAATATAATTTCTGTTTCCTTCTCTTTTAGGATCTATTCTACCAATCATGTCTACATTTAAGTTAGCTACGGTGTTTTCTAGTGGGAAAATAGGATTAAAGTCAGTATAATATTGTGACCCTAATAACCCTTTTTCTTCTCCTGTAACATGTAAAAAGACAATTGACCTTTTTGGGCCTTGCCCTAACTTTTCGGCTTTTTTAAATGCTTCTGCTATTTCTAGGAGTGCTACGGTACCAGAACCATCATCATCTGCACCATTATTAATTTCTCCTTTTGGAGTTACGCCAATATGATCTAAATGGGAAGAAATAACAATATATTCTTCTGGCTTTTCAGAACCTTTTAATATTGCTACTACATTTTCAGAATTTAATGCGTCATCTGTACTAGCAACTTGTATAGATAGTGGGCTTTCCAAAATTTTAGGCACATTGTTACTTTCTATTTCTTGATAAATATTTTTTGCTAAAAAAGTGTCAATAAACAAACTTGAAAATTGTTTTTTATTTTTATCTATTACTTCCATGCGGCCACTATTGTTTTCCCTCATGAAATTAAATCTGCTTTTAAATCTATTATAGCTCAAAGAATCATAATAAAGAACTCCTTTGGCACCTTTGTCTAGAGCTATCTTTATTTTTTTACCAATAGCTTCAGAGGCATTACTCCAGATAGATTTTTCTTTAGTCCCAGAAATAATATAATTATTATCACTATCTATTGGCTCTCCAGATTTTAATAAAACAATTTTGTCTTTTACATCAATATTTTTATAGTCTGAGTAATTATCATCTTCTATGCCAAAACCAACATAAGTTATAGTACTAAAATTTAAATTTGCAGCATTAAAGGTAAGAACGTGCTCGCCTACATTGTAATCTTTATTGTTAAAAACTATTTTTCCTGATGGTACATTATTAAGTTTTAATGGGACATTTTGAAAATAATCTCCATCTTTTTTTGCTGCAGGAATACCAAGTTTCTCGTATTCATTCTTAATGTATTCTACTGCTTTTTTTTGTCCAGGTTGCCCAGTTTCTCTCCCTTCGTATTCGTCCGAAGCATAAACGTATAAATGTTCTTTTAATTCATCCTCGGTAATAGAAGCTGCAATTGTAGAAACATCTATTTCTTTTATGGATTTAGGTTCTTCTGTGACCGTTTTTTGCGATGTGTTGCATGCAAAAATGAGACCCATTGTAGAAAAAAGTATTTTTTTCATATAGCTATTAAGTTGTAAATTATGTATCACAAAAATACTTAAAAGTTTATGAAATTTTTGGATTCTACTTATTAGCTATTTTAGGTTTTTTTAATCTACTAAAGATTTAGCCTTTGCCCTTGTTTTTCTATGTTCTATTTTTTTAGTTAACCAATCTGGGTAATTTGTAGAATCTTCTGCTTCTAAAATAGTTAATTCTTGATCTGGTTGTGGTTTTCTTAAACTATCTGCTTCGCAATTTAGAATAATACTGGCAGTTTCTACTCCAGAATGTGCTGCACCAGCTACACCGTGTGATAAGATACTGGCACCACATAAGTATAAATTATCTATCTCACTTTTTGGTTTATAAGCAAATGGGCCAATATGCATTAAACTTTTTTCTGTGCCATATACATTTCCTCTTGTGCTATTTACATAATACTCATTTGTAATGGGTGTGCCTAAATCTTGATGTATAATATGTTCTCTAATATTTGGAATAGCTTTTTCTAAACCATTTAGCATCTTTTGGGTTAATTTCTCTTTAAACTCTAAATATGCTTTTGAGCGTTGTTCATTTTCATTCTCAAATTCTTTAAAAGAATCATAATTTATATAAGTAATAACTTCTAAGGAGTGTTCTTTTCCATTATAACTAGATGGGTCTTTAAGTGTTGTACAGCTTATAAACATACCTTCAAAAGCATCCCCTTTTAAAATATCCTCCTTCATTAAGCCATCATAAAATTCATCGGCATCTTTATCTGGCATTAGCCAAATATTACCAGAATCTAGCCCCGCTTTTTTTACATCTAAATTTACCGTTAAGAAGAGCATTAAAGAAGTACAGGAATATTTAGTTTTACTTAGTTTCTTTTGAAGTTTTTGACTAATGTTTTCTTCCCCAATAAGTTTTAAATAGGTAATTCCTGGGTCTGCATTAGAAATAATATTTTTGGCATAAAGTTTTTCTCCATTTTCTAATTCTACACCTACCGCTTTTTTAATTTTGGAGTTTTCTTCTACTATAATTTTTTTAACACCTGTACTAGTACGAATTTTGCCATTGTGTTTTTTTAAAGCATTTGTTTTGGCTTTTATTAAAGCGCCACCGCCACCCATAGGGTAGTAACTACCATTAAAATAATGACTCATTAATGCACAATGCAAAGGAAAAGCTGCTTTTCTTGGTTGTAGCCCGTGATCTCCACATTGTACGTTAAGTATATTTTTAAGTAAAGGATCCTTAATATGCCAGTTTATTACGCGTTTAAGACTAAATAAACCATATTTACCCATATGACGAGTGCGGTATGGAATAGTTATTTTTTGCCAAAAACCTTTAATATACGGAAGTGAATATATTTGTGTACTTACATTTTTTACTAAAGTTAAATATTTAGCAATATTCTTTTTTTCTTTTGGGAAACGTTTTGCTAATCGTTCTTTTAACTCTTCTAGGTTAGAAGGATAGTCAAATTTTTCATCTCCTATCCAGCAATGTTCATAAGCATCAGGATTCATTCTAAAAAAAACAAGGTCGTTTGCTATGCCTAACCCTTTATATAAATCGCTGGTAGATTCTCCTTCCCCTAATAAGCCAATGTAGTGTACTCCAGGAGTAAACCTATGACCATTTAAATAAAAACTATGACACCAACCACCAGGAACATCATGCTTTTCTAGAACTAAAACTTTTTGCCCTTCTCTAGACAAACATATTGCAGCTGCTAAGCCACCAGCTCCGGAACCAATAATAATTGTATCCCAGTCTTGTTTATTTTTTTCCAAATTATTTTTTTAGCGCTTCTTTAATTGCTTCTTTTACTAAAGGTTCCATAACAGCATAACCTTCTGCTGTTGGGTGTACTTCATCTTTTGCATATTTTTTTGGTAAACCATTTCTATCATCAACCATAACAGAAAAATAATCTAAATAAATACAGTCATTTTCAAGAGCGTATTCTTTTATCATTTCGTTTAACGCAACAATTTTATCTGCAGGTTTAATTTCTGGACTCCAAGGATATTTATAAGCTGGTAATGTAGAAGATAAAATTACTTTTATATTATTTGCTTTTGCAATTTCGGCCATTCCTTTAATATTATTAATAATCATATTTAAAGTAGATGGGCCAGTGTTGCCTGCAATATCATTTGTGCCTGCTAATAAAACAACAACTTTTGGATGTAATTCTATTACATCTTGTCTAAAGCGCACTAACATTTGAGGTGTAGTTTGCCCGCTAATACCTCTATTTATGTATGGTTTTCCTTTAAAAAAATCTGGTCTTTTGTGTAGCCAACCAATGGTAATGGAGTTTCCCATAAAAACTACTCTGTCTTCATTTTCTAAAGTTGCTTTTATGGCTTCATTTTCTTTTTGAAAATGTTTTAAATTTGCCCAATCTTCCGTTTGCGCTTTTGCCTTATTTATACCTAAGAATGCTAACATAATTATAATAAGGATTTTGAGATTTTTCATGATTCTAAAGCTTTTATATCCTCTTTGTTTAAGTTTAAATCTGCTTTTATTTTATTTAAAGAAGGCTTTTGAGAGAATAAATATGCAATTAAGGAAACAGCAATTACTAGAGGTAAAGCATTTGATGTAGTGTAAAAAGCAAATAACGCAAAAATAGCAGGAAGCTCAATAATCATAAACTTTACATGAGATGCCGACTTATATTTTTTTAATTTTTCTTCTAAAGATAAGTTGGATGTTATTTTTGATAACATTTTTTTGGATAAAAACTGACTACCAAAATAACCAATAATAGCAATAATTGGTACCGCATATAAAAATGGGTTGTTAGAATCTGGTTGTGCTGTTATTTCTGAATTTTGCATATAAGCTATTACAGCAAAAAGTACTAGACCTAGTACTAAAGAAAGATGAAGAAATTTTAAGGTTTTTAAAAAGACTTTTGGTTGCATATATTATTTAAAATAAAAAATTAAACCTCTAAGATAGTTTATAAATACTTATAAATAAAAATAGCCTTACAGCTATGTATTTCTGTAAGGCTATTTTATATTTAAAAACTTAATTTAAATATTTTCTTTACTAGAATCAGTTAGACTTTTCATAAAAAGAATGAGGTCTTGCTTTTCTATTTCGGATAAATTTAGTGGGGTAGGAGGTAATGTTTGTAATTCTAAATCTATTCCTATTCCTGCACCGCCACCACGATTATAAAAATCTACAACTTCTTCTAATGTAGTATAAACACCATTATGCATATAAGGAGCTGTAAGTTCTACGTTTCTAACCGTAGGAGTTTTAAAAAAGTGTTTTCTTTCTTCAGTTTTAAATACGTTATACCTTCCTAAATCTGCATCTACTATGGCATTAATTGTGTCGTTTTTAGTAGGTACTCCTAATAACTCTATTTCTGTATCTTTATATAATGTAGGTACAGTACCATTAAAAACAGGAGCAAAATGGCAAGTTGCACATTTAGCTTTTCCCATAAATAAATTAAAACCATTAATTTCATTTTTGGTTAAGGAATTTTCTAGACCATTAATATTTTTATCAAACTTAGAGCTAAATTTATTTAGGGTTCTAATATACTCTGCAATAGTATTACGTATATTATAGTCTGTTATCTTACCATTATAAATATTATCAAAACGGGATTTATAATCAGGACTTGTATTTACAGCTTTTTGTAAGGTTTCTAAATTTGTATGAAATTCTGTTTCATTATTTACAACAGATACAATTTGGCCTTCTAAACTTCCTGCTCTATTATCGTAAAAAAAGCTTTGTTGAAGCGATGCATATGTTAGTGTTGGACTATTTCTTATTTGTCCTTTAGGTTTTTTAAGCCCATCTGTAAATGCCTTTTCTTTGTTATGGCATGTAGCACAACTCATAGAGTTATTTATAGATAAACTTTTGTCATTAAATAAATCACGACCTAAAGCAATAACTTCTTTAGAAAAGCCTTTATTTTTTATATCTGAATAGTATTCTGTGTTGAATGTTTTATCAGAAAATAGGGAAGGAGCATCATTCTTTAGAGCCAAAGTAAATGGAAATTTAGTATTCCAATCTAATACAGTTTCATTAAATAAACGCAATTGTTTATGAGTATGATTTTTTATAAAACTATATCTATCAAATGTATTAAAGTCTTTAGTGTTTAGGGTTTTTATAGTAGATTCAATTTCAGAAACCCAACTATTATAAAGTTCTTTATTTACAAATTCTGTTTCTAAAATATGTATATAGTCATTTAAAGTACTATATACATCTTGTGCTTCTGCTAAAGATTGTTCCAAAACAGGGGAATCAAAGCCTGTAAGACCTGTTTGCGAAACTCTTAGTATAGCATCTCTAAGTAACCAAAGAACATGGTGTTCTTTAAAGTACTCTATTTTAGTGTTTTTTTCAATTAATTTTAATCTATGGTATATAAGTTTAGCAGTCTCTTGTACTTTTTTTATGTCTAAAGACTCCTCTGTATAAATAGATTCTTCTAATACCTGAAAACTTTTAGGAGACATTACTTTAATATTAGTAGCATCTTCTTCTTCTACTTTTAGAATATTTGGCGCGTTTAAAAATTTATAATTTTCTGCATCAATAAACGCCATCATTGGTTCTACTTGTTTAAATACTTTTCTAGCATTTAAATAATATTTTTCAAAATCTTTTTTAGAATTACTTTTAGATAAACTGTCTATATGCGACTGGCATATAATAAGTTTAGCAGTATAGTTTTTTTGAAGTTTTTGGCCTATGTTTAAATGAACTTCTTTAGTGTCTTTTTTTACCTGATTACATGAAATAATAGATAAAACAAAGAGGCTTATGTAAACATAAACCCCTTTTTTTAATTGTTTTTTTAAATGCTTAATCATTCAAAAATTATTAGTTAGATAAACCTTTAAGAACAAATAACTGGCTACCTTCTTTACGACTGTTTGCTTGTGCGTTAGCCATAGAATCTGTAAAAGCAGAACCATCTGCTGGCTCCCAACCATGATTTTGAGTAATCATAATAAAAGTATCTTCTACACCTAAAGTTTCAGAAACATCAATCATACCAGTAATTTCCCAATTTCTGTCTGCATTTCCTACGCCTGCAGCTGCTGCTGCAACTTGATCACACTCTAAAACAGTTTTTAACTCTCCTGTGTTTAAATTATATTGGTATAATTGTGCATAGTGTGCTTTGTCTGTAGTATCAGGGTATCCATTAGGGTCTTCTTGAATGTATGCATAGTTTTTAGTAACAACAATGTTATCAGGGCTATGAAAAGCTTTTGCCTTACCATCTAATTTATCACCATCTAGAACACAAGAAATTGTAGCTTTTGTTGGATCTTCTTTATCTAGAACTACTTTATAAACTCTACCATATGTAGATCCTTTACCAACAAGACCATCTTTTTTTCTACCTGTAACAGTAATGTATAATTCTCTTTGGTTAGCAGCAATACCTCTTCTCCAGTCAATATCTTCTAATCTAGAGAATCCCATAGAACCTTTTTCTTTAGCTTCAGCATCTAAAAGGTCAATGCTTCTTTCTTCCATTTCTATAAATTCGGCATCGTAAGTTTCTCCTTCAGCCATATCCATTTCATATGCTACACCTTCAGTAGTTACTTTTAAAGTATATAATTTTCCATTGTTAAGATCTCCTTGATCAGCAACATACATTCCTAATTGTCCAGAAGGTACTTCATTGTCAGAGTGATCATCACCAATAAAAATTACTGTTTTCCCAGGGAAAGCATCTTTTCCTATTGCTACTGCATTTTCAGTAGACCATTCTCCTAAAGCAGATAATGTAGTTGCAACAGATGCATCAGAAGAGCTCTTGTAAGGATCTACAGCAAAAACTCCTTTAGAAGATCCCCCCCATTCACCACCAGATAAGTAAGTTGGTCCAAAACCATGCTCTTCTGGAGTAATTAATGAACCAGAGCACTGAGCAGTGTATGCTGTAGCTTCTGCGTTAAGAATATATTCTCCTTTTACTGGTTTAAAAGTTTCATCAAATGAAATTCTTGCAATAGAGTAATCCGCTTCAATATTATTAATTAGCGTAAAAGTTCCGTCAGCTTCTTTTAAAAGACCGGCACCATCTGCCATAGATCCATATACAAAGTTTGGAGAATCTTGTAGTACATCTGGAGAACTTAAAATAGAATATATTTCTACATTATTAAATTCTGGAGTTACTTTAAAGTAAGCTGGTACGGTAGAATGGTTTTTTAAGGTAACACCTTCTTTTGGCGCATCATTACCACCTCCTGTAAAATCGTCTAACTTATCACAAGAAGTAGCCGAAACTAAACCTGCTAAAAGCAATACACTTGTAAATTTTTTCATTTTCTTTAATGTGTTTGTTATGGGTTATAAATTCTGGTGTAAAATTAGAAGCAATGGTTTAAGCTAGCTTTAACTGAATATTTTATTTGTTTAATCTGAATGTTAAAAATATTATGAAACTGTTACTAATTAGAATGATTAAAAATTATATTTAAATTGTTGTAACCTGTTGATTTTCAGCAATTTAAAATTTAGTTGTAATCTTACAACTTTAAGTTCTTTTTGTGATTATTTTTTAAATGTAAGTAGTTAAAAGTCTAGTATTGTTTATGTTTAAAGACTTTTGGTTTTTTAAATAAGTAGTTTATAAGTATAAGTTTTTTTCCTAAAAAGAATAGTGTATTTTATAGTATTTAATGATTAAAATTTAAAGTTTGAATAACTTATAGTTAAGGTTATGTTTATCTATTTGGTTTTGTTAAGTATTAATTTTCCTGAATAATTTAGAGAACCAAAAAACAACAAAATGAAGACCACCTTACAGTTAAAAAAACTATTACTATTAAGCGCTTTTGCAATACTATTTTCTTGTAGTAAAAATAATTCTGAAGAAAAAATTGAAGAAATTATAAAAGAAGAATCTACTAAGGAAGAGGAAGAGGAAATTGTAGAGCAAGTAGTTACATTAAATATTATCGAATCCATTAACGAAACAGAAGACTTATCCTTATTAAAAGCTGCAATTGTAAAAGCTGGTTTAGAAAGTAATTTTTCTGTAGATGGTCCATTAACTTTATTTGCCCCTACTAATAAAGCAATAGAAGAGTTGTTTATATTGTTAGGAGATAATTATAATAGCTTTGATGATTTTAACGATTTTATTGAAATAGAATTACTTAAACGTATCTTATTATATCATGGTGTAGAAAAGCAGCTAAATTCGGATGCACTTTCTGCAGAAACATTAGAAACACTATTAGAAGGTGATAATATTAAAATAATTGCTTCTGGAGAAACATTTGTTATTGGGGATGCATCTGAGGTAAATGCTAATTTATTAGAAATAGAGACTAAAGCTAGTAATGGTATAATACATACCATAGATAAAATCTTAATACCAACAGAGGTACAAGACTTTTTAAATACTGCAAACGCAACTAATAGTAAAACAATTTCAGAATTAGTGCAGGAAAATGAAGATTTTTCTCTTTTAAAAGATGCTTTAGAAATTACAGGGTTGTTAGATACTTTGAATGAAGACGGGACTTATACAGTTTTTGTTCCTACGAACGACTCATTTGGGGGTATTTATGCTCTTCTAGGAGCGGAAATTACTTCTTTAGATGATATAGACACTGCGTTTGAAATAGATTTGTTACGTGATGTATTATCTTATCATGTATTAAATGATGTTGTATATTTTTCTGATATTACTGAAGGAGAAATTGCAACCCTATCTGGGGAAAATAAAATAAAAATTTCACCTACAAGTAATGGATACGAATTAATAGATGCGACCACTTTAGGAGTAAATTTTATTTTAACAGATATACCAGCAAAAAATGGAGTAATACATACTATAGATAGAGTTATGTTGCCACAATCTGTGATAGATGATTTAAGTAGTGAAGCTAGTAAAGTATTTGCTGCGGCATTAGAAAATTTGGAGGATTGTAACGTAGCGCATAGTCTATTTAAAACACTACAAAGTAGTCTTGGAGGTTTTTTAGATAAAGAATTTACTTTTTTTATACCTTCAGATGCTGCATTTATGAAACTTATACTCGAAAAGGGATATACTTCATTAGAAGAATTTAATTCCGCTGAAGATTTAGAAATGTTAAAAAAGATTTTTAAATACCATTGTGTAGAATCTGGAAAATTAATGTCATCTAACATAAATAATAATGAAACTCTAGAAACAGCACAAGGAGAAAAAATTACTCTTTTAGTTACTAGTAATGGTGTGTATGTTAAAGATAAAACCGTTTCTTTAGCAAAAATTTCTAAAGCTAATAATGAAATTTTAAGAGGAGTAATACACGTTATAGATAAAGTATTAGTTCCTGAAGAATTAATAGATGTACTATAACTTAAAATTTTTCAAAAACTCCTAAGCCAAATAAAGCAAAATCATATTTTACAGGGTCTTTAGGGTCTAGTTTTCGTAAAGATGTGTCTAGCTCTAAAAGAGCTTTTGCATCGTTTTGTTTGCGGCTCAAAAGTTTTAATTTTCTTGCAACATTACCAGAATGTACATCTAAGGGGCAAGATAAAGAGGAGGTGGGTATGGTTTTCCAAATACCAAAATCTACTCCTGTAGAAGCGTCTCTTACCATCCAACGCAAAAACATATTAATACGTTTGGCGGCAGAACCTTTTAAAGGGTCTGATACGTGTTTGGTTGTTCTTTGCGGATGCGGAATTTCAAAAAAAATAGACTTAAAAGTAGAAATAGCTGGTTGTAAAGAATTTTCGGAGAGGTTAGTTTTAAAAACAGATTCTAACCCTCCGTTATTTTGATAAATATTACGTAAGCTTTTTATAAAAAATTTTGCATCTTCACTATTAAAAGTTCGGTGTACAAAAGTATTAAAGGCTTCTAAATCTTCCTCTTTATGCTGCATAACAAAATCATGAGGAGAATTTCCCATAATAGTCATCATTTGTTTTGCATTTTTAATAATACTTTTTCTATTACCCCAAGCTATTGTTGCGGTTAAAAAAGCACTAATTTCTATATCTTCTTTTTTAGAAAAGGTATGCGGAATTTGTATGGGGTCACTATCTATAAAATCTGGTCTGTTGTATTGTAAAACCTTAGCATCTAAAAAATCTTTGAGTTCTTTTTTAGTCATGTATTATTTATCTGCATTCCATTCTTGCCATTCTATAGATTCTTCTTTTTGCGTAAAGTTGCCATCTACCATAACTAATTTTCTATCGGCTAAGTTTGCTAGTTCTTCATTATGCGTAACAATAACAAAAGTTTGGTTGTATTTTTCTCTTAATTCAAAAAATAATTTGTGCAAATTATCGGCACTTTCAGAGTCTAAATTACCACTAGGTTCATCTGCAAAAATTATTGAAGGATTATTAATTAAAGCCCTGGCAACAGCAACTCTTTGTTGTTCTCCTCCAGATAATTCATTTGGTTTATGATTATATCGGTGAGATAACCCTAAAAAATCTAATAACTCTTTAGCTCTTTTTTCTGCTTGTGCTTTATTTGTTTTTTTTATGAATGCAGGAATACAAACATTTTCTAATGCTGTAAACTCTGGAAGCAATTGGTGAAATTGAAAAATAAAACCTATATGTTCATTTCTAAACTTTGCAAGCTCTTGATCCGTTAAATTAGTAACATCTATATTATTAATTAAAAGACTGCTATTTTGTTTGTTATATTGAGCATCTAATGTTCCTAATATTTGTAATAAAGTTGTTTTTCCAGCACCAGATTGGCCAACAATAGATATAACTTCACTTTTTTTTATGTGCAAGTTTACTCCTTTTAAAACCTGAAGTTCTCCATAAAATTTTTGAATATTGGAAGCCTTTATCATCTATAATTTTTTAAAGGGATGAAAGTAAACATTAGCACGGACATACCAAAATATAGAGATAATCATTAAAGCTGTCTTTTAAATATATGCCAGTACACATACCAAAATACTAGGAATTAATAGAATAGGCATATATTTGCATAATATTAGCATTAAAAGATATTATAGAGCATGTCATCATATAAAAATTTAGAAGAATACGATCAAGAAATTACGAAAGAAGTACAAGAAAAATATACTTCTATTTTAAACGGAATTGGCGAAGATGTTTCTAGAGAAGGTTTAATTAAAACTCCAGAAAGAGCCGCAAAAGCAATGCAGTTTCTTACGCAAGGATATGATTTAGACCCCGTAAAAATATTAAAGGGAGCTATGTTCAAAGAAGATTATGATGATATGGTTATTATTAAGGATATAGAATTATATTCTTTATGTGAGCATCACATGCTACCTTTTTTTGGGAAAGCGCATATAGCTTATATTCCTAACGGTCATATAGTTGGACTAAGTAAAATCCCAAGAATTGTTGATGTTTTTGCAAGAAGATTACAAGTGCAAGAAAGGCTAACACATGATATATTAGAGTGCATAAATAATACTTTAAAACCAAAGGGAGTAGCTGTTGTTATTGAGGCATCTCATATGTGTATGATGATGCGAGGTGTACAAAAACAAAATTCTGTTACAACTACATCAGGATTTAGAGGACAGTTTGAAAAACAAGAAACAAGAAATGAGTTTCTTAAACTTATAAGTTCTCATTTGTCATAATTTGGCATCTTTGTTGCTTTAGTAAGTATAGAACACTAAATTATTTATATGCCTACTACATCTAATAAAAAAATAAAACACCTCTTTCTAAGCCTTTTGTTTGATGGTATAGGAATGCTTTCTTTTGCAGTTCCTTTTCTTGGAGATTTCTCAGATGTTATTTGGGCTCCTATTTCTGCTTGGCTAATGATTAAACTTTATAAAGGGAAAATTGGGAAAGCAGCAGGACTAGTATCTTTTGTAGAAGAAATTATACCTGGGTTAGATGTTATACCAACCTTTACTATAATGTGGTTATATACTTATGTATTTAAAAAATCTAAATTTAGTAAGATTATAGATGTAGATTAATTTCTTCATTAAACGTTGCTTATAATCTAGATTTAAATGCTTAGAAGTTTGTCTCAATTTTTTAAGATTATTTTCATAAAGATTTATCCAGAGGTTATTTGCTAATTCTTATTACAATGTAGCAATTGTTACAAAAATAGAATTCAAAAATTGTAACTTTACATAAGACCAATTTTTGAGATATTTAGTAATGAGTAGACGTAAATTTATTAAAAAAGCCACTCTAGGAACTCTTGCAGGTTTAATTGGTGCCGATATTGTTTTTGCAGCTTCAATGCCAGAAAATTATATCCCTATTGCTTCACAAGAACCAAATTTGTTTCAATTATTTGGTAAAAGTAAAGAGATGACTGTCCTAAATAGTAAACCATGGAATATAGAGGCAAAAGCACATCTTTTAGATGACAAGGTTACCCCTAACAAGGCTATGTTTTTGCGTAACAATGGGTTGCTTCCAGAGAAAATAGATGTCGATAATTGGGTGCTAACAATAGATGGTGAATCTGTCAAAGAAAAAAAAACATATTCTTTATCAGAATTAAAATCAAAATTTAAACACTATACCTACCAACTTACATTAGAATGTGGTGGTAATGGCCGTAGTGAATTTGATCCACCTGCTAAAGGTAACCAATGGACAATTGGAGCTGTCTCTTGCGCAAATTGGACAGGAGTAAGGTTAAAAGATGTTTTAGAAGATGCAGGTATAAAAGAAGATGCTGTTTATATAGGATACCATGCAATAGATTCGCATTTAAGTAGGGACCCAAACAAAGAACCTATTTCACGTGGTGCTCCAATGGCAAAAGCATTACAAGAAGAAACATTGTTGGCATTTAAGATGAATAATGATGCAATTCCTTTAGCACACGGATACCCATTACGTTTAATTGCTGGTGGTTGGCCGGCTTCTGTTTCTGGAAAATGGATTAATAGAATTAGTATTCGTAATAAAGTACATGATGGTACTAAAATGACGGGGACAGCATATCGTGTGCCATGCAAACCTGTTGCTCCTGGTGAAAAGGTTAAAGATACGGATATGTGTATTATAGAATCTATGCCTGTAAAGTCTCTAATTACATATCCTAAAACTGGAGCTATAATTAAAGAGAATAAAAAATTAAATATTAGGGGGCATGCCTGGGCTGGAGAATTAGAAGTTACCCAAATGGAATATTCTATAGATTTTGGAGCTACATGGCAAAAATGTACTATAGATAAGCCAGTTAATAGACTGGCTTGGCAACATTTTAGCGCATCAATTTCTTTTCCACAAAAAGGGTATTATGAAATATGGGCAAGAGCTATAGACTCTCAAGGAGTAAAACAACCAATGGTTTTACCTGGTTGGAATCCAAAAGGGTATCTTAATAACGCATGTCATAGAATTGCAATTAAGGTAATTTAAGATGAGAGAAAACTCAAATTTTAGAACTCAAGTAAAGACCTTTTATGCGTTTTTATTAGTTTGTATTTCTCTTTTAGTACTTCTAAGTATTGTTCTATTAATGTATAATAGTAATCCAAATATTTTTACAAGTAAAAAGGAATTAGATATTAAAGATTATGTAGAAGTAAGTAAAGAAGATAACTATGATAAAATTGAGAATGGTATTCATGTAAGAACTGGCTTTAAAGAAGGAGAAGGTTTAATGGAAACTGTAAATAATTGCACTAATTGCCATTCTGCTCAATTAGTTATTCAAAATAGGATGAATAAAGAACAATGGGTAGAAACAATACAATGGATGCAAGAAACCCAGAATTTGTGGGATTTAGGAGATAATGAAGCTATTATAATAAATTATTTAGTAACTAATTATCCGCCAGTTAAAAAAGGTAGGAGAGCTGTTTTATCTCCTGTACAATGGTATAATTTAGAGGATGAATAAATACATATATGGTTTTGGTAACGCAATAGAAGGTAGCATAAACTGGACATGGAAATCTATTTGTTTTGATGTTCCTTGGTATACCAATTACTTTTGGGGCTTATTTGTTATTTCTTTACTTGTTTGGGTTTTAGAAATTGTATTTCCATGGCGTAAAAAGCAATCTATTTTTAGGAAAGATTTTTGGTTAGATGCTTTTTATATGTATTTCAATTTTTTTATCTTTTCAATTATTATTAGTGGTTTTTATAAAGTTATAGAATTATTCTTCATAGAATTTAATATTAAAGTAACTAGTTTAGCAATTTTTAATTTAGAGATTTTACCTGTCTGGGGAAAACTACTAGTTTTTTTTATAACTCTAGATTTTGTACAATGGTTTACCCATATATTACTACATAAATATCCGTTACTTTGGCGTTTTCATAAAATTCACCATAGTGTAAAAGAAATGGGGTTTGCAGCACACTTGCGTTACCATTGGATGGAAAATATATTGTATAAACCTTTAAAAACAATAGGGGTAATGTTGTTGGGTGGTTTTGAACCTGAACAGGCTTATATTGTTCATTTCTTTGCAATAGCTATAGGACATTTAAACCATTCTAATATTAAGATAACTTGGGGGGCTTTAAAATATATATTAAATAATCCTGTAATGCATTTATATCATCATGCATATACTATTCCAGAAGGTAAATATGGTGTAAATTTTGGTATTAGTTTAAGTCTTTGGGATTATATTTTTAGAACCAATTATATACCAGAATCTGAAGGAAAAATTGCCTTAGGTTTTGAAGGAGATGAAAAAGTTCCAAGTTCTTTTTTAAGTCAATTAACTTTTGGTTTTAAGAAAGAAAAAGGAAAAAATAAGACTGCCTAAAAATTTTAGACAGTCTTTATAAAATTTAATTTGTATTTATTTATTCAATTTCAACACCTGAAAATGTAATATTTAAATCTTCAGAACCACCTGTAGAAGTTCCCCATGCATCACTATCATCAGTAGTTTGTGGCTCATGTATTAAAGCTATTTGTACATTCCCAGAGCTAGCTGCACCAGCTACCCATGTAGTTTTAACACCTAATTTACTTCCTTCAGCACCATCTGTATCATCACTATCTCTTGTCATAGTTAAACCTATACCGCTTACAGCATATTTAAAAAAGTGCTCATCTGCTTCCGGAATAATGTCATCATTTAAAACATCATCTGCAGGATCCTCAGATTCATTTGTTAGTACAAGGCCTAGAGAATATGTTGCTCCAGCAGTAAAAGTACCAGTAATAGTTTCTGTAGATACTCCATCTTGCCCGTCTGGTGCAATACTTGCTAAAACCACCGTGTCTGTATTATCCGTAGTGTTTGTAAAGGTTAAAGTTACGTCTGTAATTAATTCTTCTTCAACGACTTCTTTTGGATCATTGTCATCACTTGAGCAGGAGGTAAATGAAGTGATAAGTGTTAAACAAAATAATGCGCTAATAAAAAATTTACTTGTTTTCATAGAATTTAAATTTAGATAATTAATGTTTATTGTTTTTGTAGTATTTATTTAATAATTGAGTTTTACTTGTAATGTTATATTTCTTCCTAAATCATCAGCAAAGTATCGCATACGATTTAAGTAATTTCTATAAGAAGTGTCTAAGAGGTTGTGAATCCCAATACCTATATTTAAGCGTGTTTTTTTATGTAATGGAAAAGTGGCTTCACTATAAAAATGTAGTAAATGATATGCAGGCGGAGGAGAACTAATATCTATAGTTGTCATTTCTCCATTAAGTTCATTTTCTACTTCAAAATTAAAATCAGGAAATTCATTTTGTTCTAATACCCAATCAGATTTTAAACTAGCAGAAAAATTATGCCATGCTTCATTACTATATCTAATTTCATTTGTGGTATTAAATGACGGAATATCAATTAATGGTAAATTAGTATCTAAATCATATCCTTTTATAAAAGCTGTTTTGTTTTGCCACTGTAGCGCATTCGTTATTTGGTAAGTAGCTGTAAGGTCTATACCAAATAGGTTAGCATTTGTTTGTTGGTAACTCCATAAAGGAAAAGGGCCTCTTGTTGTTAGTATAAAATCTAAAGGTCTCAGATATATGTAATCTTTAATTTTGTTATAAAACACTTCGGTTATAACATTAAATTTTGATGTAGTATAGGTGTGCGAAGCAGAAATCCTATTAGCAACTTCTTTGTTAAATCTAAGATCTCCTAATTCAAATCGTGCTGCGGAATGATGTAACCCATCGCTAAATAACTCTGATGCATTAGGGGGTCTACTTGCTAAATTATAGTTTAGTATAATTTGATTTTTTTCATTTAACCTATACTTTACTCCAACAGAAGCGGAGATGTTATGGTAGTCGAAAACAGGATTAGTTAAAAATTGTGTATTTGTTTCTTCTATAATAATATCCGAAAAATCTACATTATAACCACGTTCTTCCCATCTAGACTTGCGATAGAATTTTTTAGCATCCATTCTGTTAAAATCATACCTTAACCCAGCATCTAAAACTATAGCATCATGTACGCGCCATTCCGTGGTAGTGTAAACTCCAAAATCATACTTAGTATAATCTGGAATTAAACGTCTTACACCAGTATCTGGATTTGCAAAATTATCCTGATGCCTTGCCATGAATCCAAAATCAACTTTTCGGTCTAGGTTTGCATCTAAATTTACATCGGCTAATAAGGTATGTGTTTGTAGAGTCAGATCAACGGCAGGTATATTTTTTCTGTCCCCAATTCTTACATCAAATTCAAAGCGTTGGTTGTTTTGATAATCATATTGTAAACTAATTTTTCCAAAGTTTTGAAATCGTTTATAATAGTTTGCTTTAGCTAAATGATGTGTAATTTTTTGCTTGGGAACATTAATGGAGTAACTAAAATCTTCCATTAAAATGGGTTGCCCTAAATTTATAGCACGCTCAAGATCAAAAGCACTACCAATATGAGAAGCTCCTAAAATACCAATTTCACTATTTAAATAACTATAATATAATTCAAAACCAGATTCAAATTTCTTTTTCCCCAACCTAGCAGCTAAGCCTACGGAGTTTAAACCTGTATTGGTAAGATTATAATCTGGAGTTTTAAAATCCCCATTCTTTTTATAAGAACCCTGAATTTGAGCAAACCAGCCAGATGTATAGTTTTTGTTTAATGTAGAAGATATATGGTAACCTCTTCCATTAGTTTGCCCGCCAATAATAGTTCTTCCATAAAGTGTGTCTTTAAGAATAATATTGTTTGGATTAACAACAACTACACCACCTATAGCATCACCTCCATAGGCTAATGAACCAGAACCCTTTATAACAGATATTTGATTTGCACTATTTATATCAATATTAGGAGCATGTTCTATTCCCCATTCTTGATCTTGTAAACGTACATTGTTATTTAGAATTAAAATTCTACTGCTATGCAAACCATTTATCATGGGTTTTACAATAGTATTTCCTGTGTTAATTGAAGAAACTCCAGAAACTTGTTGTAACGCGTCTCCTAAGCTTGCTGCGCTAAAACGCTCTAAATCTTTAGTTTTTATAATAGATTCTTGCCCTGTATTAGTTTTTTTAATGAAGCTATCACCGTTTAAGGTTACTTCATTTAATTCTTCTATATGGTGCTCTAAATTTATTTTAGTGTAGGTATCACCATTTATTAAAACTGCAATACGTTTAGTTTCACAACCAATATGAGAAACTTCTATATTGTAAGTTTGATCACATAAATCTTTAAATGTGAATTTTCCTTTTTCGTCTGCTATTGTTATTTTATTTGTGCCAACTAGTTTTACAGTTGCATTTATTAAAGGCTTTTTGTCGTGAAAGTCTAAAACTTCTCCAATAAAAATACTTTTACAATTTTGACTGTAAATAAAACCTGAGAATAGTACAAATAAAATTAGATAGATATTTTTCATTTTTATGAAATATCATGATTACTAATTTATTTACTAATTTAAATGAAGTACTATGCTAGGTATGGGGGGGCTTTGTTTCTATTTTTATTTAAATAGCTTTGTTTGTGAAGTGTTTCAACATAACCTAATATTTTATTTTCAGGTATTTGTTGTGTTTTAGTAAGCTTTTTAAATAAAAAAACTGGAGTATTATTATAATCTAAATTGGTAAGATTAAAAGCAATTAAACAAATGTCGCAAGGGGTCTCTTCTTCATTTTCATCCCCATTATGACTAGTATTATCATCTTGGCAATGACTTAATTCTTGTTCATGAAAATATACATGTAAATTAATAGTATTACTAGCTAGTAATACTACTAAAAAAAAGAGAGATGATATTTGTATAATATAATTTTTCATCAGAATTATCGCAAAGATAAAGCTTATCTAATAAATGAATACAAAAAAGTTGTCTTATTAGTAATTGGTAACATCTAGAAGTTTATTTAAATAAAAAACCTAAACCAAATCTGCTTAACATTTTCTTTTCAAAATTCCAGAAAAATTTAAATTGACCAAACAACCAGCCAAAAGCAACTAATAAAACTTGGTAAATTGGGAAAATAATTAAAATTCTCAGTAAAACATATATCACTGCTCCCCACCACTCACCAGAAAAAGATTCTCTGACCAGGCCTAAAGAATTTAAAAGAGGTTTTGCTAAAAATACAGAGGAAGAACCAGTTACAGAAAAGACAATTAAAATTAGTATTATTTGAAAATTAGAATCTATACCCCAACGTTTTTTAAGCTTCTCCATGATTAATTTTAAAGAATGGATTGCAAATATACTTTTTAAATACGAGGCATAAAAGGACCTAAACGTTGATTATACTTTCTTTGAAAATAAATAAAGTAATTGTATAGTTTGTAATTTACATCGTATCCATAATTAATATTTGGTTGGTAATTAATTTCTAGCTCATATAAATTAGGATTAAACCTTTGCGGTTGTAAAACTCTACGGTTCCATTCCGAAACATATATTTGATTTCTATTTTCTAAGTAAGTTTGCGAGTAAAAACCCTCAGGTCTTGCAGTGCTTTGTAACCAAAAATTAAAACCAGGTTCTATTATTATAATTTCATACTCAGTAATATCACTAGAAATTGTAATTGTATCTCCTTCTGTTTTATTAAAAGAAGTTTTCTCATCATCGGATATGGATATACGTTCTTTAGAAGTTTTACAATTATTGAAAATTATAAAACTTATACTAAGGAAAATTAATAATTTAATGGTTGATTTTTTCATTTCACCTAAAGTTACTATTTTTTTTAAAAGGTTTGTGTTTTTTTATGGTTTAGACCTTTTAAGGTAAGATATTTGTCCAAAAATAAGAGGGTTATATTCCAATTATAATTTATGGACGCAACATTAAATATACCAAAAACAAAAAAGCCAAGAGTTGTAATAATAGGAGGGGGCTTTGGAGGGGTTTCTATTGCTAAAGAATTAGTTACTAGGAAAGATTTTCAGATTGTGTTAATTGATAGGCAAAATTACCACACTTTTCAACCTTTATTATATCAAGTTTCTACTTCGTCATTAGAACCAGAATCTATTGCTTATCCTTTACGGAAAATTGTAAAAAGAGGAAAGAATACATTTTTTAGAATGGCAGAGGTTTTAAAAGTAGATACATCTAAACAAGAAATTGAAACTACTATAGGTTCTTTAACTTATGATTATTTAGTAATTGCTACAGGAGCACGTACTAATTTTTTTGGAAATAAAGCGATAGAACAAAATGCTATGCGAATGAAGAGTGTGCCACAAGCTCTAAAATTACGTAGCTTAATGTTAGAAAATTTAGAACAAGCTGTAATTACTCCTAATTTAGAAGTAAGAAAAGAGTTGTTGAATTTTGTTATTGTTGGGGCAGGGCCAACGGGTGTAGAACTTGCTGGTGGTATAGCAGAACTTAGAGAAAATGTATTGCCAAAAGATTATCCAGATATGGATTTTTCTGAAATGGAAATTCATCTTATAGAGGGGGCAGATAGAATTTTACCACCTATGAGTGCTGAAGCTAGTAAAAATGCTAAGAAATTTTTAGAAAAATTAGGAGTTAAAATTCATTTTAATACTATAGTTACTAATTATGAAAATCACTTAGTTTCTACAAATACTGATTTACAATTAAAAGCTGCAACTTTTGTTTGGTCTGCAGGAGTTACAGGAGCACCTATTAATGGTATAAATGGCGAGGCTTTAGTAGAAAGAGCAAATCGTTATAAAGTAAATGAATATAATCAAGTTTTAGGTTTTGAAAATGTTTTTGCGGTAGGAGATATTGCATTAATGCAAACTAAGAAATATGAAAGAGGGCTGCCAATGGTGGCACAACCTGCAATACAACAAGGAAGTCATTTAGGGAAAAACTTGCGTGCATTGCATAAGAATAAGCCATTAAAAGCTTTTAAATATTTTGATAAAGGTTCTATGGCAACTATAGGACGTAACAAAGCTGTTGTAGATCTAGGGAAATTACGTTTTGGTGGTTTTTTTGCTTGGTTTATTTGGATGTTTATTCATTTGGTTTTCTTAGTAGGGTTTAGAAATAAGGTAATAACCCTATTTAATTGGGTTTATAACTATATTAATTTTGATAAAGCCTCTCGTTTAATAATTACACCTTTTAAAGCAAAGGAAGATACGGATGTTGTTTAAAGGTAAATTATTGTTCTAGTATATGCATAGTTTCAAGTTTATGCCTGAGGATTTTTTGAACATTTAAAATTTGTAACGCCCTTTAATTAAACGCTAAACTGCAATTGTTTTATGCAATGTTGCTGTTAGTTTTGTCTATTCAGTTATATACATTTGGGTTATGTTTTTCCATATAAACTTCAGGATTAGTTATTTGTGTAAACCCAAATTTTTTATAAAGCCATTCCGCTGTGTCAGTTAATAAAATCCAACGTCTTAATCCTTGAAGATTAGGGTGTTCCATTATTTCATTTATTAGCCACTTACTTAATCCCTTTCCTCTAAATTCTTTTAGAATATAAACATCTCCTAAATATGCAATAGTTGAATAGTCTGAAATTATTCTAGCAAAACCAATTTGCTGATTTTTATAATAAAGTCCAAAATTCAAAGAGTTTTCAATGGATGTTTTCAAAATGTTGATTGGAATTTCGTTAGCCCAATCGGTTTCGTTTGCAAGGAATTTGTGAATGCTCAAAATATCTAATTTATCCTTGTCCGTTGAAATGGTATATTCATTTCTATGAACTTCTTTTATTTTCATCTCCGTTTACTTAATTAATACCAATTTCTAGTAAAAAAAAAGACCGAACAAGTATATGTTTGGCCTTCTTTTTAAGTGTTTTAATAAGATTTATTTTCCAAATAAGCCTCCTAAAAGACCACCTAATCCGCCAGCACTTTTGTTTCCTCCAAGAACCATTCCTGCTACATCGTCTAAAATGCTACCATCACCATCAGAATCTAAAAAAGATTCAATTAAAGATTGTTGTTGGCCTGCATTGCTTCCGCCGCCTAATAAACCACCAAGAACATCACCAATACCATTAGCATCTGTAACATTTTGTTGTTTTGCTTGTTTTCCTAAAACTCCCATTAAAAGGGGAGCAGCAACTTTTAATATATTAGCAACACTACCAGCATCTATTCCAGATTTTTGGCTTAATGCATTTTGTACTTGTGGTTGTTTGTTACCAAGAATATGACCTAATATACCAGCACCATCATCCATAACAGATTGGTCTACACCACCACCGAATAAACCACCAAGGTTTTCTAAAATACCACCATCATGTTTGCTAGATAAAGCAGACATAAGTCCTTGCGCTCCTTCTGGAGTAGATGCGTTTCTTTTCATTGCACCCATAAGAACTGGCATAGCCATAGTTAATAGGTTTGCAGTACCAGATTCTGATTGTCCAGTTTGTCCAGCTACGCCGCTAATTAATTGTTTACCCATTGGGCTGTTTAATAAGTCTAATAATCCTGACATGTTATAGTTGTTTAATTAATGTTTCAATGTTCTAAATTTAAAGAATAATTAGGTATTATGCTTTAAAAATCTTTATTATTTGTTTAGCAAGTTCCATGCCAATTTTATCTTGAGCTTCTACAGTAGAAGCACCAATATGTGGAGATAATGAAATACTTGGGTGCATTAAAATTTTTATTTCTGGTTTTGGTTCAGATTCAAAAACATCTAATCCTGCAAAAGAAACTTTTTTGTTTTCTAGTGCTGCAACCAATGCAACTTCATCTACACTACCACCGCGAGCAGTATTTATGATGCCAACACCATTTTTCATACTATTAAAATCATTTTTATTTATAGTATAATTCTTTTGGGAAGGTACGTGTAGAGTAATAAAGTCTGCAGCTTTTAAAACTTCTTCTTTTGGAGAGTTTTTTAAATTAAAACTTACTTTTTGATTATCAAAAAAGTTGATTTCCAGAGAAATGTTGTCAACAGCAGTATCATGATACATTACTTTCATACCAAGACCAATAGCTATTTTAGCTGTTTCTTGTCCTATTCTCCCAAAACCAATTATACCAAGAGTTTTTCCACGCAGTTCTAATCCTTTAGCATAGCCTTTTTTTAGTTTTTTAAAATTGCTATCTCCTTCTAAAGGCATGTTGCGGTTAGCATCATACAAAAACCTAGAGCCACTTAATAAATGTGCAAAAACTAGTTCTGCTACAGATATAGATGAAGCTTCGGGGGTGTTTATTACTTTAACGCCTTTTTTATTTGCATAAGCAACATCAATATTATCTAAACCAATTCCTCCACGACCTATTAATTTCAAAGAAGAACATTGGTCTATAACTTCTTTGGTAACCATAGTGGCGCTGCGTACTAATAATACAGATACCTTATGTTCATTTATATAGTTAGCCAATTGCTCTTGCGCAACAGTAGTAGTTAATACTTTAAAACCATTAGCTTCTAAAGTAGATATTCCTGAAGTAGAAATACCATCATTTGCTAATATTGTCATATACGTTTTCTATTAAAATAGTTGGGGTTATTATCCTTTTCTTTCCATTTCGCTCATAACATCTACCAATATTCCTACGCTTTCTAAGCTTAGTGCATTGTACATAGACGCTCTATAGCCGCCAACAGAACGGTGGCCATTTAATCCATTTATTCCAGCCTCTTCTAGTAATTTCTCAAATTCACCTTTTAATTTATCATCAGAAAGGTTAAAAGTTGCATTCATATTAGAACGGTCTGCCTTATTTGCATATCCGTTAAAAACAGGATTTAGTTCTATTTCAGAATATAAAAGTTGTGCTTTTTTGTTATTAATTTCTTCTATTGCTGCAATTCCGCCTATATTTTTTAACCATTCTAGAGTTAACATAGAAGTGTAAACCGCAAATACAGAAGGCGTATTAAACATACTTTCTTTTGTAATATGTACTTGGTAGTCTAACATAGAAGGAATTTTTCGAGACACTTTTCCTAAAATATCTTGCTTAACAACCACTAATGTTGCTCCAGCAGGCCCCATGTTTTTTTGTGCTCCTGCATAAATTAAGTCGAACTGAGAAAAATCTAACTGTCTAGAGAAGATATCAGAACTCATATCACAAATTAAAGGTGCATCTGTTTTTGGAAACTTTTTTATTTGTGTTCCAAAAATAGTGTTGTTTGATGTTAAATGAAGATAGTCTAATCCTTCTGGTACCGTATAGCCTTTTGGAATATATTTAAAGTTTTCATCCTTAGATGAGCCTACTTCCATGACATCTCCAAATAATTTAGCTTCTTTAATAGCTTTATCACTCCAAGTACCCGTATTTAAATACCCTGCTTTATTTTCTAAAAGGTTATAAGCGGTCATTAAGAATTGCGTACTAGCACCACCTTGTAAAAATAACGCTTCATAACCTTGCCCTTCTAATCCTAGAAGTTCTAGAGCTAAAGACCTTGCTTTTTCCATAACAGCAACAAAGTCTTTACTTCTGTGAGATATTTCTATAAGTGAAAGTCCAGATCCATTAAAATCCATTACTGCTTCTGAAGCTTGTAATAAAACTTCTTTAGGTAAAATACATGGGCCTGCACTAAAATTATGTTTTTTCATATTTGTTTTTTTTTGAGGAGCATAAAAATACTAAGAATATGCTTTATGATTATCTTGTTAGTGTGCTATATTGATAAAAGAAATTCTACAGTATCTATATGATCTGCATATTCCCATAATTCTGGCATTTGTGTTTTCCCAAATGCTATTTCCTTTTCGCTAAAATTATTTGCAACAATGCATTGTAATTTGTCTTGTTCTTGCTCTAGGTTAATTTTTAATTCTTCTAAAGAAGTGTAATACTCATAAAACACAGATGCAATAGGGGAGCCGTAGTTAGAATCTTCTTTAAGCATTAAAAAACCATTGTCTAATATTTTAAATTCGCTCATTAAATAAACAGCTTTATTATAGTCGTAATTATTAGCGTATTTATTTTGGTTTATTATTGGATGAAATTTATATACTGCTTTATAAAATTCATCAAAATTATAACCTTCTGGAACAAAAAGTTTAGAAACACTTCTACAGCCTAGACCATAGTAAGTAAATATATCATCTCCTAAAGCAGTTAATTCTTCTGTAGTTTCTTTTCCGGTTAATACAGCTACAGAATTTCTATTTTTTCGAATAATATTAGGGCCTTTACTAAAATAATGCTCAAAGTAACGAGCAGTATTATTACTTCCAGTAGCAATTACCGCATCAAAATTTTCTAACTTTCCATCGGTAAATATTATGTTTTCTTTGAAGCTAGGTTCAATATGAATTAAATATTTTGCAATAAAATTAAATAGTAATTTATCGTTTGATGATAGCTTAACAAGCGCTTTGTTTCCTGTAATTAACACGGTTAAAAAATCATGAAACCCTACTAAAGGAATGTTTCCTGCAAGAATAAGTGCTACAGTTTTAGGAGTGTTTTTTGATAGATCATACCTATTTAACCATTTCTTTATTTTGCTTTCTATTAGTAAATTACCCCAACTTTTTATGCTTAAAAGGACATTTTCTTGTGTAAACCACCCATTATAATGCTTGGCATTATTTACTACTTGTAAAAATTCTTCATTCCAAGATGTATCATTTTCTAAAGAAATAGCGTTATTATTAGCATATTCACAAAACTCTTGGAAGAATACCCCAAGTTTAACAAAAGCTTTTAATCTAACCTTATGGTCTATCATTATATTTGTAAAAGATTTTATTTGGTACTAACTTTGCGCAAAAGTATAGATACTGGGTTTTTGAAACAAGTTAAGAGCAATTAAATTCAGGAAGTAAAGAAAGATATTATGGCAATTATTATAACAGACGAATGTATAAATTGTGGCGCATGTGAGCCAGAATGCCCAAACACTGCTATTTACGAAGGAGCAGATGAGTGGAGATATAACGACGGTACTTCTTTAGAAGGAGATGTTGTTTTACCTAGTGGAAAATCTGTAAATGCAGAAGAAGCCCAAGAACCAATTAGTGATGAAGTGTACTATATAGCTCCAGATAAATGTACAGAATGTATGGGATTTCATGAGGAGCCTCAATGTGCGGCAGTATGTCCTGTAGATTGTTGTATTCCTGATGAGGATAATGTAGAGACCGAGGAAACCCTTTTAGGAAAGCAAAAGTTTATGCATCCTGATGGATAATTAGGAAATATTAATATCTAATTATAAAAATGAATCCTGAGCTTTTAGCTTGGGATTTTTTTATATAAAAAAAATCTATTATTTAAAAAGCCATTTTTTTAAAGTCATTTTTCAGTTTAATTAAAAAATTAATACTTAAAAAGAGAGTATAAAAGACAATTTATGATCTCTTTAATAGTATGAGCAATCATATTTTTTTTGAGAAAAACTAAAATATGCTTTAAAAATGAACAAAATAATAATTCAAGGTATTGAGTTTGATGATAAGTCTTCCTACCAGAAAGGGCCAAAATTAGCTCCTGTGTTAATTAGAGAAGCTCTTAATAGTGGTTCAATGAATTTGTATTCTGAAAAAGGAATTTCAATTGAACATTTGAATATTAAGGATAAGGGGAATTTTGAAATTAATGATTATTTAGATATTGAAAAAATAACTGAGGATCATATTAGTTTAAATGCTAAGATTTTAACACTAGGAGGGGACCATTCTATTACTTATCCCATAATTAAAGCCCACAAAGAAAAATATCCTAAACTAGATATTTTACATATTGATGCTCATTCAGATTTGTATCATTGTTTTGATGGAGACCCTTATTCTCATGCATGCCCATTTGCTAGAATTATGGAAAGTAAATTAGCCGTAAAATTAGTTCAAGTTGGTATAAGAACATTAAATACACATCAAGCGGAACAAGCCCATAAATTTAATGTCGACATCTATCAGATGAGAAACCTTAATTTATCTACCATTCCAAAATTTAAAAACCCATTATATATATCATTAGATATGGATGCTTTTGATCCTGCGTTTGCTCCAGGAGTATCTCATCACGAACCAGGAGGATTAAGCTCTAGACAAGTGATAGAATTAATTCAAAATATAGAAGCAGAAGTTATAGGTGCAGATATTGTTGAATATAACCCTAATAGGGATTTTCAAAACATGACAGCTTTTTTAGCGGCTAAAATGATGAAAGAAATTTTATGCAAAATGATATAATTTATCTATCAATTAATTTAATCAAAACAAAATGAATATGAAAAAAGTATTACTCGTTCTTATATTTCTATCCCTCTTTTTTGGTTGTGAAAAGAGGGAGCAAAAAGCAGATTTTATTATATCAAATGCAACTATATGGACGGGGAATAATAAAGTTCCAAAGGCACAAGCTATGGCGGTGATTAAAGATTCTATAATAGCTATAGGTAATTTAAAACAAGTGAATAAATTTAAAGGAAGGGAAACTAACATAATTGATTTGAATGGTGCGTTTGTAACACCAGGGTTTATAGATTCTCATGTACATTTAATGATGGGAGGTAATGCTCTTTTAAATGTTCAGTTGAGAGATGTAGACACTAAAGAGGAATTTAAAAAAAGAATAAGGGAAGCTGCTAAAAATATGGAACCTGGTGCGTGGATTTTAGAAGGTAATTGGGATCATACACTTTGGGGAGGAGAATTACCAAATAAATCCTGGATTGATGATTATACAAAAGATAACCCAGTTGTGATTTATAGAATGGACGGTCATATGGTTTTAGCAAATTCATTAGCCTTAAAAATTGCAGGAATAAATAAAAATACTCTAGATGTGGAAGGAGGTAAGTTTTTAAAAAATGAAAATGGAGAGCTAACAGGAATCCTTAAGGGGCATGCTATGACAGATTTATTGAACAAAATTCCGGCAATGACAGAAAAACAAAAGGAAACTGCTCTAAAAGCAGCACAAGAATATTTTTTATCTAATGGAGTAACTTCATTACATGATGTAGATAGCCTTGGAACTTATGATGTGGCAGCTAAACTTAAATTTAATAATGACCTTAAAATACGTATCTATACTTTTAACCCATTAAACAGATGGAAAGAATTGCGAACCAATAAAGAGGACAATAAGTGGTTAAAAGATGGAGGGTTGAAAGGATTTGTTGATGGGTCATTAGGTTCGCATACAGCAGCATTTAAAGAAGATTATTCAGACAAGCCTAATGATAAAGGATATTTTATTAATAGTGAAGAAAATTTATATAAATGGGTTCTTGGTGCTGATAAAGCTAATTTACAAGTAACTGTTCACGCTATAGGTGATAAGGCCATACATACCATATTAAATATTTATGAAAGAGTTATTACAGAAAATGGAAAAAAAGATAGGCGCTTTAGAATAGAGCATGCTCAGCATATTGCACCCGAAGATTTAGGTAGATTTGCAAAGTTGGGAGTTATTGCTAGTGTACAACCATATCATGCTATTGATGACGGTCGCTGGGCAGAAGAAGTCATTGGTTCAGAACGTATAAAAACGACTTATGCTTTTAAATCTTTATTAAATAGTAATGCTACAATATGTTTAGGTAGTGACTGGCCAGTAGCAC
The DNA here is from genome assembly GCF_947495965.1 of uncultured Maribacter sp. GTDB lineage: Bacteria > Bacteroidota > Bacteroidia > Flavobacteriales > Flavobacteriaceae > Maribacter_B. Next base: position 87,932 of record NZ_CANMBB010000002.1, read on the forward strand.
CGACTTCTCCATTATATGGTATTTATGCAGCAACAACTCGAAGAACTTTAGATAATGAAAATGAAAACGGATGGGTTCCAGAACAAAAAATATCAGTAGAAGAAGCATTGTTAGGCTATACTAAATACGCAGCAATTTCGGCTTTCGATGATAAACTTAAAGGAACTTTAGAGGTTGGGAAATTAGCAGACTTTGTAGTTATAAGTGATGACATTACTAAGGTTGACCCCAAAAAAATTAAAGATTTAAAAATTTTACAAACTTATGTTGGAGGAAAAAAAGTTTATGAAAGTAAGTAAGTTGCTCTAAAAGAGGTCGATCGTTATTAAAAATTAAACCATTGAAGCTAACTCTAGTTTTAATGGTTTTTTGCTTATTTATATATAATTAAGTGCTGTTTCATCACTTTTATATATATTATGTTGCTTATAGAGAATTGCTCTATTCTTGTTAGATGTAATAAATTAATTGGTATAAAACTTTTTTGAATTTCTGTATTTTTTAGTTCATTAGAAATAATAATCATTGTGTTGAGAATTTTATTCCTTAGTCTCTCACAAGGTAATTTAATGTTTTGGCAGATGTTTTTTATTCTATGGAAAGCCTCTATTTAGGACAGGACAACTATATAAAATATAAAAAGCGAACAAGCATAAAACTTGTTCGCTTTTATAGAATTAAATTCTAATATGTTTCTTAAAAGTTAAAGCCTAATTTAGCATAGTAATACGATCCTCCGAATCCCATTTGTACAGCCTCCCAGTATCCTCCAGAATCTGTTTCTCCATCATTTTGTTGGTCTGGGTAAACATTAAATAAGTTATTACCACCTACATTTAGTTTTAAATTATCAGATAAATCAAAACCAAAATTTAAATCTACTGTCATTTTAGCTTCAAAAACATCTTCAGTATCTGCAAAATCTATTAAAACAATTTCGCTAAATCTTGTAGCTGCAAGAGAAACATTAAATTTTTCTCTGGTATATCCTAGGTTTAATCCTAGTTTACTATCTGGAGCCGAGGCTAATAAGAAAGATTGGTCTCTATTACTAAAAAAAGTATCTTGATCTAAATTGCCATTATTAATACTTTTAATATCCATATTATTAAAATTCCCTGTAAAAGTAGCAGATACGCTACCCTTATCTAAGTGTTTTTTCCAAGCTAATACCACATCTAAACCTGTAGTTTCTGTATCTGCACCATTAGCAAAAAATTGTGCATTATCTACATTAGGAAGTTGTGGAGCATCAAACGGACTTGTTAGTACAATACGGTCTTTAATATTTATGTAATAACCATCTATAGTTGCATTAAAATTCCCAAAAGAAGCAGTGAAACCTAAACCAGCATTTACTGCTTTTTCTTCATTTAAGGCATTTATACCAAATGAAGCAGTTACTGGACTGTTATTTGGAGATAATAAAGATTCTTGTGCAACCCCTCCATCAAAACTTGTGAACTTTAAGTTGTAATATATTTGTGCTAAAGAAGGAGCTCTAAAACCTGTGCTTACAGAACCTCTAATATTAATATTATCAGATGCTTTTAAACGCATTGCTAATTTTCCATTAAGAGTGCTACCAAAATCACTATAATTTTCATACCTAGCTGCTCCACTTAATAAGAAAGATTCAGAAAAATCTACTTCTGCATCTGCGTACAAAGATAGGTTAGATCTGTTACGGTCTACCTCATTCGCTGGTCCATAACCTGGAAAACCTTGCGACCCACCAGGTCTTAAATTGCCTGTCTCTGGATCTGTTGGTTGCGTTTGTGTAGATGGGTCTGTAATTATAATACCATTTGTATCAAACGTACCATAAGCTGCTTCTTCTCCTGCAAAAATTACAAAATTTTCATTTCTATACTCAGCACCAAAAGCAAAATTAAGTCCGTCTAGAATTTCATCATAATATTTAGAAAAATCTAAGTTTAATGTATTCTGAGTTAAACTATGACCACCTGCATCAAAATCTGTTGGGGAAGACTCTTGTAAAGAAGCATTTAAACTTCCTTTAATAAAGTAATGAAAATTGTTTTTTCCATACGTATTGCTAAAATCTACTTTCCAACCGCTATCTAATTCTGTTCTAAAACCTGCTGAAATAGAATTGTCTAATATTATTGAAGTAATTCTTGGTGTAAACCCATCTGGATAAATACTAGTAACTATTCTTTCGGTTGGGTTATTTCTTGTAAAAGCAAAAGCATCGGTATCTCTATAATTTCTTCCTCCAAAAGCATATATTTCAGATTTATCAGATACTGGCACAGATGCATTAAGCATAAAATTAAATCCTGTTATAGATGCTTCTCCAAAACCTCTTCTAAAACTATAACCCGGACGTAAGGTTTTATTTTTATTAATATATTCTGCTGTCATATTAACATAACCTCCTTTTTCTCCTAAGGCTATACCATAGTTTACTCCAGCTTTTACAGAACCACCATCAAAATTTTTATCGCTTCCAATTTGATTGCCATCTTTATCTGTGTCTAATCTATTGCCGTCTGTATTTGGTGTTCCATCAGGAAAATCACCATCTGCATTTGTATTATATGCACCATAGCTTACAAAACCACTTACTTTATCAATATTATCTTTTAAAACAATATTAATTACACCAGCAATGGCATCAGATCCATATTGTGCAGCAGCACCATCTCTTAAGATTTCTATTCTTTTAATTGCACTGGTAGGTATGGCATTTAAATCTGTACCAGTATTACCTCTACCACGAGTACCAAAAATATTTATTAATGAAGATTGGTGTCTTCTTTTTCCGTTAATTAGTACTAAAGTTTGATCAGGACCTAAACCACGTAAAGAAGCTGGGTCAATATGATCGGCACCATCGGATCCAGATTGTTTATTTGCGTTAAAAGAAGGGGCAGCATACTGTAATAATTGGTTTACTTCTATACTACCACTTTGTGTAGCTATATCAGCTACATCAATAACATCTACTGGAACAGAAGAATCTGTAGCTGTTCTTTTTGGGCTTCTAGAACCTACCACTTGAACTCCGTCTAATTGCATTCCTTCTGTTAGGCTTACATTTAATGAGCTACCATCCGCTATTTTTTCTAAAGTGCCAAAACCTATATAACTAAATACAAGTGTTGCACCTTCAGCTACATCAATTGTATAGTTTCCATCAAAATCTGTAGTAGTTCCATTTGTTGTTCCTTTTTCAACAATATTTACTCCTGCTAAAGGTGACCCAGAGTCATCTGTAACTACTCCTGTTACAGTATTCTGGTAAACTTCTAATATGGGACTAGTCTGGATTATATTAATAGAGCTAGTAGTTATTTTTTTAATTTTTGCTCTTTCTGCTTTTTTTCTATATACTACATAATATTTATTTCCAAGGTACTCAAAATCGAATCTAGTATTTTTTTCGAGTTTTGATATAATTCTATCTAAAACAGAATATTTGTATTCCTCAGGATTTAAAACAGTAGTAGATACTATGGAAGGGTTATACGTAAAGAATACCTCATGTTTAGCACTAATCTCTGTTAATAATTCTGTAAGCGTTATTCGCTTTTTACTTTTCTCGGCAGCATTTGCTTTAAAATTTCCAATAATTAGAAATAAAGCAATACCTACAATAGTAAGCCTTGTTTTGTTCATAATGTTCTTAATTTAGGTTGTTTTCTAGTTGTTGTTAATTATTGTTAATGTATTGTTAGTTTGAATAATTTTTACGTTGGCAGATTTTTCTATTGCTGCTAAGCAAATTTTTAAGTTCTTATTAGGAATACCTCCAGAAATTAATTTTTTTTCTAATTCTTTAGTTTTAAAATTTGTTGAAATACCATAGGTGTATTCCATGTTTTTCATTACTTCCTTTAATGTTAAATTGTTGAAAATATACGTGCCATCTCTCCATAAGCTATAAGGAACTTGTAGGTTTACTTTTTTATGAGTGATGTTTTCTGTGTTTTTTGAAAAAGAAACAAACTCTCCAGGAATCATTTTTTTGGTTATTCCATTATCCAAAACTAAATGAATAGAGCCTTCATCTAAAACAACATCTGTTTTTTCATCTCTAGTGTTTACATGAAAATGCGTGCCGTATACTTCTACTTTTAAATCATTTGTAGTTACCCAAAATTTAGCTTTTGTAGAGGGGATAGGTTTTACTTTAAAATATGCCTCTCCAATTAACTTAATATCTCTAGAGTTTTCTTTATCATAGCTAATAGTAGAATTTCCATTTAAAACAACAGAGGTGCCATCTGGAAGCGTTAAATTAATAATTTCCCCATAGGCGGTTTTATGAACTGTTGTAGTATTATATTGTTGCAATCCTAAGAATAGTCCAATAATTATTAAAATAGTAGCAGCAATACCGTAAGAGATAAATGATTTTTTTTGTTTATAAATGGGTAGCGTTGGTTTTGATTTTAAATGAATACTACTTAATGCTTTTTGTAGTTCTTTATCAATTTTTTTCTCGTCTATTACTGTTTCTTTAAATCTTATTCCTAAAACAAGTGATTTGGCTAATTCTATAGTTTCTATTTGTTCAGGGTTTTTAGAAATCCATGAATTCCAGTATTGTATGTCATTTCTGTTGCTTTTTTTAATCCAGTTAATAAAAGATTGGTCTTCTATTAAATTTTCTAAAAAATGTTGGTCAATGTTTTTCATTAGGTAGCTTTACATTTATATAGAGGGCCAACTTTTAGTTTCATACCCTATTTTTTCTATTTTTTTATTTTTTCAAGATTTCCTTTATATAAAACAAGAAAAGCTGCCTATTAAGGCAGCTTTTAAAAACATTTTTTCCTATTTCTTTTATTTAAGAACTAGGCTTACTCTAGCAAATAAATATCTACCTCCAATACCAAATTGTTGTGCTCTTCTGGACCAATCAAAACGGCCACTACTACGATTGTTAAATGCATCATCGGCACGATCTGGGTAAACATCTAATAAATTATTTGCACCTACAGTAAACGTTAATGCATCTGAAGCTTTATAACCTACAGATAAATCTGTCACTATTTTAGTCCCAAAAACTTGTTGGTTAGCAACTGTAGTTGTCGCTTCAGTAACTTCTCCAAAGTACACATTTCTTAGAAAAATCATAAACTTATTTGATGTTAAACTATTAGATAAGTTTATTTTAGTACGAGGTACGGCTTCTTCTAAATATACTCTACTATCTTCTGGGAAATACGTATCTACTAAACCAGCATTTCTTAGTACTTCCGAAGAGTTTATATCTCCTACTTGTCTTGTTTGGCTAAAAGTACCAGATAAATCAGATTTTAATCTCCAATTCTCTCCTAACTGTGCTTTATGAGTAACAACAATATCTAAACCTTTAGATTCTGTATCTATTGCATTTGCAAAGAAAGATGCTGCCGTTGCATTTGCTTGACTTAATAAGTTGTCTAATTCAGAACCTGTTCCAGGGCCTCTAAATTGCCCAGTATAAACAACTCTATCATTAATTTTTACAAAATAACCATCTATAGTAATTGTAAGGTTAGCATCTGGTAATTTAGTTGTTAAACCTAAACTTGCACTACTAGATGTTTCTTCTTTTAATTGTGGTATTCCAAGTAAGTTAGCAGCTCTACTATCATTTGCAAAAGTACCAACCTCTTGCGGATTTCCATTTTGGTCAAATATTGTAGATGTGGAGTTGAAATTTAATTGGTGTAATGAAGGAGCTCTAAATCCTGTATTAATAGCAGCTCTTAAATTAAAGTTGTCAGAAATTTTATAGCGTGTTGCAAGTTTAAAATTAATAGTAGAACCAAAATCACTGTAGTCTTCGTATCGTGTTGCAAAACTAGCTAAGAATTTTTCTGAAAAGTCAGCTTCAATATCAAAATAACCTGCTACACTGCTACGCCCTCTAGATAATTCATTTGTAGGGCTAAATCCTGGAAAAACTTGAGAACCTCCAGGTCTAGAGTTTCCAAAAAAGTCTTCAGAAGGACTTTGTGATGCTAAAGTTATTCTTTGTCCGTCTGCAGTGTATTGGCTATATGAAGCTTCTTCGCCAGCAAAAATGTCATAATTTTCTACTCTATATTCACCACCAAAGGCAACATTTACACCTGCAAGAGCGTCCTCATAAAATTTGGATATATCTAAATTTGCAGTGTTTTGTGCAAAAGAAAATCCACCTGCATCAAAAACAGTAGGAGAGGAGCTTTGTAATGAGGCGTTAAAAGTGTTTCCAATTGTGTAGAGGAAAGAATTTTTGCCATATGTATTGCTAAAATCAACATCCCACTCACCAACTTTACCTTTTATACCTACTGAAATTGATTTGTCTTTAATTGTAGAATTAATTTCTGGTAAAAAACCGTTAATATAGGCAGGGGTAAAAGTCCTACTTTGGTTTGGTAATCTATAAAAACCAGCAGAATTTCCTGTTCTAGAACTAATTCCACTAAAAGCATAAAGAGTTGTACCGTTATCATCTAATGGTAAAGAAAAATTAGCAAAGAAACGTCCTCCTCGTAGAGCAGATTGCCCTACACGCATATTATAATCACTTCTTTCTTGTCCTCTTGCTGCTAATTCCGAATCTGTAACATCTGCAGAAAGAACACCTCTTAATTCTTCTTTAGTTGTAGCGCCATTTAAATTTATCCCAGCTTGGTTTGCATAATTTATTACATCATTTACATCATCATCTAATAAATCTGTAATGTCATATCCATCAGCACTTGCTACACGTTCTACAGTATTATATGCATTAAAGACTTCTCCATCCCATTCTTTCATTCTGCTATAATCTTGTCTAACATCAAAGTCTCCAGAAAAATTTATGAATCCACCTTTATCACCTATAGGAAGTCCGTAGCTTGCAGAAAAGTTTGTAGTTGCGCCATCTACACCACCTGTTTGGTTGTTTGCATTTTTTGCAAAATTTGCACCTGTTGTTACAGTGGTTGTTAATTCATTTACACTTGTGTTTAAAACAATATTAATTACACCAGCAATAGCATCAGATCCATATTGTGCTGCAGCACCATCTCTTAAAACTTCTATTCTTTTAATTGCAGCTGCAGGTATAGCATTTAAATCTGTACCAACACTACCACGTCCAAAAGTTCCATTAACATTTATTAAGGAAGAAGTGTGTCTTCTTTTTCCATTAATTAATACCAATACTTGGTCTGGTCCTAAACCTCTTAATGATGCTGGATCTATATGATCCGTACCATCTGAAATGGTTTGCGTGTTTGATGTAAAAGAAGGAGCAACATAGTTAAGAATTTGATTTAAATTAACTTGTGGAGCTACTGAGTTTAAAGTTTTAACGTCTATAACATCTACCGGAACCGTACTTTCTGTAGCTGTCCTATTTGGGTTTCTAGATCCAATAACAATTGCTTCTGCTAATTCTACACCAGAAACTAAAGTTATATTCATGGTAGAACTGTTTACTGTTTTTTCTTGTGTTGTAAACCCTATATAGGATATAACTAGTACATCTCCTATAGAAGCATCTAAACTATAATTACCATCAAAATCTGTAGTAGTTCCTTTACTAGTACCCTTTATGATTATAGAGGCTCCAGGTAAAGGCTCTCCAGAATCATCTGTAATGGTTCCAGAAATTGCTTGTTGGAATTCTAAATTGTGTAATAAAGTTTTAGAACTTTTCTTTGATGCTTGGCTTTCTATAGTTAGCATAGAAAATAAGCTAAAGAATAAAACATTTAAAAGTTTCATTTTTTTCATAATGTAATTTTTTTTGAGAGTTAGTTACTGAATAATAAATATAGGTTATTTCTTACAAATATATTGTACTAAGAAGTAAGAGATTTAAATTAAATTATAACCCTATATATTATAAGAGCAATAAAAAATTATTTATACCCTATTTTTAACTAGGTATTTATAATATTTTGAATTAATCTAGATTCGGACTTGTTTCTAAGCTTTGTAAAGGCTTTTTGTAAAGTATTAAGAACACTCTGGTAAGTTATGTCCATTACATCAGCTATTTCTTTTGTATTTAAATTACTATAGTATTTTAAATAAATAGCTTCTCTTTCTCTTGCAGATAAAGAGTTTAATAATTTTAGAAGTATAGCAGATTTTAATTTAAACGTTTCTTGTTTACTACTTAACTCCTCTATAGACAAAGAAAAATTAGACTCTAAGATACTTGAGTCATCGTATGTGGTATACTTACGTTCTTTTTTTAAGTTGTTTAATAAATTTCTTCGGTAAGATATAAACAAGTATGCTTTTATATTAGACACCTTACCTATTGTATGTCTATGTTCATGTAAATAGACAAAGAAACTTTGTAGAGAGTCTTCTGTTAATTCTGTGTTGCCAGATATTTTTAGACCATAATTATACAACATAGGATAAAAATGCTTAAATAAACTAGAAAAAGCATTTAAATCTCCCTCAATAAATAAATACCACAAAGATTTTTCAGTTGAAATTTCCATATGTTTTTGAGTAGTTGTTAATCAAATATATACTTTTTGGATTAAAAAAATACATAATTATCATTAAATAGCAACTTTTTGTTGTAAAAATAATAATTCATTAATTAAATTTAGTAATCCTAATAATACCATTGTTTATTTTATCAATATGTATTACAGAAGTAAAAACTATATTTGCAGCGTTTAAAAATTAATTTACATGAAAGCAGGTATAGTAGGTCTACCAAACGTAGGAAAATCAACTCTTTTTAATTGTTTATCTAATGCAAAAGCACAGAGTGCAAATTTTCCATTTTGTACAATAGAGCCAAATATTGGAGTAGTAAATGTTCCAGATACTAGGCTTCAGAAATTAGAAGAATTGGTAAATCCAGAGCGTGTATTGCCTGCTACTGTAGATATTGTAGATATTGCTGGTTTAGTAAAAGGGGCTAGTAAAGGAGAAGGACTTGGAAATCAATTTTTAGGAAATATTAGAGAGACCGATGCTATTCTTCATGTTTTGCGTTGTTTTGATAATGATAATATTGTACACGTAGATGGTTCTGTAGATCCTATTAGAGATAAGGAAACTATAGATATGGAGTTGCAGTTAAAAGATTTAGAGACTGTAGATAAAAAATTAGAAAAAGTAAAAAAAGCTTCTAGAACAGGGAATAAAGATGCTCAAAAAGAAGAGGCTGTTTTGGTTGCTATAAAAACAGGATTAGAATCTGGAACTTCAGTAAGAGCAATAGAAATAAGTGAAGACGATAGAGTAGAGTTTGTGAAACCTTTACAGTTTATAACGGATAAACCAGTTTTGTATGTATGTAATGTAGATGAAGATGCTGCTGTTTCTGGTAATGCTTATGTAGAAAAAGTAAAAGAAAATGTAGCTGTAGAAAATGCAGAAGTTATTGTATTGGCTGTTGGTACTGAGGCTGATATTACGGAGTTAGAAACTTATGAAGAACGACAAATGTTTTTAGAAGATTTAGGGTTAGATGAGCCTGGTTCTGCTAAACTTATTCGTGGCGCTTATAAATTATTAAACCTAGAAACTTATTTTACAGCTGGAGAAAAAGAGGTTCGCGCTTGGACCATTCCGGTAGGGGCAACTGCTCCGCAAGCAGCAGGAGTAATACATACTGATTTTGAGAAAGGATTTATTAGAGCAGAAGTTATTGGGTATGAGGATTATGCTACTTACGGTAGTGAGGCAAAAGTAAAAGAAGCTGGTAAAATGCGAGTTGAAGGTAAAGAATATATTGTAAAGGACGGCGATGTTATGCATTTTCGTTTTAACGTATAGTAGTTTTTGCTACATGTAAAAAAAGGCATTAAAAACATCGGTTTTTAATGCCTTTTTTTTAAGAAAATTATTCGTTTATCTATTTTGAACATTGTATTTAGGTTAGTTACTTAAATTTACTTTTATATAAGTAGTCTAGTTTAGCGGTATGTTTAAAACCTCTTCAAAAACTACTATTGGTATTATTTATGCCATTTTAGGAATATTATTATTCTCTGCAAAAGCAGTATTAGTAAAATTAGCATATGGGTATTCTATAGACCATTTAACTTTGCTTTTGTTTAGAATGGTATTTGCTTTACCATTTTATGTGGTTATAGCGTACAAGTACAAGAATTCTAAAAGTGTTACCATAAGCACTAAAGACTATTTATGGTTATTCTTATTTGGTTTTTTAGGGTATTATTTAGCAAGCTTATTTGATTTTATTGGGTTACAATACATTAAAGCTGGCTTAGAAAGAATTATCCTATTTATATATCCAACCATTGTGGTTTTGCTTTCTTGGTTGTTTTTTAAGAAAAAACTATCTACGCAACAATCTTTGGCTATTTTTATTACGTATGTAGGGGTTCTTATTACTTTTTGGGATGAAATAGGTTTAGAGGGGACTTCGGTATATAAAGGAGCTTTTTTAATCTTTTTAAGTGCAATTACTTATGCTTCTTATTTGGTGGGTAGCGGTTGGTTAATTCCTAAATTTGGAGTGCTCCGTTTTACCGCTAATGCTATGATAGTATCTACGTTTTGTGTTGTGGTTCATTTTTTAATTCAAGGGGATTATGCCATTTTTAGCTATCCAAAAGAAGTGTATTTTATTAGTGCTGTAATGGCAATTTTTTGCACTTTAATTCCGTCTTTTTTAGTCTCTTCTGCAATAGAAAAACTTGGGGCAAATACCTTTTCAATTTTTGGAAGTTTAGGTCCAGTTTCTACTATAGTTTTGGCTTTTATTTTTTTAGAGGAACGTATTTCATTACTACAAATAGTTGGGATGTTAATCGTAATTGGTGGCGTGTCTATAATTTCAAAGAAAAAAGAGAAATAAATAGTGAAAAACTACCTGTTTTGTCTCTTTTTTCAATGAAATACCTATTCTATCAACAAAAACTCTTTTTTTATTGTTAATTACTTTAGTCGTTAAGGGTTTTATTTTTTTTAAACTCGTGCTATATTAGCAACACTTTCGAATAAATCGCAATATATGGCTGAAAACACACAATATACCGAAGATAATATACGCTCCCTAGACTGGAAAGAACATATTCGTATGCGTCCAGGTATGTATATTGGTAAATTGGGTGATGGTTCTTCTGCAGATGACGGTATTTATATTCTCTTAAAAGAAGTTATAGATAACTGTATTGATGAGTTTGTTATGGGGGCTGGTAAAACCATTGAAATATCAATTAAAGATAAATTGGTAAATGTTAGGGATTATGGTCGTGGTATTCCATTAGGAAAAGTTGTAGACGTAGTTTCTAAAATGAACACTGGTGGTAAATATGATTCTAGAGCCTTTAAAAAATCAGTAGGTTTAAATGGTGTTGGTACCAAAGCGGTAAATGCTTTGTCTAGTTTTTTTAAAGTACAATCTTCTAGAGATAGTCAATTAAAAACAGCAGAGTTTAGTCAGGGTAATTTAATGCAAGAAGAGGGGCCTTCCGAAACCTCGCAACGTAAGGGTACAAAAGTATCTTTTATACCAGATGAGTTAATTTTTAAAAACTTTAAATATCGTAATGAGTATGTAGAGCGCATGCTTAAAAATTATGTGTATTTAAACCCAGGTTTAACTATTGTTTTTAATGGAGAAAAGTTTCATTCCGAAAACGGTCTTAAAGACCTTTTAGAAGATAATAACAATGTAGAGGATATGCTGTATCCTGTTATTCATTTAAAAGGGAATGATATAGAAGTAGCTATTACGCATAGTAAAACTCAATATAGCGAGGAGTACCATTCTTTTGTAAACGGACAAAATACTACCCAAGGAGGTACACACCAAGCAGCATTTAGAGAAGCCATTGTAAAAACAGTCCGTGATTTTTATAGTAAAAGTTATGAGGCATCAGATATTCGAAAATCTATTATTTCGGCAATATCTATAAAAGTAATGGAGCCAGTTTTTGAGAGTCAGACAAAAACAAAACTTGGTTCTACAGATATGGGAGGAGAATTACCTACCGTACGTACCTATATAAATGACTTTGTTGGTAAATATTTAGATAATTACCTTCATAAAAATACAGAAACCGCAGAGCTTTTACAACGTAAAATTGTACAAGCAGAACGTGAACGAAAAGAACTTTCTGGAATACGTAAACTTGCAAAAGACCGTGCTAAGAAAGCTAGTTTGCACAATAAAAAACTTAGAGATTGCCGTATACATTTGGGAGATACTAAGAAAGACAGATGTTTGGAAAGTACACTCTTTATTACCGAGGGAGATTCTGCATCTGGTTCTATTACAAAATCTAGAGATGTAAATACACAAGCTGTTTTTAGTTTAAAGGGAAAGCCTTTAAATTCTTACGGAATGTCTAAAAAAGTGGTGTATGAGAATGAAGAATTTAACCTGTTACAAGCCGCATTGAACATAGAGGAATCTATGGAAGATTTACGATATAACAATATTGTAATTGCTACTGATGCCGATGTAGATGGTATGCATATTCGTCTTTTATTAATAACTTTCTTTTTACAGTTTTTTCCAGAGCTTATAAAAGAAAATCATTTGTATATTTTACAAACGCCATTGTTTAGAGTTCGTAATAAGAAAGAAACTATCTACTGTTATAGCGAAGAAGAAAGACGAAATGCAATTGAGAAATTAACAGGAAAACCAGAAATTACCCGATTTAAAGGTTTGGGAGAAATATCGCCAGATGAGTTTGTGCATTTTATTGGAGAGGATATTCGTCTAGAACCTGTAATGTTAGATAAAGCAATGTCTATAGAGAGTCTATTGCAATTCTACATGGGGAAAAACACACCAGACAGGCAAAAGTTTATCATAGAGAATCTTAAGGTAGAGATTGATTTAGTAGAGGAAAAGTAATAATAAATAAAAATACGCATCTTCTTTTATGGAAGACAACGAAGAACCAAACCAAGAACATATAGAAAACAATGATGATTCCCAAGTGGCCTTAACCAAGGTTACGGGAATGTATAAAGATTGGTTTTTAGATTATGCTTCTTACGTAATTTTAGAACGTGCAGTACCAGCTATAGAAGATGGTTTTAAACCTGTGCAAAGAAGAATTCTACATGCTTTAAAAGAGTTAGATGACGGTCGTTACAATAAAGTAGCGAATGTTGTTGGGCATACTATGCAGTATCACCCGCATGGAGATGCTAGTATTGCAGATGCCATGGTGCAAATTGGCCAGAAAAATCTGCTAATAGATACCCAAGGAAACTGGGGGAATATTTTAACAGGAGATAGAGCGGCAGCATCAAGATATATAGAAGCAAGACTTTCTAAATTTGGTTTAGAAGTAGTGTTTAGTCCTAAAATTACAGAATGGCAATTATCTTATGATGGTAGAAAAAAGGAACCGGTAAATCTTCCAGTTAAGTTTCCACTTTTATTAGCACAAGGAGCAGAAGGTATTGCCGTAGGTTTATCTACAAAAGTATTACCACATAATTTTAATGAACTTATAGATGCGTCTATAAAGCATTTAAAAGGTTCTAGATTTACTATTTATCCAGATTTTTTAACTTCAGGAATTATAGATGTTAGTAATTATAATGACGGACTCCGTGGTGGAAAAATACGAGTGCGTGCAAAAATAGCGCAATACGACAGTAAAACTCTTGTAATTAGTGAAATACCTTACGGAACTAATACTTCTTCTTTAATAGAGTCTATCCTTAAAGCAAATGAAAAAGGAAAGATAAAAATTAAGAAAATTGAAGATAATACAGCTGCAGATGTCGAGATTTTGGTGCATTTGCCAGGTGGAATATCGCCAGATAAAACTATAGATGCATTATACGCTTTTACCTCATGTGAATCTTCTATCTCTCCCTTAGGTTGTATTATAGAAGACAATAAACCCTTGTTCATTGGAGTAACCGAAATGTTAAAGCGTTCTACAGATTATACGGTAGAGTTGTTAAAAAGAGAATTAGAAATTCAATTAAACGAGCTAGAAGAACAATGGCATTTTTCATCTTTAGAAAGAATCTTTATTGAAAATCGTATTTATAGAGACATAGAAGAAGAAGAAACTTGGGAAGGTGTAATTTCTGCTATAGATAAAGGGTTAGAACCACATGTAAAACATTTAAAAAGAGAAGTTACAGAAGAAGATATTGTTAGGCTTACAGAAATTAGAATAAAACGTATTTCTAAGTTTGATATTGATAAGGCACAACAATTATTAGATAGTTTAGAAGAACGTATAGCAGAGGTAAAGCATCATCTTGCGCATATTATTGAATTTGCTATAGATTACTTTAAAAACTTAAAAGCTAAATACGGTAAAGGTAGAGAGCGTAAATCTGAAATTAGAGTTTTTGATGATATAGAAGCTACTAAAGTTGTTATTAGAAATACAAAACTATATGTAAATAGAGAAGAAGGTTTCTTTGGCACCTCACTTCGTAGAGATGAGTATGTAACAGATTGTAGTGATATTGATGATATTATTGTTTTTACCAAAGAAGGTAAAATGATGGTGTCCAAAGTAGACTCTAAAACTTTTGTAGGGAAAAATATTATACATGTAGCAGTCTTTAAAAAGAAGGATTCTAGAACCACTTATAATATGATTTATAAAGATGGTAAAGGTGGTGCTACGTATATAAAAAGATTTAATGTAACAAGTATGACTCGAGATAAGTTATATGACCTAACTACAGGGAAACCTGGCTCTCAAGTACTATATTATTCGGCTAACCCTAATGGAGAAGCGGAAGTTGTTACTATAAACTTAAGACAAGTTGGTAGTGTTAAAAAGCTAAAATGGGATATAGATTTCTCGGATGTTCTCATAAAAGGACGTGGCTCTAAAGGAAATATTGTTACTAAATACGCTGTAAAACGAATAGAACTTAAAGAAAAAGGAGTTTCTACCTTAAAGCCAAGAAAAATTTGGTTTGATGATGTGGTGCGTAGATTAAATGTAGATGGGAGAGGGGAGTTGTTAGGAGAATTTAGAGGAGACGATTTATTGTTGATTGTAACTCAAAAAGGTATGGTTAAAACCATGTTACCAACCTTAACTTCTCATTTTGAGGACGATATGATAGTTCTGGAAAAATGGATTCCTAAAAAGCCATTATCAGCTATTTATTGGGATGGCGATAAAGAAAGGTTAGCTGTAAAACGTTTTTTAATAGAACAAGAAAATAGGGAAGACCTTATTATTACAGAGCACCCAAAATCTTACTTAGAGTTAATTTCTACAGATTGGAGGCCAATGGTAGAGCTTGAGTTTGTAAAGCCTAGGGGAAAAGACCCAAAACCTAATGTAACTATAAATTTAGAAGAATTTATTTCTATTAAGGGTATTAAAGCATTAGGAAACCAACTTACTTCAGATAAAGTAAAAAATGTTAATTCTTTAGAAGCGTTACCTTATGAAGTAGAAGAAGAAACACCTATTAGTGAAATAGAGGTTGTGGAAGAAAACCAAGATAAAAAGCCAGAAATAAAAGAGCAGTTAAAGAATTCTACGGAAGATAATGAAACTAATACTTCTACTAAAAGTTCTCTTGATGCTGCTGATAGTGATATTGATGACGATGGACAAATAACGCTTTTTTAATTTCTTGTTTATGAAAAAATTTATTGAAGAGTTTAAGAATTTTGCTGTTAAAGGTAATATGATAGATATGGCTATTGGTATTATTGTGGGAACAGCATTCAACAAAGTAGTAAATACTTTAGTTAAAAAAATAATAATGCCACCTCTATCTTTATTGTCAGAAGGTGTTACCTTGACCAATAGAAAAATTGTTTTACGTGAAGCAAATGCAAATGGTATAGAAGAAGTTGCTATCTGGTATGGAGAACTTATAGAGGTTTTGGTAGATTTTGGAATTATTTCTCTGACCATTTTCGTGGTTTTAAAGTTTATAAATCATTTTAAGGATAAGGCCGAAAACCCAGAAGATAAAACAGTAGCAACTCCAAAAAATATAGAGCTGTTATCTAAAATGGAACAGCTGTTAAAAAGGCAAAATGAGATTTTAGAAAAAAATAATAAATAATAATTACCTAGAAAGTATAAATAAAAATAGCCTAATCCTTATAACTAAGTATTGTATAGCTATCTTTGAAAAAAAACATTTTTTTAATTTATGGATTTGACCAACCCCCTTATATATGGTGTTCCTTGTTTTATAGCATTAATTTTATTAGAAATAACCTATAGTCATACACACGATAATGAAGATTTATATGTGTGGAAAGATTTAATGGCAAGTGGTGCTATGGGAATAGGTTCTGCTATTTTAGGGCCATTAATAAAAGTTACCGTTTTAATCACTGTTTTTAATTACACCTATGAATTCTTTAACCCTTTAGTAGATGGTGTTCGTACGAATATCATGGGGTATGAATCTTTTGGATATGCATGGTATGTATTTTTATTATGTCAGTTAGCAGATGATTTTACGTACTATTGGTTTCATAGAGCTAATCATGAAATTAGATTATTATGGGCTGCTCACATTGTGCACCATTCTTCGGACCATTTTAATTTAGGAACAGCTATTAGAAATGGTTGGTTTACTTTATTATATAAACCTTTCTTTTATATGTGGATGCCTGCGGTAGGGTTTCCTGTAGAAGTTGTGGTTTTTGCTTTAGCAATAGAATCTTTTTGGCAATTTCAACTGCATTCTAAATATGTGCCTAAAATGGGGTGGGTAGAAAAAATATTTAATACGCACACGATGCACCAAGTACACCACTCGCAAAATGTGGAATATTTAGATAAAAACCATGGAGGATTTTTGAATATTTTTGATAAAATATTTGGAACATGGAAAGAACTAGATGATGATGTAGAGGTTAAATTTGGAGTAATACATGCACCACAGTCTTATAATCCTTTAGTAATTTTAACTCATGAATTTAAAGATATTTGGAATGACACTAAAAAGTCTCCAAAACTATCCCATAAACTAATGTATATTTTTGGCCCTCCTGGTTGGAGTCATGATGGAAGTACCATGACGGTTAAGCAGCAGCAACGTTTATTTAAAGACCACAAGAGTACCAATCCTAATACTAAATTTAGTAGGCCTAATTAAAAGCCTTTCTTTTTTGGATATTTATAAGTAGTTTTTTTAACTAAAATATTTTTAGGTGTCTGGAAAGAAAAAAAATAAATAGTACATTTAGAGAAGGAGAAGGTGTACCAATGGTTCTTCTTAAATCTACAACAGCATTTGCAGTATAATTATTTTCTCATGATGCTAGTTATACTATACTGACAAGATTTTATCATAATTATATTTATGCATGTAAAATACACAGAAAAGGCTATAAAAGTATTTTTAAATAGGACTAAAAATAATTAAATTTATAGTTTAGTTAAATAAATATAAGTAGCTAAAATATAGTGTAGTAAAAATTTATAATGTCAGATAATTTAAAAGAGAAAATTAAAGAATTTGGTTTAGGCACCAAAACCATAAATAATGGACATAGAACATTAAATAAAGACGGTTCTTTTAATGTTACTAAAACCAATCTTCCTTTTTTAGAAAGATTTAATTTTTTCCATTCTTTAATTTCCATGCCTTGGTGGCAATTTTTTAGCATTATCCTACTAGGTTATTTTGTAATTAATACTTTTTTTGCCTGTTTGTATTTATGGATAGGTGTGGAGCACCTTACAGGAATTCAAGGAATAAGTAAAACCGATAAGTTCTTAGAAGCTTTCTTTTTTAGTGCGCAAACCATAACTACTTTAGGGTATGGTAGGGTAGCGCCAATAGGCATTTTGGCCAATATAGTTGCAGCAATAGAATCTATGTTAGGTTTGTTATCTTTTGCATTAGCAACGGGTATGGTGTATGGTAGGTTTTCTAAACCTTCTCCTAAAATTAAATACAGCTCGCATGGCGTTATTGCTCCTTTTAATACCATAAATGCATTTATGTTTAAGATTGTTAATCCGCATGCAAACCAGTTGTTAGAGGTAGAAGCAAAGCTAACCCTATCTATGAAAAAAGATGATTTTGGCGCACGCGAGTTTTATGGGCTAGATTTACAAATACCAAAAGTGGTTTTCTTCCCCTATATGTGGACCATAGTACATCCAATAGAAAAAGATAGCCCGTTGTTTGGGTTAGATCCAGAAAGCTTTTTAGAAAAAGATGTAGAGTTTATGGTAACTATAAAAGCTTTCGATGAATCTTTTTCGCAAACCGTTTATTCTCGTTCTTCCTATAAAGCTGCAGAAATTAATTGGGGAGAAAAGTTTACAAATACTGTAAAATTTGAAAATGGAAGAATGACAGTAGATGTTTCTAGACTAGATGAAACAGAAAAAGCGGTTTTAAATTAAAACAAGAGAATAGCAACCGTTTCTCTTTCTCCCAAAACTAGATGTTAAATTAAATAGCAATTTTTTTAACGCGTACTTTTCTTAGCTATAAACAGTGGTACAATACATTGTTAATAATTGTAGGATAATTAGCTTATTTAATAGAAGGGTATATACAAATATGTAGGTATTTTAGTAATTGTATTTATGCGATACGGTAGTTCGTGTATTACGTTTAAAAATTTGTAGAGTTGAATTTAATTAAACTTAATTATAATTATAATGGAAAATATGACAGAATATTACGAATGGATTTTTAGTGGTGTTGGAGCTACAATTGTAGGTGTAATATTTACTTACTTTTTAATTGAAAGAAAAAAGAAAAATAATAAGATTAAAACATCCTCAAAAATAAGTAATGGAAATATTACTATAAATACAAATGTTAATGCTGTAAGTAGAGTTAGAGAAAGTTTTAAAGAAATCAATAATAAAGAAAATAATAAGCTAAAAGATATCACAAAGATTCTTTTTGTAGATGATAAACATACAGATTTCCAAATTGTTTCAATACTTAAAAAGCAAGGTTGGAAAAACACCAAATCAATTAAAGATATTATAAATTTGGATGACCCTAAAGTCAAAGAGTCTGACATAATTTTTGTGGATATAAATGGTGTTGGTTCTAATCTTTTCAAAGATGAAGGATTAGGTTTGGCTTCAGCTTTAAAAAATAAGTATAACGAAAAAAAAATAATTTTATATTCGGCAGATAATAAGGGGGATAGATTTCATAAAGCTTTAAGAGAGGTTGATGGATGTTTGTCAAAAGATGCAGAACCTTTTCAGTTTAGTAATTTAATAGAAAATTTATTAGGCTAAACATATATGAATCACTTTAAAATAACAGATAATTTAGAAAGTAGTATTTCGGACAATTTGGAATCTGATTGCCTTAATTGTTATAACTCTTGTGACACACTAGGTGGGGTAATTGATTGTTGCCCTATTTATAAGAATAAAAGAAGGCAGGGGAAGATTTTAAATTCTAAAGGTGTTACTTTTCTATGTTGTGAAAAAACAAAAACTACCAAATTATTTAAAAGTAAATTGGAAGCTTTATCATATGCTTATTATGACTTGGTAATACCTCGAGAACAAATCATTAGCGAAGTAAAAAAATCAGAACAAAAGAAAGTTAATAGACTAGTTCATAATCTTACTTCTATAAATGCTCATAACATTCAAGAGATATATAATTTAATACCTCAAGAGATTCTTTCTTCAAATTGGAGAAATCAAATTGAATATATACAAAAAGAATTAGATAACGATAAATATAAAGCCTCTATGGTGTTTTTGCGCATAGCAAAACATAATATTCATATGAAATCAGAATTTTCTATTTATAGAAAATTAGATAGAGATGATAATGCTGATTTGGAATTTACAGTCTACCCATTTAGAGTTGTTTTGTTAAATGTTCTCCATACTTTTTTTGGAGATTTCACATCTAAGAATATTTATGTACAAGTTTCTGATTTTTATGGGAAAATTCTCATTGATTATGAGACAATACAAGTTGCTTTATATCATTTATTGGAAAATTCAGCTAAATATTCAAAACCTGACACAAATATTTTAATTGATTTTAAAGATAATGATAAAACTATAGTTATGTCAATTCAAATGATAAGCTTGCATATTCCTGAAAACGAGCGTGAAAGAATACTTTTAGAAGGAGTTTCTGGTGTAACCGCAAAAAAAATTGGTAAACAAGGTGATGGTATTGGAATGTGGAGGATAAAGCAAATGATTGAATTAAATAATGGGAAATTTGAAATAAAATGTGGTGATGGAATTGAAAATTTTAGAGGTATTCCATTTTCGGAAAATACATTTAATATTGAACTACTTAAAAATTAAACTTAATAAGTGTTAAATTATTAGATGGAGAGTTAATGTTTTTACTTATTTGCAAAGACTATTAATTTTTTTTAATTTGAAATATATTGCTTTTGCTATTTGTGTAATTACTTTTAAATAAAACTTAAAATATAACTAAATTTTTTGAGATTTGTTATGTTGATAGTAGTAATTAAACCTTCCGTGCACCACGCAGATGTTTTAGTATATTATAAATTTAACTGGTGAAAAAATTATTAAGTATTTTTAAGTTTACATTACTAGTATTATATATAAAATAAGAATTTTCCGTTATATTTTATAAAATATAATTGATGAAAAAAATCTTACTTCTTGTCTGCCTCATTTTTTGTTCTTGTATTTCTGATGATACTATTGAGGTGTCTAAATACCCCATTATTACTACGATCAAAGAAATAACAGATGTTTATGATATTAATTTAGATTTGAGTGGAAAAAGTGAGACTTGTAGCGTACACAAGTATTTTGATGGGTCTGTAGAGTTAGAATATACGTATGATTTAATAGAGACAGATAGGTATAGTCCTTTGTACTATTCTATAACAATATCTAAGGAACGCAGTGTTAGGGAAGCAAAAAAGGCATATCAATTAACTAATGGCGCTTATAATATAGTTACAAGTTCTTTTGGTCAAGGTACTGAAGAGGTAAAAAATATAAATCTTCCTGGAGACGATAGTTTTTATGCTATTAGAACCTATGATGGAGAACCTAATGGGGTGTTACTTACCATACGTGATGGTAAATTTATTTATAATCTTATTACTTCTGGTATATATACAGAAGATCATAGTTTGGTTAAAGAGGTTATTCTTCCAGAAATAGAAAATTTGAAGAGATTTGCTATTGTAGAGTAAATTACCTTGGGGCAAGTCCAAGAGGCATTAGAAGAAAAATTAGTATTGATTTCGACGTAAGCCAAGCGTCGGAGCATTTAAATCTCGATTATCGAGTAAATTTGTATTTTAAGTTTGAAATTTTACTCATGGAAGAATATATTAAGAGCCTTGAAAATGAATTTGCTAATAGTGCAGATAGCTTAGTTGCTACGCATCAAAAAGCGTACATGCGTGATCAATTTGATTATTATGGGTTAAAAACACCTATTAGAAGGGAAATTCAAAAACCTTTTTTAATTACATCTTACCTTCTTCCTAAAGAAGTGCTTCCAAAATTAATTAAAATCTTATGGAGTAAACCGCAAAGAGAGTTTCAGCATTTTGGACAAGAATTAGTGTTCAAATATATAAAAGCCCAAGAAGTAGAAGATATATTGCTTTATGAATATATGATTACAAATAAATCTTGGTGGGATACAGTAGATTTTATTGCGGTTAAATTATTAGGAGCTTATTTTAAAAAATTTCCTGAAACTAAAGATGCAACTATTAAAAAGTGGCTAAAGACTAATAATATTTGGCTACAACGGAGTGCTATACTTTTTCAATTAAAATATAAAAAGGAATTAGATACATTAGTATTGCAAAATACAATTAATAGTTTGTTAGGTTCTAAAGAGTTTTTTATAAATAAGGCTATAGGTTGGATTTTAAGGGAATACAGTAGAACCAATCCTAACTGGGTTGTGGAATTTGTAGAGAATACAAATTTAGAGCCATTAAGTAGGAGAGAGGCATTAAGGTTATTAAAATAAAAACACCCTAGCAAATTATTTTACTAGGGTGTTTTTTTGTTTAGAAAAGTGAAATTACTCTTCTATATTTTCAGTTACTCCTTTTTTATTTTTTTTCATTCTTAAATCAAAAAATTCTACCATTAAAGAAAAGGCTATAGTAAAGTACAAATATCCTTTTGGAATGGTGCCAACTTCATTGCCAAAAACAATTAAATGAGCAAGGTGTGCTGCTTCTGCAATAAGCATAAATCCAATTAATATTAAGAAAGATAGTCCAAGTATTTGTATGGACGGATGACGATTTACAAACTCCCCAACTGGGTTAGCAAATAACATCATTATGATCACAGAGACTACCACAGCAACAATCATTAAAATTAGTGCATCATTAGGATTTGGAGATATTCCATTGGTCATTCCAATAGCTGTTAAGATAGAATCAAAAGAGAAAACAATATTTATAACGGTTATTTGTACTATAGCGTTGCTTAATGTTTTAGAACGAGCTTTAGTTACCTCTCTTTCATCATGACCTTTATCTTCTACTTTTTCATGTATTTCTTTTGTACTCTTGTATAATAAGAATAATCCACCAGCAAAGAGAATTATTGCTTGTCCGCTAATACCGCCAGAAATCCAATCCAAGTCAATAACCCAGAAAGGCTTTTTCATAGAGGTTAGTAAGGATATACCAAAAAGAAGCACAATACGCATAGCCATGGCCAATACTAAGCCTATGTTGGTTGCTTTTTTTCTTTGCGCAGGTTCTAATTTTCCTGCAGCAATAGATATGAAAATAATATTATCTATACCTAATACAATTTCTAAAAAGGTTAAAGTTAAAAGGGCTATCCAAGCATCTGGATTAGAAAAAATTTCAAACATGGTTATTTAGTTTTTGTTGCGGTTCCTGTTCTTACGATTAGTTTTTTATTGGTGTCTTTTACAGCATTCTTATATTCAAAAGTATAAGAATCTTTTGTGGTACTCAAAATTTTATAATGAATGGCAATATCATTATTTAAATCTTTTAAAACAAATTCACAATCATTTAACCACCGTACGGAAGCACTGTCAATTTTATTATCATAATAATCTACACTGTAATCTTTGTCACGTATAAATTTACCGGTTTTAGAAACTCCATTTATTTCATATGTAAACGTAAATTCTCCAGTTTTAAAATCACTACAGTTTCGTTCTGGTTGGTAACAAGAAACAAAGGTTAATAATAGTAATAATATGCAGATTATCTTTTTTATCATAGTTTAAGAAAATAATTAAATTAATAAGTCTTGGTATAGATTAAAGGTGAAGTATTTGTATATGTAAAATTAATTAAATATTTGATTTTCAATATATTGTATAAATATTTTTGTTTTTAACCATTTAAATAATTAATTACATAACAAAAAACACCTTATAGGTTGCAAATGTAATTTATATAGATTGTATTTTTACTAATTAAATTTAAGAATTTTAGATGTTTACATCCATAGAGTATAAGAATATAAAAGAGAAATCTGTTACTGGTCGTTATGTAATTAATGAACAAATTTTCTCAGTTTTAGAAAAATTACCTTCAGAATTTAGTGTTTCTTATATTGGAGATTCTGTCCAAAAAAGAAAAATATATAGCGTTACTGTAGGTAATGGATCCAATAGAATTTTAATGTGGTCCCAAATGCATGGTAATGAATCTACCACTACAAAAGCAGTATTAGATTTATTAAATTATTTACAACAAGATTCTAAAGAGGTAGATACTATAAAAGCTAATTGTACCCTACATATTATCCCTATGCTAAATCCAGATGGGGCGCATGCCTATACTAGAATAAATGCTAATGAGATTGATTTAAATAGAGATGCCCAAAACCAAACCCAGCCCGAGAGTACTATCTTAATGGCAGCGTATAAAAAGTTTAAACCAAACTATTGTTTTAATTTACATGATCAGCGTACTATTTTTAATGTGGGTACAACGAATAAGCCTGCAACGGTATCTTTTTTAGCTCCTGCACACAATGAAGAAAGAACTATTTCTAAAACTAGAGGAGTAAGTATGCAGTTAATTGTTGCTATGAATAGTGAGTTACAAAAAATAATACCAGGTCAAGTTGGAAGGTATGATGATGGGTTTAATGCAAATTGTGTGGGAGACACTTTTCAAATGCTACATATTCCAACAATACTTTTTGAGTCTGGTCATTACCCTAACGATTATGAAAGGGAAACTACACGAGAACTTATATATATATCTTTACTAAAAGCAATTAGTACAATTAGTTTAGGTACCATTCCTAGTTATAGTCAAGAAGACTATACTACCATACCAGAAAACGGAAAACTTTTCTTTGATGTTTTAATAGGTAATGCAGAGAAAATTAACTCAAGTTTAGACCCAAATACAGATATAGGAATATTGTTTAAGGAAACTTTAATAAATGGTGTTCTTGAGTTTGTGCCAGCAATAGAAAAGGTTGGAAAATTAACAAAATCTTATTTTGGTCATAAAACCTATAATTGTTTAAAAGAAGAAGAGTTGTTTATCCTAAAAAAGGAACCTTTCATAGAACTTTTAAAAGAATATATTGCATAATATGGTATTTAATTACCTAAACGTTACATTTTTGTTATAATAAGGCAACTTTTATTGAGTTTTCTATTGTAATTTATTATTTTCGCATTTAAACTATTTAAAACCATGAGTAAAGTTAAGTTAGACGAGATAGACCACCAGATTCTAGATATGTTAATAGACAACACTAGAACACCATTTACAGATATAGCAAAGAAATTATTAATATCTGCTGGTACTGTACATGTTAGGGTAAAGAAAATGGAAGAGGCAGGAATAATAAAAGGGTCCTCTTTAACTATAGATTATGTTAAGTTAGGATATTCTTTTATAGCTTATGTTGGTGTTTTCTTGGAAAAAACGCACCAGACAAAATTTGTATTAGAGCGTTTAAATGAAATTCCAAATGTAACTGTTGCACATATTACTACAGGTAAGTTTAATATTTTCTGTAAAATTAGAGCAAAAGATACTACTCACGCTAAAAATATTATTTTCAAAATTGATGATATTGATGGAATTAGTAGAACAGAAACAATGATTTCTTTAGAAGAAAGTATTAATGATAAAAAACGATTAATGCACAAAATTTTTAATGAACTTTAATAGCATTAATTACTATAAACTTAAATCCTAATTGAAATTACTTTAATTAGGATTTTTTATTTATTAAAAATGAAAAAATCGGATTTATTAGAAGTAGAGTATAAAGAATTTTATGCTACCTATTTAAACGCTATTGAGGATGTAGAGCTTATGTCTGAATTGCTTAATGGAAAAAAACAGTTTCTAGATTTAGTAGAAACTATAGATGCTGCTAAATTTTCTTATGCCTATGGTAAAGATAAATGGACAGTGGCAGAAGTTTTGCTACATATTATAGATACAGAAAGGGTTTTTCAATATAGAGCACTATGTTTTTGTAGAAATGATAAAACAGCTTTACCAGGATTTAATGAAAATGATTATGCAAAAGAAGTTTCCGTTGCGAATAGAAATAAAGAAAATATAGTTGAGGAATTTCTTGCTGTAAGAGAATCTACAATTGCATTATTTAAGAATAGTACTAAAGAGCAGCTCTTGCACACAGGTACTGCAAGTAACATACAATGGAGTGTTGGCGGATTAGGATTTGTTATTTGCGGTCACCAAAAACACCATATGAAAATTTTAGAAGAAAGGTATTTTTAGTCTATTCTATTTCTTTCTCTAAAGAATCTGAATCTATATCTAATTGCATATTGGAAGCGTCTACTTCCTCTATAGTATTTGTAGTATTAGGTTCTAGTTCTTTTTCTACGTTGTCTTCAAAATTTGCAATAAAGTTAGATAAGCTTTTACTAATTTTTACTAAATAAATTGTGTCTTCTGTTTTTAGCTCAACAGTTTCTATAATTTCACCATTTATATTTTTAAAAATTATAATATCATCATCTCCATACCCATGAGGGTATGTTTCAATTAATAGGGAAACAATACTGTGGTCTAATTTTTTGTAATCTACAAGTTTGCGTAACATAATGTATAGGTTTGGTTTTTATACTACCGAATCTATATAATTTATGTATTACTTTTTTTAAAGAGTTGTAAAATGAAGAATTTAGTGTATGAATCTCTTATTCTTTGTAGTAAGAAAAAGCTTCGGAAAATAATTCATCTTTAATTTTAATGTCATAGACAGCTTCGCCAATACTTTTTAGTAAAACAAAATTAATGTTACCGTGAGAATTTTTCTTATCAAAAATTAAAAGCTTTAAAATGCTTTTAATTCCTTCTTCTGTAAACTCAATTTTTTTATACCTGCTTAAAAAAGTTTCTTTAATGTCTTCTAATTCACTTTTAGGTAGTCCTGTTAGTATATAAGAAAGGTATCCTTCTAAAATCATTCCAATTGCAATTGCCTCTCCATGTAAAAGTGTTGGTAATTCTTCACTCTCTAGATAATGAGATTCAATGGCATGTCCTAGTGTATGGCCAAAATTTAATATTTTACGTAGGTTTTGTTCTGTTGGGTCAATGGTAACAACATCATTCTTAATAATAACAGAATCATGTATGTGTGCTTCCATTTCTTTGTAAGATGTTATTTTTTTAAGTTCTTCCCAATAGTTTTTGTCTTTAATAAGACCATGTTTTAGCATCTCTGCAAAGCCACTTTCTATTTGCCTAGCTTCTAAAGTTTGTAAAAATTCTGGAACAATAAGTACCATTTGCGGTTGGTTTATAACTCCAATTTGGTTTTTTAATGGCCCTAAATCAACACCAGTTTTGCCACCTACAGATGCATCTACCATAGAAAGTAATGTAGTAGGTATGTTAATAAAATTAATTCCTCTTTTAAAAGTAGAAGCTACAAAGCCACCTAAATCTGTAAGAACGCCACCTCCTAAGTTTAAAAGAATACTCTTACGGTCTCCGCCAAGTTCAGAAAGCGCGCTCCAAACTCCTGTGCAAGTTTCTATGTTTTTATTTTCTTCACCAGATTCTATTTCTATAATTTCAAATGCATAGTCCCCAGTAATTTGAGACATAAAGGCAGGTAAACAATGCTCATGCGTATTTTCATCTACCATAATAAATATAGTAGAATATGCTTTATCTTCTAAATGCGTATTTAGAGCATTAAAAGCATCTGTGTTAAAATGTATAGAATAAGATGTTGTGGTAATAGAGTTCATAGTTGTAATTAAGTTTTTCTCTAAAGTTTTTCAAAGAAAAATATTTTTTTAATAGCTCGCAAAATAAAGCTTATTTTAAATGAAATGGTTGTAAAAAGTGTTATTATATTTGATGTTGACTAATTTTTTAATAAATGAAACATATTTTTGAGAATACCGCAACGGCATTTGCCTTAAAAACGGATTCGGAATTAGAAAGAGCCTATTTTCTTTTTAAAATGATTGCAAATGAACCTCTTGTAAAAATGGGTACATTAATGACAAATTTTGCAATTAAAGCGCATTTACCAGTAGAAGGTTTAATAAGAGCTACAGTTTTTGACCACTTTTGTGGTGGTGTAAATGAGGAAGATTGTTTACCTGTGGTAGATAAAATGTGGGGAAAAGGAGTTTGTTCTGTTTTGGATTACTCAGTAGAAGGAAAAGAGGAAGAAGCTACATTTGACGAAGCTTTACATAAAATTTTAAAGATTTTAAATTTTGTAAAAGAATTAGATTCTATTCCCTTTGCAGTATTTA
Source organism: uncultured Maribacter sp. (assembly GCF_947495965.1). Taxonomy (GTDB): domain Bacteria; phylum Bacteroidota; class Bacteroidia; order Flavobacteriales; family Flavobacteriaceae; genus Maribacter_B. The sequence goes on from NZ_CANMBB010000002.1 coordinate 115,559, forward strand.
AACCTACTGGTTTTGGAAGATTTGCATTGTTCCAAAAAGTGTCTAGTAACACAGTACTAACTGCAGAAGAAAAAGTAGAGTGGGAGCGTGTTGTTAAAAGGTTTGACACGGTTTGCAAAAAAGCTTATGATATGGAAGTAGCTTTGTTAATAGATGGTGAGGAAAGTTGGATGCAAAATGCAGCAGACCAATTGGTAGAAGATATGATGGCAAAATATAATACTGAAAAAGCGGTAGTGTTTAATACGCTGCAAATGTATAGATGGGACCGTTTGGAGTATTTAGAAGGGTTATATAAAAGAGCTAAAGAGAAAGGTTTTTTGGTGGGTTTAAAAGTAGTACGTGGTGCTTATTTAGAGAAAGAAAATACTAGAGCAAAAGAAAAAGGGTACCCAACACCAATTTGTGCTAGTAAAAAAGATACCGATATTAATTTTGATGCTGCAGTTAGCTATATATTAGATAATTTAGATGTTATTTCTCTTTTCTGCGGCACACATAATGAAGCTAGTAGTTATGCTTTAATAGAACTTTTAAAGGAAAAAAATATAGAAAAATCAGACACTAGAGTTTGGTTTGGGCAACTCTATGGTATGAGCGACCATATATCTTTTAATTTGGCTGCTGAAGGTTATAATGTTGCTAAATATTTACCTTTTGGTCCAGTAAGAGATGTTATGCCGTATTTAATACGTAGGGCAGAGGAAAACACATCTGTAGCGGGGCAAACTACAAGAGAATTAACCTTGTTAAAAGAAGAACGAAAGAGAAGGAAAATTTAGTAAACAAGTTTACTTATTTGTGCTTTGTCTTTACAATTTTTTACGGTTAAAATAGCTTCTTTTCCATGTAATTCACCTTCTATAAGATAAGTTTTACATGGATTAGATTTAGTATCACTATTTCCAAAGTCTACATCTCCGTTGATTAAGAAAAAAGCAATATCTGTAGAGTCTAATTCTTTATTTAAAAGCAAGGTGCTTATTTCTTCGGAGTAGTGTAACGGTTTAGAACGTATGTCTTTTAGTGTTCTACAATTTGGTAAATAACAAAAAGATAAACTGGTACCTGTTTCATCCGATTTTTTTTTGAAGAAAAAAGTTAAACAAACAATACCTAATGATAGGCCAAAAACAAAGTAACCTAAACGCTTTAAAAATGCCATATTAAAAAATCAGAAAATTGATGTCGCTATACTGTAAGTCAAACCATTCGCCTACAGATTTATTGGTTAAAATTCCGTGGTAAAGATACAGACCATTTCTAAGACCTTTGTCAAAACGCAAAGAATTTTCTATTCCCCCATCTTCTCCAATTTTTAGTAGATAAGGCGTAAAAATATTACTAATAGATACCGATGCAGTTTTTGGGTATCTAGAAGGTATATTTGGAACACAGTAATGCACCACACCAAATTTTTCTACAGTAGGTTTGTTATGGCAAGTAACCTCACTAGTTTCAAAGCAACCACCCATGTCTATACTAACATCTATAATTACAGCACCTTTTTTCATGTGTTCTACCATAGTACTAGAAACTACCACCGGTGAGCGGTCTTTACCTCTTGTTGCACCAATTGCAACATCACATCTTTTTAGGGCTTTTAATAAATTTTTTGGTTGTATCGTTGAAGTATATATAGTCTGGTTTAGATTTGTTTGTATATTTCTAAGCTTGGTAATAGAGTTGTCAAAAACTTTAATATTAGCACCCAAGCCAATAGCAGACCTTGCAGCAAATTCACCAACCGTACCAGCACCAATAATTACAACTTCTACAGGAGGTACACCACTAATATTTCCAAACATTAAACCTTTACCTTCATTGGTAACCGCCATTAACTCAGAAGCTATTAATACTGATGATATTCCTGCAATTTCACTTAAAGAACGTACAGCAGGGTATTTACCATCTTCATCACGTATATATTCAAAAGCAATGGCAGTAATTCTCTTTTTTGCCAATGCTTCAAAATATCGTTTTTCTTGTATTTTTATTTGTAATGCAGATATAATAGTTGCTTGCGGATTTAACATTTCTATTTCTGCTAAAGTTGGTGGCTCTACTTTTAATAGCAGTGGACAAGAAAATACTTTTTTAGTGTCTTTAGTAATTTCCGCACCAGCATTAGTGTATTCTATATCTGTAAAATTTGCACCTTCGCCAGCGCCAGCTTCTATTAATATTCTATGGCCGTTGGCAGTTATTGCATTTACAGCATCTGGGGTTAAACAAATTCTTTTTTCTTGATTTTGATTTTCTTTTGGTATACCAATAAAAAGTTCTCCTTTTTGTTTTAAAACTTCTAATGTTTCTTCTTGTGGTAAGAGTTGTTGTTTACTAAAAGGAGATGTTGGTAAATCCATATAAATAAGCAATAAAATTAATGGTGTTAATATCAAATTTACAACTTTTAATGAAATAATTAAGTACTATAAAAATCATAAAATCATTGTAGTGCTATACTATTTTTATTAATGCTCTTTTATTCTATAATTATTTTATGTGATTAAGATTATAACTAATTTTGTTTCATGAATAATTATGCGCTTTATTTTTTTACGTTTTTGTTTTTAATGACTTCTTTTACAATTGAAGCTCAAGAAATTAGAATTTTTACAGTGAAGGATTTTGATTTAAAAGATAGTGTGCAAACGTGTTTGGTAAATACTAAATATGGTAAGGAAGAGTATGAGTTTTTAAAAGACGGACGTTTGTCTAAGTCTGTTACAAGGCATAGTGATGCGGATTATAATATTACATACTATAAATACGATGGAAAATTTTTAAAAGAAAAAAGATTTGAAAACTACAGAGAAAATAATTTTGACCCTAGTACCTCCATTGCTAATATTTATACTATAGATAGTACAGCAACTTTAAAAATTACAGAAAAAATACTTACGTATTCTAAAGAGTTTTTAGAACAATACGAGTATATGTATTCTAAAGAAAATGTTTTAGAGAAAATTACAAGAACCAATGACACAGGTATAGATATTACAACTATTTCTAATACAAGTTTTAAAGGTGAAAATACAAAAACATATAACTTAAACGGTGAGATTATTAAATCTATTAGGACCTCAAAAATAAAAAATAAAAATACTCCAGAACAAAAATTAGTGCTTACCAAGACTTTTTTAAATGGCGAAGCAATATCTGCAGAGGAGGATAAAATAAACCAAAAAGATAAAATAGTTTCTAAGACTAAGTTTTTGTTTAATACAGACAAAAAAGAGTTTGAGCCACAGGAAGTTATATTATATGACTATAATGAAAATGACATGCTGATTAAAACGGAAGAGAAATTAGAAGATAGTGTCACGATAAAAGAATACCTGTATCAATATGATGATGGCAATTCTGGCAATTGGATTAAACAAATTATTACGCCAGATAATAGTTATAAAACTAGGGCCATAACTTATTTTGAATAAGTAGTTTATACTAAAGATTCTATTATTTCTTTTTTAATGGCATGTTCGCCATCATATACTATTACGTTTACTTTACCATCAAATAAAAGTTGTATTCTTTTTTCTTCTAAAATTCTTTTGGCCTCAGTAATATATTCGTCTTTATCACCAATAAAGAAGGTTATTTTTGTTTTGTTATCTATTAGATTAGAAAAATTCTCTTTAGTTAATTCTTTGGGTATAATTCCACCGTATAATACTAAATGATTACACGGAATTTTAGAATAGCAAATCCACCTGCTAGCAATAGAAACACCTTGTGAATATCCTAAAATTATTACATTATGTTGGTCTGTAATGCCTTCTTGTTGGTAGACTTTGTTTAAATAATTTAATACGTTTTTTGTTTCTAAAGAGGTATTTTCTTTAGTAAGCCAACTAGAGCCAACTCTACGATATTTATTATTTAAGTAATATTTAGAAGGGGCTTGTGGTGCTATTATATAATTTTCTTCAGCAGGTAAGGAATCAAAATGTTTTATAAAATACCTACTTAAATATCCTATGCCATGTAAAACAATCCATATGTTTTTGGTTTTATTAGTTAAGGAGTTAAGAGTTTCGTAGGTGTTTGTTGTAGTGTAACTTACTGTTTTTTCTTGATTACTCATTTTATTATAAAAACTAAAATTACAGTAAAGGTAAAAAACCAAACTTTACTTTAAGAAACCATTCCCTTTTTAAACACTTCTTTTATTCTTAGCTAATGCTTAATTTTACAAAAAAAAAGGCATGAACGATTATAAAGAAAAGATTCTATCTATTTGTAATGAAAGCTCCAAAAACACACTTATGGAGACTTTAGAAATTGAATATACAGATGTTGGAGAAGACTTTTTAATTGCAAAAATGCCAGTAAATTCTAGAGTCCATCAACCAGATGGTGTTTTGCATGGTGGTGCTACTGCTGCTTTAGCGGAAAGCGTAGGAAGTACAGCTTCTTATATATTCTTAGACGGACAAAACTTTTTTGTGCGTGGTATAGAAATTTCTGCAAACCATGTAAAGAGTGTAAAAGAAGGCTTTGTATATGCTAAAGCACTTTTAGTGCATAAAGGGCGTACAACGCAGTTATGGGAAATTAAGGTTACAGATGATGAAAATAATTTAATATCCGTTTGTAAATTAAGTACCATTGCCTTACCTAAAAAATAATATGCTTACCCAAATCATAAATAAAGCAAGTAAACAATTAGATGCCAAATTACCTTTTGTTTTATATAGGAAACCTAATAGTACTGTAGTTAAGGCAGGTTTTCAATCTACTACAGTTATTTATAATGTAAATTCTTTTGAAGAAAAAGGATTTGTTTTTGCTCCTTTTAATAGTGAGTCTCCTATAGTGTTATTAAAATTTGATGATTTTTTAGAAGAGACTTATGCATTTAATAGTATTGCTTCTAAACAGGATATAAATTATCCAAGTGCTACAGAAGGTAAGGAAAAGCATATAGAATTAGTTAAAAAGGCTATTTCTAAAATTAAGGACACCAATTTTAAAAAAGTTGTTGTTTCTAGAAAAATAGAAATAAACTGTACCAAAGACCCTTTTTTACTTTTTAGTTCATTATTACAAAAATATGCATCAGCTTTTTGTTATTTATGGTACCATCCTAAAATTGGAATGTGGTTAGGAGCTACCCCTGAAATTCTTTTAAAATTAGAGAATAAAAGGCTAACTACAATGTCTTTAGCAGGAACAAAGCCTTATGAACAAGATAAAAAAGTTACTTGGGGAATAAAGGAATTAGAAGAGCAAAATTTAGTTACAGAGTATATAACAAATGCATTAGAGAATAAAGTAGATAAGCTATTATATTCTAAGGTAGAATCTATACGTGCTGGAAATTTGTGGCATTTAAGGACTAAGTTAACGGCAGATATTATAAATGAATCTTTAAAAAGTATTATACAAGTACTGCATCCTACGCCTGCAGTATGTGGTATGCCTAAAGAAGAAACCAAATCTTTTATTTTGGAAGAAGAAAATTATGATAGGGAATATTACACGGGGTATTTAGGAGAATTAAATTTTAAACAGGAAAATTTAAGAACTACAAGGCGTAAAAACACAGAAAATAATGCCTATAAATCTATAAAAAAAGTATCTGATTTGTATGTTAATTTACGATGCATGCAACTAAAAGATGCAAAAGCAATAGTATATGTTGGCGGTGGTATTACAAAAGATTCTGACCCAGAAAAAGAATGGAAAGAAACTGTAAATAAAAGTAAGACTATGTTGTTTATACTTAATACAACATAATCTTATTGTAGAATTGGGTTTAGTTAGTACATCGTTGTATTTTTGTTTTACATGAAACACTCTACAATTGCATCTGCACAAACTATAATTTTACATTGTAAAGCAAAGGGAATAAAAAATATTGTTATATCTCCTGGTTCTAGAAATGCTCCTTTAACAATTTCATTTACAGAAAACCCTTTTTTTAACTGCTATAGTATTGTAGATGAACGCTCTGCTGCTTTCTTTGCGCTTGGTATGGCTCAGCAATTAAAAGAACCTGTTGTTGTTGTTTGTACTTCAGGAAGTGCATTATTAAACTACTATCCTGCAATTGCAGAGGCATATTATAGTGGCATTCCTTTGGTTGTAATTTCTGCGGATAGACCTTCTTATAAAATAGATATTGGAGATGGGCAAACCATAAGACAAAAAAATGTTTTTAGTAACCATATTGGCTATTCTGCAAATTTAAAACAAGATGCAAGCCATGCGAGTGAAATTTATAATTCGCATATAGTACCTAAAGTAGATTCTAAAAAACCTCAAGATACTATACAGGCCTATAATGATTCTGAATTAAATACCGCTTTGAATACAACAATAAATTTAAAGCTACCAGTACATATTAATGTGCCTTTTGAAGAGCCTTTATATGATAAGGTTAGTACTGTATCTGTTATTCCAAATATTCTTTTTGAAGAAGATTCTAATTCAAATCTTAATGATAAAATTGAAGATTTTAAAGAAAAATGGAGTAGTGCAGAACGTATAATGGTACTTGTAGGAGTTAATGAACCTAATGCCATAGACCAAGAGTTGTTAGATGTGCTTGGGAGAGATTCACGAATTATAGTTTTTACAGAAACTACTTCTAATTTACACCATCCTAATTTTTTTCCAAGTATAGATAGTATTCTTGCACCCATAGAAAAAGCAAACAATAAAGAAGAATTATTCAAGAATTTAAAGCCAGAAATTTTAATCACATTTGGAGGATTAGTAGTTTCAAAAAAAATAAAAGCCTTTTTAAGAAGCTATAAACCAACAGAACATTGGCATATAGATAAACTAAAAGCGTTAAATACTTACTTTAGTTTAAGTCATCATGTAAAGGAAAACCCCTCTATTTTCTTAAAATCTATAGTAACATCAAAAAAAGATGAAAGTAATTATTTTAATTTTTGGAATAAAAAAAGGAATCAATATCAACTCAAAAGAGAAGAATATTTACAAAAAATTCCGTTCTCAGATTTTAAAGTTTTTGATAGTATTTTAAAAAGCATACCTAATAAATATCAATTACAACTAGCAAATAGTTCTACGGTTCGCTACACGCAACTCTTTGATAATAATAAGACTGTTCCTGTTTTTTGTAACAGAGGAACCAGTGGAATAGATGGTAGCGTATCTACGGCTGTTGGTGCATCTATCTATAATATAACACCTACTTTATTGATTACAGGGGACTTAAGTTTTTTTTACGATAGTAATGGTTTATGGAATAATTATTTAAAAAAAGATTTTAAAATTATTGTTGTAAATAATGAAGGCGGAGGAATTTTTAGAATTTTACCGGGAAAAGAAGAATCTAAAACGTTTAACACTTTTTTTGAAACTAGAAATAATTTATCAGCAAAAGAAATATGTAAGCTTTATAATTTAGAATACCTACATGCAGAAGATGAATATTCTTTAGAAGAACAATTAAGAAAAATGTATAAAACAACAGAGAAACCTGCAGTTTTAGAAATAAAAACCCCTAGATTAATAAATGATAAAATTTTGATTGATTATTTTGATTTCATATCTTAGACTTTTATTAACCATTAATTAATAACAATTCTAAACATTATGAGTAAAAGAGACGATCTAATTGCTAAGTACGCTGCAGACATTAAAGACAAGTTTGGAGAAAGTGCTGATATGGATTTATTAACAAAAGTTACTATTGGATTAGGACCTTCTATCTACAACATTGATGCTTCTAAAGTATCTGGTGGAGATGAGAAAGAATTAGCAACTGTTAAAAACAACTACTTAATCAAAAAATTGGGTATGGCAGATTCTGCTAAATTAGATGAAGGTATTAAAACAGTAATGGATAAATATGGTTCTTCTAATAGAAATAAGCATAGAGCTGTTGTTTATTACATGCTTTGTAAGCATTTTGGAAAGCAGTCTGTTTACTAGATAGAATTTCCTTAAAAAATATGAAACCGCTCTTTAAGAGCGGTTTTTTTGTTTTACTAATTTTAATATCGTATTTGCTGTTTTATATATTTTAAGAACAAGACTTATAATTCTTTTTTAAAATGTAATTTTGCAGCATGATAGAATTAGGGAAGTTAAATAGTTTAGAAATATTACGAACAACAAGTGTAGGATTGTTTTTAGGAGATAATGAAGGTAATGATATTCTTTTACCAAATAAGTATGTGCCAGAATCTTATGAAATTGGGAGTAAAATATCTGTTTTTTGCTATTTAGATTATGAAGAAAGACCAATTGCGACTACTTTAGAACCTTACATAATGGCAAACGAATTCCAGCTATTAGAAGTAGTAGAAGTGAATGAATTTGGTGCATTTATGCAATGGGGTTTAGAAAAACATTTGTTAGTTCCTTTTAGAGAGCAAAGAGTAAAAATGCAAGAAGGACAATGGTATGTAGTTTATTGCTATTTAGATGAACGCTCTAACCGTTTAGTTGCTTCTAATAAATTAGATCGCTTTTTAAGTAACGATACTATAGAATTAAAGGTTTGGGATCAAATAGAGATTATTGTTACAAGACAAACCAACTTAGGATGGGAAGTCATTGTAAATAACAAACACAAAGGATTAGTATATTCTAATGAAGTGTTTAAAAAAATTGCAATAGGAGATACAATGCCTGCTTGCGTAAAAACAATTAGAAAAGATAATAAGTTAGATATTTCTTTACAACCATTAGGAACTAGAGTTTTAGAACCTGCTGCGAATAAGATTTTTGAAATGCTAACTAAAGAAAACGGATTTTTACCTTTTAATGATAAGTCGTCTCCGGAAGAAATTACAACCACTTTTCAAATGAGTAAAAAGACTTTTAAGAAAGGAATAGGTAGTTTGTATAAAGAAAGAAAAATAGAGATCAAAAAAGATGGTATTTATAGTATAAAATCAAATTAAGACTCCTTGTATAATTATTTGGTTTTTAGTTGTTTATAAAATTTACTATATTTATTTATAATAAGAAAATAAAATTTAATTTTTCTTTTTAAAAAAAGAGTAGACATTCGGCTATTTTAATTAACTTTAGCCTGTTAAATTAGCCCCAAAACTAATACTGCATGCCATTTATAGAAGAAAGCGATTTATTAGAATTGCATAAAGATATTGATAAAGCTCAGATAATTAATGAGCGTTTACTGGATCAAATAAAAATTAAAAACAAAGAATTAAAAAAAAGTAATATTCAGCGTAATGTGCTTGCTGGTGTAACTGCTTTATTTTTAATAGGAACATTAGCTATAACCTCATTTACAGCAGGTCTTAGTAGTTCTAATACTTTTAAAAAACAAAATAATACTAGTAACTTATTGGTTTCTATAGATAGTTTAGATGCTATTAAAAGCAGAATAGACAATCTTAAAATTCAGAATGAAGAGTTAAGTTTGGTTAAAGAATTTTACTTAGCTAAAGAGTTTATAGAGAAAGAAAAAATTTATTCTGTGCAGGTTAAATCTTTTGTTGATAATAATGTTACTCTAGCTTCAGAAGCTTTAACAAATACACTTTTTGTAAAAACAAATCCTTTTTATTCCTATTCTTTAGGAAATTTCCAAACTCTTAATGAAGCTCAAAAATTTAGAAAACAGTTGGTAGACCTAGGTTTTCAAGATGCTTTTGTTGCTTCTTATAAAGATGGAAAACGTATTCAAATAGAAGATCCTTTTTAATTTTGAATAAAGTAAACATCTGGTTAAATGCAGCTAGATTAAGAACGTTACCATTATCTATTTCAGGTATTTTAGTGGGTACTGCAATTGCTAATATGTATGGTTTTACAGACAATATTATTTTAGTTTTAGCTTTATGTACTACCATAGGTTTTCAAATAACTTCTAATTTTGCTAATGATTATGGAGACGGAGTTAAAGGAACAGACAATGAAGACCGTATAGGCCCCAAAAGAGTACTGCAAAGTGGATTATTATCTAGAGCTCAATTAAAAAAAGGAATACTACTTTCTATTGGTATTAATATACTACTAGTTCTTGTATTGGTTTTCTATAGTTTTGGAATAGAAAATTGGAAATATATAATACTTTTTTTAATTCTAGGTTCTTTTAGTATTTGGGCAGCTATAAAATATACCGTTGGTAAATCTGCTTACGGTTATAGAGGTTTAGGAGATGTTTTTGTCTTTCTTTTTTTTGGACTTCTAAGTGTTTTAGGAACACTTTTTTTATATGCTAAGTACATCACTTTTTTATCTGTATTGCCTGCTATTACAGTTGGAGCTCTAAGCACAGGAGTTCTAAACTTAAATAATTTAAGAGATTATAATTCTGATAAAAAAGCTTTAAAAAATACTGTAGTAGTAAAAATGGGATATGAGAATGGGAAAATTTACCATTATATTTTATTAACAGTTGCAGTTTTATCTTTACTAGTATTTACTATTAAAATATATCAAAACTGGTTTGTTTTACTACCATTACTAGTTGTATTTCCTTTATTATTACATGCCAAAAGAGTTGTTACTACTTTGGAACCCATTAAATTAGATCCAGAACTTAAAAAATTAGCATTGACAACTTTTTTTATGTCAATACTCATATATTTTTGTTACAATTATTTTTTGTAATTTTGAGTTTAAACCAATTAAACTAAATAACCTTGGAACAACCAATTAAAATACTTATCGTAGAGGACAATGTCATAATTGCGGATGATATGCAATCTATGTTAGAAGAAATTGGTTACGAGATTGTAGACAATGTTATAGTATATGAACAGGCTGTTGAAGTTCTAAAAACTCAGCAGGTAGACCTAGTTTTAATTGATATTATATTAGCATCTGATAAAACTGGAATTGATTTAGGTAAGCATATTCGCGATAATTATGATATTCCTTTTATTTTCGTAACATCTAACTCTGATAGAGCAACTGTTGAAAATGCAAAAACAGTAAAACCTAATGGGTATTTGGTAAAACCGTTTGAGCAGCAAGACCTTTATACTTCTATAGAAATAGCACTTTCTAATTTTACTTATGGTGCTGCAGAAAAAAATGGTAATGTAGCTTCTTCAGAAGATGCTCCAATGTCTAACTCTATTCTAAAAGATTCAATTTTTGTTAAAAAACAACATCTTTATTACAGAATTCAGTTTGGAGATATTCAATTTATAAAAGCAGACAATGTTTACTTAGAGGTAAATACTGTAGATAAAAAGTTTTTGGTTAGATCTCCTTTAAAAGACTATTTAGAGAAATTACCTAAAAACAAATTCTATAGAGCTCATAAATCATACATAGTTAATGTGGATCATATAGATGCTATTAATTCTAAAGATATTATGATTAACAATAATTTAATTCCAATATCAAAAGATTTTAAAGAGTTTATTATTTCAGCAATGAACTCTTAAAAACAATATTTCAGTTTAAAAAGACGCCATAAATGGCGTTTTTTTATTTTTTATGACCATCTAAAACATCCATGAAATACGTATTTTATCGATGAAAAACACTTGTTTTTAATTATAGTCAATTACACAACAATATTTAAGGGTTACACAACAATATTTCTATAGTTTTCTACGGATAGAATATTTTTGAATGATATTAACGCGTGATAATTTTTTAATACTAATTGCGTTAAAACTAATACAAAAAGAAGAGTAATTATGTTTGAATTTGTTGCATTGTAATACTATGAGAAAACTGCTGAAAAAATTCTTACACGCCACTTTATTATGCTTCTTTATTGTTTCTGGGATTAATGCTCAGGATTCTCTAGACGTTAAACCTACAGTTTTTAAAGAGTTTAAATTGCTAGAAAATGTAAATACTAGATTTAACTTCTTTTTTAATACTCCAAATAGATATACAGAGAATTCTGCATATGATTGGTTAGATTCGGTAAATTTATATTTAAATGAATCAGAACATAAGAACGATTCTACAGCTGTACAAAAGTATTCTGTTGTACAGTCTCAAATTCATTATGATTTAGGGGATTATGATAAAAGTTTAGCTATTGCTAAAGAATTATATGAGAAAAAAGAAAGTTTAGGTGCAGACACTAAGCTTATAGTCTTAAACCTTTTAGATACAAACTATTCTAAGCTAGAACTTTATGCAAAGCAAATAGAAATTAGAAAGGAAAAGAAAGATTTAGGTATTACAGAAAACATTGCTTTCTACGATATATATTCCAATTTAGGCCTCCATAGAAAAGCAATGGATGATTATTTTAAAGAGGAGAAAAAGTTTATTGCAGAGGATGATTTTTATGGACAAGCTGTTTTTTATAATAATGTTGGAAATTATTTACGTTTAGATAAATCTACCCCAACTGCATTAAGTACGTATAAGAAAGCGAAAGGTTTTGTTGATATTTATCTAAACGATGTAACTAAAATAAAAACAGAAAAGCAATTATCTGAAGCCAACCACCTTAAAGGAATTATAGAAGGGAATATTGGAAAATGTCATGTTTTATTAAAACAATATAGTGACGCTTTACCATATTTAGAAAGAAGTGTTGCTACTATAAAAGAATTTAATGCAGGTAAATTTTCTTCAGATGCGGTAGAAAATACTTTAGAAATAGCTGAGTGTTATTTGCAATTGGATGATTTAGAAAAAACTACCGATATTTTAAGTAGTTCCATTGCTCCAATTAAAACCGACAATATTCTAAAAAAATATAAGCTATATGCTTCTTACTATAATAGAACGGGAGATTATAAAAATGCAACCGAATATTTAAATAAAGTTATTCGTTTAAAAGACTCCGTGAGCTTAAATCAATCTTCATTAAAAAAGCAACAATTAGCAGCAGTTGTGGGACAAGATTTGGAGTATTCCAAAAAAATGATGGAGCAACAAAAGCAAGATTTAGAAGATTCTAGAAATAAAATGATAGAGAAAGATGAGCGAATTAACATGGTTTTTATAACACTTGTATTTCTATTATTAGGTTTTGCAGGTTTAATTTATGCTTATTTAAGAATTATAAAAAGTCAAAGACTAATTGTAGAACAAAAACATATTATTGAAAAGGCATTAGTAGAAAAAGATTCCCATTTAAAAGAAATACACCATAGGGTAAAAAATAATTTGCAAATGGTTTCTAGCTTATTAAGTCTTCAAACAAAGAATACAAGAAGTAAGTCTGCAATTGCTGCCTTAGAAGAAGGTAAAAGTAGGGTAAAGGCCATGGCTTTAATTCATCAAAAATTGTATCAAAATGAAGACCTTTCTGTTATTGAAATGCAAGGGTATATAGAGAGTTTAATAAATAGTGTACAGTCTGTTTATAAAAAAGGAGGTCATAATATTAATATAACTATTGATGCGGAAGGCGTAGAGCTAGATATTGATAGAGCAATCCCTTTTGGATTAATGTTAAATGAGTTAGTTTCTAATTCTTTTAAATATGCTTTTCCAGATGATAATGCAGATGGTAAAATTTATATTCATCTAAGAAAAATGATAGGCAAAGAAGGCTTTTTTGAATACACTGATAATGGTGTAGGGTTACCAGAAGATACCGAAGTTAGAGCCGAAGCTTCTATGGGTATTCGCTTAATGAACCGTTTAGCAAACCAGCTTCAAACCAGCTTAAATACTGACAGAACAACGGAAGGAGTACGTTTTTGGTTTAATTTTAAATAATGACACTCTTCAAAGCTACAATCTATGGTTAAAGTTTAAGAATTCATAAATTGTAAAATTTTTTATTTCTATTTTTAGAAAAAATATAACTAATCTACTTTTGTTATCTTACGGTACTTTTGAGTACAATTTTATGAAGCAATTTTGGAAAAAATCGTTTTATATAAACGACAATGATTTCTTTTCTTCTCTACGAGCAGAAATAATTAATTTACAATCTTTTGTGTTTGACAAATAAGTTAAAGCTTCTCCAATACCAGAAGAAGCGCCAGTAATCCAAACAATTTTATTATTTATCCTTTTCATTAAAATGTTTTTACTGCTTAAAAATATAGTTAAATTTGATAGGTATATATGAAAGCTACCTATAAAAAATATAATTTAATATTTAAACAAGCGAGTGGTACCTCTAGAGGGGTGTTAACTAATAAAGAAACTTGGTTTATTATTCTAGAAGAAAACGGAAAAAAGGGAATTGGTGAATGTGGTCTTTTTAGAGGGTTAAGTATAGATGATGTTCCTGAATATGAAAAAAAACTTAAATGGGTAGTAGCTAATATTCATTTAAGATTAGAAATTTTATTAGAAGAATTAATTCATTTCCCAAGTATTCAATTTGGTTTAGAGCAAGCTTTTTTATCTTTAAATTCAGAGGACTCTTTTTCTCTTTTTCCATCTAACTTTATAAATAATAATGCTTCAATACCCATAAACGGTTTAATTTGGATGGGAGATGAGGATTTTATGTTAAAACAAATTGAAGAAAAATTACAGGAAGGCTTTAATTGTATAAAGTTAAAGATTGGAGCAATAGATTTTTCTAAAGAATTAGCACTAATAGAATCTATTAGAAAAAAGTTTACGCCTAAGGAAATAGAATTAAGAGTAGATGCTAATGGTGCATTTACTGTAGAAGAAGCATTAACTAAATTAAAACAATTAGCACAATTTAAAATTCATTCTATAGAACAACCTATTAAACAAGGTAATATTTTAGATATGAAAGTTTTGTGTAATTCAACCCCTTTACCTATTGCATTAGATGAGGAGTTAATTGGAGTTTTTACAATTGCCGAGAAAGAAAAATTATTACAAACAATAAAGCCGCAATATATAATCCTTAAACCAAGTTTGGTTGGTGGTTTTAAGGGGAGTTTAGAATGGATTACTTTAGCAGAAAAATATAATGTTGGTTGGTGGGTAACCAGCGCTTTAGAAAGTAATATTGGTTTAAATGCAATTGCGCAATGGACGTATACACTTTCTAATAAAATGCCGCAAGGACTTGGAACAGGGGCCTTATTTACAAATAATTTTACTAGTCCGTTATATGTAGAAAACGGAAAGTTATTCCATAGTAAATTTGTAGGTTGGCAAAATAATTTAATAGAAGATTTATGTATATAGAACAAGGGTTTAAAGGAAGAGAAGATTTTTGGAGATATATTATTGGTGTATTAATTATTTTTGTGGGTTGGCAAATTTTAGGAATGATTCCTTTAATGATTGGTCTTGCGTCTAAAGTAGATGGTTTAGGAAATTTACCAACAGATGTAGCGGGAATGAGCTCTTTATTGGGGTCTAATATGTTTCTTTTTTTAATGTTAGTATCTTTTGCTTTTGGTCTTGTAGCTACATTTTTTACCACTTCTGTATTACACCAGCAAAAAATAGTTGCGCTAACTACTTCCAGAAAAAAAATAGATTGGAGAAGAGTGTTTTTCTCTTTTGGTTTATGGGGAATAGTATCCGTTGTATTAATTTTGTTAGATATTTACCTATCTCCAGATGATTATGTCTTAAACTTTAAGTTAAGACCATTTCTTATTCTTGCCGTAATAAGTATTATTCTTATTCCAATACAAACAAGTTTTGAAGAATATTTTTTAAGAGGATATTTAATGCAAGGAATAGGAATTGTAGCTAAAAATAAATGGCTTCCTTTGGTTATTACCTCTGTAATTTTTGGGCTATTACATTTAGCCAATCCTGAAGTGGATAAATTAGGGTACGGCATTATGGTATTCTATATAGGAACTGGTTTTTTTCTAGGCATTTTAACTTTAATGGATGAAGGTCTAGAGTTGGCGTTAGGTTTTCATGCTGCAAACAATTTAATTACAGCATTGCTTGTAACGGCAGATTGGACAGCTTTTCAGACCGATTCTATTTACAGAGATATCTCTAACCCAGAATTAGGTTTAGATGTTTTTGTTCCAATTTTTGTGATTTTTCCTATTCTACTCTATATTTTTTCTAAAAAGTATAATTGGACCAATTGGAAAGAACGTCTTACAGGAGAAATTGTATCTAAAGAAGAATTTTTAGAAGAGAAAATTGAAGAAATTGGATTGGAATAAAATACATGTAGACTTTAAATTAAATGGTGTTTCTATTGGGGAAGATACAATCTCTGAAGTTGCTTATTCTTTTATTAAAGAAGGGGAAAATTTTGAAAAGGAAATAGGTGATTTTTTGCAATGTTGGATAGATAATAATGAAACTATTGAAGTTAAAACTTCTGGTTCTACAGGAATACCAAAAACTATTGTTCTTAAAAAAGAACATATGGTGAACTCTGCTTTAGCAACAGGAGATTATTTTAATTTAAAACCAAAGGATACAGCATTCATGTGTATGTCTGCAAGTTATATTGCTGGTAAAATGATGCTGGTAAGGGCAATGGTATTAGGGTTAGCAATAACAATTGTTGCCCCTAGTTCTAATCCTTTAGAGAATGTAACAAAACAGTTTGATTTTTGTGCAATGGTGCCCTTACAATTGCAAAACTCTATAAACAAATTACATACTTTAAAAAAAGTTATTATTGGTGGTGCTCCAATGTCTGCTTCTTTAAAAGAAAAAGTACAAGGAATAAAAACAGAAGTTTTTGAAACCTATGGAATGACAGAAACAATTACCCATATTGCTTTAAAGAAAATAAATAATAACTCGAAAAAAACTTTTTCTATTCTTCCAGGTATTAAAATAACAAAAGATAATAGAGATTGTTTGGTAATTGACGCTCCCAAAATCACAAATACTACCATTTTTACAAATGATATAGTAGAGATAATTTCTGAAACTGAATTTAATTGGTTGGGCAGAATAGATAATGTTATTAATTCTGGAGGAGTAAAATTACATCCAGAACAAATTGAAACCAAACTTTCTACTATTGTTAAAAGCAGATTTTTTGTTGCAGGAGTACCAGATGAAACCTTAGGGCAGAAACTAATTTTGATAGTTGAAACTAGTGATAATGTATCTAATTTATTATCTAAAATTAAAAATTCAGGACTTTTTGGTGTTTATGAAATCCCTAAAGAAATACATGCAATTTCAAAATTTGAATATACAAAAAGTGATAAAGTGCAACGTTCTAAGACATTAGAAATGTTGAAAAAATAGTGTTCCCTCATTCAAAAGCATACTTCACTCGTTCTTCATTTTTTTACTTCTATCTTAAGTATAGGTTTGTTTTAAACAATTAAAACCAGCCTTATGAAAAAAATGAATCTATTTAAAGTATTATTCCTTTTTGCATTATTTGTAAATGCACAAGAAATAACAATTTCAGGAAATGTAACAGACCATGAAAAATTACCCTTACCAGGAGTAAATGTAATTGTAAATGGAAAAGCAGAAGGAACCCAAACAGATTTTGATGGTAACTATACTTTAAAAACAGAAGTTGGTGATTCCTTAGTTTTTAGTTACATAGGTTATATAACCAAAACAATTGTTATCGCTAATTCTAAAATGATTAATGTTCAGTTGGAAGAAGATGAGCAAGTTTTAGAGGAAGTTATAGTAATTGGTTATGGAACACAAAGGAAGAGCAGTATAACAGGTTCTGTTGTAAGAATTAGAGGGAACTCTTCTATTGCTTACAGAAAACCTACAAAGCGAGAAAAATTAAAAAATAATATAGCCCAACAACTACAAGGAAAAATTTCTGGAGTACAAATTGTAAATAGCGCAGCTAGCCCATCAGTCACAAAAGAGATTAATACTAAACCTAGTAACAACTCTTATGAACCAATGTATATTATAGATGGTGTAGTACAAACCGGAGGCGAAAAAAGTTTAAATAAAATAAAAGCATCAAAAATAAATACCACAGAGGTTTTTAAAGGAGTAAAGGCAAGAGCTCTTTTTGGAGAATCTGCAAAAAATGGATGTGTAGTTATTACCACTAAAAATTATAAAAACTCTATAAATTATGATGAGGAATATGCTAGATTATCAGAAAACAAATTTAAAAAAACACAACTAAACCCATTATCTACTTTTTCTATAGATGTTGATAAGGCAGGCTATAGTAATATTAGAAGAATGATAAATAATGGAGAGACAATACCAGTAGAAGCAGTAAGAGTAGAAGAAATGGTAAATTATTTTAATTATAAGTATCCACAACCAAAAGGGGAACATCCATTTTCTATAAATACTGAAGTTGGAAAAACTCCTTGGAACTTAGATACCAAAATAGTCCGTATTGGCCTTCAGGGAAAACAATATATAAATGAAGAGTTACCAGCATCTAACCTAACTTTTTTAATAGATGTTTCTGGTTCTATGGATGCTTCAAATAAATTACCACTATTAAAATCGGCCTTTAAACTATTTACAAATCAACTAAGAGAAAAAGATAAAGTTTCTATTATAGTGTATGCAGGAGCAACTGGTATGGTTTTGCCACCAACAAATGGAGACAAGAAAGAAAAAATACTTGCCGCTTTAAATAATTTAAGTGCGGGTGGTTCTACAGCAGGCGGAAAAGGGATAAAACTAGCATATAAGTTGGCTTTAAAGAATTTTAAGAAAAACGGGAACAACCGTGTTATACTTGCTACCGATGGTGATTTTAATGTTGGGGCTTCTAATAACAAGGCAATGGAAAATTTAATTGAAGAAAAAAGGAAATCTGGTATTTTCTTATCTGTACTTGGTTTTGGAATGGGAAACTATAAAGATTCTAAATTAGAACTATTAGCGAATAAAGGAAATGGTAATTATGCATATATAGATAACATGCAAGAGGCTCAAAAAGTTTTTGGGGATGAATTTGGAGGTACCTTACATACTATTGCTAAAGATGTAAAAATCCAGGTAGAATTTAATCCTACTAAAGTACAAGCATATAGATTAATAGGATATGAAAACCGTTTATTAGCGGATGAGGATTTTGTTGATGATACTATTGATGCTGGAGAGTTGGGAAGCGGTCATAAGGTTACAGCACTTTATGAGATTGTGCCTGTTGGTGTACAGACAGAATATATAAAAGAAGTTCCTTCTTTAAAATATGTAGATACTGCAAATACTACTAATTTTTCGGAAGAGTTATTTACCGTAAAATTTAGATATAAGAAACCAAATGAAAATACTAGTATAGAAATGATTCATACACAGTTAGATGTGCTAGATGATTTGTCTACCGATTTTAATTTTGCTTCTGCAGTAGCTTTATTTGGACTGCAACTTAGAAAATCTCAATTTACCAATGGAGCCAAAACTAAACAAATACTAGAATTGGCAGAAAAGGGTAGAGGTGCGGATAAAATGGGATATAGAGCAGAGTTTATACGCATGGTTAAATCACATCAAAATATGTAGAAATTACATGAAACAAAAAGAGCGACACTATTGTCGCTCTTTAATTTTTTATTAGTATAATAATATTACACCTGTAAAACCCCCATATTAAATGGTTTTTCAATAGGAGCATGGTTTGCTGCTTCAATACCCATAGATATCCATTTCCTAGTGTCTAATGGGTCTATTATAGCATCGGTCCAAAGACGAGAGGCTGCATAGTAAGGAGAAACTTGATTGTCATATCTTTCTTTAATTTTAGAGAACAACTCAGCTTCTTTCTCTGGAGTTATTTCTTCTCCTTTTTTCTTTAAAGAAGATTTTTCTATTTGTAGAAGAACTTTTGCTGCAGAGTTACCACTCATTACAGCTAATTCTGCACTTGGCCAAGCAGCAATAAGTCTTGGGTCATATGCTTTGCCACACATAGCATAGTTACCTGCACCATAGCTATTACCAATTACTATAGTGAACTTAGGAACAACAGAGTTACTAACAGCGTTAACCATTTTAGCACCATCTTTAATTATACCACCATGCTCACTTTTACTTCCTACCATAAAGCCGGTGACGTCTTGCAAAAACACTAACGGAATTTTCTTTTGGTTACAATTAGCAATAAATCTAGTAGCTTTATCTGCAGAATCGGAATAAATAACCCCGCCAAATTGCATTTCTCCTTTGGTGGTCTTTACAACTTTACGTTGGTTAGCAACAATACCTACAGCCCAACCGTCTATTCTAGCATAACCGGTTAATATGGTTTGTCCATACCCTTCTTTGTATTGTTCAAAGTCCGAGTTGTCTACAAGTCTTTTTATTATTTCTACCATATCATATTGCTCATGGCGAGCAGCTGGTAGTAAACCATATATATCTTCAGGTTTTTCTTTTGGTTTAATAGCTTTTGTTCGGTTATAACCAGCTTTATCAAAATTACCAATTTTATCCATAATACCTTTTATGGTATCTAGAGCAGAGGCATCATCTTTTTCTTTATAATCGGTTACACCACTAATTTCACAATGTGTGGAGGCTCCTCCTAAAGTTTCATTATCAATTTGTTCTCCAATAGCAGCCTTAACAAGATAACTCCCCGCAAGAAATATGCTTCCTGTTTTATCAACTATTAAAGCTTCATCACTCATAATAGGCAAATAGGCTCCCCCAGCAACACAACTACCCATAACGGCAGATATTTGTGTAATACCCATACTACTCATTTTGGCATTATTTCTAAAAATACGTCCAAAGTGTTCTTTGTCTGGAAAAATTTCATCTTGCAATGGAAGGTATACCCCAGCACTATCTACTAAGTAAATAATTGGTAATCTATTTTCAATTGCAATTTCTTGGGCTCTTAAATTCTTTTTTGCAGTAATAGGAAACCAAGCTCCAGCTTTTACAGTAGCATCATTTGCAACAACAAGACATTGTTTTCCAGAAACATACCCCATTTTAATTACAACACCACCTGAAGGACAGCCTCCGTGTTCTTTATACATTCCTTCGCCTACAACAGCTCCAATTTCAATACTATCTTTTTTGTTGTCTAATAAATAGTCTATGCGTTCTCTAGCAGTCATTTTACCTAGAGAATGTTGTTTTTCTATTCTTTTTTTTCCTCCTCCTAATTTAATTAGAGCAAGTCTTTTTCTTAATTCTGATAAAAGTAATTTATTGTGGTCTTCGTTTTTATTGAAGGCTAAATCCATTCCTTATTTTTTTGTTTATTAGTCCGTATAAAGATAAGAAGTTAAATTGATTACATTTGATAAAAATCAATAATCAAAAAGATAACAATGATAAAATGGGGTATTTTAGGTTTAGGAAATATAGCTAAAAAATTTGCTTCAGATTTAAAGTTAGTTCCTACAGCTACACTTCATGCAGTAGCTTCTAGAGATTTAACTAAAGCTAATGTATTTGCGAATGAAAATAATGCATCTAAAGCTTTTGGGACATACCAGCAGCTTTTTGAGGATAAGGAAGTTACGGTTATTTATATAGCTACACCACATAATAATCATGCCGAATTGAGTATACAGGCAATGACGCATGGTAAACATGTTTTGTGTGAAAAACCTTTAGGAGTAAATGAAAAAGAAGTTAGAGCAATGGTAGCTGCTTCTAAAAATAATAAGGTTTTTTTAATGGAAGGTTTGTGGTCTAGATTTAACCCAACAATAAAAAAAGTAAAAAATCTAATAGATAAAAAAGAGATAGGTAGTTTAAATCATATGTATGCAGATTTTGCTTTTTATGGATTAAATAGAGAGGAGAATAGTAGATTGCTAAACCCTAGCATGGCAGGTGGTTCATTATTAGATATTGGAATTTACCCTGTCTTTTTAGCTTATTTATTTTTAGGCAAACCAGAGACTATCCTTGCTACATCTAATTTTCATAGTACAGGTGTAGAAATTCAAACCTCTATAATTTTTAATTATAAAAATGCACAAGCAATACTCTATTCTGGATTAAATTCTACTACGCAAACAATAGCTGAGTTTTCAGGTAGTGAAGGTTCCATACTAATTCCTTCTAGATGGCATGAAGCACAAGGGTATCAATTAAAAAAAGAAAATGAGTCTTCTTTCTTTTCTATGCCAAGAAATGGCCTTGGGTTTACTTATGAGATAGAAGAAGTACACCAATGTATTCTAAAAAATAAAACAGAAAGTGAATTGTGGAATCATCAAAATAGTATAGATTTAGCACAATTGTTAGACTCTATTCGTAAAGAAGTAGGAATTATTTTTCCTTTTGAAGAATAATATTAGAGTTATACATTTATAAATCTTGGAATTTTTCCGATATTTGAAATTACCAAAAACTAAACCAAAAAAACTATGGGAATGAATAAAAACACCGTACTCGCGTGGGCAACATTTATAATGCTATTTGTAGGAGTAGTTCTTATTGCGCTAGGAGCTTTTAAATATAGAGAAGTATCAGGAATAGGATTTGCAGCAGTTGGTATTGGTTTTTTTGCAATTGCTTGGGTTTTTAATGCCTTAAAAGGTAGAGTTTAATAAATTTTCACACTTTTCATTTACGATAAATACAAACTATGTCTGACGATAAGAAAGTAATTTTCTCAATGTCTGGGGTTTCCAAGACGTTTAAAACTGCGAATACACCTGTATTAAAAAATATATACTTAAGCTTCTTTTACGGAGCAAAAATTGGAATTTTAGGACTTAATGGTTCTGGTAAATCTACCTTACTAAAGATTATAGCTGGGGTTGATAAAAATTTTCAAGGCGATTTAGTTTTTTCTCCAGGTTATAAAGTTGGTTATTTAGAACAAGAACCACAATTAGATGAGGATAAAACGGTACTAGAAATAGTAAAAGAAGGAGTTGCAGAAACAGTAGCTATTTTAGAGGAGTATAATAGTATTAATGACCAATTTGGTTTAGAAGAAGTATACTCTGATGCAGATAAAATGGAGAAGTTAATGGCTAGGCAAGCTGTTTTACAAGACCAAATTGACGCTTCTAATGCATGGGAATTAGATACCAAGTTAGAAATAGCAATGGATGCGTTACGTACTCCAGATTCCGATAAAAAAATAGCGGTATTATCTGGAGGAGAAAGAAGAAGAGTTGCATTGTGTAGATTGCTATTACAAGAACCAGAAATTTTATTATTAGATGAGCCTACTAACCATTTAGATGCAGAATCTGTACACTGGTTAGAACACCATTTAGCACAATATAAAGGAACTGTTATTGCCGTGACGCATGATAGATACTTTTTAGATAATGTTGCAGGATGGATTTTAGAATTGGATAGAGGAGAGGGTATTCCTTGGAAAGGAAATTATTCTTCTTGGTTAGATCAAAAATCTAAACGATTAGCGCAAGAGAGTAAAACCGCCTCTAAAAGGCAAAAAACATTAGAACGAGAGTTAGAGTGGGTACGCCAAGGAGCAAAAGGAAGGCAAACCAAACAAAAGGCGCGTCTTAAGAATTATGATAAGTTAATGAGTCAAGATCAAAAACAACTTGACGAAAAACTAGAAATATATATCCCAAATGGTCCTAGACTAGGAACTAATGTTATTGAAGCAACAGGAGTAAGCAAGGCCTATGGCGATAAATTACTGTATGAAGATTTAAAATTTAATCTTCCGCAAGCAGGTATTGTAGGTATTATTGGCCCAAATGGTGCTGGTAAAACTACTATTTTTAGAATGATAATGGGGGAGGAAACTCCAGACAAAGGAGAATTTGTTGTTGGTGAAACAGCAAAAATTGCATATGTAGATCAAAGTCATTCTAATATTGATCCAGAAAAAACTATCTGGCAAAACTTTAGTGATGAGCAAGAACTTATTATGATGGGAGGAAGGCAAGTAAATTCTAGAGCATATTTAAGTAGATTTAATTTTTCTGGTAGTGAACAAAATAAAAAAGTAAACATGCTTTCCGGTGGGGAGCGTAACCGTTTGCATTTGGCAATGACACTTAAAGAAGAAGGAAATGTTTTGCTTTTAGATGAGCCTACCAATGATTTAGATGTTAATACATTGCGAGCTTTAGAAGAAGGTTTGGAGAATTTTGCAGGTTGTGCTGTAGTTATTTCTCATGACCGTTGGTTTTTGGATCGTATTTGCACACATATATTGGCTTTTGAAGGGGACTCTCAAGTATATTTCTTTGAAGGTTCTTTTTCTGATTACGAAGAAAATAAGAAAGCACGTCTAGGTGGCGATTTAATGCCAAAACGTATTAAGTACAAAAAGTTAATTAGATAAAGAATATAATATTAATATTAAATGCCTCTTTGTAATAAACACAAGAGGCATTTTTTTTAGACTAAAATTAATTCCATTTTTACATCACTTCTAACATAAGGTAAATTTTTCTCTAAAGGAATGTGTTTAAAACCATATTTTTCATAAATATGAAGAGCAGTTTCTAATTTGGTGCTAGAATATAATAAAATTTTAGGCCATTTCTTTTCTTGGGCAAAATTTATCGCAAACTCTAATAGTTGTTGCCCTATCTTTAAGCCTTGGTAATCTTTGGCTACTGCCATTTTTCCTAATTCATAATTACCATCCTTCATTATAATATAAGAAAAGCAACCAACAATAGTATTTTGGTATTGTGCCATGAAAATATAACCGCCAGGCTTAATAATAGTATCTTCGCTATTTTCTAATAATTGAGAATCTTTTTCTTCAACATGAAAATATTTTTCTAACCAAGCTATATTTAAATCTTTAAAAGCTTTTGCGTGTATAGGTTTATAGGGTATTATTTGTAAGCTCATTTTTTGTCATTACTGTATTTTATTAAAGATATAGAATTCATTTAAATAAAAATAATTGCAATTTTTTTAACAAAAAAAATCTAAAACTACTTTTCCTGCGTATATTTAGAAAGCAAACAACCAATTTTAAAAGTTAAACAAGGTTAATTAATTTTTTACATTATGAGTGAATCTAAAAATAACAACGGTTTAAAGGTATTAGCAGGGTTACTAGGAGTAATTCTTTTAGGTACTATTATTTATACTGTTAGTCTTTATCAAGATAAGAAAAAGACAGAAACTGTTCTTACGAAAGAAAAAGAATTAGTAGTAGAAGATTTAAATAGTTTAAAATCGGAATACGATAAAGCTATTTTAGAAAGTAATGCAACTAATGAAGAATTAGTAACTGCAAGAGATAACATTTCAAAGTATATTGATTCTGTAAAGGCAATGAAAGGAGATATAGCATCTTTGTCTAGATATAGAAGACAAGTAGGTGTATTAAAAGCAGAAAGAGCTAAATTATTAAAGCAAGTAGATTCTCTTACACGCTCTAATACTTTAATTGCTATGGAAAGAGATAGTACATATGTAGAATTAGAAAAGCAAACAGTTTTTAATGATTCTCTAGTTGTGCAAAACACTCAATTAGCAGATGTTGTAGAAAAAGGTTCTGCATTAAATTTATCAAAGTTTTCTGTAGATGCTGTAAAAGAGCGTAATAGCGGAAAATTAGTATCTACATCTAGAGCTGGTAGAACAGATAAATTTAAAATATGCTTTACCGTTGCAGATAATGTAATTGCAGGAGCGGGAGATAGAGAATTTTTTGTAGAAGTTTTAGACCCACAAGGAAATGTTTTAGGGGAAAGCTATTCTAAAACAAATGAATCTGGAGCTTCTGTAACCTATAGCAAGTCTACAAGTTTTTATTATGAAAATAAATCTTTAGATGTTTGTGATTATATAGGAAAGCCTGCTGGAGATTTCCAAAAAGGAAATTATATGGTGAATGTTTATGATGATAAATTAAAATTATTAGGAACTTCTAAGTTTACTTTGAAGTAATAACGAGAACACACACTATCCATTAATATTTAAGAGCCAATCATTAATTTGATTGGCTCTTTTATTTTGTAGTAGAATTAAAATATTATTTTAAACTGCCTACCATATTTTCTGGTTTTACCCAAGCATCATAATCTTCTGCAGATACATACCCAAGATTAATAGCTTCTTCCTTAAGAGTAGTACCATTTTTATGTGCCGTATTTGCAATTTCTGCAGCTTTGTAATAACCAATTTTAGTATTTAAAGCTGTAACAAGCATTAAAGAGTTGTTTAATAATTCTTTAATAACACTATGATTAGGCTCTATGCCAGATGCGCAATTAACATCAAAACTTACACAAGCATCACCAATTAGTTGTGCAGATTGCAAAATGTTTGCCCCCATCATTGGTTTAAAAACATTTAATTCATAATGACCTTGTGTTCCCCCTATAGTAACAGCTACATCATTACCCATTACTTGCGCACATACCATGGTAAGTGCTTCGCATTGTGTAGGGTTTACTTTTCCTGGCATAATAGAACTACCTGGTTCATTTGCAGGAATAATAATTTCTCCAATACCAGAACGAGGACCAGAAGCCATCATTCTAATATCATTAGCAATTTTATTTAAAGAAACTGCTAATTGTTTTAATGCACCATGACTTTCTACAATAGCATCGTGTGCAGCAAGTGCTTCAAATTTATTCTCCGCAGTAATAAAAGGTAATTCAGAAAATTCTGCAATATACTTTGCTACTAATACATCATAACCTTCTGGGGTATTTAAACCTGTACCTACAGCAGTACCACCTAAAGCAAGTTCACTTAAATGTGCTAGTGTGTTTTTTAAGGCTTTTAGTCCATGATCTAACTGCGATACATAACCAGAAAATTCTTGCCCTAAGGTTAGGGGAGTAGCATCCATTAAATGGGTTCTACCAATTTTTACAACATTGTTAAATTCTTTTCCTTTCTTAGCAAATGTATCTCTTAACTGTGTTACACCAGGAATAGTATTTTCTACTATTTTTTTATAGGCAGCAATATGCATGCCCGTAGGAAAGGTATCGTTAGAAGATTGCGATTTGTTTACATCATCATTAGGTTGTATAGTTTTATCTCCTTCACCAATTTTTTTTCCAGCAATTTCATGAGCACGATTAGCAATAACCTCATTTACATTCATATTACTTTGCGTACCAGAACCGGTTTGCCATATAACTAAAGGAAATTGATCATCGTGTTTTCCTGCAAGAATTTCATCGCAAACACTAGCAATTAAGTCTCTTTTTTCAATGGCAAGTACTCCTAAATCATGATTGGTATAAGCAGCTGCTTTTTTTAAATAAGCAAAACCATATACAATATCTAATGGCATAGATGCAGCTGCTCCTATTTTAAAATTATTTCTGGAGCGCTCTGTTTGTGCTCCCCAATACTTATCACTAGGAACTTTTACTTCGCCCATAGTGTCTTTTTCTATCCTAAAGCTCATTTCTTAAAAAGTTTTATTTATACCAAAGGTAGGGGTTTACAGATTTATTTCCATTTTTTTTAATTTTGATTTGCACTATTAGTGTATTTAAAAGTATCTTTGCAATGTTAATATTATATATCATGTTTGACTTTGACCAATATTTAGGATTTTTATCATTTTTAACCATATTAACCATAGGATTTTGGTTAATGATTTTCTTGTTAACATTTGTTATCCCTTACTGGTTATTTGGTAATATTAAAGAATTATTAAAAGAAAAAAGAGATGCTAAAAAAGCAGCTCGTGAAAAGGCATAAATAAAAAGGGAAATCTATAAGATTTCCCTTTTTTGATTTTAAGAATTTTCTTTTCAGTTATATTACCAATTATTTAGAGTATTTTGAAAGCCTCTAAAATATTTTTCTAGATTATGAGTAGATAATTTTCTATTTATAATTTCTGACCAAGAGTATTTTTTGTAAATATCTTCTTCACTTGAGAGTGCTACTTTTTTGTATTCCTTAGTTTCTTTCTCTTTTTGTTTCTTTTTAAGAATATGCAATTCTTTTTCCATGGCTTCAATATCTATACCATGTACATACCTATCATACAGTTTAATACGTATAAAATATACAATAGGAATTACCACCATACATATAGGAATTACCCACCAAATATTTTCAGTATCTACAAGGTCGTCTGAATCTGAGAAAACTTCAAATAACTGAAATGCATACATTGCTATGGGAATAATAATAATATGATACCACCAGTTTTTAGAAGAGAAAAACCAGATAATCATAAGATATAAAGGAATTATTTTACTGAAAAGAAACCAGAAATATACAGAAACACTATGAAAACCTCCATTATCTATTGTATATCCAAGCAAAGAAATTGTATCATTTGGTTCTTTTGGTAAGTAATCATAAAACTTATACAAAAAAGGAGATACAGCAATAAAAAAAACAAAAATTGATTCTAAAATTATTTTTGTTTTTGCTTTTTTACTTGTAGAATTATTCATCATTAGGTAGAAGTTCTTTTCTACTAACGAGAATACCTAAAAAAAAGTATAAAAAAAAGGCAATATTTATTGCCCTTTTTTTTATACTTTTTATTCTGGTCTTAGATGTTTTTTATCTATTCCTTGTTCATACAATTGATCATCATCAGATGACGTGTTAGGGGAACAAGAAAAAGCCATTAAAGTAACCAATGCTGCAAAAGCAAAAATAATTTTTTTCATTTTCATAAGTATTTAGTTAAACATGGAGTGTTTCTACAAACGAAAGTAACTAAAAAAATGATGCAATAGTGCATTTAAACGTTAAAATTGAGCACTTTAACGTAGAAAAAGGTATTTTGTCGATGCGTTTAAAAGGGAGAGAAGTGGCTTTTTTTCATTAGAAAATGGATTACATAACTAATTGGCGGTTAGTGGCATCAATAATTTCTATAGTTATTTGTGTAGTATTTTCAGGAAGATAGGAAGGTATTTTTTCTGGCCACTCCATGAGTATCCATGCTTTAGAATTTAAATAGTCTTCTAAACCAAAGTCTAAAGCTTCATTTTCATCATTTAATCTATAAAAATCAAAATGATAGGCAATTAATTCTCCTTCTGTATTTTCATATTCATTTACAATTCCAAAAGTAGGACTGTTCGCTATATCTTTTACCTCAAGAAGTTTTACTATTTCTTTTATTAATGTTGTTTTTCCAGCTCCCATTTCACCATTAAAGGCTAAAAATTTATTTGGAGCGTTTCTTAAAATCTCTTCTGCAACTTCTTTTAACTGATTTTCAGAATATATAATGTTCATTTAATTTTATTTAGGCTCTAACACTACAAACGGAATAATCATTTCTTCTAAAGAAACACCACCATGCTGATACGTATTTCTGTAGTATTTTACATAATGATTATAGTTGTTTGGATATGCAAAAAACATATCATTTTTTGCAAAAATAAAAGAACTACTCATATTTATACTTGGTAATTGAATATTTTTAGGATTTGTTGCAGCAATTACCTCTTTATCTTCATACGTTAAACTTCTACCTGTTTTATACCTTAGGTTTAAACTAGTATCTTTATCCCCAATTACCTTAGAGGCTTGTTTTACATTTATGGTTCCATGATCTGTAGTGATAATAAGTTTCATTCCCATATTTTGGGCTTGCTGTATTATTTCTAATAATGGAGAATTTTTAAACCAACTTTGCGTTAATGACCTATACGCTTTATCATTGGAAGCAAGTTCTTTAATCACTTCCATTTCAGTTTTGGAATGTGATAGCATGTCTACAAAGTTGTATACAATTGCAGTTAGGTCATTATCCTTTTGAGATTTAAAATTTTGTGACAATTGCTTTCCTTGTTTTAGGCTACTAATTTTGTGGTATTCCCATTTTATATCTAAGCCTAAATTCTTTATTTGTTGCCCAAGAAATTTATCTTCAAAAAGATTTTTTCCTCCTTCATCTGTATCGTTTTTCCACCAGTCAGGATGTTTTGTTTCCATTTCTAAAGGTGTTAGTCCAGAAAAAATAGAATTTCTCGCATACTGTGTAGCAGTAGGTAAAATACTAAAGTAACAATCTTCTTTAATTTTTTTGTAAAAGGAGTTTATTGTATCTTCAAAAGAACACCATTGATCTAATCTAAGATTATCAATAACAACTAATAATGTTTTGTTGCCTTTAAGTTCAGGAACTACCCATTTTTTAAATAAAGTATGTGATAATACTGGTGCATTATCATTTACAAACCAGTCTTTATATTCTTTATCAATAAATTTTGAAAATTGATTATTTGCTTCTGTTTTTTGAGATTCTAAAATCTCGAACATACTGCTATCTTCAATTTCTTCTAATTGTAATTCCCAGTAAATTAATTTATTGTATAATTCTACCCATTCTTCTTTAGAATTTACCATGGCTAAATCCATAGCTATTTTTCTAAATTCTTGTTGGTAGTTAGCTGTAGTTTTTTCAGATACTAAGCGAGAATGATCTAAATTCTTTTTTAAAGAAAGTAAAATTTGATTAGGATTAACGGGTTTTATAAGATAATCTGCTATTTTAGAGCCAATTGCTTCCTCCATTATAAGCTCTTCTTCACTTTTAGTAATCATTACTACAGGCAAAGAAGAATTTAAAATTTTTATTTCGTTTAAGGTTTCCAATCCAGAAATACCAGGCATATTTTCATCTAAGAAAACAATATCTACACGAGTTTCTTGAAGTTCTTCTAAGGCTTCTTGTCCACTTTTGCAGGTTACAACTATATAATTTTTAGCTTCTAAGAATAGAATATGTGGTTTTAATAAATCTATTTCATCATCTACCCAAAGTATTGTTATCTTGTTCATTTAGTACTTATATTTGTGCGTAAATTATACCGATTTTGATAAAATCTAACAAGCTTAAAATATTTAATGATCCAATTTACGGATTTATTAGAATTCCCAACACTTTAATTTTTGATCTTATTGCAGATCCTTTTTTTCAAAGGTTACGAAGAATCTCTCAAATGGGACTTTCTTATCTTGTATACCCAGGAGCGCACCATACACGTTTTCATCATGCGTTAGGGTGTATGCATTTAATGCGTAAAGCTATACAAGTATTAAGATTTAAGCAGGTAGCATTAACAAAGGAAGAAGAAGAAGGGCTTTTAATTGCAATTCTTTTACATGATATTGGCCACGGACCTTTTTCGCACGCAATGGAGCATAGTATTGTAGAAGGGGTTAATCATGAGCATATTTCTTTATGTTTTATGCAAGAGTTGAATAAAAAATTTGAAGGAAAACTAACTTTAGCTATAGAAATATTTAATGGCAATTACCCTAAAAAGTTTTTAAATCAATTAGTGTCTAGCCAGTTAGACATGGATAGGTTAGACTACCTAAAAAGAGATAGTTTTTATACAGGTGTGGCAGAAGGGAATACAAATGCAGAACGATTAATTACAATGCTCAATGTGGTTAATGGAGAGTTAGTAATAGAAGAAAAAGGAATTTATTCTATTGAAAAATTTATTATGGCTCGCAGGTTTATGTATTGGCAAGTTTATTTGCATAAAACTGGAGTTGCTGCAGAGCAATTATTAATGCGTATTCTAAAACGTTCCAAAGAGTTAATTTTAAGAGGGGAGCATTTAGATTGCAGTAAAAATTTAAAGTTCTTTTTAGAAAATAAAATTGACATTGATAATTTTGATTTAGATACATTAGTCCGATTTTCTAAGCTAGATGATATAGATATTCTTTCCGCAATTAAGAATTGGCAAGAAAGTTCCGATTTTGTTTTATCGCAATTGTGCCAAATGGTAATAAATAGAAGACTTTTACAAGTAAAAGTTAAAAATGAACCTATTTCTGAAATTAAATTAGAAAAACATTTTAATGATTTTAAAACAGAAAATGATTTAACTGATGAAGAAACAAATTATTTTGTTTTTACAGGCGAGATAAAAAATAAGGCGTATGATAGAGATTATCAGCCAATTAATATCCTTAAAAAAAATGGGAGAGTAGTAGATATAGTAAAACTGTCGGATTATTTAAAAATAAAAACATTATCAAAGACGGTTTCTAAATATTATATATGCTACCCTAAAGATTACGTTTAACTATTTTTCTTACTTTTGTGCTCATGGTATTTACAGCGAGTCAAATTGCAGGCATATTAGAGGGGGAAATTGAAGGAAACCCAGAGATTGCCGTTCACAAATTAGCCAAAATAGAAGAAGGAGAAAAAGGTTCTCTTACTTTTTTAGCTAACCCAAAATATACTTCATATATATATTCTACAAAAGCATCAGTTACAATTGTAAATAAAGACTTTATTCCAGAGCAAAGTATAACTACAACATTAATTAAAGTAGAAGATGCTTATGAGTCTTTTTCTAAGTTATTAGAGTATTACAATGAAGTAAAAAATAATAAGCAAGGCATAGAGAATCCTGTATTTATTGCAGATACTGCAAAATATGAAGAAGATATTTATATAGGAGCTTTTACCTATATAGGTGCTAATGTTGTACTTGGAAAAAATGTAAAGATTTATCCTAATGTTTTTATTGGGGATAATGTGGTAATAGGAGATAATAGTTCTGTTTTAGCAGGTGCTAGAGTTTGTTCGGAATCTGTTATTGGAAAAAACTGTACCATTCATAGTGGTGCTATTGTGGGGGCAGATGGTTTTGGTTTTGCACCTAATAAAGATGGCTCCTATAGTAAAATACCGCAAACAGGAAATGTAATTTTAGAAGATAATATAGATGTTGGTGCAGGAACCACAATAGATAGAGCAACATTAGGGTCTACAATTCTCCGTAAAGGTGTAAAGCTAGATAACCAAATACAAATAGCTCATAATGTAGAAATTGGAGAAAATACAGTAATAGCTGCCCAAACGGGTGTTGCAGGATCTACAAAGATTGGTAAAAACTGTATGATAGGAGGACAGGTAGGTATTGTTGGGCACATTACTATTGGAGATAATGTTAAAATACAAGCGCAATCTGGTATTGGAAGAAATGTAAAAGATAACGAAGTGTTACAAGGTTCTCCTGCTTTAAATTATGGAGATTATAACAAATCTTATGTGCATTTTAAAAATTTACCAAAAATTGTAAATAGAATAAATCAATTGGAAAAAAAAGAATAATTGTGAATATGAAACCACAAAAACAAAGAACAATTGGAAAAGAAGTTACACTAACAGGTGTAGGTTTACATACAGGAGAAAATGTAACTCTTACATTTTTACCAGCAGCAGAAAATCATGGTTATGCTTTTAAGAGAGTAGATTTAGAAGGGGAGCCAATAATAGAGGCAGATGCTAATTATGTAGTAAACACGCAAAGAGGAACTAATTTAGAAAAACGTGGAGTTAAAATACAAACATCAGAACATGTTTTAGCTGCATTAGTTGGTCTAGAAATTGACAATGTTTTAATAGAATTAAATGCTCCAGAACCACCAATAATGGATGGTTCTTCTAAGTTTTTTGTAGAAGCTTTAGAAAAAGCTGGTATTGTAGAACAAGAAGCAGAAAGAGAAGAATATATTGTAAAAGATGTTATTTCTTACAAAGATGAAGCTACTGGTAGTGAAATAACTATAATACCATCGGATACCTATATGGTAACTACAATGGTAGATTTTGGTACTAAAGTTTTAGGAACACAAAATGCAACTTTAGAAAAACTTAGCGATTTTAAAACCGAAATAGCGGATGCAAGAACTTTTAGTTTCTTGCATGAATTAGAAGCTTTATTAGAGCATGGACTTATTAAAGGTGGAGATTTAAATAATGCTATTGTGTATGTGGATAAGGAAATTTCCGAAACCACAATGAAAAAATTAGAGAAAGCTTTTAATAAAGAAAAGCTATCTGTTAAGCCTAATGGCATATTAGATAACTTAACATTGCACCAGCCAAATGAAGCAGCAAGGCATAAATTGTTAGATGTTATTGGAGATTTGGCATTAGCAGGAACACGCATACGTGGTAAAATTATAGCTAATAAGCCAGGGCATTATGTAAATACACAATTTGCTAAGAAAATTGCAAAAATTATTAAACTAGAGAAAAGAAATAAAGTTCCTAGTTATGATTTAAACCAACCGCCGTTAATGGATATCCATCAAATTATGGATATGTTACCTCATAGACCTCCATTTTTATTAATTGATAGAGTTTTAGAGCTTTCGGATACACATGTTGTTGGTATGAAAAACGTTTCAATGAATGAACCATTTTTTGTTGGTCATTTCCCAGGAGCACCAGTAATGCCTGGTGTATTGCAAGTAGAAGCAATGGCGCAAACAGGTGGCATTTTGGTGCTTAGTACTGTGCCAGATCCAGAAAACTACCTTACCTTTTTCATGAAAATGGACAATGTAAAGTTTAAACAAAAAGTACTTCCGGGAGATACACTAGTTTTTCACTGTAGTTTAATTACTCCTATACGAAGAGGAATTTGTCATATGCAAGCATATGCTTATGCTAATAATAAGTTAGTTTGTGAGGCAGAATTAATGGCACAAATAGCTAAAAAGAAATAAAAATGAATCAACCTTTAGCTTATATACACCCTGGTGCAAAAATTGCAAAAAATGTTGTTGTGGAACCTTTTACAACAATTCATAATAACGTTTCTATTGGGGATGGTACTTGGATAGGATCCAATGTTACAATTATGGAAGGAGCAAGAATTGGGAAAAATTGTAATATTTTTCCAGGGGCGGTTATTTCTGCACCGCCTCAAGATTTAAAGTATGATGGCGAAGAAACTACGGTTGTAATAGGAGACAATACTACTATTAGAGAATGTGCAACAATACATAAAGGAACCTCAGACAGAATGAAAACTGTTATTGGTAAAAATTGTTTAATTATGGCTTATTGCCATGTAGCACATGATTGCTTAGTTGGTGATAATTGTATTTTTTCTAATAATTCTACCTTAGCAGGACACGTAACTATTGGAGATAATGTAATATTAGCTGGTTTAGTTGCAGTGCATCAATTTGTATCTGTAGGGCAGCATGCATTTGTTACAGGAGGTTCTTTGGTGCGTAAAGATGTACCGCCTTTTGTAAAAGCCGCACGTGAGCCACTTTCTTATGTGGGTATTAATTCTGTGGGATTAAGAAGAAGAGGAATAGCATCCGAAAAAATTAGAGAAATTCAGAATATATATAGAATATTATATCAAAAAAATTATAATAATACACAAGCAGTTCAAATTCTTGAAGCAGAAATGGAAGCAACTCCAGAACGTGATGAAATACTTCAATTTATAAGAGATTCACAACGTGGTATTATGAAAGGGTATTTTAGTAATAACTAAGTATAAAAATAAGGTAAGTTAAGAGGATGTATCTTTTAAAAGAATTCTCTTAATGATTAACGAATAACTAACAACAAATAAATGGCATCTACATCAGATATTAGAAAAGGATTATGTATTAGATATAATAATGATATATATAAAATCATTGAATTTTTACATGTAAAGCCAGGAAAAGGTCCTGCTTTTGTTAGAACAAAATTAAAAAGTGTTTCTACCGGAAAAGTTTTAGATAACACTTTTTCGGCAGGGCATAAAATAGAAGATGTTCGTGTAGAAACGCGTTCTTATCAATTTTTATATCCAGAAGGAGATACTTTTCATTTTATGAATACAGACGATTACAACCAAATTACCTTGCAAGAAAGTTCTTTAGACGCTCCTGGCTTGTTAAAAGAAGGTACTGTTGTAAAAATTATGTTTAATACAGAAGATAGTATGCCTTTATCTGTAGAAATGCCTGCAAGTGTAATTTTAGAGGTTACCTATACAGAACCTGGTGTAAAAGGAAATACAGCTACAAATGCTACAAAACCTGCAAAAGTAGAAACAGGAGCAGAAGTTAACGTTCCTTTATTTATAAACGAAGGAGATAAAATTAAAGTAGATACTGAGAAAGGTAGTTACATGGAAAGAGTAAAAGAATAGTTTTTTTACAATGAAATTTCCTAAATCGTATACTTTACAAGAAATCTCTCAAATTATTCAATCAGAATATATTGGGGAAGCTAATTTTTCTATAACGGGTATGAATGAAATTCATGTTGTAGAAAAGGGAGATATTGTATTTGTGGATCATCCAAAATATTATGATAAAGCATTAAATTCTAAGGCTACTACTATCTTAATAAATAAAAAAGTTGCATGTCCAGAGGGTAAAGCTCTATTAATTTCGGAAGACCCTTTTCGCGATTTTAA
Organism: uncultured Maribacter sp.; assembly: GCF_947495965.1. Taxonomy (GTDB): domain Bacteria; phylum Bacteroidota; class Bacteroidia; order Flavobacteriales; family Flavobacteriaceae; genus Maribacter_B. Next base: position 151,366 of record NZ_CANMBB010000002.1, read on the forward strand.
TAAACTAACCACTTATTTTAAGCCATTTGTACCTGCAAGTTCGGCTATTTCAGAAAGTGCACAAATAGGGAAGGGTACCATTATACAACCCAATACTTTTATAGGAAATAATGTTTCTATCGGAGAAAATTGTGTGGTGCATTCTAATGTAGCCATTTATGATAATTGTGTTATAGGAAATAATGTTACTATCCATGCAGGGAGTGTTTTAGGAGCAGATGCTTTTTATTATAAAAATAGACCTGAAGGTTTTGATAAGTTACGTTCTGGCGGAAGAGTTGTATTAGAAGATAATGTAGATATAGGAGCTCTTTGTACTATAGATAAAGGAGTTACTGGAGATACTACCATTGGAAAAGGAACAAAACTTGATAATCAAGTACATGTAGGACATGATACTATTATTGGGGAAAAATGTTTAATTGCATCCCAAACTGGAATTGCTGGTTGTGTTATTATTGAAGATGAAGTTACCTTATGGGGGCAAGTAGGAACCAATAGTGGAATTACTATTGGTAAAAAAGCTGTTATAATGGGGCAAACAGGAGTTACTAAGTCAGTGCCAGGTGGTAAAAGCTATTTTGGAACTCCAATAGAAGAATCTAGAGAAAAATTGAAGCAATTGGCTTACATTAAAAAAATTCCAGAAATAATAAAAAAAGTAGAAAAGTAAATTAAAAAGAAGTTTACTTTAAAAATCATTTACAAACGCATATTTTTGTGTTATTAAAAAAATAATATCGTATGAGTGTTCTAGTTAATAAAGATTCTAAAATAATAGTACAAGGTTTTACAGGAAGTGAAGGAACTTTCCATGCCGGACAAATGATTGATTACGGTACTAACGTTGTTGGTGGTGTTACTCCAGGAAAAGGAGGTCAAGAACATTTAGGAAAACCTGTTTTTAATACTGTTTTAGAAGCAGTTGAAAAAGTAGGGGCAGATACAACTATTATATTTGTACCGCCAGCATTTGCTGCAGATGCTATTATGGAAGCAGCTAATGCAGGTATAAAAGTTATTATTACAATTACAGAAGGTATACCTGTAGCAGACATGGTAAAAGCTTCTAATTACATAAAAGATAAAGATTGTAGACTTGTTGGGCCTAACTGTCCAGGAGTTATTACTCCAGGAGAAGCAAAAGTTGGTATTATGCCAGGATTTGTTTTTAAAGAGGGGAATGTAGGTATTGTTTCTAAATCAGGAACTTTAACTTATGAAGCAGCAGACCAAGTTGTTCGTCAAGGATTAGGAATAACTACTGCAATTGGTATTGGTGGTGATCCAATAATTGGAACTACAACAAAAGAAGCTGTAGAATTATTAATTAATGATTCTGAAACTGAGTGTGTTGTAATGATTGGAGAAATTGGAGGACAATTAGAAGCTGATGCTGCAGAATGGTACAAGGCAAGTGGAAGTAAAAAACCAATTGTTGGTTTTATTGCTGGTGAAACTGCTCCTGCAGGAAGAACTATGGGGCATGCTGGTGCTATAGTTGGTGGTAGTGATGATACTGCACAAGCAAAAAAACGTATTATGAGAGAATGTGGTATATATGTTGTAGATTCTCCTGCCGAAATAGGTGTTAAAGTAAAAGAAGTTATGGGGTAATAGCACTTAAAGTGTTAAATCTTTCCAAATAATTCTTACATTAAATCCATCATTCTTACATTAGAATGGTGGATTTTTTTTACCATAAATTCAACATCTTTTTAAAACTAATAAATTGTATTTTTAAAAAGAGCTAACTATTTAAAATGTATTTCAATGAAAAATCAATTTATAGCAGTTTTTACAGGTCTTTTAATTATTGTTGGATGTTCCAAATCTAAAAATGAAAAGCATGCATCTTCAACTATTACAGATAGCAATGGCTTTACCTATGAAACAGTTAAAGATGACCCCACTGGTTTACGATTGTACACTTTAGATAACGGATTAAAAGTTTATTTAGGAAAAAATACGGAAGAGCCTAAAATACAAACCTTAATTGCAGTAAGAGCAGGTTCTAAATATGACCCGGCAGACAATACTGGTTTAGCACATTACCTAGAGCATATGGTTTTTAAAGGAACCGATAAAATAGGAACTCAAGATTATGAAAAAGAAAAAGTTTTTTTAAAACAAATTTCAGACCTATATGAAGTTCATAAAGCAGAAAAGGATACGGTAAAGAAAAAAGAAATTTATAAAAAGATAGATTCCGTTTCCTTACTTGCTTCTAATATCTCTATTGCGAATGAGTATGATAAAATGGTAAGCTCCCTCGGAGCAGAAGGTACAAATGCTTTTACATCTAATGAGCAAACTGTATATGTTAGTAAGATTCCTTCAAATGAAGTGGATAAATGGTTGCAAGTAGAAAGTGAGCGTTTTAAAACATTGGTCTTACGTTTATTTCATACAGAGTTAGAGGCTGTTTATGAAGAGTTTAATAGAGGGCAGGATAGTGATGGAAGAAAACAATATTTTGCTGTTTTAGAAGGTCTGTATCCTAATCATCCATACGGAACGCAATCCACAATAGGGAAGTCAGAGCATTTAAAGAATCCGTCAATGAAGGCTATTCATAATTATTTTGAAACATATTACGTCCCAAATAATATGGCAGTTATTATGGTTGGCGATTTAGATTTTGAGGTAACTATTAAAAAAGTAAATAATTCTTTTGGTGATTATAAATCAAAAGAAGTTTCACACCCTACTTTTCCTGAAGAAATACCTTTAGCAGCTCCTGTTAAAAAAGAAGTGTATGGGCCAACGGCAGAATCTGTTTATGTTGCTTTTAGAACCAAAGGAAAAGGAGATAAAGAAGAAGTAATGGTTACCTTAATAGATTATATGTTGGCAAACTCTAACGCTGGGTTAATAGATTTAAATTTAAATCAAAAACAAATGGTGCAAAGAGCTTCTTCTTATACCAATTTTGATAATGATTATGGTTTTCATTTACTGTATGGAACTCCAAAACAAGGGCAAACTTTAGATGAAGTAAGAGATTTGTTATTAGGACAGGTAGAGAAAATTAAAAAAGGTGAATTTGAGGACTGGCTTTTAGATGCAGTAGTAAATGATTTACGACTTTCTAAAATTAAATCTTTTGAAAAATCTTCCTCTACGGCTTATGAATATTTAGATGCTTTTATTGGTTTTCAAGATTGGAACAAGCGTTTAAGTATGTTAGATGAGATGAAAAAAATAACAAAAGAAGAAGTGGTTTCTTTTGCAAATGAATTATATGCAAATAATTATGTAGAAGTGCATAAAATAAAAGGAGAAGATAAGCATATAGTAAAAGTAGATAATCCGGGAATTACCCCAATAAACTTAAATAGAGGTAAAGAGTCTACTTTTTTAAAAGAATTTAATGCAGTAAACTCTCCAGCTTTAACGCCACAGTTTGTAGATTATAAGTCTGCAATTAATGAAACAAAAACTAAGAGTGGCTTAAACGTTTCTTATATAGAAAACCCTAATAATGATATTTTTAATCTGAATATAATTTTTGATATGGGGAAAGACAATGACCCTATGGTTTCTTTAGCTGCCGGATATTTAGATTATTTAGGAACAAATAAATATTCTCCAGAAGAACTTAAGCAAGAATTTTATAAGATTGGAATTTCTTATTATGTAAATACGGCTAACGATAAAACATATGTTGGTATTTCGGGTTTAAAAGAAAATTTAAATTCAGGTTTAGAATTATTAGAACATCTTTGGGGAAATGCAGTTCCTGACCAAGAAACCTATAATAAGTATGTAGACAAGATATTAAAAGGAAGGCAAGATTCTAAAACACAAAAAGGAAATATTTTTTGGAATGGGTTAATGAGTTATAGTAAGTACGGAGAAGATTCTCGTTTACGTGATATTTATACTATGTCTGAATTAAGAGCTATTACGCCTATAGAACTAGTAGAAAAAATAAAACAACTCAAACAGTATAAACAACGAGTTTTTTATTATGGAAAAGACGTAGATAATGCAATTGCATCTTTAGATAGTAATCATGTCATAAATATTGATAAGCTAAAAGATTATCCAGAAAGAAAAAGATACGAAGAAAAAGAAACAGGGGGTAACGTTTACTTTGTAGATTATGATATGGTACAAAGTGAAATTCTTTTATTAGCCAAAGGCGCTGAGTTTGATGCTAAAAAAATGGCGGCATCTAGATTGTTTAATACGTATTTTGGAAGTGGTTTATCTTCTATTGTTTTTCAAGAAATAAGAGAATCTAAATCTTTAGCATATTCTGCATTTTCTAGTTATAGTAATGCCAGAGAAAAAGGAGATTCTGACTATGTAATGGCGTATGTAGGAACACAAGCAAATAAATTGCCAGAAGCTGTAGATGCTATGATGGCATTAATGACCAATATGCCAGAGGCCGAAGAACAATTTAAGCAAGCAAAAGAAGCTACATTAAAAAAGATAGCTGCAGAAAGAATAACAAAATCTAATATTTTTTGGACCTATGAATCTTTAAAGAAAAGAGGGTTTGAAAATGACAATAGAGAAGCACTTTATAATACTATAAAAAATATGACCTTAAATGATTTAAAAACTTTTTTTAATACAAACATTAAAGGTGAAAATTACAATGTTATGGTAATTGGTAATAAAAAAGATATCGATTTTAAGGCATTAAAAAAGTTAGGAGACATTAAAGAAATGGATATTGATGAAATCTTTAACTTTGAAAAATCGGCTCCAGTAAAAGGGTAATAAAATTTAAAAGAAAAGCTCTTTTATAATTTATGAAGAGTATTTTTAATTGGTATATTTGTTTTGCTAACCAAAAAATAACAAATTAAGCTAGTATGAAATTATTAGAAGGAAAAAATGTGATAATCACAGGTGCAAGTAGAGGAATAGGAACGGGGATAGCACAGGTGTTTGCAGAAAATGGTGCGAACGTGGCATTTACATATAGTTCTAGCGAAGCTCCTGCTTTGGCATTAGAAAAAGAATTATCAGAAAAAGGAATAAAAGCAAAAGCATATAAAAGTAATGCAGGAAGTTTTAGTGATTCTGAGGAGTTAGTAGCTAAAGTTTTGGAAGATTTTGGAGGTATAGATGTATTAATTAATAATGCAGGTATTACAAAAGATAATTTACTAATGAGAATGGCTGAGGATGATTTTGATAAAGTTATTGAAATAAACCTTAAATCTGTTTTTAATATGACAAAGGCAGTACAGCGTACTATGCTTAAACAACGTAAAGGTTCTATTGTGAATATGAGTAGTGTTGTAGGAGTAAAAGGAAATGCCGGTCAAGCAAATTATGCCGCTTCTAAAGCAGGAATGATTGGCTTTACAAAGTCTATAGCCTTAGAATTGGGTTCTAGAAATATACGATGTAATGCCATAGCACCTGGTTTTATAGAAACTGAAATGACTGCTAAATTAGATGAAAAAGTAGTGCAAGGTTGGCGAGATGGTATTCCTTTAAAAAGAGGAGGTTCTACAGAGGATATAGCCAATGCTTGTTTGTTTTTTGCATCGGATTTATCTGCATATGTTACCGGCCAAGTACTTAATGTAGATGGCGGAATGCTTACATAAATTAAAATATTTATTATGATATACGTAACTACAGAAACCGTTGGTGGTAAAGAAATAGAATCTGCATTAGGAACAGTTAGAGGAAGTACTGTTAGAGCAAGAAATATAGGAAGAGATATTTTTGCAGGATTAAAAAATATTGTTGGTGGTGAAATATCAGAATACACAAAATTATTAGCAGATGCTAGAGAACAAGCAATTAAACGTATGTTAGATGATGCACAACGTTTAGGTGCAGATGCTGTTGTTAATGTTCGTTTTACTACATCTCAAGTTATGCAAGGTGCAGCAGAAATGCTTGCTTATGGTACTGCTGTAAAACTTAAGTAATTACATCTTATGGAATTATTTCCTGTTTTTTTAATGATTTTAATTTATGGTAGTTTTTTTGCCATAATAATTTATTTAATATTTAAAAGGATAGAAGATAAGAAGAAAGAAAATTTTGAGAAGAGAGATAATTAATACATGCAAACTAAAACAGTACTATTTATTATTTTAGCTGCAGTGGTAGCATTGTTTCTAGTGCTATTTCAATATTATTACAAAAGAAAAATAAAAGGAAAGACAACTATTGTGCTTTCCTTTTTACGTTTTATTTCCATTTTTGGTATTTTGTTACTTCTTATAAACCCAAAGTTTGTTAAGAACAATTATGAGATAGTAAAAACAAATCTGATATTTTTAGTTGACAACTCCTCTTCAATAAAAAAAGAAGAAACTCTTGTTAAAAGTCTTTTAGAAAAGTTAACTACAAATAAGGCTTTAAAAGATAAGTTTACTATTCATAAATATGCTTTTGGAAAAGAATTTAGCACATTAGACTCATTATCATTTTTAGAGCAAAACACTAATATTTCAAAAGCTTTATTAACTACAGAAAATATTTATGCTAGAACAAATTCTGCTGTAGTACTACTCACAGATGGTAACCAAACTATAGGACAAGATTACGAACATTTAAAATTAAAAAAGGATATTACAATTTTTCCAATTTGTATAGGAGACACAACTAAATATAATGATATTAGAATAGAACAAATTAATAGTAATCCGTACTCTTTTTTAAATAATCAATTTCCTATTGAAGTACTTGTAAACTATGACGGTACATCACAAGTAAATAAAACTATTACAATTAGTGTAGATGGGAAAAAAGAATATCAAGAAAAAATTTCTTTTTCTAAAAATAATTCTTCTAAAACTATTGCTACGAATTTAAAGGCTTTAAGCGTAGGGGTAAAATCTATTGAGGTACATATAGAAGCCCTAGAGAAGGAAAAAAATGTAGTTAATAACCGTAAAATTTCATTTATAGAAGTAATAGATGAAACTACAAAAATAGGAATAGTATCTTCTATATTACATCCAGATATTGGTACTTTAAAAAAGTCTATTGAAACAAATAAGCAAAGAGAAGTTTTTATTTTAAAACCAACAACAAGCCTTTCAGAACTAGGAAAGATAGATTTGTTTATACTTTATCAACCAAATAGTTCTTTTTCTTCAATTTATAATTACATCAAACAAAAACAAGTAAATAGTCTTACTGTAACGGGAGTAAAAACCGATTGGAGTTTTTTAAATGCTATTCAAAAGAATATAAAAGTTCAAGATAATTATCCAATACAAGAGGTGATTCCTAAAATGAATCAGACTTTTTCAAAATTTGATATATCCGATTTTAAATCCATAGATTATCCACCTTTAGAGACGAATGCAGGACCTATTATTTTTAATGATAACTCGGAGTCATTATTAAAAATGGTGGTAAAGGGTGTAGACATAGACAATCCTCTATGTGTAGTTTTAGATAATAATGTAACAAAAGAAGTTTTCTGGTTTGGTGAGAATATTTGGAAATGGAGAGTACAGGAATATAGAAATTCTAAAGAGTTCAAAAATTTTGATGATTTTATAGGGAAAATAATAATCTATTTAACTAGTTCAAAAAATAAGGATCGACTAAATGTAGATTACAAACCAGTATATCAAGGAAATAATAATTCTAAAATTACAGCAACCTATTTTGATGAGTCTTTCACTTTTGACTCTAATGCAACAATCCTTGTTACGATTCAAAATAAAAATAAAGAGAAAAAAATAGAAATTCCAATGCTTTTAAAACAAGACTTTTTTGAAGTAGATGTTTCTAATTTGCAACCTAGTGATTATACCTTTACTGTATCAGTCAAAGATAAAAACTATTCAAAAAAAGGAAGTTTTTCTATTAAAAACTTTAATGTAGAACAACAGTTTTTGTCTTCTAATTATATAAAACTACAGTCTTTAGCATATGATAGCAATGGAAAACTCTTATTTCCAAATCAAGTTTCGGAATTAGAAAATACTTTGTTGTCTAATAAAGCATTTGTACCAGTACAAAAGAGGACTGAAAATATTGTACCTTTGGTTTACTTTAGAATTCTTTTAGGCTTAATAATAGGAGCTCTTACTTTAGAGTGGTTTATAAGAAAGTATAAAGGTTTAATGTAAATAAATAACTATGGATAAATTACCTAAAATAGCAGTGCCAGTAGTATTTGTATTGGTTTTATTGGCAATATTAATTTCAAAATCAGCAGTAACTATTGGTTCAGGAGAGGCAGGAGTATTGTATAAAACTTTTGGTGGCGGTGTTGTTACTGATGAACCGGCAATGGGAGAGGGTTTTCATATTGTTGCACCTTGGAATAAAGTATATGTTTATGAGGTAAGACAGCAAGAAGTTTTTGAAAAAATGCAAGTTTTATCTTCTAATGGTCTAGAAATTAAGTTAGATGCTTCTGCATGGTTTCAACCAAAAATGGAGTTTTTAGGAAAATTGCACCAAGAAAAAGGGGCAGATTATGTACAGCGTGTTTTATTACCAACCATACGTTCTGCAGCTCGTAGTGTAGTTGGAAGGTATACACCAGAACAATTATACTCTAGTAAGAGAGATGCTATACAACAAGAAATTTATGAGGAAACTAAGAAAATTGTAGATGGACAATACATACAATTAAATGAAATTTTAGTGCGCGATGTAACATTGCCACCAACAATAAAAGAGGCTATTGAGCGTAAGTTAAAACAAGAGCAAGAATCTTTAGAATATGAGTTTAGACTAGTAACTGCTAAAAAAGAAGCTGAAAAAGTTACTATTGAAGCGCAAGGTAAAGCAGATGCAAACCGTATTTTAAGTGCATCTTTAACAGATAAAATATTACAAGATAAAGGTATAGATGCCACTATTAAATTATCAGAATCTCCAAATGCAAAAGTAATTGTAGTTGGTAGTGGTGATTCTGGTTTGCCACTAATATTAGGGAATAACTAAAGAACTGTTATTTTTTTTATTAAAACATTAATAGTTGTTAAAAAAACAGTTTTTGCTTTTATGCAATTAAAATATATTTTACATTTACAAAGTAATGAGAAACAAAACTACACATCATCATTTTCATACTGGCTATCAAGCGAGGTGATAATGTATTGTGTAAAATAAATATATATAACCCGTTTGAGAAATCAAGCGGGTTTTATTTTTAAACCAATTTGATTTCCAAACAAAATAATAAAAGGAATGACAAAAATTAGAATTGCAATTCAGAAATCTGGAAGATTAAATGAAGACTCTATAGAAATACTTAAAAACTGTGGTATATCTATAGACAATGGTAAAGATCAATTAAAAGCATCTGCCCGTAATTTTCCTATGGAAGTTTTTTATTTAAGAAATGGTGATATTCCGCAATATTTAAAAGATGGTGTTGTAGATATAGCTATTATTGGAGAGAATGTTTTAATAGAAAAAGGAGAAGGTATTGGTTTTGATGTAAGACTAGGGTTTTCTAAATGCAAAGTGTCTTTAGCTGTCCCAAAAGAAGTAGAATATTCTTCTGTAAAAGATTTTAATGGTAAACGTATTGCTACATCTTACCCTAATACAGTAAAACAATATTTAAAAGAAAAAGGAGTAGCTGCAGATATACACATTATTAATGGTTCTGTAGAAATTGCACCTAATATTGGTCTAGCGGATGGTATTTGTGATATTGTTTCTAGTGGTAGTACTTTATTTAAAAATGGTTTAAAAGAAGTAGAAATAATGCTAAAAAGTGAAGCAGTTTTAGCTGTTTCTCCAAAAATATCTGAAGAGCGTAAAGAGATACTTAAAAAATTACAATTTAGAATTAATGCAGTATTAACGGCTAGACAATCTAAATATGTTCTTTTAAATGCTCCAAACGATAAATTGGATAAAATAATTTCTTTATTACCAGGTATGCGAAGTCCTACTGTGTTACCATTAGCAGAAGAAGGTTGGAGCTCCGTACATACTGTTATTAATAAGCACAAGTTTTGGGAAGTTATAGATGAGTTAAAGCAAGCAGGGGCAGAAGGTTTACTTGTTTGCCCAATAGAGAAAATGGTATTATAAAATTTTGGCTATGGAAAATGAGTTAAAAATTTTCTTAATACCACAAGAAGAATTATACACAATTTTACCTTTAGTTGCTACTCTTAATGAAGGAAAGATAGAAAGAAAAATTCTTGAAGAGCGCTTAACTGAGATGAAGAAAATTGGTTTTCAGTGCATTGGTGTGTATGATGTAGAAAAGTTAATTGGTATATGTGGTTTTTGGATTTTAAATAAGTTTTATATAGGAAAACATATAGAACCAGATAATGTTTTTATTTCCAAAGAATATAGAAGTAGAGGTGTAGGCAAATTAATGTTAGATTGGATTTATGAGTATGCAAAAGAAAATAATTGTAATAGCTCTGAGATTAATTGCTATGTAAAAAATACTAGAGGAGTACAATTTTGGGAAGAACAAGGATATGTTCCAGAAGGCTACCACATGAGAAACGTTTTTGATAGAAATAATGAATAAAATTTATAATCCAAATAAGGAAGACTGGAAAGCTATTCTTATGCGACCAACGCAAACGGTTGCAGATATAGAAGACACAGTAAATAGTATTTTTAAAGAAGTACAAGAAGGTGGTGATAGTATTTTAACTAAATACACTAAAAAATTTGATGGTGTAGCACTTTCCTCTAACATAGTTTCTAAAGATGAAATTAATGCTGCAGGTTCTCTTATTTCTGAAGATTTAAAAAAAGCTATTCAACTAGCAAAGACTAATATTGAAGTTTTTCATGCCGCTCAAAAAACTGCTAAAGTCTCCGTAGAAACTGCTAACGGCGTACAATGTTGGCAAGAAAAACGTCCTATTCAAAAAGTTGGTTTATATATTCCTGGAGGGACAGCACCATTATTTTCAACAATTTTAATGCTTGCAGTACCTGCTAATATTGCTGGTTGCGAGGAGATTGTGTTATGTACACCTCCAGACAAAGAAGGCAATATAAACCCGGCTATACTTTATACAGCAAACCTTTGCGGAGTAACTAAAATATTTAAGGTTGGTGGTATACAAGCAATTGCGGGAATGACATTTGGGACAGAAACTATTCCAGAAGTTTATAAAATATTTGGACCTGGAAATCAATTTGTAACGGTAGCAAAGCAAATAGCAACTAAATATGGTGTTGCAATAGATATGCCTGCAGGCCCTAGTGAACTTTTAGTAATGGCAGACGATACTGCTAATGCTTCCTTTGTTGCTTCCGATTTGTTGAGTCAGGCAGAACATGGGGTAGATAGTCAAGTAATCTTAGTTTCTACATCAAAAAGTATGATAGATGCTGTAGAAAAAGAAGTTGCAGAACAGCTTAATGTTTTACCTAGAAAAGAAATTGCAAAACAAGCTATTGCAAACAGTAAACTTATCTATGTAAAGAATGAGCAAATTGCAATAGATCTAATAAATGAGTACGGACCAGAACACTATATTTTGTGTGTTGCTAATGAAGCTCTTTTTATTTCTCAAATAAAAAATGCAGGTTCTGTATTTATAGGAAATTATACGCCAGAAAGTGCTGGAGATTATGCATCTGGGACCAACCATACTTTACCAACAAACGGTTATGCAAAACAATATAGTGGAGTAAATTTAGATAGTTTTATGAAGAGTATGACTTTCCAAAAAATTACACCAAAAGGCATACAAGAAATAGGTAGAGCTATAGAACTTATGGCAGAAGCAGAAGGCCTACAAGCACATAAAAATGCAGTTACGTTACGTTTAAAAAGTTTAGAATAATGTTTAGTTTAGATACTATAATTAGAGAAAATATTAAGGGGTTACAGCCATATTCATCTGCTAGAGATGAATATGTGTCTGATGGCTCTACAATGGTCTTTTTAGACGCTAATGAAAACCCTTACAATAATGGTGTAAATAGATATCCAGATCCACAACAAAGAAGCTTAAAAACAGTATTAGCAGAACAAAGAGGTATTGCATCAGAAAATATACTTCTAGGAAACGGTAGCGACGAAGTTTTAGACTTACTATTTAGAGCTTTTTGTGAACCAAATGTAGATGCTATTATTAGTTTGCCTCCTACATATGGTATGTATAAGGTTTTATGTAATATTAATGCTATAGAGAATAAAGAAGTTCTATTAACAAAAGAATTTCAGCCAGATGTTGAAGCAATATTAAATACAATAACCGAGACTACAAAAATTCTTTTTATTTGTTCGCCAAACAATCCAACTGGGAATACTATTTCAAAAAGTAAGATTTCAGAATTATTAACTAATTTTAAAGGTTTAGTAGTTATAGACGAAGCTTATATAGATTTTTCTGAAGATGAAAGTTGGGTTAGAGAATTAGCAAATTATCCAAATTTAATAATAACACAAACATTATCTAAAGCCTATGGTATGGCTGGTATACGTTTAGGTATTTGTATAGCATCTAAAGAAATAATAGCGGTTTTAAATAAGATTAAACCACCATATAATGTAAATGAATTAACGCAGAAAAAAGCATTAGAACGTGTTATTGATAAAAAATCGGTAGCTACAGAAGTGCAAAATATTCTTAAAGAAAGAGATGCTTTAATACGTGCGCTGCAAGATATATTTTATGTAAAAGAAATATATGCTACAAACGCAAATTTTGTGCTTGTAAAGGTGGATGATGCTACAAAAATATACAATCAATTATTAGAAAAAGGTATTGTTGTTCGTAATAGAACTACACAGGCTTTGTGTGAGAATACTTTGCGCTTTACCATAGGAACAACCCAAGAAAATAATGCTTTAATAAAAGCTTTAAAAGAATTAGTATAAAATGAAAAAAGTACTTTTTATAGATCGTGATGGCACATTGGTTTTAGAGCCTCCTGTAGATTATCAATTAGATAGTTTAGAGAAATTAGAATATTATCCTAAAGTATTTCAATACATGGCTAAAATAGCTTCTGAATTGGATTATGAACTAGTTATGGTTACTAATCAAGATGGTTTAGGAACCGATTCTTTTCCTGAAGATACATTTTGGCCAGCACAGAATAAAATTATTTCTGCTTTTGAAAAAGAAGGCGTTGTTTTTGAACAAGTGTTTATAGATAAAACTTTTCCTCATGAAAATGCTGAAACACGTAAGCCAAGAACAGGTTTACTTACCAAGTATTTTAATAAAGAAGAATACGATTTAGAAAATTCTTTTGTGTTAGGAGACCGTATTACTGATATGGAATTGGCAAAGAATTTAGGGGCAAAAGGAATATTTTTATCAGAAGACCCAGAATTAGGCGCAGATGAGATAGAGGCTAATACGCAAACTATTTTAGATGCTATTGTGTTAACATCTACAGACTGGGAAAAAATATATAAGTTCTTAAAGTTAGAAGACAGAGTTGCAGAAATTACACGCGACACCAATGAAACTAAGATTTATATTAAGTTAAACCTAGATGGTTCAGGAAAAAATAACATCTCTACTGGATTAGATTTCTTTGATCATATGTTAGACCAAATTGGCCGTCATGGCGCTATGGATTTAACAGTAAAAGTAGATGGTGATTTACATGTCGATGAGCATCATACTATAGAAGATACAATGATTGCTTTAGGGGAATTATTCGCAAAAGCTTTAGGAAACAAATTAGGAATAGAACGTTACGGGTTCTGTTTGCCAATGGATGATTGCCTTGCGCAAGTTGCGGTAGATTTTGGAGGAAGACCTTGGTTAGTTTGGGATGCCGATTTTAAACGTGAAAAAATTGGAGATATGCCAACCGAAATGTTTTTGCATTTATTTAAATCATTTTCTGATGGAGCAAAATGTAATTTAAACATTAAGGCAGAAGGGGATAACGAGCACCATAAAATAGAAGGTATTTTTAAAGCTTTTGCTAAAGCAATGAAAATGGCTGTAAAAAGAGATGTAAATAAAATGTTTTTGCCAAGTACAAAAGGTATGCTTTAGCATACCAGTACTTAGTTCAAAGTAAAGAGTAATAAGTTTTTTATGATAGACTTAGTACTAGTTACTTAATATTAAATAAACAATGAAAATAGTAATTATAAATTACGGAGCGGGGAATATTCAGAGTATCAAATTTGCGATAAAGCGTTTAGGGTATGAAGCTGTTTTAACAGATAATGTAGAAGAAATAAAAGCTGCCGATAAAGTTATTTTTCCAGGAGTAGGAGAGGCAAGTAGTGCTATGGCTAAACTTAGAGATAGTGGGTTAGATACGCTTGTACCAAATTTAAAGCAACCAGTTTTAGGTATTTGCTTAGGAATGCAACTAATGTGTAATACTTCTGAAGAAGGAAGTACAAAAGGGTTAGGGATTTTTGATGTTGATGTTATAAAATTTAATAATGAAGTAAAAGTTCCACAAATTGGGTGGAACGAAATTTCTGATTTAAAATCCCCTTTATTTTCTAATATAAAAGATAATGCGCACATATACCTAGTGCATAGTTTTTATGCTCCCATATGTGATGAAACAATTGCAACTTCTGGCTATGGAATTAATTATAGTGCTGCTTTGCAAAAAAATAATTTTTATGGTACACAATTTCACCCAGAAAAAAGTAGCAAAGTAGGAGAACAAATATTAGAGAATTTTTTAAGCATTTAATTGTATTAAGTACTAAGTAAATAGTATATAGTAGCTTTGTGTTATAGTTGATGTATGAATAAATATGAGGATTTAAAAATTTGGCAAAAGGCAATGGATCTCGTAGAGTTAATGAAAGATATGCCAGCAGATGAAATATATGGATTAACTTCACAGATTAAACGATGTTCTATTAGTATTCCTTCCAATATTGCAGAAGGAGCTGGAAGAAATTCAAACAAACAGTTTGCTCATTTTTTAAGTATCGTTAATGGTTCAACAACCGAATTAGAAACTCAAATATTACTAGTGCAAAGATTAAAATTATGCTCGGAAAATAAAATAAAGCCAATATTAGATATATGTATTGAAGTTAAAAAAATGAATTTTTCATTACAAAGAAGTTTGAATAAAGAATAGAGAAAAATATTTAATGATTAGTACTGCTTACTTAGTACTATTTACTAGAAAAAAATGAGAATAATACCAGCAATAGATATAATAGAAGGACAATGTGTAAGGCTATCTAAAGGAGATTATGATACCAAGAAAATTTACAATGAGAATCCATTAGAAGTAGCTAAAGAGTTTGAAGATCATGGAATAACTCATTTACATTTGGTAGACCTAGATGGTGCAAAATCTAAACATATTGTAAATCATAAAATACTTGAGCAAATTGCTAGTAAAACCAGTTTAAAAATTGATTTTGGCGGTGGTTTAAAGACAGATGATGATTTACGTATTGCTTTTGAAAGTGGTGCTAATCAAATAACAGGGGGCAGTATTGCAGTAAAAGATAGAGAAACTTTTACCAAATGGATTTCTAATTTTGGAGCAGAAAAGATTATCCTTGGTGCAGATGCTATGGATGAAAAAGTTGCTGTATCTGGTTGGTTAGAAGAATCTAAAGAGGAGTTAGTTCCTTTTATTCAAGGCTACCAAAAAGAAGGAGTAAGCTATGTTATTTGTACCGATATTAGTAAAGATGGCATGTTACAAGGTCCTTCTTTTGCTTTATATCAAAAAATAATAGAGCAATCAGAATCTGGTTTAAAGCTTATAGCAAGCGGTGGTATTTCTACCTTTGATGAATTACCAAAACTTGCTGAAATAGGTTGTGAAGGAACCATAATTGGTAAAGCTATTTATGAAAATAGAATTAGTCTAAAACAATTAGAAGGTTTTATATTAAATAATAGTGCTGAGTAATTAGTATCTATCCTAAAAAATGAACAAGTCATTGCAAAACAATTTAAAAGAATAATAATCTATATGTAGTATTACGTATTTAGCTCGCAAACTACTAATTACTTTAAATAAATGCTTACTAAAAGAATTATCCCTTGTCTAGATATAAAAAATGGTAGAACTGTTAAAGGTGTAAATTTTGTTGATTTAAGAGATGCAGGTGATCCTGTAGAACTTGCAGAAATTTATGCAGCTTCTGGAGCAGATGAATTGGTGTTTTTAGATATTTCTGCAACTGAAGAGCGTAGAAAAACATTAGCAGAATTAGTCTACCATGTTGCAGAGAAAGTAAATATCCCATTTACAGTTGGTGGTGGAATATCCTCAGTTGAAGATGTAGATATACTTTTGCAAAACGGTGCAGACAAAGTTTCTATAAATTCTTCTGCGGTTAAAAATCCACAATTAATTAATGATTTAGTTGCTAAGTTTGGCTCTCAATGTATAGTGGTAGCTATAGATGCAAAAAAGATTGACGGCGAGTGGTTTGTACATTTAGTTGGAGGTAAGGTTCCTACGGAGTTAAATTTGTTTGATTGGGCAAAAGAAGTAGAAGAAAGAGGGGCTGGAGAAATACTTTTTACTTCTATGAATAATGATGGTACTAAAGACGGATTTGCAAATGAGGCATTAAATAAATTGTCTACAGAGTTAAATATTCCTATAATTGCCTCTGGAGGCGCAGGATCCATACAACATTTTACAGATACATTTGTAAAGGGTAAGGCAGATGCAGCTTTAGCTGCAAGTGTTTTTCATTTTAAAGAAATTGAAATTATAGATTTAAAGCGTCAATTAAAAAAAGAAGGAATACCAGTAAGATTATAAGTTTTGATTAAAGCAACAGAAAAGGATAAAGATTTAGTAGTTAGTATATTAGTTTCGGCTTTTAAAGATTTGGAAGAGGATAATTCTATTAACTTTATTGTGGAAAATGGAGAGGATAGAATTGATAGAATGAAAGCACTAATGGGATATTTATTCGAAAAATCAATGCTTTTTGGCGAGGTATATTTATCTCAGAATAAAAATGCATGTCTTTTACTATCTTTTTCCGAAAAAGAAAAAATTACCTTAAAAACTATAGGTTTAGATATAAAATTACTTTTTCGTTGTATTGGTTTTAAGAATTTATTTAATGTGTTAAAAAGGCAAAAAATAATTAAAGATTTTTATCCAAAAGAAGCACATATAAAACCAGTTATTATGGGAGCTTTAAAAGAAGCTTATGGTAGTGGTTCTGCGGCAAGGATGGTGTTACGAGTAATGAGTCAATATAAAAGAAATAAAAAACCTGTAGTTTTAGATACAGTATCTGAGTATAATATAAAACTGTATCAAAAATTTGGTTTTAAAATAATAAGAGAGGAAAAAACATTAGGCTTTCCTATAAGTTTACTACGATTAAATTAATAGAAGTAATGAAAATAGATTTCGATAAAAATAAGGATGGTTTAGTACCAGCAATTATACAAGATGCTACTACTAAAAATGTGCTTATGCTAGGGTATTTAAACCAAGAAGCATATGATAAGACTATAGAAACTAACAAGGTTACTTTTTTTAGTAGAAGTAAACAGCGATTATGGACTAAAGGTGAAGAAAGTGGAAATTTCTTAAATTTAGTTTCTATTAAAAACGATTGTGACAACGATTCTTTATTAATTAAAGTAAACCCAGTAGGGCCAACATGCCATACAGGTACAGATACATGTTGGAATGAAGAAAATGATTCTAGCTTTGGGTTTATATCTAAATTGGAAAAAACAATAGAACAAAGAAGAATATCATCAGACAGTACAAAATCTTATGTTGCTTCTCTTTTTGAAAAAGGTATAAACAAGCTAGCTCAAAAAGTAGGAGAGGAAGCTGTAGAAGTTGTTATTGAGGCTAAAGATGATAATGATGATCTATTCTTAAATGAAAGCGCAGATTTACTTTTTCACTATTTAATGCTTTTGCAAGCCAAAGGTTTTACTTTAAAAGATATTGAAAAAGTTTTAAAAGGAAGAGAAAAATAGTTTTCCTATAAATATAAAAAGAGCCTTTTGATCTTCCTAAGATCAAAAGGCTCTTTTTGTTCGTATATAAAGCTTTAGTCTTTATGTATAAGCTTAGAACCACTGTTTACTTTTTCATGTGTAATTTTTGCATCTCCTTTATAGTATAGCCTACTATTTGCTTTGGCTACTACATCTATTGTATTAGAAACGGATAAGTAAGCTCTAGAATCTGCTAGAAGATTTATATTTAAATCTTCTACTTCTAAATCATAATTTCTTAATTCAGAATCTGCGGTTAATTTAGCTTTTAGTTTAGTTGCAGAACCAAATACATCTACTTTAGAATCTGCAGATAGTTTTACTTCAATATTCTCAACATCAATTTCTCCTTTAAAAGAACCATTGGCAAAAGCTTCAATAAAAACATTATTAGATATTAATGCATCTTCTAACTCAATTTTGGCATCTGTAGAAACTTTATAATTTGTAATGTTCTTTGCAGATATATAAACATTTAATGTTTCTTTACCTTTTATGACTACAAAATTTTTAAGTCTAATTTTTAAATTACTTCCTTCTTGGTCTATTCGTATAGCTTTAAAGACATTACTATTTGCTTCAATCTCCACAGATTCTTCCCCTTCTGTAAAATGTACATAAACATTAAAATCATTAGAAACTTCAATAGAATTAAACTCTGAAAAAGAATATTCTCTAGTTTCTATATCTCCAGAGGCCCTAATAAAATTATCTTCACAAGAGAATAGAGTTGTTGCAACTGCTAACGCAATTATTAATTTTAAAAAAATAACTTTTGTAATTGATTGATTTTGATTGATTTTCATGATTGTTAATTTTGATTGATTATTGATGAATATTTTTAATTTAAACTGTTGTCCATTGTAGCACAACTGGTAACCATTCTTCTGAATAGTTTTTATTAGTTGAACTTTTTTTAAAAAACACTTGGTTGTTTTTCACAAACACAGCTTGTGTTTTTATAGCCTTTCTTTTTCTATTTTTAAACATTACGGTTTCTTTTTGTAGCGATTTCTCCCCATATTAAAAACCCCAACTTTTATACCAACACCAGCAGAAAAACCATTTATACGATCTAAAGTTGCTGGTTCTAACCTTGTTTTACTTGAAATTCGATATTTAACTCCTGCTTCTAATTGTAAATATCTAGATACATTAAATAAAAGATTAACACCTGGTTCTATAACAAAGAAACCATCAGATTCTCTTAATTCGTCATCTTCTAAATCATTATTTTCGAAATCAAAATCGGAATCAAAAACACCAAGTCCACCACCACCAATTAATAAAGGAAATGACAAGTTTACAGTAGATTTACTAAAAAGTATAGGTTCTATATGTAAACCACCATAGGCACCAATAATATCTTCATTTATGCCTTCTATTTCATTAAAATAGTTTTGCTGAGAATAAAAGAATGTTGCTACAAAACCAACTTCTACTTTCCTATTCGCAACATAAGCCACTTTAAAACTTGGCAAAAAAGTATCTTTATTGTCCATTTCGCCAAGATGCATGGAAACACCTAGATAAACACCATGAACTACATTTTTACGGTCGTTAAATTCTATATAATCTCCATTGTCTTGCGCGTAGCTTACTAGGCAAAATCCTAACAAAGCTAAGAGCATTATTATATTATTATTTTTCATTTTTGGTTGCTTTTAATTGTTGTATTAAGTAGACTACTTTTTAATAAAAATTGTTGCAATAACAGGAACATTTTTTTAATTATCTTTAATTTGGATTAATCCTTTTTTTCCTATAATAGTAATACTGCCCAATAGTTCTTTCCCGTAGGTGGCATTAATTTTTCTAATTCTATCTCCTTTGTCTATAACATTTGAAGTAACATTATTAAAAGATTTTGGTAACCTTAATAGTCCTTCTTCTAATGTTGCATTAAACTTTAAAGAAGTGTTTTCTACATTAATGTTAATTTCAGATGATTCTTGATTTAATTTTATAAAAGGCTTAGTTGTAATAATTTCTTTAATTACTAAATCTGCTATTTTTAAATCAAGATTAGTTTCTTTCTTTAAAGAATTAATGTCTATGGTAGTAAACTTCATAGAGCCTTTTATTTTATTTACGACATCAATTTTTATTTCATCTTTATTGGAGTATAATTCTAGCGCATTAATGGTTTCTAAATTAAGAGTAGATCCAGAACTATTAACTCGTAAATCTTCTGAGTTTTCTACAATAAATTTTCCATTTTTTACACGAACATTACCATAGTTAATTGTTTCGGCTTTAATTTTACCATATTTCATGGTTATATCTACAAAATTTAAATTTCCATTTAACCATAAATCGCCATGTTGTATATCTGTTTTGAATTTCCCGGTCCAATCTTCTACAATAATATCTCCAAATTTGTTCGTAATATCTAATTCGGCATTTTTTGGTAAGAATACTTTATAGTTAATTTTTAAGTTACTTTTATCATAATCAAAAGGAGTGGCTTTATTCCAATACTTTGCAAAAAAGCCTGTACTTTTTTCTGCTATTGCAGTTTTAAAAATGATATAATCTTTATTTTCATTTATAGAAGTACCAATTCTATCAATAAGATTTTTTGCATTCTCACTCTTTTTATGAGTTACTTCTATTTCCATTTTAATAACGAGACTCTCTTTGTTCCATCCTTGAACAGAAATATCTCCATAGTTATTTTCTAGATAAAGCTTTCCTGAATTTGTCATAGGAAAAGTTTTTTCTATTTTTTTAGAAATTTTATTTTGTGCATGTAGGCTAAAGTTTAAAACAATAGCCATTAAGAACAGCAATAGTTTTTTATAATGTATAACCATAATCCTCGTTTATTTTTTTTGAAGAATTTATTTGTTTAAGTAAATTCTCTATTAATTCAATTCTTTTTTTATAATTACCAATAAGCGCTTCTAGTATACGCTCATTGTCTAAATTTTTCTTCATTTCAATTTTTAGTTCATCATACTCATCATCTAAATCTTGCATAAAGGATAAAAATTCTTTTTTGTCTTCGTTAGATAAAGCGGGGTGTTCTTGCACTAATTTTACTTGGTGCTCTACCAAGCTTTTATAATGAATTTCTATATCTAATACTTCTTTATTTGCATAACTAGTTTCTATACTTGCGTTATTTGGTTGTAATAAAAATGGGCCAGTTATAGTTAAGAGCCCTAAAACTAAAATGATACTAGCTGCTATTTTAAAACCTGTAGACCTCCATAACGGAATAACTTTTTTAGGTTCTGTAGCATCTAATTCTTTAGATATAGCATCCCACAACTTATTTTTATCGGCCTTTTTATCATTAAAAAAGTCTTTGTTGTCCCGTATATGTTTTTCAAAATTATCCATCATAACCCTTTAATAATTTCAATTAATTTCTTTTTTGCTCTATGGTATTGCGATTTAGAAGTGGAGGTACTTATTTCTAAAATTTCTCCAATTTCATTATGATCATAACCTTCAATTAAGTACAGACATATTATTTGCTTATAACCTTGCGGCAATTTTTCTATTCCTAGTTTTACTTTTATCAAATCTATTTTTTCTATAGGTTCCGGAGTTTCCTCTTTTAAATGGTATTCATGATCCTCTATAGGTGTTAAGGAAATACGCTTAACTTTTAAATGATTAATACTTTTATTAATTACTATCCTTTTTAACCATGCTCCAAAAGAACTTTCGTATTTAAAACTGTTAATTTTTTTAAAAGCATCTATAAAACTGTCTTGTACTACATCTTCAGCATCTTCTTTAATGCCAACCATACGCATACTTATAGAATACATAGCATCTACATATAACTCGTACAATTTGTATTGTGAGTTTCTATCGCCAAGCTTGCTTTTTTCAACAAGCTCTTTGTGTGTATTTTGGACTATAGTTTCCAATTAAGTAATTACGCTTCTTTGGTGGTTGTTTTCTTAAATTTTAGTTACGTTCTTATTACAAAGACAATTGTAAAAGTAAAAGGTTGCATCAAATTAAAATTAATTTTTATTATTTATATTTTTTTTTAAAATAGTTGCGAAACAAATAGTTAAGTTTTCTTAAAAGCTATTTTATAATTTGTTTATGTGTTATTTTTATAGGATGAGATTACAAACAAGAAAAGGATTTCGTTTTTCAAACTATGAAGCTCCAAATCAAACCCCTTTTGAAAAGTTGTTTGATATTTTTCAGGAACTTATAACGCATACCTCTGGTGATTTTGATGAGGCTATAGATTGGTTGCGAGAATTAGATAAAGAATACCAACTTACAGATGAAGACTATACCATTGATGATTTTATTGAAGACTTAAAACAAAAAGGGTACATACGCGAGGAATTTGAAGATGGAGGAGGAAAACCAAATGATGATGGGGAAGGTACAGAAGATCCTAAAGGAACAGTTTCTATTACTGCTAAAATGGAACGTATTATTAGAAAACGTGCGTTAGACCAAATTTTTGGTAAATTAAAACGTAGTGGTTCTGGGAATCATAAAACTGGAAAGTCCGGAAGTGGAGATGAGCATACTGGAAATTTAAGAGCATATAAATATGGAGATGGTTTAGATAATATCTCTATGACCGAGAGTATTAAAAATGCGCAAGTAAATAATGGCATTGGAAACTTTACTTTAAATGAAGAAGATTTAGTTGTAGAGGATACAGAGCATAAAGCGCAAATGAGTACAGTGCTTATGATAGATATAAGCCATAGTATGATTTTGTATGGAGAAGATAGAATAACACCTGCTAAAAAAGTAGCCATGGCACTTGCAGAACTTATTACGACAAGATATCCAAAAGACACTTTAGATATTCTTGTATTTGGTAATGATGCTTGGCCAATTCCTATTAAAGATTTACCTTATTTAAAAGTTGGGCCTTACCATACCAATACAGTAGCTGGTTTAAAATTAGCCATGGATATGCTTCGAAGAAAGCGGAATACCAATAAGCAAATTTTTATGATTACAGATGGTAAACCAAGTTGTTTACGTATGCCAGACGGCACGTATTATAAAAATAGTGTTGGTCTTGATGAGTATATTGTAGAGAAATGTTATAATATGGCTAGCCAAGCTAGAAAATTGCATATTCCAATTACCACTTTTATGATAGCCCAAGACCCTTATTTAATGAAGTTTATTAGACTGTTTACAGCAGCTAATAAAGGGAAAGCATTTTTTACGGGTTTAAAAGGTTTGGGGGAAATGATTTTTGAAGATTATGAAACTAATAGAAGAAAGAGGTTAAAATAGATTACTTCGGCTGCGCTTATTCCTCATAAATTTTGAGATTTAGTAAAGTAGAAATCGGTTTAAAATAATAAAAAAAAGATAGAAATAAGTAAGTTGAGGCTTGTTGTTTGCTAGTGAATAAATACATATTCTAGAAAATGAGTCATAAACAAGCATCAACCAAGAACAAAAAAATATATGAAATTGAATTATAAAGAAATATCCACATTAGCAGAATTAAAAAAAGCAGGATATAAAAGTAAAAGTATAAAGGACGAGCTTAGAGATAATCTAAGAAATAAAATAAAAAATGGAGAGACTACTTTTGAAGGAGTTTGGGGGTATGAGAATACGGTTATTCCAGAATTAGAGAGAGCTATTTTATCTAGACACAATATAAATTTACTAGGACTTCGTGGACAAGCAAAAACCCGTTTAGCAAGGTTAATGATAACTTTGTTAGATGAATGGATTCCTGTTGTAGAAGGTTCCGAAATAAATGATGATCCTTTGCAACCAATGTCTCGTTATGCTATAGAATTATTAAAAGAAAAAGGAGATAAAACGCCAATTTCATGGATGCATAGAGACGACCGTTTTTATGAAAAATTAGCAACGCCAGATGTTACTGTTGCAGATTTAATAGGAGATGTAGATCCAATAAAAGCTGCAAATCTTAAATTGTCTTATGCAGATGAGCGTGTTTTACATTTTGGAATGATTCCACGCGCTAATCGATGTATTTTTGTTATTAATGAATTGCCAGATTTACAAGCAAGAATACAGGTGTCTTTATTTAATATTTTACAAGAAGGGGATATTCAAATAAGAGGTTTTAAACTTCGTTTACCTTTGGATCTTCAGTTTATATTTACTGCAAATCCAGAAGATTATACCAATAGGGGTAGTATTGTAACTCCTTTAAAAGATAGAATTGGCTCACAAATACTGACACACTATCCTGAAAATATAGAAACAGCACGTAAGATTACGGAACAAGAATCTAACTTAGATTCTAGACAAGAAGATGTTGTTTACGTTCCTAGTATAGCTAAAGATATTCTAGAACAAATTAGTTTTGAAGCTCGCAAGAGTGAGTATGTAGATGTTAAAAGTGGCGTAAGTGCACGTACTAGTATTACTGCTTTTGAAAATTTATTAAGTACAGCCGAAAGAAGAACATTATTAAGTGGGGCAGAAGCAACAACTATAAGGTTAAGTGATTTTGTTGGTGTTATTCCTGCAATTACAGGAAAAATAGAATTAGTTTATGAGGGAGAACAAGAAGGTGCAGATGGTGTTGCTAGTTTGTTGTTAGACGAAGCTGTTAAAACTATTTTTACGACCTATTTCCCTGTAATAAATAAATTAGAACGCAAAGGAGAAGAAACCCCTTACGATGAATTAATACAATGGTTTTATGACGGAGAAGGAGTTGATTTGGATGATGATTTTACAGAGGAAGAATACGTAAGAGCATTAAATAATATACCTCCATTAACTCAATTAATTAAGGAGTACCAACCAGATTTTGAAGAGAAAGACAAAAACTTTTTAAAAGAAGTACTTCTTTGGGGGTTAGTAGCTCATAAAAAATTAAGTAAGCATCGTTTTTCTGAAGGCTACCAGTTTAATGATTTGTATGGAAACTATATAAGTGGTTTATAACTATTAAAAAGCTCCTTAACGTAAGTATTAAGGAGCTTTTCTTTTACATAGCAATTTTTATTGTATTTGATAGGCTGGTAAGTTAAATACAAAAGAACTTCCTTCTTTAGGTTTGCTTAAAACAGTAATGGTAGTATCATGTAAGTCCATAATCTTTTTTACAATTGCAAGCCCTAAACCATAGCCTTGTTTTTTAGCACTTTCATTTACTTGCTTGTATCTATCAAAAATAAAAGGCTGTTCATTTAATGGTATCCCAGCACCATTATCTGTAAGGATAATTTCAATATTATTTCCTATTTTGTTTAAGGATAACGTTACCAAACCGTGAGGGTTTGTGTATTTTATAGCATTTTCTATTAGGTTTTGCAAAGCCCTTTCTACAAGGCTAACATCTGCAAATACCATACAATTTTCCTTAGGATTTTCTAATTGTAATTTTATTTCTTTTTTCTGAGCCAGTACATTAAATTTCGCTATTAAATCATGCGATAATTCAGTTATGGAAAAAGGTTCTTTAATAGGAGTAACTTGTTCTGCTTCTAGTTTAGAATATTCAAATAATTGGTTAATTAAATTAGATAATTTATCTACATTATCATGTGTAATTTGTAAATATTCATCTGTTTCAACCTTAGAAAGAGTATCTTTTTTAATTTGTAGTGTTTCTATATACCCTTTTAATATGGCTAAAGGTGTTCTTAAATCATGAGAAACGTTGGCTATAAGCTCTCTACGCAATAAATCTACAGATTTCATTTTCTCCATATTATCTACAATAGTATCTGCCATTTCATTAAAAGAATGTGCAAAAACTTCTATATCAGAATCTTCAGGGTTTTCTATTCTAGCTTCTAAATCTCCTTCTTGAAACCTTCTGACTGTGCCAGTTATTAGACGTAAATTTTTAGTTAAAAACCAAATACTTAAAAGGCCAATAATTACTGTAAAAAGCATCGTTAATAATGTAGCGCCAACTCCTAATTGTCTAAAATAAGAACCTAGTAGACTATTACTTATATGCTGAAATTCTGCGCCAGCCAGTATTACATAGACATATCCTTTTCTTGAGTCTACTTCATAAGGAGCTGCAGAAAATATTTTTTGTTCTCCAGGGTTTCTTGGGTCATCTCCTTCAATATAAGAACTTCCTTTATTTTCTATGAATTTTTTTATGGGTTCTAAAGTAACAGACTTTGCAGGTGCATTATCACTATGGTCTAAAACTACTGAATATAAAATTTTGCCAACATCATTTAATAAGTACACTTCTATACTTCGATTTACAGCCATCATATCGTGCATTAAATCGCCAAATAATGGTTTGTTCACAGTGCCGTCTTCTAGAAAAGGGGATGCATTTGCAAATTTCTCTTGTATTACATGATTTGCAACATTTGCATTTACTTGTTGTATGGTTGCTTGGTTATATTTATTGGCGTAGTAGCCAGTTATAAAAATATATGAGGTACCCATTAATAAAATTAATAGTATAAATGCAAGCCATAATTTTTTGACTAATTTGGGAGTAAGTGCTTTATCTTTTTGATCCATTATAGTATTTCTTCATTAAACTTATAACCAACACCCCAAGTAGTTAATATATAAGTAGGGTTAGTCATATCCGATTCAATTTTAGCTCTTAATCTATTTATATGAGAATTTACAGTATGCTCATAACCTTCAAAATTGTATCCCCAAATTAAATTTAGCAATTCGGTTCTAGAATAATTTCTACCAGGATTAGAGGCCATTAAAACCAATAATTCAAACTCTTTAGGAGATAATTCAATTTTTTTATCTTCAATTAACACTTTTCTTTTATCAATATCAATTTGCATTGTATTTGCTGCAATTATTGAAGAATCTTCTTTTAAGTTTTCTGTAGTAGAAATAACGGTTCTTCTCATTACAGCTTTAACTCTTGCAAGGAGTTCTCTAATACTAAAAGGTTTTGTTATATAATCATCTGCACCAATTTCTAAACCAAGTACTCTATCTATTTCTTCAGATTTTGCGGTTAGCATAATTACTGGAGTATTTTTAACTGCTCTAAGTTTTTTACAAATTTCTATGCCATCCATACTAGGTAGTGTAAGGTCTAGTAGAATTAAATCATAATCGTTCTCCAACGCCATTTGTAAACCTATTGAGCCATCTGTAGCTTTAGAGGTTTCATAAATTAAATCTGTAAGATGAATTTCTAGTAACTTTACTATTTCTAAATCATCTTCTATAAGTAATATTTTCTTCATAATTGGTTGTTACGAAATAAACAAAAAAGTATCACATGAGTATCACAGTGTCTAAAAACTCCTATTATACACTCTATTTCTACTGTAACACTGCTTTATAAGGCTATTAACACAGTTTTAAGCCGAAAGATATTTGTAAAACTTACAAAATATCACCAAAAGTTTATACTTCTGTGATATCTCTGTTATGTTGTCTCAGTTAATTTGTCCTGTAATCATAAAACAATTAAAAAAATGAAAAATTTTAAATTAACTAATGTAATACTACTTGCTTTAGTAGTATTTGTATCCTCATGTAGTAGTGATGATTTAGATGATAGTCCTAAATCTACTGCTTTAACTTTAGATATTAATGGTTTAGATAACCTAGGTTCAGATTATTTGTATGAAGGGTGGATTATTGTAAATGGTGCTCCTGTATCTACAGGTACTTTTTCTGTGGATGATAATCATAATTTATCACAGTCTAGCTTTACTTTAGATGCTGAAGTACTCGCCAGTGCAACAAAATTTGTATTATCTGTTGAGCCAAATCCAGACCCATCTCCTGCACCTGCAGACACAAAGATATTTGTTGGAGATTTTAGTGGTAATTCTGCTAGCTTAACTACAGGTACTGTTGCACCTTCTTTTGATGCTATTGACGGAAAATTTATTATTGCTGCTCCTACAGGTACTGGTGCAGAGGAAGAAAAATATAGTGGTGTTTGGTTTTTAGATAATAGTTCTGGAAGCGCTGTAGCAGGATTAGAATTACCAACATTAGAAGCTGGATGGAAATATGAAGGATGGGTAGTTATAGATGGTGTGCCATTATCTACAGGTACTTTTACTTCTGTAATCGGTGCAGACGAAGGTAGTCCGTTTAGTGGAGCAAATCCAGGCCCTCCATTTCCAGGAGAAGATTTTTTAGTAAATGCTCCTGATGGCCTAACTTTCCCTACGGATGTTAGAGGCAAAGTAGCTGTAATAAGTATAGAACCTTATCCAGATAATAGTCCTGCTCCATTTACTCTTAAACCATTATTTGGTATGATCCCTTCTGATGCTATGGGAGTACAACAAATTGGAGATTATGTTACAGAAAGTTTCCCTACTGGTACGGTTACTAGGTAAGTAATATTTTAGAAAAAAAGAGAGCCCTTAAGATAAAACTATCTCAAGGGCTTTTTGCCATAACGTAGAATATTTTAATTTATTCCCAAGAATCTATTTGTTCATTTAGTATATCCACATTATATGGGCCAACATGTTTCTTACGATACAAAAAGCTTAAAAAAGTTAGTCCAACTAAAACTACATATAGTAAAATAATTAGTATTCCCATTGGGAAAAAGGTACTTGGTATTTGATGATTATCAAACTCAGTGTAGGTGGATAAAGTGTATATAGTGTCAAATAATTTAAAAATATAAACAACTAATACAATGTAGAGTGCATATTCTACATTCCGCATTGGGGAATCACTTATTTCCCCTTCTTTTATTTTAAACCACAATACATAAAGGAAAATAAAGTGGATAATAGAAAAAATTGGTAGTATATAATTATCATATTTAAAAAAGTAAAACTTATTTGTATATAAGCCATAAAAACTTAAGATAATTAATATGGAAAGTATAATCGTAGTAATAATAACACTTCTCTTCCAAGGAAGAAACTTAGATAGTAATTGCATATTGGAAAATAATTTTGAGTCTTTGGGGAACTCGTATTAAAATTTTAAAACGGAACTCATTTTTGTTTATTTTAAAAAATCGATGAACAACATCTAATGTTGAGAAACACTAAAAAATTGTTGTGAAAATTTAGTTAATAATCCTGTTTTTATAATTTAGACGCTTTCTTTGAGGTTATTATGCAATCCATTTTCTGTCTAAAGATTTTCTGGCAAAGAAAACCAAAGCTATGGCTATTATAATCACCATAATTGGCATTATCATGGCACCAGGTCCATATACTTCAAAAGAATTTGTCATAAAAAAAGAATGTCCCATTTGTGCAAGTACACCAATTAAAGAAATTAATAAAATTGGTTTTGCCCATTTTTTTCTCAATAAAAGTGCAATACAGCCTAATGTTCCTCCCCAAACTGCAATTGCAAATGCTGCTGTAACCCATGATGGTTGTGATTCATACAATAACCTTTCTGCCTGAGATAATTTTTCTAAATCTTCTATACTCATATACGCGTGTTGCAAATATGCCCCAACACCTGCAAGATTCCATAATAATGCAAGCCCACTAACCATCCAGAACCATACTGGTGCTTTTTCTTTAATTGTTGTCATAATATTATTTTAGTTGGTTAAAGTTCTTCTTAAATTACAAAAAAATTATAAGTTTAAATTTTATGATTTTAAATTAATGCAAAAAAAGAAATATTATTATTTGGTAAGATTGCAATATTTGGGCTTTAGATTTAGTGGTTGGCAAAAACAACCTGGCCAAAAAACTATTGAAGGAATGCTCACTAAAACTTTAAAATATATTTTACCAGAAACCACTTTTAAGATACTAGGAGCCGGGAGGACAGATGCAAAAGTATCAGCTCTTGATGCTGCTTTTGAATTGTTTTTAACAGATAAATCAATAGAAGATTTAAATATTTTTATTACACTTTTTAATAAAAACTTGCCATCTGATATTCGAGTACTAGATATAGAAGAAACTACCAAAGAGTTTAATATAATACAGCATAGTAAATTAAAAGAATATGTTTATTTATTTTCTTTTGGAGAAAAAAACCATCCTTTTTGTGCTCCTTATTTAACAAACATACAAGAAAAATTAGATTTAGATGTAATGAAAGAAGCTGCATCCTGCTTTGTAGGAGAGCATGATTTTTCAAGTTTTACTGCTAGATTACAAGAGAATACAAAAGTCAAAAGAGAAGTTGTCTCTTCTTATATTACAGAAAACACCTTATTATCAGCAAATTTTTTTCCTAAAAAATCTTATGCCTTTCATGTTAAAGGAAAGGGGTTTATTAGATATCAAATTAGAATGATGATGGGAGCATTACTACAAGTAGGAAAAAGGGAGTTTTCTATAGAACAACTTAAGGCTAGTTTAACTTCTGAAGATACCACACTATTAAAACATGTTGCTCCTGGTTCTGGTTTATTATTAAATAATTTGACATTCAATTAAAATATATATGAAAAGATTAAAAAAAATACTACTTATTATTGGTGTATTATACATTGCAATTACTGCCTTAGCTTATTATAACCAGGATAAACTTGTTTTTATGCCTTCTAAAATGCCAATGAATCATGTTTATGATTTTTGCCAACCTTTTCAAGAGTTTTGGTTAAATGCGGATGATGGAGGGAAAATAAACGGTATACATATAAAAAATAATTCTACTAAAGGGGTTGTTCTTTATTTTCATGGGAATTCTGGAAATTTATCTCATTTATCCCATGTTGCAAATATGATTTCTAAAAAGGAGTATGATATTATTATGATAGATTACAGAACTTTTGGAAAAAGTAGTGGTGCTTTAACAGAAAAAGCAATTTACACAGACTCTGATATGGTTTATAAGTATGCATTAGAAAGGTATTCTGAAGATAAAATTATTCTATATGGTAGGTCTTTTGGTACTGGAGTAGCTTCTGCATTAGCATCCAAAAATAAACCTTGTAAACTAATCTTAGAATCTCCTTTTTACAGTGCTGTTAGTTTAGGGCAACATAGATTTCCTTTTTTACCAATAAATTGGTTATCTAATTTTAGATTTCCATCTAATGAATATATTAAAGAGAGTTCTTGCCCTATTTTTATTTTCCATGGAAAAGATGATCGTGTTATTCCTTTTTCTTCCAGTAAAAAATTATTTGATGAAATTAAAGGGAATAACAAAAAGTTTTATGCCATAGAAAATGCAGGTCATAATTATTTGCAAGATTATGAAACCTTTAAAATGGGATTAGCAGAAGCTTTACCATAAAATTATCCAAATATATCTGAAGATAAATACCTGTCTCCACGATCACAAACAATAGATACAATTACACCTTTTTCTAAAGTAGTTGCTAATTGTATTGCCGCATATGCAGCACCGCCACTACTAACACCAGAAAAAATACCTTCTTCTTTTGCTAGCTTAATTGTGGTTTGTGTAGCTTGTTCTTGATTAACTTCCATAACCTTATCTACTTTGGAAGCATCAAATATTTTTGGTAAATATTCTTTTGGCCATTTACGTATTCCAGGAATTTTGGCTCCGTCCATAGGTTGCACTCCTACTATTTGTACGTTTGGATTTTGTTCTTTTAAATAAGTAGAAGTTCCCATAATGGTTCCTGTTGTACCCATAGCAGAAACAAAATGTGTTATTTCTCCCTTAGTATCTCGCCAAATTTCTGGGCCTGTAGTTTTATAGTGTGCTTTCCAGTTATCATTATTTGCAAATTGGTTTAGCATTACATACCCATCATTTGCAACTTTGGCATCTGCATAATCTCTTGCTCCTTCAATACCAACATCTGCACTAGTTAGTGTAACCTTTGCTCCATATGCACGCATGGTTTGTACTCTTTCTTTAGTAGAGTTTTCTGGCATTACTAATTCCATATCTAAACCATAAATACCAGCGATCATAGCTAACGCTATTCCGGTATTTCCGCTTGTAGCTTCAATTAATTTATCTTCCTTTTTTATAGCACCAGTATCTAACCCATTTTTTATCATATTATAAGCAGCACGGTCTTTTACACTACCTCCAGGGTTATGGCCTTCTAGCTTAAAAAATAATTTAACATTAGGATTTTGATTAAGAACTCTAGCTTCTACTAATGGTGTATTACCAATTAAATCAAGTATCGTTTTAGACATTTGGAAGTGTTTTAATTTTAATTTCTGGGGTATGATAAACGGTTGAATTTTCTGGGACAGTTTCGGTTATCCATGCGTTACCACCAATTATACTATTCTTTCCAATAGTAGTATTACCACCTAAAATAGTTGCATTGGCATAAATAGTCACATTATCTTCAATAGTAGGGTGTCTTTTTGTTTTTTGTAAATTCTTTGCTACATACAACCCACCCAAAGTTACCCCTTGGTAAATTTTAACATGATTCTTAATTATCGCGGTTTCTCCAATAACAATTCCTGTTCCATGATCTATATGAAAAGCGTCTCCAATAATTGCACCTGGGTTTATATCTACGCCAGTTTGTCTATGCGCATACTCTGTCATTAACCTTGGTACTAAAGGAAAGCCATCATTATATAATTCATGTGCTAATCTGTAAATAGCTATGGCATAAAATCCTGGATATGCCATATACACCTCTTCTATAGAAAGAGATGCGGGATCGCATTCTACTGTAGCTTCGGCATCAATATTTAATTTTTCTAAAATTTTGGGTAATTTTTCTACATAATTTTCCCATACTTTTTTACATGGTTTTTTTACTTCCCAACAAGCAAGATTTACTAAAACATCAAAATCTTCTTCTAGCTTTTTCAAATTTTCTTCTACCGGAGTATCAATATCAAAAAGAGTATAAAAAAGTCTATTTGTGAATTCTTCTACTTTTTCTTTTAATTGATATCTTAAGTTAGGTTGTTTCTTATGTTGAATTATTTTATTAATTACGGACTCTAGTTTCATAAACATAGGATTAATACATCAAAATTAACCAAATATTAAAAAGTATAATATTCTAAATGGTTAACTTTAGCATAAAATAACAACACATAAGTCGAATGTTAGATTCTAGGATTATAAAACCGGTTTTTAATTTTTTAAAAGAGTTAGAAGAAAACAATAATAGAGAGTGGTTTACAGAAAATAAAGAGGTTTTTAAAAAGCACCAAACAACTATAAAGAATTTGGCTGCTGTAGTTATGGAAAACCTAAATAAACATGACGAAATTGAAAAATTAAAAGTTTTTAGAATCTATAGAGATGTACGGTTTTCTAAAGACAAAACACCTTATAAATCTCATTTTTCTATTTCTTTTGCTAGGTCTGGTGCCAAATTAAGAGGTGGTTACTATTTGCAAATAAAACCTGGAGATTCATTTGTTGCTACTGGTTTTTGGGACCCTAATCCAGCAGATTTACTACGTATAAGAAAAGAGTTTGCGTTAGATGCCACAGAAGTTAGAGAAATTATTGAAGCGCCTTCTTTTAAAGAAGTATGGGGAGATATTGTAGGTGATCAAGTGAAAACATCTCCAAAGGGTTTTGATAAAACACACCCAAACATTGATTTAATTAAAAGAAAGCAATACATTTTTATCAAGAAATTTTCTGATAAAGAAGTTCTATCAAAAGATTTTAGTATCATTATAGACAATTCTTTTAAATCTATAAGACCCTTTTTTAATTTAATGAGTAGCATATTAACTACAAACTTAAATGGCGAATCTTTAGTGGATTAACACCTTTTCCTCAAATACTTGTATTTGATCTTGTAGTCTTTTAATAACCAAATTCATCATGCGTTTATTTAATGCAGAAGAATCTTGTATATAAATAGTATATTCTTCTTCTGTAAAAGCACCTATAATTATCCCCTTAAGAGAGTTTCTAAATTTTATGTCTTTTTGTATTGCATTTTCTATATATAGCAATCTTTTTTCTATAGAAAGTTCATGAAATTTATTTTTATGTTTAGTTATGTAGTTTTTAAATACAGCTATAAGTAAACCATTCTGAAACTTTAACACAGGCCGTAATGTTTCATTTTGGAATCTTTCATTAAGACCCATGGTTTCATTTATTGCTGTTGTTGGTATATCTGGACGAATCTTTAAAAGGTATTGGGACCTATCTAACATAATAATCTTATGGTTTTTATAAAGGTAAAAGAAACCTTATCTTAAAAATCTTAAAATAAAATTAGTTTTTAACGTGGTTATGAACAAAACCACTATTTTTTTATTTTTATTATTTTAAAATATATTTTTAACATTATACTTTGTTATTCTTATGAAATTTGGAAAAGTAGAACAACCCGAACTTATAGATTTTACATTACCAAAAGACCATTCTGGCACTAATCTTGTACTTTCAAAATCCGAAAAAAAAGTGCCAACTTCTATTTATGTAGGTTGTGCTAAATGGAATAAACAAGACTTAAAAAACTTTTACCCAAGAGGAACAAAAGAGGAGTTGGCCTATTATGCGTCTCAATTTAATAGTATAGAATTAAATGCTACATTTTACAGGATATTCCCTGCAGAACAGTATAAAAAATGGTATGATAAGACCCCAGAAAATTTTAAGTTTTTTCCTAAAATAGTTCAAAATGTAAGTCATTTAAGAAGGCTTAATGATCAGGCTTATCCAATATTAGAAGAATATCTTAATGTAACTTCAAATTTAAAAGATAAGTTAGGAACTATGTTTTTACAATTGCATACTAACTTTGGGCCTAAAAATTGGGATAGAGTAGTGCGTTTTATAGAATACTGGCCAAAAGAATTTCCTTTATCTATAGAATTTAGACACACAGATTGGTTTAATGATGCAGCAGTAGCTAATGAATTATATTCTTTATTAGAAGAGAATAACATAAGTAATACACTAGTAGATACTGCAGGAAGAAGAGATTTAATGCACATGAGACTTACAAAAGATGAGGCTTTTATAAGATATGTTGGTGCTAATCATAAAAGTGATTATACCAGATTAGATGAATGGATAACAAGATTAATAAAGTGGAAAGAGCAAGGATTAAATAACATTCATTTTTTTATTCATCAAAATTTAGAATTAGAGTCTCCGTTATTATCAGCCTATTTTATTACAGAATTAAATAAAAGAATGGGAAGTAATTTAATTATTCCAAAAACTATGAATATTTCTATTCCAAAGTTATTTTAGCATTTTATTCTTTTTTAATTTTATATAAAAAACATCTTTTAACTATGAGGTTTCATACTAGAAAATGGGTAAAACCCGGAGATTTAAATGCTAATTCTACTTTATTTGGGGGTACAGTTTTAGCTTGGATAGATGAAGAATGTGCTTTATATGCAATTATTCAATTAGAAAATAAAAGAGTAGTAACAAAATATATGTCCGAAATTAATTTTATGAGTACTGCTGTTAAAGGTGATGTCATAGAAATTGGTATTGAAGTGGTAAAATTTGGAAAATCTTCACTTACTTTAAATTGTGAGGTTCGTAATAAAATGACCCATGAAACTATTGTTACCGTAGATAATATTATAATGGTAAATCTTGGTGAAAATGGAAAACCAAAACCACACGGAAAAACAAAAATAGAATATGTGAAAGATAGGTTAGCAGTAGAATAATTATAGCTAAAATATTCTTTTAAAAATTTAATTCTTCACTTTATAAAGGCATATCTAATTATGCCTTTATTTTTTTAAATAAGTACCTTTTTTATATTTTTTGAGAAACTAGAAATATCTATGAAATACCAAAAACATAGACAAAATACACAGTTTCAAAGGTTTTTTGACCAACAAATACTGCATTTTTACAACACTTTTTGGGTAGTAGGGAACATTTTATTGCGAACTAAGCATTATTAGTAGAGTTTTAAGGATGTTAAGTTCTTTAAATATGTCTTTTAAAAAAATGGCATTGTGCAAATTAGAGAATGTTTATTTAAATATTAAACCCATTTTATTGAAAACACAAGACCTACTTAATCAAATGTTACGTTTAGAAACTACTTTAAACGAATTTTCATTTGAAGAATTAAATACGAAAGAGGCTACAAAGCTTAAAAAATCTTTTTTATCCTTTAAAAATAGCTTAGAATCTAAAATTTTTGGACCACTTGTTTCAACGCATATAGAGGATCAATTTTTTGAAGAATTAGAGGAAACTCCAAAAGGTTCTAATACTACGAATACAGATGCTAATAAATTAATAGCAAATGTTAGTCATGAAATTAGAACTCCCTTAAATGGCATTATTGGTTTTGCAGATTTATTAAAAGAAAGCAAATTAAAAGGAGAACAGTTAGAGCAAGTAAACGCAATACAATCTGCCTCTTATTCTTTAATGGAAATAATTAATGAACTTTTAGAATATTCTAAACTGTCTGCAGGTCTCGAAGAATTTGAAAGTGTAGATTTTGATTTTCATGATTTAGTAAAAGATGTAGTTTATTTATGCCAAACACTAAGTGCTAGTAAAAATATAACTATACATACTAAAATTGATGAAGCAATACCTGAAACATTAATAGGAGACCCTTCTAAATTATCTCAAATTTTATTAAACCTCGTAGGAAATGCGATAAAGTTTGTAGAAAATGGAGAAATAAATGTTACCATAAATCTAAAAGAGTTAAAAGACAAGAAAAGTTTTATATTAGAATTTAATGTTCAAGATACTGGTATTGGTATGACTAAAGAGCAACTAAATCATATTTTTGATTCTTTTAAACAAGCAGAATATGATACGTTTACTAAGTATGGAGGTACTGGACTTGGATTAAGTATTGTAAAGCAAATTATAGAGAAACTTGGCGGAACCATCCATGTTACCAGTAAAGTAAATGTGGGTACCACTTTTAGTTTTATACTCCCATATAAAGAAGGAAATGATTCTAAAGTTCCAAAGAAAAATAAAAACACCATAAACTTACAAAAAGGAAGACAGCTAGTAAATGGTACTCGCGTTTTAGTTTTTGAAGACAACCTGTTAAACCAACGTTTAATTGAGCAACGTTTAACAACTTGGGGCTGTAAAGTGTATATAACAGATAGTGCTACTTATGGTATAAATATTCTGAAAAATAAAAAAATTGATATTGTTCTTATGGATTTAAGAATGCCAAATATGAATGGCTTTCAAATTACAGAGCTCATAAGAAGTAATAAAAAGAAATATATAAAAGAGGTTCCAATTATTGCTTTATCGGCAGATTTTAGTATTCGGGACCAAGAACAATGTTCGGAATATGGAATTAATGATTTTATCTTAAAACCATATGCCCCAGATGATTTATTAATAAAACTTGTAAAAAACAAAACCAAAATGATTACTGTAGCAAAAGAGCCAAAAGAATTTATAGAAGTTAAAAAAGAGCTAGTTTCTAAAAAAGAAATAGATCTAACTCCTATTTGGCAAGAGTGTATGGGACAAACAGAGTTGTTAGAAGAACTTTTATCCTTATATAAAAAAAATGCACAAGAATTTATTACTGTTGTAAAAACACAATTAAAAAATAATGCTTTTGAAGAAGTTGGCTTAGCAGCTCATAAAATTAAAGCTGGTTTAGCAATGTTACAAACAGAAGGTTTGTTAGAAATTATTGTGCAAATACAAAACGGTTGTAAAGACAATGTAGACAAAAAACACCTAGAATTTTTATACGGTAGATTTTTAATAGAATACCCAATAGTAGAAAAAGAATTAGATGTTGCTTTTAATAAAATTAAAAGCAATCAAGAATAAGGTATGAAAAAAAAAATATTACTTGCAGATGATGATGAACTTTTAATTTCTTTACTACAATTTAGACTTAAAAAAGAAGGGCATGAGGTAACTTTTGTGTCTAACGGTAAAGAGGTAAAAGAATATCTTAATAACACCATTCCAGATGTTATTGTTAGTGATATTATGATGCCTTATTTCTCTGGAATTGAGCTGGTTGATTTTGTAAGAAATGAACTAAGATTAACTATACCAATAATAATAATTTCTTCTGCCGGAAATGAAGAAAATGTATTAAGCGCTTTTGAGTTAGGAGCAAACGATTTTTTATCAAAACCATTTAGTCCAACAGAATTATTATTAAGAATAACCAAAGAATTAAATAAGTAAAACAACCCCCAATTGTTAAGTATTAATACGCATAACCCCCGAGCGTTAATTACTGCGCCTAAAATTCACACAGATTTACTCTGGGATTTATCCCTTTTGTTTGTGGGGTTAGCTTTGCTGTATTTTCTATTTATCTTTTACTTTAGAAATAAACTATCTGCAAAAACTAAAAAAGTTGCACAAAAAAAGAAAGACCTTTCTCCAATTATTAGTGAATTTCTTTTTTTTGAAGAGGAGAGTTCTAAAGATGAAAAAACAAATTACATTCAATTAAAAATTGAAATAAGACAATTCTTAAAAGATGTTTTTAATAGAAGAATATTATCAGAAGTACTATTAGATTTAAGTATTGATGTTTCTGGTAGCACACAAAAATCTCTTTTTAAATTATATAAAGAATTAGACTTACAT
The DNA here is from genome assembly GCF_947495965.1 of uncultured Maribacter sp. Taxonomy (GTDB): domain Bacteria; phylum Bacteroidota; class Bacteroidia; order Flavobacteriales; family Flavobacteriaceae; genus Maribacter_B. The sequence continues at coordinate 189,561 of NZ_CANMBB010000002.1, forward strand.
AAAGATGCGTACGCAAAATTAGAAAGTTGGCGGTGGGAAATTGTCTCTAAAGGAATTTTAGAGTTAACACAAATGCAGGTTTCAGAATCTTATGGTTTTATTATAAAACGTATAAATGATAAAAGAGGAACCATACGTAAACAGGCAGAAATTGCAACAGTAACTTTAAAACATGAAGGTATTTCTTATTTTTTAGATACTACCAGATATAAAATATCAGAATGGCAGCAATTAAAAATTTTAGAAGTATTACGTAATAAAAAAGATTTTAACCCGCCTAAATTTAAGCAGTGGTTAACTTCTAATAATAAATATGTTGTTCTTTTTTCATTACGATTAATTAAGCATTATAACCAGAATGACGCAGAACTTTCTATCATAGAATTAGTAAAGCATAAGAATACACAAATAAAGCAAGAAGCTATTCTTTGTATTAAAGAATTTGGCTTTATGAGCGCTACAGATACTTTAAAATTAATATTCTGGAACTCCTCTACCGATATTAAAATTACAATACTAAGCGCCTTATCAGAAATTGGAACAGAAGATGATTTACCTTTTTTACATCAAATAGAAAATAAGGAACGTAATTTTTATGTAAAAAGTAAAGCACTGAGTACTATAAACAGTATTGCTCCAGAGACTATTATGCCAACTAAAGAAATTGAAAAAAATATAGTACATAATACTCCAAAAGATATTGTAATTCCAGAGGAAGAAAAATTAATAATTGTAGAAAAACCTGAAGAAAATACTATTGAAAATACAGAAGACTCTCAGGAGAGTATAGAAAAAGTTGAAGATTTAAAAATAAACGACTCTATTCATGAATTAAGACAAGAAGAATTAGCTATAGCAATAAATGCAACGGATAAAGAATTTTTAGAAACCGATATTTCAGATAGTCTAGGATTTCTTCCTATTGTAACAAGCAAGGAAAAAGAGAATACGATTACTAAAGACAGTAAACCAGAAATAAAACCAGAAGATATTATTGTTAATTTCCAGAAAGTTGTTCCTACTAATAGCGCAAATATACAAGTAGAGTATACAATTGTAGAGCTAAACAATAAAAATGAAATTTTGGCTTTAAATTTAGATTTCCTTCCCATTGTTACTACTAATGTTATACCGGAAAAACCTGAAGAAATTAACCCTTTAGATTTACAAGTAATAGGAGAAGAAATAAGTGTTGAAAAGAAAGAAACTTTAAATATAGATTTCTTACCTGTTATTTATGACATAATTAATGCTACAGAAGAGCCAGAATCTACTGTAGATGTTCCTAATTCAAAAATTGAAAACATTACTACAATATTTGAAGAGATTAGTGTTAATAATGAAGCAATTACGGAAGAAGAAAATACAATACTAAACATTGATAAATTACTAAGTAATGAAAATGAGACGACTACAAATATTAATGTGGAGGAAGAGTTTTATATTCCTAAAGCCGTATTCTGTGATAAAAGAGAATTAGAAATGTTATCTCTTTTAGAAGATTTAAATGAGTTAGGTGATGTTAGAGAAATTCCACTTTTAGAAGAGTATTTATTAAAAGAAAAAGATGGAATTATAAAAGATCGTATTATAGAGCTTTTAGAAAAATTTTATAAAGAATTACCAACTACTAAAAAAGAAATAAATATGGATGATGTTACAACAGAAACTTCTATACTAGAAGAACTTTTTACAAATGCTGATACAGAATCTAAACTTATTTTGTTAAATGAAATAGTTGCTGTTAGCGATAAAAAAGAATTAAAATTATTAATGAACTTAGTAGAAGATGAAGATGAAAGAGTTAGAGAAAAAGCAAAAAAATGCTTGGAACAATTAAAAGCTCAAATAGAATCTAAAAATACTAAACCTGATGATTCTTTTGAACCAATTCCGTTAGAGTATGCTTTTCTTGAAGATTATAAAGCAGAGTTACAAAAAAATAATATCAATCCTTCAAAAATAAATAATTTAGATATAGAAGAAGTTTCTACTATTAATAAAGAACCTTCTTTCTTAGAACAGTTTTATTCTTTCTCCAGTAAACTCTTTGACAAATTTTAATGGATAGCGGTTTCTTCAATATCATTTTAGAATATATAAACATTGTTTTTTTCTTGTTTACAGTTATTCTATTTTCTTTTTTTACCGCAATGGGGTATTTATCCACCCGAAATACAATACACTACAAGAACAAAAATAGTTTTGGAGACATGTCTAAATTAATGGCTTCTCCTTTAGCGCCAAGTATAACTATAATTGCTCCTGCCTATAATGAGGGGATGACAATTGTTGAAAATATTAGGTCTTTAATGTCTTTAAAATATGTTAACTACGAAGTTATGGTGGTTAATGATGGAAGTAAAGATGATACGCTTCAAAAAATGATTGAGGCCTATGACTTGGTAAAAATAGACCAAGAAATAGACCCAAATTGGAAATCTAAACCCATTAGAGGTATTTATAAATCGCCTCAAAGAGCATTTTCTAAACTTACAGTAATAGATAAAGAAAATGGTGGTAAGTCTGATGCTTTAAATACAGGCATGGCATTATCTAAAAACAAATATGTTGGTTGTATAGATGTTGATTGTCTTTTATTACCAGATGCATTATTACATGTTGTAAAATCTTTTTACCAACGCTCCGAAAAACGTGTTATTGCAGTTGGTGGGGTAATACGTGTAGCTAATTCTTGTGTTATACAGGGCGGACAATTAGAAGAAATTAAATTACCAACAAATTGGTTGGCAAGGTTTCAATTACTAGAATATACGCGTTCTTTTATTTTAGGAAGAATGGCGTGGGGAAGAATAGATAGTTTATTAATTATTTCAGGAGCATTTGGTTTCTTTGATAGAGAAATAGCATTAGCGGTAGATGGTTATGATACCAATACCGTAGGAGAAGACATGGAAATTGTTTTTAAGATGCGTAAGTATATGCACGAACGTAAAATACCATATACTGTAGAATATATACCAGACCCTTTGTGCTGGACTGAAGTTCCTGAAGATTTAAAAATACTTGTAAACCAAAGAGATAGATGGGCTAGAGGTAATTTAGAAACACTTTTTAAGCATAAAGAAATGTTTTTTAACCCCAAATATGGAAAACTTGGTATGCTTAGTTATCCGTATTGGTTTTTTTACGAATGGTTAGCTCCAATGCTAGAGTTTTTTGGAATGTTTACCATTATCCTTTTTTACTATTTAGGAATACTAAACTGGGATTTCTTTATCGCAATCACAACAACTGTGTATGTTTTTTCTATCATGTTTTCTTTTTATGCTATTCTTTGGGATGTATATGCATATAATGAGTATAAGAAAACAAAGGACATATTAATTCTAATGTTTTGTGCAATTATAGAACCTATTACTTTTCATCCAATAGTAGTATGGGCAGCAATACGTGGAAATTATAAAAAATTATTTAAAATTAAATCTGGCTGGGGATCTCAAGTTCGTAAAGGATTTGCAAAAGCTTCGTAATAATGCAAGTAGAAAATAACATACCAAAAAATGGTACACCAAAAAAGTTAAAGGATTTTATTCCTTTGCTATTAACTTTTTTTGTGGCTCTTTTTATACTTTCTATGTATCAAAATCTTAGTTTGTATTTAAGTGGTGTTATCGATAGCATTTTTAATAAAAGTTTTTTTCATTTGCTTCTTAACCATACTGGTTATGTAGCAATTACAGCGCTAATCTTATCTTTCTTATTTAATTACTTAGAAAATAAAAAAGCAGGTTTAGGGTATAAAACAACTAGAATAATACTAATACTTCTTATTTGTATAGAAGCATTATTAATACAATACTATATTCAAAATTATGAAATATTAGGAACAGGTATTCTTGGCATTTATAAATCGGATACTGTAATTTTTTCTTTACTACCAGTTATTGGTCTTTTACTTATTTGTTTTGCTCTATGTTATTATATACAAAAATTTACAGCAAAAACATATACAGTTATTAGTAGAATGTATCCCGTAACTTTAATTCTATTTAGCTTGTTTTTAGCTACTTTATATGCGGATAAAAAACCAATTAATGAAAATAAAACACATCATTTAATTTCTAGTTTAAAGGATTATGCTCTTGAAAATGACACCTATGAAGGCACAGCGGAGTATCCACTTTTAAAAGACTATACAAAGGAAGATGTTTTATCTACTTATTTTAATATAAAAGAAGAAAAACCAAATATTATATTTTTAGTTGTAGAAGGTTTAGGATTCGACTTTATTGGTGATAAACCAGACTACAAAGGCTTTACACCATATTTGCAAGAGTTAACTACAAAGAGTCTTTTTTGGGAAAACCATTTAAGTAATAGTGGAGAAAGTTTTGCTGCTATACCAAATATACTTGGGTCTTTGCCTTTTGGAGAAGAAGGGTTTACCAATTTAAATAATTATACTAATAGAAATACTTTATATAGTATTCTTAAGAAAAATGGCTATGCAACTTCTTTTAATTATGGTGGTAATAGTGCTCTTAATTATATTGATAAATTTTTAGATGAAGAGCGTGTAGACCGTATTATAGACAAAAAAGTATTTAATCAAAATTATAGTTTACAAGAAGAAGATGCTGCCGGAATTTCTTTAGGATACCCAGATGCAGAATTATTTAAAAAATTTAATGCATCATTTTTTAGTACTAAAAAGCCTAGGTTAGATTTTTTTGTAACACTTAGTACTAAAAATCCGTATGCTATTCCCAATGCAGAGAAGTATTTGCAATTAGTAGAAAAACAATTAACGAATAAAAAAAAATATACAAAAAGAGCTAGAAAAATAATTTCTAACAATAAAGAACTTTTTGCAAGCCTGTTGTATACAGATAGTGCTGTAAAATCGTTTATAGAAAATTATAAAACAAAACCAGAATATAAGAATACAATATTCATTATTACGGGCACACACAATAGTACTGATTTACCACAAGCCACTAATTTACAGAAGTATAAAGTACCGTTGCTATTGTTTAGCCCGCTTTTAAAAACACCTAAAAAATTAAAATCGCTTACTTCACATGCAGATATTACCCCTTCTTTAATTTCTTTTTTAGATGCTAATTACACTATAAAAGTACCTACTAAAAATGCTTGGTTAGGGAGTAGTTTAATACATGAAAATACATTTAAAATGGATAAAGAAATTCCTTTATTTAAACGGAGAAAAGCCATAGTAGATTACATAAGTGGTTCTAATTTTATTAGTAAGGGTAACGTATATAAGTTATATAAAGATTTAGACCTTTTAGAAGAAGAAGAATCTAGTAATAAAGATGCTATAAAAGAGAGGTTTCGTTATTTTAAATCGGTAAATAAATATGTTACTGCTACCAATAAAATAATCCCAGAAGATTTATCTATCTATGTCACTAAAACAAAAGAGTTTTCTAAACAAGACCAAATTTGGGTAGAAAGTGTTTTTAATGATAAAGACTTTGATAATGCTTATGAAACTGCTCGTGATCTAGCTTTTAATAAAGAATGGGACAGGTCTTTACTACTTTGCAACTACATATTATCTAAAATACCAAGGCATGCAGATACTGAAATTCTTGTTGGTAGAGTATATGCTTGGAAAAAAGAATACATCAATTCTATACAAGTGTTAGAAGAAGTTATTCGTAAATATCCAACCTATGAAGATGGTTATGCTGCTTTGTTAGACGTGTATTATTGGTCTAATAATAATGATAGAGTACCAGAGATTCAAGAAATAATTCAAGAAAACAATATTAGCTCTAAAGAAATAGCAGTTAAACTTTTAAGAGCAAATACCATACTATCTAAAAATAAAGAAATAGCAGAAATCAATTTTTAATGCAAGTACTAAAAACATACATTCTTATTCTTTTATGCTTTTGCAGTTTGCTTATATCTGCGCAAGAGAAGGTTACATATTCTGGAGACCCAGACTCGTCTTTCTTTACGGCTAGGGAATTAGCTTTTGCAGGGAATAGAGTAGCTGCTAGAGATACGCTTACTACAATATTAAGTGTATACCCAGAATATACAGATGTTCGCGTTCTATTAGCTAAAACACATACCTGGGATAAAGAATATGATAGTGCAAGAAAACATTTTAATATTATAATCTCTAAAGAAAAGGAAATTAAAGAAGTTTGGGTTGCAGCTATTAATAATGAACTGTATTCCGAAAATTATGCCACAGCTTTAGGCTTAGCAAATAAGGCCTTAAAATATATTCCAAATGATGAAGATGTAGCGAAACAAAAACAATACGCTATAAATGGTATAACTGGCGTTACTGAAGAAGGGCAGGAGTCTAAAATAGATACAACCACAACAACGCTTAAAAACCAATTTGGATTAACCAATAGCTTTGAGATTTTTGATGTTGTCTATGACCCTATGTTTTATTCTAGCATAGAGTATAAAAGAGAAACTCTTTCTGGTCCCATTATTCCAAGAATAAATTATAGTAATAGGTTTGGTACACACGGTTTACAATATGAACTAGATTTTTACCCAAAACTTTCTAAAAAAATTTATGGGTATTTAAATTATGGTTTTTCTAACGCTCCTACTTTTCCTAAACATAGAGCAGGAGTAGAGGTATATGCCAATTATCCAAAAAACATGGAGCTTTCCTTAGGAGTTCGTTATTTAGATTTTAAATCTATTAAAGCAACTATTGCCACTGCAAGCGTTGGTTTATACTCTGGAAACTATTTCTTTTCTGCTAGACCCTATGTAACTGCTATAAGTAACAATAACAATCTAGGATTCTCCGGAACTGTATTGGCCAGAAAATATTTAAGAGATAAGGATAACTATTTAGGAATTATAGCAGGGGTTGGGTATGCATCAGAATTAAAACAATTACGAAATGCGCAAGATGCTTTATTGGCAGAAACCGTATTGTATGTAGAATCGCAACAAGTGCTTTTTGAATATCAATTTACAGGAAAAAAGAATCCTAATATTTATAAAACCAATTTAGGAGTAACAAGGCAAGAGCTTATTTTTGAGCCAGGAAAATTCTTTTGGTCTGTATCTGCAGGGATAACCTACCAGGTGAAATTCTAACAAATGCCAAAATATTCGATGAACTGCATAGTGCTATAACGACCATATACAAAGGGATTACGGCCATTTTTTACTTTTACAACAAGAGAAGTGTAGTTATACAACAAAAATTGGATAGTACACCACAATTAATTGTTCTTATTTCTCGTTATATATATGTTTACAATGAAATTATAACCAAGTCCTAGTATTAATTAAACCTACATTAATATGCTTTATGATACCTACGGAGAAGAGTATTTAGCTTTCCTTCAAGATTTAAATGAAATATTAAGTATTAACGAATTGGTAGAATTAGACTTTATGTAGTCTTTATAAAACCAAAATGTATCACTAAAACCCCAACAAGTTATGGCAAACAAGAATCAAGACAACACATCTTATTTAAATTTTATTCAGAATTTAAATGAAATTCTAGTAGATTATAATATTAATAAACTTACCTACTCTTAATAAAGGGTTTAAAAAAATATACAAAAAGACCGCTATTCTTAGCGGTCTTTTTTGTTTTGTAAATATTAACCTAAATAGGTTTTTAATAGCTTGCTTCTAGAGTTATGGCGTAGTTTACGAATTGCTTTTTCTCGTATTTGGCGAACACGCTCTCTAGTTAAATCAAAAGTTTGTCCTATCTCTGCGAGTGTCATAGAGTGTTGGTCTCCTATACCATAGTATAATTTAACAACATCTGCTTCTCTTGGAGAAAGCGTATCTAAAGCTCTATTAATTTCGGTATTTAAAGATTGTTGTAATAATATTGTATCGGGTCTTGGAGACTCTCCAGCACGTAAAACATCATACAAATTAGAATCTTCTCCTTCACGTAATGGAGCATCCATAGAAACATGTCTGCCAGAATTTTTCATAGATTGTTTAACTTCAGAAACCGTCATTTCTAACTCGTTCGCAATTTCTTCAGGAGAAGGAGGGCGTTCATGCGATTGTTCTAAATAAGAAAAGGCCTTTTTAATTTTATTAATAGACCCAATTTTATTTAAAGGTAAACGTACTACTCTGGATTGTTCTGCTAATGCTTGTAAAATAGACTGCCTAATCCACCATACGGCATAGGAAATAAATTTAAAACCTCTAGTTTCATCAAAACGTTTTGCAGCTTTTACAAGTCCTACATTTCCTTCGTTTATTAAATCGGGCAACTTTAATCCTTGGTTTTGGTACTGTTTTGCTACAGAAACAACAAACCTTAAGTTAGCATTGGTTAATTTTTCTAATGCTGCTTGATCTCCTGTACGTATTAATTGGGCTAATTCTACTTCTTCACTTGCACTTATTAAATCAATCTTACTAATATCTTGCAAGTATTTATCTAATGATTTGGATTCACGATTGGTTACCTGCTTGATAATTTTTAGTTGCCTCATATATTCGTGTGTTTTTAGTTCTTGTACAAGAACTCATAATACATTTTTATTATCTCTTTTCCAAACAGATAGATACATAGTTATACAGATTTTATTACAAATCTTGTAAATCTATGTAAGAATTCTAATAAATTAACAGAGTTGTTCTATTTTTGAAATTATTATAGAAAAATGAGTAAAAGAGCCTTAACAGCCTATTTAAAGGATTTAAAAAAGAAAGAATTAGAAGAACAACTCGTAGACTTATACCAGCGGTTTCCTTTAGTGAAAGAATATTATGATTTTGTATTTAATCCTAAAGAAGACAAACTAGTACAAGAAGCAAAAACTAAAATTGCAAATGAGTATTTTCCTGTAAAAAGAAAAAGACCCAAAGCACGTAGGTCTGTAGCTCAAAAATATATTAAGCATTTTATAAAATTAGGTGTAGCTCCTTCTTTAATTGTAGATGTAATGCTTTTTAATTTAGAAATAGCGCAATCTTTTTCCATAGAAAAAAATGTGCCCGATTCTTTTTATAAAAGTATGCTAAACTCTTTTAAAGAAGCATTGCAGTATGCCGCTTTACATGGTTTTGTTACCGAAAATAAAGACCGTATTGTAAAAATTTATACCCTTACGCAAGAAAATAATTGGACATTTGCTGAGGATTTTTCTAAAGCTTTAGACCTTGTAGACTAGTATTTCTTTTTTATCAATTTATAACACAAATAAAAAAAATCTTCATTTTACGGCTATTATTTCTTTTACCTACAAAAAACTTATAGTTTTGTAAGATTGGCATTTTACATTAGCAAACAAAACTACTAGCATACCTTTGGAGTATAAAAAGCATACAAAAGAGAAAAATCTCTACGATTATCAAATTGAAGATTTAAATACCATATTTGAGCATTTAAAGAATTCTAAGGATAACGAAAACTTGCTTTACCAATTACCTACGGGAGGCGGTAAAACCGTCGTGTTTTCAGAAATTACCAAAAGGTACATTAATGAGATTAAGAAGAAAGTTGTGGTGCTTACCCATAGGATAGAACTTAGTGTACAAACTTCTTCTATGTTAGATGGTTTTGGGGTTAAGAACAAAATTATTAATAGCGAGGTTAAAGAGGTCATAGACCAGGACAATATAAATTGTTATGTTGCCATGGTAGAAACCTTAAATAATCGCTTACAAGAAGAAAAGGTAAAAATTAGTAATATTGGCTTGGTTATTATAGATGAGGCCCACTACAATTCTTTCCGTAAATTATTTAAGTATTTTGATGATGCTATAATATTAGGAGTTACTGCTACGCCTTTAAGTTCTAATATAAAGTTACCAATGAAAGATAACTACAGTAAACTTATTGTAGGTGAATCTATATCTTCTTTAATTTCTAAAAACTTTTTAGCAAAGGCTAATGTTTATAATTATGATGTAAGTCTACAAAACTTAAAACTTGGTATTAATGGCGATTATACTGTAAAATCTTCGGATGAGTTATATGGGAATCAAAGCATGCTTACCAAGCTTTTAAATGGCTATACAGAAGTTGCTAAAGGCACTAAAACGCTTATTTTTAATAATGGTATAAATACCTCTATATATGTATATGAAACCTTTAAAAAGGCAGGATACAATATTAGGCACTTAGATAATAAGAATAATGCTACGGAACGTAAAGAAATATTAGAATGGTTTTCTAAAACGCCAGACGCCATTTTAACATCAGTAAGTATATTAACCACTGGTTTTGATGAACCTACGGTAGAAACTATTATGCTAAATAGAGCAACTAGATCGCTAACCTTATATTTTCAGATGATAGGGCGTGGTTCTCGTGTATTGCCAAATAAAAAGGAATTTACAGTCATAGATTTTGGAAATAACGTTGCCCGTTTTGGTATGTGGAGTGCTCCCATAGATTGGCAAGAAATTTTTCACTTCCCAGATTTTTTCCTAGAAAATATTAAGAATGATGAGGATATAGAAAGAGAGTTTGTCTACGAAATGCCAAAATCTTTAAGAGCAATGTTCTCTAAATCTAAAAATATAGAGTTTGATATTAAAGAAGAATACAAAAAAGTATTTGCACAAGGCCTTAAATCTAAGTTAGTATTAGAAAAAAGTATAGAACAACACGCTACCATTTGTGTAGAAAATTCCGAAGATGTTTTTGACGCTAGAATACTAGCAAAACAACTGAAAGAAGAAATTAGTTTTAGAGTAAAACAATATTCTTATTGTATTATGAACAATACAAAAAACTACAAAGAATGGCTAGAAGAAGATTATGAACGCAAACTACGTTCTAATATCTCTAAGAAGTTTGCCGCAAAAATGTAAGCCATTATGAGGGCATTAAAAGTTCTAATTATTGGGTTTGTATGGCCAGAGCCTACGACTACTGCAGCGGGCCAAAGAATGTTAGAGTTAATACACTTTTTTTTACAACAAGATTGTAGCATTACTTTTGCTAGTACTGCAAAAAAAAATAGATTTTCTTATCCATTAGAATCTTTAGGGGTTACTCAAAAAGAGATTTCACTTAACGATTCAAGTTTTGACACTTATTTATTTGATAATAAAAAAGATATAGTAATTTTTGACCGTTTTTTAACCGAAGAACAATTTGGTTGGCGTGTGGCAGAAAACAACCCCAAAGCACTTCGCATTTTAGATACCGAAGATGTGCATTCTTTACGAAATACAAGAGAAAATGCCTTTAAAAAAGGAATCCCTTTTACGTTAGAAGATTGGAAAAAAAATCCCATTACAAAAAGAGAAATTGCAAGCATATATAGGTCCGATGTTTCTTTAATTATTTCTTCCTTTGAAATGCAATTACTAACAAAGGAGCTATATATAAATCATAGTTTACTGCATCATTTGCCTTTTTTAATTGACACTAAACATATCTTGGAAATTCCTTTTGAGAAACGAGAAGGATTTATTTGCATAGGTAATGGCAATCATGCGCCAAATAAAGACGCGATTATTTGGTTAAAAAAAGAAATTTGGCCACTTATTCGTAAGCAGTTACCAAAAGCCACACTTTCTATCTATGGCGGACATTTACCAGAACAAATTCTGCAAATGCACAATCCAAAACAAGGTTTTTTAGTAAAAGGTTGGGCAACCAATGCTATAGAAGTTATGGGTAAAGCAAAAGTGAATCTAGCACCATTACGTTTTGGTGCAGGTTTAAAAGGCAAACTTATAACTGCATTACAAGCAAATACACCAAGTGTAACCACTGCAATAGGAGCAGAGGGTATTAATACATACTATTTAGACTTAAACGATACAATTGCAGAAACTGCGCAAACCATTGCCACAGTTGCAGTAAAATTATATTCCTCTAAAGAAGCATGGAATAATGCACAAGAAAAGGGAGAAAAGCTCTTAAAACAGGTATCTAACAAAGAAAAGAATGAAAAAGTATTTGTCCAAAAAATAGAAGATACTATACAGCACTTACAAGAACACAGAAGCTCTAATTTTATAGGAGCAATGCTGCAACAGCACACTATGGCAAGTACTAAATATATGTCTAAGTGGATAGAAGCTAAAAATAATAAAATAGAGTAGTATCTTTAGTTCTTAATTTGTTACTCTAAAAACTAAAGAATATGAATAATCCTGTACAATGGTTAGAAATTGCCGCAACTGATTTAGAAAGAGCAAAAGATTTTTACGCTAGTGTTTTTAAGTTAGAATTTCAATTTATAGATATGCCAGATAGCAAAATGTATATGTTTGGTGACCCAACTAAAGTAGGTTCTTCTGGTTGTTTGGTACAATCTAAAGAGAATACGCCAAGTGTAAATGGTACTATTATTTATTTTTCTTGCAATGACGTTGCTACAGAGGCTGCTCTAGTAGAAAAAGCTGGAGGCAAACTAATTGTTCCTAAAACCGATATTGGAGAATTTGGTTTTTTTGCACAGTGTATAGACACTGAGGGTAATAGAATAGGATTACACTCTAATAATTAAGAAAATAAGCATATAATTTAAGATATAAAATTACCCATGAATACACCAGATTGGAAAGTTGCCAAAGAATTTGAAGACATTACCTATAAAAAAAGTAATGGCGTAGCACGTATAGCCTTTAACAGGCCAAATGTTCGTAATGCTTTTAGACCCAAAACAACCAGTGAACTTTTAGAAGCATTTCATGATGCACAGGAAGATACTTCAATAGGAGCAGTACTATTATCTGCTGAAGGACCTTCTACAAAAGACGGCGTGTATTCATTTTGTAGCGGAGGTGATCAAAAGGCTAGGGGACACCAAGGCTATGTTGGGCAAGACGGATATCATAGATTAAACATCTTAGATGTACAACGTTTAATACGTTTTATGCCAAAAGTAGTTATAGCAGTAGTACCTGGCTGGGCTGTTGGCGGTGGTCATAGTTTGCATGTGGTTTGCGATATGACGTTGGCAAGTAAAGAACATGCTATTTTTAAACAGACCGATGCCGATGTTACTAGTTTTGATGGTGGTTATGGTTCTGCATACCTAGCAAAAATGGTAGGACAAAAAAGAGCAAGAGAAATTTTCTTTTTAGGAAGAAACTATTCTGCACAAGAAGCCTACGAAATGGGCATGGTAAATGCCGTTGTACCTCATGAAGAACTAGAAGCTACAGCATACCAATGGGCGCAAGAAGTATTAGAAAAATCTCCTACCTCAATTAAAATGCTAAAGTTTGCTATGAATTTAACAGATGATGGTATGGTTGGGCAACAAGTATTTGCAGGAGAAGCAACCCGTTTAGCTTATATGACCGAGGAAGCCAAAGAAGGCCGTAATGCATTTTTAGAAAAGCGAAAGCCTAATTTTGAAAAAAAATGGTTGCCATAAACCATTAATAATAGAATTTTATAGGTTGTAAAAACATATTAAGTTATCAAACAAACTACATTAATGAGCAAAACTTTTGATATTATTGGAGCGGGAATAGGTGGATTAACTACTGCAATTGCATTAGAAAGAAAAGGAATTAAGACAAGAATATTTGAACAAGCAGGAGAAATAAAACAGGTAGGAGCAGGTATTATTTTAGCTAATAATGCGATGCAGGTTTATGATAAATTGGGTTTACGAAATATAATTGAAAAAAATGGAAACCCTATTTCTTCTATGAGCATAACAAAGAAAAATTTAAAACCTCTTTCTAGAATTGATTTGTCCGACTTTGAGCAAAAATACAACACCAAAAATATTGCAATACATAGAGGAACTTTACAACAAATATTGATTAAGGAATTAAAAACCACCAAAATATATTTAAATCATAAACTAACTAAAATAGAAAAAAACGAAAATGATTATGATTTAAAGTTTTCAAATGGAGGAAAAATAAAATCTGTCTACGTTATAGGAGCAGACGGATTAAATTCCATGGTACGGGAAACTATATTCCCTACTACTAGTATAAGAAAAGCAAATCAAATATGCTGGAGGGGAATTACAGATTATAAATTGCCAAAAAAATATGGCAATGAATTAAATGAGGCTTGGGGAAAAACAGAACGTTTTGGCTTTGTACAAATAGCAGAAAATAAAGTGTATTGGTATGCTTTAAAAGCTTTTAAAGAAGATAATAATGAATTTTCTGTAAAAGATTTAAACGCTTATTTTAAGGACTATAATACTATTATTAAGGATTTAGTAAAAGCAACGAATAAAGAAAAGATACATACTGCAGAGATTTCAGATTTAAAACCAACCAACATTTGGTATAAAGAAAATGTATGTTTAATAGGAGACTCTGCACATGCTACAACTCCAAATATGGGACAGGGAGCTTGCCAAGCTATCGAAGATGCTTATGTACTTACGGAATGTTTAGAAAAATATGATGTAGATAAAGCATTCTTAGAATATCAAAAAATAAGGTTACCCAAAGCACACCAAATAGTTAAATCCAGTTGGATGGTTGGAAAAATGGCTCATTTTTCAAATCCAATATTGATTGGTTTACGTAATTTAATGTTACAAGTAACCCCTGCATCTGTAAATAAAAGACAAAATGAACAAATTTTTCAATTGGCTGTAATATAAGTACAAACAAAACCCTCTAAGATTAATCTTAGAGGATTTTGTTTTATATATAAGTTTTGTAATTAATTATTTACCCCCATCTAAAATCTCCTGTAATTGCTTTAATTCCTCCCATTTGCCATCTTTAGCTAGTTTAGCTTGTTGTGGCCAAGTTCCAGGTTTGTGCATTCTAAATCTAGGGCCTGCTTCTTTTATAATTCCCTCAAGAACAGAAATAGATGTGTTACTTAATTTTTCAAAAGTATCTATACCGTTTTCTATTAAAATTGAAGATAGTTTAGGACCTACACCTTCAATCTTTTTTAAATCGTCCTTTTGAACTTCTTTTGCAACCTTCTTTTTAGTAGGTATAGCACTTAAATCTACCACACCATTTTCTATTCCTTCAAACGGAGAAGCGGTGTATGCATCTGCTTCACTATCATTAAACCAGCCATTATCTTCACTTAAATAACGAAATTCATAACGTTTCCCATTTTCAAGTTTTATATTTTTTACAAAGGTATTCCCTTCTTTTTTCATTTGGCTAGCACTGCTATTCGTTTGCCAATTATTAAAATCTCCTAATAGTAAAATAGAAGAAGTACTTGGTGCTTCTTGTTCCTCAATTGTAAATTTTACTGTAGTATGTGAACTGTTTTTTTTAATTTCTTTAACTAATGCCATTTTTTGTACTATTTATTTTTATTATAAAAGTAGTATAGAAATTATTGGTTTTTAAAAGTTTATGTTATTAAATTGTTGTCTTTACTTAAATTATTTTAAGTATTGCATTATAAAGTTGCTATATATTATTGAAAGTAATTTAAGGAGACTTGCTAAATACATGTACAAAAAAAGAAACTATAAAAAGCTAAATCATGACAACAACACCAGAACATGATGCTCGCATTGCTACAATGACTTTTTCTTCGGTTTATCCTCACTATATTACAAAAGTGGAGAAGAAAGGAAGAACAAAAGAAGAATTACATCAAGTAATTAGATGGTTAACAGGTTTTAATGAAAGTAAACTTCAAGATCTAATTACTAAAAAAGCAACATTTAAAGTATTTTTTGAAGAAGCTAAACTTAATGCTAATGTAGAAAAGATTAAAGGTGTAATTTGTGGTTATAGAATAGAAAATATTGAAACTCCTTTAACAAAACAAGTAAGGTATTTAGATAAATTAGTAGATGAATTAGCGAAAGGACGAAAGATGGAAAAAATCTTGAGAACATAAGTACAACTTGGTGATTGAGAGTACTTATTTATTATAGTAGAATTTATTAGGCAGTATAATTATTTATTTTCTAAGTATCTAAAATGAAAAATGAAATTCCAAAAGTATCTTTTGATGAAGAACATAAACTTCGTATTGAGGTTATGGATTTTAAACAGCTTTTGGTAAAATTAAAAAATAGCCAAATTAACCATAACCCATTTGAGCCTCATAAAATCGAATTCTATATAATATTAATAGTAACCAAAAATACATACACCCACTTTGTAGATTTCACCTCCTATACTTTAAAAGAAGGTAGTGCATTATTTATAACTAAAAGTCAAGTACAATACTTTACAAATAATTTAAAAAATGCAGAAGGTATTTGTATCATTTTTGATAGTTTTTTTGAAGACAAATCATACTATCTTTCTAAAAACTTAAAATTAAACAGGTTATTTAATTACCATATTGAAACCCCTGTATTGCACCAAAAAGAAATGGGAAAGGATAGTCTTGTAAATATTGCCCAGCAAATGTACGTAGAGTACCATTTTTTTAATACGTTCGCAAAGTCAGAAATGTTAAATGCAATGCTACAAGTACTACTACTAAAAGCAGAAAGGGCTAAAGAATATCGTTCTATAAGTGGTATTAAAAATCAGTGGTTAGAGACCTTTAGCTCCTTTAAAAATTTATTAGAAAAAAATTATGTAAATACAAGAAATTCAAAAGAATACGCTTCTAGTTTATTTATTTCTTATAAATTTCTAAATGATATTGTAAAACGTCTTACTGGAAAAACCGCTAAAACTTTTATAGATGATTTTGTAACTATGGAAATTAAGCGCTATTTAATATCTACCTCATTATCAGTAAAAGAAATTAGCTATAAAACTGGTTTTGAAGAACCAGCCAATATGGTTAAGTTTTTCAAGAAAAACACCAATTCCACACCTCTTAAATTTAGACAAGCAGAATAACGTTTAGTTACACTTTTACCATTTTTGCTATCATTTTGATAATGTATTTACTTAAGAATTGCGAGAACTTTGCAGTGTTAAACAACTAAATACTTTATAAAATGGAATATGTAAAACCTAAATTTTTAATTCTAGCAATAGCTACATTAATTTTAACTAGCTGTACTAGCGAAGCAAAGAATAATGAAAGAGTATTAGAAGTAACTACTTTTAATTTAAAAACTACTGCCATCGCATTAGAGTTTAATGCACTTGATGCCGAAATTGAAAACACTTTTACAAGCAAACAACCTGGTTATATAAGACGCCAAAGTGGTGTAGATGCGCAGGGAAAATATGTAGTTCTTGTGTATTGGAAAACGATAGCAGATGCTAAAGCTTCTATGGATAAGTTTATGAAAGATGCATCAGTTACAAACTATGTTTCTATGATTGAAAGTGAGAGTATGAAAATGTCACGTTATACTATTAAGGATACATTTACAGCACCTACCAGTAACTTTACAGAGTTAATGACTTTTAAGACTAAAGAAGGTATTAATCTTGCAGATTTTAATAAAACAAATAAAAAAGTAGAGACCAATTTTACGGTAAAACAAAAAGGATTTCTACAAAGAATTATTGGCTCTAATGAAAAAGGAGAACAAGTTGTTTTAGTGTATTGGGATACAAAAGAAAACTCAAATGCTGTAATTAATGATTTTATGAGTGCACCAATAGCTAAAGAATTTATGGGAATGATGGATCAACCAACAATAAACATGGTGCGTTATGAATCTATTACATCATTAAAAAATGTTACGCTTTCCAATAAAGATAAAGTAGTTGCTTTATTAAACAGTTTTAATACAGGAGATTATACCCCAGTAAGTTACATTAATCCAAAGAAATATATACAGCATAATTTAGGAGTTGCAGATGGTCTAGAAGGATTTGGAGCGTTAATGCAACATGCACCATAAGGAGGTTTTAAAGCAGAGGTTATTAGAGCTTTTCAAGATGGAGATTATGTATTTACACATACAAAGTATGATTTCTTTGGCCCAAAAGCTGGTTTTGATATTTTCCGTTTTCAAGATGGTTTAATAGTAGAACACTGGGATAATTTGTTAGAGGTTCAAAAGCCAAATCCAAGTGGAAGAACCCAATTTGATGGTACAACTGCAATTTCTAATTTAGACAAAACAGAGGCAAATAAAGCTATAGCCAAAGGTTTTATAGAAAAAGTACTTTTACATGGTGAAATGGGCAAGGTTACTTCATTTATAAACGCAGAAAAATATATACAACACAATCCGGCTGTAGCAGATGGCTTAAAAGGTTTTGGAGAAGCAATGAAATATTTTGCAGAAAATGGTTTAGTTATGAAATATGATAAACTTCATATGGTATTAGGACAAGGTAATTTTGTATTAACTGTGAGTGAAGGGAAGTTTGGCAAAGGAGAACACACCGCTTATTATGATTTGTTTAGAATAGAAGATGGTTTAATTGTAGAACATTGGGATATTATAGCTCCTATACCACCAAAATCTGAATGGAAAAATACTAATGGTAAGTTTTAATTTAAGTGTAAGATAAAACAAAGGAGGTAAAGGAAAACTCTTTTACCTCTTTGTTTTTAAGATTAAGAAGTATAAAATCATATTTTTTAGTATTACACAAAATATAAATATTGATGCATATTATACAAGAAAAAAATATAAATCAGGTTTTAATTGAATTGTTCAAGGATGCAAAAAATGATCGTATAAGAATGATGAAAAGTTTTGCTAAAAATCCTTTTAGAACTATGCAACCTATAGATTTTAAAGAGGTATACCTTTCTATATCTAAAAACCAAGGTGAAGAATTAGTTTCTTTAATAAAGAAAAATAATTTAAAAAATATTGTGGAATTTGGTACTTCTTTTGGTATTTCTACACTCTTTTTAGCAGAAGGAGCTATACAAACTCAAGGAAATATTATTACCACAGAATTAATAGAATCTAAAGCTGAAAAAGCGAAAGAAAACTTTAAAAAGGCTGGGGTAGATAATTTAATTGAAGTTAGACAAGGTAATGCTTTAGAAACATTAAAAAACCACAACAAACCCATAGATTTATTATTGTTAGATGGGTGGAAAGATTTGTATTTACCTTTATTTCAAATGTTAGAAACCAATTTTCATGAAAATACAATAATCTATGTGGATAATGCAGATATGCCAGATTCACAAGATTTTTTAAAAGCAATACGCAAAAAAAACAACTTCCAATTACAATCCAAATTTGATGGAAAAGTGGTATTTATTTACACAAAAAAAGAAAAAATATGAGTCAAATAGAATCATGCCCAACTTGCGGAGGTAAATCTAAAATAAAAGAAAATGAAGGAGTAACTACCTATGAAGCACTCCAAGACAAAGAAGTTATAAAAAAGGTAGGGCAACTTAAAAAAGCAATGCAAAAATTTAAAGAAAAAGCAGAAGCTCTAGAAAAAGAGCTACAAGAATTAAAAGGAACAAAATAGAATGGCATTTATTAAAAGAAATTATGGGTGGATTTTAGTAACTATTTTAGCTAGCTTTCCTGTATTCATTTTATTAAATATGGTTAATATTAGCATTTCTAACGGTTTAACTATCCTTTTAGTAGAAAGCACAACTGGAGAGGGAAGAACCACTCTAGAAATGTTATATCATGTATCTGGAGAATTTGCTATTAGATGGATGACAGCAGTACTAACCTGTACACCTTTTTTTATTCTTTTTGGAGTAACTAATTTATTTGTTAGACAAGCAATGGGTATTGCAACAGCAGTATGGAGTTTACTTCATTTTATAATTTTTATTTGGGCAGAAGGTTTTTTAGAAACATTTACCCAAGTAAACTATGTTGCAGGTTTTATAGCTGTATTAATTTTAATTCCATTATTGCTCACTTCAAATAGAAAATCAATGAAATGGCTAAAAGTTACATGGAAAAAATTGCAAAGTTTGGCCTATGTTGCTATTTTCTTGAGTCTATTACATGTGGCTATTTTAGAAAAAACATGGATTATATACACCATAATTGTAGGTGTTGGTTTTATAATAAGAATCCCTATAGTGAAAGAAAAAATAATAACATTTCGTAAAAAAAGAAATGTAGAAAAATAATAATACAAAGAACATGAAAATAGCAGTTACATCGGCAAGCGGAAAATTAGGAGCATCTGTAGTAAAACATTTAATTACAGAAATTGGTAAAGAAAATGTTATTGGTATTGCAAGAAACGTAGAAAAAGCAAAGCATTTAGGTGTTGAAATTAGAAAAGGAGATTATAATCGTAGAGAAGATTTTAATATTGCTTTAAAAGGTGTTGATACCGTTTTACTTGTTTCTGGAATGGATGAACCCCAAAAAAGAATTGAACAACATAGAAATGTTATTGAAGCTGCAAAAAGCAATGGTGTAAAAAAAATAGTATACACTAGTATCGTTGGTGATGAAAATGAAAATGCTTTTAGTCCCGTTGTGCAAAGCAACAGACAAACAGAAAAAGATGTGCAAAACTCTGGACTAAACTGGATTATTGGCAGAAACGGAATTTATATTGAGCCAGACATTGAGTACCTTGAATCTTATATAAAAGAAGAAGAAATTAGAAACTGTGCGGCAGATGGTAAATGTACATACACTAGCAGAGCAGAACTAGGATTTGCCTATAGCAAAATGCTACTAAATAAAAATTTAAATGGACAAGTGTATAATCTTGTTGGGGAACCAATTACGCAAAGCCAACTAGCGGAATACATAAACAAAGTTTTTGATACAGACCTTGTTTTTAATTCTATTTCTGTAGAAGCATATGCTAAAGAAAGGAAAGAAGCATTAGGAGAATTTATAGGATCTGTTATTGCAGGTATTTATGAAGGAATAAAGAATGGCGCAAATAACCTTCCGTCCGATTTTGAGAAAGTTACAGGACGAAAACATAAAAAGCCATTAGAAATGATAAAAGAGATAAAAAAAGCTTACTAAATATTAGTAGAATTTAAAGAAAACAATAGAGAAAGTATATATCAATAAGAATATATATAAACTAAAAAGAGCCTTGTCTTATTTGACAAGGCTCTTTTACGAGAACACTATATGAAAATGAAAAAATTTACTCTTTGTTTTTAATAACACTGTAAATATATTTCCCTTTTAGATGTTCTAAAAAGTTATGTTGCCACACAAGAGAAACTTGTGGTTATCTTCTTAAAAATTGTTGTTTGCAACTTACGAATTAGGTAAGATTTTATTGTAGGAATCTTAATCTATACTTTTTGTTATTCCACTTAAAAAAGTATTAAGGTCAAAAATAGGCTCTTGAACTAATCCCGTACGTACTACAACCAAATCTTTAGAAGGTATTATAAAAACGTATTGTCCTTGAAAACCATTTGCAGAGTACATGTCTTTTGGAACATCAGGGAATTTACCACCAGCATTTAGCCAAAAATGTGCGCCATATACTCCGTCAGAATTTTTTGTTGGTTTTGTTATATAACTAACCCAATCTTTAGAGAATACTTGTTCCCCATTCCAGTTTCCATTATTTAAATATAGCGTTCCAAACTTACCCCAATCTCTGGTTGTAGCCCAACCATAGGAAGAGCCTACATAATTACCTTCCATATCTGCTTCTAAAAGCATCGAATTCATTCCAATTTTATCTATTAAAGCTTTATAGGGATAGTCTAAATATTCTTGCCTTGTAGAAAATTGGTCTCTAAGAATACCAGAAAGTAGGTTGCTAGTTCCTGAAGAGTAATTCCATATTTCTGAAGGTTTTGCTATTGCTTTTTTATCTCTTTGGGGTTTTGTCATATCTGCATCTAGGTACAGCATTTTAGTAACATCAGATATTTTAGTATAATCTTCTTCCCATTCTAAACCACTTTGCATACGTAGTAAATGGTTAATAGTAATGTCTTTACGTTCATCATTTTGCCATTCAGGAATAGAAGTAATAGAGTTTATATTAATCTTACCTTCATGTTCTAAGATACCGTATAATGTAGAAATAATACTTTTAGTCATAGACCAACCTAATATAGGTGTTTCTTTAGAAAAACCATCTGCATATTTTTCTGCAATAATTCTGTTTTTATGAATAACAAGAACGGTTCTTGTTTTATTTATCTCGGGTGCACTAAAAGCAAAATCTACAGCTTTAAGTAACTGTTTATAATCTACAGAGGAAAAAATGGTGTCTAAAGCTTTGTTATTCCCAAAAGGATAGGGTAGCGTGTCTATCACTTTATTTCTTCTAGGTTTTAATGTCATTTTAGAAGCATCAAAACTATCATTTACTAAAACACAACCTAAGCCTTCTCTATATACGGTTTTACGCTCCATTAGTCCAAAAACAGTAGCAGAGCCAATTTTCTCTTTTTCATTAAAAGCAACATCTGCCAATTTTATTAAAGGCATATTGTTATCATTGGCAGTTATAGAAGCTACAGAGCGTTTTGAAATAAGAGCATTAGATGTTAAATTTTTAGAAGCATACCCAGAAATTATATTCAGTTTTGGGTAATTTAAGTATATAGCTATTCCAAGGATGATAATTAAGGCGAGGAAAATTCTCTTTATTATTTTCAAAAGTGTAGTTTTAGTTATTATCGTAAATTTAAAAAAAGAAATGATACTAATACACCTCTTGTAATATGTCTTTTTATACTAAAATAGCAGGTTTAAGTATTTTCATCTTCCTTATTTTTGGATGTAAAAAAGAACCTAAAGAAGAAGATTATATTTGGAAACCAATTATGGTTACTGCAACCGCATATAATTCTTTAGCATCGCAAACCTCTAGCACGCCTAATATTACTGCATGGGGAGATACTTTAGTACCAGGTATGAAATGTGTTGCGGTTTCTAGAAACTTAATTTCACTAGGCATTACGCATAACACACAAATTAAAATAGAAGGTTTAGAAGGCATTTATACTGTAAATGACAAAATGAATAAAAAATGGCGTAATAGAATTGATATTTATATGGGAATAGATGTTGCAAAAGCTAAAGAGTGGGGGAGAAAGAAAAAGAAAATATACTATCGTGTTAAAAAGGACTCATTAAATACTAATTTAAAATAGTAATGAGCAGAATTCTTTTTATTTATTGTTTTTTATTTTTTTCTTGTACATCTAATATTAAAATAATAGACAAACCAATAGTTTTTGATGTAGAAAGAAAACAACTGACTTTAGAGTATTTGGAAAATAGATATGGGCTACGACAAAAAGAACCTACAATTATTCCCAAAATTATAGTTTTGCATTGGACGGTGTTTTCTACTTTAGAAGCATCTTTTAATGCCTTTAATTCTTCTAAACTACCAAATTGGAGACCAGATATTAAAAATGTAAGTGGTCTTAATGTTTCTTCACAGTTTATGGTAGATCGCAACGGAACTATTTATAGACTTATGCCGGAAACAACCATGGCAAGGCATGTAATAGGATTAAACCATTGTGCAATTGGTATTGAAAATGTTGGTGGCGGTAAGGAACTTCCATTAACTAAGGAGCAGTTACAAGCAAATATAGATTTGATTTATTATTTAAAAGAAAAGTACTCAGACATAGATTTTCTTATAGGTCATTATGAATATACTAGATTTGAAGGAACTCCGCTATGGTTAGAAAAAGATGTTAAATACCGAACTATAAAAACAGATCCAGATACACTTTTTATGAAAAAAATACATGAGGCTACCCAAAATCTAGAGTTTAAAGAAATCCCTAATTTTTAATTTATATGAAAAAACACGTATTACTACTGCTTTTAAGCTTGCTATCTTCTATAGCTTTTAGCCAAGAAAATGATATAACAACAGCATTATATACCACTTATGAAACCTATAAAGAAACAGCAATAGCAAAGCGAAGAATAAAACATGAAGATTTACAACCATTACTAACACATTATAAAAGCGTTTCTGGTTTTACTGTAGCCAAAGTAGGTACATCTATAGCAGGTAGAGATTTATCTTTAGTAAGTATTGGTACAGGAAAAACACAAGTATTTTTATGGTCCCAAATGCATGGCGATGAGCCAACAGCAACACAAGCAATTTTTGATATTTTAAAATTTTTGGAAAGCCCTGATTTTAAAAAGGAAAAAGATGCTATCCTAACTAATTTAACACTACATTTTCTTCCCATGTTAAATCCAGACGGAGCGGCATTATACCAACGTAGAAATTTATTGGGCATAGATATTAATAGAGATGCTTTACGATTACAATCTCCAGAAGGAAAAACTTTAAAACGTGTTAGAGATAGCCTTACTGCTAATTTTGGATTTAATTTACATGACCAAAGTATTTATTACAATGCAGAAAGAACCAGTAAGCCAGCAACAATTTCATATTTAGCACCAGCATATAACTATGAAAAAGATGTAAATGAAGTCCGTGCAAATGCTATGAAGGTTATTGTATTTATGAATAACATAATTCAAAAATATGCTTCAGGACAAGTAGCCAAATATAAGGACGATTTTGAACCTAGAGCTTTTGGCGATAATATGCAGAAGTGGGGAACCAGTACTATTTTAATAGAATCTGGCGGTTATAAGAATGACATAGAAAAGCAAGAAATAAGAAAACTTAATTATGTATCCATCCTTGCTGCTATATACAGTATAGCAACTCAGAATTTTAAAGATATAGACATTGCAGAATATGAAAAAATACCAGAAAACGATAAAAAATTATTCGATTTAAAAATTGAAGGAGCAAAGTACCTTTTAAATAACAAAGCTTATAAAATAGATGTTGGTATAAATCGCTTAGAAGTTAATAAAGAGAACTACTCCAATTTTTGGTATAGCAGCAGAATATTAGACCAGGGAGATTTATCTACCTATTTTGGGTATGAAACTTTTAATGCATCAGGGTATACTATAAAACAAGGAAAAGTGTATCCAAAACAAATAGCTACAATTAATGAGGCATCTAGCCTAGATTTTATTTCTCTTTTAAAAGAAGGATATACCCATCTTAGAATTTCTAAAATACCATACAAACAACTTTCTTCTCCATTCCCTTTACATATTATAGGGGCTAAATTTATAATTCCAGAAAAGTTACTATTACAACCAGGTATAAATCCTACGTTTCTCTTAGAGAAAAATGGTGTCAATAAATATGCTGTAATTAATGGTTTTTTAATTAATCTAGAAAATGGGGAAGGAACTTTTAAAAATGCAATGATTTATAGGTAATAAATAGTTAGTAACTAAATCGTATTGGACTATCAATTCCGTAAATTAAAAGCGCTGTATACATACCAAAAATAAGTAGCAATACTACTGTAAATAATAATAGTATAATACTTCGCACTACATTAGGGAAAAGACTTAATGCTGTTTTTTCAAAAATATCGTTTAGTACATCCATAATCTTTCTTTTTAGTATTTTTCATTTCGTTTTTAGGATGTAGGTAGTTGTTCTTTGGGTTCTCTATACTATAACAATTTATAAGATAAAAACCCTACCAGAATTTATAAAAAAATAAAGGGAAAGCATTTGCTTCCCCTTTAAAATAAAGTATGTGATACTTTTTATAGATTATTCTCCGCATCTAATAAAGCAAAGAATTTGTCTAAATTAGGAAGAATAACAATTTTTGTTCTTCTGTTTTTAGCTCTATTATCTCTAGTATCATTTTCTACTAAAGGTAAATAAGAACTTCTACCAGATGCAATTAATTTTGCAGGATCTACATTATATTTGTTTTGAAGTATACGAACAACAGAAGTTGCTCTTTTTACACTTAAATCCCAGTTATCTTTAAACATAGCTGTATTAATGCTTCTAGAATCTGTATGGCCTTCTACCATAACTTCCATGCTAGATTCCGAATTAATCACTTCTGCTAATTTAGCTAAAACTGTATTTGCTTTACTACTTACTCTGTAACTACCACTGTTAAAAAGTAATTTATCAGAAATATTAATCATAACTACTGTTTTATCAATATTTACATCAACATCCCCATCTTCATCAGAAATAGATTTTTTTAAATTGTAAGAAATTGCAAGGTTCATAGAATCTTGTAAAGTCTTAGCACCTGCCAATTTAGCTGGGTCTACATTTTTTAATGTAGCTCTCATTTTCTTTTTAGTGTTGTTGCTCATAACTGCAATACCATCAACACTTGTCATTTGGCTATCGTTTATTTCTTTTAAAGAGCTAATTTTATTGTTATACTCTGTAACTCTAGCTTCAATTTTAGCCATTTTAGACTCTAATTCTTCTTTTTCCACTTGTGTTTTAGATAAAACACTTTTAGTGCTAGATAAATCGTTCTCTAAAGCAACATATTTCTTTTTAGAAACACATGAAGCTAATAATGCAACAGATAACGTACTTGTAATTAATAATTTTTTCATCTTCTTTTAAAAAATAGGTTTCAATATCTACGGTAAATTTTATAATAAAGATGTTTTTAATCGATATTTATATCTAACTTCTACCATAAACAACTGTTAAACAGTATTTTATTTTTAATTTTTTTGAGATATTTTTCAATAAAAAAAATGAAAAAAGGCTCTAAAAAGAGCCTTTAGTATATAAAATAAATGGTATTTTCTTAATTACAACCTCCTTTAAAGCCAGATGCATTAAATTTAGTTTGCACAGCTCCTTGCTTACTACCGTTCCTTACTTGTATGGCTAAATTGTTTTCTCCACTACCATCTCTCTTAGGACTACAATATTCAAATAGATAAAAACTATTTGCATGTTCCGAAACTTTAAAAGAAATATCATTAAAAGTATTTTCTAACTCTTCTTTATTACTAGCAAAAACACTAGAAGTTTTTCCTATTTCTGTTAATACATCCGTATCAATCTCAGCACCTAAACCTATAGAGAAAAAAGAAATATTTGCATTAGCTTCGGTTACCTTTTTAAGAGCAGCATCTTTTGTATATCTAGATGCTTGGTCTGTACCATCGGTAAATAAGACAACAGATGAGGCTCCTATAGTTTCATTCTTTGTACTTTGCTTTAGTACTTCTTCTGCTATGTTTGTTGCTTTTATTACTGCTCCATATAAATCTGTAGAAGGGTCATTACTTATATCCTCTGTAATTTCATCTACCGAAGACATTAATTCTTGTCTGTCTGATGTAAGTTCATTAAGTAAATGCAATGTATCTTCCCCATCAAACCAATAAATTGCCATTTTAAAAGATTCTTGCGTAGTTGCTGGCATTACATTGTCTATAAAACTAGTAGTTGCAGATTTTAATTCTTCTAAACTGCTACTTAATACGCTATTACTTAAATCTAACACTAAAATAGTATTGTTATTAAATATTTGTGAGTTAGGTGAAATTCTTGCAAAAGACTCTGATGTAGATATGGTATTAAAACACGCATCGTTTCTACCTTGTTCGTAAATCGTAAATTGGTCTGCAGTTAAACCTGGTACTGGTTTACCTTCGGTATCGGATACTTTAAAGAATATAGAAACTTTACCTGGTAGGGTCGTAAATTCATCCTGTATAGATAATACCAAATCGCTCTCATCTAAACCTAAACAATCATCTACAGGTTTTCCTTTTCCTAAACCATCTCCAAGGTTCAAGTTTAAATTTACATCATCATCTGCATTTCCACATGAAATAGCTATAAATATTAGAAATAATACGCTTACAGCTTTAACAATATTTTTCATTTTCAATAATTTTGAGTTCAACTAGCAGAACGATGGTTTTAAACATTAAGTATAGTTGTACTTAAATTATATGTTAAAGATTGTTAAAGAAACTCCAATTAGTTTATTTTACTTTTATAAAGGTTTATTTTGTTTGCTAGTATGATACATGAGTTTAAGAAAATAGTAGAGAGTAGTAACCAAGCCAAGAAAAAAGGATACAAAACGGTATTAGCTACTGTGGTTGCATTAGACGGTTCCTCGTATAGAAGACCTGGAGTACGTATGCTTATATGGGAAAACGGGAAATTCACAGGCGCTGTAAGTGGTGGTTGTGTAGAAAAAGAAATTGAAAGGCAAGCTACAACCGTTTTTGCAACTGGAATACCAAAAATTATGACCTATGATGGTAGGTTTAGACTTGGCTGTGAAGGTATTCTTTATATTTTAATTGAGTTGTTTAACCCCAACAAAGAGTTCTTGGATTTATTTGCAGAAACATTAAAAAAAAGAAAAGGGTTTTCGCTTAGTTCTTATTACCTCAAAGAGGATTCTAAAAACCAGGATTATGGTACTTTGTGTTTTTTAGAGGATAAAACTTTTTCTATACAAGGGAAAGAAATTAATACCAGTTCATTTTTGAAGTTTACTCAAGATATGGCTCCTAATAATAAGTTGTTACTAATAGGAGCAGAGCATGATGCGGTACAATTATGTTCTTTTGCTACTGCTCTAGGTTGGGATGTAACTGTTATTACTACCCCTTTAGAAGAAAAGGATATTTTTGACTTTCCTGGTGCAAAGGAGCTAATTCCTGTAGAACCAGAATTACTTAGTACGGAAAATATTGATGCCCACACTGCTGTAGTACTAATGACACATAGTTATGCAAAAGATTTAAAGTACTTACTGGCTATAAGTAATACCTCTCCTATGTATTTAGGGACTTTGGGACCTGCAAAAAGAAGAGAAAAATTGTTACATGAATTTATGGAACATAAACCAGATATAGATCTAGAATTCATAGAAAATATTCATGGGCCTGCTGGTTTGGATATAGGAGCAGAAACTCCGCAAGAAATTGCCATTTCTATTATGGCTGAAGTTTTGGCTGTAGTTAGGAATAAAAAACCAATAATGCTTAAAGATAAAGTAAACGGAATTCACCAATGAGTTTAGAACCTTCTACTGCTATTATTATTCTTGCTGCAGGTGCATCTACCAGAATGAAAAATAAAATAAAGCAGCTACTGCCATGGAAAGAGAGTACCTTTCTAGGAAATACTATAAAAGTTTCTAAAGAATCTTTAGGGAAAGAAATTCTAGTAGTTTTAGGAGCTTATGCAGATAAAGTACGTCTAGAATGTATAAAACAAGACGTAAATTATATTATAAACCCTAATTGGAAAAATGGTTTAGGCTCTAGTATTGCGTCTGGTGTAAAACAAATACAAACATTAGAAAACAAATTCCAAAACATTTTAATTTTATTAGCAGACCAACCTTATATTACTACAGAATATATAAATGCTATGATAAAAGATGCTACAAATTCTAAGATTGTGGCTACTACGTATGCGCATGGTTTTGGTGTTCCTGCTTTATTTAATGCCAAATACTATGCTACTTTAGAAAATTTGAATAAAGATTTTGGAGCAAAAAAGCTTTTAGAACAGGAGAAGCAAGAAATTAAAAAATGTGGGTGTACTTTAAATATTTTAGATATTGATACTTTTGAAAGCTATTTGCAATTAGTTGCACAAAAAACACCAAAATAATTCTCCTACTTGCATTTTATTACCATCTGTATATCAATCAATTACATGTTAAAAAACGGAAACCTCTATTTTTGTGAGGTTATAAGTTTGCACAATTATCTTAATACGCATACCTTTAGTAAGAATTATAATACGTTGTAGTTCGTCGAAAGCTGATGCTTTGGTACAATTTTTTTAGTACTGCTATTGTTATTTAAGGGTTACAAACCCCTAAAAACAATATTATGATTACTAAAAAGCTTTATTTTTTGGCAGCATGTTTTTGTCTTGTTGCATTAAATTATTCTTGTACAGAAGAATCAACAGCGGAGACTGATGATACTTACAGCGTGTATAAAGATGAAATAAGTGACGAAAGAGATACTTAAAGAACTTTTAAAAGCGGTGGCAATCATTGTATTGTCATCGCTACCTTATATTCATGATGTTATTACTATCCGTGGAGGTACTTTCCCTACTTGGGTTCCAGATTTAGGCATTCAAGAATTTTTAACCAATTCTGAAGGTTATGTTGTAGGTTTTTCTAGTTACCGCGTATTTATTTATACTTTATTAATTCATGTATTTGCTCATTTAGGTTATTTAGGATGGTTTTTTGAAGCCAGGGATAAACTTTATAGACCATTTTTATTAGTTCCTGTTGCTTTAAGTTTATATCAGATATTTGTAATTATGTTTGATATAAGAGGAACGGAATTAAATACGCCGAATACAAAAATTATATTAACTATAGTTATTAGTTCCCTATTGGCGATAAATTTCTTTTTTAATAATAAAAAAATACTATCAGACCATTTTCTAAAGCATAAAGGTTCCCTCGAAACTAAAAAACCATTACAAACCGCAGAAGAAGAACACATATAGTACCCACAAACCATGTATAACAACGGAACACAATTTAATTTTGTAAAAGGCGCAGTAGGCGTTATAAACACAAAGCTAGGAGAAACTTTAAAAAGACTTAATCAAATATTATACGGCGTTGTAGAAGCAAAGCCATATACGTTTGATTGGGATTATATAATAAAAGAATATGAAGCTACCTGTGCAGGTGGCGATATAGACGAATTTTGCTCTAGTTTTGTTCACGGCTACGCCATGATGAATAACTTTTTAAGCGATCACGCTATAAAAGAGGCTATGTATGTAGAACTGAGAGCAAATTTAATTGCTAAAAGAGTAAGTGGAGAAATAGCATAAATATATTTATGCTTTTTAAACACCATGCAATTAAAACATAATACAGAACTGTTATTAGCTAACTAGTTCTTCATTTGTATTATCTTCTGTAATTTCATAGTCTTGAAAAATTCCACAAGAAATGTTTTTCTTAACTAAAGATTTTTCAGATTTTTTCTTGCTATTTAAAATAGCTTCTATTTCAGGAGAAAGATATTTCATAATGCTTCCAATTTAAATTTCTATAAAAACGTAGTAATAGTTACTTTGTTGTGTAATTCTTACATTTTTTTACTTACAAAGTATTAATTACAGTACAATAGTACTTTCTTTTGTTGTTTTTATCTAACAATTTACAAATACTTTGTGATTAATTAACGGAAATTTATAATAAAGACATTAAAACACACATTTTTTTAGTTGAAAGTAACTAGTTCGTTGGTAAGCTGCTTTTATTCTACACCCAGCTGTTTTAATATATAATTTAATATCAACATCCAATTCATCTTCAATAACAAAGATGCTGTTGGTATATTGTCATCTTCAATTGCTGCTATAATAGCCTCATGCTGATTGTCTGTTCTATTATAAAAAAAATCGTTTTTCATGAAGGCATTTTCATAAAAAAAAATTCTTGTTTTTAAATCCGATAAAACTTGTAGTGCTGTATCGTTGGTATAATATTTAGTCAGTAAGTTATGAAACTCAAAATCGGCATTAATCCTAGAAATAGCATCTGGTGCATTTTCAAAAACTATTTGTTGTTCTTTTAATTTTTCTATAGCTGTAGCTGAGAAATCACTATTCTCTATTGCTAAAACTTCTAAATTGGCCACTAATTCATACAAATCACTCGCTTCTTTAGCATTTAATGCAGCTATAACAAAGCCTCTATTAGGCACCGCCTTAATAATATTTGCTTGTTGTAATTGTGTTAGTGCTTCTCTAATAGGAGTAACACTAACGTTTAATTTCCTTGCTAATGCAGCTAAATTAATTGTATTTCCTATTTGTAAATTACCAAGCACCATTTGTTGAAGCAAATGTTCCCTGACCTGGTCTCTTAATACTAGTTTTTTTGCCATTATATCAAAGATAACGTATCGTATACGATTTTATGATAGTAAAGTCGTCGAAAGTGAATACTTTAAAATACTATGAACCACAAAAATACGTTTGTCTCTCGTAACCTAAATATATTTTAAAATGAAAAAAATATTAAGAAATATAAAAATTATAACTGCTCTTACTCTAATAGTTTCTATGTTTAATAGCTGTAGTGATGATTCAGATAATGGTAATGACAATTCTATTAACAAAGAAGAGATTACTTCTGTATTAGCTGCTGAAGGGGTTTCTAATGTAGTGGACACTATTATCACCGATTTATTTGCCGAAAATGGTACTTCTGGAAAACAGGGTGCTACAAACAAGACATCAGAATGTCATTCTATTGTTTTTAATGAAAATGGCTATACTGCAACTTTTAATAACTGTGTATTAAACGGAACAGATAATGTAAACGGTAGTGTAGATATTACTTTTAGTATTGAAAATGAAATAATTACGTATACGGCAACTTACGACGCTTTTTATGTTGGAGAGATTAAAATAGATGGAACTAAAAGCTTTACTGTAACTACTGCAACTATGCAGTCCGAGGTTTCTTTCACAGTACTAAATGCTATTACAATAAGTATGGCAGATGGTTCGGTTGTTTCTGAAAAAGGAACAAAAACAATACGTTTAACTACTGGAGCAACAGATGCAACAAGTACTTTTACCGTAGAAGGAGATTGGACACTAAAAGTAGATGAAACTACTTATGTTATAGCAGTACAAAATATTCTAGAAGGAAACTTGGCTTGCGAACACTTTACTGCAGGAGTAATGAGTTTAAGTAAAAATGGATTACTTGTAAAAGTTAATTTTGGAGATGGCACATGTGATGCTAATGCTACAGTTATATATCCAAACGGTATTACGGAAGCTATTTTACTAGAGGAATAAAAAAGAAATATCACTAAAAAAGGCTTCGTAGTTACGAAGCCTTTTTTGCTTCTACAAAGTTTTTAAATACTCTAGTACAGCTTTACGCTCTTCTTCGGTGAATTTATCTCCAAATCGGTGTCCGCCATTACCATACCCTTTTAAAGTGGTATCATAGGTGTTTTTATCTGTTTGACTACTCTCTACAGTATAATTCCACCCTAATTTTATATAGTTATAATCGTTAGTATTAAAAGTCCTTTTCCAAAACTTAGGTCTTTCTTTACTATTTAGCATATCTTCTAAAGTTGGGACAGATGCATTATGTAAATACGGTGCTGTAGCCCAAATACCATCTAACGGCGGAGCTATGTAACCACCTTCAGGAGTTAATATTAAAGGGTCTGTAGCACTACCAAACCAACCGGTATTAAACCAATTAAAGAAATAAGTACTTTCATCTGTTATAGTAGTGTAGTGGTTAGATAATTCTGGGTCTGTCTCTACGCTCTCTAAAGCTACTAATAGGTTTGGATAAGAACTATTTTCTCCATATGTTCCATGACAAGTAGCGCAAGTACCATTGAATAATTCTTTTCCGGTTGCAGCTAATGCTTCGTTAATATTCTCTGGATATTTTGGTGCTTCTAAAGTTTCTATATACGCTAAAACATCTACCATATTTTCGTCTAGTTCCTGTGCTTTTGTAACATCTGTAAGCGTTAACATACTAGCCCCAATCATAGACTTACAAAAATCTAATCTTCCCATGGCATTATAAAAAATTGCATTTTTCTTTTTTAGTAACCACCAAGCAGGAACATCGGTTGGTATAACTTCATCTGGCAATTCTATATAAGGTTCGTTAGACCATGCAAGCGTATTTTTATCTCTATGAGAAACCAAAACTTCTGCAATTTTATTTGCAGTATTTACACCTCTACTTTTAGTAATTGTTTTAGGAGCTATGGCTTCAATACTTTTTCTAAATTGGTCATATGCTTCCCATTCGTCGCTATCCGCTCCATAAACAAAAGGAATAGCTACATTTAAAGTTTGTGTTTGAATTGCTCGGTTAACTGTAAAATCAGAATCATGGCTACCTAAACCAATAATATATTCATTATTTATCCTAGAAGAATGACAATTTAAACAATTAGGTGCTACAACACGGACTCCATTACTTGCTGTTACTGCAGTATAATCATAAGGAATTACAGCATTATCACCAGTTCTATTAAGAACATTACTTGTATTTTCTCCATTCCCTTGTACAAAAGCATTAAAAGGAACTCCAGAACTCATATAATTACCATATAACAAATACTCCTTACCAGCTTCTGCATTGCCATCTCGTTGCGCAAAAAACGGTATTGGACGTGTTTTTATAACCACCGTTTCTTCTTCTGGTTCTTTATCTATTATTTCTTCGGAAACACTATCACTAGAACAAGACAATAAACATAGTTTTACAGAAAAAATAATTGCTAGTAAAAATAAATTGTTTCTACATTTAAAAAAATCTAAAATCTTCATTGAATAATTTTAAAACTAATCCTTAAAAATACGCCATAATTAAAGGAGTCTATTTTTCAATAGACGTTATGTTACTATTTATCGATTAAAAACATTTTAAAGTTCATTTAGGTTAAGTTTTTAGTATATAAAAATAACATTTCGCATCCTTCTTAACGAGTTAAATAGTTGCTAATGTAAAAACCCCAATGATATATTGTAAAATTATGTTTTTCAATCACTTACAACAAATAAGAAAGCGCATTTTATTTTCATATACTAAATTAAAAATTTGATTTACGTATTTAAAATTTAATATTTGTATGTTGCATTACTATTTTTTTACACGCAATTCTTTTAAAAATTTATTAGAAATACTATCTTTACAGCAGGTTTAATGCAATATACACACCAGTAGATTACATTTATTAGGGTTAATTTTTTTCAAATTAAATTTTTTAGCACTCTTCAAGTAATTATTTTATTTCACATTAAGCCATAAAACTAATTCCCTAACTTAATAAGTAATAATGGCAAAGTCGCAACAAACGTTTAATAAAAGTGAAAAAGAAAAAAAGCGTTTAAAAAAACGTGAAGAGAAACGTAAAAAAATGCTTGCTCGTAAAGAAGAAGCAAAAGAAAATGGAAAAACAGGTATTCCAATGGCCTATGTAGATTTTAATGGAAATCTTGTAGATACTCCGCCTGACCCATCAATGAAAGTAGAAATCGAAGCAGAAGATATTGTTTTAGGTATTCCTAAAAAAGTAGAAGGAGAAGAAGAGGAGTTTGATCCAGTACGTAATGGTAAAGTATCTTTCTTTGATACCTCTAAAGGATTTGGTTTTATCATAGATTCTGATAATCAAGAAAAATATTTTTGTCATGTTAGCGGCTTAATAGATGAAATTGCCGAAAATGATAAAGTTTCCTATGAATTAGAAAAGGGAATGAAAGGGATGAATGCTGTGCGAGTAAAGAAAATTTAATTACATATAAGTAACAAACTTAACATTGTTACATAAATAATAAACTAAAGGTGGTAATATTATATTACTACCTTTTTTGTTTTATAATATAACTGAATTGTAAATTCACGTTTTTAAAAATTATACTATTCATGAAAAAATTAGTTCCAATTGTTGTAACCTTATTAATTGCGATATCTTCTTATGCTCAAAAAGAAGTAACAACTAACCTCCAGCGAGAAATAGATTTTAATTTTGATTGGAAATTTAAATTACAAAAAGATACCACCAAACTTAAGAAAACTCCTTTAAATGATGAAGATTGGCGAGACATTAGATTACCACATGATTGGAGTGTAGAAATGTCTTTTAGTGAATCTCTAGAAGGAGCAACAGGATATTTACCTGGAGGAGTAGGTGTGTACCAAAAACATTTTAAAACCTCTGCTAAGAAATCAGAAAAGAATACCTATATCCTTTTTGATGGAGTGTATAATAATGCTACATTTTGGTTAAACGGTATATTACTTGGTGAAAACCCTTATGGATATTCTCCTGTATATTTTGATATAACAGATGCTTTAAATGAGGAAGAACAAGAAAATGTTCTAACAGTTCATGTAGACCATTCTCGTTATGTAGATAGCCGTTGGTATACTGGTAGTGGTATTTATAGGAACGTAAAATTAGTAACTCTTAATAAATTGCATATTCCTATTTGGGGAACCTATCTTACTACACCAGAAATCAGTAAAGAAGAAGCTAAAGTTTCTATTGCTGTTACCGTTGAAAATAAGGAAAAAAACAATCATAAATTTACACTATCTACTAAAATTTTTGATAAAAAAGGAAATCAAGTAGCCATACAAAGTGATAGTAAATTAAAACTTAAAACAGGTTCTAAAAGCACTTTTAATCAAGAAATAATAGTTTCAAATCCAGAATTATGGGATACTAAAAGCCCTAATATGTATAAGGCTGTTACTTCTATTATTAAAAATGGAGAAATAGTAGATGAGTATACTACTCCCTTTGGTATAAGAAGTTTACACTTTGATGTAAAATCTGGTTTTTATTTAAATGGAGTAAATACAGATGTAAAAGGAATTTGCATACATCATGATGGCGGTTTGGTTGGTGCGGCTGTTCCTGAAGGGGTTTGGAGACGTAGATTTGAAATTTTAAAAGCTGCTGGAGTAAATGCAATAAGAACATCTCACAACCCATTTTCTGAAGAATTTTTGAATTTATGTGATGAAATGGGGATATTAATTCAGAATGAAGTTTTTGATGAATTAGATTACCCAAAAGATAAGAGACAAAACTATCATGACAGACATGATGATTATATTTCTCGTGGCTATACAGAACATTTTCAAAAATGGGGTAAAAGCGATTTAACTCGTACGCTTTTAAGAGACAGAAACCACCCAAGTGTTTTTCAATGGAGTGTAGGTAATGAAATTGAGTGGACCTATTTACATTATAGATATGTTACTGGATTTTGGAAAGACCCTAACGACCCTCAAAAATCTGGTAAATACTGGGGAAGTGCCCCTATGTTTAGTCCTGAAGAAATGAAAAAAAGATATGATGCTTCTGAAAAGGGAGAGTATATTTTAGCAGAAACAGCAAAAAAAGTAAATGGTTGGATTAAAGAATTAGACCCTAGTAGAGTAACTACGGCAAATTTAGTTGTGCCACAAACAAGTCTTGTTAGTGGTTATGCCGATGCTGTAGATATAGCTGGATTTAGTTACCGAAATAAAGATATTCCTTGGGCACTAGAACATTTTCCTAATAAACAAATTACAATAAATGAAAACCCAGGTACATGGGATGATTGGAAACAAGTAATTGAAAACCCAGGAATATATAGCATTTTTATGTGGACTGGTATAGATTATATGGGAGAACGTGATGGAGATTGGCCTGCCAAAAGTGGATGGGGAGATATGTTAGATTTAGCTGGATTTAAACTCCAAGGATGGAATTACTTTAAAAGTATTTGGGTAAACAAACCACACATATCTATTGGAACTTTGCCTTTAGCAAAATCTGGTTTTAAAGAAAATGGCTTCTCTGCACAGCAATTACCAGAAAATGCTGCAGCATATAAATGGAGAGATACCAATATGCACTGGAATTATGAAGAAGGAGAAACTGTAGTGGTAGAAGTATGTTCTAACTATTCAATTGTAGAATTATTTATTAACGGTCGTTCTCTTGGAAGACGCAGCATGTCTGAAAGCCCAGACCGTTTATTTAGATGGACTATGCCTTATGAAGCTGGTACTCTAACCGCAAAAGCAGGTTTTGATGGAAGCGAAATTACGGCAGAAATACAAACAACCACTAAACCAGTTGCCATTACTTTAACCGCAGATAAAACTACCCTTAAATCTGATGCCTATGATGTTTCTCATTTAATTGTTGCATTGGTTGATGAAAAAGGTAGAGAAGTAAAGACTGAAAATACAAAAATTGAATTTGAAATTCAAGGGCCTGCTACATTACTAGGTGTAGATAATGGTGCAAGAGAAAATATTCAAGATTTTCAATCTAATACAATAGTTACAGCAAAAGGACATGGTCTTGCAATTATACAGTCTACAAAAGAATCTGGTAAAATTAAAGTCATTGCCAAATCTGAACTTTATGGAAATCAAGAAATTATCATTAATTCAAACTAATTATACCACTTAATACAAAAAAAGGTTTTCAGATATAGTTACCTAAAAATTACAGAGAAGGAAACTACCAATAGTCTTAATTTTTAGACATTTAAACAAAAAGGTAGAGACTTTTTAACGAAAAATTGCGCAAAACCCTATAAAAGGCCGTAGTTTTGCAGTCCCGAGAAATGAAAGGTATGGCAAACTTATCACACGAAGTACAAGAAAAAAAGACAGATAAAGAACTTTATAGCTATCAGAAAGGAGCAATTGAACAAGTTTTTGAAAAATTTGATAGTGCTCCCGATGATTATCATCTTCTTTACCAACTACCAACAGGTGGAGGGAAAACAGTAATATTTTCAGAACTGGTTAGGCAATACTTAAAAAACCACAATAAGAAGGTTTTAGTAATGACACACCGTGTAGAACTTTGTAACCAAACTTCTAAAATGCTTACAAGCTTTGGGGTAGTAAACAAAGTGGTTAATAGTACTGCAAACCTTGATGATCAAGATGAATACGTTTGTTTTGTGGCAATGGTAGAAACTTTAAACAACAGATTAAATGATGATATGTTAGACATATCGGACGTTGGATTAGTTATTATTGATGAAGCACACTACAACTCTTTTAATAAATTATTTAAGTTCTTTAATAATTCTTTTATACTTGGTGTAACAGCAACACCGCTAAGTTCTAACAAGAACTTACCAATGAAAGATAATTATGATGAACTAATTGCAGGAGAGAGTATTGGTTCACTTATAGAAAATGAGTTTTTAGCGAAAGCAGAGGTTTTTCAGTATGATATGGGACTTACTTCTTTGGAAGTTGGTTCTAATGGAGATTACACCGTTAAATCTTCCGAAGATTTATATTCTAGCCCAGCTATGTTAGAAAAGCTTTTAGATGCATATAAGAAGCACTCTAAAGGTAAAAAAACACTTATTTTTAATAATGGTATTAATACCTCTATACATGTATATCACACTTTTGATGCTGCAGGTATAGCGGTAAGACATTTAGATAATACTGCTACAAAAAAACAACGAAAAGAAATTCTTAATTGGTTTAAAGAAACACCAGATGCCGTATTAACATCGGTTAGTATTTTAACTACTGGTTTTGATGAGCCTACAATAGATACTATTATATTAAATAGAGCAACAAAATCTCTTACCCTATATTACCAAATGATTGGGCGTGGTTCTCGTATCTTAAATAACAAATCTTCTTTTAAGGTTATTGATTTAGGAAACAATTATTACAGATTTGGGCCATGGGGAGCAGATTTAGATTGGCAAACTATATTTAACAATCCTAATTTCTACATGGATAGATTGCAGGATGATGAGGATATAGAAGCCAACTTTAGGCATGAAATGTCTGAAGAGGTTAGAGCAGAATTCTCTAAGTCTGAAGAGGTTTATTTTGATGTAAAAGCAACTTATATTAGTGCAACTTCTAATGGAGAGTCCTCTAAAGTTGTTTTAGAGCGGTCTATTGCCCAACACGCATATATTTGTATAGAAAACAGTGAAGATGTTTATGATGCCTTAGGTTTAGCTAAATTACTTACGGAAGATATAAACAATAGAATACAAACCTATGCTAAATGCATAAGTAGAAGTACTTTTAATTTTTTACATTGGTTAAAAGACGATTACAAAAAGAAATTAAATGCTTATTTAAGAGCAAACTTTGATACTGTCTTTGAAGAGATTCATGGCTATCCACCAGAAGATTAATTTTTCTGTAGAAAACATAAAAGCTCCTTTAAATCTTTTTAAAGGAGCTTTTATATTTTTAGTCACTTTTCTAACATCTTTTTTAAATAAATGACATTTTAGGATATTTTTTACGTAATTTTCATGTTTTCAGTTAAAAAATAACCAATAACTACCATATGCATGCATTCAGTATTCAAGAGATAAATACTATTTTATCTGGTGAATTAATAGGAGATACTTTAAAAAAAATTACAGGTCTAAATCAATTAAAAAACGCTACTCCAAATCAAATAACTTTTATTGGGAGTAAAAAACACACAGCACTTTGGAAAGACTCTAAAGCTTGTGCTGCCATAGTTAGTGAAAACATCCATGTAGCTCCTAAAGATAATCAAGCGGTTATTAAAGTAAAGTGTGCAGATTTAGCAATGGCTAAACTATTAGGTGTTTTTAGCCCAGAGCCACCTGTTTTTGAAAGTGAAATACACCCTACAGCTGTTATTCATAAAACAGCTACTATTAGTAAAGGCGCACAAATTGGAGCAAATAGTTATATTGGAAAAAATGTTACAATTGCAGAAGGCGTAATAGTATATCCTAATGTTAGTATTTTTGACGATTCTGAAATTGGTGCAAATACTACAATTTGGTCTGGAACCGTAATTAGAGAACGTTCTATAATTGGTGCGCATTGTATTTTTCATAACAATGTAAGTATTGGAGCAGATGGTTTTGGTTACAGACCAAGTGAAGACGGCAAAGGCTTAGTGAAGATTCCACATATTGGTAATGTTGTAATTGGTAATTATGTAGAAGTTGGTGCTAATTCTTGTATAGACAGAGGCAAATTTAGCTCTACTATTCTTGGAGATGGTTGTAAAATAGATAATCTAGTACAAATAGGCCATAATTGTGTTTTAGGACGTTGTTGCATCATGGCCGGAAGTAGCGGACTTGCGGGTTCTGTAACTTTAGGAGATGGTGTAATTATAGGAGGTAGTGCCTCTATAAATGACCATACCACCATACACGCTGGCGCAAAAGTAGGTGCTGGTTCTGGTGTCGTTAGCGATGTTCCTGCTGGGAAAACCGTTTTAGGGTATCCCGCTTGTGATTCTAGAGATATGCTTAAACAATGGGTAGCGCTTAGAAGATTAGTAAATAAGTAAACTTAAAGGGTTTAAAATCAGGTACTATTATATCTTTTTATTTATGTAAACTTGCACTATAATGTAGCTATCTTTGCAAAAATTTAGTGTATGCAATCTTTTAACGATTTTAAAATAGGAACACCATTACGCAATGCTATTGCAGACATGGGGTTTACCCAACCAACACCAATACAATCTAAAGCTTTTCCAGTAATTATGTCTGGTAAAGATATGATTGGTATTGCGCAAACTGGAACAGGAAAAACCTTTGCATATATGCTTCCTGTGCTAAATACATTGCCGTATTCAGAAGATATTCATCCTAAAGTTTTAGTCATAGTTCCTACTAGAGAACTTGTCTTGCAAGTAGTAGAAGAGATTGAAAAATTTACCAAATATAAGAATGTAAGAATCCTTGCTATGTATGGTGGCACAAATATAAATACCCAAAAAATGGCAGTAATGCAGGGAACAGATATTATTGTAGCTACACCTGGCCGTTTATATGATTTGGTTCTAAGTAGAGCTTTACAGCTTAAAATGATTAAAAAATTGGTGATAGATGAAGTAGATGTAATGCTAGATTTAGGTTTCCGTTTTCAGCTAACAAATATTATGGATTTGCTTCCTAAGAAAAGGCAAAACATTATGTTCTCGGCAACAATGACCGATGAAATTGAAAACCTAATAACCAATTTTTTTAAAGATACTCAGAAAGTGTCTGTTGCATTAAGCGGAACGCCATTAGAAAACATTTCACAAAATTGTTATGAAGTTCCTAACTTTTATACCAAAGCCAATCTTTTAGTAGATCTTCTTCAAGATGCTAAAGTTTTTCATAAAGTGTTAGTATTTGTTTCTAATAAGAAAAGTGCAGACCGTTTGTTTGCTGTTTTAGAAGATATATATAGTGAAGAAATATGTTTAATTCACTCTAACAAAACACAAAATTATAGAATACGTTCTATTCGCCAGTTTGATGAGGGTAAAAACCGAATATTGGTAACTACAGATGTTATGGCTCGTGGTTTAGATTTAGATGAAATATCTCATGTCATAAATTTTGACACCCCATCTTTTCCTGAAAATTATATTCATAGAATTGGTAGAACAGGTAGGGCAGAGAAAAAAGGAAATGCTTTATTGTTTTACACTCCAAAAGAAGCAGAAGATAAAGAGGCAATAGAGAGTCTTATGGATTTTTCTATTCCAAACATTCCCTTTCCAGAACATATAGAAATTTCTGAAAAGAAAATTCCAGAGGAAAAGCCTAAAGTAATGGAGCCTAACAATCCTATTAAAATAAGGGATGAAGATGCTCCAGGTCCAAGTTTTCATGAGAAATCAGAAAAAAACAAGAAAACTAACCAAGGAGGGTCTTACAAAAGAATCATAGAAAATAAGTACAAAAAGAGAAAAACAAAAGGAGATAAAAACTATAACAAAAGAAACAAACGTAAATAAGTTTCTAATTTTAAATAGTTTTATTGGATATATTTTATGAGTGATAAAAAAGATATAGAAAACCCTAATAGTATTAGTGAGTCCGAAATAGATAAATGCATTTCTGTCCTAGAACATTTAATTAATAATACCAATGAGATTTTCGAAATTTCTAAGGAAAAAAGAACTGCTTTATTAAAAGCCTCGGGTAAATTATCTAGGCCTAATAGAGAAGAGTTTTCTAGAAGAAAAAAAGATGCCAAAAAAGCACAAAAAAGGAAACAGGCTGCAAGAGATAAAAATGCTCGTAAAGTAACCGGAATCCGTAGTGCTAGAGAATCCGTAGTTTTTGTAGCTCCTAAGCTATTACCAGAAGCAGAACTCAAAGAAAAAGACTTGCAGGAATTAGAGTCACCTAGAAACTGCTATGTATGCAAAACACTTTTTACACAATTACATCATTTTTATGAT
Source organism: uncultured Maribacter sp. (assembly GCF_947495965.1). Classification (GTDB taxonomy): domain Bacteria; phylum Bacteroidota; class Bacteroidia; order Flavobacteriales; family Flavobacteriaceae; genus Maribacter_B. The sequence continues at coordinate 231,854 of NZ_CANMBB010000002.1, forward strand.
ACTATGTGTACCGAATGTGGCGATTTTAATTATGCAAAACGTTTTCAAACCACAGATTTAGCAGGGCAAGTAGCTGTTATTACCGGTTCTAGACTAAAAATTGGCTATCATATTACCCTAATGCTTTTACGTGCGGGAGCAACCGTTGTAGCAACCACACGTTTCCCTGTAGATTCTGCCTTACGTTTTTCTAAAGAAGAAGACTTTACGCAATGGGGACATCGATTAAAAATACATGGATTAGATTTAAGGCATATTCCAAGTGTAGAAATCTTCTGTAATTTTATAGAACAAAAATATGAACGTTTAGATATTTTAATAAATAATGCTGCACAAACTGTTCGTAGACCCGCAGGTTTTTATAAACACCTAATGCCTAATGAAGAGTTAGCTATAGAGGAATTACCAAAGTATGCTGCAGATTTATTACAAGATCACACCAATTGTTTAGCAGAATTAAAGCAGTTAAGAACTACCGCTTCTCCTAATCAAAATATGCCCGTAACGTGGCATGGCCCGGAACCAGGTATTGGTATTCGTGCTTCTGCAAAATTATCGCAAATACCCTATAGTTTTGACAATTCTTTGCAGGCACAAGAAGTTTTCCCTGAAGGAGAATTAGATGCCGATTTACAACAGGTAGATTTACGAAAAACAAACAGCTGGAGGCTTAAACTAGGGGAAATAGAAACTACCGAAATGATAGAAGTGCAATTAGTAAATTCCGTAGCTCCTTTTGTACTTTGTAATCGTTTATCTGAAGTAATGAAGAAAGACAATACTGGTAAAAAACATATTATTAATGTTTCTGCTATGGAAGGTAAATTCCATCGTTTTTTTAAGGAAGATAGGCATCCACATACCAATATGGCAAAAGCCGCTTTAAATATGCTTACGCATACTGCTGCTGGTAGTCTTGCTAAAGATGGTATTTATATTAATGCTGTAGATACTGGTTGGGTTACCGATGAAGACCCGGTAGAATTAGCAAAGAAAAAAGAAGAATTACACGATTTTCAGCCTCCTTTAGATATTGTAGATGGGGCAGCTAGAGTAATGGATCCATTAATTGATGGAATAAATACTGGCAAACACTGGTCCGGTAAGTTTTTAAAAGATTACCATCCAATAGATTGGTAAATGAAAAAAATAGTATCTAAATTTTTAAAACGTATGCTTACAGTTATAGGAATAATACTAGTGGTTATATGTATTGGCGTGGCTTTATTTGTGAATTTAAGCCCAGAATTTGGAGGTACTCCTTCCAAAGCTCAAAAAGAAAAATTTACAGCCTCTAGTAATTATAAAAAAGGGACTTTTATAAATTTAGGGGATGTAAAAATGAATATGAGTTTTAGCAATTTTACCAAAATGTTAAAGCTATATTTTAGCCCGCAACCCAACACAATTCCTAAAAAAGATATAACTGTTCAAAAGATAGATTCTGTTGCTATTGCAGAATATAAGGAGCAAACTAGACTAGTTTGGTTTGGGCATTCTACTTTTTTATTGCAAATGAATACTAAAAATATCCTAATAGATCCAATGTTTGGAAAGGTGCCTGCACCACACCCAATGTTAGGAAATAATAGGTTTAGTAAAGAGTTGCCTATAGAAATAGAAAAATTACCAAAGATTGATGCTGTTATTCTTTCTCATGACCATTATGATCATTTAGATTATGGCTCTATTCAAAAACTAAAAGGAAAAGTTGCTCACTTTTATACACCTTTAGGTGTTGGTGCACATTTACAAGCCTGGGGCGTGTCTAAAGAAAATATTACAGAACTAGATTGGTGGCAAGAAAATACTTTAGACGATTTAAAATTAGTTTGTACCCCTGCACAGCATTTTTCTGGTAGAGGTATTAATGACCGTGGAGCTACCTTATGGAGTTCTTGGATAATACAATCTGCAACAGAAAACATATTCTTTAGTGGCGATAGTGGTTATGGCCCTCATTTTAAAGATATTGGAAATAAATATGGTCCTTTTGATATAGGTTTACTTGAATGCGGACAGTATAATGAATTATGGAGTGAAATTCATATGATGCCAGAAGAAACTGCACAAGCTGGTATAGATATTAAAGCAAAAAGCATAATGCCAATACATTGGGGAGCTTTTAAACTTGCTATGCATTCATGGACAGATCCTGTAGAGCGAATTTTAAACAAAGCCAATGAACTAAAAATAAATACGATAGTTCCTAAAATTGGAGAACCTATTTTTTTAGACAAAAATCCTAAGAATTCTCTTTGGTGGAAGAATGAATAGTAAGCAAAGTAGAATTTTTTACTAGAGTAACTTCGCCAGGTTTCATTTGTTCTAAATGCACATCTCCAATTCTAACACGTATTAATCTAAGGGTAGGAAAACCAACAGCTGCTGTCATTTTACGTACTTGTCTAAATTTTCCTTCTGTTATGATGATACGTATCCACGAATTTGGACGGTGCCTCCCTAATCGTATGGCAGAATTTGGTAATGGTAATTCTGGGTTTTCTATTTGTTTTTGAACACTACATGGCTTTGTTGTATATTTTTTGCCAGAAAAACCTATCTCTACACCTTTTGCAAGTTTGGTAATAGCCTCGCCTGTTATTTCGCCATCTAATTGTGCTAAATATTCTTTTTCAATTCCTGATTGGTTAATAGTATCGCTCCATTTACCATTTGTAGTTAACAATAATAAACCTTCCGATTTTTCATCTAACCTTCCTACAGGCATAATTCCATCAGGAAAATCATAAAGCGCTCCTAAAAATTGTTTTTTTCTGCTTTGCTTTTCGTTATTAGACATAAACTGACTAAGAACACCATAAGGCTTGTATAGTTTTAAAATAAAATCTTCTTTATGTACCATAAATTAAAGCAGCAAATTTCAACAATTAAAATAATATAACACGCTTTTAAAAATCTACATTTATATTTTGTGAAGCAATTTTGCCTTACAATTATTAAAATAAATTGGATAAGCAAATACTACTATTTCCTAAAATTACCCTAGTTACTCTCTATAATACCGTAGGAGCACTTATCTCTTTTTCTAATTTTGCAGTATAAAAATAAAACAAAATAGTATGAAAAAAAGTGCATTAATTATAGGAGGAAGTAGTGGAATAGGAAAAGCTACAGCTAAAATATTACTATCACAAGGGGTTCACGTACACGTTGTAGGTACTAATGAAGAAAAACTTAAAAATTTTGCCAATGAAGAAGATGGTTCACTAGAAACGCATAAAGTTGATATTACAAATTCTAACGATGTTAAAGAACTTATTAGTACCATTGACAAACTAGATAATTTAGATTATTTAGTAAATGCATCTGGAGTGTTTGGTCCTAAAGCTTTTTTAGACCATACCGAGGAGGATTACAATCGTTATTTAGACTTAAATCGTGGCTTCTTTTTTATTACACAAGCTGCAGCAAAAAAGATGACAGCAACCAAAGGAGGAGCAATTGTAAACGTTGGCTCTATGTGGGCTAAACAGGCAGTAAAAGCAACTCCTTCTAGCGCATACTCTATGCAAAAAGCTGGTTTACATAGCTTTACCCAACATTTAGCAATGGAACTTGCTGATAGTAATATTAGAGTAAATGCAGTATCTCCTGCAGTGGTGCAAACTCCTGTTTATGAAAGTGTGTTTGGAGGAAAAGAAGAAGCTCATGAAGCTTTACAAGGATTTCATGCTTTTCATCCAATTGGTAGAATAGGAACTTCTGAAGATGTTGCCAATACTATAAATTATTTATTGTCGGACCAAGCTGCTTGGGTAACTGGTGCCATTTGGGATACCGATGGCGGAGTAATGGCTGGTAGAAATTAACATCTTATAAAACTATAAAATACAGGACTATGTACAGCATGAATCATTTAAGTAAACTACCTCGGGGTAATCCCACGAGGTAGTAGATGAAGAATTAGCATTTATTACGACGCAAGCGTCGGAGCATTTAAATCTCGATTATCGAGTAAATTGGGCGATTTAGGAAAAAATGCAGAAATTGCAATGAAAGCTTTTCAGGAGTTTGATAAAGTAGCATTAGAAGATGGTGCTATTCCTAAAAAATTTAAAGAATTAATTGCTATAGCAGTAGCGCTAACTACACAGTGTCCTTATTGTTTAGAAATACACAAAAAGAAGGCTGTAGATACTGGAGCCTCAAAAGAAGAACTTGCTGAAGTCACCTTTATAGCAGAAGCTTTACGGGCAGGTGCAGCAGTAGTTCATGGTACACATATTATGTAAGACTTGCATGAAAAGAGTAAAATTTGTTATTATAGGAAGCGGAGTCTCTGGTTTACTAACAGCTAATAAACTGTTACAAGCTGGAGAGTCTGACTTTCTTATTTTAGAAGGTAGAGATAGAATAGGAGGTAGGGTGTTTACCAATAATGGTATAGACATAGGTGCTACTTGGTTTCAAGGGCATCATGTATATTTATCACAATTGCTTAAAGAACTTAATATTGCTAGTTTTAATCAATACAGTGCTGGTAAAAGTGTGCTAGTATATAATTCCATGGCTCCTGCACATTATTTTAAAACAGATAGTTCTGCTCCGTCTGCACAAAGAATTGTTGGTGGTTCTACCTCTTTAATAAATGTACTAGCGGAAAAAGTAAAAGATAAAATAAATTATAACTGCAAAGTAAAACAGCTAACAGAAAAAGAGGATACTATTGTAGTTAAAACAAATACAAACCATTTTATAGCATCTAAAGTAATTAGTACTATTCCTCCAAAATTGGCCACAGCATTACTTTACGAACCAGAATTGCCAGAGAAGCTTAAAAAAGTAATGGATAGAACACATACATGGATGAGTAATGCTATAAAAGTAGGTATTTCCTTTAAAACTCCTTTTTGGAGAGAGAAAGACTTATCTGGTACTGTTATTGGGCAAATTGGTCCTGTTATAGAATTATATGACCATTCTAATGCAAATAATACGGAATTTAGTTTAATGGGTTTTGTTAATGAAGGTTTAAGAGGTACATCTTCAGAAAAAAGAAAATCGCGTATTCTTTCCTACTTAGAAACCTATTTAGGAGAAGAAATAAGAGAGTATACAAACTATATAGAAAAAGATTGGTCTAAAGATAGATGCACCTCATGCCAACACCTAAACTCTGTATACATGAGCCCTGAATATGGTAATAAAGTGTTTAATACCACCTATTTTAATAACAAATTACTATTTTCGGGTACAGAAACTTCTGCTCATTATGGGGGGTATTTAGAAGGTGCTGTGTATAGCGGTTTACAAGCAGCTAAAATAATAATGAAAGAAACACTCTAATGAAGAATGAGCAAAATAAAGCAATACCACTTACATAAAGAAAATCCTGAAAAATTACAATTTGGGGTATATGATTTAGAAACCTATTTAGAAAATAGTGGTACACATGCTTTAAAGGCTCATTCACATAGTTATTATCAAATTATATGGATACAAAATACAGGAGGCACCCATTATATAGATTTTAATGGCTACCCTGTAAAAGAAAATTCATTGTTTTTTATCAATAAAAATCAAATTCATTATTTTGATGCTGAAGCAAGACATAAAGGTGTTTTAATACATTTTAATGACAGTCTTTTTAGGCCTACCGATTTAGATATTTTTTTAAAATACCAAGTGTTTAATAATTATGAAAGACCATCATATTGTTTAAAAGAAGCCTCTCTTACTTTAATTAATTCCTATATAGATTTAATTAATCTGGAGCTAAATAATGAAAATGCTTTTGGATATCAAGAAGTTATAAGGTCTTTAGTGAAGTCTTTACTAGTTATTTTAGAGCGTGTTCATAATAAAGAAAACACATCAGATGTTGGTTTAAACCATCCATATACAAATCAATACATTCAATTTAAAGAACTTATTGAAGAGTACTATAATCAAAATTATAAGCTTGCAGAATATGCTTCTATTTTAAATATATCTACAAAAACGTTAACTACTATTACCAAAACTATGGCAAATACATCGCCCGCTGCTTTAATAGCCGAGCGAATTATTTTAGAGACAAAACGTTTACTTGCGTTCACATCCTTAAAAGTAAATGAAGTTGGTTATAAACTTGGTTTTGACGATGTGTCGTACTTTGTAAAATATTTTAAAAGACACATGAATCAATCTCCAACAGAATATCGAAATCTTTTAGAAAAAACAACAAATAAATAACCTCGTGAGCTTTTACACGAGGTTATTTATCCTAAAATTCTAGAGGTAATATTTAAGTAATTACGCCTTAATTACCGAATAAAGGTTAATTCTTAAAAAGAATAACTTAATTGTACCATGCTAGCTCTTGGCAATACAGGAACTACAACAAAACTTGCATCTGGATTATCTTGAATAAATTCTTTTGTAACACCATTAGCACTAGCTCCAAAACTATTTGCTCCAAAGAAATTAGCCAAACCTTCAGAATTAAACAAATTAGTAATTAAAAGGTTAGCTGTTAAATTCTTTGTAATAGAATATCCTGCTCCAAAATTAAAAATACTATAAGAATCTAATTGAAAAGCATTGGCTACATTACCTTCTCTTTTACCCATAAATTGCCATTTTAGAAAGGTGTTAAATTTATTAGTAGTATACGCTGTACCTAGGTTAAACATACTTGTTGGGTTAAATGGTAAATCATTACCAGAATAGTCTAGGATTATATCATCATCTGTAGTAACAGAACCTGCTGCATCATAAATTTTCCAATCGGTTGCTTCTGCTTTTTGTATAGTTCCACCAAAAGAGAAATTTAAATGAGTAATAGGAGAATATAAAGCTTCCCATTCTAGACCAATAGTAGTAGAGGTATTAAATTGAACAGGGGTATAGAAAACAGTATTTGTATCTTCATCAAACTCAAAATTAGAAGTGCCTATATCACTTAACTCACTCCAAAAGGTGGTAGTTTGTAATGAAAAATCTTTAGTATTCCATTTAAAACCCAACTCTGCTTGTTTAATTCTTTGTATTTCTCCTTTATTAGGAATTTCTATATTAGAAAAGTTATTAAAGTAATAGTTTAACTCTGGTGCCTTGTTCCCTTTAGAAAACCTAGTAAATAGAGCCATATTATTTGATAAAGAATAATTAACACCTAAAGAATAAGAAAGGTATTCATAATTAAAATCAAAAGTATCTTGTTCCCCTGTTGGAGCATTTACACTATTGTCATAACTAGTTGTAGCATCCCCATCTATTCCACCTGGACTTGTAAAAGGAGCATATCTATCTTTACTACCGTCATGATTTATAGTTTCCCATCGTAAACCTAAATCAAACTCCAATTTATCACTTAAAATAAAACGGTCACTTGCAAAAGCTGCAAACTGACTTACATCTGCTCTGGCATTTACAAAAAACAACCCTCCATAATTACTTAATCCATTAGCATCTGATAAAGCCTCTACAGGAGTATTAGGGTTTTCTAATGTTACTCGTAACATTTTTGGATTAGGTTCATAGGTTACAAAGCCAAATGTTCCTTGTGTAAAGGTTTTTGTTTCTGCCAATCCTAAAGCAACACCAAAGTTAATATCATGTTTGTCAAGTTTTTTTCTAATAGTAAGTTGGTCTATAAACTCTTTAGAAGTATTGTCTTTATACCAGGCAGAAGTACCCATAATAGCATCGTTTGGCAAAGTACCTTCGCCTATATATTGAAAAGGTTCCCCTGCTAAAATACCGCTATTATCTATACGAGCTAGTTCTTGACCAGAGGCTGCTTCTTTAAAAACAACCTGCCCAATAGGGAAAGGAGATCCAGTAATAAAATAAGCTAAAGGATTACTTAAAGAAACAAAAGCATTACTTATACTTGTTTGCCAATTTGCAATTTTATTAGAAAATTTGCCATTATTACGAATAGACCAATTGTTTCCTAATTCATAATTTATATCTACCCCAAAAGAAATATCTTGCACTTTTACACCTTGCGAAGGGTCAAAGCTATTGGTTTTGTTGTCTGAAATAAACCTTCCATCTGGTATACTGCCAGTATAAGCTGGCATTAATAATGCTGTGGAATTAAAGTCTTGCCCAAAGGCTGCTTGTGGGTTTTCCCAATTGGTAGCAGCAACACCAGTATACCTATTAGTCTGATCACTAAGGACTTTTCCATAGAACTTAAAAGAACCATTTTTAGTCTTTTTAATAAGGTTGTATTTTATTTGCCCCCCTTTTCCAAAAGTAAAATCAGTATCTCTAATTCCTTCGTCTCTTCTATAATGTCCGCCAAAATTAAAATACCAATCATTACCAAGTGCTCCGCCAATAGTACCCTCCACTTTATATAAATTATTGTCGCTATCTTGTAAATTACTACCCAATCTAAACTTTCCAGTTATTTTTTCGTGAATCCCTTGGGATATAAAATTATAAATACCTCCAGGTGCATTTAAAGCAGTAATAGCGCTACTACCACCAGTAATGGCTTCTACTCTTTCTGTTGTTATATCTACTCTATGAAATAGGTCTGGACCATAATACGAGTGTTGTACTAAACTAACTGGCAAACCATCTTCTTGTAAAGATGCATAATACCAACCCATATCATCTTCCGCAGAAGCAGAAATTCCTCTAGAATATACTCTTGTAAATACTTCTCCTGCAGAAGCATCTACAAAAGTACCAGGAACTTCACTTAAAAGGTCTGCAGTACCTCTAGGAATACGATTATTAATAGTTTTAGAGGAAACTACAGAAACTGTAGCAGCACTAGACAATAAGGTTTTAGGAGCAAAATTCCCCGTAACAATTACATTATTTAAATACAATAAATCTTCTTCTAGAATAAAATTAAACGTATTATCCCCATCAGTAACTTTAATAGATTGTGATATTGTTTTATACCCTAAATGAGTAACTGTAAGGTTGTAATCTCCCGTTTTTACGTCTGATAAAAGAAACGCACCTTTAGCATCCGAAATTATAGAACTATTCGTTGCTGTTATGCGTATTGTAGCTCCTACTAATGCATTTCCTTTGGTGTCAGAAATAGTACCGGAAATACTTTGCGCAAATGAAAATTGAACAAATAAAAAACTACATAAAATAAGCACTTTTGAAAAATTCATAAAAATAAATATCTATTTGGTTAAAACTAAGAATATAAAATTAATGCTACTCCTAACATAATACCTATTAGGGGAATAAGCTTTTTTCGTTTATTTTTTTCTTTAAAAACAATACCGCCAATTAAAACAGCTATAAGTATTTGACTTCTTTTTATGGCAGACAATAGCATTATTAAAGCTTCTGGGTCTTGCAAGGCTTTAAAATAAAAATAATCTGCTGTTTGTAATAAAACACCAACAACGGGAATAGTCCAACGCCATTTAAATGCTTTTCTTTTTTCTTTATTAGGAAACCACGTAATGGTTAGTATTATTAAAAGAATTAAAACGGTATACCAACAAAACCAAAATTGTAAAGTTTGCGGAGCTAAATCTTGGTATTGAATTAAAAATTTATCGTATAAACCACTAGAAGCACCTAAGAAAGTAGCTCCTATAATTGCAAAAATCCATTTATTATTTTTAAAATTTATACCTTCTTTTTTACCTACTCTAGAATATAGAAGTACAGAAAATATAATTAGAAAAAAACCAATCCATTGTAAAAAATTAGGACTTTCTTGGTATAAGAATATGGCACCTATAAAAGTAAAAAATGGCCCTGCAGAACGTATTGGCGTAACAATGGTTATGGGTAAATGTTTTAGTGCTTGATAAGCCAAAAGCCAAGAAGAAGCCATAATCATAGATTTTATTACTATAAAACCATGTACTTTCCAAGAAATATTGGCAACATAAAAACCTATTTTTTGCATAAATTCTGGAGATGTTACAGAACCAATGTAAAATGGTAACAACAATAAAAAGCCAGCAGTTGTAGTGCCTAAAAGTACTGGAAATACTTCATTCCCTTGTACTGCATGCTTTTTACATAAATTATGTAATCCTAAAAATAAAGCCGATAAAAGGCCTAAATACATCCACATTCGCGCGAAGATACTTTTTTGAAACGTATTTTTTTGTGTATTTAAACCTAAAAAAGCAACTATTCACGAAAACTTTTCATACCATTTAATTACTAATAAAATACAGTTATTCAAAGGGTTTTATAAGATTAAAAATCTATTTTTTTTATAAGAACATCTAACTTGCGTTTTTTTACGTATAAATGTATAATTAAAACCATTATATGAACCATAAAAGGCTTACCAACCCCTTTTTATTTGGCTTAGTAGTAATTTTATTTTTTTCTAGTGCTTTGTCTGGGCAAACGCAACAGTATTCTGGCCCTTTTACTATTGAAAAATACGCTGGTATTGCTGAATATAATTATTATTTAGTTTCTAAGGATACTGTTTTAGAAGGCAATTTTAAAATGTACCGCTCTAATCTAGATTTATTAATAAATAAAGAAGATTCTTCCTTTTTATTTGAAGGTGCTTTTAAAGAAAATTACCCTACTGGAGATTGGATTTTTCAATTTGGCGATTTTAAAACAGATAAAAGTTCGCAACTAGTAAATTACCAATACCGAGTAAATATTAATGGTATTCAAGAAGAAGCAAAAGGTAAAATTAAAGAGGGTAAACCAGACGGTTTATGGGTATACGCAGTAAATCATATCAAGGACTCTGAAATAGAAAAAACTACTTTTAAAAGCTCTATTGCATTTGATAAAGGAATTCCACAAAAAGATTTTAGTATAGAGAATGAGCAAAATACTCTGGTAGGAAGGTTTTTAAGAAATGGATTAGCTCATGACCAATGGTCTTTATTTTCTAGTAATGCCATGGGTACTAATGAAGATTGGAATTTTTCTGATGGTATTCTAAAAACCATTCAAATAAACGATTCTAGAAATAAAAGTATTCCAATTTATACACTTAAAAATAGTAATACAAAAACTATACATTTAGATAAACGCTATTTAAACGCTATTCAATTACAAATAGCATTAAATGGTGAAGATTCTATTTATCATGGAAATATAGAACAGTTATTAAAACAAAATAATGACTACTATAAAAAGATAGATGGGATACTTTCGCGCCTAGGAAAATCTACTTTTTCACCAGAGCTAAAAGTAAAAGTACCTTATTACCCATTAGATTCTGTAGAAGTTGGTTTAGTAAAAACTATTGTAGAAAAGAATAACGCTTCAAAAAAAATAAGTGAATCTTTATTACGTAATACACAATTAAACATTTTAAAGCTCTCAGATTCTGAGTCTTTTTATTATTATAATGTTATAAATGAAATCACTAATACGTTTGTAAATCCTATAACCAATTTTGTTTCTTACAACGAGCAACAAATAGTAGAATTTGTTCCAAGAGAAGCTGTTTTACAGAGTTTATGGAAAGGTAAAATTCCTTTTCCCAAAACAATAACTGTAGCAAATGATGTAAACAAAGAAGAAAGCAAAAAAACATATGAACTTCTTACCGAAAAAGAATATTCTTTTGCTACATCTAGCAGTTTAGAAAAAATTGCTCTAATAGCTTCTAATGTAGAAAAAAGCTTAGTAGATATTCAAGAAATAGTAGTAAATAAGCTAACTAAAGAACAAAGGCAACAAGAACTTATAAGTTTAGAGGAAACATTAATATTGGATAATAACCTATTAGCTAATTACATAGATTCTACAGCTAATACAATCCAAAAAAAATATGTTCCAGCTTTACAAAGTATTAAAGCTAAATCTAAAGAACAACTTAGTATTTATGCTACTGTAAAAGATAACGGACTTAAATTAGAAAAAGCAAAATCTATTCTCGCCTGTAATAAAATCTATTTAGAACTAGCTAAAACTACAGCTAGTATTCCAGTAAAAGTAGACAGTCTTCAAAAAATATATATAGATAAAATTTGGAATCCTTTTACGGCTACTTTAATGGATGAAGTAATAAAAAAGCAAATAACTAATGCTTATGAAAAAGTAGTAATTCCTCATTTTTTAGAGCAAGTAGAAAGTAACTTAGATTGTATACAAGCAAAGGAATTAAATACACAAATTATTGCAACGCACAAAGACGTATTTGCCTTACGTAATAAAGATAGTCATAAACTAGAGCGCAAATTAAAGAAAGAACAAAACCCAAAAACTATAATGGAGTTGTTTCATAATTACGCAAATACCAAAGATCACTAAGTATGAAACAGTTTATGAAAATTTTTACAAGTGTTTTGGTTGTTTTAATTTTAGGCATTACCAATACTACACTAGCACAAGAAACAGAAAAAGTATTACCAAAAGAATCTAAATATAAAGAACCCTCCACAAAGACATGGATAAATACATACGGTAATATTCGTATTTCTAAACGTCTTTTTTGGGTAGCGCAAACGCATTTTAGATTTGCAGAAACAGAAGATACTCCTTTTGTTGGCCAGGTAGCACAAATATATAACCGTCATGCCATTGGGTATTTACACTCTAAAAAGTTTAATGCAAGTTTAGGTGGGGTATTACGCCTTAATTTTAATACAGATGAAAGTTCTACGGATCGTAATTTAGTTCCAGAATGGCGTATATGGCACCAATACCAATTTGCGGTACCATTATCTAGTATGATGATTTACCATAGATTGCGTATAGAACACCGATGGACACAAGGTTTTGAAGAAAATAGTAACTATACATTTAGAAATAGATGGCGTTATATGTTTCGTTTAAAAATTCCGCTAAATAATCATAAACTAAAACCTAAAACTTTTTACGTAGCTCCTGAAACCGAACTAATTATGCAGAGTGGAAAATCTGTTGTAGCTAGCCCCATGGAAGATTTAAGGATTACAACAACCCTAGGTTATATTTTAACTCCAAGATTAACTGTAGCAGCAGGTGCCATGTATTCTCAAGGGCAAAGTTTAAGTAACGGAGGAGAGTATAAACAAAGTTGGGCAATTCGTTGTCACCTTTATTTTTCTCCTGATTTTAGAAAAGTACGTAACAAACTACCAGAAATACATTTGGACGATTAAATCCTATGAAAATGAAAAGCAAACAAACTATTTTATATATACTACTGGCAGCTAGCGTAATAACTTCAATCATTTTTATTACAAAAACAGTAAGCACTCAAAAAAAACTAGAAGAGAGTATTGCAGCACAAAAAGATTTACAAAATAGGGTAGAGGTACAGAATAATATTCTAGAGGCCGATTCGCTACTAGTAAAAGGACAATATAGCCAGGCTTTAAAAGTGTATGATGCACAATTATCTAATAAAGAACAATTTAATAAAGAACTAAAACTTAAAATTGCTTTAACCAATAAACTTCAGGCTTTAGGAGATAATTTACCTGCTAAAACAAAAGAGTTTATTCCTGAAAATATAGATTCTTTACAAAACGCAAATAATGCTAAAACAAAACTATTTACTAGAGAAGTAGATTCTTTAAATTTTGCATTAAAAAAAGCCAAAGTACAAGTAAACCGCATGCGATCGCAACTGCAAGATAATTCTTTAGGAGCATATTTAACTTTTAAGAGTAAAAAAGGAAACTACATTCACTACGTTGGTAAAGTAACTAACCAAAAAGCAAATGGTTATGGAATAGCAATTTTAGATTCTGGTAGCCGCTATGAAGGCCAATGGCAAAATAACCAACGTCATGGCGAAGGTGTTTTTTATTGGAAAGATGGGGAGCACTATAAAGGGTCTTATGAAAATGATGAAAGAAATGGAGAGGGTACTTATTATTGGACAAATGGCGAAAAATATGTGGGCCATTGGAAAGGAGACAAGCGCAATGGACAAGGTGTTTTTTATAACAAGAAAGGAGATATAATTACACAAGGAATTTGGGAAAATGATAAGTTAATAGAACAAAAAAAATAAAAAATATATTCTAGAGACTCCAATAAATACTTTCGTAGTATCTTCTTAATTATTAATTTTTACCTAAATTATGAGACAAACTCAAAATTTAAACTACTTAAAAATTAATATCAATGAGAAAAATAGACCAGCTATTAGAAGAATATGGAGAAAGTCATCAAACAAAATTTAATAGAATAGTACATTATTTTTGCGTTCCTGCTATCTTTTTTAGCCTCATTGGTTTATTAGCATCTATCCCAACAGGAAATTTACTAACCGAAATTATCCCTAGCTCATTATTACCGTATGCGCATATAGGAAGCATTGTAATTATATTTGGATTGCTATACTATTTAAGACTGTCTATTCCTTTATTTATAGGTATGTTACTTTTTTCTGCTTTAGTATTATTTGGTATAAATCAAATACAAATTTTAAATATAGCACCGTTTTGGGTTATAATGCTTGGTATATTTATAATCGCCTGGATTGTACAATTTGTAGGGCATAACCATGAAGGAAAAAAACCATCTTTCTTAAAAGATATTCAGTTTTTAATGATTGGTCCTGCTTGGACAATGAGTCATTTGTTTGAGGCTGTTGGAATAAAATTTTAAATTACTTTATTTTAATCCTCGTTTCATCTTTAAGTTGCCTAATAACAAAAGAACTTTGCAAATTAGATACTATTTTTAGTTGTGATATTTTATCTAGAATAAACTCTTGGTATTCTTTCATATCTCGAAGAACTATTTTTAGTAAATAATCATAAGCACCTGCTATATAGCATACTTCTTGTACTTCTTCTAAAGTGTTAATGTACGTCTCAAATTCTTTAAAATAATCTTCTTGATGTTTTGCTAAGGTAACTTGGCAATACACTACTAAGTTTATATTAATACTTTCTGGATCTATAAGTGCTACATATTTTTTAATAATACCACTAGCTTCAATTCTTTTTATTCTTTCGTGCGTTGGTGTAATAGATAAATTTACTTTTTGCGCAAGTTGTTTTATAGACTGTTTACCATCTTCCTGAAGTTCATTAAGTAGCTTTTTATCAATAGCATCTAAAGTTTGCATAGTAGTTTTTTCTGTTTTACTTTAAAATTCAAATTACAAATAGAATATTTTTTTATTATGAGTTATAAAATTAGAATAATATTTCAATATATAGCATATTACTAATTTTATAATTCTAAAAAGTACCTTTGTATAAGAAAATAATAGTATTATGAATGATAGAATAAAAGGTATCTATGAGAGAATAAGCGCTAATTCCGAAAGCTTCTTGGGATACCCATTAGCCAAAGATTTTTCATACCAAGAATTTGCTCCTTTCTTAGATGTTTGTCTTAATAATATTGGAGATCCAGAATCTCCATCAACACTTGCTATTGACACAAAAGATATAGAAAAAGAATGTGTTGCTTTTTTTGCTGATATATTATCTACAAACGTAAAAGATGCATGGGGTTACATAACTAATGGCGGTACAGAAGGGAACTTATACGGACTCTATTTGGCAAGAGA
Organism: uncultured Maribacter sp.; assembly: GCF_947495965.1. Taxonomy (GTDB): domain Bacteria; phylum Bacteroidota; class Bacteroidia; order Flavobacteriales; family Flavobacteriaceae; genus Maribacter_B. Next base: position 247,251 of record NZ_CANMBB010000002.1, read on the forward strand.
AACCTTACCAGATGCTGTTGTGTATTATAGTGAAGCTACGCACTATAGCGTAAAAAAGAACCTGCATTTACTCAACATAAAAAATATAGTTGTTAGAAGCCAGCCAAATGGCGAAATGGATTATGATGATTTAGACCAAATTCTAATGCTAAGAAGAGATAAACCAGCAATTTTCTTCTTAAATATTGGAACAACAATGACTGAGGCTATAGATAAATTAGACGAAATAAAACGCATTATTAGAAAATATGCCATAAAAAACTACTACATACATTGTGATGCTGCTTTTTTAGGTTTAATAGCCCCATTTATAGAACCAAAACCTAAATTTGACTTTGCAGAAGGTGTAGATAGTATTTCTATTTCTGGGCATAAATTCATTGGTGGCCCAATACCTTCTGGGGTAGTACTTGTAAAGAGAAACCATAGAAATAGAATAGCAAACTCTATCTCTTACATTGGTGCTATGGATACTACTATTACGGGTTCTAGAAATGCTCTTACCCCATTATTTATATGGTCTTTTATACAAAAGTATGGTAAACAAGGTTTAATAGAAAGAGCAAGAAACTCTCAAAAAGTAGCTGCATATACCGAGAAAAAATTAAAAGAAATAGGAATAAATGCTTGGCGTAATAATGATGCTCTTACAGTGGTATTAGATAAACCATCTGATACTCTATGCCATAAGTACCAACTTGCTAGTGAAGATGGTATTGCACACATTATTTGTGTTCCTGGTATAGAAAAAGTACAAATAGATTTATTTGTGGAAGACTTAAAAAGAGAAAAACAACAGTTAGTAGCGCAAGAGTTGGTATAACACCTGTTCTATATTTTTTTTTGAATTAGCATTAAAAGGAGTGTAATACCCTCATTGTAAATTTTTATAATGAATAATCGTATTGCATTCCTTTTTTTATCTAAACAAACGAAATAATCTATATGTTACAATAACTATTTCTACTTTAGTATTTTAATTAGTCTATTTTAAAAATTGTAATGAAAAAAAAATCTAAGATATTTTTAGTTTTAACCGTACTATTTTTGGGGCTACTTATCTATTTTAATTATTTTGCTGCTGCAGGTGCAGATGGTTTAAGTACTTTTTTTCCTATTATTGGGGCACTAGTTCTTTTTGTTTGCTCCCTAGTCGCTTTTCTATTTAGCTTTTTTACAAATTCTATTAAACTACCAATTTCAATTATTATTCTTGGTGCTTTTGGGTGTCTAGCAACAGTAGTATATTTTAGTTTTGACTATACCTCACAACATAAAGAACAGGTAGAAAATAATAAGAAGTGGTTAAAAACAAAAAACTTTAAAAATTTAGAAAACGGCATTAGTTTTCAATTTGTTTCTGGGAGTATTAATGAATATGTGGGAAATACTCCTATTGTAAATGATATAAATATATCTATAGAAAAGGAGACAATAACTGTTCCTTCGGAATTCTCCTATTCGCCTTCAGATATTATACATAAAGAGGTGAAAAATAGCACCATAACCTTAAAAGAACATTTAAAAAACATATTTAGCTCTAATAACGTTCTTTTAGAATGTGATTTAAAAAATGTAAGCAACTCCTATTTTAAAAATCTTCCTAAAGAAAGTGAAATTTATAAGGTAGAATTTTCTGGAAAAAATGAGCGCTGTAGAAAAGCAATTGTAAATAATTGGCTTCCTACATATGAAAATATTCCACAAGAAATTTTCTTTATATCTAAAAGTAAAAAAGCAAATTCGTATCTTATTATTTTTATAAATGCTCCTATAGCTAGTATATCTGCCAAGGTAGATAAAATGGGGACTTCAGATGTTGAAACTAAAAACAAATGGTATAACACAATTTCTTTCTTATAGATAAAAATTACATAGTTTTATAAAGCATGAACTTTATTACAAAAAGAAAATTAAAAATTGTTAGGGACTATATTATTGGGTGGACACTAGCATTCATTTTCTTATCTATTGTTCGTGGTGTGGGTACTATAGAGGTTAGTTCTGTACAGTTTGAGTTTTGGCACTCTATAACCATATCTATAGTATTTGGTCTTACAATTGGGAGTCTCTCCGGAGTTGCACAATTAATTATTGAAGAAAAATTATATCGAAGAATTTCAATTTTAAAATTAACGCTTCTTCGTTTAATTTCAATTATAATATTGTTGGCATTAATAATTGTTTTTGCTCATTTTATTGTTACTACTTTTTTAGGAGAAACTAAAGGACTAGTAGCATTTGCAGGGGAATCTGGCAGTTTTGCAATCTATTTTTATATTATAGTGGTAGATTTATTTTTGGGCTTTCTAAGGCAAATAAATCTTATGCTTGGAGAACAAAATTTAAAAAAATACTTTCTTGGAAAATTTTATACGCCAAGAGAAGAAGAACGTATTTTTATGTTTTTAGATTTACAATCTTCTACAACTCATGCCGAAAATTTGGGGCATATTAAGTATAGTAAAATGCTGCAAGACTGTTTTATAGATTTAGGAGTAGTAGTAGAAAATGAAGCAGAAATATACCAGTATGTAGGAGACGAAGTAATATTAACTTGGAAATTAAAAGACGGTATTAGAGCTAATAATTGTATAAACGCATTTTATAATTTTAAGCACCAACTATATAAAAAAGAAGCATACTATTTAAAAAACTATGGTGTACTTCCTTTTTTTAAAGCAGGGTTAAACTCTGGTATTGTTACAGTTACCGAGGTTGGAAAGCATAAAAAAGAAATTGCTTATCACGGAGATACTATAAACACTGCAGCACGAATACAAGAAAAATGTAATACCTACAAACAAGAGATGCTTATATCTCAAAGCTTAAAAAATACTTTAAATACCAATTTATATACTTTTAATAAACTTGGAAGTGTTCTTTTAAAAGGAAAAGATAAGGAAGTTCTTATATATTCTATTGCAGAAAACAAATAGGGTAGTAGTGCTCTATATTCTTCATTATAATATCTTTGCTAGATTAAATTATTTGGAAGATGGATTTAAGGAGGGCTATTTATTTTATGATGCTAAGTACCATAGCTTTTGCTTGTATGAATGTGCTAATTAAGTATTTAACAGCCTATGATACTTTTGAGCTTGTTTTCTTTAGATCTTTAGGTACCTTATTTTTCACTTTTGGTATTTTAATTCATAAAAAAATTCCCATTTTAGGGACCCATAAAAAATTACTAGTTCTAAGAGGCGTAGTGGGGGTAACTTCTATGTCTCTCTTCTTTTTAGCAATACATTATATGCCAGTAGGGTCGGCAGTTGGGCTACGGTATATTTCTCCTATTTTTGCGGCCATATTTGCTATTTTTATGCTAAAAGAAAAAATAAAACCTGTACAATGGCTGTTTTTTCTAATGTCTTTTGTTGGCGTTATTGCTTTAAAAGGGTTCGACAAAAATGTTTCTATTCTTGGTTTTGTTTTTGCTATTGCAGCTGCTGCTACAAGCGGATTAGTATATACTATTATAAGAAAAATAGGGGATAGGGAACACCCCGTTGTAATTGTAAATTACTTTATGTGCATTGCTACCGTAGTAGGTGGTGTATTAGCCATTTTTAATTGGAAAACTCCACATGGTATAGATATATTACTGTTATCTAGTCTTGGTATTTTAGGGTATGTAGGACAATTATTTATGACCAAAGCTTTTCAGATTGGAGAAACCAATATTATTGCTCCAATTAAATATATAGAAGTAGTATTTTCTATAGTTGCAGGAATTGGCTTTTTAAATGAAGAATACACTATTTTAAGTATTGTAGGTATGCTACTAATTATAACTGGAGTGTTATTAAATATCTGGTATAAGAGAAAATATAGTACTATACGTACTTAACAATAAAAAGCTACCATATATAAAATATTTTATACCAGTTATACAAAAATTAATGCGCCACTAGTAAATGCGTTCTATATTTAAATACTTAAAATAAAGAATGGTATGGAAACTAATTTTACACTCATTAATCTTTTTTTAATACTTAGCCATACCATAGCATTTTTTAGTATTCTTATCATTAGTTTTTCTATGTACACACAAAGGAAGAAGAACAACATAAAAAAGTAATACTTATATTTTCTATTTTACATAATATAAATTATAGTACATTAATAGTGAATTTGCGGATAGACCTTTTTCGGTCTATTTTACATAGTTGCAGATATCGGCCTTTAGGACTATATCGATAGCAATTATGTAAAAGCCAATTTACGGGTAGATTGTAACAAATTTGAAACCAACTAGCTATATTATATAAAATAGCCCTCAAGCCCTGAGAATCGATTAAAACTTACAACAGGGTCATCAAACTTTTTTAAGCGGTGTCTGCGACGCAAATTTTCATATGTACTGTAATTAGGCGTTATGTACGGAATAATTAAAAAGATTGAGAATCTTTTTAATTATTAGCGAGTTGATGCGGCTGGGCTGCCAATACCGCTTACACGAATATTTATCCAACGCTTAGCCAGCGCCAAAAAAAGCAAAACTTTTAGATTATTTTGAAATACACGATTTATAAGAAACCATTCATCAATAAATTTTTCAGAAACATTTAGTCAGCTTGCCGCAAGAGCTAAAAATTACTCTGCGAGATAATTTCTTAGCCCTTGCTAACCTCTCGTCCTGTTTGAAGTTTTTTTGAATGTGTTTCTAACATTATGTCAAATAGGATTTCAACATCGTAACCATTAAGGATAATGTTTATCTTTTTTTCTTAATACGGCAAAGTATACTTTGAGCGAGATGACGCGGCTGCGAAACAAAAAAATCAAGGCTTACAGATAATTTTAGAAACAATGTACGGCTCAGTCCCTATATTCTAGAAAACATTCTGACTTTTAAGACCGCTTTGAAATACTTGAAACTTTGAACTACTCAATTAACCGTATAGCGAGCCCTCTAGAATATGGCCGCTCCCCTCGCCTATTGTTTAGCTAAAATTCTCTTAGGCCAAAACCTAGCAGTTAATATTATTCTTCATTTTACTTTACAGTTAATGTAGTATTTTACATATATTGTATTTGAATTATAATTTAGAATTTTAATGCTTGACCAATCATTTTCACAAGATACATTCCAAGAAATTTTTGATAGAGAAAATAGAAAAGGCAAAAACATAGAAAGTAAGTTCAAAACTGAATTTCAACCTAGCCTAGACCAACTAAATATAATTCAAACTAAAACTGCTGAAATTATAGCAGAAACAGATGTCGATAGAAAAAAAGTTCTTTTCGAAGAAAGGAAAAGGCTAAAACAAGAAAGGGAAGTCTTAATTAAAAATATACTTAATGAAGCGAGTACCAATTTACCTTCTAAAATTCAAAATCTGAAGGTTGATTTAGGACCTATGATTGGCAAACAGACTTATGTTTTAGAAGAAAAGCTCGAAAATTTTTTCATTTCAAAAAAAACTCAATGGAATATCGCGAGAACTTATAAAGTCAAACAGGCTAATAGATATGCTATTTTAAGTCAGCTTACAAAGCTACTTGAAGACCAATTTCCTAAATATATTATTCGTACTGATATTCAATCATTTTATGAATCTATACCACAAAAGCATTTGCTGTTAAAAATCAATAACGACCATCTATTAAGTGTTCTATCCAAAAGATTTATTAACAAGGTTATCGAAGAATTTAATGTTTTAACAAGCCAAACAGGAGCCTCAAATCCCATAGGTGTACCAAGAGGAATTGGGATTAGCCCCTATTTATCCGAACTATACATGAGAATAGTCGATAATGAAATTAAAGACATGCCTAACCTCATTTATTACTCGAGATATGTAGATGATATTTTGGCAATATTTGTTCCTGAAACTAAAAAAGTTACATCTACTGAATTAGCTAGATATAAAACTAAGTTAATCCAAATTATCAAAAATAAAGGGTTGAATATTAATAGTTCCAAAACTGAAAGTTATAATTTAATTAATGGAATTGATTCGATAAATACAAGAAATATAGAGCTCTTAGATAATATTATCATGTCGAAAAGAAAGAAAACTAACGCTACCACTATTAATTATTTAGGTTATACAATTGGTTCTCTAAAAACCGTTAATAAGTTTTCAGAAAGCTCCAGAAAAGATAAAACAACTAGGACTCTTACTATTGATATTTCTGACAAGAAGATTAGCAAATACAAAGCTAAGATAAAAAGTGCTTTTGATGATTTTCAGAAAAAAAGAACTAATAATGAAAAAAATGCTTTTAAACTACTAAAAGCCAGAATAGAATTTTTGGCATCAAATACCAGGCTACGTAACAATAAAGCAAATGTCTTAATTGGTATTTATTATTCTAATCCATTTATCAATAATAGTTACTCTTTAGAAATTTTAGATAATTATTTTAAATGGCACAGAAATCATGGAAAATTGTCTGCAAAGCAAAAGAGTCAACTGGAAAAACTAAATTTTAAAAATGGATATAAGACAAAAAAATTCGTTCTTTTTCCTTTAAAAAAAGAGCTTTATAGAAATCATAATTCAAAAAAGAATGATGTTGTAAACATTAATAATAAAGGGGTCTTACGATATGGTCTTAGGGAGATAAACTCGATTTGGAAAAAGTTTTAGTATGAGAAAAATAAGACAGAGCATAGGATATAAAAAGGAAAGAGTCGTATTGTCAGATATTTTGCCCTATGAAGTTCCACCATTCTTTTCCAATAGGCATTTTTATGATTTTCTTACGACGCATAATATTGAATTAATAAATAAGTCCAATGGAGCAGAAATAAGATTTAAAAAAAACACATCCAAAACACTAGAAAAAATTATTAAGATTGTTTTCGGAATTAGTTTTGCAAAACAAGTTCAATATGATGATGTTGACAACTATAGATACTTTGCTTTAAAACCTGAAGACTTACAAAAAGTCCCGTATAAGTTTAGAATTTCTCATAAAAATAAGGACTATCGTGAACTAACCGTCATTCATCCGATTAATCAATTATTACTAGTATCCTTTTACGATAGCTATAAAAATACTATGCTTTATTATTGTGATAAAAGCAAGTACTCGTTAAGAAAACCGAGTAAAATTGCCTCACTTAAATATTATAAGGATTCAACATTTAAAAAACATCGGGTAAAAAATCCAGAAATCGAAATTATCGAAACGAGCGATAAGGAATACAAGGGTTTAAAAACATTTTTTTCATATCAAAAGTATAGTAATATTTATAAATTTTATGAATCAAATCAATTTCATAAGGCGGAAAAAGGGTTTAATAAGTTAATAAAATTCGATATCTCCAGATGCTTTGACAGCATCTATACTCATTCTCTTTCTTGGGCTTTAGCGAATAAAAGCATTGTAAAAGACAATTTAGGAACTGACAAGAATACTTTCGGAGGGATATTTGATAAGTTAATGCAGATAATGAATTATAACGAAACCAATGGTATAGTTATTGGCCCCGAATTCTCTAGAATTTTTGCAGAGCTAATTTTACAGGAAGTTGATGAATCTGTTGAAAAAGAGTTGAAATATAAGTATAAAGTTGACTACGATATTTATAGATACGTCGATGATTATTTTGTGTTTTTTAGTGAAGACAAAGTGAAAGATGAAATACTAACATTGTATAAGTTAAAGCTTAAGGAGTATAATTTATTTTTCAATGACTCCAAAACTGAAGAATATGGTAAACCTATAATAACTAAGATAACAATAGCTAAGGAAAACATCAGAGAGCTAATAGACAATACAATAATTTTCAAATTCTTAGAAAATGAAGATTTATCAACCACAGGAATAAAGTACTATGAATCTCGTGATGTAATAACCAATTATAAAAAAATCCTTGCCTCCACTAAGACTTCCTATAAAGATTTACAGAACTATTTCCTTGCGACAATTTTTAATAAGACAAAGCAGCTTATTAAAAAATTTCAATCTGAAGAAAGAACTTTAATAAATCATTTGTTAAAAGAGTCTGAGTTAAATGAAGAACTAGTTATACCTGAGCTTTCAGATGATAAGAGAAATAAAATTTCAGAAGACTTGCTTGCTTTAAATGAAAAGATTGACATAGAGAAAAAACAAATAGGAAAGTATCAAAAACTATTATTTAAAAAGTTCATTGAAATTATAAACCTGACGTTTTTTGTTTATTCCGTTCTTCCAAGAGTTAGCTACTCAATAAAAGTTTGCCACATACTTTTCAGAATAATCGACTTTATTAAGAATCAAGAAAAAATTAGAACATCATTACTACAAAAACCTCAATATGAATTTATACTTGCAAATATAAATATAGGTTTCAGTTTTGATGAAAAACACACAATCTATAAGTCTATTTATGATGGAATAAATATCGTTTTAAATAAGAATAGAATAACAGTACATTCAGAAATTGAAACTCTTTATTTACTTCCAATTTTAAACGAATTAGGTAAGAACTACGAATTGTCTGAGAATACAATAAAAATGCATTTTAAGGAAGAAATTGAGCAGAATATGTCATACTTCTTAATTATTTCGCTACTGCATCATATTCAAAGAAAAAATAAATATGATGGTCTAAGGAATATTTTAAAAGATAAAATAAAAAAGAAATTCACTAAATTTGAAAGTAGAAAAACAGAAGATACTTTACTTCTGATAGACATTCTTACTTGCCCATATGTAGGTAGTAATGACCAAGAAGTTATAGAATTCAGAAAAGAAGTATTGGAATCAATTAAGTTTTTCGAACCATCTTTATCTGACACAGAAAAAGAATCGATTATAGATGATATTTCCTTATTTCAGAATAATTGGTTTGCAAAATGGGAAGGTGCTGATTTAGGAAGGGAATTGAATACAAAACGAGGACATAATGTCTATTAAAATACATGGTGCAATGTTGAACTTGACTGTTTAGCCACTCAAAAACCGTTATTTACTAGTTGAGGAATTAGTACACACAAGCACCCTAAACTTTTTTATAAGGTTTTGAAGGCGGAGGTTGAGTCTCTGCCTTTTTTATTTTCAACACATTAACATCCTATTAATAAAAGTCCAATTGAAGGTTTTTGTAGATTATTTATTCTGGCGGTAATAATGAATCTTGAATGATGTGGTCTACATTCTCTTTTCTTGGCTTATGCGAATTTGGAAACTTGAATGTGCTTAAATAGTCCGAAAAGGAAACCATAGAATCAAAGGACTTATGACTCTTTAGAAATCTATGGTAACTTAAAATGAGTTTGGGTAACTTTCTTAGTCTCGTTTGATGAATAAAAAAATCATCGATATGCATTATTGTTAAAGGTTTCACTTTATACTTTTTTTCAATCGACGATTCTTCAAGCTCTTTCTGAAAATAATAGTTCAATAATTGATTAAAACCTAAAGATGTCAATGTGGAATCCATAACCAATAAAATTGGATAGTAATTCAAGTTTTCTGGCCTTTTAGTTTTATCAAAAAACTGATACTTACCGTTAATTGAACTAATAGTAAAATCAAGTAACTGAAGTATTCCTTTGCTTTTTCTCTTTTGAGTTTTAGTATCGGATGTATAATAAAACTTATCCTGCAATTCTCGCAATAATTTTTCTGTGTTTAGTGCTATTTTATTAGCATTTGATATAAATGAGTTTTTACACTCAAATAGCAATACAGAGTTTCCATTTCTGAAATAATAATCGGGAAGCCCAATATTCTCAATATTCTTACTTCCCTTACTTTTCATTTCATTCTCACTTAATTGGATGTATGAGTTTCCGAACGATGTTTTAAAAGCGTTTTTCAATAATGTACCTTCAACAAATTCCTTAACATAATCTTGCGCAAACTTATTTAACCCTTTCTCTTTACTATAAAACAATAAGTCATGATAAAGGCTACTAAAAAACTTGTTTAATAAAAATTCAAAATCCAATACTGCATAACGTTCCTCATCTAACTTTACTAAAGGACTCTTTCTAAGATATACGAACTCAGTCCACTTAGGATTATTTGAAGTATCAATGATTAGATGTTCCACTAAAGTTTTAAGAACCGGATAGTTTTTGAAGGAAATGATATTGGATTCTATAGCAACGTTACATAACTGAAAAACATCGTTGAAATACTGATACCAATTATCAAGTCCTATACTCTTTACGTAGTCGCTCAATAATTCCGAATACAGAGAATTATTTCTAAACCATTTTTCAAAAAGTAAAAATTTATATACTTCTGGCTGAATAGACCTAACTGAATAGTAATGTTGAAATGGCTGTGTAATGCCTAAGAATAGATGTAGGTATATCTCGTCTAAATTTTCAGGTTGCTTTTTAAAATATTTCTGAAAGACTTTATCCTGCCGATTAGTTATCTCATCACTTACTAAAAGATACAATCTCAATAAATTCTCTCTGCTTTTAGATATGCCAATTTCTCCTTGTTTCTTTTTATCAATATTAGAGGCACATAAGACTTCCATAACACGAAGTGTTGAAAGTCTATTTACTATTACAACAGTCTTCAAATTAGGTTTTAACTGTTTTCCGTCAATATCCTTATCAGAATGTTTTGCATAAGCAGCAACAATTCTATTTCTTATATCTTGGTTTTCTTCTATTAACCATTCCTTAAGTATAAATTGTAATTCCGTATTATCCTTTTCACGTAGCTTGTATTCGTATTTATTAAGTGTTGATAGTACAAATAAAGAATCATTTGTATCAACTTTTTTTTGAAGAGATTCAATTGTACACTTTTGTTTGAATATGTTACTATAAGATAAACGAACTAAAATATCTGTTTTCAAATTTCAAATTATTATTAAACAAAGATAATGTAATACCATTCCACACACATTACACTCCTCTCCTAACGTCGTTGCGTATAATAAGTGTTCCATTACCTTTTAAGAAGAAAGTTTTTAGAAGAAAAATTTATTAGGAAATGAGTAGAAACAACTTTGCTTTCCCCAAGCAAAGTTACATAACGCAGAACATTATAATTCAAAAAAAAGAATTATAATCCGACGTTATATAAAATGCCTTTGTAACATAGAATGCTTTGGTTTTATTGTATTGTGGAGAAAAAAATATAACTATAGATTTTTTTCATAATCCATACTTTGATTTAGAACACGAACAATCAAAATATTAATATCTGTAGCCAAATAAAAAATAGTATGAGATTTATAAGAGAATCGTTTTAATGATAAAATAAATTCGGATGCATCGCGCCCGAGAGTTGTATTATCGGCTATAATTTGAAACAGTGTATGCATTCCTAATAAATATGTCTGTGCTTCTTTTAACCCAAATCTTTCAATGCCATATTCATACATTTTTGCAAGGTCAATTTCAGCTTTTCCAGATACTTTATAAACGCCCATCAGCTCGCATACGGTCTTCAACTTCCTTCATGATATCTGGAACAGATTTATCACTAACACCACTTTCCATTCCCTCCGTTATTGCTGCTTTGAGTGCAGAAAATTTGGCGTTTTTTGCTTGATCACGCCTTACTAAATCTCGAAGATATTCACTATCATTGGTAAATTCTCCAATTGTAATTCGTGATTTTATCCACTTATCTTGTTGTTCTGTAAATGTTATTGTTTTTCTAATTGTAGACATATTTTTATTGTTTAAATAATCATACTATTGATGCAATTTAATATATTTAGTGAGTATTACAAAACTTTAGAGTCTTAATTTTATGTCATTAATAATTATTGCCATTCCACACACATTACACTCCCCTCCTATCGTCGGTCAGTTAATAAGTGTTCCATTACCCTAGTGGAAGAAACTTTTTAGAAGAAAAATTTATAGAAAAGTGAAGTACAAAATACTTTGCTTTTGCTAAGCAAAGTTACATAACACAGAACATTATAGTACATTTAACACATTCCATTAAATTTGACGCTATGTAAAATTGCTTTGGAAGTCGCTATTGGCTTATTATTCCTTACACTAAAACTTGGGTTTGTAATTTACCAATCTATTACTTCAACAAAAAGGTCATTTTTGGTATCACCACGCCTAAACGAAGATCTTTTGAAATAACTTGATATGACCACTAGTTTGCCCTCTGAGTTTTCATAAACATACTGTGGGTAACCGACTGTAGCTATGCGTATGTTTTGGCCATTGCTCCACTTTAAAATATTCAATTCTCTATCAAAAACATCAAAAAAGTCTAATGAGTCATCTCCATTATAATCAGTTCCCAATATATGTTCTCCATCAATACTAATTGAACTGGTATGAACAGGGCTGCTATAGGAACTAATGAAATCGTAGTCATTCGCAGAATAAATTCTTAAGTTACGTTTGTCCAGTAAAATATTGCTCACGCCACTATGTAGAATGGATCTAGAACGATCGGTGAAAGAATAGCCTACCTCGTTAGAACCTACTATGGTACCATCATCATTTATTTCGAACAAAAAGCTCTTATCGTCATATATCATCCCTCCTAGTATTTGATTTTCTCCCAATCTGATTAAATCATACATTCTTTTAAATATTGTGGTTGGCTTAGGGTCCAATACATCAATTGTTTGTAAGTCTCTTCCAAACCTGCGTACGGTGCGTAATTCATCACCGCCATCAGCAATAACCCAAATATCGTCTTTAAAGTGCAGTAAGTCTTCGAAGCCGATATATTCATCATTTAAATCCCGGAATCTGTACTTATAGTCTAGTGATAGAGCATCAAAAACGTGATACTCACTTCCCTTTTGAATAAAGACTTCCTTCCCTTCTGGACTTTCAAAGACTTTAAGTCGAACTTCTGAACTGGTATTAAGATCAAATGAAGATGTTGCCACAACTTCTTTAGTGGTGATATCAACTTTTTTAATTTTCTTATAAGGGTCGGATACATTTTCTCCCCACAGGTAGAGGTACCTGCTATCTGTAGGGTCACTACCTATTAAATGAACCGACATCATATCAACCATTTCTTGCGGGGTATAGATAACTTCTACACTGGGGTCTGTAAAATCCTGTCCAATATTTAAAGAACTTCTTTCACCAAATATGTTGTAGACATGTATATTGAAAAAAGGGTCTTCTATAGATGGTGGTATTTCAAGGGTCAAGGTATTTGATTCCTGATTTTCCACTGTGGCCACAAGAATCTCTTCTGGAGAATTGTCATAATAGGCCTTTTTGGATACCGTAATTTCATACCTTGAGAAATACGGATTGGTAAAGGGCAGCCAATTCAGTTTAATCGTTCCATTTAGGACTTCAGGAGCGAGCATTTCAGTTTTAAAAACATCAATATCCCTTGTATTTATTGAAATCATATCACTTTCAGCCAATTGGCCTTTATTGGTCTGTAAACGGAAAAAGTAACAAAGTTCTTCAACTGGATCTGGATCAAGGTCAATAAATTCATTCTGTGAGAGATCGGTAATTGTAGCTATTTGGATTGCATCCGTCTTGTTGCAACTACCTGAAGACCTGTATATTTCGTATTGCTTAAAGTCATCACCGACATATTCGGACCAGGTAAAGGCAATTAAATTATCATCTTGAAACTTAAAAAAATCTTTTTCGAAAGTTTCTGAGTAGAAGTCCCTGTCTTCAGGTGAATAGATTCGACAGTATAATTTGACTTTATCATTATTTCCGTCACCATCAACATCAAGATGTGTTTCAAAATTGAACTCGGTTTCATCCAATTTTTGAATACGAATTTCAGCCTCTCCTTCTATTTCGTCAAAAAGGGTGATGGTACTGCCGTCCAGTGTGAAGTTCAATCGATTAATTTCTGGAAAGCATGAACTACTTTGATGCAGATACTCAATATATTTACCGCTTTCAAAATACCTAAAGTAGTCTCTGCCGCATTCCCCTTCTTCAGGAACAGCAACCCGGTTACCGTTAACTTCTATTTCATGAATAGCCCACGTTTTGCCATAAAACACCGCTTCTAGATCTACGGTATTTTCTGCATCAACAAATGGTGTATCATCTTTTGAACAACCAAGTATAAAAGTCAAAATAAAAAGAAAAGAAAAGGCGAATTTTTTTGATACTTGATGGGGTGTAATTTTTTGCATAAAAAGTTCTTCTAATACAAATGAACATAATTTCCTGCAAAAAATTGTAATAGACGGCTGATAGTGATAAAATTTTCGTTGAAACCTCATTACACACACATTACACTCCTCTCCTAACGTTCATGTATATAATAAGACACCCTATTTGTGCTATAAAAGAAAACTTTTAAAAAATAGTTTTAAGAAAAAAAATGCAATATAGTTTCCTACAAAGTCGTTTTAGATCTTTAAAAAACCACTAAAACACAACCATAATGCTAACCAAGATTAACTACAAGTTTCTTATTTCTAATTTTTTAATTGCAATTTTTCTTATTGGGTGTACTCCAGAAGCAGTAGTTAATAGGCTTTTAGAGGAAGAGGAAACAGATATTGCTTTATATAAAACTCCAAGTGCAAAGGCGTATGTAACTTACATTTCTCAGAACGCTGTAACGCTTAATGGTTTTATAGATTTAGACAACATAGCTTTTATAGATGGACCAGATAATTATGAAGTTGGGTTTATTTTTAGAAAAGGAAATGAAACTGATTCTAGTAACGACCAAGAGATAATCGTAAAAAATGATGTTCCATATTTTTCTGGTACCTACAATTTTGATTATGAAATAAAAGATTTGGAACCTAATACTACCTATTACTATGCGGCAACCACTAAAAATGGCAATGATGCAATTGAAAATTGGGAATCTTTTACCACATCTGAAACACCTTGTTCTTATGAAAGAGATAATTATTATAGTATTTCTGGTACATGGAAAGAGGCATATGTTGAAATAACAGACCCTAGTTGTTGTGATAAAGGCTCTGTTGGTTTTAGATTTGGTACGTGGCCAAATACTTTTCAAATTAATTTTAATGAGCAAGAGGGCGGCTTTCCTAAAACTGGACAGTATTTTGGTGTTAACCAAAATGGTTTTGACCTTACACATAATAACAGTGAGTTAGTAAAGTCTACCAACCAAGTATTTTTAGAGTATGACTCTACAACAGAAACACAGTTATTTGTAGAAAATGATGGGGAAAGAGTTACTATTATTTTTTGCAATATGTTACTTATGAATGGCGATATTATTAATGGAAAAGTATCTATTAAAATTCCATAAAAAAACATACCGTCTTAAAGCATAAGGCGTTTAAATTTATGAATTAGGAGGCTATACGCTTCCTTTTTTGTATTTGAATAGGGGATTTATTTAAAGCTTAAATTTATAATTATTGGAAGGTGTTTTAACACTTCAAAACACATTGGCCTCCCCTCCTAACGTAAATGCGTATAATAAAGGCTTTATTAAAATTGTAGAAGCTACTTTTAAAAAAATAACGCTCCCCTCTTTTACACTAATGTTACAGCAAAACATTTACTATAAAAATCTCTGCATTTTAAAAACACAGAGATTAAAGAAAGAAGTTTATGTATAGTTTTAGTACGCAAAATAGTAGTAGTCTAGTGTACGACTCCAATAATCTACACTATGTTCTTCATTTATTTACGCATTAAATACATTTTGAAACATAAAAAAATGGTCGGAATTTCTTCCGACCATGACTGGATAATTATCCGCTTTGAATTTTTTGTGTAGAATTTGCCTTTTTATTCAACAGGCATTTTGCCTACTTTTTCAATTTCTTCACGTTGTTTTTTTACCTTATCTTTTCCTTGTTTAATCACAGCTTCTAATTCATTCAATTTCTCTTCCGCTTTTGATATTTTCTCTTCCTTTTGCTTAATAACTTCTTCATCGACATCTTTGTCTTTGCGCTCTTTCGCTACTTTCTCTTTTGCTTCTTTTACCTTTTCACGCCCACGTTTTAGTGTTTCTTCCTTTTCATTTAGTACGGTTTCAGATGCTTCAATTTTTTCTTTTGCCATTGCAGCTCTATGTTTTCCGAATTCTGTACCACTCATATCACCTTTATCGCGACCATATGCATTGCCCTTATTTGATTTTTCCTTTTTTGCCTTTTCAGGTTTTTCTGCACGCTCTTCTTTTGAGTCATTATGAGAATCCTCAGTATCTTCGATACCATCATCATCATTTTTTATCTTATCCTTTTTATCTTTTGCCTTCCCCTTCATTTTGCCTTTGCCTTTCTCCTTCATTGCATCGGCCTTCCCTTTTTGTTCTTCCACAGCATCTTCAACTTCTTCTACCTCTTCGGCTACATCTTCTTTAAACTTCTTAACTTTTTCTTTTTTCGCTTTTCCTTTTCCTTTGTCTTGCGACTTTCCTTGGGCATGCCCAGATGTTGTTGTGACAACAAATGCAAAAAGCATTAAACTTATTATTCTTGCTATATTTTTCATAATTTATTGACTCGATAATCGAGATTTAATATGCTCCGACACTTGTGTCGAAATCAATGTTAATTTTCCTTTTAATCCCTCAAAGGCTTTGCCCGAGGTTATTTACTTTAGCTTTACAAACTATCTAATTCACTAAGAGCAGATGCTACTTCTTCAGCTTTTTGATTTAACTCCTCTGTGGTTTGGTCAATTTCTTGCTCAACCGCCTCTATTTTGTCAAGTTTTACTTCTAATTCTTTCTCTTCTTTCTTTGTATCACCACATGATATTATTGCCATACAAAACATAGGAAGTAGAAACATACTTAATTTTTTCATTACTTTTTTTTTAAATGATTAGTATTTCTTTTAACGTAAAAATGAAGTATAAATTGTATGATTACTATTCTTTAATAAGTGTTTCAGCTCCTTTTTAGAAACAACTTTTTAAGTATAATCCTACTTTTTTACACGAATTTTAGAGCATTTTTACAGCAATATATTTACTATAAAAATCTCTGCATTTTAAAAACACAGAGATTAAAGAACTAAATTTATTTAAGTTTTAGGAAGACTCAAACTAAACCACTACCCCAACAATTCAAAGAAGGCTATTCAACAATAAAATGATCCATTATTTCATATCAATACCAGTGCAATCTGTAAGAATATAGTTAAAGTGTTCTATATCGTCTTTATTAAGTTTTAATATTCCAGTGATTACCACTACATCATCGGTTTTAAAATCTGGTTTAGATTTAAATTGTATTTCTACTGCAGTTTCTGGCCCACCTTTTCCACAAAAAAAGCATGAGGCTAAAGGATTTTTAGACAAAACAAGTAATTCTCCATCTGGAGAAACATCCAAAAAATAACCGGATAATGTAACTTCTTTACCTGCTAGGCTAGCCATTTTTTTACTAAACTCAGGATACAGAAAATTAGAATCATAAGCAATAAAATATTTTTCTGTGTATTCTATATCCGCCAAATCATCCCAAGTTAGGTTTACCTGCCCTAAAGCACTCATAGAAACAAACATTAATAACAGGTAAAAGAATTTACTTTTCATCACTTAAAATTTTAGAGATATTCATTTTTAATATAGGAAAGATGGCTAATAAAATGGATACCATTGATATTATTACTACTATTAAAATGTTATTTAACATGTTTACAGTAGAAAAAGTTAGTATAACCTCTTGTTGAAACTGCGATTTAAACAGGCTTATTATAAAGTACAACCCTATCTGAGAGAACAAAAAACCAAAAATTAAAGCAATAAAGACTATTACAATTCCTTCAAAAGCTACAATTCGGAATAATTGAAAATTACTTGCTCCATAGGTTCGCATGAGGGCTAGATCAAAAGCTCTTTCTCTTACCATTTTATATAGACTAATAAAAATAGTAATACATGAAATTAGGAGAATAATATATGCAATCCATGAAATTGCTTTAACACCAACACCTGTAAAACGGAATAGCCTTTCTAATTCATACTTAGGTAAGGCTGCTTGCATATTAGAATTTGTATTAATATTTCTTGGCATGGTCATTAACCCCATGGGATTTCTAAAAGAGACCAGAATAGAAGTTACTTCTTTATCTTCATTTTTATGGGTGTCATGTAAATGTTCATCATGACTTTCTTCTTCATGCGCTTCATGTACTGCCTCTTCTTCATGTTCTTCATGATGGTGTACATCCCAAATACTACTTAGGTTGGTTACAATAAGTTTATCAATAACGTTATACGTTGGTTTATAAATACCTACAACAGTAAAAGATTGTTCATGTTCTTCTATTGCATTTTTGGTTAAACCGTGCGAACTTAAAAATGTATCTCCTATTTGTAAATTTAATTTTTGTGCTACAGTATTCCCTAAAACTACTTCCATAGAATGTTCTATTTCTTTTCCTTTTAAGAGTTGTGCTTCATAAATTTTTGGGAAACCTGCAGTGGTACCAACAATACGATATCCTTTATAATTATCGCCATAGGATAGCGGAACAGCTGTTCTTACTAACGGATTTTTAACTAATTTTTCTACTTCAGAATACTTAATATTTCCTGTTGGGTTATCCATATGTAAAACAGAAGAAAGCACTAATTGCAATGGGCTTCCTTTTGCTCCTACAACCATTTGTATATTCCCTAAAGTATTGGTAAACTGGTTTTGTATAGAAGAATCTAACTGTTGAATTCCTAATAATAAACCAACACTAATAGATAAAGAAAATATACTAAGAAAGGCATAGAGTGGCTTATGAAGAAGATTTTTTAAACTTATAGTCCAGTTGTTCATAGCGTAATTACATTTTTAAAGGATGATGTAATACGTGCATCATGAGTAATGACTACTAAATTTGCATTGTTTTTTTGCGCCTGTTGCTGCAACAAACGCATTACAATGTTGCAATTTTCATCATCTAGACTAGATGTAGGTTCATCTGCTAGAATAATTTTTGGTTCATGAACTACTGCCATTGCAATACCAAGGCGCTGCAGTTGCCCTTCGCTAAGCTCATTTACCTTACTATTTTTAGTTTCCATTAAATCCAATTGCTCTAATAAAAAATCAATTTCTGAAGGTTTTATGGTCTTGCGACTAAAAAAAAGACGGGCCTTTAAATTATCAACAACACTTAAAGATGTAATGGCATGATTTTTTTGAAATACAAGACCTATATTTTTCCCTCTGAATTTATCTAATTGTGCATGCGATAAGGTATTTAAATCTACTTCATCAATTACTACAGAACCACTTACAGGTTGTAATATGCCTGCTAAAAGATGTAAAAATGTGGTTTTACCTATTCCAGATTTTCCAAGAATAAGTAAATTTTCTTGTTCTTGTATATTTATACTTGGGAAACTAAAAACAGCTTCCTCTTTTTTATATTTAAATGTAAGATTATTGGTTTTTACCATCTTAAATTTTGTAGACTGCAATATACTAATACTCTATGTGCCATTAATCCTGTTTCAGAAATATTTATTTTTCCTATTCTTGAATTTCAGGCGCTTTAGGAACACTTTTTTTATAACAAGTAGACTTTAATAAGATGAACATAATTTTGATAAATTGTGTCCAAAATATCTGGTAAATATAATACCTTTTTTTACATAAACGCAACTAAGTTGCATTAATTAACATTCATTAGAAGCTACGTTTTATAGCTTTTTCTAATACATTTGGTGCACTTCCAGGTCCAATAGTTAAAAGTTTAGTCCCTGTTATAGGAATACCATTGAATGGTCTTACAAAAACTTCACCATCTGGCTTTCTTTCAAAATAAGTATAATTAGACTCCCCTACTATTTTTGCACACCCTTTTATTCTTACTATGCTACTTGGCAATTGGGCACATATTTTATGAATACAATTTACATTCCATAAAACTGGTAAATCTATAGAACTAGAAGACCAATGTGCTTTTTGATGGTCTAACTTTTGTACCAAATTAGTTGATGGCAGTAGCTCTGGTAGTAATGTTACATCTAAAGTTGCCATAGTCAATATTTTGGCCATTGGGTTTAAAGCTTTTATTTCTTTAACAACGGCAGCTTGCCTATCTTCTGTAACTTCATCAAGATGCGTTAGTACTAAAAGTGAAGAAACCTGAATTTGATTAGATTCCAACGCATTATATTCTCCTCTTTTTTGCCAATTTTTAACGTCTACCACAGAAATTTGAATAGGTGGTAAAAATCTATCTTGTAAGCCAACACCCAAGAACTCCATTAAAGAACAAGCGTCCGAAGTTCCGTTTGCTTCAATTAAAGTTATACCATTTTTCCGTGCTGCTATTCTATTTACTGTATTTCTAAGTTCTACAATACCACTACAACAAATACAACTACCGGTAAGGGGTTTAATAGATTTTAAGCTTAATTTTTGAGTTAACTGTTGCGCATCAATACTAGCATTTTCATAATCATTAAGAATTACGAATGGATCCCAACCTTTAGCAATAAAACTATTTATTAAGAATTTTAATAAGGTAGTTTTTCCTGCTCCCAAAAAGCCTACTACGGTTATTATAGCTTCCATTTTGTTATAAAAATACAAACACTATCCTCTATTAGTTTATATTTTTTCTTGTGCTATTATTTTTAAAAATTCATTTCTATTTGCTTCGTTTTCAAAGCTACCGCCATATTCTAAAGTGGTAGTAAAACTACTTTGGTCTTTTATTCCTCTAGAAGAAACACAAAGATGCTTTGCCGTTACAGAAATAATAACATCTTTTGTTCCTAAAACCTCTTGCAAGTCATTAAGAATTTGAAGTACCAACCTTTCTTGGACCTGCGGACGGCGTGCATAATAATCTACTAACCTGTTAATTTTAGATAAGCCTATTACCTTATCCTTTGGGATATAAGCAACATGTGCATGCCCCACTATTGGCAAAAAATGATGTTCACATGCAGAATCAATATTTATATACTGCTCTACCAACATTTTTTTATAACCGTACTTATTATCAAAAACGGATAGCTTTGGTTTATTTGCTGGATTTAAGCCATAAAAAAGCTCTTTTACATACATTTTTGCAACACGGTATGGAGTGCCAGATAAACTATCATCCTTTAAATCTAAACCCAACTCTTCCATTATTTTGGAAAAATGATGTTGAATATTAGCAATCTTTTCATCATCCGTTTTGTCAAAAGCATCTGCACGTAGGGGTGTTTTTATACTTTTTGAAAAATGATTGTCCCCAGTTATTTCTATCTGTTCTTTATTCTTCATTTGCACAACATGTATCAGTACTACATTTACAGTGTTTTCTATTATATAAATGCAGTATTACCAACGCAATAGAAGGAATATATATAATAGCTTCTGGCAAAGAAAATAATTCTAACTTTTCGTTTAAAATTAATGCTAATAATACCCCCCAACTTAACCAAAGCATTGGTTTAATCCACTTAATAGTTGTTGTTTTTGTTGTCCAATAAATAGCAAAAAACGAAATAGCAAGAAAAATGTAATCCATGAACTTCCACCATGTTGGCGGACCACTGGAAAATGTTACCGAACTGGCATGCGCCATAAATAAAAATGGAGTGGCAACACAATGCATAAGACATAAAGAACTTGCAAAAGTTCCTAGAATATCTGACCTCTGTTTTATTAATATCATTTATTTAATTTGTTATTACAACTGAGTTGCAAATGTAAAGATATTATTTGTTAATGCAACACTGTTGCGTTATATTTGTTTTATGGGAGTAATTAGAAAAACAAAAGCTGTTGAAGTTTTACTTAATGAGTTTCACAATAGTTCTGCAGCTATTTCTGCTAAAAAACTTATTGCAAAATTAGACTCTACATTTAACAAAACAACCATTTATCGTGTATTGGATAAGTTAGAAGATGATGGAATTTTACATTCTTTTTTAGGCAAAGAAGGGCTTAAATGGTATGCAAAGTGTAATGGTTGTACCGCGTCTAAACATGAAGATTTGCATCCTCATTTTCAATGCTTAAGTTGTGGAAAAGTAGAATGTTTAACCGTGAGTGTTACGCTTCCCAAAATACCTAATAAAAAAATAGAAACTTCTCAATTATTATTGCAGGGAAAATGTGAAGCATGTTTTGTTTAGATAATTTATAATATCTTATTTTTTAATTTTTTCCACTCTTTTTCAATTTTTTCTTCGGATAGGTTATGTTTTTCAAAGCTAATGCCTTTTTGTATATTTTTAATATCTATATACTCCATATTTTCTATACCTAGTGCCGTTTTAACTACTTTATCAACATGAATATTACCTGTGTCAAAACACGGGATAGATACGTCTTTTTTTCTAATAAGCATTGGTAATTCTGTACATGCCAGTACAACTCCTTCTACTAGTTCATTTTTATGAATGATTTTTAAAATTTGTTGTTTTGATTTATTACTAAACACTCCTTTAAGTAATTCTTCATAGATAATATTGTGTATAGTATTCCTATCCTCCTTATTTGGAATAACTACTTCTAATCCTTTTTCTTTAAAAGTATTTATATAAAAATCTTTTTCCATGATGTATTTTGTTCCTAAAAAAAGAATTCTTTTAAGCCTTTTTTTATGAACAGCATCTGCACTAGCACTAGCAATATGTATAAAAGGTATATTAATAGCTCTAATAATCTCATCACTCACAATATGTATAAGGTTAGTACATAATACTACCATATCTGCCCCTGCTTTCTCTAATTGTTTTGCATTTTTAACAACAATTACGCTAATTGCCTCCCAATCATTTGCAAAAGTTAACTTTTTAATTTCTTCAAAATCTACAGAAATCATTATAATTTTTGCTGAATGAGAACCTCCTAAAATTTTATTTACCTTCTTATTAATACGTTCATAATATAACTTAGAAGACTCCCATCCCATACCTCCTATTAAACCTATTGTTTTCATATTTATTAACCATTTTAGAAAACTAGCTATAAATAATATGCTAGTAATTTTCTTAAAATTATTATATCTATTAATTTAATAATTGAAAGTTGATTGAATAGTTTAACTCTTATCGTTGAAAATATATCAACTACCACAATTATTTATATATACTATCTTTGATTGATGGAATTAAAATACTTTAGGCTAATTAAAACTATTGTTGAAGAAGGTAGTATTGCTAATTCTTCAGAACGTTTATTTTTAACACAATCTGCTTTAAGTCATCAATTGCGAGATTTAGAAGAGCGTCTAGGTTTTAAAGTTTTTTATAGAAGTAGAAATAAATGGAATCTTACCGATGAAGGAAACGAACTCTATAAATTAGCAAACAAATTGTTCTCTTCTATTGATGAGAGTTTTAACTCGATAAGACATATTAAAGAAGGCTCTAAAGGCTCCATAAAATTAAGTGCAGAATGCCAATCTTTTGTCCATTCTATTCCTCAGTTTGTACAACAAATGGGAATTCTTTACCCAGAGATTGATATTGAATTAAACCTATATGCTAGACAACTTACTATTTCAAAATTATTAGCTAATGAAATTGATATAGCAATTGTTACTTTTAAACCTGTTTCTGACGAATTAGAAAATATTAAGGTTTACGAAGACGAAATTTTTGCCATTATGCATAAAGAAAATAAACTAAATGACTTAGATTTTTTAGATTCTAATCATTTTTCTGATATGCATATGCTTATACACTCTTATCCTTTAGATAGTGTCTCTATATATGAACATTATTTAAAATCAAATAATGTAACCCCTAATAAAATATCTGCTATTCCCTACACTGAAGCTTCTTTGTCTATGATTGAATCTAATATGGGAGTTTTATGCGCACCCAAATGGCAATTAAAACCTTTTAAAATGTCAGAAGATATAGTTTTTAAAAGTATTAGTAAAAATGGAATAAAAAGAAATCACTATTTAGTTGTTAAAAAAGTTAATCTAAATAAAAAACACATTCACAATTTCATATCTAATTTTATAGAGTATTTTTTAGAATAATTCTAATATTACTCCTACTTATTTTCCCTAATAAATGTAATTACTTCTTCTGCAAATAAATCTGGTTCTGTTGCCATAGGAGAATGGCCAGATTTTTCAAAAATTACTAATTTCTTATTACTAGCTCCCAAGTTATTATAAGAATCTTGAGCATACCTTATTGGTACAACCATATCATATTTTCCCCATAAAACTAAAGAAGGTACCGTAATTTCTTGAAGTCTGTCTTTAAATGTTATGTTTTGAAATAAATCTTCATCTAAGATGGATTGGGTATTAGCCATGTTCCAGAACAAAGTTAAAATGTTGTATTTTAGTATTGTATTTTCATCACTTTCTACATTTTTATTAATAACATTTGTGTCTGCCAACTTTTCTTCTGCTTTAAAAGCTTCAGAATTGAGTTTACGCATATCCTTCATATTATATTCTGGAGCAACATTATTAGTTAATTCTATAAGACTTTCCCAATATTGAGTTGCATTACCAGCATTAATTTGTTCTGCCGCTACCCTTTTAAAATTAGCAATATATTCCAAATACATGGATTTAGGGTTGTGCGAGCCATCAACATCTATCCACCCTAAAAAATCGGTTTGATCTTTCAATAAAGTTGCAGGTCCTAAAGCACCTCCCCAACTATGCCCCATTAAAAAAAACCTAGAATCATTACCATATTTATGTTTAATAACTTTTACTAACGCTAAAACATCTTCGGCCATAATATCTATGTTTATCCCGTTTTCGGAATAACTACCTTGTGCCATTCCTGAACCTCGTTGGTCAAAATAAACTACAGCACATTCTTTTTCAATAGCATCTTTAATAGAATTAGAACGATAACTTAATCCTATACCACCAGGCCCACCATGTAAAATAATAAGAAATAGTTTTTCGGATCCATCACCATGGATATAAGCTGGCATATCTGCCTTTTTATGCCGTACAAATATAGTATCACTTAACTGAGAAATATCCTCGTCATTAGAACAAGAAAAAACGGTACATAGAACAATTAGTGCCCCTATTTTATTAGCGTATTCTTTTATAAATTTCTGCATTATTTTTTATTTTTAAATTTAAATCGGTATCCGTATTGAAGATTAATAGATGGTACGGTGCCTGCATTAAAAGGGGTTCTTAATAATAAATTTACTTTGAAATACCTACCTGTTAATTTTTTACCTAATCTTTGTTTTCCAATTCCTAAGGATATAGATGGTGCATAATAACTTCTGCCTGGCAAGAAAACCTTAGAAACATCATCGCCTTTTACTTCATAGGTTTCTGGTAATATAGAACGGTAGTAGCCCAAAGGGTTAAAATCTACACTAAACTGTTTTCCTTTTTTATTTGTTCTGCGCCATGTTATACCATAATTGGTATAGAAACCGGTATCTGTCTTAGAGGAGAAATTTGTAGTGAATCCTAAATTACCATTAAATAGAAACTGATGGGTATTTGTTTTTTGTCCTCTTCGCTTATTTTTAACTTTCTTTTTTTCTTCTAAAAGATATTCGGCTCCTAAATTTATTCCATTATTCCAGAATATATTTCCAGAATAACCTGCCGTAAATTCTGTCCGATCAAAAAAAGTGTTGCTAGATAAGTCCGAAACGCTACGTACAACTTTTGGTTCTTGGGAAAAACCTACAGTAATACACAGTAATACTAATAAAGGTAACAGAGATAGTTTTAATGTCATATGCCATTGTTTTTTGATGGATGGCACGAAAATATCTTTATAAACGATGCAGCCATGTTAAAGGTTTAATAATTAATACCTAAAAGATTGATAAAAGCACAGCACTTATGTTAAATAATAAATTGTTCTATTGCATAAATGACAAAATAGAAAAACAAAAACTAAAAAATAGTAAATACTAAATTCTCTTAACTTTAATTTAACAACATTTATTGCTAAATTAATAGTATTACTATTAATTTAGCAATTTTAAATTCAGTTATGGAAAAATTACTATTAAATATTAAAATAGAAATACCTAAAGAAATATATTTAAAAGACCCAGAATCGTCCTCATTAGGTAAAAAAATACTAGAACACAGTATTATACTAATTGAAGAAGGTGGTTTTGAAAATTTTAATTTTAAAAAACTTGGAAAACATATAGGATCCAACGAAAGTTCTATTTATAGGTATTTTGATAGTAAACATAAACTTTTGGTGTACCTTACTTCTTGGTATTGGGGATGGATAGAATACCAGTTAGTATTAGAAACCTATAGTATAACAAATACAAAGGATAAGTTAATGAAGGCTATTAGCATACTTACTAGGACTACAAAGCAGGATAATAAATTTAATCATATAAATGAGGTGTTATTAAACCAGATTATAATTAATGAAAACTCAAAATCTTATTTAACTAAAGATGTAGATACTGAAAATAAAGAAGGTTATTTTATGTCTTATAAACGAGTTACACAACGCTTTTCTGATATAATTACTGCATATAATGGGAAATATAAGTATAGTTTAAGTTTATCAAATACAGTCATTGAAGGAGCCTTACATCAACATTATAACAGAATGCATTTTAAATCTATCACCAATTGCAATTCTAAAATAACACCTTCTGAATTTTTCACCGATTTAGTACTAAAAACAATTTCCGTAAATGAATAATACTATTTTATCTCCTTGGCAACGCTTTTTAGGACTATTAAAATTAGAACGAAAAGATATTTTTCAGGTATTTTACTATGCAATATTTGAGGGTATTGTAGCATTATCTTTACCACTAGGAATACAGGCAATTATAAACTTAATTCAAGGTGCACAAATATCTACTTCTTGGATAGTTTTAGTTGTCTTAGTAACTGCTGGTGTTGCATTTTCTGGGATTCTAAAGTTAATGCAAATGCGTATTATAGAAACAATACAACAACGCATTTTTACAAGAGCTTCTTTAGAATTAAGCTACAGGTTCCCAAAAATTAAAATGAGCGAGTTGCGTAATTATTATTTGCCAGAATTAGCAAATCGTTTTTTTGATACACTAACCATACAAAAAGGATTATCTAAAATTTTAATTGATGTTCCATCGGCCTTTTTACAAATTATATTTGCCTTAATTCTGCTTTCATTTTATCATCCCTTTTTTATCGTTTTTGGGTTACTACTTTTACTTTTAATTTATATGGTATTTAAATATACCGTTAAAAAAGGACTAGATACTAGCTTAAAAGAGTCTAAAATAAAATACCAAGTTGCGTATTGGCTACAAGAAATATCTAGAGTAGTAATTAGTTTTAAATTATCTGGTAAAACAAATTTAGCAATGTCTAAAAATGACAATTTGGTTTCACATTACTTAAAATCCAGAGAAAGTCACTTTAAAATACTAATACTACAGTTTATACAAATGATTGGATTTAAAGTATTAGTTACTGCTGGACTTTTATTAATTGGTGGTTTTTTAGTTCTTGATCAACGTATGAATATAGGGCAATTTGTAGCGGCAGAGATAATTATACTTCTGGTTATTAATTCTGTTGAAAAATTAATATTAGGGTTAGAATCTTTTTATGATGTGCTAACTTCTATAGAAAAACTAGGACAAGTTGTAGACAAACCCATAGAATCTCAAAAAGGAGAAATAATTAATACAAACAAAGACTTAACTATAGAGTTTCAAAATGTTAGCTATGCCGTTAAAGAAAGAAACCAACCCATTTTAGAAAACATTTCTTTTACTATAAACCAAGAGGATAGAATATTAATAGAAGGGGAAAGTGGTTCTGGAAAATCTAGCTTATTTCAACTAATTGCAGGAGTGATACTTCCTACTTCAGGATATATTTATATCAACAATTTATCTATAGAAAGCCTATTTATTAGTAAATATAGAGCCATACTAGGTTTGTCTCTTTCTTCTGAAACCCCTTTTGAAGGAACCATAAGAGAAAATATAACTTTTGGAGACACTACAATTACCGATGAAGAAATTTATGAAGCTTTTGATAATTTAGATTTAACCGTCTTTTTAAAACAACAGCCAATGGGGCTTAACACCATCTTAAAACCAGAAGGAAAACAAATAGCATATACTACCGCAAAAAAAATAGTTTTAGCAAGAGCTATTGTTAAAAAACCAAAATTATTAATTCTAGAAGATCCACTGGATCAATTTCATAAAACAGAGGCAGAAAAAATAATTAATTTTATTACTAAAGATTCACATGCTTGGAGTTTAATTGTGGTTAGTAACAATGAAACTTGGAAAGGTAAATGTAATAAGCACATTACGCTCAAAGAAGGTAATATTATAAAAAATAATAGGTAATGTTAAATATATCTAATAACAAAGTTTCTGAATATATAGATTTAAAGAAATTTGAATCTGGCAAAGAAATATTCACAAAGGAATATCATAAAAGATTTAAAATATTTTTACTAGTATTTTCTATTGCTTTAATAATTGTTTTATTCTTACCATGGACACAAAATATAAGTAGTAACGGTTATGTTACTACTATAAAACCTAACCAACGCCCGCAAACTATACAGTCACAAATACCTGGCCGTATTGAAGAATGGTTTGTTCAGGAAGGGAACATTGTTAAAAAAGGAGATACTATTCTTAGGATTTCTGAGGTAAAAAGCGACTATTTTGATGAAAAATTAGCAGAAAGGACGGATAACCAAATTACAGCAAAAAGTTCTTCTGTTGCGGCATATAAAAGTAAAGTTGGAGCATTAAAAAATCAAATTTCTGCTTTAAAACAAGAGAGAGTACTAAAACTTAAACAAGCAAAAAATAAAATAATACAATCAAGATTAAAAGTAAAAACAGACAGCATAGATTTAGTTGCTGCAAGAATAAAAGCAGATATAGCAAAAACACAATTTAACAGAGCTGTTTTACTACAACAAGAAGGATTAAAAGCTGTTAAAGACGTAGAGGAAAAAAGAGCAAAATTACAAGAAGCAGATGCAAAATTAATTTCACAAGAAAATAAATTTTTAAGTGCAAATAATGATGTAATTATCTCAGAACTTTCCATTTCTACTTTAAATGCAATGTATGCAGACAAACTTGCAAAAGCGCAAAGCAATTTATATACAGCACAATCTAGCGGGTATGATACGCAAGTAGAAGTATCTAAACTAGAAACTAACCTTGCTAACTACCAAAAACGTAGTAGTTTACTATTTATAACCGCACCGCAAGACGGTTTAATAAATAAAACTATAAAATCTGGTGTTGGAGAAACGTTTAAAGAAGGAGAGCATTTAGTAAATATTATGCCAACAAACTATGAGTTAGCTGTAGAAATGTATGTTCGTCCAATAGATTTGCCTTTATTGCATTTAGATGAAAAGGTACGCGTGCAGTTTGATGGTTGGCCTGCAATAGTGTTTAGTGGGTGGCCAAATTTATCTTATGGAACCTATGGGGCAAAAGTAATTGCAATTGAAAACAATAGTAGGAACAATGGTATGTACAGAGTATTATTAGCTCCAGATGAGAACGAGGTAATGTGGCCCGAAGACATACGAGTAGGCTCTGGAGCAAAAACAATTGCCCTTTTAGATGATGTACCTATTTGGTTTGAACTTTGGAGGCAGTTAAACAGCTTCCCTCCCAATTTTTATCAGCCTAACCAGGATAACACTAAAAATATTCAAAATAAGGAATAATGCGAAACATATTTACTTTACTAATATTTCTCAATATATCTTTTGTTTTTTCACAAGAGATAAGCTCAATTTTATCTTTAGAAGAATATTTAGGCTATGTAAAAAAATACCATCCAATTGTGAAGCAATCGCAACTTATTACTACGGATAGTGAAGCAAAATTATTAAAAGCTAGAGGTGCTTTTGACCCAAAAATAGAAGTAGATTATAATAGGAAAAAATTTAAAGAAACAGAATATTATGATAAGCTAAATACAACTTTTAAAATACCAACATGGTATGGCATTGAACTAAAAGCAAATTATGAAAATAATGATGGGGTATTTTTAAACCCAGAATTAAATGTCCCAGAAAATGGTCTATATAGTGCTGGATTTTCTATACCATTAGCCAAAAATTTGCTTACTAATAAGCGAATGGCAACATTAAAACAAGCAAAATTCTACAAAAAGCTGGCGCAAGCAAAACAACAATTGGTTGTTAATGATATTTTATATGAAGCTATTACTGTCTACTTTAATTGGCTAAAAAATTATAATGCAAAATTAATCTATGAAGATTACTTGGCGAATGCCAAAATAAGATTTGAAAATGTAAAAAGTAGCTTTATAGCTGGAGACAAGCCAGCAATAGATACTTTGGAAGCAAATATTAATTACAAAAATAGAATTCTAGATCTTGAGAAATCTAAAATTGGATATATTAAATCTAAGCTAGAACTTTCTAATTACTTATGGCTAGAAAATAATTTACCTGTAGAGTTAGAAACTTCTATAAAGCCAGATATAAATACACTCACTACTATTGATGTTGTACTAAGTAGTTCTGTTTTAAACACACAAAGTGATTTTATAAAAAATCACCCAAAAATACAAGAGCTTAACGCAAAAAGAGATATTTTAATTACAGATAAACGACTAAAAAAGAACAACTTATTACCCACAATTAATTTAGAGTATAATTTCTTAACTACAGAATATAATACAACTAACTCATTAAACACCGCAAACTATAAAAGCGGATTACATATAAATTTTCCGCTTTTTTTAAGAAAAGAACGTGCAGATTTAAAATTAGCAAAATTAAAATTAAAAGATACTGAGTATACTATTACTGCTACAGAAGTTACCCTAAAAAATAAAATTGAAAGTTTAAAAAATGAAATTGAATCCTATAATACACAACATACTATTTTGCAGGAACTTGTAGTGAATAATAAAAAATTAGTTACAAGCGAAGAACGAAAGTTTATATTAGGAGAAGGCTCGCTTTTTCTTGTAAATTATAGAGAGGTAAAATTTATTGAAAGTCAACTAAAAAATATAGATACAGAATACCTTTTACTTAAAACAAAATCAAATCTTTTACGAACACTAGGTAACTTATAAATAATCATAAGGTACTGTATATCTAATGTTTATTTAGCCCGAAAATTCTATTCATTGGAAAAATTATGATGCTAAATTTTACACGATAAAACGTGATTTTAATTCATTTCAATTATTTATGCCAAGCTTTATTATTACATTAATTATTGCTGGCTTTGGAGCAATTAACCTTAGAAAATTATAAACGAATAAACTTTACACCCTAACTTACTCAGACTAAAAGCTATATAAAAGCATCATAAAGATTGTGAATATCTTTCTTATTTTGCTTTTATACGCCTACAACGAAACACTATATTTGGCTGCTTTAAAACAAAAATATATGAGTGCAACTTGGTATGAATGTAAGGTAAAATATAGAAAAATTGATGAGGCATCTGGTGTACAAAAGGTTAAAACAGAACCTTTTTTAGTAGATGCTATTTCTTATACTGAAGCGGAAAGTAGAATAACCGAAGAAATGTCCGTTTACTTAATGGACAATGAAGAAATTAAAATTACGAATATTAAGGTGGCAAATTATGCCGAAATACACCCTTTTGAAAATTCCGATAGATGGTTTAAGTCACGTATATCTCTAATAGCATTTGATGAGGAAAGTGGCAAAGAACGCAAAACAAATTTGTACATGTTAATACAAGGAAATGATGTAAAGGAAGCTTACGAAAACACCTTTAGTGTAATGAAAGATTCTATGGGGGAATTTACAATTCCTGCCGTTTCAGAATCTCCTATTATAGATGTTTTCCCTTATTTTTCTGGGGAAGAAAATGAAGCGGAACGTTTAGAAAAATTTACTGCCCTTAAAAACTCTGTCCCTGTTAATTTAAGTATAAATGAGGATTTAGAAATGGCTGATGTTCTTGCCAGTGAGGAAGAATAATTAGTATTGTATTAAGTATTGGCTTAACTAACCACTAAGCCAATACTTAATTCTTATTTCCACTGTAAAAGAGATACTCCTATACCAAAAGTAGTTTGCTTATGATTATAATCTATAACGCTTTCTCCATAGCCATAAAATAATTGTGCATGCATTTCTAAAAAATCAAAAACCCGAACTGCATAATCTACTTTTGCACTACCCTTATTATTATTTCCGCCGCGTAAAGAATGTCTTAATAATAAACTTACATTATGTCTTCCTTTAGCGTAGGCAGATAAAAGCTCTGCGCGTCCTACATAATCTTCTATATTAGGATTATTATCTTCAGTACTTTTCTCTTGAATACGCCACCAGGGACTAAGAACAAAACTCCAAGAGGGGCTCTCCCACCCTATTTGCAAAACAACTCTATTCCAACTTCTAGATAAAGGATTGGACTTACCGTTACTTTGGTGGTTTATACCAATACCTGTATAAACACTTTTAAATCCAAGAAAAGAATACTTTACAGGTACAACAAAAATTACTTCTGGTTCATAGTTAGTTTCTCTAAAGGGCCTGGAAATATCATTGCTATATAGTTGCCATCTAGAAGATTGCGTGTAACCTGCCCATAAGTCTCCGCCTAATTTATTACCCAATAAATTTTTAGCTACTCTTGCTTTAAAACTCAATTGAAATTTAAATTCTGTATTCAAGTAATCATAAGACTGTGTTGCAGAATTTGTTGGGTTTCCGCTAATAGGCTGGTTATTTATGTTTGATGTATAGTTTGCTGCTAAAAAATAAACAGGTTTGTATGGTACTATCTTAAAAAGTTTAGTGGTATCATCTTGTATTTGCCAACGCTGAGAAAGCTTACCACCAGGATCTTGGATTAAGCCTTGCCCAAATGAACAAACAATACCAAAAAATAATAAGAATAGGGAGCAAAATACTTTCATAAAGTCGTTAACCAGATTTGGAAAAACGCAAAAATAATTAAAGTTTTTTTCAAAATCTGGTTAAAGCCACATTATATAGCTTTCTCTGGATATGTATTCCTTTTATCCTATTCGGGTATGTTTATGTTCCAAGAGTATTCTTCTTTAAGATTTTGCAATTCAACAATTTGCCTATCTAAAATATCAGCAAATTCGTTGAATTTTATTTCTCCGTTTTGTTTAGAATTATTTTCTTGGCCTTTAAAAACGGCATCTAATAATTCTTCCTCATCTGAATATATCGCTTTGTCTAAATGTATTTCTTCTACATAATCTAAACTTAATGGTGTTGTAAGTTTTCATAGAAAAGTAGAGGAAATACCTAAATATTTTAATATTTCTTATTTTGTAATTTCTAAAACTTAAGAAAACATATATATTATTAACCAAACAGTCTACTGCTATTGCTTTCTTTTTCTATGCTGTTATTTTTTAAAGTAAAGCACTTGGTTTTAAAAATTATTTATTGACTGTTCTCTTTTAATAAAAGATTCTAGCACATTATAGTTTTATTAAAACTATTTTTTGAGGCTAACTTTTTCCATTGTAAATGATACTTACAATACCTATTTTTGGACTTCATTATGATATGATTATGGTTCTAGACAGAATAAACAATTGGTTTAACTTATCTAAACAATACTTCTTTACATATAGTAACGGTTTTTTTAATCTATCATACTTATCTAACTCTCCTTCTTTAATAGTAGAGAGTTGCTCTAAAATGCCGTTCATGAAACGAGATAGAGAAAAACAAATGCTTCATGCCGATACCCCATTTGTAAAAGGAGAATTTTATTATGTGGAGTTGGAAGAAGGTTTGTGGATTTTTTTGTCTGATATGTATTATAAAAATAATGTATCCTATAAACCTGTTTACGATTCATTTTTACCTGCAGATTATTATTTTATTTCCATAAATAATATAGAAAACAAGCTTAATGATAACACTTATGAAATTAATAATTTTAAAATTGAAAATAACTCAATTTCTTTTTCTAAACCCGCATCGGATTTTATAAACTGCCATTTTAAAAATTCCACTGAAAATATGTATATACTATATTTTAGCGAGGATTGGGCTAATAAAAATATATTAAAATCGTCTACAACATCTACAGCCTTTAAAAATTTATTAAAAGACAATAAAAAGCAATTTTTGAATTATAGTTATAACAATACTGATTTCAAAACATTAATCAATAGGTTAATTTCTAGCTTTAAAGACGCAGGAAGGCCCGATATTTTTGAACTTAAAAAACTGTCTTACGAATATTTTAGTTTGTTTTTTGATTCTTTAGAGAAAGAGGAGAATTACAATTCAAATGAAATAACTCATAAAAACAGAATAATTATTCAAAAGATTGAACATTATCTAATGAATAATTTATATGCAAAATTCCCTGGTATAGATTTTCTTTCTAAGAAATATAAAATTTCTCCTACTAGATTAAAACAGAACTTTAAACTATTATTCGGAACTCCAATTTTTAAATATTTTCAAAAGCATAAAATGGAATTAGCTCTATTATATGTTAAAAAAGAAGATTTAAAAATTAAAGATATTTCTGCCAAGCTTGGTTATGAAAACGTTAGTAAGTTTTCTAAGGCCTTTGAAAGCTGCCATAATAAGCTTCCTTCAGAATTCCGTAAATAACAAATGTCTTATTGGGCTATTTGTGTCCTATCGGGTTATTTTTTTATTTTTTATCCCCATAATTTTGATTCTATAATGGAATTTCTTCTCTCTATTATAGAATCAAAACTATGAAGGATATTAACCAAAACCAAAAGGTATTATTGACTGGTGCTGAGTGCTTTCTCGGGGGAGCTATTGTTAGGAAACTAGCCGCACAAAATGTACCAGTCAAAGTTTTAACAAGAAATTTAGTTGGAAATCATAAGATTCCTAAGAGCAATGGAATTGTCGTTGAAAAAATGTCGGACCAATCTAATCTTTTAGTGAAACATCTAGAAGGTATTAACACAGTTATTTCTACATTAAGTTTAGTGAGAGAAAAAAGAAGGGTTTTTGATATTTGTTCAGACTATCAAGCAAATATTCAGTTACTCCAAGAAATGAAAAAAGCGGGGATAAGAAAGTTTATTTATGTGGAAGCCCCGTATTCCTATCTACATAAGAACCAAAGAATTATAGAAGAAAAAAACTATTTCCTATTAAAATTAAAAGAATCAAAAATTGACTACACCATTATAAGTACCAACGGTACTTTCTGTAACTTTAATAGTTTCTTAATTATGGCTAATAAAGGTAGAATATATCTTTTTGGAAAAGGAAATGAAAAGTTTAATCCGATTGATATAAAAGATTTAGCAGGAGCTTGTATAGATGCTATTACAATTAAACATAACCATTTATGTATAGGCGGACCCGAGATTTTAACAATAAAAGAAATAGCCAATATTGCTTTTGATGCCTATGGTAAACACCCCAAAATAATACATATTCCTTTTTGTTTAAAAAAAATAATTCTTTGGGTTGTACATAAATTCAATACAAAAAACAATTTGCCTTGTTTAAACTATATGGAAAATCAAGTTTTAGGAATAAAATATGGGAATTTGCGTTTATCCTCATTTTTTAAAGAACAAGCTAAGGTCGTATCACCGTTTTCTACTTGAGATATTACTGCTAATTTAAAGCCTAAATTGTAATCGCGTTGACTGCGCTTCTTCTTTGGGTTCTGTGAATACTTCATAAATAAGTTGAATTTGTGCTAACTTATTTTAGGACAAGACAGGTATAAAATCAAAAAAAAAACCCATCATTGTTGATGGGCTTTTTAAAACTTGGAGTTTATATATCTTAGATAACTTTTACGTTTACTGCATTTAAACCTTTGTTTCCTTCTTTCAATTCAAACTCAACTTGATCGCCTTCACGAATTTCGTCAACTAATCCAGAAATGTGTACAAAGTGGTCTTTTTCAACTCCTTCTTCAGTGATAAATCCAAATCCTTTTGCGTCATTGAAAAATTTTACTGTTCCTTTACTCATTGTAATGTAATTAAATTTATAATACTTATTAATTTGCAAAGATGGTGCCATTTTTTTAACACACCATATTAATTAACTTATTTTCAGCATAATATATACTATTTTCGAAAATAAATAGCCTAAACAGCTTATAATAATACAGTTATGCGAACTTTTTTCTTTTTTAAACGACTATTATTTAATTTTTCTACTAAAGCATCTGCTATAGTATCTGGTACGGCAACAAAAGCACAGTCTTGTTTTAACTCTATTACTCCTAATTGTTCTTTAGTAATATTACCTTGCTTAAAAAATAACCCAGCTATATCTCCTTTAGATATTTTATCTTTTCGTCCTCCAGAAATAAATAAAGTTTGCCAAAAAGGAGCTTCTCTTTTTTCTTGAAAAACAATGTTAGCTTCATCTACATTGCTAATAAAACCAGGCAAACTCTGTTTTTTCCATTGTAAAATATATGCTGTACCTTTCTCATTTACTCTGGCTGTTCTTCCATTTCTATGAGTAAATTCTTCTAAATGTAGAGGAAGTTCATAATGAATAATAAACTTTAGTTCTGGTATATCTATTCCCCTCGCCGCTAAATCTGTAGCAAGTAATATTTGACTTGTACCATTTCTAAATTTTATTAACGCTCTTTCTCTTTCTTTTTGTTCTATTCCACCATAAAAACATGTGTGAGAAATATTATTTTTTTCTAGAAAAGAACTAACACCGGCAATACTATCTTTTAAATTACAAAAAATAATTCCTGGCTTATTCCCTACATGTAGAAGTATGTTTAATAATGCATCTAATTTATCTTTAATTGGTGAAAGAACCTTTTTAATCTGCAACTGCGAATTCTTCTTCTTATCTAAGTAGTTTATAATTTTAGGCTGCTCTAATTTTACAAAATTTGGAATTTTAACTCCCTGTGTAGCAGATGTTAGTATACGTCTATCTAAACTTGGAAGTTTTTCTAAAATAGAGCTCATTTCATCTTCAAATCCTATTTCCAAAGACTTATCAAATTCATCTAAAATTAAAGTTTTTATACTTTCTGTAGAAAAGCGTTCACTATCTATATGATCTAATATTCTGCCCGGTGTTCCTATTAAAATAGCTGGTTTATGCTTTATTTCTAATTTATCTTTAGACATGGGTCTACCACCATACACAGCATTTACTTTAAAACCAGTTCCCATGTTACGAGTTACCTGCTCTATTTGTATTGCTAATTCTCTAGTAGGCACAATAATTAAAGCTTGTATTTCTGTAGTATCTGGATCTAAAACATTAATTAATGGTAATAAAAAAGCTAAAGTTTTCCCTGTTCCTGTAGGAGAAAGTAGTATTGTATTCTTAGTAGATGTTATAGTAATAATAGCGTCTTCTTGCATTGGGTACAACGCCTTAATCTGCAATTTATTAAGAATATCTTGTTGCGCTTTTATTGGGTTTGCCATTAAACTATTATTTTTTATTCTTTATAGGAGTATCTAACTTTGTAACTATACTATTTGTTTGCTCTAAATGATTGGCTAATATTTTTTCTACTAGTTCTTCTTTTGTTAAGTGATGAAAAATAGTTTTAATTTTCTCTTTAAAATCTTCTGAAATCTCTCTATTAGGTTTTGTTTTGAATATTTTCTTTGCCCATAATAAACTATTATTTTCTTCTATACTTTGGGAGTTCGCCTTTTTAGATTTATGAAAACTAATTCCTAATTCTTTTTCAAAATCTGCAATTTCTATTTCCTCTTCTTGTTGTAAAATAGTAAGAGAAAGTCCTTTTGCTCCTGCCCTAGCTGTACGTCCGCTTCTATGCACATAAGCGTCATATGTATCTGGTAAATGATAATTTATAACATAAGCTATTTCTTTAACATCTAATCCACGAGCAGCTAAGTCTGTAGCAACCAAAATATTAATATGTCCTTCTCTAAATTGCCCCATAACACGGTCTCTTATCCCCTGGGTTAAGCTACCATGAAGCGATCCCGAAGAAAATTTGTTAATGGCTAGCTTTTTTGCAAGTTTATTAACCGCAGCTTTAGTTTTGCAAAAAATAATCCCCCTTTGTCCTTCTCTAGAACTTAAAAAATGAAGAAGTACCTCTAATTTTTCTATTGGCTCTACAACTATATATTGGTGGTCTATACCTTGGTGACCAACAGTGTCCATATCTACCTCTACTTGTGTTACGTGTTTAGATAAATAATTCTGTATTAATTGCTTAATAGTACCTGGCATAGTTGCTGTAAACAAAAGTGTTCTTTTTGTTTCAGGAATTTCATGTACAATTGGATCTAGGTCGGTTTTTAAATTACGTACCATTTCATCGGCTTCATCTAAAACTAAATAGTTTACATCTTTTAGATGTATAGATTTTCTATTTATTAAATCTACCAAACGCCCTGGAGTAGCCACTACAATATGTGTAGCGCTTTCTAATCTCTCTATTTGGGGTTTTATTGGTATTCCTCCACAGATAGACGCTATAGAGATAGAAGAATTATTAGATGCATATGAAATAAGGTTAGTATAAATTTGATGTCCCAATTCTCTTGTAGGTGCTAAGATTACCACTTGTATTTGTGGATTTGCAACCTCTACTAATTGTAATAAAGGAACCCCAAATGCTACAGTTTTTCCAGTTCCAGTTTTTGCCAAAGCAACAATATCTTTCTTGGCATTTAATATTAGTGGAATTATCTTTTTCTGTATTTCTGTAGGTTTAGAAATGTTTAATTCTTCTAAACGCTGTTGAAATTCTTCTTTAATTCCTAAATCTGAAAATTGTTTTACCATAACCTTTACTTTTTACAACTACCCTACTAAAGCTCCTTTAGATTTTCTATATGTATATTTTGGATAAATACTACGTCTTGCAAAACGATTAAGATTAGATGCATTCATCATTTTAATGTAAACAGCTTTTGTTACTCCAAAATACTCATAGGTTGTATCATCTGTAAAAGTAATTTCTAACAATAACCCTTTATGCTGATAATCTGCTATTGCTCCTTTTGTAATAGTTTCGGTATATGCTTCTAGATTTTTCTCTTTAGTTTCAGGAGCCATACTAACTAAAAAATGATACCCATCAATAATTCTACGGCTTTGTACTTCAGCTTCTTGTTGCTTAATATCTCCGTCTTGAAATTTATCAGGATGCCACTCTTTTACTAAATTCCGGTAACTTTTTTTTAGTAGTTTAAGATCTATCTCTTTTTCTACACCAAATAATTTTTTATACTCATTTATGCGTTTCATAATAACAGGCTAAATTAAGCCGCGAAACTACCTCTTTTTAATTGATTTACATTTAAAAATTCTAAACTAAAAAAGTAATTAGTTTTTATACGTTATTCTTCCACTTCTTAGAAAATAAACTAATTTAATTGAGGGTCAAAAGCACTAAAATATGTTCCTTAACTAGTACTAAAGAATAATTTTCATATTCTAAATTTGAAAAAATTGTAAGTCCTTTTAAATTATTTAAGACACCCTCGTAAGTATACTTATAAGCGTCGTATCCATTTTTTTAAGCATAATTAACTCTATAGATTTTTTAAACTTAGGAAGAGAAAATAAAAACTAATATTATTTTCATTCTACAAATTTAAATGAATTGATATTAATAGTATAAATCCTCTTATTCATTAGATAACATTACACTTGTAATTTTAATCAATTCTTCAATCTTTGTAATATTGTAAGCATCTTGTTGTGCATTGGCATATCCTCCTTTATCATTATCAAAATAGGAGGCTGTTTTTGCCTTATCTGTCATACTTAACTCATATAATATATCTACACCTTTTTCTGCAGGTGACCAATGCTGCCCATATGCTTCTTTTGCCATTTTAGTATTTAATAAAGAACCTGGATTTACTGCTACAACTAAAATGCTTGGTTCTTCTTCTGCTAAGAAAAAGCTCCACATAGTTAGCGCTAATTTACTTTGCGCATAAGCTTCATTAGCTCCCAAACTATCATTTCCTTGCAAAGCTGTAAGGGATACTGGTGCTTGCGCAGCAGAAC
The DNA here is from genome assembly GCF_947495965.1 of uncultured Maribacter sp. Classification (GTDB taxonomy): domain Bacteria; phylum Bacteroidota; class Bacteroidia; order Flavobacteriales; family Flavobacteriaceae; genus Maribacter_B. The sequence continues at coordinate 287,018 of NZ_CANMBB010000002.1, forward strand.
TAAGATTTACTATACGTGGAGAATCCGATTTTTTTAATAAGGATAATATAGCATTTGTAAATTGATAGGGGGCTAAATAATTTACTACTAAACGAATATCTACGCCAGAAGTTGTTGTCGTAACTTTGCTATTAAAAATACCTGCGTTATTCACTAAGACATCGATCTTTGGCATTTTACTAATAACTTCTTGAGCCATTAGTGTAACCTCATTTAAATTTGAAAAATCTCCAAGAAAGCCAATAATATTCTCGTTTTTAGATGCTGCCTTTATTTCCTCTAAGGTAGAAGCTAATTTAGTTTCACTTCTACCATGAATTGCTACGGAATGACCTTCTTTTGCCAAACGCAACGCTAATAGCTTTCCAATTCCGTCTGTACTACCTGTAATTAATATGTGTTTCATTTTTTTTAATTTATATATCTTAATTGAAATAATTTTGATTTTTTTCTAATCATTATTAAATATGTAAAATAATGGTTATTAATACGATACTTACATTTGTGTATTTTCGTATTCTGGTAACGGGCCAGGGATTTCGTTAATATCTTCCCCAATCATTTCTCTAATATCTATTTCTATTCCTCTTGAAATTGTTGTAATAGGAACATCATTACCCATACCTTCAAAAGGATTTTCAGAGGTGTCTCCTACCCGCTCCATGGCAAAAAATATCCACATTATAATTATGCAAAAAGGTATAGAAAGCCAAACAAAATTGTCTCCTACAACTTCATACATGAAATTATGATTTCCAGAAGCCAGCAAGGATGCTCCAGTCAAATCGAACTCACGAATGAGTCCAAAAGGTAATATAATAATGAATATCCAAACAAAAAACGAGTTCAAGGTCGCAAACTGCCTTGGATAAGGAAAATTTTTAATACGCTCTGCTTTTCCTTGAAGCGTAAACAATTCGCCAATCACTTTCTGAAACTCCATATGACGGAAATTATCAACCAGCCATTCCGCATTTAATTGCCGAATATGTTTTGATTGTAAATTAAGTACTGCCGTTTGTCTATTTGTTTTTCCTAAAACATAATCTTTTTCATCCTCAGATAAATATCCTACTAGTTCTTCCGTTAAGGAATGTTCAAACTCCATAACCTTAATAGATTTCATATGTTCACGGTCAGAGGAGTTACTTGCTGCTGTTTCCCAGGATTTTTTTTGTCTAAGTGCATGTCTTAAAGATGTCATCCAAGCCACATGTCTTAAAACAATTGCTTTTCTAACTTTAAATAGCTCTTCATCTGGTTTTTCATTAATTGCAAATTCATTGGTGATAAAATCATTTACCATTGTCGCAAAAAGTCTGGATGCATTTACAATACCACCATATATTTTTCTTGCTTCCCACTGTCTGTCGTAAGAAGCATTATTTTTAAAACCAGTAATAAAAGCAAGTGCTGTACCAATAAGACCAATAGGCTGCCAAGGTAACGTTAACCAAGTAAAACCAAGTACTTCGTACAAAACTACTGGAATCAAAGAGATAAAAAAGAACATATAAATATACCTTCTTGTCCATCTAAAAACTATTATAATAGGATATTTTGGTTTCGTATACATAAAGTGATGATTTGTTAACTTCTTAATAAAATATTTAATTATGTCACAAAGTTAAACCTAAAGAGTAGTAATCTTTTGGTAGTAAAAATGGCTTTTTAGGTAATTTTAAAGGTTTAGCAGATTTAAAAAAAATGCCCCAAAAATGGGGCATTTTATAAAACAAAATATATCAATCAACATCTATGAATTAGCCTTCCATATACTTGTATTGTTCTAATTTAGTTCTCAACTACAACTTTTCCAATTGCTGTACCACTTGCTAAGTGGGCATAAGCATCTTCTACTTGTTCTAATGAAAATTGATTTTCATCTACAATTGGAGTTAAATATCCCTTATTAGAAATCTCAGCTAAACGTTTTAAAATTTCTCCATGTTGTTCTCTTTTGTAGTTATGCAACATTGGAATTAACATAAATACCACATGTAAGGATGCGCCTTTAAAATGTAAGGGTGTTAAATCAATTTCTAATAAGGAAACTGTGGTAGAGATGTGTCCATTTAAGGCTACTGCTTCCATAGAATTGGTTAGGTTTGCCCCTCCAACAGTATCAAAAACCACATCAAAACCACCATCAGTGTATTTTGCCGTATAATCTGCTACAGATTCTGTAGTATAATCAATAAAGGTAGCTCCAAACTTTTCTACAATTGCTTTTTGCTTGTCTCCAGTACCCGTAGCAAAAACTTCTGCTCCAAAATATTTTGCCAATTGTACTGCTAAATGACCCACACCACCAGAACCACCATGGATTAATACTTTTTGCCCTGTTTTTACGCCTGCTCTTGTTAATCCTTCATACGCTGTAATACCTACTAATGGTAATGCAGCTGTTTCGCGCATAGTCAACTCTTTTGGTTTGTGACCAATTAAATTACTATCTGCAAGAATAAAATCTGTTAAGGTACCTGGTAATTCCCCAAGTCCGCCTGCACAACCATAAACTTCATCTCCTACTGCAAACCCTACTACGCCTTCTCCCGCAGCTTCCACTGTTCCAGAAAAATCCATACCTAATAAGGCAGGAGCAGCTGGTGATAATGGTAAATCTGCCCCCATGTTTTTAATCATCATGTCAATCGTATTGACGCTAGATGCCGCTATTTTTACTAATACATGATTTGCTTTCACTTCTGGATTAGCTATTTCTGTTACTTCAAAATTTGCATTTTCTCCATACGCTTTAATTATCATTGCTTTCATAAACTTTCTTCGTTTTAACTTTTAAAATTCTTATTTTATATTAATTTACTTCTTGAATGTCCATTACCATTTGCTCCCAATTCTTTTGGTTATTATGATCAAACTGAGCACCATTATCATCTGCAAATTGAAAACGCTTTACTGCAGGAGTTTTACTTGTTGCCTGGAATAGGTGATATGCTTCTTCTTTTAAAGCTTCTTTAATTGGTAAATCTATAGATGCGTACACTGCACGTTTACATGCTGCAATAGAATCTGCTGGGAACTTTGCAATACGTTCTGCCAAGGCATCTACATAAGCACCAATTTTATCTGCATCTAAAGCTTTATTTATAGTCCCAAATTTTTCAGCTTCATCAGCATCCCAATCTCTAGCACCTAAAATAATTTCCAATGCTTTACCTAAACCTGCTTGTCTAGCCATACGTGAAGCTCCTCCGCCGCATGGTAAAATGCCCATACCTACTTCCATCTGCATAAATTTGGCTTTTCCTCTAGCTGCAAAACGCATATCTAATGCCAATGCCATTTCATGGCCGCCACCTCTTGCAAATCCTTCAATTTTTGCAATTGTTGCTTGTGGCACATTGCTTAATCTCTCCAAGACAGACTGCAAGTCTAATAATTGAATTTCGTTTCTTGGAACTGCTTCTGTAGATAAATCTTTTAATAAATCCGTATCGTAATGACACACCCAATATCCAGGATTTGAAGATTCAAAGACAACTACCTTTACACTTCTGTCACGTTCTAATCGCAAGCAAAGACTACTTAAATCTGCTAGCATTTCTTGTCCCTGTACATTTACAGGACCAAAATTGATATCTACTGTTAAAATTGCTCCTTTTTGTTCTGCCGTAAATGTTTGAAAGTTCTTGTAATTCATAATGTATGTTTTAATTGTTTAATTGTTCTGTATTAAATACAATACAAAGGTATTGGGGACATACACTTTGAAATGGGTAAAAAACAAAGGGCTTTTAGTAAAAAAAGAGGTAAATGGTATTTTTTTAGTAGAGATGAAATAAAAAAGTCAGTAAAAACATTGTTGTTTAGTTACCAACGTTAGTACTGACTATAAGTGTTTGTTATTAATTAGTTATACCGATATACTAGCTTTATAAGCCCCAATTGTCATTCCTTTATAACTTTGGAAGGTCTTGTTCAAATGACTAGAATCTGTAAAACCAAGTTCTATTGCAATTTCTGAGAATTGCAAATCGGTATATTTTAATCGGGTTTCTACAAGCTTTAACTTGTAGTTGATAATGTATTTCTTTAACGAAACATCGGTATGTTTTTTAAAATACTCACTAATATAGTTATCCGCCATGTGAAATTCTTTCGCCAAATTCTTAGTATGTAGTAAGTCTGAATTATAAATATTACTATGAATGTAATTTATGATTTGCTGAATTTTAGAAGATTTTATTTCTTTTACTTCAGAAGTGTTTAAGTATTGAATATTACGAGCAATTAAATGCAGTATTACAGATAATGAATTCTGAATGATGAAAATATCATGAGATTGTTTATTTAAATACTCTGTAGCAACCATATTTACTAAAGAAACCAAATGCGACCTGTCTGAAGTGGTTTCAAACTGCATTTCTCGTAACTCGTGACTTTCGCTATTTAAAATTTCTTCAATTTTACGAAACCAATCATTTACCGGTAATTCTTGGTTTTGTGAACTGGTATTTCTAAAAAAACTCTTTAAGAATTTTATGGCAATGGTACTTGTGGCAGTTTCTGCTTCAACAATATAAATATCATCTGGAATAAAGACAAACACACTATTTGGTGTGTAATTAACCGTTTTACCGTTTATTTTAATGCTACCACTACCCGTTTCAAAATATAAAATCTCGAAAAAACGAATGCTTGTGTATTCACAAAACGAAAAAAACGTTTGGTCTTTATACTGCTGAATTACAATATTTTCAAGTATTGTTCTTGCCATAATTCTACTGTTATTTTACGGATTTTGATTGACTTTTAAGAGCTAAAAATTTGTAAATATCACTTACTACAATGGTTCCCTCTCCTACTGCTGATACAATACATTTAACAGAACCAGAATGTACATAACCAACAGTAAAAATGGATACAAACGAATTACATACCATTACTTCACTTTAAATTCTCCGTTACTTCTAATATAAAGAACCGTTTCTTTTTCTGCTGAAATGATTGAAATCGTATTCTCTTCTGCTCCAAAATATGAAGGCGCATCTAATTGATTTTTAGTTCCCTTTTTAGAAAACTGATGTGATATTCCTCCAGAAATAACTACCGCTCTAAAATTAGGACTCAAATTTTTAATTTTTCCTTTAAATCCAGCTGGTAATTTTAAAAGAGTAGCACGCAGTTGATTCCTTTCATGACTTCCCCATAAAAAAGCAGTTTCTACGTTACTTTTTTCTGAAACCCATTCAATGTCATTAGCGTTTAACCACACCAAATTGGTTTTGTCTACATTTACAGGTCGTTCACCATTATCAAACGCTTCCGATGTTGGTTGTACTAAATATGGTCCTTCTTGTATATCTAAAAATGCCATATTATCTTCAGAATCCGCAGCCGTAATATGTGCTTCTCCTGCAGGTTGTTGCCAGTAAGATCCAGCTGGTAACCATTGTCTTTCTGCATTTTTATCGTCATTATGTAACAAACCTTTAATAACAACACCACGATACGTTATGTTATGAATATGTTCTGGCGAAGCAAAACCTTTTTTAAATTTCACTAAAAAACCAGCTGGTTCATTTTTAGTACGATCACCCCATAATTTTCCTGCTGCTGGACTTTTATCGCCGCGCAATGGATTAAGCCAACCCCATTCCACGTTGTCTTGAGTTACTACTTCGTTTACAGATTTTGTAGAATCTGTTGTTGGTGTTTGCGCACTTATAAATGGCGTTATTGCCATTGCTAATGCAATTAATAGTCGTTTTTTCATTTTAATATTTTTTTTGCCAGTCTTTCTGCCGCTAATTTTATATTTGTTATACTTTAAATTTTATGGCACATAAAACCTAGAAACCTTCTAAAACAATTTTTCCTTTTGCTTTACCTGTTTCTAAGAAAGCATGTGCTTTTCTTAGGTTTTCGGCATTAATAATCCCAAAATTTTCTCCTAACGTAGTTCTAATAGTGCCGTTATCAATTAATTCTGAAGCATTATTCAAAATATTGTGTTGTTCAATCATATCTTCGGTCTGAAACATAGAGCGTGTAAACATTAACTCGATATGCGTAGAAACCGCTTTACCTTTAAACGGCATCACATTTAATGATTTTGGGTCATCTATAAATCCAAATTTACCTTGTGGTTTAATCAATTTTGCAATTTCATCTACGTGATGTTCCGTAGCATTTAAACTCACTACATATTCTGGTGCTGCCAAGTCGTATTTTTTAAACTCTTCACTTAATTTATTTCTATGATTAATAACTGTATCTACTCCTAACTCCTTTAACCAAGAAGTAGTTTCTTCTCGAGAAGCAGTGCCTATAATATTTAGTTTTGTTAACTTTTTAGCCAATTGTACTAGTATAGAACCTACTCCGCCAGCTGCACCAATTACTAAAATAGATTTATTGGCATCCTCTTTAGAAACCTCTAATCTATCAAACAACATTTCGTATGCTGTAAGTGTAGTTAAAGGTAATGCAGCAGCCTCAGCAAATGACAAGCTTGAAGGTTTTTTACCAACAATTCGCTCATCTACAATTTGATACTCTGCATAACTGCCCGGTCGTGTAAAATCTCCAGCATACCAAACTTCATCACCAACATTAAAAAGTGAAACATCTTCGCCAACTTCTTTTACAATACCAGTAGCATCCCAACCAATTACTTTCCAATCATCCCCTTCTACCGGCATATTGGCGCGTACTTTATAATCTGCTGGATTTACAGAAATCGCTTTAATTTCAACAAGAATATCTCTTCCCGTTGCTTTTGGCATTTCTAATTCTATGTCTTGTAAAGAATTTACATTATCTATTGGTAAATTCTCTTTGTATCCTATTGCTTTCATCTAATTTAAATGTTTTTGAAATTATATTGCTGTGAAAGTTTCACTTTCTGGTAATCTAGATTTAGGTGTTTTTTCTGTTGAATTGAAATCAGATTCGGCATGATATCCTAAAGAAACAGCAACCAAAGTTGTAAATCCTTTTTCTCTTAATCCGAATTCTTTATCTAAAGCTTTTACATCAATTCCCTCCATTGGTGTAGCATCCAAACCTAAACTAGCAACTCCTAATAAAAAGCTTCCTATGTTAAGATAAACTTGCTTTTCCATCCAGTGTTGTAAGTCTTTTAAATCGTATTTATGAATGTCTGTAAATGTCTTTACAGCACCTAAGAATCCGTTTTTAACATCTTTATTTGGGAATCTTCCATCTTTATCTTCCGTATCTGCAATGTGTTGGTAATATGCATCATCTGCATCTGTTTTTACACAAAATAAAACAACTGCTGAAGCATTGGTTACTTTAGGTGCGTTAAAACTAAAAAAACCTTGTGCTCCTTTAGCAATGCGTGCTTTACCTTCTGTAGTTTCTGCTACTATAAAATGCCATGGTTGTAGGTTTACACTTGAAGGACTCATTCGCAACAAGTTTTTTATTTCAGTCATATCTGCATCAGATATTTTCTTGCTTGTGTCATATTCCTTAGTTGTATATCTCCTGTTTAAAATTTCTTTTAAATTCATCTTTATCTTTTTAATTTGTTGATTGTATTTTGTAACGACAAAGGTAAATGGAGAACAAGGTAAATATAGTGTACAATAAAAGGTGATATTGGTATAAATAAAGGTTTTTAAGAGTTGAAATCTTAAAATAATGCCAAAAAAAGAGATGCAATCAATAAAATTGCTGATTTTTAATGTCTTAATTAAATGCTAAACCTTTAATACTACAAGTTTAATTAGTGAGTTCTGTCATCTTATATGCAGTAACATTTTCTAATTTATCTTTGGAAATAATTCTGTACGCCGCAATGTGAGCACTATGAGAGTGTTTGGTTAAATATTCTTGATCTACCCATTTTTCATGAAATAAGAACAAATTAGGATTTTCATTGTCTTGGTGTAAATCATAAGCAATATTCCCTTCTTCTCCTCTCGTGGGGCCAACAAGCTTTAATAACGCATCTTTTATTTCTTCTCTAAATTCTTCTTTCACTAATATATGAACCACTAAGGTTAAATAAGATTTTTTCATAAGATGTATTAAATTGGTTCTCAAATGTAAATATTGATATGCAATAAATTAGCCAATATACCTAAAAGTTAAGTTAATTCTTGGTGGTATTTTTTGGGATGTCTTTGCTAATATCTCCATACCAAGCATATGCTTTACGTCAAAATTATTGGTGGTAAAATTGGTGAATATTGTATAAATAAAGGTTAAAATTTAATACACATATCATGTAACACACATATTAATCTATTTTTACTATATAATCATTTAAAAATAATTAAAATGCAAGTATTGGAAGCATACAAACCTTTTGAAGTACAAGAAATAGAATTAACAGATTGGAAACAACGACCTGTTAAGAACAATTTTTTTGAGTTAGTTTTAATTAAAAACGGAAAAGGAACGCAGTGTATAAACTATAATGATTATGAATACGAAAGAGGAAGTATATTTTTATTACCTCCTTTAAAATGTCATTCTTTTACTATTGAAAAATCAACCCACTTTGTTTTCTTAAAGTTTACCGATTCTTTCTTTAAAAATGTAAATAAAATAAACATTGACAGAAATGAATGGTTTAAAGAAGCATCCTACATACTATCTAACTACAACCAATTGCCTGGAGATATTATTAAAAATGAGGTGGACCGTAATTATCTTGAAAATCTTGTAGGTATGATATTGCAAGAATCTAGAAGTTATGGAGAGGAATCTGTTAGTTTAGTCACTAGCCTAATGACAAGTATACTAGAGATATTAATTCGTAATATTAAAAAGAGTAGTTATTTTGAAGCCACAAAAAAAAATTCTGATGATAGAATTACTAAAATGCTTACCTATATTAATGAAAACATTGATAAAACTGAATTATTAAAGGTTGAAAATTTAGCCAATGTTTTTATGATGTCACCAACCTATGTAAGCGAATACTTTAAAAAACAAGTAAGCATGTCGTTACGAGAATATATCATAAAAGCAAAGTTAAAATTAGTAGAAATTCGTCTTTTAAACTCTGATTTCACATTAACCCAAATAGCTGATGATTTAGGATTTACAGATGTGAGTCACTTATCTAAAACATTTAAACGTTATGCAGGCACATCTATTCGTGAGTTTAAAAATAATGGTGAATATATGTTATTAAAAAGAGGAGCTTGTGTAGTTTAATTATAAATTTAAAAGTAAATTTTTTTATTAATTTTCCGCATCTACTTTCAATTGTTCTTTTATATTTCATGTACTTTTGCAATCAAAATTCATAAATACTAATGAAGCACTTTATTTGTTCCCTACTTATAGTTTTCTTTTTTTCTTGTAATAACGATGAAAAGAATGAAACAAAAGATTATAGAGTCGAAAATGACCAAGAAATCTTAGATTATTTGAAAGCTAATAGTCTAGAAGCTCAGAAAAGCGATTCTGGTTTATATTATATAATTGACACAGCAGGATCTGGTGAAAAACCTACCTCTTCTTCTAGTGTTACGGTTGCTTATAAAGGATATTTTACTAATGGAAGTGTTTTTGACCAAAGTGACGCTAATGGAGTAACATTTGGTTTAAACCAAGTAATAAAAGGGTGGACAGAAGGGATTCAATATTTTAATGAAGGTGGAGAAGGCGTCCTTTTAGTGCCGTCACATTTAGGATACGGAAGTAGTAATTATAGATCTATTCCAGGAGGTTCTGTATTAATTTTTGATATAAAACTACTTGAAATTAATTAAGAAATTTTCTTTGAAGAATTTATGTAAGCTTCTACATAACTATCTAAGAGTCTAGACTCTTCTAATTGTTTATTTATTTTCTGTTCATAAACCTCAATAAAATTAATTGGTTGCTTTAATGTCTTCATTAATTTTAAATGAGAAATTTGGAGTAACTCTAGTCGTAATTTTATTTTATCTAATTCTTGATGCAAAGCATATGTTCTAGGTTCAAATGCATAATTATTAAGTCTTTTATTTAGTTCTAAATTTTTCTTATAACTACGTTCTATTTTCAACAAATAACTTTCTACACTTAATGTGTTTTTCTCCTCCCTAAAAACCTTTCCTAATAACATTAAATAAAATTAAAAAATTACAAATACCTTTATTCTTAGTAACAAATACAAAATTAAACACTAATTTATTTTTTAAACTATACATAACTAACAGGTAATAAGTAAATAACATCTATTTAACAAAAAAGTTAAAGAAATCAAAATAAATAAAGCTTGAAAAAACATTTAAAATTCGTACCTTAATAAAAAAGAAATTATATGAACATTAACTTTGAGTATGATGACGTAAAAGCTAGCAATCGTCTTGAAATAATGGCTGCAGAAAAATTACAAAAACTTATTTCTAAATTTGATTTTATAGTAAATGCAGATGTGTATTTTAAAACAGAAAATACATCGGATCCCAATACTGGTTTTATATGTAATATTCGTTTAAATACCCCTGGAAATACTTTATTTTCGGTTTCAAGTAATGCCAATTTTGAAACCTCAATTGCTAACTCTATAAGTGATTTAGATAGGCAATTACAAAAAAGAAAAGCTAAAATGAAAATGCGCTAGTTATAGCGCATTTTTTTCATATAATAAAAGCGATAGAATTTATTCTTCGTCTTCAAATTCTGTTTCAACAATTAAAGCTTTAGAAAGGCGTTCTGAAAAAGGAGAATCACTTAAGTCTCTAATTAATTTTTTTCTCTTTCGGTCAGAAATAGATAAAGTATCTAGAATACTTTTTTGACGATATGCTTCCACAATTCGTTGTTTCTTTTGATTTACGCGTTCATCTGCCGGAGCAACATAATCTGGCTCAAACTTAGACATCACAGTATATTTTGTAATTTTTATTTTACTAATACTTTCGTCTTGGTATTCTTTATTTTTTTCTAGTAAAGCCTCTTTTTTTAATTTTTCTTCATCCATAGTTTCTTGCGCAGATAAAGTTCCTGCAAAAACAAGACATAGGCATATTGCCATTTTTTTCATTGTTCTCATGTGTAATCTAGTATAGTGTCTACGTTAAAATTAATAAATTAAAACGTAATAGTACTAAATTTGGCAGACAATAAACCATTTATCGATTTAGACTCTTATTTTATCGACATTACAGAATATATAAAGCCTAACACAAGCGTATACTTAATCTTCAAACTTAGTATCTACTACTCTAGATAAATCTTCAGAAAAGTTCTTTTTAAATATCTTTTTTAATAATCGTTTTTTTCTTCTTTCAGAAATAGATAATGTATCTACTATTGCTCTATTCTTAGCTTGGTTAGTTTTTTCGTCTTCTATTGCTGCTAAATAATCTGGTTCAAATTTAAAAATGGAAGATTCTTCTGTTTCTTCCTTATCTTCTTTTACATTTTCAGCTGTTTCCATAGTAGGTACAACCCAAGCATCATTACTTTCTTGACTATAAGTAAATAAAGAGAAAAACAGTAATACAGTAGTAAAATTAAACGATAGGCACTTAGTCATTATGTTATTTTTTTGGAAATATACTACATTTTATAAAACCAAAAGAATACAGATAATAACTTTTAATATCTTAACAATTCTCGTAACGCAGTTGCAAATCTATTCTTACCAAGATAGTTATCTTCTAAATGTTTTGCAAAAGGTATAGGTGTTTCTATACTTGCCACTCTTTTAATTGGAGCATCTAAATATGCAAAACAATTTTCTGTCACTAGTGCAGATATATCACTAGAAACACTACCAAATAAGCTATCTTCCTGAAGTATGATTAATTTTCCTGTTTTCTTAACAGATGTATAAACAGTTTGCATATCTAATGGCTTTAAAGTTCTTAAATCAATTAAATCTGCATTAATATCGGGGTTGTTTTTTAAAGTTTCTATAGCCCAATGCACTCCTAAGCCATAAGAAACTATGGTTACATCTTCCCCATTTGTTATAATACTTGCTTTACCAAAAGGTGTAGTATAATAATCTGCGGGTACGTTCTCATTTATAGTTCTATAAAGAGCTTTATGTTCAAAGAACAAAACAGGATTAGGATCATTAATAGCTGTTGCTAGCAATCCTTTTGCATCTGTAGGAAAAGTAGGGTATACAACTTTTAAACCTGGAGTTTTTGTAAACCAAGCTTCATTAGTTTGAGAATGAAAAGGCCCTGCAGATATGCCACCTCCACAAGGCATGCGTATTACAACATCAGCATTTTGCCCCCATCTATAATGAGATTTGGCTAAATAATTTACAATAGAATTAAACCCACTACTAACAAAATCTGCAAATTGCATTTCTACCATTGCTTTCATTCCTGTTATAGATAAGCCCATAGCCGTAGAAATTATAGCCGATTCACAAATAGGAGTATTGCGTATTCTATTTTTTCCAAATTTTTCTACAAAACCATCTGTTATCTTAAAAACACCTCCATATTCTGCAATATCTTGCCCCATCATAATTAAATTATCATGAATCTCCATAGACTGTTTTAAACCTTCAGAAATAGCATCCACAAAACGAATATTTTTAACAATTGCGCCTTGAGGAATATCTTGATAATAATGTTCCTTAAAAACATCTGCTAGCTCTTTCTTTAAAGAATATCCAGAATCTTCTACTGCATTAAAACTACTGGTATTTAGTCTTATTTCGTTTTCTATTTTATTCTTAATTAGCCTTTTATTCTCTTTTGTAAGTAGGTTGTTTTTAATTAAATATTTTTCATAGTTTTCTATTGGGTCTTTAGCTTTCCACTTTTTCAGTATTTTTTTAGACACGTATTTAGTACCGCTTGCTTCTTCATGGCCTCGAACTCTAAAAGTCTTAAATTCTATTAATATAGGCCTAGGGTTCTTACGGATACTTTTAGCAAGTTTTTTTACTTTTTTGTAAACCTTTAAGATATTATTTCCATTTATAGAATATGATTCTATACCATAACCAATACCCTTATTAGCAATAGATTTACATTTAAATTGTTCATGTGTAGGTGTAGAAATAGCATAACCATTATTCTCTATACAGAATAACACTGGTAAATCCCATACTGCTGCAATATTTAATGCTTCATGAAAATCTCCTTCACTTGTACCACCTTCACCAGAAAAAACAGCGGTAACAAGCTTTTTGTTCTTTAATTTATGCGCTAAGGCTATTCCGTCTGCAACTCCTAATTGTGGTCCCAAATGAGAAATCATTCCTATAATTTTATGCGCTTGACTCCCAAAGTGAAAACTACGATCGCGTCCTTTTGTATAACCATATGTTTTTCCTTGCCATTGTGCAAACAATTTATCTAAAGGAACATTCCTTGTTGTAAAGACACCTAAATTACGATGCATAGGAAGTATATATTCATTATCCATGAGTGCAGAAGTTACTCCTACAGAGATTGCCTCTTGCCCAATACCACTAAACCATTTAGAAATTTTTCCTTGACGAAGTAACACCAACATTTTCTCCTCAATCATTCTAGGCTTAAGCATTGCAGTATACAATTGCAAGTGCTTTTCTTTGGATATCTGGTATTTAGAATAATTCATGTATATAAAACTAAATAAAATGATTATTAGTATAGTTAAATGTAACCAAAAGTACAGGAGCAACAATTATATATTACTACTTTATATAAGTTATAATTTGTAATTTGTAATTTTGAGAGAATGATTAATAAAATAAATATGAGTACCATACCAAGTGTTAATTTAAAAGAGTTTGTATCTGGAAACCAAGAACAAAAACAAAAATTTATAAATGAAATAGGCCAAGCTTTTGAGAACATTGGTTTTGTAGCTTTAAGTGGACATTTTTTATCGGATAGTTTAGTTGAAAATTTATATTCAGAAATAAAAAAGTTTTTCTCTCTAAATCAAAAAATTAAAGACCATTATGAAATTGAAGGTATTGGAGGCCAAAGAGGATACACGTCTTTTGGTAAAGAGCATGCAAAAGGAAAAAAAGAAGGAGATTTAAAGGAGTTTTGGCATTTTGGACAATATGTAGAAAACAATCCTAAATTAGAAGCAGAATACCCTGAAAATGTAATTGTTAAGGAGTTAAATGACTTTAATACTATTGGAGAAGAAACCTATAAGATGCTTGAAAAAACAGCAAAATATGTACTTAGAGCTTTAGCATTACATCTAAATTTAGAAGAAACTTATTTTGACGAATACATTAAAAACGGTAATTCTATTTTAAGACCAATACACTACCCTCCTATTACATCGGAACCTAAAAATGCAGTAAGAGCTGCAGCGCATGGAGATATAAACTTAATAACTTTGCTTATGGGTGCTCATGGTAAAGGGTTGCAAGTACAAAATCATGAAGGAGAATGGGTAGATGCTATTGCAAAACCAGACCAATTAATGATTAATGTTGGTGATATGCTCTCTAGACTTACCAACAACAAATTAAAATCTACAATACACCAGGTAGTAAACCCTCCAAAAGAATTATGGGACACTTCTAGATACTCTATACCGTTTTTTATGCACCCAATAAGTGAAATGTCATTAAATTGTCTTCCTAATTGTATAGATAAAGACCACCCAAAACAATTTGAAGATATTACTGCTGGAGCATTTTTACAGGAAAGGTTAATTGAACTAGGTTTAATAAAAGAATAAGTATATGGATTTACAGGACCAATTAAAAAATCTTTTCCCAGATCACAAACCATCAGAAGAACCAAAAAAAGAAAAAAGTACTATTTGGATGCAAGATGCTCCTATAATTTGTAAGTATGAAAAAAGAAAAGGAAAACCCATTACAATATTAGAAGGTTATACAGGTGCCGATACCGATTTTAAAAAATTAGCTAAAGAGCTAAAAACCAAACTAAGTGTAGGCGGAAGTTTTAAGGATGATAAAATTATAATCCAAGGAGATTATAGGGATAAAATAATGGCTCTCTTACAAGAAAAAGGATTTAAAGTAAAACGCGTTGGAGGGTAACCTACAATAGTATATGATGCTATAATTCTAAATTGGTTGCGTATTTTTCTGTTAAAAACTTTTTAATACTTTATTTTAAACATTACATTTATAGACTACAACCAAAATTACACTAAAAAAATGGGTTCCCTTTTACACATTACAAACGGTGATAGTTTCACTGACCGATTAAAAAAATTAAATTTAGACGGAGACATAATTACTTGGAGAGAAATGTTATGCGAAGGCAAAACCTTAAACCAAGTT
This sequence comes from uncultured Maribacter sp., assembly GCF_947495965.1. Taxonomy (GTDB): domain Bacteria; phylum Bacteroidota; class Bacteroidia; order Flavobacteriales; family Flavobacteriaceae; genus Maribacter_B. Next base: position 302,199 of record NZ_CANMBB010000002.1, read on the forward strand.
GGCACTGAATCTTTTTGGAAAACTAGATATGAATTTCTTCATAAAAATTACAAAGTATCTAAATCATGGTTTGTAGAAAAAACATTAAAAGAATATCGCTCTTTATGTAATCATAAAAAAGAAGACCAAATTGTTTTGTGGTTTGAGTATGATCTATTTTGTCAGGTAAACATGCTTGCTGTAATTAGTTGGCTAAAAACACATAGAAAATATGCTCAAATATCTTTAGTGTGTTCAGGGAAAGAGGGTAAAACAGATAAATTGTACGCATTAAATGAGTTAACAGACGCAAAACTTCTTAAACTTTATAAAAATAAAACTATACTTTCTCTAGATGATATAGAATATGCAGATTATGTATGGCAACTATATTGTAGTGATAACCCAATGCGATTAGAGAATTTAACCGATTTTAAAAATTATAAATTCCACTATTTAGAAGACGCATTAAAAACGCACCTTAAAAGATTTCCGAGTATTTCTAACGGTTTAAACCTGATGGAAAATAACATTTTACAAGTAGCAAACGCTAAACAACCCTCAAGCAAAAAAGTATTTCTAAACTCTCTATTAACAAATCAAGGTAATTTTGGTTTTGCAGACACACAGTATGAAAGAGCTATAAATCGTTTAAAACCGTTATTTAGCAGCTTTAATCCTACAAAACTCACCAAAAAGGGAAAAGATATTTTAGATCAGAAAACCAGCTATTACTCTTGTATTAAAAATAATGAGGTTTATTTAGGTGGCTCTTTAAAATATAACTTTTTATACAATACCGCTACAGACAAAATTCTAAAGTTATAACATGAGTTTAGCACCTTCTGAACTTATCATAAATAAGGATGGCAGTATATACCATTTAAACATCTTACCAGAAGATATTGCTACTACTATACTATTTGTAGGTGACCAAGATAGGGTTCCTAAAGTTTCTAAATATTTTGATACCATAGAAGTAAAAAAGGAAAAAAGAGAATTTGTTACACATACAGGACATTTAAACGGAAAACGTTTAACTGTAATTTCTACAGGTATAGGTACGGATAATATTGATATTGTACTTAATGAACTAGATGCTTTAGTTAATATAGATTTTAATACTCGAAAAATTAAAGAAATACATACCCCATTAAATATTATTAGAATTGGCACCTCTGGATCCATACAACCTGATATTCCTGTAGATTCTTTTTTAATGAGTGAATACGCAATTGGTTTTGACGGGCTTTTACATTTTTACAACTCTAAAAAATCTGCCTTTACGAACCTTGTTGATGCCTTTATGAAACATACAAATTGGTCTCCAAAAAAAGCAGAGCCATACATCATAAAATACAATGAAGAATTAGGAAAAAAACTAAAATCAAATCATATACGATTAGGCTTTACTGGAACAAATACTGGGTTTTACGCTCCTCAAGGGCGAAGTCTAAGACTTGGAGTACAAGACCCTGATTTAAATAAAAAGCTTTCTAGTTTTGAATATGAAAAACTTAAAATAACAAACCTAGAAATGGAAACTTCTGGTATTTACGCTTTATCTAGCCTACTTAACCATAAAGCAGTTTCTTTAAATTGTATTCTTGCCAACAGAAGCACAGGTGAATTTTCTAAAAAACCTGCCGAAGCAATGAATGACTTAATAAAATACACTCTTAAAAAACTTACAGAGGATTGAAAACAATAAAGATTATTGGAGTACCTGAACATTTTAATTTACCATGGCATTTAGCTATTGAAGAAGGAGCCTTTCTTGAAAGAGGCATTAATTTAGAATGGACGGACATACCAGAAGGCACAGGAAAAATGTGTAAAATGCTAGAGAATGGGGAAACAGATTTAGCTATAATTTTAACCGAAGGTATTATAAAAAGTATTCATGAAGGTAATCCTACAAAGATACTTCAAAAGTATATAGGCACTCCATTACAATGGGGAATTCATGTAAGTGTAAATAGCAAGTATAATAAAATTTCAGAATTACAGAATACTAAAGCTGCTATTAGTAGATATGGTAGCGGAAGCCATCTTATGGCATATATTCATGCGCAACAACAAGGCTGGAATACTAATGAGTTAAACTTTGAAGTAATTAACAACCTTAATGGAGCAATAGATGGGTTAACAAATGGTATAGCTGATTACTTTATGTGGGAGCATTTTACCACTAAACCATTAGTAGATAGTAATATCTTTAAAAGATTAGGTGATTTTCCTACACCATGGCCATGTTTTGTAATTGCAGGAAACATACAATTCTTGGATACTCATAAAAGTTTAGTCACACACATTTTAGAAGTAATAAATACATATACTTCAGAATTTAAATCTATTCCAAGTATAGACCGTACCTTATCTAATAAATACGAGCAAAAATTAGAAGATATTCAGGAATGGTTACGTATTACATCTTGGAGCCAAGAACAGTTAGAAAATGCTACCGTAATTAAAGTTCAAGAAAGCTTAAAAACCTTAAACTTAATTCAAAATAAATTAAATCCAGAGGAAATTCTATACTAAGCTACTACTTCTTTAAAATGCTTATTTATTAACTTTTTAAATTTAATATCTGAAAGTGGCTTTTGAATATACTCATTAATATAAGGGTTTTCTTTAGCTTTACGCTTATCCTCTGCGCTATCACTAATTGTCACTAAAACAATAAAAATATCCTTCTTTATCTCTTTAGGAACAAGTTCATCATATTTTTCCAAAAATTGCCACCCATTCATTAATGGCATATTTATATCTAACATAATCATACAAGGGGTTGCTAATTTATCATCCCCTTCAAAATCTCCTTTATTCATTATAAAGTCAAGGCCTTCTTGTCCGTTTAAAGTAGAGTGTACATCAATATCAACATTAAGTTTGTTAATGAATATTGTGTTTAAAAAGTTGCTAGATTCGTCATCATCTATCAACAAAATTGAGTTCAAGTGAGAAAAGTTGCTCATTTTTTATAATTTTAAGTGTAAATAAGTAAGGTTATTTTCGAAAAATTTATTATTGTAAGAATTTACACTACTAAATTTAAGTAAAATTACCCGTAAAAACAACTACCAATCTATTTTTTTTAACATTTTTTTGTTTAGCAAAAAATTACATAGACTAAAATGTGAATTTCCAAACCAATAACCACGGTTTGCACTTAAAGGAGAAGGATGTCCAGAAACTAAAACATAATGTTTGTTCCCATCTATTAGTTTTACTTTTTTCTTTGCATAACCACCCCATAACATAAACACTACTCCTTCTTTTTGTTTAGAGAGCTCTGTAATTACTGCATCTGTAAATATTTCCCAACCTTTTTTTTGATGACTTCCTGGACCCCCCTCTCTTACAGTAAGTGTTGCATTTAATAACAAAACACCTTGTTTTGCCCAATGCTCTAAGTTACCACTTACTGGATAAGGCATTTTTAGATCCGTTTCTAATTCTTTAAAAATATTAACTAATGAAGGTGGATGTTTTATCCCTTCCTGAACAGAAAAACAAAGTCCGTTTGCCTGCCCTTTTCCATGATATGGGTCCTGTCCTATTATAACAACTTTTACATCCTGTATAGTGCAATAATTAAAAGCTGCCCAAATATTCTCTTTTTCAGGGTAACATGTATGTTCTTTGTATTCTAGAGAAACAAAAGATTCTAATTTTTTAAAATAATCCTTACTCAATTCTTCCTTTAGAATATCTCTCCAAGAGATGTCTAGATTTTCTATCATTTTAAAAAGCATATTAGTATACTTTTTAAAAATATGGAATAGCTATGAATTAATTACTAATATACTTAGCAAAATAACTATGTAATATTTTACTAAAAATACTTTTTAAAATTTAAGGTAAGCCTAAGTGTATTTATATTCAGGTTATTGCGTAAATAAATATACTATTAATTAGTCCTTTGCTGATTTAAGATATTATTTTGCTTAACACGGTATCTCAATATTTTCACATAATCAATAGCCATATTATTTTCATAATCTGTATAAGATTTTGATGCATATTCTATAGCTTTATCTAAATCTCCATTAATTTCACTACTAATGGCCATATTATAATTTGCACGACCAGCTATTTTAATATCTGGGTTACTAAGTTCTTTTTCCCATAATTCTGCGGCACCATCCCAATCACCAGCTACTGCTCTTCTATGAGATATTTTAAAATTATCAGTTCCACTCATGAAATACTCTCTAGAAACTCTAACATTTCTAGGTATTAATCTTTTAGCATATGCAATACCCACATTTCTACTATATTCTTGTACTGTTTCATTTCTATCTGCTACTGCTTCTATAGCCTTCATTGGGTTTATCCCTTTACCTCTAAAAACCATGTTTTTGGTAAATTTTCGAGTATCAACAACCTCTTTGGTATGTGGGTCGTATAGTCGCCAACCACAATTTACTTGCGTATTTAGGGTTACCTCTTGTGCAGGTACATCTACATCAACCCCTAAATTATTTGGCAATTTCATGGTAATAACCTTATAATCTGTTTTAGTATCTGTATCATAATATGCCAAAGAAAAAATAACATCTACATTATTTTCTTTGCAAAGTTTTTCTACTATATCCCAAGAAAGTGTTGCTGGAAAAACGTTTAACCCTTTTTTTATCTCTTCTACACCTTCAATAATTTTTATCTCTTCAAAACTTTTAATTACCGATAGTTCAGAAGATAAAGATGAAATTGCAGCTTCAGAGCCTTTTTTATCTAGGTTCATTCCTTCTGCAGATAAAATTTTATCAATTTTATCAAGTGTGGCATTACCTTCAGAAGGTAAACTCCTATTTATAATTCCTACCCTTTTAACATCGGATGAAAGATGAACAATAGCTGGCTCAGTTACTCCCATTGTCATTCTATTTGTAGAACCACATGCAGAAATTAAAACAAGAAAAACTAAATATGCAAGTATTTTAACGGGCTTTTTCATTAGTAAAAGTTATATAATTTTAATTTGGTTTTAGCCTAAATAGAACTTCAAAAACTCTTTTTTATTGTTTTTAGACATAGGTTATTATCCTTTCAACCCTATAAAAACACAGTATTTAGCAATTATTTTATGTCCAAATACATTTAATTTATCTAATACCTATACATTTTTAATATCAGCTTCAATGCCTACCTTTGTATTCTACCAAAATTTAAATGGAAAATATACATAGTAAAACATTACAGGATTTAGAGTTCCCCACAGTTCTTAAGCAAATTGCCGCAAGGAGTATTACAGAACTTGGCAAAGAACAAGCATTACTCATTACTCCTATTAAAGAGGAAGAAGAATTAATGAAAGTACTAGGGCAAACCTCAGAATACTTATCTTCTCTAATAAGCGAAAATAAAATACCTAACCACAGTTTTGATAGTATAAACAAAGAGCTTAAACTCTTAAAAATAGAAAATACTACCCTAGAACTTCTTGGTTTTAGAAGAATTAGTAGTATTTGCACAACAGTTAGTACACACAAAAAATTTCTTAAAAAATTTAGAGAATACTATCCTTTATTATTTAATTATAGCGAGGAGTTTGATGAAAACAAAGAAATTCCTACCTTAATAAACGGAGTAATAGATAAGTTCGGAGAGATAAAAGATAATGCATCAAACACATTATTAAATCTTCGCAGACAAATGAGCCAAGTTAAAGGCAAGATTAATCAAAGTTTTTTGTCTGCCTTAAATACCTACCAAAGTTCTGATTATTTAGATGATATTAGAGAATCTGTTGTAGAAAATCGTAGAGTATTAGCGGTTAAGGCTATGTATCGCAAAAAAATTAAAGGCTCTGTAATGGGCACCTCTAAAACAGGTAGTATTGTTTATATAGAACCCGAAGCTACATTGCGTTACAGTAGAGAGCTTAATAATTTAGAATTCGAAGAAAAAGAAGAAATTCAACGTATTCTTAATGAGCTAACAAGTGTAATAAAGCCTTATGATTATTTGCTTGCAGAGTACCAACGTTTTTTATGTCACATAGACATTACTTCTGCCAAAGCAAAGTATGCAACAGAAATGAATGCTCTTTTGCCAGAAATAAGCGATGAAAAAGAAATGTATCTAAGAGATGCTTACCATCCTTTACTTTTTTTAAGCAATAAGCTAAAAAACGAAAAAACCTTTCCGCAAACTATAAAACTACACCCAGAAAACAGAATCATTGTAATTTCTGGCCCTAATGCTGGAGGAAAAAGTATTACCCTAAAAACTATAGGATTACTACAAGTAATGCTGCAAAGTGGTTTATTAGTTCCTGTGCATGAACGTAGTAAAATGTGTTTGTTTGATAAAGTTTTAACAGACATTGGAGATAATCAATCCATAGAAAACCAATTAAGTACCTATAGTTATAGGTTAAAAAACATGAATCAGTTTTTGCGTAAATGCAACTCTAATACTTTGTTTTTAATTGATGAATTTGGAACTGGTAGTGACCCTGAATTGGGAGGTGCACTTGCAGAAACATTTTTGGAGGTGTTTTATGAAAGAGAAGCTTACGGCGTAATAACCACTCACTATGCTAATTTAAAATTGTTAGCGAATGAATTGCCTCATATTTCTAATGCAAACATGCTTTTTAATGGAAAAACCTTAGAACCCACCTTTCAACTAGTTTTAGGAGAGGCTGGTAGTTCTTTTACTTTTGAAGTAGCTCAGAAAAATGGCATTCCATATAGTTTAATAAATAAAGCCAAAAAGAAGATAGAACGCGGTAAAGTTCGTTTTGATGCCACCATATCTAAAATGCAAAAAGAACGAAGCAAAATGGTTAAAACTGGTTCTAGGCTACAAGAAGAAGAGAATAAAGCCAGAGAAGAAAATCAACGTTTAGAAGAATTAAACGCTAAAATAAAATCTAAACTAGAAAATTACCAAGAATTATACGACCACAACCAACGTATGATTTATTTAGGAAACAAAGTAAACACCCTTGCAGAGCGTTATTTTAGAGATAAGAAAAAAAGAATCTTAGTTTCAGAAATGTTACGTGTTGTAGAAACTGAAAATAGCAAACGTAAAAAGAAAACGGCAAAACAAGCAAAGGCCGAAAAAGCCAAAAAAGCAGTAACCGAAAAAGAGGTTATTGAAAAAGTAAAAGTAATTCGAGAAGAAAAAAAGGTAGAAAAGAAAAGAGCAATAATTAGAGAAAAAAACAAGCCAAAAGTTACTTTTAAAATTGGAGACCGAGTTAGATTAATTGAAAGCAAATCTGTTGGTAGTATTGATAAAATTGAAAAGAAAAAAGCTTTTATAAATTATGGTATTTTTACCACTAATGTAGATTTAGATAAGCTAGAACTTGTAGAAAGAAAAAAATAAAGATGTCTAGTCCTGCTAAAAAAATTATTTTGTTTGATGGTGTTTGTAACCTTTGCAATGGTGCTATTCAATTTATAATTAAAAGAGACACTCACAATCTTTTTCTTTTTACCCCTTTACAAAGCGAAACAGGAAAGAAACTTTTAGAAGAACGGAGAATAGACCCAAAAAATATGGATTCTATAATACTAATAGAACCCAATGTAGCATACTACATAAAATCTGATGCTGCATTAGAAATAGTAAAATATTTAAAAACTCCTTGGCGGCTTATATCAATATTTAAAGTACTCCCCATAGGTTTTAGGAATTTCGTATACGATTTTATAGCAAAAAATAGATATCGTTGGTTTGGTAAAGAAGACCATTGCATGATACCAACACCAGAATTAAAAACTAAGTTTTTAGATTAAAAGATTTAAACCCGAAATTAATACTTAAAACACTAATTTTGCACTAGTTTTTATTTTTAATTTATGGAAAAATTATCCCATTGGCTATATAATGAACTACAGAATATAGGGGTTTCTGAAGTTTGGGCAAAATACTTAAACATGTTAATTTTAGTAGTTGCCTTAACTCTAATTTTACTTCTTGTAGATTTTATTACAAAGAAAATAATAATTAATGCTTTTGGAAAACTCATTAGCAAATCCAAAACACAATTCGATGATTTTTTAGTTCGCAATAAAACCCCAAGAAATATTGCTCATATTGCTCCTATTCTTATAGCTTATGAAACTATACCACATATATTTAGAGATTTCCCAAAGTTAGAAAACATCTTATTTAAAGTAATTGAAGTCTTTGGCATTGTACTTTTCCTTTGGATTGTTCGTAGCTTATTAAATACACTAAAAGATTTTTTTAAAACGCTCCCTAACCTAAAAGATAAACCTATAGATAGTTACATACAGGTGTTTATGATATTTTCATGGGGCATTGGTATTTTATTTGCTTTTTCTATTATCACAGGGATGGAATTATGGAAGTTTCTTACCGCTTTAGGTACTGCTTCTGCTATTATTATTTTAGTTTTCAGAGACACTATTCTAGGTTTTGTTGCAAGTATACAGGTTTCTATTAATGACATGGTACGTATTGGAGATTGGATAACCTTTGAAAAATATGGCGCAGATGGCGATGTTATAGAAATTAATTTATCTACCGTAAAAGTTCAAAATTTTGACAAAACAATTACCACAATCCCAACTTACGCCTTAATATCGGATTCTTTTAGGAACTGGCGCGGGATGACTAACGCACAAGGAAGGCGAATTAAACGCTCTTTAATCCTAAAACAGGAAAGTATACACTTTTTAAACGAAAATGAATTAGAAGCGCTGAAAAGCATTAGTTTATTAACCCCTTACCTGTCTTCTAAAGATGAGGATATAAAAAACTATAATCAACAAAATAAGATTGATAAATCGGTCTTAATAAATGGTAGAAACCTTACTAATATTGGTGTTTTTAGAAAATATGTGGATTTATACTTAAATAACCACTCTGGCATAAATAAAGAAATGATGATTATGGCTAGACAACTTGCCCCTACCAGCCAAGGTTTACCTATAGAGATATATGCGTTTAGCTCGGACAAACGCTGGGAGAATTATGAATATATAATGGCTGATATTTTTGACCATTTACTAGCTGCAATACCCTACTTTAACTTAGAAGGATTTGAACTACCTAGCAGTTCTAATTTTAAAAAATAGAAAAAGGGTCTAAATATTTAGACCCTTTTTTAAATACTATTTTTAATTAGCTTTTAACGAACTTCCTCTAAATTATCATCCCAATTTTTAACATTAGGTTTTCCTAACTTTCCAACAGATTTAGCTACAACCATAGATACTGTTGCATCTCCTGTAACATTTATAACAGTTCTACACATGTCTAACGGCCTATCTACAGCAAATATTAAAGCCAAACCTACAGCAAATTTATCTGGCGGAAAACCAACCGATTCTAATACAATTACCAACATTACCATACCTGCACCAGGCACTGCAGCTGAGCCAATAGAAGCTAAAAGAGCGGTTAATACAATAGTTAATTGATCCGCAAGTGTTAAATCAAAACTTAAAGCTTGTGCAATAAAAACAGCAGCTACGCCTTGATACAAACTTGTACCATCCATATTTATAGTTGCCCCTACAGGCAAAACAAAACTAGAAACTTCTTTATCTACCCCTATATGTTCTTCTACCCTTTCCATTGTAACCGGTAGCGTTGCTGCACTAGACGATGTAGAAAATGCTAATAATTGCGCCGGACTCATTTGTTTTAAAAACCAAAATGGACTTTTCTTAGTATAAACAGCTACAACAATAGAATAAAAAACTATCATTAATAACAATCCACCAACCACAACAAGTGCATATTTTAAAAGTGCCAACAATAAATCTGGATCACTCGAAGAAACAACTACACTTGCTAAAAGAGCAAAAACTGCATAAGGAGCCGTAAGCATTATTAAATCTACCATTTTTAAAACCACATCATTCAAAGAATCAAAAAAGTCTTTTAAAGGCTGTGCTTTCTTCTCCCCAATTAACAACATACTTATTCCTAAGAAAATAGCAAAAAAGATAACTTGCAGCATTAAACTATTACTCCCCATTGCCTTTATAGCATTATCTGGAATCATATCTACTAAAAACTGTAAAGGACCTGCCCCTTTTTGGTTTGTAGCTTCATTAATTTTAGCTAATACACCACTATCCTGAGCGTAAGTATTCGTTAATTTTGTAATAGTTTCTTCAGATATGCCATCTCCTGGCTTAGTAAGGTTTACTAATACCAATCCAATAGTAATAGCAACAATAGTTGTAAAAACATAGATTACAATAGTACGTATACCTATATTTTTAAACTTAGAAATGTCTTTTAAATCGGAAATTCCTTTAATTAAAGAAGCAATTATTAGTGGAATAGCAATAAGCTTTAAAAGCTTAATAAAAATAGTTCCTAAAGGCTTAATCCAATTGGTTACAAAGCTTACACCCCAGTCCAATTGTGTCATTACAAAGCCAAAGGCAATTCCAAATAGCATACCTATTAGAATTTGCCAGTGCAATTCTAGTTTTTTCATTTAGTCAATTTTAGTCGTTTGTAAGATACCTAATTTAGACTAAAATATCCTTAAAAAATTAGACTTTAATAGTTCTATTAAGAAGCATGTAGTCTGCAATAACTAAAGCAGCCATTGCCTCTACAATTGGAACAGCTCTTGGAACAACACATGGATCATGACGGCCTTTACCTTGCGTTTTAACCATATTACCTTCTTTATCTATAGTTTCATAAGGCTGTATAACGGTAGCAACTGGCTTAAATGCAACCTTAAAGTATATATCCATACCATTGCTTATACCACCCTGTATACCACCACTATAATTAGTTTGCGTAGTACCGTCTGAATTAAATTTATCATTATGCTTACTCCCCTTCATTTTAACACCTTCAAAACCACTACCATACTCAAAACCCTTTACAGCATTTATAGACAACATGGCCTTTCCTAGCTCTGCATGTAACTTATCAAAAGCAGGTTCTCCTAAACCAATAGGTACATTTTTTATGACACATGAAATTACGCCACCAATAGTATCTCCTTCTTTACGAACCTCCTTAATATAATTCTCCATCTTTTCTGCCATAGCAGGGTCCGGACAACGAACAGGGTTAGACTCAGTCAAAGAAAAATCTAATTCTTTATAATTTTTATTTAATTGTAATTCTCCAACCTGAGAAACATAGGCATCAAAAGTAATCCCTTTTACAAATTGTTTTGCAATTGCCCCTGCAACTACTCTACTTGCGGTTTCTCTTGCAGAACTTCTTCCTCCTCCTCTATAATCCCGAAATCCATACTTTTTATCGTACACATAATCTGCATGAGAAGGCCTATAAGAATCTTTTATATGTCCATAATCATGAGATTTTTGATTGGTATTAAAAATTGCAAAACCAATAGGTGTGCCGGTTGTTTTTCCTTCAAAAATTCCAGAATGAAAATCTACAGCATCTGGCTCTTTACGTTGTGTTACAATTGCAGACTGTCCAGGTTTACGCCTATTTAGCTCTTCTTGTATTTTATCAAAATCTAAATCTATTCCAGAAGGGCAACCATCAATCACACCTCCAATAGCAACGCCATGAGATTCACCAAAAGTGGTTAATTTAAATAGGTTTCCAAAGGTATTCCCAGCCATAGTTTTTTAATTTATGCCAAAGGTAATTGTTAATAAAGAAAAACAAAAATTATAAGCCCTCTTAATAATTACCTAACCTTAGGTTTATATAACAGTATATTTATTAACCATTGCATACTGTTTATTTGATTTTAAATTCACTTTTACATTTTCCTAATTCGCTTATTTTGTAGGAAAGCACTTTACAATTGAAAAAAAGAAAAATTGAAATAGCTGTTGTTTCTGATGTACATTTAGGCACCCCCAAATGCCACGCAGAAGAACTTGTCAATTACCTTAACAGTATACAACCTAAAATACTCGTACTTAACGGGGACATTTTAGATACCTGGCATGAAGACAACAATTTCTTCCCTTCTTCTCATGTAAAAGTTATTAAGAAAATACTAAAAATGTCCTCAAAAGGAACCGAAGTAATTTATCTAATTGGAAATCATGATAAGAGCCTAAGAAAATTTAACACCAGCCTTAGTCAAAGTTTAAAAATAAAAAACAAATTAGTATTACACCTAGATGGGAAAAAAGCATGGTTTTTCCATGGTGATGTTTTTGACATTGACACCAAAAACAGCAAATGGATAGCAAAATTAGGAAGTGCAGGCTACAACTTACTACTACATTTAAATAGATTCACACATTGGTTCTGTAAAAAAATTGGAAGAAAAAGATTCTCATTATCTAGTAAGTTTAAAAAAGGTCTAAAAAAATATGTAACAGCAATAGACAATTTTGAAAAAACAGTTTCTGAGCTTGCCATAGACAATGGATACTCTTATGTAATTTGCGGTCATACCCATATTCCAAAAAAAGAAGTAATTGTTACAGAAAAAGGAAAATGTACTTACTTAAATTCAGGAGATTGGGTAGAAAATCTTACTGCACTGGAGTACTCCTTTAAACGCTGGAAAGTATACAAATACAATCATGATAAATTAATACCATTTTTTGCTGATGAAGAACTAAAGAACATGAATATTCATGAACTAATAAACTCGCTCACTTCTAAAAAAGATTCCGAAAACAAATTCACCACTAAAGACACTATTAAAGCATAGCCTCTTTAAAAATAGTTATTGGATGTTTTGCTTGCCTTTTAGTTCCATCATAAATTTGATGCCTACAACTAGTTCCATTTGCTGCAATAATGGTCTCTTTTGAAGCTCCTCTTACTGCTGGAAACAACTTTAATTCCCCTACTTGCATACTTACTTCATAATGTTCTTCTTCATAACCAAAAGAACCTGCCATACCACAACAACCAGAACTTATAATAGAAACCTTGTAGTTTTCTGGTAAATTTAACATATCAAAAGTTACTTTCTGATTAGATAATGATTTTTGATGACAATGGTTATGAATTTTAACCTCCTTAGCTTCTGTAGTAAATAATTGTTTTGTTATTATTCCTTTTGCTATTTGGTCTGCTAAAAACTCTTCCACTAAAAAAGAATTATTTGCAATAGCTTTTACCGTTTCTTTATCATCAGATAATCTATTATATTCATCTCTAAAAGTTAATATTGCAGAGGGCTCTAAACCAACAATAGGAATATTTTTAACCACAATAGGTTTTAGGTTTTCTATATTTTTAAATGCAAGTTCTTTTGCTTGTTTTAAAAACCCTTTAGATAAATAGGTTCTTCCACTTTCTCCATAGAAAAGAGAAACATCATACCCTAATTTTGTAAAAACATCAATAGCATCTTTTCCAAGTTCTACATCAAGATAATTTGTAAATTCATCTATATAAATAACAAGTTTACCTTTAGTCGCAGTTAATTTACTACTAGATACTTGTAATTGTTTATCAAAATTAAAACTTGAAACTTTTGGCAATGCCCTTAGTTTTGCTACTCCTGAACTTTTTTTAATTAATCCGCTAATAAATTCCGAAGTAAACATAGCATTTGTAATTCCAGAAAACTTACTTCCTAGTCGGTTCATTTTAGTACTATGCGCAAACATTTTTGCTCTTCTAGAATACCCATTTGCTTCTTGGTATTGATACAAGAATTCTGCTTTTAAAGTTGCTATATCTACATTACTTGGGCATTCACTAGAACAAGCTTTACAACTTAAACACAAATCAAAGACTTCTTTTAACTCTTTACTATCAAACTTATTTACCTTATCTGAAGTTGTTAAAAACTCTCTTAAGGCATTTGCTCTACCCCTAGTTGTATCCTTTTCATTTTTAGTTGCTTGGTAACTTGGGCACATAGCACCTGCCATGTGATGCGTTTTTCTGCAATCGCCACTACCGTTGCATTTTTCTGCAGCCTTTAAAATTCCTTCATCGGTAGAAAAATCTAAAAGTGTTGGTATCTCTGGCTCTTCCCTATCTATCTCGTAACGTAAAGATGCATCCATAGGATAAGCATCTACTATTTTACCAGGATTAAATATGTTATTAGGATCAAAATAAGATTTCACTCTACGAAGCAGTTCATAATTAGCATCCCCTATCATTAAAGGAATAAATTCTGCTCTTACAATACCATCGCCATGTTCACCACTAAAAGAGCCTTTGTATTTCTTGGTTAACAAAGCAACATCTGTAGTTATATCTCTAAACAAACCTACATCTTTACTTTTCTTTAAATTTAAAATAGGCCTTAAATGTAATTCTCCTGCTCCAGCATGTGCGTAGTAAACAGCTTTCTGGCCATACTTTTGCATAATTAAAGTAAATTCTCCAATAAAATCTTTTAAATCTTCTACAGCAACTGCCGTATCTTCTATACAAGCAACTGCTTTTTTATCGCCTACAAGGTTTGCTAATAAACCTAACCCAGCTTTTCTTAAGGTTATAGCCTTTGCAATATCTCCACCTTTTAAAATAGCCTCTGCATAACTAAGGTTCGATTTTTTAACCGTTTTTAAAACCCCATGTATTTGCTGCTCTAAATCTTCCTCTGTATTACTACTTACTTGCAACATTAAAAGCGCCTCTGGATCTCCATCTACAAAGAAACGGTTTGCTAATTGCTCTCGATTATTTTTAGTACAATCCAAAATAACCTTATCCATCATCTCACATAAGTGCAAATTATTTTCCATTAAAGGAGCAACATCTGTAAGACAATCCTCCAGAGAATGATAATGCGTAATTACCATGGCAGATAATGCTGGCGGCAAATCATCTAACTTAACAGTAATTTCTGTCGTAAAAGCTAAAGTTCCTTCACTTCCACTTAATAAATTACACATATTAAATGGCTTATCAGAGTCTCCAAACACTACATTATCCAACAACTCATCTACTGCATAGCCAGTGTTTCTTCTATGTATAGATGGTTTAGGAAACTCTTTAATTATTTCTTCCTTTATCAAATTATCATTCAGCTCCTTATATATATTCTTATAAAGTGATGCTTCAAGTGTATCTAATTCCATCTTTTCATGGAAATCTTCTTTAGAAATATCCTTAAATTCTACTTCTGAGCCATCAGACAATACTGTTTTTAAAGAAACAATCTTGTCTCTTGTAACGCCATATTGAATAGAAGTTGTACCAGAAGAATTATTACCAACCATACCCCCTATCATACATCTATTAGAGGTAGATGTATTAGGTCCAAAAAACAATCCGTAAGGTTTTAAATGCAGGTTTAATTCATCTCTAATTACTCCAGGTTGTAAAGTAACCTGTTTCTTTTCTTTATCTACATGAAGTATTTTAGTAAAATTCTTAGAAACATCTACCACAATACCTTCTCCAACACATTGGCCTGCTAAAGAAGTTCCTGCTGTTCTTGGTATTAGCCCTATCTTGTTTTCCGTTGCAAAAGAAATTAATTTTTTAATATCAGAAACAGACTCTGGAAAAGCCACTGCCATAGGTATTTTTCTATATACAGATGCATCTGTAGCATATAGTGTTTTAGTTAAATCATCAATTTGTAATTTTCCTTCTAAGGCGTTCCCTAATTCTTGTAAGACTATTTTTTCCAAAGCGGCACAATTTTGAATGCAAATTTAAGTTTTTATTGTGTGAGCTCTATTGAACAGGAGCTCCTTTTTTTAAACATAAAAAGAAACACTATGAAAATTATAAAGTTACTTACACTAATATTCTGTATTACAGCTTTTAATACTAGCGCACAAGAAATATCGGATCATACAGCAGGGCTACGCTTAGGAGATAGCGATGGGTTTGGTGCAGAAATTTCTTACCAACACCTACTATCAAGAACAAATAGATTAGAATTAGATTTAGGTTTTAGAGATAGTAGAGGTTATGACGCTGTTAAATTAGCTGGTTTATACCAATGGGTATTAACTATAGATCAGGGTTTTAATTGGTATTATGGTTTTGGAGGCGGACTAGGAAGTGTAGACTTTACACCTATTCCGGGTGGCGAAGATAATGATGGGCTTTTTGTATTTGCCGCTGGGGATATTGGTATAGAATATAATTTTGATTTCCCTTTATTACTATCCTTGGATTGCAGACCTGAATTTGGTGTAATTGGCTACAAAGGTTTTTCTGACAATTTTGATTTTGATGTAGCTCTTGGTATTCGATACCAATTCTAGGATATATTCCTATAATATAAGCCCATAACTCTATAATGTTAAGGGCTTTTTTTATATCCTAATATATAAGTACATTTGCATCAGAAAAAAATGGATATGAAAAAAATTATAATGCCCCTTATTTTAATTGCTACACTAATAGCATGTAATAGTAAACCAGAAGGTTATACAATTAATGGTACACTTAGAGGAGATGTTGCAGACAGTACTCAAGTAATTTTAAAAAAAATAGGAGAAAATAACCAACCTATTTCCGTAGACACAGCATACACTAATAAAGGTCTTTATTCATTTTCCGGAAAACCGATTGCTCCAGAGTTGCATTATATTTTTGTTGATAAATTACCAGGGTACTCTGTACTTATACTAGAAACTGGCGAAATTGAAGTCTCTGCTCAGAAGGATAGTTTAAATTTAGCTAAAGCAGAAGGTACATTACAAAATGATATTTTCTCTGATTACATGAAAAAATCACAAACAATGTCGCAAAGAGCTATGTCTATTCAAAAAGATTTACAAAAAGCAACGATGTCTCAAGACGAGGCAACTATTTCTGCTTTAAGTGATGAGATGAAGGAACTACAGGAAGAATATAAAAATTTTGAGATAGAATACATAAAAGCTAACCCTAATGGATTAATTTCTGCTTTATTAATAGATCGTGCCATTGCATCTAAATCTACATCTATAGAAGAATTAAAAAGTTTATATGAAGGACTTGCTCCTGAAATAAAAGAAAACAAAGTTGGGAAAAACGTTTTAAAAAGAATTGGCGATTTAGAAGCTAAAGAAGTTGCTAATAAAAATACTTCCATCGGAAACAAAGCTCCTGAATTTTCTGCAAAAAACCCTGAAGGAAAAGAAATTGCTTTAAATAGTGTATTAGGAAAAGTTACTTTAATTGATTTTTGGGCAGCCTGGTGTAAACCTTGTAGAGCAGAAAACCCTAATGTTTTAGCTGTTTATAAAAAATACCATGATAAAGGTTTAAACATTATTGGAGTTTCTTTAGATAAAAACGAAAAAGATTGGAAAAAAGCTATCGCAGATGATAAATTAGAATGGAATCAAGTTTCTAATCTTGCATATTTTAATGATGAAATTGCAAAACTATATAACGTAGATGCAATTCCTGCTGCCTTTTTACTAGATGAAAACGGTATAATTGTAGCAAAAAACTTAAGAGGTAACGCCTTAGAAGAAAAAGTAGCGGAGCTACTTAATTAATTTATCATTTTATTAAATAAAAAAGCAGGTAACCCAAATACAAGGATTACCTGCCAAACTAACTATACTCAATATTAATAACCTGGATTCTGGGCTATTTTTGGGTTCTGGTCTATTACATTTTGAGGAATTGGACTCATATACTGTCTTAAATTAAATTCCGCAGTATCAAACTCCTCTTCTTCCACACTATATACCCATACCCCTGAATTATCAGATGGAACGGAATTACGAATTACCATATTATGTGTTGGAACTGCCATAACTACTTCTGCTGTTTTTAATCTCTTATTATCATAAAAGCGCTTGTTTTCAAAACATAATTCTACTCTCCTTTCTGAATGTATAGCATCTCGCATAGCTTCTTTACTTAATCCCGTTTCTAAATTTGGTAAATCTGAGCGATTTCTTACTTGGTTAATTGCATCATATACAGACGCATCTGGACCAACAGCTTCATTTTGAGCTTCTGCATAGTTTAGTAATACTTCAGAGTACCTATAAAACACATCATTCTGTCCACTAGCACTTCCCGGCGCTGCATCTGGATTTAATCTTTTCTTTTGATAATAACCAGAATCACCAACATCTGTAGCTCCTGCTAAATCTATTTGATTAGTTTTACTGGGATCAGCATAAGTTTCATCTATACGCGTATAAATAATATCTTCTTCTGGCATCCAATCTAATTTATAAGTGGCTCCATCAAATACTATAAAATCATAAAAACGCTTTTCTCTATCTACATATGGCGCTTGAGGGTTATACCCAGAAGTAGGATCTGTAATTGCTTTACCATTTGCCATTTTAAAATTATCTACTAACTCTTGCGTTGGGTTATAATTACCCCATGTTCTATATTGCCCAAGAACATATGTAACACCTCCTCTTCTTTCATAATTACTAGAAAGACCTCCTACATCTTCAATAGCTTGCCTATCCCATATAACTTCAGAATTATATTCATTAGAAGCTCTCCATAAATTAGGCAAATCGTCTATTAATGCATAAACACCTCCATAATCATCTATAAACTTTTTGTTTGTAGCTGCTGCTTTTGCCCATCTTGATGGGTCTGCATTTGCAAAATGCACATAATTACCTGGGTCAGAAATATAGGCACTTCCACTATTAAATAAAGGGCTTGCTGCAAAAAGTTCAATCCAACCCTTAACTACTAATGCTGCACCTAATGTTGCTCTTCCTGCATCACCTTCTCCACTATTATATTTAATACTTAAGTTTTCATTAGAAACAATAGATTCTAATTCACTTGTTATGAAGTTAAATGTTTCCTCAAAAGTAGCTCTTGGAGCTAATAATTCATCTTCAGTAGCAGTGTTTCTATCCAAAGGTTCTAATAAAATAGGAAGTCCACCAACATGCATAAAGTACTCGCTATAAAAATATGCCCTTAAAAAACGTACTTCATCATATCTTTTATTATAAAAGTCTTCTGATAAATTTTCCTTATTTTCATCTAACTTTAAAAGCGCTGTATTACACTTTCTAAGCTTAGTAAAAAAAGCCTCCCAAGAATATCCATTCGTAGGACCATGACTACCAAACCATGGGTTTGTAGTACTTCCTCCAGGTACTTGACAAATACCTTTACGCCATTGATATGCAGTATAATAATGACTAATATTATAATCGTCTGTATAATAATCTAATTGTTCTGCAATCCTATTAAACTGAGGAATTTCACTATACAAATCATTAATAAAAATATCTGCATTAGAATCAGACGCCCATTGTGTAGCATCTGTAAGCTTAGATTTATTTGTATTTTCTAAAAAATCTTCACTATTACATGATGTTACTAGTACCATCAAGAATAAATAAAGAATAGAATTCCATTTTCCTTTATATATTATTTTTTTCATTTATAATTATTTTTGTAATTATCTATATTAATTATAAGCCAATATTTACCCCAAAAGCAAATGATTTACCAACCGGATATGCTCTTTCTAAATCTCTATACCCTAATTCAGGATCAATAAAATCTAAACCACTAAAAGTTAATAGGTTTTGCCCTATCACGTACAGCCTTATAGAGTCTATACCTATTTTTGAAGTTAAAGAAGAAGGTAATGAATAGCCTAGTGTTAAAGTTTTTAAACGTAAATAGCTAGTATCTTCCATCCAGAAATCTGAATTTTGGCCATTATTAGGCGTTGGAGCTGTAGTGGCTCTAGGGTATCTTGCATTTTGATTATCTGGAGTCCATCTATTATCAAAATATTCATAAGCAAAATTACTTCCATTATTACTAAAAGGTACCGTTAAAAAGGTACGCATACTAACGCTTGATTTTGCTGCTCCTTGGAAAAACAAGGATAAATCAAAGCCTTTGTAGTTAAAAGAAGAATTAAAACCAAATGTCATTCCTGGATATTGAGAAGGATCCCCAATAACAGTTTGATCATTAACATCTATAATCCCATCTGGCACACCATCTGGTCCACTTAAATCTGCATAACGTATATCTCCAGGGCGCAAGTCTCCAAATTGCACTACATTATAACCATCATCCGCATTAATAAAACCATCTCCATTAACATCATCTGACGTTGAGAAAAGTCCTAACGATTTATACCCAAAAGGAGTTCTATAAGGGCGTCCTGTTAATGTTCTATTTGGGTTGTCTCTTTGAGCATCTGATTGAAATGTCTCCACCACTTCATTTTTAGAATAACTAAAATTGGCTCCTAAATCCATGATTAAACCATTCTTAAATTCCTTATGTGTACTAACCGCTATTTCAAACCCACGGTTATTCATTTCTCCTTTATTTTCTTGTGCTATTGCCAGTCCATATTCTACTGGTAAAGTAACCTGAGGACGCAAAAGCATATCTGTCCTATCTTCTCTAAAATAATCGAATTCTACATTTAGCAATCCGTCCCACATAGATAAATCAAAACCAACATCTAACTTGGTTGCTATTTCCCAGGTAATATTGGGGTTAGACTCATTAGGGATTCTTGAACCTTGAACAACAGCCCCTGTTCCAAAAGCATACGCATTTCCACGCAAATCATAACCATCTAAGTACTGGTAATCTGCAATAGTAAAAGTTCCGTTATTATTTTCAAAATAAGGTAAGTTTCCAGATTTACCCCAAGAACCTCTTATTTTTAAATTATCTATACTAGATACATTACTCATAAATTTTTCTTCAGATACTCTCCAAGCAGCGGAATACGCTGGAAAAAAGCCCCACCTAGAACCTGGTGCGAAAGAATAATGCCCATCATAACGACCAGAAGCCTCAACTATATATTTATTTTTATAACTGTAGCCTAACCTATACACATACCCAATTTCACTTTGGGTCCATGAAGATCCGCCATTACTAGAATCTAACAAATCTGAACTCCCCAAATTTAACTCGTCTATATCCAATCCAAATCGTTCTCTTCTAGCACTAAACCAGTCTCCTTCTTTTTCAGTTGCTTCTGCTACAAACAAACCTGTTATATTATGATCCCCAAAAGTTCTTTTGTAATTAATATAACCTTGGTAAGTATACCCTTTAAACCTATCATTTCTAGTTCGGAGCCATGTAAAAGGAGCTCCATTACCTTCTTGATTAGACACAGCATCTGTAAAAGTGTAAGGTGTAGAACTTAAATCTATATTTTGGTAAACAAATGGCACATGAAAACCTTTATTATGTTTTGTATTAGTATCAAAACTAAACACCCCTTTTAAACTTAATCCTTTAACAAATGGAATATTTTGTTCAATAGCAATGCTACTTAATAATGTATTTTTTTCTGTTTTATCATACCCGTTAGAATTTAATACCCCTACAGGTGTGCTTGCAGAAGATTCTCCCCACTTATCTCCACCTGGATACACTAAAGATTGTGTTGGCACAAATTTGTAAAAACTTCTAAACAAATGTGGCAAATTTTCATTTGCATCAATACCATCTGTATCTTCTATAGAACCAATAAGAGACATACTAATCTTAGTAGTTCCAGATACTTTTGCCTCTAAGGCCAGGTCATAATTATATCTTTGATACCCTACTGGTTCAAAAATTCCTTCTTGTTTAAAACGATTTAAAGCCCCTCTATAAGTAACAAATTCTGTTCCTCCCCCTATTTCTATACCATTTGTTGTAACTGGTGTAGTTTTTCTATAAACGTCTGTGAAATTTGAATCTGGATATAAAAAAGGATCGTCTTGATGTAAACTTGGATAATTTGCAATTAAATTTGGATCATTAGGTGGCGTTGCTCCATTAGGATTATCATTAAAATACCCTTCATTTTGTATAGCCATATAATCTCTTGCAGATACCATCTCCGGAAGGTAAGTTGGCTTTTGAAAACCAACAGATGTATTAATTGAAACCTTAGGCTTACCAAGTTTTCCTTTTTTAGTTGTAATAAGAATTACCCCATTTGCTCCACCAATTCCAAAAGGAGCAACAGCTGCTGCATCCTTTAAAACTGTTATAGTCTCTATAGAACTTGGGTTTATTTGTTGTAAATTATTTCTTCTTATACCATCTACTACAATTAATGGAGTTGTGCTTCCTGTTGTAACTATACCTCTAATATTAATATTTGGACTATCATCTCCAGGTGCCCCTCCATTAGGTCGCATATTTAAACCTGTTACTCTACCAGCTAAAGAACTAGATACGTTAGAAACTGGAATTTCTGATACTTCTTTAGCTTTTAACGTGCTTATAGAACCTGTTACTGTTGCCTTTTTTTGGCTAGCATAACCAACAATAACAACTTCATCTAAACCAGCCGCATCTTCTTCTAGGACGATATTTATAGAAGTTTTTTTGTTAATAGAAACTTCTTTTGTTTTAAAACCTATATAACTAAATACTAAAACACCATCACTACTAGCTTCAATTTCATATTTACCGTCAAAGTCTGTTTGGGTACCAGTTGTTGTGCCTTTTACTATAACATTTGCTCCTGGTAATGGAGCACCGTCATCATCAGTAACAATACCTGATACCGTAAAATTTTGTTGCTCTAGCTTATTTTTAATTAATTTTTGAGACTGTTGTTTTAGCTTATCATTTTTCTTTAATACAATTTGCTTTTTAACCAAAGTATACGAAATATTACTATTCTTGAAAAGAATATCTAATATTTCTTTTATTGGAGTTTTCTGGACTGCTATGGATACTTCTTTTGAAACATCAATTTCTCCAGTGATATAAAAAAATTTAAATTGACTTTGCTTTTCTATTTTATTTAAAACACTTTCAATAGATTCTTTTTCTATGTTTAGTGATATTTTTTTATTCTGTGAATAAGTATTGGCATTAACATTAAATAACACCAGAACAAATAACATTAATGAGAGTTTCATTTCTCTGTTCTTTTTTAAAAAGTTTCCTAGAAACACAGAAAA
Source organism: uncultured Maribacter sp. (assembly GCF_947495965.1). Taxonomy (GTDB): domain Bacteria; phylum Bacteroidota; class Bacteroidia; order Flavobacteriales; family Flavobacteriaceae; genus Maribacter_B. The sequence continues at coordinate 324,920 of NZ_CANMBB010000002.1, forward strand.
CCTGTCTGTTTTTTTCATATTTTAGTATGATTTTGATTAGTTATTTTACAATTCGGTTAAAGTCATTTTTAATCGAGAAACGTTCCCGCGTTTCTCGGTTTTTTTAATTTTTAAGTCAAGTCATATCTATATTGGTTTTTTGATTATTATTTTGTTATCTATTATTTCATAATTAAACCTTGCACTTTCTTTAAAGGTATCTAATAGATCAATTATAGATTCGTCCTCAAAATCTCCTTTAAATTTCAAGTTGTTTAATTTTGAATATTCATTTTCAATTTTTACATTATACTTTCTTTCAATTTTCCTGACCACATCTTTAAACTCTTCATTATCAAACAACAATCTTCCATTTCGCCACCCCAAATATTTATTAACATCAACATTTTTAATGGTTATATTCTCTTTAAATAAAGACGCTTTTTGACCAGGGACTATTTTTATATGAGTATCCAAATCATCCTTCATTATTTGATCATAAACAACCACACTTCCTTCTGCTAACACAGTATATGAATCCGTATTTTCATATGAATTTACATTAAAGTGAGTACCTAAAACCCTAACTCCTATATCATTGGTATTTACTATAAAAGGATGGTCTTCATCCTTTGCTACTTCAAAATAAGCCTCACCTTTTAAATAAATTTCTCTTTGATTTCCTTTTATAAAATTTATTGGGTACTTCATTGTAGAACCAGCATTTAAATGCACTGTTGTACCATCAGAAAGTGTTAACTTAAAAGTTCTTCCGTATGGAATACTAATTTCATTATAAACTAAATCTGCAACCGCATCATTGTTAACATAATTTATAGAGTTCCCATTTTGCTTTCCTATAACTTTCCCTTCTTTTATTAAATTTCGTTGCCCTTTAGAATCAATTATAATTTTCTCATTATTTGCAGTCTTAAGAATAATTGCATCTTCAGAAATAACTAATGGTTCACTTGAGTTTTTATCTTTATTTATATAAAAAACAGATATAGAAAATAGTACAACAATAATTGCTGCATATTTAAAATAATAATAAAAAGGTTTATTAACCTTTTTATTATTATTTCTTTCGAGTTCAATTTTTCTCCAAATTTTATTTTTTATATCGTCATCAAAATTTAATTCGTGAAGCGGTACTTCTTCATTCTGAAAAGATTCTAAATAATTATTTAGCATATTTTTTTCATGCTCGGTACATTGACCATCTACATATTTTTTAAATAGTAATTTTGCCTGTCTTTTGTTCATATAAAATAATGAATGAGTACTTATTATTAATTAAGTACCAAAAAAGGATAAATGGTACACGTTGAAAATGACTTTTATTGCTGTTTTAACAAAAAAAGCCTAAAAAAATTAAGGAAAAATCTTTTTGAAAGCGAAAAATTATTTATTTAGAAAAGTAAAATAGGTAAGAAAAAAATACAGTACTACTTCTTCTGAATTAAGACAAAGTCTAATTTTATGTATTCCTTTAGATATTTGATTTTTAACAGCTTGAATTGTGATTCCAAGCTCATTAGCTATTTCTTTATTAGATTTATGCTCAAATCTACTTAAAATAAAAATTTGCCTACACCTATTCGGGAGCTGTTGTTCTATAATATTTTTAATTAATTCTTCCAACTCTAAATATTCCATTTTTTGTGAAACATTCATTGAAACATCAATTAAATTAAGCCTACTTAAATCTTCATTTGATATTTTTTTATCCCTAATGTAATTGAATATTTGATATTTTACACTTTGAAAAAGATAAGGCTTTAATTTCTTAATATTAGACGTATTACGTTTTGACCAAAAATCTATAAAAATATTTTGGATTATATCTTCACAAACTTCTTTATCATTCAATATTTTAAAAGCATAATAAAACATACCTTTTGAATACCTATCATACACTTCCTTAAAAGCACTTGAATTTCCACTTATAGCTTGTTCTAGTATAATATTATCAGAAAGATTTTTTGTCATTTTATTAGATAAGAAAATATAAATTGTGAAATAAATATATATGAAATATAATAATATTTTAATATTTATATTAAAATATTACACTAAACACAAAAAATAAAAAACTTGATTAGAGTTAGTTTGTTTGTCTAAACAAAAAATAAAAAAATAGGAAAACATCAATATTCATTACTTTAACATTATATGAAAAACAGTATAGCTACAGAAAAAAGCACTTAAACTATAACGTTATAGAAGAAAAGTAACAGAGCTACTTAATTAACATAATATATTGATCAAAAAGATAACTAAAAAGATTTTCTTAAGACTACTTTAGAGTTGTTCATTTTATGTTCAAACTTAGCCTCTAATATCATGTTTGCTGCTTGTTCTCCCATTTTTTTATAATTAGAACTAATGGTTGTTATTCCTTCTTCTAATATTTCTTTTAAAGGAGTCTCGTTATAACTTATTACTCCTACGTGTTTACCTAATTCCCATTTTTTTTCACGAACAGATTTAATAATATTTACTAAACTATAATCATTAGAATCAGTAGTAATATAAAGGTTTCCCTCGGCAAAACTCAATGCAGAAAAACTACTATGCACCTCGCCTTTAAAATTATATTCTTTACAAAATCTAGCAAAGCCTTGTTCTGTAAAAACAACTTCAGAATCATTCTTTTGGAGTAATAATATTATTTTTTTATATTTTTTTACAGTGTTAATATTAATGGATAAGACATTGAAAATATCATTTTCAAAATCTTGATAAATCATGCCATACCCTTTTACTAAATTATCAACATATTTATCTATAATAATTAATCTTTCGGGCGGTATTTTATCCAATGCTTCATATAAAATTTCATTTGGACGTATAGATGTACTAATAACAAAATGGGTAAAGTTTTTAAAATTTTGTAAAATAAGAGATTCAAAAAGTTCTATATTTTGGTAGTGAAAATATAAACTAACCTTTGCTCTTTCTCCTAACTTATTCACAAAAGAATTATTGAATTCTTCTTTAAAACTAGTATACTTATCTAACATTAAAAAAACCCTAAAATCTGTTTCTGGAGATACATCACTTACAAAATAACCTATTTTATCAACTGCTTTAACTATACCTTTTTCGCTAAGATGCGCTAACGCTTTAAAAACAGTTTCTCTACTAAAATTAAATTCTTCAGAAAGTTTATTTACAGAAGGTAATTTTTGCCCAAGAACTAAACGTTTTTCGTTTATCTGTTTTGTTATTCCATCAGATAATAATAAATATTTAGGTTTTTCTGGGTTTTTCTCTAACTCAAATTCTTCCATAATTTAATGAATTTTATTGGCTAATTCATAATGTTCAAATATAGTAATATCTGTTGCTACACTACTAGTATAACCCAATTTCATGCAAACTACAATTCCTATTTAATTTTATAATTAAAATAAAAAAAACATAAAATTATTTGCTAAACATAAATATAAGTTATTATTTTGACACAGACCATACCAGACCAGACTAATTTTATTTGCAAATAATTTAATTTAAACTAACATAAAATAAACAATCATGTTAAAAGGAATACTTCCTGCTATACCAACCTGTTTTACAGATCGTGGTAACATTAATCTAGAAGCACAAAAAAAAGTAATACAATTTGTAATTTCTGCTGGAGCGCATGGTATTGTTTTTCCGGGTGTTGCAAGTGAATACAATTTTCTTACTTCTAAAGAACGAATAAAATTAATTAAACTTTTAGTGTCTGAAGTAAACGGAATAATACCAATTGTAGCTGGTATTAGTGCACCAAGTATAAAAGAAGTTACAATATTAGCAGAAGAAGCTAAGGAAAATGGAATTAAACATTTTATGTTAATGGCTCCAAAACGTTTTGAAAATAATTTAGATAAACATATTTCCTTTTTTAATGATGTAGCTACACAATTTCAAGATTGTGAAATAATACTACAAAATGCCCCAATGCCTATTGGAGCAGGATTAGATGCGCAGCAATTAATACAAATTATTGAAAACAACACAAATATAACGTACCTTAAAGAAGAGAAAATTCCTTCGGGCCCAACAATATCCGAGGTGTTAAATAAAAATATACCACATTTATTGGGTGTATTTGGTGGAGGCGGATCTAGGTATATAATAGACGAATTAAATCGCGGTTCTATTGGTGCTGTTCCTGCTGCCGAAATTACAGACTTACATGTAGCTATTTTTAATGCTTATAAAAATGGAGAATTTAGCCAAGCTAGAAATTTATATAGACTTACCCTACCCCTATTAACCTCACAGACCATATATAGAATGGAACTCACAAAATATATTCTAAAAAAACGTGGTGTGGTTGATGCTCTTTATGTTAGAGCTCCATTGCCTAAATTAGACAAATACGCGAAAGAAGATTTAGACCAAATATTGAAAGATTTACAAGAAGAAAATATACTTATATGAGTAAAGAAAATAATAGTGATAAAATAGCCAAAGTAGAAGTTTACTATGTTTCACTAGAACAAAACGAAACCTATCTAGGACCCGTTTCAGGGGAAGAAAATCTTAAAAGAGAGGAATACTTTATCCGAGAATCAAATAGAACTGTTTATCCAAAAAAAAATAAATCTATTGTAGTTAGAGTATTAACTGAAAATGGTATTGAAGGATGGGGAGAAACTTACGGATTGGTAGCAGGTGATGCAACAGTAGCAATTATTAAAAACTTATTTGCAGACTTTATTATTGGAAGAAATCCATTAGACGTAATCACTATATATGAAGATTTATACGATTTAATGCGTGTTAGAGCTTATCATGGAGGTTTTTATCATGATGCCTTAGCAGCTGTAGACATAGCAATTTGGGATATTTATGGAAAAACAGTAAAACAACCTTTAGCACGTTTATTGGGAGGGATTAGAAGAACTAAAATCCCAGCTTACGTTTCTGGTCTTCCAAAATCTACTATAGAAGAACGTTGTGAAATAGCTAGTAATTGGCAAAAAAAAGGCTTTAATGCTTTTAAATTTGCTTTACCAATGGCTGATCAAGGTGGTGCTGAAGAAATGAAACAATTACGAAAAACTTTAGGAGAAGAAGCTCTAATAGCTTGTGATATGCACTGGGCAAGGACACGAGGAGAGGCCGTTTCCCTTATCCAAGAAATGATGCCATACCGCCCTTGGTACATAGAAGCTCCAATCTATAATGAAGATTTTAATGGACTTAGTTGGATAGCAAAAAAAACAAATGCAACTATAGCTGTTGGAGAAGAATGGCGTACAGTATATGATGCAAAACTAAGAATAGATTTAGAAGCATGCCAAATAGTACAACCAGAAATGGGCCATACAGGTATTACTCAATTTATGCGAATAGCTAATTATGCGCATGCGCATAATCTTTTAGTAATGCCACACGCCACTATTGGTTCTGGAATTTTTTTAGCAGCTAGCCTTCAAGCTAGTGCTGCAGTTCAAAATATTGCTTTTCATGAATTTCAACATACTATATTTCCTGAATTTACATCTTACAATACAGGAAACATAACATGTGAATCTGGTTTTTTTAGTGTTCCTAGTGGAAATGGAATTGGCGTAGAACCAACAGAAGAAATGAAATCAAAAATGACTTTATTATGAGTTCTTTTGATTATGTTTTTTTATCCCTTTATGTCTTAGGTGTTTTTTTAATTGGCATTATATCTTCTCGTAGAATAAAAAGCCAGAGTGATATGTTTTCGGCAGGAGGAAATGCCCCTTGGTGGGCATCTGGCCTTAGTGGTTTTATGACCATGTTTTCTGCCAGTACTTTTGTTGTATGGGGAGGCATAGCATATAGGTATGGTTTAGTAGCTGTAGCCATTAATATATGTAATGGTATAGCTGCATTGCTAGTTGGGTATTATGTAGCAGGAAAGTGGAATAAATTAGGAATTTCTACCCCAGCAAGTTATGTTGAATTACGTTTTGGTAAAATTGGACTTAATTTTTACACATGGACAATGATGCTAAAAAAAGTATTAGGAACAGCAGTATCTGTATATTCATTAGCCATTGTTTTAGTTGCTTTAATTCCTTTAGATGAAGGGCATTTTCTAAGAGATGTTGCAACAGGAAATTTATCCCTTAATTGGGCTATTATTATTTTTGGTATTATCGTTGTTGCTTATACAATGATTGGTGGCTTATGGGCTGTTTTAATGACCGATGTTCTACAATTTATTGTTTTAACATTAGTAGTAATTATGGTTACCACTTTAATGATTAATGGAGTTGATAATTTTAAAGATACCCTACTTAGTTTACCAGAAGGGTTCTTCTCTCCCACTGCAGCAGAATACGGATGGATATTTTTAGCCGGATGGGTAATAATTAATTTTTTTGGAATAGGTGCCGAATGGGCTTTTGTACAACGCTATACAGCAGTAAAGTCACCTGTAGAAGCAAGAAAGTCGGCATATCTTTTTGGCAGTCTATACTTTATAGCTCCTCTAATTTGGTTATTCCCTACAATTATGTATAGAAATATTAATCCAAATGCAAATCCAGAACAAGCTTATATTTTAGCTTCCCAATCAGTTCTACCAGTAGGTGTATTAGGATTAATGTTTGCAGCCATGTTTTCTGCAACAGCAAGTATGGTAAGTTCACAATTAAATGTTTTTGCAGGTGTACTAACTAATGATTTTTATAAACCATTAATAAACCCTAACGCCTCTGAAAATATTTTAGTTAAAGTTGGACGTATCTTTACTGCAGCTTTAGGTATTATTTTAATTTTAACAGCTTTATTTGTTCCATTAATGGGAGGTGCTGAAAAGTTAATAATCTCAATAAACTCACTATTAGTAGTACCATTATTAGCGCCAGCATTATGGGGTCTATTTAGCAAACGAATTGGCGTTCTTGAAATGTGCCTTGTTGCTTTAGTAAGCTTTTCAGTAGGCTTGCTTTTACGCTTTGGATTTCAAATAATTGGAGGAAACATAAACGTATTAGTTGGCGTTATTCTTCCGGTTATAATGCTAGCCATAATGGATTTTTTAAAACGCAACAAAATAGATAAGGGCTGGGAGCTAATAGAAGCAAACAGAAATAAAGTTTCCAACCTTAATACAGCTAAAGAAAAAGAAAATAAAATAATTGACACTTTTCCTCAAAAAGTAGTAATGATAAGTTTAGCTGTTTGTGCTTTAAGCTTATTTGTTTTGATGTTTCTTACAGATAATGGTAAAATTATTATTGGTGTTTTTGGGACATGTCTTTTATTAATAGCTTTAGGCATACAATTTAAAATAAAGAGTTTAACCAAAAAAAATAGGTTACTTTAGTAAATAACCTATTTTTTTACATTTGTTTTTTATTTTAAAATTTATTCTTAACGTCTTTAAATTTTCCTTCTACAGTTACGTTTCCAGATTTTTTAACATCTCCAAATATATTTATTACAGAGTCTTCTCCAATAAATTCTATTGTAGCGCCATCATTAAGAACTAAATCTCCATAAATGGTTAAGTTACCCTCTACTCTTAACTTAGCACCAGAATTAACATTAATATTTCTCTTTCTATTGTTTCTACCAACAACGAATGTCCCATTCATCTCAAATAAAGCATTGGCATTAATATTTACGCCTTCTTTAACTGTCCAGGATCCACATAAAAGTAAATCTCCTCCAATATTTACACTATTAAATCTTTTAGAACCTCTATAAGATAATGTTTGATTAGCGTTTACATTAAGATTAGAACCACCACTATAAGAAGACAATTCCGAACAACGGGCAGCTAAGCTTTCATCGGGTTTATTTAATTTTATAATTTGCAAACCTTCTTTTCCAGAAGCCGCAAAAACATAGTCTCCTTTTGTTGTTACATAATTTACAGAACCTTCTAATTGAATAATACCAACCAAATCTGTATTATCATTTTGTTCTTCTGATAAACATAATCCTGCACCCCCATTTGCCATTAACAAAACACCCTCATTAGTTGCAACTGCATTTGTAACAACATCTCCAGAATCTACTCCATTAGGATTAATTAATATTGGAATGTATTCTTTTAAAGTTCCAGTTGCAATACTATATATTCCTGCTCCATTAACTCCTTCGGCAACTACAATATTATCTCCAGAAAAATCTAACGTTCTTTTAGTGTTTATACCAAAATCACTATCAATAGCAATCTCCTTAACTATATTTAAATTTAAGTCTAATACTGCTACACCTTTACTTGCATCTAAAACGGCAATATTATTATCTTGAACCACTACAGAACGTAAATCTAAAAATTCAGATTCATTAACAGCGTTTAATGTGTTCTTATTATAAATAGACAAAGTTCCTTCTTGCCCGCTAGTTACATATACATTATTACCATTTACTACAACATCTGTTGCGTTGTATCCTTCTTGAAAAGCATATTCAATATTTGTAGTTCCAGTAAACCTACCACTTGAAGCAGCAATTTTACCCAAAAAAGAATTGGAAGTTGCTCTTACCGATGTTTCTGCATCTACACCACCCGCAAAATATACATATCCATTATCATATTGGATAGAATTTATATCTGCATTAGAATAGTATAATCTTGAGGTAACTCTTGGGTTATTTGGATCACTTACATTAATAATATCCATTGCACCTGCATAACCATCTTCTACGGTATTATAAGATACATAAGCATAATCTCCATCTACATGCACATGAGATGCTGTAAGGTTCTCTCCTCCTGCAAAAGAAGGCGCATCTACCTGGGCTACAAGAGTTAAAGGATAATCTCCTGCTATTTCTTCATCTTTTGAAGTTAATCCAGATTTTCCTGATGTAGAAGATTCTTCAAAGATATCTAGTACACCTGCATTATCATAAACAATACTATTTTCTAGCGCTTGTTCACTTGCTTCAATTGTAATGTCGTCTTGGGTTTCGTTAAATACTGTAGTCTCATCTACACACGATGTCATTAAGCCTAAAAAGGCCAGTACATATAAGGGGATTCTTTTCATAAAAGTAGGTTGTTTAATTAGATTTGGGTTCTAACGTAACGTTAAAATTAAACTTTATGTATGTCTCCGCCTGTATTTTTCGATGAAATACACTTACACTTAGCTATTTAGCACTATACTATAGATGAGTTTTACAATATTTTTATAATAGCTTACAATTTCCCCATTCTTTCTAAAGCAATAAGTATAATAATAGGAACTGCTAATAACAAAACAATTAGTGTATCTGTAATTAATAAATTAGGCATAAAAAGCAATGTAACTACATAACCACCAATTGCCCCACCAAAATGAGCAGTATGTCCAATATTACCTAATCTACTTTTCATTCCATATATAGAGTATAACAAATAACCTATACCTATAATATATGCCGGTAAAGGAATAGGAATAAACATAATACCTAAACGCATATTTGGCTCTAATAATATTGCTGCGTATAATATACCTGTTACCGCACCACTAGCTCCAACCGCAGAATAATAAGGCTCATCTTTATGAAAAAACAAAGCAAGTAGACTACCCGCGACGAGACTAACTACATATACTAAAAGAAATTTAGCAGGTCCAAAATAATCTATAACTACATCTGCAAAAAAATACAGCGTAAACATATTCATAAATAAATGGGAAATATCTACATGTAAAAAACCAGAAGTAAACATACGCTCCTTCTGCCCCGCTTTAATTGGACCAATACCAAATTTATAACGCTCAAAAAAAGAAGAGTCATTAAAACCTTTAAAAGAAACTATAATATTGGCAGCCATTACAGCTATTGTAGCCACATGAAGATTGTTCATTATGTAAAAATTTATATACCTTCCAAATATAACTATATTTGCCAATTATAATATAGAATATGCAGTTGCTTGTTTATGTTTTAATCTATCCATTGTTATGGATAATATCTAGACTACCCTATAAGTTATTTTACTTTTTTTCTGATGTAGTGTATATCATTGTATATCGGATTTTTGGTTATCGCAAAAAAGTGGTTCGGGACAACCTTACTTTAGTTTTTCCGAAAAAATGTGATATTGAACTTAGAAGAATAGAAAAAGATTTTTACAAGCATATGTGCGATATGTTTTTAGAAATGGTAAAAACGATGCATTTATCTAGAGAAGAAGTTAAAAAAAGATATAACGTAACAAATATTAATGTACTTCAGAACATACTAGAAGACAAAAGCATATTGGTAGTTTGCTCCCATTATGCAAATTGGGAATGGAATGTTAGTATTAATAATTATATAGATGGTAAAGGCTATGCAGTTTACCAAAAAGTTAGTAATGCTTATTTTGATTCTTGGATAAAAAAAACTAGAGCTCGTTGGAATACTACATTAATCACTCAAAAAGAAACTGTAAAAACTGTGATGTCTAACGTTAAAAACAACGTAAAATCTATCTACGGTATGGTAAGTGACCAATCTCCTATGGTACATAAAGGGCAATACTGGACAGAGTTTATGGATATTAAAGTTCCTATTTTTAATGGTGCCGAAACAATGGCAAGAAAATTAGACCTTGCTGTAGTTTTCTTAAAAGTTAGTAAAGTTAAAAGAGGTTATTATACCGCTGAGTTTATTCCAATTACTACCAATGCAATGAATACGGAAAAGAATGAAATAACGGATGAATTTTTACGGCTTACAGAACAACAAATAAAAGAAAAACCTGAACACTATTTATGGACACATAGAAGATGGAAACATAGAAATAGAGTTCCTAAAGAATTTTTATAAAAAAGCCCAATACTATTAGTATCAGGCTTTTTCTTTTACAATTTTAAAAGTAATTATATACCAGCAACTTCTTTAATTTCTCCAATAATCTTATCTGCCAAATTATCCGCTTCTGCCTGACTTTTAGCTTCCGTGTAAATTCTAATAATTGGCTCTGTATTAGATTTACGTAAGTGCACCCAATTTTCAGCAAAATCAATTTTTACACCATCTATCGTAGAAATTTCTTCACCATCATATTTTTTTGCCATAGCTACCAAAATACCATCTACATCTAAACCTGGTGTTAATTGTATTTTCTTTTTACTCATAAAATACGATGGATAACTAGCTCTTAGTTCTGCTACCGTACCTCCTTTTTCTGCCATATGCATTAAAAATAAAGCAGTACCAACTAAAGAATCACGTCCATAATGGCTTTCTGGATAAATAATTCCTCCATTACCTTCGCCACCAATAATTGCATTATTTGCTTTCATTTTGGTTACTACATTCACTTCTCCTACTGCAGCTGCTTCATAGGTACCACCATGTTTTTGCGTAATATCTCTTAAAGCTCTTGAAGAGGATAAGTTAGAAACTGTATTTCCTTTTGTTTTACCCAATACATAGTCTGCACAAGCAACTAAAGTATATTCTTCCCCAAACATTTCGCCATCATTACTAATAAAAGCTAAACGATCTACATCTGGATCTACTACAATACCAAAATCTGCTTTTTCTTTTACCACTAAATCACAAATATCTCCTAAATGCTCTTTTAACGGTTCTGGATTATGTGGAAAATGACCTGTTGGGTCACAATACAACTTTACCACTTCTACACCTAAAGCATCTAGTAATTTTGGAATTGCTATTCCTCCTGTAGAATTTACACCATCTACAACAACTTTAAACTTAGCTTTTTTAATTGTCTCTGCATCTACCAATGGCAAATCTAAAACTTCGTCAATGTGTATGTCTATATATGCATTGTTTTCAACAACAGTACCTAAATTGTCTACTTCTGAAAAAGTAAACTCTTCTTTTTCTGCCAATTCTAAAATAACAGCACCTTGCGCTGCATCTAAAAACTCTCCTTTTTCATTTAAAAGCTTTAAAGCATTCCACTGTTTAGGATTATGGCTTGCTGTTAGTATAATTCCACCATCAGCTTTTTCAATAGGAACCGCAATTTCTACAGTAGGCGTGGTAGATAAATCTAAATCTATCACATCTATTCCCAAACCAGTAAGTGTAGATACTACAAGATTCTGAATCATTTGCCCAGAAAGTCTAGCATCTCTACCAATTACTACTTTTAATTTTTCTTTTTTAGAATACCCTTTTAACCATGTTCCATATGCTGCTGCGAACTTCACAGCATCAATTGGTGTTAAATTATCTCCTGGTTGCCCTCCAATGGTTCCACGTATTCCTGATATTGATTTGATTAGTGTCATATAATAAATAAAAAAGTTTTTGCAAATATACAGGACTATTTCTTATCCTAAGTTTAGCATTTCGTAAATTCGACCTTAAGAAAACTTCTATCGTTATATGAACTTTTTAGCGCACATATATTTATCGTTTGGTGATAATGAAATTACCATAGGAAATTTCATTGCAGATAGTATTAGAGGAAATAAGTTTAAACACTTACCAGAACGTGTGCAACAAGGAATACAGTTACATAGGTTTATTGATACTTTTACAGATACACATGCTATTCCAAAAATTAGTAGTAAACGGCTTCATAAAAACTATAGTCATTATAGTAGAGTTATAGTAGATATTTTTTATGATCACTTTCTTGCTAAAAATTGGAAAAATTATTCAGACATACCTTTAGCTATTTTTGTTGATGATTTTTATGACTTACTAGAAGAAAATTACACCATTTTGCCCGACGGAGTTAAACGTATGATGCCATATATGATAAGTGAGAATTGGATATACAATTATTCTAATATGGAAGGAATAACCAGAGTTCTAAACGGGATGAATAGACGTACCAAAAATAAGTCTAAAATGAACTTTGCAATTTTAGACCTTGAAGAACACTATGCAGCTTTTGAAGAGGAGTTTAACGCCTTTTTTGAAGAATTAATTACCTTTTCTAGACAAAAATATATTTCACTGTAAACCAAAAGAGCTTTAAATTTTACTTACTATGAAAACTATAAAGATTCTATTACTCTGCTTTCTTGCCTTAATTTACAGTTGTAAAAAGCAAAATAATTCTCCAACTGGTTTAATTACAACTAAAGCCATGGTAGTTTCTGCCAGAGAAGAAGCTTCCAAAATTGGTTCCGATATTTTAAAACAAGGTGGTAATGCTTTTGATGCTATGGTAGCTACTCAATTTGCTTTGGCTGTTGCACACCCATCTGCAGGAAATATTTCTGGCGGAGGCTTTATGGTATACAGAAAAGGAAATGGAGATATTGGCTCTATAGATTTTAGAGAAAAAGCACCTTTAAGTGCTCATAAAGACATGTATTTAGACACTACAGGAAATGTAATTCCAGGAATGAGTACTCTTGGAGCAACTGCCGTAGGTGTTCCAGGCTCTGTTGCCGGAGCTATTGAGGTTCATAAAAAGTTTGGCACTCTTCCTCTTTCTAAAATTTTAGAACCAGTAATAGCTTTGGCTGAAAAGGGAGTAGTTGTTACAGAAAAACAAGAGAAAAAAATTGCTCCTTATTTAGAAGACTTTATAAAAGTAAATGGGGAACATAGTAAATTTTCTATTTCTTATAAAGCAGGAGACACTATAAAATACCAAGCTTTAGCAAATACTTTAAAAAGTATTTCTAAACATGGTAGAGATGGGTTTTACAAGGGTGATGTAGCAAAAAAACTATCTTCCTTTATTCAACAAAATGGTGGTTTTGTTACCGAGGAAGATTTAGAAAAATATAATGTAAAATGGAGGCAGCCTGTTATTTTTAAATATAAAGATTTAAAAATAATTTCAATGGGACCTCCAAGTAGTGGAGGAATTACGATGCAACAAATTTTTAAGATGATAGAAACTCATAAAATAAAAGAATTTGGACATAACGCTACCAAAACTATTCAGCTATTTACAGAGGCTTCTAGAAGAGCTTATGCAGATCGTAATTATTTTTTAGGAGATCCTGATTTTGTAACTATACCCCTGGATATAATTTTAAGTGATGACTACTTAAAAAATCGCATGAAGGACTTTTCTTTTGAAAAAGCAACAAAGTCTTCTGCTGTATCTCATGGAGAAATAAATATTATATCAGAAAGTAACGAAACCACCCACTACTCTATTATTGACCAAGATGGTAATGCAGTTTCTGTTACCACTACATTAAATGGTAATTATGGCTCCAAATTATATTGTGATGAACTTGGTTTTTTTCTTAATAATGAAATGGATGATTTTAGTGCAAAACCAGGAGTTCCTAATATGTTTGGTTTAATTGGCGCAGATGCTAATAGTATTGCACCAGAAAAAAGAATGCTAAGTAGCATGACACCTACTATTGTAGAAAAAGACAACAAACTTTGGATGGTTGTTGGCACTCCCGGCGGATCAACTATAATTACAGCAGTAGCGCAAACTATTCTTAACACTTATGAATTTAATTTAAGTATGCAAGAGGGTGTAAACGCCCCTCGTTTTCACCACCAATGGTTGCCAGATGCTGTCATATTTGAACCTAATGGGTTTTCTAAATCTTTAAAAGAGGAATTAAAATCCAAAGAATACATAATAAATGAAGAACGTACTCCTATTATTGGTAAGGTAGATGCTATTCTTGTGTTACCTGATGGAAGACTAGAAGCTGGCGCAGATAAAAGAGGAGATGATACTGCTGTAGGATATTAGATATGAAATACGTAAAGAAAATTGGAAAATTACTCAGTTACAGCTTAATTGTTATTCTTTTAGGGGTAGGCATTTTATATATAATTTGCAATGAATCTCTTCCTAATGGGCAGAAAGGAAATAAAGCCGATGCTCTTGCCAAAAAAATGATGCAAGCCATTGGCGGAGAGAAATATGCTAACACAAACTTTTTAGAATGGTCATTCGCAAATGGTTCTCATAGGTATAAATGGAATAAATCTTTAGGACTTGTTACTGTAAAATGGGACAATTACACTGCCAAACTTAATCTAAACAATAAATCCCTAAGCTCTATAACCAAAAAAAATACCATACTTACTACTAAAGAGGAAAAAGAATTACTACAAACTGCTTTAGACTATTTTAACAACGATTCTTTCTGGCTTGTAGCTCCATTTAAAGTGTTTGATGAAGGAACCAAAAGAGAAATAGTAACCCTAGAAAATGGTGAAGAAGCACTACTAGTATCGTATACGATTGGAGGTTCTACTCCAGGAGATTCTTATTTATGGGAACTACAACCAAATGGAACACCAAAGAGTTATAAAATGTGGGTCAGCATTATTCCTATAGGCGGTATTAAAGCAACTTGGGAAAATTGGAAGATTATGAAAAGTGGTATTCTTCTTCCTTCTAAGCATAAACTAGGACCTATAACGTTAGACATGGGAACTATAAAAGCGTATTAAAACACAAAATAAGACTCCTTTGTTAAGCTTATATTCCTCTTATAAATTCTATTTATTTTTGTATTTCACAATAAAAGAAAAACATGTTTAAGACCAATTCTTATTTTGATAAAAAAGTATTTTCTGTAGCCTTTGATTCTAATGAAGGAAAAGCAACCGTTGGCGTTATGGCTCCAGGTGAATACACTTTTGGAACTACATCTAAGGAATACATGACTGTAGTATCTGGTGAAATGGAAGTGCAACTACCAGGAGAGTCTACTTGGAAAACCTATAAGCCTTATGAAATGTTTGAGGTAGAAGCTAACCAATCTTTTAATGTAAAAGTTAGTGTAGATAGTGCATACAAATGCATTTATAAGTAAGCACTACCCGTTCGTTTTATTTATTTGGCTTTTTAATTCCTCCATAGATTCTTGGAGTTGTTTTAATAAGCCTTTTTCTGTTGTAGCATCTATACCAAAAGTAATTTTACTGTTTACTTCCCATATTTCTTGTATCTGATGAGGCTCAATATCATAGGGAGGATATGACTCATTCAAAGAAACCAAAGTAACGTTAGGAGAATTTGGCTTACTAATAACTTTTTTTACTAAAACAGCATCTTGTAATACAACTACATAAATTTTATTAGCACTAACTTCTTTTAAATCTTCTGTGGCTTTTGCTAAAACCCATTCTCCAGGCTTTAAATTAGGAAGCATACTATCTCCTTCTACCTGGAATCCTCTATAGGTTGCATTTCTAAACTCTGGTAAAGGCAAATCAAAAGCTGGTAGCTCTTTATACCAACTAGTATCTTCTATATTTTGAGGATATCCGGCGGCAGCTTTTGCATTAACCAAAACCATATTATCATTTTCTGCAGAATCTACGGTAACTACTTTTGGAATAACGCTTGTAGACGAAGTTTCTATATATTGTTGGGTACTTTCTCCAAATAACCAAAGAGGATTAATCTTATATTTTTTTAAAAGCTCTACAACTACTTTTCCAGATAATTTAGTTCTACCTCTTTCAATATCTGCTGTAGTACTAGAAATACCAATTTGTTTAGCAAACTCAGATTGTGTAAATCCTAATTCCCTTCTTAGATCTGTAAACCTTTTTAAAATAGCTTCATTTTCCATATATCAAATATACACAATTAGGAGTATTTCCAAAAAATATATTGGAATATTTCCATAATTAGGAAATATTCCATATTTTTGGATTGATAATAAATATTAGATACTATGGTTTTTAAAGAAATACACTCCAAACTACAAGCTATTGCTACAATAAGCGAGGAAGATTCATTCATTAGTGTAATTCCAAGAAAAAAAAGAAAACCTATATTTTTTGGAAATATTCCAAAAAACAACACTTCAATTACAAATAGTAAAGTAATTAAGAATACAAATGCAATACAACTTTCTTTATTTAACTAATTATGGAAGAAACTAAGACTTTAATTTATGACGGTAGCTTTAATGGTTTTTTAACTGCTGTATTTGTAGGTTTTGAAGAAAAAAGAAAAACTTTAAATATCAACAAAAAAACATCTTATAATAACAACTTATTTACAAAAACTAAAATAATATTTACAGACATGAATAAAGCTGAACGTGTTTGGAAAACAATTCAAAATAAAAATAGCACTGCTCTAAAAAATATTTATTTTTCTTTTTTAAGCGAAAAGAAAAACATAGAAAATGTATTGTATCTATATATCAAAAGTTTATTTACCCCTTACCAAGCAGCACAAATAGGTTTTTCAATTACAGAACAAATTAACATAGAGGATGTTTCTTTAACTGTTGCAAAAGAAAAAAGATATTTAGAAAAAACTATAAAATTTAAAGAATCTAATGATGGTGTTTTTTACACAAATATTGCTCCTAACTTTGATGTTATACCTTTATTATCAAAACATTTTAGGATTAGAGTTAATAAAAAACCATGGTTAATTTATGATGTAAATAGAAATTACGGTATTTATTATGACACTCGCAGTATTGAAATGATTGTGCTTGATACAAATCAAATATTTAAAACCTCACAAAGTAAACTGAGGAACAATAGTGCGAAAATTAAAATATTAAACAAACACTTTAATAAAAATAATATAATAACACTGGTAATTAATAAACTACAACAAAATAGTTTTCCATTTAATAACAGTAAATTAAATTTAAATAGGATTGCAAATTAATTACTTTTTCACCCCAACAAAATGGTCACTCTTATTATTAAACAAAACATTAAAAGTCGTAAGACTACCATAAATTCTAGTGATATATTGTTGTAAATCTACCTTCTCCTGGTCTTCTAAATTTTTACTAGAATTAATTTTTTGCTCCATAACTCTAACTCTATCGCGTACCATTACAATTTTATGAAAAAAAGTATCTATTGGTATTTCTTTATTTGCTAAGTTAGAATCTAATGGCTGTAAAATTAAAGTTCCTTTTTTCCATTTATCTGCTATAGGAGTTATAGAAGAAGCATCACTCCATTTACGTAAAATAGAAATTAAAGATTGTTCTACTTCAGAAAAACTTATGGTATCCACATCATCTGTAACAGCTTCAATAATTTCAAAATCAGAATCCAAAGAAATAGTTTCTATTCCACTATCCATGAAAGTTACCCAATACATAGTAGAAGTAACATTTGTAATTACTCCTTTACCAAACTCATTATGATTAATACGAGAACCTATTCCTAAAATTTTCATGCTTTAAATTATATCAAAAATTATAATTACGAATTTAAAACTATGTTAGGAATTAACAAAAACTAAATAAAGTCAGCATTAATATTAATTGCCAAAACAGTAACTTTGCAACTTTGCCATAAAAATGATAAACTACGAGGAAAATATTGAAGTTAAAGGAGCAAGAGCTCATAACCTTAAAAATATAGACGTTACCATACCTAGAGAAAAACTTGTGGTTATAACTGGTTTATCTGGTAGTGGTAAATCTTCCTTAGCTTTTGACACCATTTATGCAGAGGGACAAAGAAGATATATAGAAACTTTTTCGGCCTATGCGCGACAATTTCTTGGCGGATTAGAAAGACCCGATGTAGATAAAATAGACGGATTGTCGCCTGTTATTGCTATTGAACAAAAAACAACTTCTAAATCTCCAAGATCTACGGTTGGTACAATTACCGAAATCTATGATTTTTTAAGGTTACTCTTTGCTAGAGCTGGCGATGCTTACAGCTATGTTACCGGCGAAAAAATGGTGAGCTATAGCGACACTCAAATTAAAGAGCTAATAAAGACCGATTATCTTAATAAGAAAATATCCATTTTATCTCCCGTAATAAAATCTAGAAAAGGACATTATAGAGAACTTTTTGAACAAATTGCAAAACAAGGTTTTGTAAAAGTACGTGTAGACGGCGAAGTAAAGGATATTGTAAAGGGCATGAAAGTAGACCGTTACAAGACACACGATATAGAAATTGTAGTAGATCGCTTAAAAGTTAATGAAACTGCAGATTTAGATAAAAGACTCACAGAAACTATTAACACCGCAATGTATAGTGGCGAAAATGTTTTAATGGTATTAGAAGAAGGTGTACCCGAACCTCGTTATTTTAGTAGAGACTTAATGTGTCCTACTTCTGGTATATCGTACCCTTCTCCAGAGCCAAATACGTTTTCTTTTAATTCCCCAAAAGGAATGTGTAAAAACTGTAGTGGTCTAGGTCATGTTTTTGAGGTAAATGAAACTAAAATATTTCCCGATAAAAAGCTTTCTATAAAAGCAGGAGGCATTGCGCCTCTAGGCCCCTATAAAAATTCCTGGGCTTTTAAACAAATAGATATTATTGCACAACGCTATAATTTTAAAATAACGGACCCTATAGCTAGTATTCCGCAAGAGGCTTTAGATATTCTTTTACATGGCGGAAAAGAAAGTTTTGATATAGAGTCTAAAACTCTAGGAGTTAAAAGAAACTATAAAATAGACTATGAAGGCATTGCTAATTTTATAAAAAACCAATTTAATAACGCAGAATCTACCTCTATAAAAAGATGGGCAAAAGAATATATGGACAAAATTATTTGTCCTAGTTGTGAAGGTTCTCGATTAAGAAAAGAGTCTTTAAATTTTAAAATTAATGAAAAAAATATTTCTGAATTATCTAATTTAGATATATCAGATTTAGCTAATTTTTTTAATGGTTTAGAAAAAAAATTAGATGCCAATCAATTAATTATTGCAGAAGAAATTATAAAAGAAATTAAAACCAGAGTTCAATTTCTTTTAGATGTTGGCTTAGATTATTTGTCCTTAAACCGTAGTTCCAAAACACTTTCTGGCGGAGAAGCACAACGTATAAGACTTGCAACACAAATTGGCTCTCAGTTAGTTGGTGTATTATATATTTTAGACGAACCTAGTATTGGATTACACCAAAGAGACAATGTACGTTTAATAAAATCTTTAGAAGCGTTAAGGGATATAGGAAACTCGGTTATTGTTGTAGAACATGATCGCGACATGATAGAACGCGCAGACCATGTTATAGACATTGGACCAAAAGCAGGAAAACACGGCGGAGAAATAATTTCTGAAGGGAACCCTGAAGATTTAAAAAATCATAAAACACTTACCGCAGATTATATTACTGGTAAAAGAGAAATAGCGATTCCAAAAAAACGAAGAAAAGGAAATGGCAAAAAAATTAAACTAACTGGTTGTACAGGAAATAATCTTAAAAATGTAGATATTGAAATTCCCTTAGGAAAAATGATAGGCATAACAGGGGTGTCTGGTAGTGGTAAATCTACCCTTATTAACGAGACCCTATACCCTATTATGAACGCTCATTATTTTAATGGCGTTAAAATTCCTATGCCGTATAAAAAAATTACTGGTTTAGAACATATAGATAAGGTTATAGATATAAACCAATCACCAATAGGAAGAACACCACGTTCTAATCCTGCAACATATACTGGCGTTTTTAGCGAAATTCGCTCATTATTCACAAAAACTCCTGAAGCTGCAATACGCGGCTATAAACCTGGTCGTTTTAGTTTTAATGTAAAAGGAGGTCGTTGCGAAACTTGCCAAGGTGGCGGTCTAAAAGTTATAGAAATGAACTTTTTGCCAGATATTTATGTAGAGTGCGAAACCTGTAATGGTAAACGTTTTAATAGAGAAACTTTAGAAGTACGCTACAAAGGCAAATCTATTGCAGATGTATTAGAAATGACTATTAATGAAGCAGTATCTTTTTTTGAAGCAATACCAAAAATATACAGAAAGTTAAAAACGATAAAAGATGTTGGTTTAGGGTATATATCCTTAGGACAACAATCTACTACACTTTCTGGAGGAGAAGCACAACGAATAAAACTAGCAACAGAACTCTCTAAAAGAGATACAGGAAATACATTTTATATTTTAGATGAACCTACTACGGGGCTTCATTTTGAAGATATTCGTGTTTTAATGGAAGTTTTAAACAAATTAGCAGACAAAGGTAATACCGTTTTAGTTATTGAACATAATTTAGATGTAATTAAAATGGTAGATTATATTATAGATATTGGATACGAAGGAGGCCGAAATGGAGGAATGGTTGTTGCCAAAGGTACACCTGAGCAAGTAAGTAAAGACAAAAAAAGTTACACTGCTAAGTTCTTAATAAAAGAATTAGGGGTATAAAACGTTATATAAAAAAACACTATTAAATAGTAAAAAATAATATGAGAAAAGAATTACACCATAAAGGTTGGAACGAAATTAAAACTAATGACTCTTGGGCCCTTTTTAAAATAATGGGAGAGTTTGTTAATGGTTTTGAAAAAATGAGTAAAATAGGGCCTTGTGTATCTATTTTTGGTTCTGCAAGAACAAAAGAAGACAATGAATATTATCAATTAGCAGTAAAAATTGCACAAAGTATTGCAGACGCTGGGTATGGTGTTATAACTGGCGGTGGACCAGGAATAATGGAAGCCGGTAACAAAGGAGCAAATTTGGCAGGAGGAACATCTGTAGGTTTAAATATTGACTTACCTTTTGAACAGCATGATAATCCTTATATAGATGGAGATAAAAGCTTAGATTTTGATTATTTCTTTGTTCGCAAAGTAATGTTTGTAAAATACTCGCAAGGCTTTGTTGTTATGCCTGGTGGTTTTGGAACTTTAGACGAACTTTTTGAGGCAATTACGCTAATACAAACGAATAAAATAGAAAAATTTCCAATTATTTTAGTAGGAACTAAATTCTGGACAGGTTTAATGGATTGGATTAAAAACACCATGCTTTCCGAAGGTAATATTAGTCCTAAAGACCTTGATTTAATAAAAATTGTAGATACCGAAGAAGAAGTTGTAGCAATCATAGATTCTTTCTACAAAGGACGTGCACTTAGCCCTAATTTTTAATAGCTAGTGCATAAGTTCCCAAACATAATAATTCTAGTAAGTATACTATATAGTTTCCTTAGCTCTTTCCAGGCTTTTGGACAACATATTAACACACTTACCGTACATCTAAATGAAGAAACTAAAGAATTAAATATACAACAAGAATTTGTTTTTAAAAACACTTCTAACTATTCTTTAGGGTACTTATATTTTAATGATTGGGCTAATGCATATTCTAATAAAAATACTGGCTTAGCTAAACGTTTTGCAGAAGAATTTAAAAAAAGCCTGCATTTAGCAAGAGATAATGAAAGAGGATACACTAAAATTATAAGCGCTGTAGATAACGAATATAGAGGACTACACTGGGAAAGAGAAAAAAGTAGGGATATTTTAAAAATTAGATTAAATGACCCTTTACCTCCAAACAAAACCGTTAAACTATTTATTAGTTACACCGTTAAACTACCAATGAGTAAATTCACCCCTTATGGATACAACAATAAAGGGGAATACTACTTAAAAGACTGGTATTTAACACCTGCAGTTTATAATGGAAAATGGAAATTATATTCCAATAAAAATTTAGAAGATTTATATACTGATGTAACGGAAACAACCGTAAATTTTAATTATCCAGACAGTTTATCTTTAACTACTAATTACAGAAATTTAGGGAACTCAGAATACCCAATAAGGCAACTAGCACAACTAAAAGGAATAAAACAAAAAAGTTGTGAGATAATTTTAAATACCACCAAAAAATTTACAACACACGTAACTCCATACATGACCGTAGTAACAGATATAGAAGCTCCTAAATATAATAGCATAGCGCAAGGCATCTCTATAAATAATGTAACTAAATTTATACATGAAAACTTAGGAGAATATCCACACCCACAATTACTTGTTAGTCAAATAGATTATAACAAAAGCCCTTTATACGGTATAAACCAATTACCTTCATTTATTAGGCCTTACGAACAGCAATTTCAATTTGAAATGAAATTTCTTAAAACTGCGTTGAATAGCATTTTAAGAGAAACTATTTTTTTAGATCCTAGAAAAGACCAATGGGTAAACCAAGCTATTGCCAACTATTTATTAATTTCTTACGTTGAACAACATTATCCAAATCAAAAACTTCTAGGTAAATTATCTAAAATTTGGGGGATTCGTAGTTTTAATTTAGCCAAAATGGATTTTAACGACCAATATCCATTTTTATATAATGTTACTGCTCGCAAAAACTTAGACCAGTCTTTAACGACACCAAATGATTCTCTAATAAAATTTAACCAAAAAATTGCAAATAAATATAAGGCAGGACAAGGGCTAACCTATTTAGGTGTTTATATTGGGAAAGAAAAAATAGACGAAAGCATAAAAACCTTTTATAAATATTACCAAAGCAATACGGTTAAAGTATTAGATTTTGAGTCTATTCTAAAGCGATCTACCACTACAGATATAAATTGGTTTTTTAATGAATATGTTTCTACAGATCGTAAAATTGATTTCAAAATTAAAAATGTTGAAAAAAATAAAGACTCTCTAACTATAACTCTAAAAAATAAAGAAGGAACCAATGTCCCAATTTCTGTCTTCGGATTACAAAAAGATTCTGTCGTTTCTAAATATTGGTTTACAGACATAAAAGAAGAAAAAACATTTACTATTCCAAAAAATGGAGAAGATAAATTAGTTTTAAATTACGATAAAAAAATACCAGAGTTTAATCAAAGAGATAACTGGAAATCTTTAAAGGGTTTTTTATCTAGCAACAGAAAACTTAAACTGCAATTCTTTAAAGATGCCGAAAATCCTGATTATAATCAAATTTTTTATGTCCCTACTATAAGTTTTAATATATATGATGGCTGGGCGCCTGGGATGCGATTACACAACAAAACACTCTTAAGAAAACCATTTATTTATGATTTTTCTCCCTCCTATTCTTTCAGAGAAAAAGCATTTGTTGGCTACGGTAGATTATCCTATCAAAAATTATTAAGTAAAACTGGTCTATATCTTGCTAACTACTCTATTAGTGGATCTACATTCCACTTTCAAGAAAATTCTAGATACTCCACCATAACTCCCTCTATAAGCTTTGGTTGGAAACCAGATAATTTACGTTCTAATAAAAGAGAAATTTTAAACTTTAGATATGTTAATGTATTTAGAAATAGAGATGAGAATTTGGGAGACTTTGAAACCCCTCCAGATTATAGCGTTTTAAATGCTCGTTACAGAAACTCAAATAACGGAATAATAGATTATTCTTCCTGGTTTTTAGATGCGCAACATGCTAGTGATTTTTCTAAACTAGTATTTGAATGGGAATTTCGAAAACTTTTTCAAAATAACAGACAGTTAAATCTTCGTTTTTTTGCTGGTAAATTTTTAAGAAATAAAACAACAGAATATAGTGACCCAAACTTTTATAGCTTTGCCCTAGATCGTCCTACAGATTATTTATTTGATTATAGCTATTTAGGCCGGTCTGAAGATTCTGGTCTCTATAGCCAACAAATTATTATATCAGAAGGTGGTTTTAAATCTATGTTAGAAAATCCTTATGCAAATGATTGGATGGCGACAACAAATGCTAGCATTAACCTTTGGAAGTGGATTGAAGTATATGGTGATGCTGGCTTTATGAAAAATAAAGGCGTAAAGGAACGTTTTGTTTATGATGCCGGAGTAAGATTAAATTTAGTAACAGATTACTTTGAATTATACCTCCCTTTCTACTCTAACAATGGGTGGGAAATTGCACAACCTAATTATGAAGAAAGAATTCGTTTTATAATTACCGTTAGCCCTAAAACCTTAATTGGGTTATTTACTAGGAAATGGTTTTAATTTTTTTCATATTCATAAAATACACCTCTTTAAACACCTTAATTTTACAATAACTATACATTTACACATGATATTGTAAAAATAATGCAATAAAATTGTTTTTATTTTCATTGTTTTAATCTAAATGTTTAGGTATTTTTGTAAAAATCATAGTTTCTATATGGATATATCTGAAAAAACAAGTAATGACATTTCTTTTGAAGATTTTAGAGTTCAAATACTACAGGACTATAAAACTGCTTTTTTAAGCAGAACCTGCAGTCTACTTGGCAGAAAAGAAGTCTTAACTGGAAAAGCAAAATTTGGGATTTTTGGAGATGGCAAAGAACTTCCACAATTAGCTATGGCTAGATCTTTTAAAAACGGTGATTTTAGAAGTGGCTATTATAGAGACCAAACTTTTATGATGGCTATTGGAGTTTTAAAACCTAAAGATTTTTTCCATGCCCTTTATGCTACCACAGATATAGAAAAAGAACCAATGAGTGCTGGAAGGCAAATGATTGGACATTACCTTACCCCTAGCCTTAATGAAGATGGCTCCTGGAAGAATTTAGTACAACAAAAAAATACAAGTAGTGATGTTTCTTGCACAGCAGGACAAATGCCTAGGTTATTAGGCCTGGCTCAAGCATCAAAAATATATAGAAACTTAAAAGATATTGATGCCACTAATTTCTCTGAAAATGGCAATGAAATAGCATGGGGAACCATTGGGAATGCCAGTACTAGTGAAGGTATGTTTTTTGAAACTATTAATGCTGCTGGAGTACTACAAGTACCAATGGTAATAAGTATATGGGATGATGAGTATGGAATATCTGTTCCTGCAAAACATCATACTACAAAAGAAGATATTTCAAAAATTTTAAGCGGCTACCAGAGAACTAATGAGGAAAAAGGTCTAGAACTTTTAAAAGTAAAAGGTTGGGACTATACCGCGTTAATGCACGCTTATGAAAATGCTTCAGATATTGCAAGAACAGAACATGTTCCTGTTGTAATTCATGTAACAGAATTAACACAACCGCAAGGGCATTCATCCTCTGGATCACATGAGCGTTATAAAAGTGATGATCGTTTAGAATGGGAAAGAGAAAATGATTGTAACAAACGATTTAAAGAATGGATTTTGGAATCCAGAATAGCTTCTGAAGAAGAGCTAGAGGGTATAGAAAAAGAAATTAAAAAAGAGGTAAGGCTTGCAAAAAGAGAAGCTTGGTCAGAGCATCTTACGACGCAATTAAATGCCAAAAGAGAACTTGTAGGCTTACTAGAAAAAGCTGCAATTAAAAGTCCTAATAAGGTATTTATTTCTAAAATAAAGAATGACCTTATTGCTATAGATGAACCAATAAAAAAAGATATAGCAACTAGTGCTAGAAAAGCAATGCGATATCTTATTGGTGAAAACACTTTTGAAAAGCAAAATTTAATTTCTTGGACTAAAAACTATTTAGAGAGTGCACAAACAAAATTTAGCTCTAATTTATACAGCGAAAAAGAATCTAAAGCAACCAATGTTGCTATAACTAAACCTGCTTATGATGAAAATGCTGAGCAAGTGGATGGAAGAATAATTCTAAGGGAGAATTTTGACAAGCTTTTTAAAAATTACCCTGAGGCTTTAATTTTTGGAGAAGACACAGGTAATATTGGAGACGTAAACCAAGGATTAGAAGGTTTACAAGCCAAATATGGAGAATTGCGTATTGCAGACACTGGCATTAGAGAAACAACAATAATAGGACAAGGATTAGGAATGGCGCTTAGAGGATTAAGACCCATTGCCGAAATACAATATTTAGATTATATATTTTACGCATTGCCTACCTTAACAGATGATTTAGCAACAACATTATATAGAACAAAAGGTTTACAAAAGGCGCCACTAATAGTTCGTACTAGAGGGCACCGTTTAGAAGGTATCTGGCATTCTGGCTCACAAATGGGAGGGCTAATTCACCTTTTAAGAGGAATGTATATTCTAGCTCCTAGAAATATGACACAAGCAGCTGGTTTTTATAATACACTTATGAAGAGTGATGAACCAGCTCTTGTAATTGAAAGCTTAAACGGGTATAGATTAAAAGAACCTAAGCCAAATAATTTAGGGGAATTTACTGTTCCTATTGGCGTGGTAGAAACTGTAAAAGAAGGAACAGACATTACATTTGTATCCTATGGTTCTACACTAAGAATAGCAGAACAAGCTGCAAAAGAACTTATTGAAGTTGGTATTGATGCCGAAGTAATAGATGCACAGACTTTATTACCTTTTGATATTAACCATGACGTTTTAAAAAGTTTAGAAAAAACCAATAGATTACTAATAATTGATGAAGACGTTCCTGGTGGATGTTCTGCCTATTTATTAGACGAAATTGTAAACAAACAAGGAGGTTACAAATATTTAGATAGCCAACCAATAACACTTTCTGGAAAAGCGCATAGACCCGCTTATGGGTCTGATGGAGATTATTTCTCTAAACCAAATGCAGAAGATATTTTTGAAAAAGCATATGAGATTATGAACGAGGCTAACCCATCTGATTACCCTAAACTAATGTAATACAACCTCTTTTAATTTAAAGAGGTTAAATAATCTTAACCAATAGTTCTTTTAGTAAATCTGATGAAGTAGATGCGCTTGCTCCTACTCCTTTTCCTTTTAAATCCATTTCTCTTAAATGAGAAATTATTTGACTTACCTTACGCATTGGGTAGTTTTTGGCAGCGATCTGAAATTCACTAACAAAATATGGATTTATACGTAATTTACTAGCTACATTTTTAGGAGAATGATCCTTTAACCCATGATATTGCAAAAGTTGCGTAAAAAATGAATTCAATAAGGTTATTGTTAATATAAATGGGTTGTCTTTGGGATTTTGGGCAAAATAATTAATTATTCGCGTTGCCTTAACAACATTACGCTCTCCAATAGCTTTTTTTAATTCAAAATTGTTATAATCTTTACTAATGCCAATATGCTCTTCAATATGTGCCGGAGTAATTTCTGTATTTTTAGGTAATGCTAATTTTAATTTCTCCAGCTCATTACTAATCTTACTTAAATCAGTACCCAAATAGTCCACAAGTAAAATTGCAGCCTTGTGCGATATAGTGAATCCACTTGAACGAAGAACTTTCCTTAACCAATCAGAAACTTGATTTTCATAAAGTTTTTTACTTTCAAAAATTACGCCTTGCTTTTTAACCTCTTTGTATAGATTTTTTCTTTTATCAAGCTTTTTATATTTATAACAAACAACTAAAACAGTTGTCATCTGAGGGTTTTTAACATATCCTAAGAGATTCTCAATAGTTCTAGACAAATGTTGCGCTTCTTTAATTATAACAACTTGGTAAGGAGCCATCATAGGATATCGCTTTGCATTGCTAACAATATCATCTATAGAAACTTCTTTTCCATACAAAACCATTTGATTAAACCCTCTTTCTTCTTCAGAAAGAACATTTTTTTCAATGTACTCCGATATTTTATCAATATAATAAGGTTCTTCACCAAACAAAAAGTAAATAGGCTTTACATTACCTGCCTTAATATCCGATACAATTTGTTTTACTTCCTCCATTAAAAAAAAATCATCAAATTTGTGAAATGTTACCTTTAAACTTTAAGAAATATAACTTTCGATTCAAAAATAGCGAAAATAAGGTGCAAATTTTTGATGTTGTTCGTAAAAAATTTGTGCAATTACAACCAGAAGAATGGGTAAGACAAAATGTTATTCATTTTTTGGTAGAAGAAAAAAAGTATCCATTAAGCCTTATTAACGTAGAAAAACAACTCACAATCAACAAATTAAAAAAAAGATATGATATTGTCATTTTCAATCCAGACGGTAGTATAGAGCTTTTGGTAGAATGTAAAGCTCCAAAAATAAAAATTACCCAAAATACTTTTGATCAAATAGCAACATACAATATGCAATTAAATGCAAACTTTTTAATGGTTACTAACGGATTGCAACATTTATACTGTAAAATGAATTTTATAGAAGAAAAGTACTCCTTTTTAAGGCAAATTCCTGATTTTAGCCGTTAATTTGCACCGTTTTGAATATAGCAGTTGTAATACTTAATTGGAATGGAGAGGTACTTTTAGAAAGATACCTACCTTCTGTAATGCAGCATTCTGAAGGAGCAGATATTTATGTAGCAGATAACGCCTCTACAGATGACTCTATTTCTTTTTTAAAAAATAACTACCCAACTATAAAAATTATACAAAATTCTAGCAATGGTGGTTTTGCTAAAGGGTATAATGATGCTTTACAACATGTTAAAGCAGATATATATTGCTTATTAAACTCCGATGTAAAAGTTACTAAAAACTGGTTACCTCCAATTATAAAAGCTTTTAAAGATATTCCTGACGCATCTATTATTCAACCAAAAATACTAGACCATATGCGTAAAGACTATTTTGAATACGCTGGAGCTGCAGGTGGTTATATAGACCAATTAGGCTACCCATTTTGTAGAGGAAGAATTTTTCAGGCCTTAGAAAAAGACTCTGGGCAGTATAATGATATTCAAGAAATTTTTTGGGCAACGGGCGCATGTATGTTTATTAAAAGTGAAGTTTTTCATAGCTTAAACGGTTTTGACGAAGATTATTTTGCACATCAAGAAGAGGTAGACTTATGTTGGAGAGCAAAAAATGTTGGACATAAAGTTTTTTATGTTGGCACATCTAGTATTTATCATCTTGGCGGTTCTACACTAAGTAACATGAACCCAAAAAAAACATACTTAAATTTTAGAAACTCTCTTTTTTCTATTACAAAGAATTTACCCTTAAGAAAAGCTTTTATTATTATTTTTCTAAGACTTTTATTAGATGGTATTGCTGGCATTCGCTTTGTTTTTCAATTAAAACCCAAACATTGTTTAGCTATTATAAAAGCACATTTAAGCTTTTATAAAAACTTTAGAAGAATGTATAAAAAAAGAGAAAAGAAAAATTTTATAAATAAATACTATGCTACAAAGTCCATAGTGTGGTCTCATTTCGTACATCAAGTAGCAAGGTTTAGTAATTTAGTAAAAGATTAACTAAATTACAGTATATATAATTTTGCAATTGTATAATTTTGGTGTTTATTTAATTAGATAACCATTAATAAAATATAAATTATTTAAATATTAAGTTTTAGAACTATGAAAAAAGTTATTTTAGGATGTTTAGGAGTAACCCTTTTGTTATCTTCATGTGTATCTCAGAAAAAGTATGCTGAGTTAGAGGCCAAAGCAAAAGAAACTCAAGATTTGTTAAATTCTGCTACAGTTAAATTAAATGACTGTTTAGAAGATAATGCAAAAATTAAAACTTTAGAAGATCAAAATGCTTTTCTTAAAGCAAACAATCAAGAGTTAATTAACAACATGGGGAACTTAACTACCCTAACTACTAAAGGTGCCGAAAACTTAGAAAAATCTTTAGAAAGCTTACAAGAAAAAGATTTAACTATTAGAAAGTTAAACAATGCAATTACACGTAGAGATTCTGTTAACCTATCTTTAGTACAAAGTCTTAAAGGTGTTCTTGGTAACTTAGATGATGAAGATATTGAAATTAGTGTAGAAAAAGGTGTTGTTTTTGTTTCTATCTCTGATAAATTATTGTTTAGCAGCGGAAGCTATAACATTACCAGCAAAGCAAAGAAAGTACTTGGAAAAGTTGCGCAAGTTGTAAACAACAAACCAGATTTTGAATTCATGGTAGAAGGACATACAGATGATGTACCTTATAGAAGCGGTGTTTTACAAGATAACTGGGATTTAAGTGTTAAGCGTGCTACTGCAGTTGTTCGTATACTTCAGAATGATTATAATGTAGATCCTAAGAGAATGACTGCTGCTGGTAGAGCAGAATTTGTTCCTTTATCTACAACAGAAAAATCTAGAAACAGAAGAACAAGAATTGTAGTACTTCCAAAAATTGACCAATTTTATAGTATGATTGAAGAAGGAATGAAAGATCCTGCAATTGGAGGAAAGTAATTTCTAAAAATATATAAATAGAAAAGCAGCCAAATGGCTGCTTTTTTTATTTACAAAATAGTATTATAATATATCTAAACTTCCTTTCCCTTCTCTTATAACTTCTTGCTTGCCTTCAGACAAGTCTATAACAGTAGAGGCAACATTATCTCCATAACCACCATCAATAACAATATCCACTAGATTATTCCACTTTTCATAAATAAGTTCTGGATCTGTTGTATACTCTAACACTTCATCTGCATCTCTAATAGACGTAGATACAATAGGGTTTCCTAACTCTTCTACCAAAGTCCTAGCTATAGCATTATCAGGCACTCTAATACCTACTGTTTTCTTTTTCTTAAAATCTTTTGGTAAATTATTATTTCCAGGCAAAATAAAAGTATAAGGTCCCGGCAAAGCTCTTTTAAGTATTTTAAAAGTTGCTGTATCTATTTGCCTAACATAGTCGGACATATTACTTAAATCTGCACATATAAAAGACCAATTTGCTTTTGCTAATTTTATTCCTTTAATCCTAGCAATTTTCTCTAATGCCCTTGTGTTTGTAATATCACAACCTAAACCATAAACAGTATCTGTAGGGTATATTACCAAACCTCCTTTACGCAAAACATCAACAACACGTTGCACCTGTTTTGGATTTGGGTTTTCTTCATATATTTTTATTAGTTCTGCCATAATACACCCTAAAGGACCTCTAATTTAGCAAAACGAAGTAACAATTTTTTTATATCTCCTTTATCAAATTGTATTTCGGCTTTACGATCGCTACCAATACCTTCTAAATTTAATACCTTTCCCCTACCAAACCTTGTATGGTTTACTAAAGAACCAACCGAAAGCCCAGGGTCTATAGTATTTGTATTCCCTACAGGCTTAGACAATTCTGGTTTAATTTTTCTAAGTTTTCGCAATTGATTTTCAGTAGGTTTACCAACTAAAGGTGGGGTTCCTCTTTTAGGTTTTGTTTGCCTAAGTTTACTTTTATCTACTTCTCCAAAAATATCTGTATCTACAAAAGATTTATAACGATAACCACCATCTACAGGTGTTAAGTTTTCTATGTACTTTTCATCAATCTCCTCAATAAACCTACTAGGTTCAGCATCTATTAATTTACCCCAGCGATATCTATTTTGTGTATACGTTAAATATGCTTGTTTTTCTGCTCTTGTTAATGCCACATAAAACAGCCTTCGCTCCTCCTCTAACTCACTACGAGTATTCATACTCATCCCAGAAGGAAATAAATCCTCTTCCATACCAACAATATAAACATATGGAAATTCCAAACCTTTAGACATGTGTATGGTCATTAACGCTACTCTATCATCATCTCCAGGATCATTATCAAGATCCGTAGCAAGAGCTACATCTTCTAAAAACTCACTTATATTTCCTGTAGCACCATCTAATTCTTTCTGTCCTTCAACAAAATCTTTAATACCGTTTAAAAGCTCCTCAATATTTTCCATACGAGCTATACCTTCTGGAGTACCATCTTTTTTAAACTCTAATAGTACACCGGCTTTTTTAGCAACATGCTCAGAAAGTGTAAAAGCATCGGTAGTTTCGTTCATTATCTGAAAACTCTGTATCATGGTAATAAAGTCTACCAATTTCCTTTTAGTTCCTGCATTAATTTTTAAATTAATACGGTCTAAATTCTGTATAACTTCAAAGATAGAACGTCCGTAATGATTAGCTGCAACCACTAATTTATCTATTGTAGTTTGCCCTATACCTCTCGCTGGAAAGTTTATTACTCGCTTTAAGGCCTCTTCATCTTTTGGATTTACTACCAATCTTAAATATCCTAAAACATCTTTTATTTCTTTACGTTGGTAAAAAGAAAGTCCGCCATAAATTCTATACGGAATATCTCTTTTTCTTAAAGCATCTTCAATTGCTCTGGATTGCGAATTGGTTCTATAAAGTACCACAAACTCACCATTATTAAGCTGGTGTTGCATTTTATTTTCAAAAATAGAACCTGCAACAAACCTACCTTCTTCTGCATCGGTAATACTTCTATGTACTTTAATAGCCGGCCCTTCATCATTATCGGTCCAAACTACTTTATCTAATTGTGTTTTATTGTTTGATATTACAGAGTTAGCAGCATTTACAATATTTTTAGTTGATCTATAATTTTGCTCTAATCGATACATTATTACATTATCGTAATCTTTCTGGAAATTTAAAATATTACTAATGTTAGCTCCCCTAAAAGAATAAATACTTTGCGCATCATCCCCAACCACACAAATATTTTGAAATCTATCTGAAAGTGCTTTAATAATTAAGTATTGTGAATGATTCGTATCCTGGTACTCATCTACCAATATATATTTAAACCTTTCTTGGTATTTCATTAAAACTTCTGGAAACCTATTTAAGAGCTCATTTGTTCTAAGTAAAAGGTCATCAAAATCCATAGCCCCAGCCTTAAAACAACGATCCACATATTGTTGGTAAATTTCCCCCATTCTTGGCTTTTTAGCCATAGCATCAGCCTCTACTAATTCTGGGTTATTCAAGTAAGCTTTTACCGTAATTAAACTATTTTTATAGGATGATATTCTACTTTGCACTTGCTTGTACTTGTAAATATCTTTGTCTAAACCTAATTCCTTTATTATAGAAGAAATTAAACGCTGGGAATCTTGCGTATCATAAATTGTAAAGTTTGGTGGGTACCCCAATTTATTACCGTCTACACGTAAAAGTTTTGCAAAAACAGAATGAAAAGTTCCCATCCATAAATTTTTAGCATCAGAATTACCAACAATACTGGCAATCCTTGCTTTCATTTCACGGGCTGCTTTATTTGTAAAAGTAAGTGCCAAAATATTAAAAGAATCTACTCCTTGCGCCATTAAATGGGCTATTCTAAAAGTAAGCACTCTTGTTTTTCCAGAACCTGCTCCTGCAATTACAATCATTGGCCCATCTTTATGCAAAACAGGGGCTTTTTGCGCATCATTTAAACCATCAATAAAACTACTCAAATCCTAATAATTTTTAGAACTGTGAATTTAGCCATAATAACTGTTATCCAAAAGCTAGTAAGAAGAGATTTATGAACAATAAAGGTAGATTCCTTATAATTTGAATATATTTAGTAATTCAATTAAATACCATGAAAAACATACTACTCTTTTCACTTATACTTTGTTGCTCTTGTGCAATTGCTCAACAAACAATTTCAGAATCGGAATATAACAATATAGAAGAAAAAGTAATTTCTTGGCGAAGGGATATTCATGAAAACCCAGAACTATCTAATAGGGAATTTAAAACTGCAGAAAAAATAGCAAAACATCTTAAATCTTTAGGAATAGAAGTAGAAACTAAAGTTGCCCACACAGGAGTAGTCGGAATTATAAGAGGAAAAAAAGACGGAAAAGTTGTAGCACTAAGAGCAGACATAGATGCGCTACCAGTTACTGAACGTAATAATCTACCTTTTAAATCTAATGTTACTTCTACATTTCTTGGAGAAAAGGTTGGCGTTATGCATGCTTGCGGACATGATACGCATACTGCTATATTAATGGGAGTTGCAGAAATTTTAGCAAAAAATAAAGAAAAAATAAACGGAACTATAAAATTCATTTTTCAGCCTGCTGAGGAAGGCCCACCTCCAGGAGAAGAAGGTGGAGCTAAACTTATGATAAAGGAAGGAGTTTTAAAAAATCCGGATGTAAATGCCATTTTTGGGCTACATATAAATTCTGAAACTCCAGTAGGAACAATAAAATACAAGTCTGGAGGTACAATGGCTGCGGTACAGCGCTTTGTAATTAACGTAAAAGGCAAACAAACACATGGTTCGCAACCATGGAAAGGAATAGACCCAATTTTAATCAGTGCCAAAATAATTGATGGTTTACAAACAATAATTAGTAGAGAAGTTAACCTTACTAAGGAAGCTGCTGTAATTAGTGTAGGCAAAATTACAAGTGGTGTACGTTTTAATATAATTCCAGAAAGCGCAGAACTTATTGGAACCATTAGAACACTAGATTATGATATGCAGAAACTAATTACAAAAAGAATGCAAGAAATGGTACCATCTATAGCTAAAACATATGGCGGAGAAGCCACAATTATATTAGAAAATTTTACAGATATAACCTATAATGAACCTTCTCTTGTTGCTACAATGCTACCTACATTACAAAAAGTAGCTGGTATAGATAAAGTACAGCAACAAAAGGCAGTCACTGGTGGCGAAGACTTTTCATACTTCCAAAATGAAGTTCCTGGATTTTATTTTTTCTTAGGAGGAATGAGTCCTGGTTGTACAGAATCTTTTCCTCACCATACTCCAGATTTTAAAATTGACGATAGTGGTTTATTATTGGGTGTAAAAGCACTTACAGAAATGAGTATTGACTATTTAAACAATTAATTTTTCTTTAAAACTTAAAAGTAACTTTGTTTATATTTTGTATTATTTTTGATGCAATTTTTTAGTAAAATATAAATATATTTATGGATACTATTCTTGAATTTCTTTCAAACATTTCATGGTGGATGTGGGTTATAATTGCTCTTGTCTTAGTTGCAATTAGAGATATATTTATACAACGAGCACATACCATAAGTCACAATTTTCCTATAGTTGGTCATCTTAGGTATTGGCTAGAAAGTATTGGTCCAGAAATGCGTCAATATTTTGTAGCAAATAATAGAGAAGAATTACCTTTTAATAGAATTGAACGTGGTTGGATTTATGCTTCTGCAAAAAAAGAAAACAATTATGAAGGTTTTGGGTCTGATAGAGATTTATATGCGCACCAACATGTTTTTATAAAGAACCAAATGATGGCATATAACCTGCCTGAAAATCATCCAAACAAAAAAGACACTTCCTTTTTACCCTGTGCAAAAGTAATAGGAGAATACAATAAAAGAAAAAAACCTTTTAGACCAGCCTCAGTAATAAACGTATCTGCAATGAGTTTTGGTTCATTATCTGCAGCTGCAATAGAAGCCTTAAATAAAGGAGTGCATAAAGCAGGAGCTTATCATAACACCGGAGAAGGTGGTCTTTCTCCTTACCACAAAAAAGGCGGTGATGTAGTTTTTCATTTTGGAACAGGTTATTTTGGTGTTCGTAGTAAAGAGGGAAGTTTATCTATAGAAAAACTTAAAAAACTAACACAAGAAAACCCTTGCATAAAGGCAATTGAAATTAAACTATCTCAAGGAGCCAAACCTGGAAAAGGAGGAGTTTTACCGGGAGCAAAAATTACACCTGAAATTGCAGAAATAAGAGGCGTAGAAGTTGGTAAAGATGTACTTTCTCCTGCAACCCATAAAGCTTTTAGCAACGTAAAAGAATTAATGGAACTTATAGAAGTTATTGCTAATGAAACTGGGCTTCCTGTTGGTATAAAAGGGGCTATAGGAAAATTAAAACAATGGGAAGAACTTGCAGATATTATGCTAAAAACTGGTAAAGGACCAGATTTTATTACTGTAGATGGTGGCGAAGGTGGTACTGGTGCTGCTCCCCCAAGTTTTGCAGACCACGTTTCTTTACCATGGGTTTATGGTTTTTCTAGCTTATATAGAATGTTTTCCGAAAAAGGACTTACAGAGAGGATTGTATTTATTGGAAGCGGAAAGTTAGGTTTCCCAGCTAAAGCAGCTATGGCATTTGCCATGGGAGTAGATTGTATAAATGTTGCAAGAGAAGCAATGATGAGTATTGGTTGCATACAAGCGCAAGTATGCCATACCAATAGATGCCCTGCTGGTATTGCAACGCAAAGTAAATGGTTACAAAACGGTATAAATGTTCCTTTAAAGTCTGATAGATTAGCACAATATTTTAAAACATTTAGGAAAGAATTTTTAGAAATTACCCATGCTGCAGGCTACGAGCACCCGTGCCAATTTAACATGGATGACGTTCAAGTAAATGTTGATGATACCGATTTAAATAGAACTTTAAGAAGTACTTATAAATATCAAAAAACTGAAGTTCCATTTAATGGTGTTCAAGAACTAAATAATTGCCCACATTTAGGCAATATTAAATAACCTTAATGTGTTATTTTTGTAAAAAAAATAATATGAATATCAAATTATCAATTTTTACACTTTTATTCATTTCTTGTCTTTCACTACATGCACAGAGAAAAAGTGATTTAATAAATGAAATAAACTTATTAAAAGCTAAATTAGACTCTACTAACATAGAACTTGCTTCTTCTAAAAAAAATGGTAGCGTAAATGAAGAAAAAGCTGCATCTTTTGAAAAACAAGTAGTTGATTTACAAAATGCAAATAGCACTTTACTAAAAAACTTAAATAGTTTTGCTCAAATTTCAAGTAAAAATTCTGAAAGTGTAAATAAAGCACTTGCTAGTTTAGAAGAAAAAGAAAAGCAATTAAGTGTTTTTACAGATGCCATTAGTAGTCATGATTCTACAGCTGTTGTAGTACTTACAAATACAAAACAAACTTTAGGAGAAAATGCTAAAATTGGAGTAGCAAATGGGACTGTTATAATTTCTAAAGATTTAACTTCATTATATGGCTCCGATACCAATACTAACATAACCGAAGAAGCAAAAGCTTGGTTAAATAAAATTGCAACGGTACTAAGTGCTAATCCTAAAACAACGATTACCATTGAAGGACTAAGTATAACAGGAGATTTAAATACTCCTATACTACAAGCAACTTCTATTGCTAATATTCTAACAAAAGATATGGCTATTGCTAAAGATAGAGTTAACGTCAATGCTAAAGATGGTGGCTTTAAAGAAGGCGTTAATTTTAAAATACACCCTAATTACGAAGCCTTTTACCTTATGGCTCGGGAAGGAATTAAGAACGGAAATAAGTAATTTAAAAAATCCCGTAATACTAATTACGGGATTTTTTTGCACTCTAGTTTTCTTCAACTGGTTTAAAAATTCTAATCCAGTCTACTTTTAAGGTATGGTCTTCAGGGGAATTTGCTATTTCTTCATCTGTAGGCATTCTACCTGCTTCGGCATTCCAGTTTTGTACTTCGGTATTTATTATTATATCCATTTCTTTGCTTAAACCTGTTCTGTCTGAAGTATTAGGAGGTGCAGAAGCCGACGTATATCCTAATGGATCTATACCATCTTTACTCCCTACAGTATCTAAATTATCCATTACTTTTATTAACTCTCCATTTAAATAGTACTCAAGATCCGTAGGAGATTTCCAATAAACACCTATACGAACCCAGTCACTAGAAGTATATGGGTACCCATCAATTTTTTGCCATGTACTCTCATCTTTAGGTTGATAATCCAAAAAAGGATCTCTTATAAAAACATGGTGACTTATATGAAACCTTTCACTAAACCATTGTTGTTCATTTCTAGGGTTTTGTGCACCGTATGTTTCTAGTATATCTATTTCTTGGGTATCATCAGGACTTAGCATCCATATATCAGAAGCAAAAAACGCATTAGCAACTTTTACTCTGGCCTCTACAAAAACAGGATATATAACTCTCTTAGTTGATGTAACACACCCCAATCTAGTGGCTTTATCTGTAAGTGTGCCATTTGACCCACCATACGACTTCGTTTCGCCATCTTCTCTGGTTGTTAGTACTCTTAAATTACCATCCGAAACCGTAACATTTTCATGTCTCCAAATAGTTGGCCCA
Source organism: uncultured Maribacter sp. (assembly GCF_947495965.1). GTDB lineage: Bacteria > Bacteroidota > Bacteroidia > Flavobacteriales > Flavobacteriaceae > Maribacter_B. Next base: position 363,160 of record NZ_CANMBB010000002.1, read on the forward strand.
GGGCCTTTCCAAGTATTATGATAAAAATTTGTCCATTTACCACTACCAAATTCAGATAAACTATTTTCTCCAGTAAATTCATACTCAAAATCGTCCGAAATATCCTCTTGAAATTCCCATTTTTTTCCATCTCCAGCATTCGCTGGCACTGGTATTGTTTTCCATGATAAAGGTTCTGGCTCAGGTTCAGGCTCTGGGTCTTTTGGAGTTTCTTTATTCTCTTTTTCTTCTGGCTCTTCAACTACACTATCTTGCGAACAAGAATACAAACTAATAGTTAAAGCGAGGAACATTGCAATTTTTTTCATAAAATATTTTTTCATCATTTTTATAAAGTGATATTAATAAGCACATCTCTTTATAATATTCATATTTTTTACCCTGCTAAATTATTACATCCATAGCTTTTAGCTGAAAAATATACCTTTACAAAAACTAAACAATGCATTATTTTATAGACTTAATTGTCTAGAATACAGCATAAATATTCAAATTATAGAAAGGAAATAGAAAAAGAAGTATTCCTAAATAAAATACAGATACAACTAACGATTACATAATTTTTAGATAAATACATCGTTCTTACATGCAGAAACCAAAACCAAAATCATGTCTGAACAAGGAATTTTACAAATGTTTGCATACCTATTACCAGCTGTTGTAACTGGAGCCGTTGCTTTTTATTTTTTTAGATTACATACAAAAAATGAAGAAGGAAGAAGACGTTTTTTATTACATAAAGACAGCCAAAAAAATACATTACCTATACGTTTACAAGCATACGAAAGAATGGCTCTTTTCTTAGAAAGAATTGCTATCCCAAGCTTAGTGGTTCGTATAGCCCCTAAAACTTCAGACAAAAATGAGTATGAAAATTTACTTATAAAAAGTATTGAAAACGAATTTGAGCACAATCTATCCCAACAAATATATATGACCGACGAATGTTGGAATATTATAAAAGCTGCTAAAAGCGCTACTATACAAATGATTCGTAAAGCTGGCTTAAGCGAAACAGACTCTGCTGATAAGCTAAGGGAAGATGTTTTAACCGAAACTATGGATAAAGCTTCTCCTTCTGGAACAGCATTAGCTTATGTTAAAAAAGAAATTGGAGAATTGTGGTAACTAATTATTTAGGTACATTAAATTTTGCCTCTGCATAATTAAAACCTTGTTCCCACCACTGTGTCATTAGTTTTTTGTTAAATACTAAGGAGTTTTCGGTTAGTTTCGTTGGTGTATAATACAAGTTTAGCTTTACACCTCTATGCTTTGCCGCTAAAATTCCTTCAGAAATATCATGGTGTTCTATTTGGTCTAATACAAAACCATAGATACTAAGCATTAATGAAAAAGGGTTTTTACCTAAAACCTTATTATGTTCCATTTTCTCTGATTCTAAAATAATAGCATCTATTTCTGTTGCGCCACGCCTAATAGCTTCTCGTATTGGCAAAACACAGCCTAGACCGCCATCTCCATATTCAAATCCATCTTTTTTAACTAAAGACATAAAAGGAATATAGTTACAAGAAATCCACATCCAATCACAAAATTCATCATAAGTAAATTCTTTAATTGACTTATACTCTACCCTATTTTTAGATAAATTAGAAACGGTTACCACTACATCTTTATGCGTATTTCTAATTTCATTAAATTCTTCTTCTGTAAAATTCTTCTTAATAGTTCTTCGCAAAGATTTACTCTCTCCAAAAGTTCTTTTCTTTTTAACAAACTGCAGAAAGGTGGTCATGAAATTTATAGAAACAAACTCTCTATCCCCTTTTTTACGAACAACAAAAGGGTTTAAACTAAAAATTTTACGTTGGTTTACATTGGTATATAAATCATACAACTTACCAACTTTATTTAAAGCTAGTTGCGGTATTAAAAGACTTCCTGTTGAGGTTCCTACAAGTAAGTCATAATCTCTCTTTTCTATTTCCATTAAATATTGGGCTACGCCACCCGCAAAGGCTCCCTTACTACCTCCTCCACTAATTACTAAGGCTCTCATTCTATTTTTATCTGACTAGTTTCTGTATTTTTAAATTTGGCAAAATTATAACCACTTTCCCACCATTTACTCATTTTTTCTTTATTAAAAATTAAAGAATTAGTAGTTAAAACGGTTGGAGTGTAATATAAATTAATTATTGCGTTATTATGGTTTGCAACATATTTACCAATACGTATATTTTGATTTTCAATACGATCTAGCATAAACTCGAACATATTAGTAAGCAAAGAAAAGGCATTTTTAGATGGCATTCTATTTAAATGGCTTACTTCAGTTTGCAAAACAATAACATCTATCTCTGTTGCTCCTCTTTTTATAGCTTCTTCAATAGGCACCATATTACCCAAACCACCATCTGCGTATTCACATCCATTTTTACGAACTAAACTCATGAAAGGGGTATAATTACAAGAAATCCAAACCCATTCACAAAATTCTTCATAAGAATAGTCATTTACACTTTTATATTCTACCGTATTTAAAGATAAATTAGAAACGGTTACTACAACTTCTTTAAGCCCATTTTTTAACTCTAAAAATTCTTCTTTTGTTATTGTTTGTTTAATAAGTTTTAACAAATTATAACTTTCTCCAAAAGTTTTACTTCCTCTGTAAAAATTTTTAAAAACATTCCAATGATCTATACCTATAGAATTTACACCGTGTTTGTTTTGAATAACAAAAGGACAATTACTAAATATACTATGCTGATTTACAGAAGTATATACTTCCTTTATTTTGTCAATTTTATTTAGTGCTAAATGAGAAATTAATAAACTTCCAGTAGAGGTCCCTAAAAAAAGGTCGTACTTATAGTGAAGTTCTTGCATTAAATATTGGGAAACCCCACCTGCAAAAGCCCCTTTACTACCTCCTCCAGAAATTACTAAAGCCCTCATTATTTATAAACTAATTCTTTTATATAACGATATTTATTTTCTTTTAATTCTTTTAACTCTAATTTAATTCTTTCCTTATAATCATTATCCTCCACTAATTTAATTAATAAATTTCTTGCAAACTTTTTAAATTGCCAACTATGATGCTCACTAGCTTGTATTAGGTTTTTTAAACTTACATTGTCTAAACCAATGGTTTCCTTTAAAAATTGAAATGCACTTATACGGGTTTCTATGCTATAATTTGGGTTTGTATAATTTACTAATTCTTTATAATAAATTCCAGTATTTAAGCTGTTATATTCTGGTGTTACCATTGCTAAGGTTAACCATAAAAGTCGTACGTTTTTATTTGGCAAACCTATTACGTCTTTAGTAGCGTTTAAGTATTCGTTTCTTTTTTCTGGAAAGCTACTCCATAAGGCAAACAAAGCATTTTCTTGTGTTACATAACTTTTATCTTGCAAAAGAAGTTTAAAGGAAGGCTCTAAATCTTTTGAAACTTTAATGGTAGATTTAGCTATTGCTCTACGAAGTTTTAAATTTTGAGTTCTTAATGCTTCCTTAATAAAACTAGACGATAAATATTTATGAAAATCTTTAATTATCCTAGCCTTTAACTCGTAAAATTCTATTGTATCCCAATACCCTTTAATTATTTTTTCTTTGTGTATGTAACTAGAACTAGCAATTACCACTTCTTCATTTATAAAATTCAGTATCTTAATATCTTCAGATTTTGCTGCTAAATGATTTTTAACATCTTCATAAGGAAAAGCTTTTTCTACAAGCCATTTTTCTTTAAATTCTGATAGATTTTCTGCTCCAGCATTCTCCATTTCTTTTAAAAAATGAGTTACTTCTACATTCTTAAATTGGTATTTATTTAAGTACGATACTATTCCTTTTTTAAAGACCGTATCCCCAATTTTTTCTCGTAGCATATGTAATGCCCAAGCACCTTTTTCATAGAATGTAAGACTACTTGCTTTTGGGTTTAGTAAAGATTGCCCTTTTTCATTGTTTTGGTTTTCATTTATAGCTTTTGCACTATCAAACAATTTCCAATAATAATAGTCTTCACCAAATAATTCTTTTTCAGCCAAATAAGAATAGTAGGTTGCAAACCCCTCATGTAACCAATGGCTATTACCATTTTTTTCGGTAACCAAATTCCCAAACCACTGATGCGCTAATTCATGCGCATTAACTGTAACATAATTTTTATCAAAAAAAGACAAAGAATCAATTACGTATCCATCAGAAAATATGGTGGTTCCTGTATTTTCCATTCCTGCATATAAAAAATCGTGCACAGGAATTTGTTTATAATTTTCCCAAGGATACGAAACTCCAATTTCCGTTTCTAAAAAATTAAAAATCTCTTTAGAATATCTATACGTTGGTTCTAGAAACAAACTATCTTTTGGGTAATAATATAATTCTAAAGGAATACCACTTTTAGATTTCTCTTCTACATATTTATAATTTCCTATAGCAAAAGCTACTAAATAACTACTCATAGGTTTATCCATAGAGTATGCCCATAGATTCGTATTTTCTTTTTCTTGTTTTTCTATAAGTTTTCCGTTAGAAATTACGGTGTAGCCTTTATCAAATTCTATAGCAATATCAAATTCTACCTTTTCTGTCATATCATCAAAACTAGGCAACCAATGACTGGTGTATTTTCCTTGGCCTTGTGTCCAGATTTGCCCACTTGTATTTGAACTCTCAGAAGTAGTATCCCAACCAACAAAATAGACTGTTTGTTTGGGAACTGCTTTATATCTAAGAGTTACATAATATGTTTTTCCTTTCTTAAAGGAGTGTTTTATTGATATTTTAGAGTTTGTATTTAAAAAATCAACCTTTTTATTATTTAATAAAACCGAAGTAAACTCTATATCATGAGCATCTAAGAAAATATAACTTACATTTTCCAAGGCCTTGAATTCATAAGTAACAACACCAGCTATAGATTTTTCTTTTACAATTGGAGAAATTAAAGCTTCTGCTCTAATAAAGTCTACTTTTTCTTGTGTTTGCGCAAATAAATATAGAGGGGTTACAAATAATAGTAGCTTAAAAAATAATTTCATGTTTTGGGGATTATATGTAATGCTTTCCAAATTTAGCATTTTACTTTGTTGCATTGTTATTAGCTATGCCCTAATTTAGACGAATGAACGCAAATTTTTTACAAACTCCCATTGCTTATTTAAAAGGAGTTGGTCCTAACAGGGCTAATTCTTTGCAGTCAGAGCTTGGCATTTCTTGCTTTCAAGACCTTCTTAATCTTTTCCCTAATAGGTATATTGATAAAACAAAATACTATAAAATAAAGGAATTGCAGCGCAGTAGTGCAGATGTACAGGTTGTTGGTAAAATAATTCATCTAAAAACAGTAGAACAAAAAAGAGGAAAACGTTTAGTTGCCAAATTTATAGATGATACCGGGGAAATAGATTTAGTTTGGTTTCGTGGTCAAAAATGGATTAAAGAAAATATAAAAATTAATAAACCCTATGTAATTTTTGGCAAATGCAATTGGTATAATGGTAAATTTTCTATGCCTCATCCAGAAATGGAATTGTTAGAAGAGCATGAAAAGGGAGTTAAAATTGCCATGCAACCCATTTATCCTTCTACAGAAAAACTTAGCAATACTGGGGTTACCAATAAGGTTATAAATAAGATGATGCAGCAGTTATTTTTAGGCTGTAAAGGGCAATTTTCAGAATCATTATCTCCAAAAATTATTCATGAATTGCGCTTAATCTCTAAGAGCGAAGCCTTATTTAATATTCATTTTCCTAAAAATCAAGAATTATTAGCCAAAGCTCAATTTAGGTTAAAGTTTGAAGAACTTTTTTACATTCAACTACAGTTATTAGGGAAAAACAAAGCTAGAAAACAACGCATTAAAGGCTTTGTTTTTGACCAAGTTGGCACACATTTTAATAACTTTTATAAAAACCACTTGCCTTTTGAGCTAACCAATGCACAAAAAAGAGTGGTAAAAGAAATTAGAGCAGATTTAGGCACTAGCGCGCAAATGAATAGATTACTACAGGGCGATGTTGGCTCAGGAAAAACTATTGTAGCATTAATGGCTATGTTGCTAGCCATAGATAATGACTACCAAGCATGCTTAATGGCACCTACCGAAATTTTGGCAAATCAGCATTTTAATGGCATACAAGAACTTTTAGGAGATTTGGGTATTAAAATTGCCATTTTAACAGGCTCTGTAAAAAAAGCGCAAAGAACTATAATTCATGAACAATTAGAAAATGGCGAATTAGATATTCTAATTGGCACACATGCTTTACTTGAAGACAAAGTAAAATATAAAAATTTAGGATTGGCTATTATAGATGAGCAACATAGGTTTGGCGTTGCTCAACGCTCTAAATTATGGCATAAAAATAATTTGCCTCCTCATATTTTGGTAATGACCGCTACTCCTATTCCAAGAACTTTGGCTATGAGTTTATATGGCGATTTAGATATTTCTGTTATAGATGAATTACCGCCTGGAAGAAAACCCATAAAAACAGTTCATAGGTATGACTCTAATAGATTAAAAGTTTTTGGTTTTATAAAGGAAGAAATAAAAAAGGGACGCCAAATTTATGTGGTTTACCCCTTAATACAAGAGTCTGAAGTATTAGATTATAAAGATTTAATGGATGGCTATGAGAGCATTGTACGAGATTTTCCACAGCCAGAATACCAAATATCTATTGTACATGGACAAATGAAACCTGCCGATAAAGATTATGAAATGGAACGCTTTGTAAAAGGGGAAACACAAATAATGGTTGCCACTACAGTTATTGAAGTTGGGGTTAATGTTCCTAATGCATCGGTAATGATTATAGAAAGTGCAGAACGGTTTGGTTTATCACAACTACACCAATTAAGAGGGCGTGTAGGGCGTGGTGCCGATCAAAGCTTTTGTATTTTAATGACTAGCCATAAACTCTCTAACGATTCTAAAACAAGACTAGAAACCATGGTACGTACAAACGATGGTTTTGAAATTGCTGAAGTAGATTTAAAACTACGAGGTCCTGGCGATATTATGGGTACACAACAAAGTGGTATGCTACATCTTAAAATAGCAGACATTGTAAAAGATAATGACATCTTAAAAACAGCAAGGTACCATGCATTACAATTACTAAAAGAAGACCCTTCTTTGGAAAGCCCCAATAATTTGGTAATAAGGCACATGTACGCGCAAATTATAAAACACAAAAATATTTGGAATTATATAAGTTAACCCCTTAAATAGTTAGAAAATATCACAAAAAAAGGTCTTGAACATCGTAATTTACACCCACAATAATTTCTAAAAAGAACTAGTTTTCCTAGTTTTGTTAGCTTAGAATACAAATAAATTATGAGTACAAAAAAGACGTTATTTGATAAAGTGTGGGATTCCCACGTAGTGAAGCATGTAGAAGATGGTCCAGATGTATTATTTATAGATCGCCACTTAGTACATGAGGTTACTAGCCCTGTTGCCTTTTTAGGTATAAAAAACAGAAAATCTGGAGTTTTATTTCCAAATAAAACTTTTGCTACGGCAGACCATAACACACCAACCATAAACCAGCATTTACCAGTTGCAGATCCTCTTTCTGCAAACCAACTTAAGGCATTAGAAGAAAATGCAAAAGAACATGGTATTTCGCACTGGGGGCTTGGTCATGAAAAAAACGGAATTGTACACGTCGTAGGGCCTGAATACGGAATTACGCAACCTGGAGCAACAATTGTATGTGGTGACTCTCACACATCTACGCACGGTGCTTTTGGTGCAATTGCTTTTGGTATTGGTACTTCTGAGGTAGAAATGGTATTATCTACACAGTGTATTATGCAGCCTAAGCCAAAGAAAATGCGTATTAACGTAGAAGGAGAATTAAATTTTGGAGTTACACCTAAAGATGTTGCTTTATATATCATATCTCAATTAACTACTTCTGGTGCTACAGGATATTTTGTAGAATATGCTGGTGATGTTTTTGAAAACATGACTATGGAAGGTCGTATGACGGTTTGTAACCTAAGTATAGAAATGGGTGCTCGTGGTGGTATGATTGCTCCAGATGAAAAAACTTTTGAGTACGTTAAAGGACGAGAGTTTACTCCAACTGGTGCTGCATGGGATAAAGCCATGGCATACTGGAAAACTTTGAAAACAGACGAAGGCGCTGAGTTTGATAAAGAACTTACTTTTAGTGCTTCTGATATAGAACCAATGATTACGTATGGAACCAATCCAGGAATGGGTATGGGAATTTCTAAGAGTATTCCAAATGCTGAAGATTTAGAAGGTGGTGTTGCTACGTATAAAAAATCTTTAGGTTATATGGCTTTTAATGAAGGGGAAGATATGATTGGTAAGCCTATCGATTTTGTTTTTATAGGTAGTTGTACTAATGGTCGTATTGAAGATTTTAGAGCCTTTACTTCTATTGTAAAAGGACGTAAAAAAGCGGATAATGTAACCGCATGGTTAGTACCAGGTTCGCATAAAGTAGAATCTGCTATAAAAGAAGAAGGTCTTTTAGATATTTTAACAGAAGCTGGTTTTGAATTAAGAGAACCCGGATGTTCTGCTTGTTTAGCAATGAATGATGATAAAGTACCTGCTGGAAAATTAGCAGTTAGTACATCAAACAGAAACTTTGAAGGGCGTCAAGGTCCAGGATCAAGAACCTTATTAGCTTCTCCACTAGTTGCCGCCGCTGCTGCTGTTACAGGAAAAGTTACAGACCCAAGAGAATTAATGAAAGAATTGGCATAGCCAATTTGCTTTTAGCTATTGACTGTTGGTCATTAGCAAAATCAATGTTAAATTAAAGCTAGAGGCTAACAGCCAATAGCAAAAAGCTATAAAAAATGGCATACGATAAATTTGAAATATTAAATAGTACGGCTGTTCCACTTCCAATAGAGAATGTAGATACAGACCAAATAATACCAGCTCGTTTCTTAAAAGCTACAGAACGTAAAGGTTTTGGAGATAATCTTTTTAGAGATTGGCGTTACAATGGAGACAATACTCCAAAATCTGATTTTGTTCTTAACAACCCAACATATTCTGGTAAGATATTAGTTGGTGGTAAGAACTTTGGTTCTGGTTCTTCTAGAGAACATGCTGCTTGGGCAGTTTATGACTATGGATTTAGATGTGTAATCTCAAGTTTCTTTGCAGATATCTTTAAAGGAAACTGTTTAAATATTGGTGTTTTACCAGTACAAGTTAGTCCAGAATTTGCTGCAAAAGTTTTTGCTGCAATAGAGGCCGACCCAAATACAGAAATCTCTGTTAATTTACCAGAACAAACTGTTACTATTGTAAAAACAGGAGAAAAAGAGTCTTTTGATATTAATGGATACAAAAAACAAAATATGCTTAATGGTTTTGATGATATTGATTACTTAAACAATATTAAATCGGAGATAAGCGAATTTGCAAAAGAATTACCATTATAAAACATAAGATTTAAGCAGGTATTGCTGTACATACCATGGAAAAAAGAAAACTTGAAATAATGGATACCACCCTGAGAGATGGTGAACAAACCTCAGGAGTATCCTTTTCATCTTCCGAAAAACTTACACTAGCACAATTATTATTAGACGAACTTAAAGTAGATCGTATAGAAGTTGCATCTGCAAGAGTTTCTGATGGTGAATTATTGGCGGTACAAAAAATTACGGAATGGGCTGCAGAAACAAACAACTTAGACCGTGTTGAAGTTTTAACCTTTACAGATGGAGGCATTTCTTTAGATTGGATGGAAAAAGCAGGTGCAAAAGTGCAAAACCTTTTAACTAAGGGCTCTCTTAACCACCTAAAATACCAACTTAAAAAAACTCCTGAAGAACATTTTTCAGACATTGCTTCTATTTTTAGTAAGGCTAAAGAAAAAGGATATACCAATAATATATATTTAGAAGATTGGAGTAACGGAATGCGTAATTCTAAAGAATATGTATTTCAATTTCTAGATTTTTTAGCAACACAACCTGTAAAGAGAATATTGTTGCCAGATACCTTAGGCATACTAACACATACCGAAACATTTTCTTTTATATCTGAAATAGTAAAACGTTACCCTAATTTACATTTTGATTTTCATGGTCACAATGATTATGATTTAGGTGTTGCAAATGTTATGGAAGCGGTAAAAGCGGGTTGCCATGGTCTACATCTTACCGTAAATGGTATGGGAGAAAGGGCAGGAAACGCTCCTATGGCAAGTGCAATTGCTGTAATAAATGATTTTTTACCAGAAGTAACAATTAACGCTAATGAAACCGCTTTACACAAAGTTAGTAAATTAGTTTCTGCTTTTACTGGTTTTAGAATACCTGCAAACAAGCCAATTGTAGGAGACAATGTTTTTACACAAACCGCTGGTATTCATGCAGATGGAGATAATAAAAACAATCTTTATTTTAACGATTTACTTCCGGAACGTTTTGGACAAAAACGTAAATATGCACTCGGAAAAACTTCAGGAAAAGCCAATATTCAAAAAAATCTTCAAGATTTAGGTTTAACTCTAAATGATGAGGATTTAAAGAAAGTTACCCAAAAAGTAATTGCTTTAGGAGATAAAAAAGAAAGAGTAACTAAAGAGGATTTACCTTATATAATTTCTGATGTTTTGGATAGTCAGGAATATTTAAACAAAATAGTAATAAAGTCTTATGTGCTTACGCACTCTAAGGGGTTAAAACCATCCACAACCATTGCCATAGAAATTGAAGGAGAAATTCATGAGGCAAATGCTCAAGGAGATGGGCAATATGATGCATTTATAAACGCATTAAAAAAAGTTTATGAGACCAAAAAAATGGATTTTCCTAAACTAACAGATTATACAGTACGTATACCTCCAGGAAGTAATTCGGATGCACTTTGCGAAACTAGTATTACTTGGGAGAAAAATGGAAAAGAGTTTACCACACGTGGATTAGATTCTGACCAAACCGTATCGGCAATTAAAGCTACAGAGAAGATGTTAAACATCATCTAAATAGCTACTTAAATAAATTAAATAGTAAACCGCAATATATATGTATTGCAAAATAAAATAGAATGAAATTAAATATAGCATTATTAGCTGGGGACGGAATTGGCCCTGAAGTAATAGACCAAGCAGTTAAAGTATCTGATAAAATAGCAGAAAAATTTGGACATGAAATCTCATGGACCCCAGCTTTAACAGGTGCTGCAGCGATTGATGCTGTAGGAGAACCTTATCCAGATAGCACGCATGCTGTTTGTGAAGCTGCAGATGCTGTTCTTTTTGGAGCTATAGGACACCCTCGTTTTGATAATGACCCTTCTGCCAAAGTAAGACCAGAACAAGGATTACTTAAAATGCGTCAGAAATTAGGATTATTTGCTAACGTAAGACCAACATTTACTTTCCCTTCTTTAATTGATAAGTCTCCTTTAAAAAGAGAACGTATAGAAGGTACCGATTTAGTTTTCTTAAGAGAACTTACTAGTGGCGTTTATTTTGGAGAAAGAGGAAGAAAAGACGATGGTAATACTGCTTATGATACCATGTTATATACTCGTGAAGAAATTCAAAGACTAGCAAAAAAGGGTTTTGAATTAGCAATGACACGTTCTAAAAGATTATGCTGTGTAGATAAAGCCAATGTATTAGAATCTTCTAGACTATGGAGAGAAACCGTACAGGCAATGGAAAAAGAGTATCCAGAAGTAACGGTTTCTTATGAGTTTGTAGATGCTGTAGCTATGCGTTTAGTACAATGGCCAAGCGATTATGATGTTTTAATCACTGAAAACTTATTTGGTGATATTTTAACGGATGAAGCCTCTGTAATTTCTGGTTCTATGGGATTAATGCCATCTGCATCTGTAGGAACGGATAATAAATTATATGAACCAATACACGGTTCTTACCCACAGGCAGCAGGAAAAGATATTGCTAACCCATTAGCAACAGTCTTATCTGCAGCAATGATGTTTGAAGATTTTGGTTTAACAGCAGAAGCTAAAGCTATAAGAGATGTAGTAAACAAATCTTTAGCGGAAGGTGTTGTCACTGAAGATTTAGCAGATGGAGCTAAAGCTTATAAAACTAGTGAAGTTGGCGATTGGTTAGCTACTAATATTTAAGTTAAAAAATTCTAAATCTAAAAGCCTCACATATTTAATATGTGAGGCTTTTTTTATTGCTTAAATATATAAGATTCTAATGGCGCAATAGAAATTGGTCTTTCTAATTCTACTTTACCTTCTTTGACTGTAAATGTAATTTTTTCTTTACCATACAACTGGTCCGTCATAGTATAAACACCATCTTTTAACTTCCAGTACTTTATTAAGTTAGAAGGTATTTTTAATGGCAAATGATAATTATTTTTTGATGAAAAATTTGATATTATTATGAGTTTTTCTTCTTCATTCCATCTAGAAAAACAGTACAACTCATCCGTATAACTTTTTGCTGACATCCTATTATAGGCATGTAAATCCATATAATCTCCCATTAAAGCAGTACTACTAATAGTAAAGTTTAATAGTCTTTTATAAAAATCTCTTAATTTCTTTTCTTTTAAGGTAGATTGCCCTCCATCAAACTTTTTATTATTCACCCATCTTTGAAAATGAGGTACTCCTACATAATCAAATATAGAAGTTCTTGAAGGTTGACCAAAACCTGCATTTTCGGCTCCTGGCTCTCCTACTTCTTGACCAAAATATATTAAAGTTGGTGCTGTAGTTATTGTTGCTGATACAACCATTGCTGGTTTTCCTTTTTCTGCTGATCCTGCAAATTCTGGGCTTGCAATACGCTGCTCATCATGATTCTCAAGAAAATGTATCATATTATGTTCTATTGCTGATAAATCTTCTAAAATTGGATTTATATTATCTGTAGACCCCTTTCCTTGCATAATATTTTTAAGAGTATCGTACATTTGAACTTTGTCGTATAAGTAATCCATTTTTCCTTTATGAATATAATCTTTATACAAACTAGGATTATACACTTCTGCTAAAAGAAATGCATTTTCATTTTTTGATTTAACAAAAGAATTTAAATAACTCCAAAATTCCACAGGAACCATTTCTGCCATATCATAACGAAAACCGTCTACGCCCATTGTTAACCAGAAGTCTGTAATATTCTTGAATTTTTCCCAAGAATTTGGTACTGTCTTATTTTTCCAAAATTCAAAGTGTTTTTTATAATTTTCATTTTCATAATTAGCAGGTAAAGAATCAAAATCTCTAGTACCATCAGGACGAATACCATAGTTAATTTTTATAGTTTCATACCAATCATTGAAATCAGGTTGAGCTAATCTAGAACCATTACCTGTCCATTTAGAAGGTTTCTCTATAAAAACCCCATCTGCTAAAGGATGGCTCTCTCCTCCCAATACTTTATAATTATTTTCATTTTGTGGTACTTTAAATGGTTTACCTGGATTGTAATAAAAATTATTATTTACGTGATATACTTTGGTTGTATCATCTTCAGCACCAAAATCTACAATACCATTAGGGTTATTAGCTCCCTTATAGTGTCTTGCAACATGATTAGGTATTATATCTATCACAACTTTTAAACCTACTTTATGAGACCTATCTATTAATGCTTTAAACTCTTGTAATCTCTTATCAGGATGAATAGCTAAATCAGGATCCACGTTATAATAGTCTTTTACAGCATAAGGAGAACCCGCTCTTCCTTTTATCACATCTGGGTCATCATTACTTATCCCAAATTCTGTATAATCTACAGCCATAGCATGATGCAGTACTCCCGTATACCAAATATGCGTTACTCCTAATTCCTTTATTTCTGAAAGAGCCTTCTCTGTAAAATCATTAAACTTACCTACACCATTATCTTCTTTAGTTCCCCATGGTTTATTGGTTGTATTAGTATTCCCAAATAAACGTGTAAAAACTTGATATACGACCTTTTTGCCTTTCTCATTTACAACATTTTTCTCTTCTCTGTTTTTTTTTGATGAACAACTTATTAGAAAAAAACTAAAAACTATACTGAATATTAAAACGCTCTTTTTCATTATTTACAACTATTATTTTTTCTCTAATAACACAATATCAAAATTGGAATTAATTTTGATTTTTCCTTCTTTAACTTCTACCACTTGATTAGAATATGCCTCTCTTAAAATATCTCCGTTTTTGAAAACAGAACTAACGATTAGCTCTTTTTCTCCTTTTTCTAAATCTAACCCTATTACTACTTGATCTTGATAAGATTCTTTAGAGAAAGTTCTTTTAAACACGTATGGTTTATCACTTATCATTTGATGCTTTCCTGCTCCTACTGATGGATGATTATTTCTAAATTTTCCTAATTTTTGCCAGTGTAATAATATACGCTGTGTTTCTTTATTATTCTGAACATCTTCCCAGTTCATAAATGAACGTAAAGTTGCGTCTCCTTTTGCTCCTTCAATAACTAAAGGTCTTGCTGTTTCATCGCCATAATATATTTGAGCAGCACCTGGAGATAATAATAATTTTGTTGCAGTCTCATTTGGTTTCGATCTATCCGCATCAAATGGTCTTCCATCATCATGAGATGTCATATAGTTTAAAGTTCCATACCCTTTTAAATCTGTATTTAAAAGATTGGAATATTTTTTAAACATCTCTTCTTTGGATTGTTGTTGTGCATTCCATTTTAATTCAAAATTAATTAACTGTGAAAAGGCATTATCAAAATAATCTACCTTTTTATCTCCGTAATCGTAAATCTTACCTGTACTAATTCCGTAATTATATACTTCTCCTACCAAATAAAAACTCGTGTTATCTAAGACTTCGTTGGCATTGTTCTTTTTCCATTCTGCAAAAGTATAATCGCACTCCTTCTTAAATTCTTGCCATACATATTCTTCTGTATGCTTTACGGTATCTACTCTATAACCATCTACACCATATTCTGCGATATAATCTGTTAGCCACTTTATAATATAAAAACGTGGAGCTCTTGGATATCCCGTTCTTTTAAAAAACGCATTTAATTCGGCCATTTCTTCTTCATAACGGCCTTCCTCTTTCCATTTTTTAACTAATTGTTCTGGTACATCTACAGGTGCATTACTTTCTGTTTTTATATCTGGTAAGTTTTCTACTAAAGTACAAGTTATAGTATTTTCATAATTATCATGAGTGCACTCTGGCTCAGTTCTAACCCATTCGTTAGGCCAAACTGAATCTTCTGCAGTTACTGGCCCTGTATGATTTATTATAGCATCTAACACAATTCTTATTCCATTATCGTGAGCAACTTTAATTAATTTTCTTAAATCTTCTTTAGTCCCAAAATTAGCATCCAAACTAGTCCAATCTTTAGTCCAATACCCATGAAAAGCATAACTTATTCCTGTACCTTCATCTGTACTTCCGTGTATTTGCTCAAAAATAGGAGACATCCAAATTGCATTAACTCCTAAATCTGTAAAATAACCCTCTTCAATTTTTTGAGTAATTCCTTTTAAATCACCTCCTTCAAAACCTCTTAATACGCCTGTTTTATCGGTTCTATTATAATTTATATCATTGGATGTATCTCCGTTGTTAAAACGATCTGTTAATAAAAAATAGAGATTTGCTCCTTCCCAATAAAATGGTTTTGAAATTTTATTTATTTCAATATCATTCGTGGTATTATCTTCTATTATAGAGTGACTGTTTTTACAACACACAAAGGTACTTAGTACTAATATTGCAATAATTCTCTTCATTTATTTATAATTTTATGTTCATTTTTAATTCACTCATCACTTCCCATGTAACAAAAAACGAAAGTGTTTTGTTTTTTTCTTCGTAACTATATTTTACTTTCTTTCCTTTTACACGAACTCTTTTGGGATCATTTTTAATATTATGAATTATGATTTCTATTTTCTTTATGCTTGAAATATAATTTTCTCCTATTTCCGCTTTAAAATTTATTTTTAAATTCTTCTTTTCATAAAAACTTTTTAATAGTAACAACTCATACTCGCCTTTTTCAAAAGCTTGTGAAGTTTCTCCATTATCATTATAAATTTCTCTTGAACTCGTATTTATTGTATCATCATGGTAATAATGTACTTTAAATTTTTTCAATGAATACTCCTTTGTAGATTGTATTACTGGAATCATTGGAATAAAAGCTCCTGCTCTAATATAAGTTGGAATATTTTCCTCTCTTAGTTTTACTGTTTTTGTGTCTCCCCCTTTTATTTTCTCTCCAGTATATAAATCATACCAGTTGTCAGTCACTGGGAAATAAACTTCTTTACTTTTTATTTTTGGCTCTATTATAGGACTAACCAAAATATCTTTTCCCCATAAATAAGTGTCTGCATTATCATACAAATCAATATTACTAGGTTCTTCAAAAAATAAAGGTGTCATTAAAGGTGTACCATATTGGTTGTTTTTATACACCAAAGTATAATTATATGGCAATAATTGATATCTTAACTCAATAGCCTGTTTGGCTAATCTTTTGGTCTTTTCATTTTTATATATAGGTTCCGGTGCTACAGATTCTTGACCATGAGGTCTATATATAGGCTGAAAAACTCCGTATTGTAACCAACGCACATATAACTCTTCATCATCTAAATCTCCTGCAAAACCACCTAAATCGGAATGCATATAGCCTATACCTTGCATACCCATTTGCAGTGCAATTTCTGGTTGCGATTGTAACCCTCCCCATGTTCTATTAACATCTCCAGACCAAGGAATCATTCCAAATCTTTGCGACCCTGAATGACCTGCTCGCATAAGAATAAAAGGACGCTCCTCTGGAAAATTTTTCTTATATCCTTCTGCTATTAATTGTGCCCAATGATGACCGTAAACATTGTGTAACTCATCTGCTGTTCCAATGGCATGTAAAAGACCTTTAGGATGTACTTCTGGTTCTCCTAAATCTCCCCAAATACCTTTTACCCCAAGGCTATGCAAATTTTTATAGACATTCCAAAACCATTCTTTTCCTTTAGGATTATAGATATCTATTAATCCTGTATTTCCAAAATAAAAATCATAAACAAAGGGTTTTCCTATAGAGTCTTTAGCTAGAATATCCTTTTCAATTGCATCTTCCCAGCGTTTAGAAGTACTTAAAACAAAAGGCTCTGTAATAAGAACTGTTTTAACTCCTTCTTTGGAAAAATCTTGAATCATTTTTTTTGGCGTTGGGAAAGAATCTTTATGAAATTCTAAATTCCCCATGGTTCCTTGAATTTCCTTTCCAAACCAGTACAAATCCAATATAACGGCATCTAAAGGAATACTATCTCTTCTAAATTGTTCTACTGTTTTTCTTGTCTCCTCTTCTGAATGATATCCAAACCTACTAGCAAAATTCCCTAAAGCCCAGCGTGGAGGCATGGGTTGTTTCCCTGTTAAACTCGTATAACTATCTATTAAATCTAACCAGGAATCTCCTACAATAACTTGGTACGTTTTACGTCCAGAAATTGTCTCATATGTTAAGGTATTATCTTTTTTACTATCTAAATCTAACCAACCGATAGGTGCATTATCAAAATGAATAGCATACATTTTTGAGGATAATACTAATGGCATGGTATAATTCATGAGCTTAGAATGCGTTTCATACCCATAATGTGCTTTATTATATAATTGCAAACGATTTCCGCGACGATTCATTCCTAATGCTCTTGCTCCTCCTCCATAAAGTACTTCCTTTTCTTCAATATTAAATTGAATTGACTCGCCACTATCTATCTTAGAATACCCTTCTTTTTCTGAAATAATTGGCTTCCCTTTATACGAATAGGAAATTTGAAAAGGTGTTTTATTAATAGAAACTGTAATCTTGTCTGAAGAAAACAAAACATTAGAAGGGTTATTTTCTATTAACGTTTCTATAGTTTTTGGTTTACTAATTACAGCATACGAATTATTATTAAATTCTTCTCCTTTTGGAATAAAAGATGTTTCAACTATTTCCGATGAATAAAACTGAATTCGATATTCTCCATCACTCACCTTAACAGTTACATAATCTTTACTCTCGATTATTTTTTTAAATAATCTGTTTTCACTTTGTGCCAATATTATTTGGACAACAAAAAGGAACATTGAAAAAAATACTTTTTTCTTCATATATATAAATTAAATTCTAAAAAATAATAGTTTCGTAAAATCATGAAATACAATTACTTCTTTAATAAAAAAGTTAAAGGAATGTCTAATCTTTGATTCCAAGCATTTTCACTATGATTTTTACCTTTAAACATTAAATTTCTAGAGTTAGTAGCATTATAACCTTTAGACTTTAATATTTGGTCTACTCTAGGCGCATATTGAGGATAATGTTTGTCAAGACTTTGGTCTCCATAATCAAAATAAATATAATGGTTGTTTGCTTTTGGTAAATGCGCATCTAAGTATTGAAAAATAGCATTGGGAATCGGGTTATTTTCTATTGGTGCTGCTCCAACCCAATGTGTTGATAAACATGCTGCTCTACTAAAAATATCAGGGTATTCACAAATTGCATACATACTCATTAAACCACCCATGCTAGAACCAGCAATATAAGTATTTTCTTTTCCGGTATAAACAGAATAATTAGAGTCTATTAATGGTTTTAGCTCGTTAACTATAAATTTTAAATAATTATCTCCATTTAATTCTTCTTCTTTAAAATCATCATATCCCGCATGAAGCATTGTAATTTTTTCATCTTCTTTTAAATTCTTAATGGCTTTTTGAGGAAACAAATCATACCATCGTTTTTCTGCAATATTATGAATTGCAACAACAATAAAATTTTTAGTTTTTCTTTCTTTCATAAGCTTTGATGACCATTCATCTACTTTCCATTCTTGTTTATTCCAAGTTGTAGTACTATCGAATAACATTTGCCCATCATGCATATATAATACCGCATATTTATTGTTTTTTGAATAATCTTCTGGCAACCAAACATCTACAGGACGTGATTTCACATAATTTGAAGGAAAATTATCTAACCTATATAGATTACCATTAGATAATCCATTTCTATTAAGCTTTTTAAAATTAATGGAAGATTTTTTAATGCCTACAGTTTCTTTTTGGTCTCTTTTACAAGAAAAAAAAAGTAAACAAAAAAACAATAACATTTTTATTTTCATAGCTTTGTGGTTAAAATTATACTACCCGGTTTCTCCATTTCTATGGTGTCACCCCAAACCATTTTTTCCCCAGTAACAATATTCTTTAAAGTTTTTCCTTTTAACCCAATTTCTTCAAAACGCGATAAATCTAAACTATGCTTCTCTGAAAGCTTATTTATGATTGTGACTACTGTTTCATCTGTACCAATTCTAAACATTAAATACTTTCCGTCTTGAGGTGCAAAATGAAGCGTTTTTCCTTCATGTATAGCTTTACTATCTTTTCTGTAATTAAGAATAGTTTTTAAGAAAGATTGCATATCCTTTTGTTCATCGTTTAAGCCTTCTCCAGTGAATGCGTTTACAGAATCTCCGTTCCAACCTCCTGGAAAATCTGTTCTTATTAGGCCATGATCTCCTGGTTTTGCAAAATCATCCATGAAAATTTCAGTCCCATAATATATCTGAGGAATCCTTGGAAGTGTTAGAATAAAGCTTAAAGCCATTTTAGTATTAATCTTATTACCTTTAAGCTGCGTATAAATGCGACTCATATCATGATTATCAGGAAAAATCATAATATTATTTGGCTTAGCATAATGAAAATCATTCGCCAGTGCTTCATAAACTTTTACCAAACCAGTATTCCAAGCTTCTTCCTCATTAAACGCTTCGACAATTTTAGCTTGCATAGGGAAATCCATAGTAGATTTAACATTAGATTCATACCCATCCTTATTATTTGCTCCTGTCTGCCAATAAGACACTAATAATGGATTCGTGCTCCATTCTTCACATACGATACTAAAATTTGGATATTCGTTCATAATTGATCCAGCCCAAGAAGCCATAAAATGTTTATCTGGATAAGGGTGCGTGTCGTGACGAATACCTCCAAGATCTAATGTTTCTATCCACCAAATACTATTCTGAATTATATACTTGGCCATAAAAGGATTTTTTTGGTTTAAATCTGGCATAGTAGAAACAAACCAACCATCGGTCATTAATTTTGTATCATAATCTGATGCATAACTATCTTGATTTACTGTACGCCTATGATTTGAAGTGATTAAAGGTTCTTTATTTTCAAATTCCTTCTGATAATTTAACCAATCTTTAAATGGTAAATCCTTTACCCACCAATGCTCACTACCACAATGGTTAGCTACCTGATCCATTATTAGTTTTATTCCTTTTTCTTTTGCTTTTGAAGAAAGTTCTATATATTCTTCTAAAGTGCCAAAACGAGGGTCTATATTATAAAGATCTGTCATAGCATACCCATGGTAGGAGTTATCATGCATGTCATTGGTTAAAACAGGAGTTGGCCAAATTGCAGTAAAGCCCATTTCTTTAATATAATCTAAATGTTTGGTAATACCTTTAACATCTCCACCATGCCTGGCATAGTCGTTTTTCCTATCTATTGTTTTTTCTTTTAATCTAGAAACAATATCATTTGTAGTGTCACCATTGGAAAAACGATCTGGTGTAATTAAATATATAGCATCAGAACTTTGAAAACCTTCATATTCTTTGCCCGATTTTTTACGGGATTTTACTTCGTATGTATGTTGTTTTTTATCTCCATTTTTAAAGGTGAAAACAAGATTAAAAGACCCAGGCTTAGTAGATTCATTTATGACTAAATCGATAAATAAATAATTAGGACTTTTTGCTTTATGCACTTTAGAGATTGTAATTCCTGGATAATTAATGGTTGGTATCGCCTGCCCTATATTTTCTTTTTTAACTAATAATTGTAGTTTATTTTCTTTAAAACCCACCCACCAATTAGGAGGTTCTATTCTATCTAAATAACTCTTTGAAACTGAAATAGTATTTGTAGTGGGTTTCTCTTGTTTCTTTACTTTTTCCTGATTAAAGGAAGACATTATTAAAAGAACACTTAAAATAAGTAAATGGTATAATGCTTTCATTTTTTGATTTTTTTAAATAGAATTCTATTACATTTTATAAATTAACTGTGACAAGTATTACTTTTCCTCCAAATAAAAATACTTTCTTCATTAAAAAAGAAAAATATTTATTAGCTTGATTGTAATTAGTTTTTTTTGAAAATTAGTCAAATTTTCAACTTTACATTTGGCAAAATCTTTTATTTTAATCCAGAGCAAATATTTCAAAGATTTTGCTCTATTAATAAAAAAAAAGAAAAAACACCTTAACATAAGCTCTGAAAATTTTTATAAATTACAGGCTTTTCATATATTTTATTTAATCAGCACCTCTTCCCAAATATGCCCTTATTGATTTGATTTTACAATCAGAGTTAATTGTAATTAAATCAACAACATATAGTATTTCTGTAGAATCAACCGTGATTTTTAGCTCTGCAGCTAAAGTATCTACATTATCAAAAGTAGAAATTACTTCTATTTCTATCGAACTAGCAGATTCAAAATTTTTTCGTGTTTCTATCAGTGCATTTTTCTTACCAATAACATGTATTTTCCAATCCCGTAATACAATATTTTCCGAAAACATTTCTTGAATACCACATATATCCTTGTTAGCATATTTACGTAGGTAAGAAAGACATATCTCTCTATTTTTATCTTCCATAAATGAGGAAAAATTACTTTAAACAACCATATAAGTATTGTCTTCTTCTGTGATTCTTATATAAATAAAAATACTTTATGATAATCATTTTAGAAATAGTTTAAATTATTATTGACATTCTTTCAAAATTAATCCCCATTTTTTTGGTACAATAATATCGTTAGCTTCTTTTATTGTTTCTAAATTTAAAATATCTCTAAAACATTTTCCTTTTAATATAGGAATACTAATAGTTTGCTCTTTATCACTATTATTAATAACTACAATTACTTTCTCATTTTTATAGGCTCTTTCAAATATAAAAAACTCATTTTCGTCATTGATATGTAATGTTTTATAAGTTCCTAACTGAAGTGCTGGATTATCATTTCGTATGTGTATTAATTTTTTATAATGATTTAATAAATCCTTATTAACTTCTACTTTATCTGGAACATGCGTAGATCCATCAGCATTAAAAACTTCATTTTCATAGCTGATATCTTCCCAAAGCATAGGTTTTCTACAATCTGGATCATTACCGCCCCACATACCTACTTCATCACCATAATAAATCATAGGCGCACCAACATATGTCATTTGCATAATTACAAATAACTTCTGTAATATTATATCCTCATATTTTGGCTTTCGGGTGGAATACTCAGGATTATTAAGAGCGTTGGAAATATTAAAATACTCCTCCCAATCTCTAAAGTTTCCAATACCACGATTTACTATATGAGATCCAATTCTATTGGCGTCATGGCTTCCGAAAAGATTTTGAGAAACATAAGCTACTTCTTTAGGATATAATTCTCTAAGATTTTCAAGATTCTTATTATATTGTGTTGCTGATTTACTGTTTGAATCTGGATTAAAAAAGAATTCTGCTGATGCAAAAGCGAAATTATAATTCATTTCTCCATCAAATTCATCTCCCTGCATATATGGTTTTACTTTATCTGGAACATCTATAATTTCTGCTGTCATATATGCTTCAGAATTAATTGATCTAACATGCTTTCTCCATTTTTTCCAAAAAGGATGTCCTATACAGAAAGCTACATCTAACCTCCAACCATCAATACCGTATTCGATTCCTTTATTTTTAGGATTCATCCACCTTTTAGTAGCATTAAATATATATTGCTTTGGACCTTTAACTATTCCAGTACTATCTTCTTTTAACTCTGGAAGCGATTTTACACCAAACCAACCTTCATAATCGAATTTTGTGCCTGCTTTTGGATCATCCCAAGATTTAATAATAAACCAATCTTTATAAGAAGACTTTTGTTGATTTTTTAATACATCTTGAAAAGCAAAACTATTATATCCTAAATGATTAAAAACACCATCAAAAATAATTTTCATGCCTTTATTATGTGCTTCTTCTATAAGTTTTAAACCTAGTTCATCTGCACTTGTCCAAACCCATGTAGAGGGATCAAGTGGATTTTCAGTTGCTATTAACTTTCTATCTCCTTCAGGGTCTGGTCCAAAATTAGGATCTATATGATGATAACTTTCGCCATCATATTTATGCAACGATGGTGATTGAAAAACAGGATTTAAATAAATAGCTGTAATACCTAAGTCTTTTAGATAATCTAATTTATTAATAACTCCTTGAAGGTCCCCCCCATAACGTCTTCTTAAAATATGTTTCCACATTTCTGGTTCTCCATTTGCTTTTTCATAGTCTTGAAGTTTATACCAATCGCTTCCCCAAGGATGAATTTCCCATGATTTAGGCAGTTCTTGCGGATCAGCTCCTGCAATATCTTTTATAGCTGGATTATTACTTAAATCTCCATCTTTAAAACGCTCAGGGAATATTTGATACCAAACTACGGTTTTTGCCCATTGAGGAACAAATTCCTTATCATCTGAAAAATTCACTTTGCTTTTTTCTAATTGATTACAGCTAACTATAAAAAAAAGAAAGAGCCCTCCTAGTATAGTATATCTTATTTTGTTCAAGAATTTACTCTTCATAAATATCATTAAATTACTAAGCTTCAACTAATTGACTTGGCGGTAAAGAAATTTCTGTATTGTTTACATATAATTTAATTTCCTTTTCAGATTCATTATAAAACTTACACTCCTTTTGGTTCTTGTAAACCTTAATAATTGTTCCTCTAAAATTAATTTTAAAAGAATAACCTTTCCATTCTTTAGGTATTTTAGGTGTAAAAGAAAGTGTATCATCTTTTACACGCATACCACCAAAACCTTCTACAATGCTCATCCATGTACCCGCCATAGAGGTAATATGTAGACCTTCTTCTACTTCATAATTATAATCATCTAGGTCTAACCTGGAAGTACGTAAATAAAAAGTATATGCTTGCTCCATTCTATCTAACTTAGCTGCCTGGATACTATGTACACATGGTGAAAGTGAACTTTCATGAACAGTAAAAGGTTCATAAAAATCAAAATGACGTTCTAATGCTTCTATAGAAAAATCATCCTCAAAAAAGTAGAGCCCTTGCAATACATCTGCTTGTTTTATATACGGAGAACGTAATATCCTGTCCCAAGACCATTTTTGGTTAATAGGCCTTTGTGACTTGTCTAAATCTGCTACAGTAATTAGTTCTTTATCTAAGAAACCATCTTGTTGTAAATAAACATTTTCCTCTTTAGAATATGGAAAGTAAATATTATCTGACACTTGTTTCCATTTTAAAACTTCTTCTTCAGATAAATTTGTTTTTGCCATGATTCTTTCAAAATCTGAAGCGTATTCGTCTTTTAATTTACTAATATTTTTTGCAGCATAATCAATACACCATTTAGCTAAATAATTAGTGTAAAAATTATTATTTACATTATTTTCATATTCGTTAGGACCTGTAACTCCTAGTATAACATACTTGTTATGGTTTTTAGAGAAATTGGCTCTTTGGTGCCAAAAACGTGCAATACCAATTAAGACTTCTAACCCCTTCTCAGGAATATAACTATAATCCCCTGTGTAACGATAGTAGTTATAAATAGCAAAAGCAATGGCTCCATTTCTGTGAATTTCTTCAAAAGTAATTTCCCATTCGTTGTGGCATTCTTCTCCATTCATAGTTACCATTGGGTATAGTGCAGCTCCATTGGTAAACCCTAATTTTTCTGCATTTTCAATGGCTCTATCTAGATGATTGTAACGGTACTCTAAAAGTGTTCTAGCTACATTCTGATCTTTTGTTGCCATGTAAAATGGAATACAATACGCTTCTGTATCCCAATAGGTACTCCCTCCATATTTTTCTCCTGTAAATCCTTTGGGACCAATATTTAGAGTAGCATCTTTACCTAAGTAAGTTTGGTTTAATTGAAATATATTAAAACGTATTCCTTGTTGTGCATATACATCACCTTCTATTGTGATATCTGCCATTTCCCAAATTTTACTCCAAGCTTGTTTTTGCTGATTTAGAAGTCCCTCATATCCTAATTCCGTGGCTTTATGTAAAACTTGTTTTGCAGCATTGATAAGTTCTTTTTTATGATGATTTCTATCTACTGCATAACCACCAATTTTATGAATTGTAAAGGTTTCTCCTTTGTTGATAGACTCTGCATATGTAAAACTGATTTCTTTCTCTGTTTTGTTAACTTCGGCTTGTAATGTAATACTATTATTGTTTATAAAACATTCAGACTGCATAAAAGTACAGGTATGAAAATCAGTTTTCATCGTTTGCGCTTCTATAAATGCCTGATTATCTTTTACTACTAAATTAGAAATATTCCAAAACGCATCATCCCAATTAGAATCTTCATTAGTAATACCTGCATCAATAAAAGGAGATAAAGAAATTTCTACATTAGAATTAATAGGCGTTATGGAATATTGAATTGCCCCTACTTCGTCTAATTCTAAACTCAAAAAACGTTTTGAATCTACTTTTATAACAGTATTATTCTGAAGCGTAGCAATAAAACTTCTAGAAAGCCAACCTTCTTGCATATTAAGCTCACGTCTAAAATTTTCTACTTTTTTACACGCAAATAAATCAAGCTGTTCATTATTAATAACAACATTAATACCTATCCAACTTGGAGCATTAAGCACTTTTGCAAAATACTCTGGATAACCATTTTTCCACCATCCTACTCTAGTTTTATCAGGATAATAAACTCCTGCAATATAACTCCCTTGGAAGGTAGGCCCCGAGTATTTTTCTTCAAAATTTGCGCGTTGCCCCATGGCTCCATTACCAATACTAAATAAACTCTCTGAAGACTTTACTTTTTCTGGGTTAAAACCCTCTTCTATGATTGACCAATTATCTGGTTGTATGTAATCCTGATTCATTTTTTCACTTACTTTTTTAAAGTTTCTTCAACTAATTTCTCCATAAAACTTTCGGATATTTCCGACAAGCTCCCAAAAACATAATCTGCTTTATTTAAAGTTGCTTTATCTCCAACACCAATAGATATCATTTTTGCTGCATTAGCAGCATCTATACCAGCTATAGCATCTTCAAATACTACACATTTCTCTGGCTTTACATTTATTTTTTTTGCTCCTATAAAAAAAACTTCTGGATCTGGTTTAGCCTTAGAAACATCATTACCATCTACTATAGCACTAAACCTTTCATACAATCCTACCTTTTTTAGAATAAACGGTGCATTTTTACTTGCAGAACCTAAAGCATATTTAATATTATTTTTTTCTAAAAAATCTAAAATCATAATAACTCCTGGCAATATTTCTTTGGCTGTCATTTTACCTATATACTCTAGGTAATCTTCATTTTTATCTACTAAAATTTGCTGTTTTTCTTCTTCAGATATTTTAACATTATCTATTCCTAATAAGATTTCTAAAGAAGCTACTCTACTTACTCCTTTTAGCAACTCATTGTGCTCTTGAGTAAAGTTTATATTTAATTTATTAGCTGTTTTTTTCCATGCTAAAAAATGGTATTTAGCCGTGTCTACTATTACACCGTCTAAATCAAATAAAAATCCAATATTTTTCATTTTTAATTTTCTTCTGTTTGATATGAAATTGCTTTTTTATTTGTAATCAGCAAATTACTTAAACCGGCAATTATAAGACTACTACCTGCTACTATCATAGCATTAATGGTTTGTTCTCCAAAAAGATTAGATACATAGTTTATTCCTCCTAATGCTGCTATAATCTGAGGAATGACAATAAACATGTTAAAAATTCCCATAATAACTCCCATTTTATTAGGATCAACAGAACTAGAAAGCATTGCGTACGGCATTGATAAAATACTTCCCCAAGCAAAACCAATTAAAGTAAATGACAGATATAAGTATTCTGGCGATGGTATAAAATACATAGATATAAATCCTATGCCACCCAATATGAGCGATATCATATGTACGTATTTTCTATTTATTCTTCTTTTTGAGGTATATACCACTAAAAACAAAGCAAAAATCATAGAAGATAAACCATGTGTGCCCATATATTTCCCTACCTCGTTAGATGATTCTTGAAATGCTGTGTTCACCGTATTAAAAGCTGCTACATCTGCAGCAACGGTCATATCATAAGCACTCTCTATAGGTGCAGGCGTGTTAAATATATGTTCTGTTATTGCAGGATTAGCTAAACTCCACATGGTAAAAAAAGCAAACCAACTGAAAAACTGAACTATCCCTAGTTTTTTCATAGTTAACGGCATAGAGCCAATGCTCTTTAAAATATTTGGAATAAATTGATTCTTCTTCTCCTTTTCTTTTTTAAAGGCTTCCATATTTTCTGGCGGGTACTCTGTAGTTGTAAAAACGGTATACAATATACTGACTAAAAAAACTACAGCTCCTATTGCAAAAGCAACTTTAACAGACATTGGAATTACACCAAGATCCGCAGAATCAGTAACTCCTAATTTTGAAACCATCCATGGTAAACTACTAGCTACCCACGTTCCGATACCAATAATTAGGGTTTGAACAACAAAGCCAAAAGAACGTTGTGAATTTGGAAGTTTATCGGCAACGAGTGCACGAAAAGGCTCCATAGAAATATTTATGGATGCATCTAGCACCCATAAAAAACCAGCAGCAATCCAAAGCGTTGGAGAATAAGGAACAAAAAATAAAGCTATAGAACTTAATATAGCACCAATTAAGAAATAAGGACGACGACGGCCTAACTTTGAGTGCCAAGTGCGATCACTCATATATCCAATGATTGGTTGCACTAGTAAACCTGTTAAAGGTGCTGCAATCCATAGAATTGGAATATCATCTATATCAGCACCAAGAGTTTGGAAAATTCTTGACATGAAACCGGCCGTTAAGGCCATTCCAAATTGAATTCCAAGTAATCCGAAGCTCATGTTCCAGATATCCCAAAATTTAAGTAATGGTTTTTTATCTACCATAAAAGTATTCTTTTTTAATACAATTATGATAAGTGAAAAGACTTATCAAAACTGATGTTATTTAATTATGAGAAGTAAAATAACAAGTTTTGATGGGGCTAATATACTATTTTCTTTTAAAGACTAAAAAATTAAATTGATTTTGTAGACTCTCTTTCTCTTAATGAGGTCTTAATTACTTCTTTTATAAATGGTTTTTCTTCCTCTTCTTCATCCTCTAACCTTTCTATAAGTATTTTAGCAGCTTTTTCTCCCATTTTATATCCATGCTGTACTATTGTTGTAAGTCTTGGGTAAAAATACTTTGAAAGTAATCCATTTGTAAAACCAATAAAAGATACATCTTCTGGAATTTTCAACCCTCTATTTAAGGCTTGCCTCATTGCAGTAACTGCAAAAACTTCATTTACAGATAAAACTGCATCAAACTTCTGATCTTCAAAAAGGGAAGAAATTTGATTTTCACAATGTTCTATATTTTCTATTCTAACTATAATGTTTTCATCTACTTGTATTCCAGCGTCATTTAATGCATTTAAGTACCCCATTGTTCTTTGTTTACCCACGCTTACATAATCCATAGTAGTAAGCAATGCTATTCTTTTACATCCAGAAAGTATTAAATGGTTAGTAGCATTATAAACTGCATAAGCATCATCTACAACAATTTTATCACAATTTATTTCCTCTGTAACTCTATCAAACATTACAACTGGCATGCCTTGGTCTATTACCTCTAAGAGATGATGGAAATCTTTTTTCTTTTGTGTTTCTTTTGTTAAGGATAATATAAAACCATCTATACTACTGCCTGCTAAAGTCTCCATATTAATGACTTCTTTATCAAAAGACTCATTGGATAAACATACTATTACATTATACCCTAAATTATTTGCTGCAGTTTCTATACCTGAAATCACAGTAGTAAAAAAATGATGCACTATTTCTGGAATAATTACACCAATATTCCTAGAACGCTTATTCTTTAAACTTATAGCTATACTATTAGGTTTATAATTTAATAATTTTGCAAAAGCTTGTATTCTTTGTGTTGTTTCTGCACCTATTTCTTTTCTATTTCTTAAAGCCTTGGATACCGTAGAAACAGAGACATCTAATTCCCTTGCTATTTCTTTTATGGTTACTTTTTTCTTCACTAAAATTCTTATTTATTATTAAGTAAACTCATTTTGCTCTTAAAAATTATCTAGTAAGAACAAAATTACAATTATTAATTATTCAATTTTATGCGAAAAAATAACATATTTTTCAATATTTTGCTTGAATATTCACAAATTCACAAAAAACTTATTAACACGAAAACGTTTTTCTTAGTATACGAAAACGGTTTTCTTAGGTTTTTAAGGATTTATCATGTTTTTTAAATGATTTCTTTACATAATTTTAACACCGAGAAGTAAACTAACAAGTTTAAAAAACCAATACTTAAAATTAACTGTATGAAATCAAAAAAAAAATTTTTACTATTAATTATATTCCTAATTACTTTAGGAATTAAAGCACAAGACTCTGTGAGTGGTTTAATTACCGACTCCGAGACTAATGATCCAATTCCTGGCGTAAATGTTGTAATTAAAGGTACAACAACTGGTACAGTATCAGATTTTGATGGTAAGTATCAAATAAATGCTAAAGAAGGAGATGTTTTAGTATTCTCTTATATTAGTTTTAAAACTTTAGAGATTGCAGTATCTTCTAAAACTGTTAATGCTAGCTTAACAACAGATACATCCCAATTAGAGGAGGTAGTTGTTATAGGCTACGGAACTACAACTGTAAAAGACGCTACAGGGGCAATTGAAAAGGTAAGTACTAAAGAATTTAATGCTGGTGCTATTACCTCTCCTGAACAATTAATTACAGGAAAAACTGCTGGTGTTAGCGTAATTCCTCCTGGTGGACAACCTGGACAAGCAGGTACTATCACAATTAGAGGTAATTCTTCTCTATCTGCAAACAACAGTCCTTTAATTGTTATTGATGGAGTTCCTATAGATCAAGGAACAACAGGTGGAACTACGGTATCTGCTTTAAATTCTGTAAACCCAAACGATATAGAAAGTTTTGTTGTTTTAAAGGATGCATCTTCCACTGCTATTTATGGATCTAGAGCATCAGCTGGGGTTATCCTAATTACCACGAAAAG
Source organism: uncultured Maribacter sp. (assembly GCF_947495965.1). GTDB lineage: Bacteria > Bacteroidota > Bacteroidia > Flavobacteriales > Flavobacteriaceae > Maribacter_B. Next base: position 393,400 of record NZ_CANMBB010000002.1, read on the forward strand.
TGGTAAATTAAATTCCCCTTTAAAATTTGAGCTAAGTACTAATGGTTCTGTAGGTACTGTTAATAGAAGAACAAATGTATTGAATGCAAGTCAATATAAACAAACTTTAATAGGGTCTCAAAATGAAGCATTAGCACTATCATTAGTAGGAAATAATGATACTGACTGGCAAGATTTAATTTTTCAAGATGCTATAGGTACAGATACAAACTTTACGTTATCCAAAGGTTTTAATAGTTCTTCTATTCGAGCTTCTGTTGGATACACCACACAACAAGGGGTTATAAAAACATCTAAATTTGAACGTACTTCTGCTTCTGTAAACTTTAGACAAAATTTACTAAACAATACACTTAAAATCAATGTAAATTTACGAGGCGCGCATACCAATGATGATTTTATAAACGGTGGAGTAATTGCTGCTGCAGCTACTTTTGACCCAACACAAACCGTACTAAGTGGTAACAATAACTATGGAGGTTATTGGGAATGGCTTAATTCAGATGGTACTGTAAATAATTTAGCACCAAGAAATCCTGTAGGTTTGCTAAACCAACTAACAAACCAAGCGGAAACAGAAAGAGCTCTAGGTAATATAAAACTGGATTACAAATTTCCTTTCTTAGAAGGCTTAAGTGCAAATGCAACCTTTGGATTTGATTACAATGAAAGGTATGGTGAAACTAATACAGATCCTAATTCTGCAACTGCAGAAAATGCGCAAAGTATTACTGGTGACTATGGTAGTCTACGTAGAAGTACAATGGCTGATGTGTTCCTTAATTATAAGAAAGAATTAGAATCTATTAAAAGTTCCATTGAATTAACCGCTGGACACACTTACCAAAAGTTTTATAGAGAAAATTTTTCAAATAACCCTTTAGTAACTGGAGAGGCTAATTCAATATTTTTTGCAACACAAAATGCATTAGAATCTTACGTAACCCGTTTACGTTATTCCTACGATAGTAAATATTTATTATCTTTAAGTTATAGAACAGATGGATCTTCTAGATTTAGTGAAGATAACAGATGGGGTGATTTTTATTCTGCTGCTTTTGCTTGGAATATTTCAGAAGAAAATTTTCTAAAAGATTCTGAAACTATTTCTAATTTAAAACTACGTTTAGGATACGGAGAAACTGGTCAACAAGAAGTAAATGTTGATTTTGGTTATTTACCTGTTTACCAAGAAAGTACAGATAACCAACAATACCAGTTAGGAAATACTTTTTATAACACTTTGAAACCATTAGGATACGATCAAAATCTTAAATGGGAAGAGTCTAGTACATACAATATAGGATTAGATTATGGTCTTTTTAATAATAGAATAACAGGTAGTATTGAATATTACACAAGAGAAAGTAAAGATATTTTAAATCAAATACCTGTTCCTGCTGGGACCAATTTAACAAACCAAATAGTTACTAATATTGGGACTTTAGAAAATAGTGGTTTTGAATTTTCTATTGGTTCAGACATTATTCAAAAAGAAGATTTTAATTGGAACATAGGCTTTAATATGTCATACTTAACCGATAAAATTACAAAATTAAATACGGTTGATGATCCTAATTTTATTGGCGTACCTGTTGGAGGAATTAATGGTGGTGTTGGCAACACAGTACAAATACACCAGGTTGGAGCTCCACAACGATCTTTTTTAGTATATGAACAAGTCTATGACGATAACGGTAAACCGGTAGAGGGTGATTATGTAGATAGAGATGGTGATGGTATTTCTGGAGGAACATCCGATACTGGAGATTTGTATATAAAAGAAAAGCCAACAGCGGATTATTTATTAGGTCTATCATCTTACACTACGTATAAAAACTGGGATTTAAATTTCACAATGAGAGCTAGTATTGGCAACTACGCTTATAATAACGTAGCTTCCTCTACGGGTAATGGTTTTGGATTAAATTCTTTAAATTCTAATAGAAATGTTCATGCATCTATTTTAGATACAAACTTTGCAAATAACCAATTATTATCAGATTATTATATACAAGATGCTTCATTCTTAAAAATGGATAATATTACTTTAGGATATAATTTTAATGACCTTATTAAAAATGACAAAATAGGATTTAGAGCGCAAGTTACTGTACAAAACGTATTTACAATTACAAATTATGATGGTATTGATCCAGAAGTAAATAATAATACTGCAACAGGTGTGCTTAATCCTGGAATTGACAACAATTTCTTTCCAAGGCCTCGTACTATATTATTAGGATTAAATCTAAACTTTTAAAAAAAATAAAAATGAATAATTACAAACATAAATTTAATATAGGCATTATCCTTTTGGTTTTTGCCACATTTTTCTCATCATGTGAGAAAGAATTAGATCTACAACCTATTACTGAGAAAACATCAGAAAATGTTTTTAGTGACACGGATGCTTATAAACAATCCTTAGCTAAAATATATGGAGGATTCTCTCTAAGAGGTCAAGATACTAGTGGGAACAATGATGATATTTTTGGAATTGATGGTAATTTCTCTAATTACTTAAGAATGTTATTTACTATTCAACAATTATCAACAGAAGAAGCTATTATTGCATGGAATGATCAAACCATACATAATTTTAATAACCATTTATGGGATTCTTCAGATATTTTTGTTACGGCAATGTATTCCAGAATATATTTCCAAATTGCTTTGTCTAATCAATTTTTAAGGGAAACAGAAGAAAGTGTATTAGATTCTAGAGGAAATGTAGACGCAACATTAAAAAATGAAATTGCAGGTTTTAAAGATGAAGCTCGTTTTTTACGCGCATTTAGTTACTGGCATGGTTTAGATATGTATGGTAGTATTCCTATAGTAGATGAAAATGATCCAATAGGAGTATTTTTCCCAAAACAAGCAACTAGCCAGGAAGTTTTTGATTTTATTGAGGCTGAATTGTTAGATATTGAAACAAGGTTACCTGCTCCTAGACAGAACGAATATGGTAGAGCAGACAAAGCTTATGCATGGATGTTACTTGCTAAGCTGTACCAAAATGCAGAGATATACACTGGAACTGCAAAAAATACAGAAGCATTGGATTTTACAAATAGAATAATCAATAGTAATGCCTATTCTTTAGTTCCTAATTATAACTATTTATATTTAGCAGATAATGATAGAAACGGTGCTGAAAATGAAATCATTTATCCTTTCCTATTTGATGGTATTACAAATGCTGCTTTTGGTGGAACTACTTATTTAGTTCATGCTGCAATAGGTGGCTCAATGGATGCTTCTATTTTTGGAGTAAACGGTGGCTGGGGAGGCCTTAGAACAACAGAAAAATTTGTTGAAAAATTTAGTGATATTTCTGGAAATACAGACTCAAGAGCTATGTTCCATACAGACGGACAATCCTTAGAAATAACTAATCCTTTTGACTTTTCCAATGGTTATGCTGTTACAAAATACAGAAATGTAGATATAAATGGTGTTGCTGGTTCTGATGCATCTGGAAATAATGTAGATGTAAATTTTCCTGTATTTCGTTTAGCAGATGCATACTTAATGTATGCCGAATTGTTTCTTAGAGGAGCTGGCGGAGATGCTGCGACAGCAGTTGGTTATATAAATCTATTAAGAGAAAGAGCATATGGAGATGCAAGCGGTAATATTTCTGCTGGGGATTTAACATTAGACTTTATTTTAGATGAAAGATCTAGAGAGTTGTACTGGGAAAACCACAGAAGAACTGATTTAATACGTTTTAACCAATTTTCTGAAAATAGTGTATGGCCATTTAAAGGTGGTACAGAAGCAGGTGCTCCATCTGAAAGTTTTAGAAACTTATACCCTATGCCTAGTGCAGAATTAAACGCAAACCCTGAATTGGTTCCTACTCCTGGATACTAATTATAAAGTTTTAAAATATAAAAAATTAATTTATAGTATTGAACATTAAAATGTTTGAGAGTTAGTTAGTTAGTATGGCCGATTGCACTGTTGCAATCGGTCATTTTTTTTAGATACAGGAAAGGATAGCTGACAATAAAATTAATAAAGTGAAAATTTATGATTTCAGTATGACAAATAGTGGGTACCCAACTGTAGGTAGGGACTTTTTTTCTTTGATTTGATTGTAAGTATTTATGTAAAGTAATAATCCAGGGTTATTTCCATTACCATTTTTTCTCATTATATATTCATCTTGATTAATTACAAAAATATCTTCAGAACCATTAGCAATGCTATCTTGAATTAAAATAAGATTTTTATTCATCTTTAAAAGAACTTTCATAATCCTATAAAAAATTGGAAATCTAAAACAATATTTGATTACAGCACACATATAACGCAAATATTAACTACAGATGCTACCGGAGAAGTAAGTATAAAAGCCCCTGCTAATAATTATTCAATATGGTCTATTAATTAAAAAACAGAAAGCTTAAGAGCCAAAACGCCTATTATATTTTCATAGGCGTTTTAACATTACTTTTTTGTCTTTTTAAATAATAAAATATTTTATTATTCTATTGTATGAAGCGTTGCATAACTAGCTATTTCTTCTGTAGCAATATTTAATGATTCTCCATAAATCTCTTTTACAATCGCATGTAAATCTGGTATAACATTTCTTGCGAGTTTGGAATTGCCATTTAATAAAACACAAATACCCAAATCTGATTCAGGGTAGACTGCAATTTCATTTCTATAATTATTGACACTCCCTCCATGATGCCACATAGTAGTAGTTTCATTAGTTTCTACGTCCTTAAATTCGTGTATACGCCAACCAAAACCATAAGCAGATTTAATATGACCTGGCCAACGTTGGTAATATTTACTATGCCCTTTTAGAGCCACAAATGGCTTAAAAACTTCACTTAATGTATTTTTTTTCATTATTTCAGGGTTATGACCTAGTAAAAATCGCATCCATTTGGCCATATCTAAAGAACTAGCGTTAATGCCCCCTGCAGCTACTGCGTTATAATATTTATTGGTTAATGGTAAGCTCCTCCAACCATTTTTTATTTTTGTATGTGGTAAAGCTACATTCGTATTTCTTATAATATCTTTATGATTCATAGAAACCGTTGTCATACCCAAAGGTTTAAAAAAACGTTTCTTCAAAGCTGTAGTAATTTCGTTTCCCGTAGTCTTTTTAATTACTTCTTGGCTCAAAGAAAACATAGCATTTTGATAACTATAAACCTCTCCTGGCGCACTAATAGGTTTTATAGCGTTAAAGCGCTTTGCTATAGTTGTTATGGGTAAACCTGCTTCTATTAAATTGGTAAAGCTATGATACGCTGTACCAGAAGTATGGGACAAAATATGTGCTAATTTTATATGAGACGTATTCTCTTCATCTCCAAAATGAAAGTCTGGAATATAATCCGTGATTTTATCATCCCAATTAAGTTTTCCTTCCTCTTTTAAATCGGCCGTTAAAACACTAGCAAAACCTTTAGAAAGTGAACCTAATCTAAAAACTGTTTCCCCATTAACCTTTTCTTTTTTATGTATATTTCTTTTACCAAAACCATCAGAAATAACAATAGAATCTCCATGTACAATACTAACTCCTGCTCCAACAATAGCACCTGATTTAATTTCCTTTTCAAAATATAGGCGTATTCTCTTATACAACTCGTCCTTATTCTGTAGATACCTAAGTTCCTTTTCTTTATTAATTTTTATTTTTTCTGAAGAAAGTATTAACGCAGATTGTTCAATATCTATTAAATCTTCTCTTTGCTTATTAATATAAGTAAATGCAGCAATATATAGCAGGATTAAAAGCGTGGTGCCTGCCAAAATTTTATAACGTTTCACAGTTTTTTTTGATTTGGTTAATGATCTGTGGTTAGTAAATCAAACTCTAAAACGTAATTATTATTAAAATGTTTTATTTACGGCATTACTAATTATAGTCCCTTCTACTCTATTAAAAAATAGTTTTACTCGATAATCGAGATTTAAATGCTCCGACGCTTGCGTCGAAATCAATGCTAATTTTCCTTCTAATGCCTCGTGGGATTACCCCAAGGCAGTTTACTTAAAAAGCCCTATTTGGTTATAACAAATAGGGCTTTTTTATCAAAAAAAAATGATTTTTTTTATAAAATATAATCTGTACTGACAAAATTAGAAACTTTAGCATCTAATAACTGTTCTATAACTTCTGTATTTAAATCGTTGTCTTTAAAAGCTACAAATGTTCTAATAGAAAAAGAACGTAAAGCATCATGCACACTTAAAGTTGCTTGGGCAGAATCTTTTCTACCTGTAAAAGGATATACATCTGGACCTCTTTGACATGAACTATTTAAATTAACTCTACAAACTAAATTCACCAAAGAATCTATTAACGGAGCAAGCGCATAAATATCTTTCCCAAATAAACTTACTTGCTGTCCGTAATTACTTTCTGCCATATCATCTAAAGGCTCCTCTATATCCTTAAAAGGAACTATAGGAATTATTGGGCCAAATTGTTCTTCTTGGTATACACGCATATCTTTACTAACAGGATAAACTACGGCAGGCCAAATATAATTTTCTGTTGTTTTTCCTCCTTTTTTGTTTAATACTTTACCACCTTTTCCTTTAGCATCATCAATAAGTTCCTGAATATATTGTGGTTTTCCTGGTTCTGGTAACGGTGTTAATTTTACTCCTTTTTCCCAAGGGTTTCCAAATTTTAAAGCATCTACCTTTTCTGAAAAACGTTTATTAAACTCTTCTACAATATCTTCATGAACATATAATACTTTTAATGCAGTACATCTTTGTCCGTTAAAAGACAAGGTACCTGCTAAACACTCATCTATAGTTAAATCTAAATCTGCATCTGGTAATACAATTGCTGGATTTTTAGCCTCTAAACCTAATACTAAACGTAAACGGTTACTTTTTGGGTGTTGCTCTTGTAAAGCATTTGCAGATTTACTATTACCAATAAGTGCAAGAACATCTACTTTTCCGGTTTGCATAATTGGTGCTGCTACTGCTCTACCTCTACCAAAAACAATATTAACCACCCCTTTTGGAAAACTACTTTGAAAAGCTTCTAAAAGTGGTGTTATTAAAAGAACACCATGTTTAGCTGGCTTAAATATGGTAGTATTACCCATTATAATAGCTGGGATCAATAAGGCAAAAGTTTCATTTAAAGGATAATTATATGGTCCTAAACATAAAACAACACCCAATGGTCCTCTTTTAATATGAGCATAAACCCCAGCGTTTTTTTGAAATTTAGCAGCATTACGATCTAACTGTTTATAATCTTCAATAGTATCATTAATATACTCTACCGTTCTATCAAATTCTTTTTCGGAATCTGGTAAAGATTTTCCAATTTCCCACATTAAAAGTTTTACAATCTCCTCTCTTTTAGCACTCATTTTTTGCACAAAAGTTTCCATACACTCAATACGGTCCTTTACATGCATAGTTGGCCATACACCTTGTCCTTTGTTATAAGCACCTAAAGCAGCATTTAAGGCGTCTAAAGCCTCTGTTTCTCCCATGTCTGGAATTGTTCCTAAAAGTGTAGGTTTATAATCACTTGTTGAGGATATAGTAGAGAAAACTTCTGTAGAATTACCACTCCAATCTTTTAATTCTCCATCTATCAAATACTTTTTTTGATTGATAACTTCGGTAATTTGATATTGCTCTGGAATAATTGCTTCTTTACTCATATGTGTTACTTTTTTATGAATTTGTCGTGTTAAAACTTAATTCTATACAACGAAGTTAATAAAAACAAGAAGTAAAGAACCTTCTAAAACACCTTATTTTTAAGGAGTTAAAGACGAAAACGTTTTCGATATTTATAATATCATGAAAGAAATAATATATGTTATTATACTAAATATTGAAAAAGGTCTGGCTTGTCATTTAAATATTCTCCAAAGAAATTATTCTCCTTCATTCTTTTAATTAAAGGAGCTAAATCGGATGGAGTTTTTAACTCTATCCCAACTACTGCAGGAGCATTTTCTTTATTAGATTTTTTGGAATATTCAAAATGAGTAATATCATCTGTTGACCCTAAAATTTCAGCCACAAATTCTTTTAGCGCACCTGGACGTTGCGGAAAACGAACAATAAAATAATGTTTTAATTTTCCATATAACAAAGCTCTTTCTTTAATTTCAGCAGTTCTAGAAATATCGTTATTACTACCACTAATTACACAAACTACATTTTTTCCTTTTATTTCTTCTCTAAAAATATCTAAGCATGCAATGGTTAAAGCTCCTGCTGGTTCTACAACAATAGCATCTCTATTGTACAAATCTAATATGGTTTGGCAAACTTTACCTTCTGCTACCGTTACCATCTTATGCAAACCCTCTTTACAAATAGCAAAAGTGCGGTCTCCTACTCTTTTTACAGCTGCACCATCTACAAACTTATCTATTTTTTTGAGCTCTGTATTTATATTTTTATCTATTGATGTTTTCATAGAAGGAGCTCCTTGCGGCTCTACTCCTATGATTTTAGTATTGGGAGATACTGCTTTTACAACACCAATTAAACCCGAAGCTAATCCGCCACCGCCAACTGGCACAAAAATATAATCTATAGGTTTTTGGGTTTGATTTAAAATTTCTAAACCAACTGTCCCTTGCCCTTCAATAATTTTAGGGTCATCAAAAGGATGTATAAACGTTTTATTCTGTGTCTTGCAATATTGTTTTGCTGCTAGGAAAGAATCATCAAAAGTATCGCCTTCTAAAACAACGTTTATCCAACTTTCTCCAAACAGTTTTGTTTGCTCTACTTTTTGCTTTGGGGTAACTGCAGGCATATATATTGTGCCCTTAATACCTAAGTAATTACATGCATAAGCAACTCCTTGTGCATGATTACCGGCACTTGCACAAACTATTCCGTTGTCTCTTTCTATTTTAGAAAGGGAACTTATTTTATTATATGCTCCTCTAATTTTATAAGAGCGTACCCTTTGCAGATCTTCTCTTTTTAGAGAAATATTTGCATCATACTCTTTAGAAAGTCGTAAATTAAAAGAAAGCGGCGTAACATCCGCTACTTGCTGAATGTTTATCGCCGCTTTCTTAATATTCTCAATTGTTGGGAAGTACGTCATAGGTTTTGTACTCCCTCAAGTTCTCCCAAGGGAGGGAAATTTATTTATACAATTGGTTTCATAGCTGTCATAGAAGCTCTTAATCTTGCTCCTACAATTTCTACTGGGTGCTCTCTAAGTGCTTTATTTACTTCAATTAATTTAGCATTATCTACACCTGAACCATTACCTTCTCCATAGTTTTTACCAATAACATCAGTATCTATATTCTTCATAAAGTCTACTAATAAAGGCTTACAAGCATGGTCAAATAAATAACAACCATATTCTGCAGTATCTGAAATTACTCTGTTCATTTCAAATAATTTTTTTCTTGCAATTGTATTTGCAATTAATGGCGTTTCATGTAACGACTCGTAATAAGCAGACTCTCCAATAATTCCAGAATCGGTCATTGCTTCAAAAGCTAACTCTACACCTGCTCTTACCATAGCAACCATAAGCACCCCATTATCATAAAATTCTTGCTCAGAAATCTCTACAGAACCAGCTGGAGTTTTTTCAAAAGAAGTTTCTCCCGTAGCAGCTCTCCATCCTAATAAATTTTTATCATCATTAGCCCAATCTTCCATCATAGTTTTAGAAAAATGACCTGTCATAATATCGTCCATATGTTTTTGGAATAACGGACGCATAATATCTTTAAGCTCCTCAGATAATTCAAAAGCTTTAATTTTTGCTGGGTTAGATAAACGATCCATCATATTGGTTATTCCACCATACTTCATTCCTTCTGTAATAGTTTCCCAACCATATTGAATAAGTTTTGAAGCATAACCAGCGTCAATTCCTTTTTCAATCATCTTATCAAAACAAAGAATAGAACCTGTTTGTAGTAAACCACAAAGAATGGTTTGTTCTCCCATTAAATCAGACTTTACTTCTGCAACAAAAGAAGAGTCTAAAACTCCTGCTCTATCTCCACCAGTAGCAACAGCATACGCTTTTGCTTCTGCTTTTCCTTTTCCTTGAGGGTCATTTTCTGGGTGCACAGCAATTAACGTTGGCACACCAAATCCTCTTTTATACTCTTCTCTTACTTCGGAACCAGGGCTCTTAGGAGCAACCATAATTACGGTAAGATCTTTTCTTATTTGCGTACCTTCTTCTACAATATTAAAACCATGAGAATAAGAAAGCGTAGCTCCTTTTTTCATTAATGGCATAACTGCTTCTACTACTGCAGTATGTTGCTTATCTGGAGTTAAGTTTATTAATAAATCTGCCGTAGGAATTAACTCTTGATAAGTACCTACAGTAAATCCGTTTTCTGAAGCATTTTTAAAAGATTGTCTTTTTTCTTTTATAGCTGCATCTCTTAAAGTATAAGAAACATCTAAGCCAGAATCTCTCATATTTAACCCTTGGTTAAGGCCTTGCGCACCACAACCTATAATTACAACTTTTTTTCCTTTCAATGCAGATACACCATCAGAGAATTCTGTAGATTCCATAAACCTACATTTTCCTAATTGTGTAAGCTTATCTCTTAATGATAGTGTATTAAAATAATTTGCCATTTGTGTACTTATTAAGTGTTTTTAATTTATTTAGTTTTGATTAAATTCTTTTAATAATGCCGATATTGGCATTTCTTCTTTGGTAACCGCTATTCTACCAGATCTTACAAATTGCATAATGCCATAAGGTTTTAATAAATCATGCATAGCATCTACCTCATTACGCCTTCCCGTTTTAGAAAGAACAAAAAACTCTCTAGAAACTGTTACAATTTCCGAATTACTTTCTTTTATAATATTTTGAATTTGTCTTTCATCAAAAAGCAAACTCGATTTAATTTTAAACAAAGCAGATTCTTGGTATATAGTTTCATCATTTTTATGATAATAGGCCTTGATAACTTCTATTTGCTTTTCTATTTGACCAACAATTTTTCTAGCATTTTCATTATTTTCTACAATAACAATTGTAAACTTAGAAACCCCGTCTATTTCAGATTTAGAAACATTAAGGCTTTCTACATTAACATGGCGTTTTAAGAAAATCCCTGATATTCTATTTAGTAATCCAACATTATTTTCTGAATAAACCGATATCGTATACGTTTCTTTTTCCATTACTACAAATTCTTTTCTACTTTTTTCTATTATTTTTTTACTGCTAAAATTAATCCTGTAGACCAATTAAATTTAGTAATAACAAAATCTTTACGTTTTTCTAAATATTCTATTAATCCTAAAGCTTTTTCTTGATGTCCTTTTGGCCAATTCGGTTGTTCAGACATATCATCAATTACATAAAACCCACCAATTTCAACTAAATCTAAAATTTCATCTATTTGGCTATATTTTCCAGGCCAAGCATCTGCAAAAACAACATCAAACTTACTACCTTGATGTTGTTTTATCCATTCAGCCCCATCTTGGCATACTACCTCAACACGACAATCTTTCCCAAAATAACCTTTGGCTATTTCTGTTAACTCTGAATCATTATCTACTGTAATCAGTTTAGATTCTTTATCTAACCCATCTATCATCCAGGCTAAAGAAAGACCTATTCCTGTTCCTAACTCTAAAACTCTTGCTCTAGGTTTAGAAGCTATTAATGTCTTTAAAAATGAACCTATGTGTAAATCAGAAGGCATTCCAAAAGAAATATCTTTGGACTTCCTTTCTATCTCTGAAAGAATTTCTGGCTTATTTAAGAGTATTTTATCGTTCACTACTTTAATCTTATTTCTGATACAGAAGCTCCTGAAGGAATCATTGGAAACACATTATCTTCTTTCTCTACGCATACTTCTAAGAAATAAGGTCCTTTAAAAGCTATCATTTCTTCTATAGCAGCTTTTAAATTCTCTCTTTTAGAGATTCTAGTTGCTTTAATATGATACCCTTCTGCAATTTTTACAAAATCTGGGTTTGTCATTACTGTAGATGCATATCTTTTATCAAAAAATAATTCTTGCCATTGGCGCACCATCCCTAAGTGCTCATTATTTAAAACAACTATCTTAACAGGTACATTATGCTGATTTATTACGCCAAGTTCTTGTATTGTCATTTGGTATCCACCGTCTCCAATAATAGCAACAACTTCACGATCCATTGCTCCCATTTTTGCGCCAATAGCTGCTGGTAATGCAAAGCCCATTGTTCCTAAGCCACCAGAAGTAATATTACTTTTACTCTGGTTAAATTTTGCATACCTACAAGCAAACATTTGGTGTTGCCCAACATCTGAGACAATTACTGCTTTATTTTCCGATGCTATGTTTATTTCTTTTAGAACTTCTCCCATAGTTAACCCCTCTTTTGTTGGGTTAAGTTGGTCATTTATTACTTGGTCAAATTCAACTTTATATTTTTCTTTGAATTCATTATGCCAAGCATCGTGCTTATTTTCCTTAATTTTTGGTAAAATTAATTCTAATGTCTTTTTAGAATCTCCTAATACCGCTACATCAGACATTACATTTTTATTTATCTCTGCTGGGTCTATTTCAAAATGAATAACTTTTGCTTGTTTAGCATAATCGTCTAACCTACCAGTAACACGGTCATCAAAACGCATTCCTATTGCTATTAATACATCGCACTCATTTGTTAATACATTAGGCCCATAATTACCATGCATACCAACCATACCTACATTTAATGGATGGTCTGTATCCATTGCAGATAAACCTAATATTGTCCAAGCTGCTGGTATTCCTGCTTTTTCTACTAATGCTTTTAACTCTTCTTCTGCTTTTCCTAAAATTACACCTTGACCAAAAACAATAAATGGCTTTTTAGCGTTATTTATTAATTCTGCAGCAGCATCTATTGCTTCTACTTTTGGTTTTGGAACAGGTTTATAACTACGCACTCCTGTACATTTTTCATAAGAAAATTCAAATTCTTCTAGTTGTGCGTTTTTAGTAATATCTACTAAAACAGGACCTGGTCTTCCAGAACGAGCTAAATAAAATGCTTTAGCCATTATTTCTGGAATCTCGGATGCTTTTGTAATTTGATAGTTCCATTTTGTTACCGGAGTAGAAATTCCAATAATATCTGTTTCCTGAAAAGCATCAGATCCTAATAAGTGTCTAAATACTTGCCCTGTAACACATACCATAGGGGTAGAATCTATCTGAGCATCTGCAATACCTGTAACTAAGTTTGTTGCTCCAGGTCCAGAAGTTGCCATTGCAACACCTACTTTACCTGTTACTCTAGCATAGCCTTGTGCTGCATGCGTAGCCCCTTGCTCATGACGAGCTAAGATATGTGTTAATTTATCTTGAAACTTATATAACTCATCATAAACAGGCATAATTGCCCCTCCAGGGTATCCATAAATTAAATCGACACCTTCTTCTAATAAACAATGAATTATAGCTTCTGCTCCACTAATTTTCATAGTAGTTTTTTTAGTTTCTTTATTTTTTGCTTTTAATGTTTCCATAAGCCATACCCAACAATCTTTTCAGGTTTTTACGGGTTAATTAAATTAATTATTGTTCTAAAACTCATCTGTTACACAACCTTGTGCAGCAGAAGATACTGATCGAGCATATTTATATAAAACTCCTTTTTTAAACTTTAAAGCTGGTTCTACCCATGCTTCTTTACGTTTTGCTAACTCTTCATTAGAAACTTCTACATTAATAGAATTTGTTTCTGCATCAATCGTAATTACATCTCCATCTTTAACTAAAGCAATTGTACCACCTTCTTGTGCTTCTGGAGAAATATGCCCTACCACAAAACCGTGTGTTCCTCCTGAGAAACGACCATCAGTAATTAAAGCCACATCCTTACCTAAACCTGCTCCCATAATAGCTGCAGTAGGTTTTAGCATTTCTGGCATTCCTGGTCCTCCTTTAGGGCCTTCATATCTAATGACGACTACATTTCCTTTTTCTACTTTGCCACCACGTATAGCATCATTAGCATCATACTCACTATTAAAGACTTTTGCTGTTCCTTTAAACAATAAACCTTCTTTTCCTGTAATTTTTGCTACAGAACCATTTTCTGCTAAATTACCGTATAGCATTCTTAAATGCCCTGTTGCCTTAATTGGCTTATCTAAAGGCATAATAACATCTTGACCTTCTTCTAAATCTGGAACATTTTCTAAATTTTCTGCTAAGGTTTTTCCTGTTACGGTTAAACAGTCTCCATGTAAAAGACCATTCTTTAGTAAATATTTTAAAACTGCTGGTATACCTCCTATTCTATGAACATCTTCCATTAAATATTTACCACTTGGCTTTAAATCTGCAATAAATGGTGTAGTATCACTTATATGCTGAAAATCTTTTAACGTAAAATCTATGTCCGCAGCTCTTGCTATTGCCAAGAAATGTAATACTGCATTTGTAGAACCTCCCGTAATAGTTACTAAACGAATAGCATTTTCTAAAGACTTACGAGTAACAATATCTAAAGGTTTTATATCTTTTTCTATAAGAATGCGCATTTGCTTTCCTGCGGCAATACATTCTTCTTGCTTATTATTACTAATTGCTGGATTAGAAGAATTGTAAGGCAAAGACATTCCTAATGCCTCTATTGCAGAAGCCATAGTATTTGCCGTATACATACCACCACAAGCGCCTGCTCCTGGTATAGATTTTTTTATAATGGATTTATAATTTTTTTCATCCATGGTACCTGCTACTTTTTCTCCCCATGCCTCAAATGCAGATACAATATCTAATTTTCTATCTTCATGACAACCAGATGCTATGGTACCACCATACACTAAAATTGCAGGTCTATTTAATCGTAACATTGCCATTAAAGCTCCAGGCATGTTTTTATCACATCCTACAACAGTAACTAGACCATCATAAGACATTCCTTGTACCACCGTCTCCATAGAATCTGCAATAATATCTCTAGATGGAAGAGAAAAACGCATTCCTGGTGTACCCATAGAAATACCATCACTAACACCAATAGTATTAAAAATTAAACCTACAGTTTCCTTAGAGTTGACTCCTTCTTTTACCAATTTTGCCAAATCATTTAAGTGCATATTACACGGATTACCTTCGTAACCAGTACTTGCAATACCTACTAATGGCTTATTAAAATCTTCATCTTTAAAACCAATAGCATATAACATTGCTTGTGCTGCTGGTTGTGTTGGATCTTGAGTAACGTTTTTACTGTATTTATTTAATTCCATTTATACTAATCTTTCTATTTTATATATTCCTTGGATACTCTTAACAAATCAAATATAATTCTTTACTGAAACCAATTTGGTCCATACTTTTTATTGGTTCAAATTCAAGTCTAAGCAATTTTAACTAATAACCTTATAATCAGTAAATTAACACATGCTTTCATATCATATTCAATAGTTTTTACTTCTAATTTTTAAGTCATTAAAAAAGCCTGTATCACATATTTATGATACAGGCTTCCAAACAATAGAATACTATATCATCCCAGTTACGGGACAATAAAAATAGTACTAACTACTGTTCTTGTTAATTTCATAAAGCAATAATAAGTATTC
Organism: uncultured Maribacter sp.; assembly: GCF_947495965.1. Classification (GTDB taxonomy): domain Bacteria; phylum Bacteroidota; class Bacteroidia; order Flavobacteriales; family Flavobacteriaceae; genus Maribacter_B. Next base: position 408,986 of record NZ_CANMBB010000002.1, read on the forward strand.
TTTATTTATAAATCAAAAAATTATAAATTATATTTTTTAAAGCAACTTAAAACTAACAGTATCACCGTATTTTTTTTGTGCCAAAACACAAATTGCCCTATCTGTTAACTGTAATACTCTAGGGTAACCCCCTGTTGTTTGCCCATCTTTCATAAGAATAATTAGTTTTCCCGAAGGAGTTAACTGTATTGTTCCGGGCAATGTTGCCGATGTTAACATAGAATAACTTAATCCTTCAATTTCTTCTTTAAGCTGGTATGCCATCCTATCATTCTGGTTAGAAACAGAAAAAGTAGTTGTAAATATTTGTTTTATTTGCGAGGAATTTAAAAGGTTATATTCTGGACCTTTTGCTATTTTTAGTTCCCTTTTATTTAAAATAGAACTTATTTTTAATTCAGAAATTTTCGGGTTAAAATCTTCATACTCGTCATAATTTAACTCTTCCCCTTTTTTAACACAACGAGATTTTGTTATTGGGTAGTAATAAGAAGCGCTATTTAAAACTACTTTAGATTTAAAACCACCTTTTATTGCTAAATAACCTCTAAAGCCTAAGTTTAATTTACCATAAGAAAGTATATCTCCCGTTTTTACTTTATATATTTTGTATGGAGAAATTGGCTCATTGTTTAATGTTACCACAAAATTTGCACCACCAATGCATATATAAGTTGATGCTTTAAATTCTAACGTAGGTCCAGTCATTGTTATCTCTAGAACCGTTGCATTAGGAGCATTCTCCAATAACGCATTTATAGTCTTAGTAGTGTATACATCCATGGAGCCTGATACTGGCACCCCTTTATCTTTAAACCCAAACCTTCCTTGGTCTTGTAAAGTTGTAAACAAACCTTGCTCTATTACTTTAAGCATCTATTTTAATTTTTTGAATAGTATACACTCCAGCTTGATTTTCTATAACACATAAATCATATTCTGCTCTCTCTATAGAAAAGAATTCAACTTTATCTCCTACACTAACAAATATTGGGTTTTCCCTTGTAGCTTCAAACATAGATACAGGACAATTACCAATTATATTCCAACCTCCAGGGGATTGTTGCGGATAAATTCCAGTTTGCTTTCCTGCTAAACCTACAGAGCCTTTTATTACTTTTTGCCTTGGAACCTCCCTTCTACTTACTTCTAAACCCGTTGGCAAGCCTCCCAAATACATAAAACCAGGAAGAAAACCAATGCCATAAATCGTATACGATTTACTAGTGTGCAACGCTATCACTTCTTCCACACTTTTATTCACCTTTGTTGCTACCTCCTCTATATCTATTCCAAAATCAGTAGTATAACACACGGGTAACCTCCATAAATTCTTTTCCCTTTTAATTTCAACAGCACTTTTTTCTGAGTACCATTGCATTATATTATGTTTTAATACATTAAAATTTATTGGAAAATTTCTTTCCACCAATGTTAAAGAATTATATGCCGGTATGATCTCCCATTTCTCTGGAAATAAAAAATTCTTTGTTAAATAGGTTTTAAACTGCAAAATATCTTCCAAAATGGCTTCATCAACAATATTTGGCCATTCTATTAGTATAGCATGCTGTCCAAATGGTCTTATAGAAATGGTATAGTTAGACACTCTTTAGTATATTTAGTTTTGGTAATTCTTTAGAAAGGTAGGTTAAAATATCTAATGCATTAGCACTATCTCCATGAACACAAAAAGTACTTGCTTGTATTGGTATTAAATCTCCTGACACAACTTTTACCTTTTGCTGAAACAACATTATACGTATATGTTCTAAAACAGATTTAGGATTACGTATTAAAGCATTTTTTTGTTTTCTAGATACCAAACTTGCATCCGAATTATAGTTTCTATCTGCAAAGGCTTCATATTTTAGCTTAAAACCTTGTTTTATAGCTTCTCTTGCAATTACCGAATTATAAGGCGAATACAATACAACCTTTTCCTTATAAGCTATAATACTTTCTAAAAAAGTTTGGGCAAGTTCTTTATCCTTAACCAAATCATTATACAAAGCACCATGTGGCTTAATATGATGCAAAACAGCTTTCTTTTCATTTAAGACACCTACAAAATCTCTTATTTGTTCTTTTATAGAATTAACCAATGAGTTTTTGGATATAGCTATAGAAACTCTTCCAAAATTTTCTTTATCTGGGTAAGATGGATGCACTCCTATCTTAACCCCATATTTTATTGCTAAATCTACAGTTACCCTAATAGTGTCTTTTGTACCAAAATGCCCACCACAAGCAATATTACAAGAAGTAAGAAACGGAAACAAGTCAGATTCATTTACAACCCCTTCTCCTACATCGCAATTAATATCTATGTATTTTACACTCATTTAAAACAATCTGTATTGTAAAGATAAAAATTCATTAACAGTAATACCACCCATATACAAACTTAAAGCTACCCAAATTTTAACATTTAAAGTGCAGTTCGTCTAAAAAAATGCAGTTCATCTAAAAGTAGTATGCATTACATCGAAAGAATATAATAATACCAAAAGTACAAGGTTATAATAGTCCCAAATTTTAATGCCCCGATATAAATGACCTGCTTAGAATGCAATAAAGAATTAGGATACCTTGACCATAAAAACGCTATGGAATCTCTTGGTGTAGAACTTTGTGAAAAACACCAAGCGAGAATAGAAAAATTAATAGAGAAAAACAACACACCATTAGAAGCCATACAGTTATACTATGGTTTAAAAGAAGCTGGTATAAGCGCTATGTTAGAATGGTGGGACGGGAAAAAATCCATAGACATTGCAATTTCTAGAGTAAAACTTAATATTGAAATTGACTCTCAATATGACAAACTAAGTCATGAACAAGCTATTAATGATTTAGAAGAAGATATGCATTCTTTTAAAAATGGATTCACAACCATAAGAATTCCGCATGTTCTAATTAGGTATTATTTAAAAGAAACAGTAAATAACATTATAGGTATTATGGAAGGTTTAAAAGCCAATATAAAAACCATATAATTCAAAAAATTAAAGCTATGTCCACAACAAATAAAATACTAAAGACCCCATTACGTATTTCTATTGCTACCTTATTGTTAGGGATGGCTTCCAGAATTTTAAATTGGCCATATGCTTTTCATGTTATCATAGTCTCTTTTATATTAATTGGTGTATTATATACTATTCGTTTTAACAAAAAAGAGAACAAGCAAACTGTAGATTATGTAAAAATGATTTTAGTAGTTTTTTGGACTACAAATGGCGTTCTAAAGCTATTAGATTTTCCATACACTTTGTTTTTTCAAATTGTTACAGCTTTTACATTTATTGCTTGGTTTATTATGGAAGGAACCGCTTATTTTATGGATGAAGATAGAAAAGCAAAAAACACATTAATACAAATTATCTGGAACGTTGCTTTAGTACTAGGTATACTTGCTACAATTGCTGGTGGCTTATTAAATGTTTTACATTGGGAGTATGCAATGCATTTATTATCTGCAGGTATAACGGTAATTACCGGATATATATTAAAAGATCTTTTTATGCCCCAAAAGTTTGAAGACAAAGACCAGAATAACAACGGAGAATATCAATTATAATTTTAAATAAGTCTTTTAACTTTTTGTACGGTACCCAAACTTACTTTACATATTTTAGCGGTACTCCTTAAGGTTTTACCTTTTAAGAGTGTAGCAACCACTTTTTTGTGTTTTTCAAGAACAACTTCTTTAGATTCTACAGAACCTTTTACTCTACCTTTATAAGTTCCCTTTGCTTTTGCAACTGCAATACCTTTTTTTTGCATTTCTAACGCACTTTGTTTTTCCATTTGAAATACATTTGCAAATGCTTTTAATAATAAAACAAAGATTTCATTAGGCTTTCCCTTTACCAAAGACTCTATTCCTAAATTATCTATTTTAATTGTTATCCCTAATTCTTCAAAGATTTTAATCGTAGTTGTAATGTCTTGCAAATTTTTCCCTAATTGATCTATAGAATCTACACTTAAATAGTCTATTTTAAAACCTTCTAGAGTATTTAAAAAATCTAGCAATTCTTTTCCTTTACTTCTTTGTTTAAATGGAATTGCAGCAATACAACAATCTATAAATAATTGCTGATTTTTATATTTTTTTTGGAGTTTTTTTTCTAATGCTTTAGGAAGAGATTCTACTCGTACATACCTTGCTTTCATCCTACAAAATTAAGGCTTAACTAAGATTTGTACTAATTTTAGGGTATATATTTTATACACACTTAATCTAGAAACAAAAATACTTGTAAAATACACATTGTATCATTTTTAAAATAAACTTTAAAATTGATACATTATATATTTTTTACATAAAAAAGTAGTATAATTAAATTAAGATAGCTTAAGCACAATACTCTATTTAACTAAACTTATATAGTTATACACTTCTTCTTTTAAAGAAATAGTCTTATTCACTATATCATTTACTTGTTGTAGTTTTAACTCAACAAAATTAACAGAAAGTCTTAATGTATCTATTAGTTTTAAATGAGCCATTCGTAATAGCTCTAAGTTTAATTTTAGATCCTCAAACTTCTCAAACAATTTATAGGTCTGTGGTTCGCAAGAGTAGGAACATAGGCTATTTTTTAAGAGCATTACATCTCTATAACTACGTTCCATCTTAATTAAACAATTTCCAATTTCGTTTTCTTCATTTAGTTGTCTGCTTTTTATATTTTTTAGTAACATAACTTTTCATTTAAAATTCATATATAATACAATCAAAAAAGTAATTAATCCCCGAAATAAGAAGTATTCGTGGTACTTTTAAGGAAATGCTCTAAAGTCTATACTATGTAAAACCTGAGGTAATTAAAAAAATATTAAAATCTTACACCTAAAGGTAAGAAAAATCTTTATTAAAAAACATGATAAATATCCTTTTAACTTATTTTTTTTAAACGTAAAAGGATATAATAAAGGTAATTATTTCTTACTGTAACCATAGAATTTAGATAATAGAATTTTACACTAACTATTCTTGATTAAGAATTAGTTTCAATTTTAACCCAACCAACCTTCTCTATCTAGGCTACGGTACTGAATAGCTTCGCTAATATGTGTGCCGTTTACTTCTTTTGTATTTTCTAAATCAGCAATGGTACGTGCTACTTTTAATATCCTATCATAGGCTCTAGCAGAAAGATTAAGTCTTTCCATTGCATTTTTAAGCAGCTCTTTAGAAGTTGCATCTAATTTGCAATATTCCCGAATTTGCTTGGTATTCATTTGTGCATTGTAGTGCACGTTTTCTAAATCTTTGAATCGTTCTGTTTGCAATTCTCTAGCAGCTGTAACACGTTTACGTATTTCTACACTACTTTCTCCTTTACGTTCTTCAGAAAGCTTTTCAAAAGGGACAGGAGTAACCTCTATATGAATATCTATTCTATCCAATAAAGGGCCCGATATTTTTCCAAGATACCGCTGCATTTCTGCTGGCGATGAAGTTACTGGAGCATCTGGGTCATTAAAATACCCTCCAGGGCTAGGATTCATACTAGCAACCAACATAAAACTACTAGGATACGTAACCGTAAACCTTGCTCTAGATATTGTTACTTCTCTGTCTTCTAACGGTTGGCGCATGACTTCTAATACACCACGTTTAAATTCCGGTAATTCATCTAAAAACAAAACTCCGTTATGCGATAAAGATATTTCTCCGGGTTGTGGGTATGCTCCACCTCCTACCAGTGCTACATCGGAAATGGTATGATGTGGGCTCCTAAATGGTCTTAAACTCATTAACCCCATATTTTTAACCTTGCCAACAACGCTATGTATTTTTGTAGTCTCCAAAGCCTCATTCAATGTCATTGGAGGCAGAATAGATGGTAAACGTTTTGCCAACATTGTTTTTCCTGCTCCTGGCGGACCAATAAGAATAATATTATGTCCGCCAGCTGCTGCAATCTCCATACACCGTTTAATACTTTCTTGGCCTTTTACATCCGAAAAATCATATTCTGGGAAATCTAAACTTTTAGCAAACTCTTCCCTAGTATTAATTATAGTTTGTTCTAGTGGCGTTCCTTTATCAAAAAAATCTATAACTTCTTTTATATTTTCCACACCATACACTTCTAAATCGGAGACAATAGCAGCTTCTTTTACATTTTCTTTAGGAAGTATAAAACCTTTAAAGCCCTCTTCCCTAGCCTTTATTGCAATGGGCAAAGCTCCTTTTATAGGCTGCAAACTACCATCTAAAGACAATTCTCCCATTATAATATAGGAATCTAAATTATTAGATTCTATTTGGTTTGATGCCGTAAGAATTCCTATAGCAAGTGTTAAATCATACGCAGAACCTTCTTTACGCAAATCTGCAGGCGCCATGTTTATGGTAATCTTTTTTCCTGGTATTTTATAACCGTTGTTTAATAAAGCAGCAGCTATCCTATAATTACTTTCCTTAATAGCGTTATCTGGTAAACCTACCAAATGATACCCAATTCCTTTATCTACATTTACTTCAACTACTATTGTGGTAGCTTCTACACCAAATACAGAACTACCATAAACTTTTGTAAGCATAATCCTATTTACTTTGGACTAAATATAAGCAATGATTTTGAAGTCTCTTGAATCTCTTTTGTATTCAACAACATTTTTCGGAACTGTCCATTTACAAACATCTTTGCTTGATCCTGATAATGAGGACTAAAGGGGTTCCCAGACTGCCCTGTTGGCAATATACTTATACTATTCTCTACATCGGAGAAATCTACAATTCGTCTAGTAGACGGCCCAGAAGTTACTTTATACCTTCCGGTATCATTATATAAAAACCCTAGGTTGTTTATGACTTCCCTAGTGCCATTTACAGGAAATGGTCCCACATTAAAAAAGGAACGCAATGCTTTTACTTTACCAATTGGATGTTCATGTTCTAAAGTGTGTACTTTATTCCACGTCCAATCTTTATAATTTTTTCCAAAATCTTTTTCTAAAGATTTCCATGCTTTATTAAAAGCTGCATATACTACATCTTGTTTTGTTTCTTTCTTTTGAGCAGTACTACTATTATCCCACCATACAGATTCTGATTTCTCTGCCATAGGAGCTATTACTCTTTTTAATAAATGGGTTGCTAAAAATTGAGAATACAATTCTTCTCCCAATTCATCGGAAAAAGTTTCTTCTATAAAACAATAAATCCATCTATGATATATTGTTGCTTCATAGCTATTTAAAGTGTATTCTCCATTCCATTCCTTTAAAACATCTAAAACTTCTATTTGACTTTTATTCAGCAACTTAACATTTACTACCTTACTTAAACCTACAACTACTCCAGGATTAACCGCAGAAGTAACATCTAGCATCATATTACGCACAGATTTCTTATCCCAATCGTTTTTTAGGCCTAATAACTGTGTAATTCTTTTAGCTCTATTTTCTGGCAAATAATAACCAGGATACAACCTACCATTGACAGAATCTGGTTGATTATTGGCTGAATAAACATAGTTCCAAGGTGGATTTATAGCCTTAGGGTTTTCACTAAAATCTAAATATTCAACTCGCTCTTCTTTTCCTTCAGCTCCATTTAAAACCATTTTAGAATGTGTTCCATTTGGTAAAGTGTGTAATTTGGCAGATGCAAACCAAGCTACATTTCCTTCTACATCACCATACATAACATTTAATCCTGGCGCATGAATATTTGGGAGAGCACTTTTAAATTCAACTATAGTATTTGCTTTAGATATGCTATAAAAAGCATCTAGAGCTTTATTCTCGTACAACGTATAGGTCCAAGACATACTAATTGGTTTTTCTCCCATTATTTGCTTAGCTATACCCGTTAATACAGGACCATGCCTTGTTTTTTTATAGGTGAAATTTATTTCTTGCCCGTCTTTTACCTTTATTTTTTTTGTTATGTAGGAGTAAGACTTCCATCCTTCTGGGGTTTTATATTTTGTACTATCTGCAGGGTTCGTTTTTTCATAATAAAAATCCACATCATCATTTTCAAACATTGTTAAACCATACGCTAAGTTTCTATTATGCCCCAAAAGAGGAAAAGGAATTCCTCCTAAATGATAACCGTATTTTTCATAGGTTGGTGTACTTAAATGCGCTTCATACCAAACAGCAGGTTGCGCAAAACCTATATGTGGATCATTTGCAAATAATACGGCACCGCTTTTGGTTTTTTCTGGAGAAATAACCCACCCATTACTCCCTTCAAACAAAGGTAAATTTATGTTTTTCAAAGCATTAGTAACAGACGCACTTACAGAGTTTTTAATTCCTTTTTTTGCTTTTAAAGATTCATAATTTTTTAACCAAACGGTACTAGTGTCTACGTTTATTTCTAAATCCACTAAATAGGCCTCTCCTAATTTATCTTTAATATTGGTAATTAATGGGTCTGTTTTATGCGCCATAGCAAAACTAAATGCCATATACCCCATAGTATTATACATATCTTCTAAACTAAAATTTTGTTTTTTAATTCCGGTTAAATAAAACTCTATTGGCGTAGGACCTTCTTTTATAAATTTATTTACCCCTTCTAAATATGCATTAGATAATTTTACAACAGGACTATCTGTATCTAAACTGGCAACTGTTCTCTTTGTTGCTTCTTCTATATCTAAAGAGAGGAAAAATTTATCTGTAGAAATTAAATCTTTACCAAAAACTTCAGACAATCCACCAGATGCAATTCTTCGCAGTAGTTCCATTTGCCAAAGTCTGTCTTGCGCATGCACATAACCCAGAGCTCTATAAGCATCTTCTTCCGTTTCCCCATAAATATGTGGGATTCCGTATGTATCATAATAAACCGATACTTCTTTTTCTAATGCAGCATCTACTATCTTACCTTCATACTCTGGCTTAAGATGCCAAATTGTTAGATAGCCTATTAAAATTAACACTCCCAACAATAGTAAGACATAAACGGCTATTTTTTTAAATTTCACCATGCTTATTCTTAAGATAAGCGAGTAAGATAAAATTAATTCACCAAAAAAGCACCTAAAAAGATGCTTTAATGATTTACGTTAGGGGAACTATACTTTTCATTAAATAGATATAGAAGCCGCTATGAATATATGATTTATTGACAAGAAGCTATAATACACTGATTAAATACTCTACAAATAGCACCATATAAAAAACTAAACCAAAAAATAACAATAACAGCACTGCTGCTTTTTTTAATCTTATCATTATAATACTACTTTTTATAGATAACGTAGTATTATTCCTACTTATTGTGTTTGTTTATTTAAAATTTTGTAATCCTTTTTTTAGCCATGCTTCATAAGTTGCACTATCTGAAGTTTGTATAGCGCTATTTAAAACTTCTAAATCTGGAGAAAGCAACACATAATATGGCTGAGAAGCTACATTAAAGTTTACATCTTGAAAAGTGCCCCATTTCTCCCCTATTGTTTCTATTGTTTTTACACGTCCAGAATCGTATTTAAATTTAAACTGGGATTCTTTTGGCAATTCTTTTCTATCATCTACATACAAAGAAATCAAAATATAATCTTCTTTAAGTAATTTAAACACTCCCGGCTCACTCCAGACGTTTTCTTCCATTTTCCTACAGTTAACACATGCCCAACCCGTAAAGTCTAGTAAAACAGGTTTATTTACTTTTTTAGCATGCATAAGACCCGCTTCAAAATCTTTAAAGCAATCTAACCCTAAAGGGCAATCGCTTTCTTGTTCAAAAACACTATAAAACTCTGGAGGAGGAAATCCGCTTAACAACTTTAAATTAATAACCTTAGCTGTTCCCAATACCAAATACCCCAAAAAAATAGCACTTACTATTCCCGCAACTTTTCTTCCTGTAGATAATTTTTGCTTAGGACCATCATGAGGGAATTTAAATATACCAAACAAGTATAAGGTTAATAGTAGTGAAAGAACTATCCATATTCCTAAAAATACCTCGCGTTTTAAGAATCCCCAATTCCCTACCAAATCTGCATTAGACAAAAACTTAAGCGCCAAACCTAATTCCAAAAATCCAAGAACGACCTTTACAGTAGTCATCCATCCGCCAGATTTAGGCAAAGAATTTAACCAAGCCGGAAACATTGCAAATAACATAAAAGGCAATGCTAATGCCACACCAAAACCTGTCATTCCCGCAGTTAAATTAGTAGCAACATCGCCATCTGCTAATGCAGTACTTCCTAAAAGCCCCCCTAAAATTGGTCCTGTGCAAGAAAAAGACACTATAGCCAATGTTACTGCCATAAAGAAAATTCCTAAAAACCCTCCTGTTTTGGTAGATGCACTGTCCATTTTATTAGCCCATGAACTTGGCAATGTTAACTCATAATACCCAAAAAAAGAAAAAGCAAAAAACACAAACACTATAAAAAATACTAAGTTTAACCACACATTAGTTGCTATAGTATTTAGTATTTGTGAGTCTACAGAATCGAATAAATGAAACGGTAAGCTTAACAAAAAGTATATTACAATAATAAAAAAACCATATAATAGCGCTCCTACTATTCCTTTAGATTTGTTTTGCGCGTGTTTTGTAAAAAAAGAAACCGTTAAAGGAATCATTGGAAAAACACATGGAGTTAACAAGGCTATTAAGCCTCCTATAAATCCTAAACCAAAAATCATCCAAAGGCTAGAAGTATCTGCACTAATAATAGCATCCTCTAAAATTTCTTTATTTTTTAAATCTAGTTTTAATGCCGATGTCATTGCTAAACTTCGCGCATCCACTGTTTCTTGAGTTTCTACAATAGTTTCTCCGCTTAATGAAAAAGCAAAATTTTCCTCCCTATTCATACAAACCTCTTTACATATCTGAAAAAAGAGCTCTACATTTATTTGAGTAAGAGACGGATTTATAACTTTTATTTTTTGAGTAAATACTGCTTTGTTTTTAAAAAAGGTTTCCTCCACTTCAAAAACGTCACTAAATTCTGTATAGGTTTTATTTTCAAAAGTCTCCCCTATTAATTCGTAGCCTTTACCTGAATTTACAAAAGTAACCTCGGTTTTTAAAGGGCCACCATCTGGAGTATGCTGCGAGTATATATGCCAATCTTTTGCTAAAGTACCTATAAGCACCAACTCATAATCCGTGTCATTTACTTTTTTTATCTCTTGTTTCCAGATTACCGGATTCTCCTCATCTTGTGCTAATCCAGAAAAAGCAGTAACTACCGATAACATTAATAGAAAAATATACTTCATTCTTTTATTTCAAATTTTAAAATATGTTTTGTTTCTGAGGTTATTTTAAAACGATTATCTGCTCGTTTACCAATTACCCAAACAATTTGATTATCACTACAAAGTAACCATTGGTTTTCTTTAGACAAAACATCTATCTTTTCATCTTTAAAAAATTTGGACAACTTTTTTTTCCCTTGCATACCAAAAGGATAAAAATAGTCGCCTTTTTTCCATTTCCTTATCGTTAAAGGATATTTTAACGTTTCTTTATCTACATAAAGCGTGTTTAAAGAGCGTTCTTCTATACTTTCTACTAAACTAATCGCCATTACTACCGGTTCCTTAGTAGCCTCCACACTTTCTTCAACAACAAATTCTTTATTTTGCATTTCTTCTATTGCTGTTAAAAGCAAATAATCTCTACTTTTAACTAGTCTATGGGTTTTAGAATGAATTTCTTTACCAGACATAGCATCTAATAAACCTGCTACATTTTCCCATTCCGTAAATCCGTAATCTTTAAAAAGACCATGCAAATACCCTTTTAAGGGATTTAGTTCTTTAAGCTTGTCTATAGAAATTTTATACCGATTGTTTTCTGACAAAAACAAATTTCTCTTTACCTCACTCAAAGCATTGTTTGCAATTGCTGCAGTTTGCTCTAAATAGTATTGGCTGTTTTTAAAATTATCTAAAAAAGTAGGATGCAACTCTTTTAACAAGGGAATTATTTGATGTCGTATTTTATTTCTTAAATACTTTGTATCTTCATTACTCTTATCTTCTCTCCATTCTAACATATTGGTTTGGGCATATACCATAATTTGGTCTTGAGAAAATGGAAGTAAAGGTCTTTTTATTACATCTGTGTTATATGGCATTCCTTTTAAACCATCTATACCTGAACCTCTAGAAAGGTTAATTATAAATGTTTCCAAATCATCATCTGCATGGTGTGCAGTAACCAAATATTTAATACCATTTTCTTGCTGTATCTTAGCAAACCAATCATATCTTAGCTCTCTAGCTGCCACTTGAATTGAAACTTTATTTAAAGAAGAGTAACTAACTGTTTTAAAATTAGTTGTATGTACTTTTTTACTTATACCTAATCCTAGATTTAAAACAAATTCTTCATCCTTATCACTTTCTTCTCCTCGCAATTTGAAATTACAATGCGCTAACTCAAAATCAAGGTTGGCATTAACACAAAGATGCGCCAAAACAACACTATCTATTCCTCCGCTACATGCCAAAAGAAACTTAGATGTTTTTAATTCTGGAAACGATTTTTTTATATGAGTGTTAAATAATTCTTGCACAATACAAAGGTACTAAAGTCTTTTTGCTAATCCATACTTTAGGTGCTTTCTAATACCTGACGCATTGCTTTAGCTTTTAAAAGACATTCTTCATACTCTTTTTCTGGAATTGCTTTTGCAGTTATTGCTCCACCCACAGCATAGGAAACATACTTTTGTGTAGCATTATAAAGAATACTCCTAATAATTACATTAAAATCAAAGTCTTCTTCTGGTGTAATATACCCTACAGCCCCGCTATAAACACCTCTTTTAAAAGATTCTAACTCCTCTATTATTTCCATTGCAGAAACTTTAGGCGCCCCTGTCATGCTTCCCATTGGAAAAGTTTCTTTTAACACCTCAACTATATTCTTGTCTTTCGGAATCTCTGCCGTGACTGTAGAAATCATTTGGTGCACTTGCTCAAAAGAAAACACCTTACAAAGCTCTTCGACCTTTACAGAGCCTTTGGTTGCACTTTTAGACAAATCATTACGCACTAAGTCTACAATCATTATATTCTCTGCTCTTTCCTTTTCATCTAAAGACAAACTATTTTTTAAGTCATTATCTTCTTTTTCATCTTTAGAACGTTTAGCCGTTCCTTTAATGGGCTGCGAGATAAGTTTACTTCCTTCTTTCTTTATATAACGCTCTGGAGAAGCAGAGAGCACAAACTTATCCTGAATCTTAAGATAGGTTGCAAACGGTGCTTTAGATATTACATTAAGCTTATTATATACTTTTAGAGGATGTATTTCCGTGTCTTCTGCATAAAACTCTTGACAAAAATTTGCTTCATAAATATCTCCTCTATGAATATATTCCAACATTTTATTCACCTTTCTAAAATACTCATCTTTAAAAATACGCAGCTTTATCTTTACGTCTTTAGAAGGTTCCTTTTTATCTTCTATTAACTTTATAGAATTTATATTATCAAAATCTTCTTGAATTTCATCATCTACCATATTCAGGTAAATAAACTCTGCGGTATCCCCTATTATTCTTATAATTTTTTTGGGCTGATAAAAATAAAGTTCTGGAAAAAGTAATCCATCATAATTACCTGAAGATAAACACTCTACATCATTCTTTAAATCATAAGACAAATAACCAAATAACCAATCTTTAGTAGCGGCTTGGTATTCTTTAAAATCTTCAAATGCATTAGCGGCATCTGTTACAAAAGCTGTTAAACCATCTACGGCTAATAAAGCGTCAAAAGAGTTATAATTAGATATATGCTTGTTACTATCTAACCAAGTAACCTCATCAAACTGCTGTGCCCATTGCAAAGCTGCCTTCTTAAATTGACTAATATTAGAAATAGCGTACGCTACTGTTTTTCTCAAATTTTAAGATATTTTACGCGATAATAGAGATTTAAATACTCCGACCTTGTTGTAATTAATACTCAATTACTTTTCATTAATTGATTCGTAACCTAAGCTAATTTACTTAAAAATAAAAGCAAAGCTTCTTGATGTTCTTTAGCAAGCGCTGCATTTGTAATTCCTTTTTTAGCATCAAAATTTACGTGAAACTCTGGCAAAGAAAAGGTAACCACTATTTCTGCTCCCATTCTAGGAAGTGAATTTTCTACTATATGTAATGCACCAATTGCGCCTCTTTTTCCTGGCGATGTAGCCATTAAAAACACTTTTTTACCCTCAAAACAATTACGCTCTAATCTAGAAAGCCAATCTAAAACATTTTTAAAATAAGCAGACGGATTTCCATTATGTTCATTCACAGAAATTATTACTCCATCAGCCTTTTGTATATCTTCTTTAAATTCTACTAATGAGTTAGAAAAACCATTTTCCCTCTCATAATCTTCACTATACATAGGAAAAGGGTAATTTGCCAAATTAAGTAATTGAACAGAATGTTCTTTTGCCAAAGCAACTGTATGCTTTACTAATTTATAATTAATTGATTCTGAAGAATTACTACCCGCAAATGCCAATATAGCTGCCATAGATATAGATTAAAGAGTTTATACAACGAAAATAAAGTAAATACGCTTTAATTGCGAGTTTTTTATATAATTTTGCCGCAATAAAAAACATAAACAATTGTTATTCAATAGAATAACATAATATAGACAAATGAATAAAAATAAGAAACGTCTTTACTTTATAGATGCCATGCGTGCATGGGCTATTCTTATGATGCTACAAGGGCATTTTATAGATGGTTTACTTGACCCTATATTTAGAGATGATTCTAATATTTTTTATTCTATCTGGAAATATTTTAGAGGTATTACCGCTCCAGTTTTCTTTACAGTATCTGGTTTTATTTTTACGTTTTTATTAATTAAAAGCCCCATACAAGGTTTTAAAAATCCTAGAGTAAAAAAAGGAATTATTCGTGGTTTACAATTAATTGGCATTGGGTATTTATTGCGAATCAACTTACTAGGACTTTTACATGGAGAAATATATGAAGCATTTTATGTAGTAGATGTATTACATTGTATTGGACTCTCCCTTCTTGGTATTTTAGCTTTATACTTAGTAACAATTAAGCAAAAAAAATACGTATTTCCTGTTCTTTTAGGATGCTTAGGAACCCTACTTTTTGCACTAGAGCCTATTTACGCTAAAGCTAGTTTTAGTTTTTTACCACAAGCAATGGCAAATTATTTTGCAAAATCAAGCGGTTCTGTTTTTACCATAATCCCATGGTTTGGCTATACCGCTCTTGGAGGATTAATTTCGGTTTTATTTAATAGATATAAAGAAAAAAGCACTTTTTACCCTATAGCCATAACCGGAAGTCTTTTACTTGGTTTAACCTTAATATTCTTTTCTTCGGAAGTATTTATGAGCATTCATAATACCACAGGAATTACTTTGTTTAAATCTATCCATTACAACAACTATCTTTTTATACGTTTTGGTGATGTATTGGTTGTTTTTTCCATTTTTATGTTGGTAAGGAATTTTTTAACTAATAAGACCGTAATTAATTTAGGACAAAGCACCCTGTCTATCTACATTATTCATTTCATAATTTTATATGGTAGTTTTACAGGTTTGGGTTTATACCGCTTTTTTAGTCACTCCGCTTCCCCTACAATAGTAATTCTTGGTGCAATACTATTTATGTTTACATGTTCTTATCTTGCGTTGCAATATGAAAAACAGAAAGGAAAGGTCACAAAAAGAGTTCGAGTATTTACTGCAAAAAAAATCCGAGCTATAGAACCCGGATTAATACTATTTACAAAACTAGTAAAATCTTATAGTTTTAAAGTCCTTAGACTTTTAGGTCTTTTAAAGAATTAAGAATTAGCATGTATAATATCCATTTCTTCTTTAGAAAAATCTAAATTATCTAGCGCCTTTACATTTTCTCTTAACTGGCCCGATGAACTAGCACCCACTAAAACAGAAGAAACTGCTGGCCTATTTAACAACCATGCTATCGCCATTTGAGAGAGTTTTTGCCCTCTTTTATCTGCTAATGCCGCCAAGTTTTTAATTTTCTCTAGATTAGCTTCTACCTGCTTCTTATCTAAATATGTAAAATTCTTAGCCGCCCTAGAATCTTCTGGAATACCGTTTACATATTTATTTGTAAGCATCCCTTGCGCTAATGGAGAGAAAGCAATACAACCTACTCCTTTATCATCTAGAGTATCCAAAAGTCCATCTTCTACCCATCTATCAAAAATAGAATACCTAGCCTGGTGCAGTATAAAAGGAACACGTAATTCCTTTAAAAGCGTTGCAGCTTCTGCCGTTTCTTTAGGCTGATAGTTAGATATACCAACATAAAGCGCTTTGCCTTGACGAACTATATCCGCTAGCGCAACCATAGTTTCTTCTAAAGGAGTGTCTGGATCTGGTCTATGGTGGTAAAAAATATCTACATAATCTAAGCCCATTCTTTTGAGACTCTGATCTATACTTGCCATTATATACTTTCTAGAACCTAAATTACCATAAGGTCCTGGCCACATATCATAACCTGCCTTAGATGCTATAAATAATTCATCTCTATAGGGTTTAAAATCTTTTTTATACAGCATACCAAAATTCTCCTCAGCAGAACCATATGGTGGTCCATAGTTATTTGCTAAATCAAAATGTGTAATACCTAAATCAAAAGCAGTTCTAAGAATTTCTCTTGCGTTATTCTGGTTATCTACAAAACCAAAGTTATGCCATAAACCTAAAGATATAGCTGGCAACAAAACACCACTCTTTCCACATCTATTATACTGCATGGTATTATACCTATTGGAATCTGCAACATACTCTGTTATACCTGATTTGTCATTTATCTGCATAATAATACCTTTCCTTATTTAATCGATAATCGAGATTTAAAAGCTCCTGAGCTTGCCTCGAAATCAAAAATTAATTTTAAATAACTACCCTTTGGGCTTAGCTCAAGACAGTTTGTTATTTTCAAAACCTTAAAGTTACATAGAAAAATGATATTTACTGAGTAAGATTTATGAACAAACGTTTTCATGTTAAAAACTTTTTTTACTTAATAATTGAGATTTAAATACTTCTATGTTTATTCTATGATAGCTTTCAATAATATTTTTATTTGGATTGATTTCAAATTAAAGCCTAAATGCTACCCATGTATTAGATTCCTCTATTTTTAGCGTTTCAACTAAAATAAAACAACTATTTACATGAGTGATAAAAAATTTACCCCCGTTAAATTAGCTTTAGAAAAAGACAAAAGATATGCTTGGTGCACCTGCGGACATTCCGAAACTAATGTGTTTTGCGATGGTTCTCATAAAAAACACGAAAAACCAGGCTCTTTAGTTTTCCAAGTAGAAGAAGACAAAGATGCTAGAATTTGCACTTGCAAACTCACCAGCAATCCTCCTTACTGTGATGGAAGTCATAAATAGCTAAAGCAAAAAAAATCCCGTCTAACTATTAGACGGGATTTTTTTACGACTTTTATTTTAAATTAAATATGTATTGGTCTGTCTTCTGTAGCAGCTAGCGCCGCTTCTTTTACAGCTTCTGCATACGTTGGGTGCGCATGACTCATACGAGCAATATCTTCTGCAGATGCACGGAATTCCATGGCTACTACAGCTTCAGAAATTAAATCTGCCACACGTGCTCCTACCATATGCACTCCTAAAACCTCATCGGTATTTTTATCGGCAATAATTTTTACAAATCCGTCAATATCCATACTTGCTCTTGCTCTACCTAAAGCACGCATAGGGAATTGCCCCACCTTATACGCTACACCAGCTTCCTTCAACTGCTCCTCTGTCTTACCAACCGCAGCAACTTCTGGCCAAGTATATACTACACCTGGAATAAGGTTATAATCTATATGTGGTTTTTGGCCTGCTAAAATTTCTGCCACTAAAGTTCCTTCTTCTTCCGCTTTGTGGGCTAGCATAGCTCCTTTTATAACATCACCAATTGCGTATATGTTAGATACATTGGTTTGCAAATGCTCGTTAACTGCAACTCTACCTCTTTCTTCTTGTTTAATTCCTGCTGCTTCTAAATTTAAGCCATCTGTATATGCATGGCGACCAACAGCTACCAAACAATAATCTCCTGTAAAAGTAACTTCTTCTCCTTTTTTATTATCGGCCTTAACCACTACTTCATTACCGTTACGCTCTACAGATTTTACTTTGTGCGATAATGCAAATTTTATTTTCTGCTTTTTAAGAACTTTTGTTAATTCTTTAGAACATGCTCCATCCATTCCTGGAATAATACGATCTAAATATTCAACAACTGTAACTTCTGCACCTAAACGCTTATATACTTGCCCCAATTCTAGACCAATTACACCACCACCTATTACAATCATATGTTTTGGCACTTCTTTTAATTTTAAAGCTTCGGTAGAAGTAATAACACGTTCTTTATCTATTTTAATAAAAGGTAAACTAGAAGGCTTAGAACCTGTTGCTATGATTGTATTTTTAGCTTGGATAGCCTCTACCGTACCATCTTCTTTTGTTATATTAATATTGGTAGCATCTTTAAAACTACCAATACCTTGAAAAACATCAATCTTATTCTTTTTCATTAAAAAATCAATCCCTCCAGTTGTTTGGTCTACAACTGCTTGTTTACGAGATATCATTTTTTCTAAATTCACCTTAACCTCTCCAGGAATTTCTATACCATGGGTATCAAAATGCTTTATAGCATCTTCATAATGATGCGAAGAATCTAATAATGCTTTAGACGGAATACAACCTACATTAAGACATGTACCACCAAGTGTGGCGTATTTTTCTATAATTGCAGTTTTCATTCCTAATTGCGCACAGCGTATTGCTGCAACATATCCTCCAGGGCCTGAACCGATAACGGCTACATCATATGAACTCATAAAATTGTATTGTTTTTATTCTTAAACAAAATTAGTGTTATTTTCTGATTTTTAAACATCAATTGCTGTTGTATGCTTAACTTCATTAATAATAAATGTGCTTTGTGTGCTTCCTATATTGGCAATTGCAGTTAATTTAGATACCATAAACCCACGATATGCTTCCATATCTTCTACATGAATTTTTAGAATATAATCATAATCTCCACTAACATGGTAACATTCTGCAATTTCCTCTAACTTTAATATTTCACGTTCAAATTGCAAAACATTATCCTTTGTATGTTGTATTAATTTCACATGACACAAAACTACAAATGCTTTATTTACCTTTTTCTTGTCTACTAAAGCTACATAATTAGTTACCACTTTGTTTTTTTCTAATCTCTTAATACGCTCATAAACAGCAGTTGTAGAAAGTCCTAGCTTATTTGCATACTCCTTATTAGTCTTTTTACTATCCTTTTGAAGCATAGCTAATAACTGTCTATCAATTTCATCAAACTTAAACATGTGATTTTTTCTAATTAAACAACAAATAAAGAATTAAATATTAAATATAAACTATAAAAATAATTTATTATAGTTTTATTTTCTATAAAAAATTAAAACTATTGATAAAAACACGGTGTATTTATATTTTTATAACATAAAAAATAATACAATTATGTCAGATAACGCTTCTAACAATTTACAGGACTTACAATATTTTGGAGAATATGGTGGAGTTAACCCTTCTATTTCCGACTCTTCTACCTATACTTTTATTTCTGCAAAAACAATGTTCGATACTTTTGAAGGAAACACCGAAGGCTGTTATTTATATAGCAGACACTCTTCCCCATCAAATTTATACCTTGGAGAAGCATTAGCTGCCATTGAAGGAACAGAAACTGCCAATGTAACTGCAAGCGGAATGGGCGCTATTACAGCTGTAATTTTACAACTTTGTGATACCACTGACCATATTGTTAGCAGCAGAACCATATATGGAGGTACTTATGCTTTTATGAAAAATTTTCTTAAAAAATTTGGAATCACTACTTCTTTCGTAGACATTACAGATATTGATGCTGTTGAAAAATCTATTACACCTAAAACAAAAATGATATACTGCGAAAGTGTTAGCAACCCTCTTTTAGAGGTTGCAGATATTAAAGCTCTTTCTAAATTGGCAAAAAAACACGGAATACCATTAGTAGTAGATAACACTTTTTCTCCGCTTACTATTGCACCAGCTAAATTAGGTGCAGATATTGTAATACACAGCTTAACTAAATTCATAAACGGAACTAGTGACTGTGTTGCCGGTGTGGTTTGCGGTACAAAAGACTTTTGTTTAGCTCTAAAAGATGTTAATAGCGGTGCCGGAATGTTATTAGGAAGCACATTAGATAGTCTTAGAGCATCCTCTATCCTAAAAAATATGCGAACATTACATATACGCATGCAAAAGCACAGTGAAAACGCAAAATATTTAGCAGAGAAATTTGAAGAAGACGGACTTAGAGTGGTATACCCTGGCTTACAATCGCACTCAGGACATGAAACTCTAAAAAAGCAAATGAATAGCAAATATGGCTTTGGAGGTCTACTTACTTTAGATGTTGGCTCCTTAGAAAATGCAAATGCACTTATGGAAATGATGCAAGACCAAAAACTTGGGTACCTAGCAGTGAGCTTAGGTTTTTACAAAACATTATTTAGCGCTCCTGGAACTTCTACTTCATCAGAAATACCAATGGAAGAACAAATAGAAATGGGATTAGGTGATGGACTAATACGGTTTTCTATAGGTTTAGATAACGACATAAAAAGGACTTATGAAATGATGAAAGCCTGCATGCTACAACTAAATATTTTAAAGAAAAATACGATTACTGTATAGAACAATCATCAAATTACCATTTGTAGAACTGTATTCAAAATCGTAATATTACAAGGAAATCAAATAAAGTTACATGCATAACAACAGCCTAAACCCAAATGGTCCTGAAAATGAAAATATTGTAGAAAATAAAGAACTAAACATTTGGGAAGCATTAATCCCTGTGGTTTTTTTAATGTCTTTGCTCGCATACAATATTTTTTTTGCAGATGGGGAATGGCTAGGGGAATATTCTAATCAATTTATCCTGTTAATAGGCGGTTTCTTTGCCGCTATAATTGGTTTATTTAATAAAACTAATTTAAAAACTATGGGAGAAGAAATTTTAGAGAACCTAAAAAGTGTTCTTATACCTATAATGATTTTATTTTTAGTTGGTGCACTAGCTGGTACATGGCTAGTAAGCGGCATTATACCTGCAATGGTTTATTATGGCCTTAAAGTTTTAAGCCCAGAAATATTTTTACCTGCATCTATAATAATATCTGCAATAATCTCTATTGCAACTGGTAGTTCATGGACCACTTCTGCTACTGTTGGTATTGCTCTAGTTGGTATTGGCACCGCTTTAGGAATTCCTTCTGGCATGATTGCTGGTGCTGTAATTTCTGGAGCATATTTTGGAGATAAAATGTCTCCTTTAAGTGACACTACTAATTTAGCACCTGCTATGGCGGGAACCGATTTATTTACCCATATAAAATATATGGCATACACTACAGTACCTACAATTATTTTAACACTACTTGTTTTTACTATTCTAAATTTAAATATTACCACATCTGGCGGTACAGATGTTAGTAGCTTATTAGCAACTATAGATACTACATTTAATATAACACCATACCTATTTATAGTACCTATTATTGTAATTGCCTTAATACTATTAAAAACAAAGCCATTAGTAGCTTTAGGAACTGGAGTTGCATTAGCAGGTGGTTTTGCCATATTTTTTCAGGTAGAAATATTAAACAGCTTATCAGAGTCTAATGTTACTGCCGTATTCAATGCAATTTTTACAGATACTTCTATTGTTACAGATAATGAAAAATTAAATGACTTATTTAGTTCGGGTGGTATGAAAGGCATGCTTTGGACCATATACCTTATTTGCTCTGCAATGGTATTTGGTGGTATAATGGATGCTATTGGGGCTTTAGCAAAAATCACAAGCGCTCTATTATCTATAGCAACAAGTGTTTTTGGACTCTTTGCCAGTACAGTAATAAGTTGCTTAGGTTTAAACACCATTGCAAGCGACCAATATTTAGCTCTTGTTATTCCTGGAAAAATGTTTAAAAAAGCATATGAAGATAAAAATCTTGCTCCAGAAAACCTTAGTAGAACTCTAGAGGATTCTGGCACTGTAACCTCTGTATTAATTCCATGGAATACATGCGGTGCCTATCAATCAGGAGTATTAGGAGTTGGCGTTGCAGAATATTTTATGTATGCTATGTTTAATTGGCTAAGTCCAATAACCACTCTTTTATTTGCTGCTTTTAATATTAAAATAAGAAAAATTATCTCCTCTAAAGCTTAAAAAGTAGGATACAGAATAAAAAAACCATTAAAAATTACGGCTTTATATTTTCACAACCGCTGAAAATTAACAAGTTACAAACAGCATTAGTAAATACTATTATTCAATTAGAATTTTTAATAGTTCCTACATTTTTTTTAGCAAGCTAAACTTTAAATTTGCAGCTTAAATTTAACAGCATAAAAAATTAAAAATGGCTATAGTAGGTAAAAAATTCCCGAATTTAGAAGTAAACGCAATGAACGAAATGGGCGATACATTTAAATTAAATGTATTAGAAGAAGCTCAAAAAAACAAGAAGAAAGTATTATTATTCTGGTACCCAAAAGATTTTACTTTTGTTTGCCCAACAGAATTACACGCTTTTCAGGCTGCATTAGGAGAGTTCGAAAAAAGAAACACACTGGTTATAGGTGCATCTTGTGATACTGCAGAAGTACACTTTGCATGGTTAAACACTGCCAAAGATAATGGTGGTATAGAAGGTGTTACTTACCCTTTATTAGCAGATAGCAATAGAAATTTAGCAGCAACTTTAGGCATCTTAGATGTTACTAATGAGCAATATAATGAAGAAACAGGTGTCGTAACTGTGGACGGAGACAATGTAACATACAGAGCTACATATTTAATAGATGAAGAAGGTACTGTTTTTCATGAAGGAGTAAACCACATGCCTGTTGGTAGAAATGTAAATGAGTTTTTACGTTTAGTAGATGCTTACACACACGTTCAGGAAAAAGGAGAAGTTTGTCCTGCAAACTGGGAAGAAGGTAAAGATGCTATGCAAGCAAACTCTAAAGGTACTGCAGAGTATTTAGCTACTCACGTAAACTAAAAACTACATAAGCATGTTACTAGAATTAGAAAAAGACAATTTAGCAGAAATTATTGCCGAAAATAATAATGTAGTGGTACAATATTCTGCTACTTGGTGTGGTAACTGCAGAATAATGAAACCAAAATTTAAAAAAGAAGCTTCTCTTAATGAAGAGGTTACTTTTATTTTGGCAGATGCAGAAAAATTTCCAGAGTCTAGAAAATTAGCAAACGTAGATAATTTACCAACTTTTGCAACTTTTGTAGATGGGAAATTTAAGAACCAGACACAGACCAATAAATATGATGTTTTAAAAGAACTTGTAAATGAAATTACCAGTAATTAAACACCTTACTAATTTTATTGAGGCTAATGACGAAGATTATATAGTAGAAACTATAGAAACTTTGGAAGACCTTACTGAGGTTTCTTCTCTAAAAGATGAAGAATTAGATGTAATTGGCGAACTAATTTCTAATATGTATGGTGCTTTAGAAGTAAGTAAAGCCGTAAGAGAAGGTAAACCAAAAAAGGAAGCATTAAATGAATTTATGCAACGTGTTGTGGGTGCTATAGACTCATAATCAATTCCTAGTAAATTATTAAAGTCCGTTACCCTAGAGTAACGGACTTTTTATTTATAAAAAAGTTACATATCCCCTTATTATTTTTTAATTTCACAACTTAAACCATAAAAATACTATCATGGCATCTGTAACATTAAAAGGAAACGCATTAACAACTATAGGAAATTTACCAACAGCAGGTACTAAAGCTCCAAATTTTTCACTTACTAAGAACGATTTGTCTACCGCACAATTATCCGATTATTCTGGAAAAAAAATAGTTTTAAACATATTCCCAAGTATAGATACTGGTACTTGTGCACAGTCTGTTCGCCAATTTAACCAAGAAGCAGCAGAATTAGATAACACAGCTATATTATGTATTTCTAAAGATTTACCTTTTGCACAAGCAAGATTTTGTGGTGCTGAAGGAATAGATAAAGTAGAAGTACTTTCAGATTTTAAAGATGGTAATTTTGGAAAAGCTTACCAAGTAGATTTTGCAGACGGCCCACTACAACCACTACACTCTAGATCTGTAGTTGTTATTGATCAAGACGGAACTGTAGTTTACAACGAACAAGTTGCAGAAACAACAGAAGAACCAAATTACAAAGCAGCTTTAGAAGCCTTAATAAATGCCTAAAGAATCTTTTCTTGTGAATAGAATTAAAAGTGTAGGCTTTGCCCTTAAAGGTGCCTTCCTTTTAATAAGAACAGAAGCTAGTATAAAAATCCAGCTTTTTATTGCAATTGTAATGACTATTGCTGGATTCTATTTTAAAATTTCTAATCTAGAATGGATTTTGCAAATATTTGCAATTGGTATGGTAATGGGAATTGAAGGACTTAATACTGCAGTAGAAAAAATAGCAGATTTTATTCATCCAGAATTTGATGAAAAAATTGGTTTTATTAAAGATGTTGCTGCTGGTGCAGTTATGCTAGTCTCTATTGCTTCTACCATAATTGGTCTTATAATTTACTTACCAAAAATTCTTTAAAAAAGAAAATAAACACCTTCAGAGGTAAATTCGTAATTTAGCCCTCAGAATAAAAGATTTCATGGCAAAAAAGGCAAAAAAAACAAAGCCAGCAAGCACTCCTAAGAAAAAGGGAACATTTAAACTATCCCAACAAAATAAAATTTTGTTAGGTAGTATTTTTATTCTTTTTAGTATTGCTCTATTCTTCTCCTTTGTATCGTTTTACTTTACATGGCAAGATGACCAAAGTATGCTGTCTGAATTTGCCAACAGAAATGAAAAAGCAAGTAACTTATTAAATAAGTTTGGTGCCAATATTAGTCACTTTTTTATATATAAAGGTTTTGGTATTGCTTCTTTAATACTTCCTTTTTTACTTTCTATTACTGGCCTTTACCTTTTTTTAGGATTAGAAAAAAAAGGTATTTTAAAAAAATGGATCTGGGGTTTTATTTTTATCATATGGATATCTATTGCTTTAGGCTTTTTCGCTATTAAACGCCCACTACTAGGAGGTTTAGTAGGGTATGAAATGAATGATTTTCTTCAAGACTATACTGGAAAAATAGGAGTCTTATTACTATTACTATTTGGTTTAATATTTATTTTGGTTCGTTTATTTAAATTTTCTCCAGAAAATATAGCCTCCTATATAAAGAGTAAAAAGCAATCTTTAGAATCGGACTTTAAAGCAGGGACCTCTACATCCTCAAAAGAAGAAATAGTTATTCCTTTAGATAAAGGAGAAAAAAACATTGATGTTCCAGATGCTTATACACATAAAGAAGAAATTCCTTCTATTAAAAAAGAGATAAAATTATCCGACGATTTTGAAGTAACTGTACCAGAGGAAGAAAAAGAAGTTATAAAACCTGAGGTCCCAGAAGTTGCCATGGAAGTAGAAAAAGTGGTAGAAGAAAATGAGGAACCATCTAGCATTGCAAAAAAATTAGTCGAAGATTTTGGAGAGTTTGACCCTACTCTTGAGTTAGGAAATTATAAATTTCCTATCCTAGATTTATTAGACAAACACGGTACAACAGGCAGTATTACAATAAACCAAGAAGAATTAGAGGAAAACAAGAATAAAATTGTTGAAACTTTAAAAAACTATAAAATTGGTATTGCACAAATTAAAGCAACTATAGGACCTACAGTTACTTTGTATGAAATTGTACCAGAAGCTGGTGTTCGTATTTCTAAAATTAAAAATTTAGAAGATGATATTGCTTTATCTTTAGCTGCATTAGGAATACGAATTATTGCCCCTATCCCTGGTAAAGGTACTATTGGAATAGAAGTACCTAATAAGAATTCTACCATTGTTTCTATGCGTTCTGTTATTGCGTCTAAAAAGTTCCAAGAAGCAGAAATGGAGCTTCCTATTGCTTTTGGTAAAACTATTAGTAACGAAACTTTTGTGGTAGATTTAGCAAAAATGCCGCATTTATTAATGGCAGGTGCAACTGGACAAGGTAAATCGGTTGGTTTAAATGCCGTACTTACCTCCCTACTCTACAAAAAACACCCTGCAGAAGTAAAATTTGTATTGGTAGACCCTAAAAAAGTAGAACTTACTTTATTTAATAAAATAGAACGCCATTTCTTAGCAAAACTCCCAGATAGCGCAGAGGCTATTCTTACCGATAATGCAAAAGTAATTAATACGGTAAATTCTCTTTGTATAGAGATGGATGACAGATACGAACTGCTTAAGAAAGCAATGGTTCGTAATCTTAAAGAATACAATCATAAATTTAAAACTAGAAAATTAAATCCAGAAGACGGTCACAAATTCTTACCATATATTGTTTTGGTTATTGATGAATTTGCCGATTTAATTATGACTGCTGGTAAAGAAGTAGAAACCCCTATTGCAAGACTAGCACAGTTAGCAAGAGCAATTGGTATTCACTTAATTATTGCAACACAAAGGCCATCTGTAAACGTTATTACGGGTATTATAAAAGCTAACTTCCCTGCAAGAATAGCATTTAGAGTAACTTCTAAAATAGACTCTAGAACCATTTTAGATGCCTCTGGAGCAGACCAATTAATAGGACGTGGAGATATGCTCTACACCCAAGGGAATGATGTAACTCGTATACAATGTGCCTTTGTAGACACTCCAGAAGTAGAAAAAATTACGGAATATATTGGTTCACAAAGAGCTTACCCTGAGGCACATGAATTGCCAGAGTATAGCGGAGAAGAGTCTGGCACAAGTCTTGATAATAACATATCGGAAAGAGATGCAATGTTCCGCGATGCTGCCGAAGTTATTGTAATTGCACAGCAAGGTTCCGCTTCTCTTATTCAAAGAAAATTAAAATTAGGGTACAACAGAGCTGGTCGTATTATAGACCAATTAGAAGCTGCTGGTATTGTTGGCCCGTTTGAAGGTAGTAAAGCAAGACAAGTCTATGTGCCAGATATGATAGCACTAGAAGAAATTTTTAATAATGAAAAAAAGTAAGATTATAATGAAGAAGATATGTATAGCATGCCTAATTTTATTTGCAACTAATTTTGCAATTGCACAAAACTCTCAAAAAGCAAAAGCACTTTTAGACCAAGTATATACTAATGTAAAAAGTTATAAAAACATTTATGTAGACTTTAAAATAGCATTGCATAATTCTGAAGCTGGTATTAACCAAGAAACTAAAGGAAATGTAACTATACAAGGAGACAAGTACCTATTTAACTATTTAGGTGCCAAACAACTTTTTGATGGCTCTAAAGTATACACAGTTGTTCCCGAAAATGAAGAAGTAACTATCGAAAACAAATCGGAAGAGGAAAATACAGTTACCCCTTCTAAAATGTTAACTTTTTACAAAACAGGACACACCTATGATTGGGATATTTTACAAAACGTTCAAGGACGTAAAATACAATTCGTAAAAGTCACTCCAATTGAAACAAATACAGAAATACAATCTATATTAATTGGGATAGATATAGGTACTAATAACATTTATAAAATCATAGAAACAGGAAAAAACAGTACCAAAACCACAATTACTGTTAATTCTTTTAAAACAGACCAGCCTTTATCAAAAACCTTATTTACTTTTGACGAAAGTAAGTACAAGAATGACGGGTACTACATTATAAGAAATTAGAGCAATTGAGAATTCTAGACCGATATATACTATCCAGGTTCACATCCAATTTTGTCAGTTCGTTTATAATATTGATGTTTATCTTCATATTTCAAACGATTTGGCTGTTTATAGATGATTTTGCTGGTAAAGGGTTAGATATTGTTATTATTGGTAAATTCTTATTATACCTAATGCCAGATTTAACAGAAAAAGTATTACCGCTTACCGTATTACTTTCTTCTATATTAACCTTTGGAACATTTGCAGAGAATTATGAATTTGCTGCAATGAAAGCCTCTGGTATATCGCTAGAAAGAGCTATGCTTAGCTTAATTGTTTTTGTAAGTATTCTTGGTGTTGTTACTTTCTTTTTTGCCAATAGCGTAATTCCTGCATCCCAACGAAAAATATATAATCTTAGAAAAAATATTGCGCAAGTTAAACCTGCTGCAATTATTGCCGAAGGAGTGTTTAGTGATTTTGAGGGGATGAGTATTAAGGTAGATGAAAAATCTGGAGAAAATGATAAATTCCTTAAAAATGTTATCATTCATAAAAAAACAAAATTAAACATCAATAGCACTGTAATAAAAGCAAAAAAAGGAGAATTAATTAGTAGTAAAGAATCCGAAATAATACAACTAGTTCTTACCGATGGGCACTATTATGAAGATGTTCAAGCTAAAAAGAATGAAAAAAAATTAAAATACCCCTTTGCTAAAGCTAATTTTGAAACCTACACTATGAATATGGAGGTGCCAGAATTAAATAATGACGATTTAGAAGCCGATAGAGATGTTAGTACCGATAAAATGAAAAACGTTTCTAGATTAAATAAAGATATAGACTCTTTAAAAACAGACAACGTTAGAATTGTTAAAGCTTTCTCTAAGAACATAACGAATAGAATAGGAATGTTCGCAAAAATAAAACCCAAGAAAACAAAAAAAGCCGCAATAACACCCGATGATATTGAAAAAGAAAAGTTTTTAGAAAAAATTAAAGACACAACACCTACTATTTCTAAAATAGATGTAACTGCAGAAGATTTTAATACGGTAGATTTATTTGATGACAGACAACAACTACAAATACTAATTTCTGCAAAAAACAATACCAATAATATTTTAAATACAATTACAGGTAAAAAACAAGAGTTAGAAAAAAGATATAAAATATACAACCTTCACATACTATCCTTACATAAGAAGTTTGCTCTAGCATTTTCTTGCATTATACTTTTCTTTGTTGGTGCACCACTAGGAGCCATAATACGAAAAGGAGGTTTAGGATTGCCTATGGTAATTGCAATAATCTTATTTCTAGTATATTACTTCATTGGGGTTTTTGCTGGCAACTACGCTAAAGAAGGTAATATACATCCAATATTAGGAGCTTGGTTATCCACTTTAATAATGCTTCCTTTAGGAGTATTTTTAACAAGAAGAGCTACAGCAGATAAAGGCATGTTAAATATAGGTGGTATTATTATAGATTTCTTTAAAAGATTGATTCCAAAAAAGAACAAAAAATTAGTTTCTGAATAATGACAAAGGAAAACAACATACAGCTAAATACAATAGAAGAAGCTATTGAGGATATTAGAAAAGGAAAGGTTATCATTGTTGTAGATGATGAAAACCGTGAAAATGAAGGTGATTTTTTAGCTGCAGCAGAATTAGCAACCCCAGAGACTGTAAACTTTATGGCATCGCATGGTAGAGGTTTAATCTGCGCACCACTAACTGAAGGACGCTGTTCTGAGCTTGGGTTACACATGATGGTATCTAACAATACAGACCCTATGGAAACTGCTTTTACTGTTTCGGTAGATTTACGTGGAGAAGGGGTTACTACTGGTATTTCTGCAGCCGACCGTTCTAAAACAGTAATTGCATTAACTAAAAAAGAGACCAAACCACACGATTTAGCTAGACCAGGACATATTTTCCCATTAGTAGCTAAAGAAGGTGGTGTTTTAAGAAGAACAGGACATACAGAAGCCGCTATAGATTTTGCAAGACTTGCTGGCTTAAAACCAGCAGGAATTATTGTAGAGATAATGAACGAAGATGGCTCAATGGCAAGGCTTCCACAATTAATGGATGTTGCTAAAAAGTTCGATTTAAAGATTGTTACCATTGAAGACTTAGTTGCTTACCGTATGGAGCATGATAGTTTAATTAATAAAGAGAACGATTTTACTATTACTACCCGTTTTGGGGATTTTAGATTACGTGCCTATAGACAAACCACGAATAACAATGTACATATTGCTTTAACCAAAGGAAATTGGTCTAAAAACGAGAAAGTACTTACTAGAATACATTCTAACTTAGTAAACAATGATATATTAGGAACATTAACTAGTAACCCTAATAAGAAATTAGAGTTAATGTTTGACGCTATAAACAAAGAAGAAAAAGGTGCTATTATCTTTATAAATCAAGATTTAGAATCTATGAATTTATTGTCTCGATTGGTAGACTTAAAAGAGCTTCAAAAGCAAGGAATCTTTAAAGCTCCTCTTATTGAAATGGATTCAAGAGATTTTGGAATTGGCGCACAAATATTACACAATCTAGATATTTCTAAACTGCGTTTACTAACCAATAGTGCTGCAACAAAAAGGGTTGGTATAATTGGTTATGGATTAGAAATAGTAGAATACGTAGGCTACTAAAACCTTATTCTAAAACACTCTTTAAGGCTTTTACCATTTTTTGTGCTCTTTCTTTTACTTCTTCGGTTGTCCAAGAAAGTTTAATTAAACAAGAAACGTTTCTGCCCACCCACTTATCTGATAAAGAAAAATCTGATTTTGTATAATCTGGCAATTGCTCCTGTACTTCTTTTGGTAATTTCCCTAAAGAGGTTTGGTTCGTTAAATGTTCCCATTTTCTATAATAATGCCAATTATTATGAAACCAATAAAAACAAGCATCTACACCTTCTGCCCCTAAAGCCTTATGTGCTTTTTCTGCTAGTTCTTGTGTTGGTAAAAAGAAACTTAGAAACGAATAATTTTCTACTCCGCCTTCCGGCACCTCTCTAAAAACTATTTCGGGTATAGTCGCTAATCCTTCTTTAATAATAGTATAATAGTGCTCTTGCCTTTCTAAAAAGACATCTAAACGTTCTAATTGAGCTATTCCTACTGCAGCATGCAATTCCGAAATACGGTAATTATATCCTAAAAAAGGATGTGATTCTAATCCCCTATCCTTCCCAACATGGTCGTGCCCGTGGTCCGAGTAATGGTCCGCATTGGTGTAGTACTTTTCATTATTTGTAACAACAGCTCCGCCCTCCCCACTTGTAATAGTCTTCACAAAATCGAAAGAAAAACAACCCAAATCTCCATAACTACCAAGTGGCTTCCCTTCAAAGGTTCCGCCAATTGCTTGGCAAGCATCTTCTAGCAACAACAAATTATGCTTGTCACAAATAGCTTTTAATGCTTTTAAATTTGCCATAGAACCGCACATATGAACTGGCATAACAACTTTAGTTCTTGGCGTTATTGCTTTTTCTACAGCAGCTGGATTAAGGGTTAACGTAGCATCTACATCTACCAAAACAGGAACTGCACCTAACGCCAAAATAGACTCAAAACTTGCCACAAAAGTAAATGTTGGCATTAGTACTTCGTCACCAGCACCAACTCCCGCACTTGCTAGAGCAACCGTAAGAGCAGCGGTACCGCTGCTTACTAGTTGCGTGTATTTAGATTGCATTCTTTTAGACAAGGCACTCTCAAACTCTTTTGCTTTCCATTGTCCATTACGCATACCGTCAAAACCATAGCGCATTAAAACCCCTGTTTCTAAAACCTCATTTACTTGTTTCTTCTCTTCTTCTCCAAATAATTCAAATCCTGGCATACTGTTATGTTCGTTACTTGTTGGCTTTTGGCTTTTAGCTTTTGGCTTTTAAGTAAATTAAAAAAACATTTTTCAATTTACTTCTTACTATTTACTTAATACTATTTACTTAATACTCTGTACTAACTACTAAATTCACTCAATAACTATCACAGATTCCGATACTTCTTTTCTTACTTTTTTAAAATCTGCAAACATATCATCGTCTGCTCTTATTCCTATTGGCAGTACTAATACTGGCTCTAAACTTAGTGGTTCTAATCCTAAAACGTCTTTATAACCTTGCGGAATAAAACCTTCCATAGGGCAAGAATCAATTTTTTCAACAGCGCAAACAGTCATTAAATTACCTAAAGCTATATACGCTTGATGTTTAGACCAAACAAAAATTTCTTCCTCTTTTTTATTTTCAAAAGAAGCAAGCATCATTTTTTTATAAGGTGCTATAATCTCATCACTAGTACCACGAACATCTTGTACTTTATTAAAGTAAGAAATAACGGTATTTTTCATCTCACTTTTTTCAACACAAAGCACTAAAACATGGGAAGCTTGCCCCACTTGAGGTTGATTAAAAGAATGTGGTACTAAATTTTCCTGTATTTTTTTATTATCTACTACTACCATTTTAATTGGCTGCAAACCGTAAGAAGTAGCAGTAAGGTTAAATGCTTGCTTTAATTTTTCAATATTTTCATCGCTAATACGCTTTAAAGCATCAAACTTTTTAACCGCATAGCGCCACTCTAAAGAATCTATTATATTACTCACCTTAATTTATTTAATTAAAAAAACCATAGTTTAATGGACATTATAACAACCATTACTATTAAGAATGTTTTTATTAGCCCGTCTCCTTTGGTAACCGCAATTCTACTTGCAAACCAAGCACCAGAACCATTTCCGATTGCTAAAATTAACCCTATTTTCCAATTTACCTTGTCATTTAGTACAAAAACTGCTAGAGCAGAAAGCATATATACAAAAACCACCATTACTTTTGTAACATTTGCTCTTACCAAATTCATACGATTTACATAGTGTAAAAACAAAATCATAATAAACCCTAAACCAGCATTTATGAATCCTCCGTAAATACCAAAAAGGAAAAACACTACCAACCCTAGCCACAAATACTTCCCTGTTAATCTTTCCTCTAAATCGGTAATTTTAATTTTTGGCTTAAACAGTATAATAAATACCACCGCCATCATTACCATAGAAAGGATTTTATTAAAAGTCTCTCCTTTTATATCTACCGCTAAATTTGCCCCTATAATAGAGCCTAAAAAAGCAGCAATGCCCAAATAAACACTAAAAGGAAATGTAGAAACCCCTTTACTTTTAAACCCAGCAGTAGCTATTGCGGTCTGAATCACAATAGCTACACGATTAGTACCATTAGCTACATTAGAAGGCAACCCTAGAAATATTAATACAGGTAAAGAAAGTAAAGACCCACCACCTGCCAAGGTATTTATAAAACCTACTACAAAACCAACTACTATTAATAAAGGGTAGTAATACCATTCTTCCATTACACAAAAATAAAGCTATATTTTGCGTTCTCCTACGAAACAAATTATTTTAAAAGGCATAAAAAAACCGCAATTAAAAAATTGCGGCTCTCTAAACTAGTCTGCATAATTAGCCAACTACACCTAGTTCTTTTCCTATTTTAGTAAATGCTGCAATAGCTTTATCTATTTGTTCTGTAGTATGCGATGCGGAAATTTGCACACGAATACGAGCTTTCCCTTTTGGTACAACTGGGTAGAAAAAGGCAATAACATAAATACCTTCTCCTAGTAATTTTGATGCAAACTCTTGCGCCAACTTAGCATCCATAAGCATAATTGGAACTATAGGATGTACACCTGGTGTAATGGTAAATCCAGCTTTTTCTATTCCATTTCTAAACCTTTTTGTATTTTTTTGAGATTTATGAATCAATGAATTATCTTTCTTTATCTTATCTAATACTTTAATAGAAGCTCCTGCAATGGCTGGCGCTAGTGTATTAGAAAATAAGTAAGGCCTAGATTTTTGTCTAAGGATATCTACAATCTCTTTTCTTGCTGCTGTAAACCCACCAGAAGCACCACCAAGCGCTTTACCATAAGTTCCGGTAATAATATCAATTCTACCTATTACTTTTTTATATTCATGAGTTCCTCTTCCAGTTTCCCCAATGAATCCTGTGGCGTGACATTCATCTACCATCACCATAGCATCATACTTATCTGCCAAGTCACAAATTTCATCGAGCTTAGCAATTATACCATCCATAGAAAAAACACCATCGGTAACAATTAACCTTCTTCTTGCTCCAGATGAAGCTTTTAATTGCTCCTCTAAAGAAGCCATATCATTATTTTTATATCTATGGCGAGCTGCCTTACACAACCGTATACCATCTATAATACTAGCATGATTTAGTTCATCTGAAATCACCGCATCTTCTGCCGTTAATAAAGGCTCAAAAACACCGCCATTAGCATCAAAAGCAGCAGCATAGAGAATACAATCTTCCATCCCTAAAAAATCTGCTGTCTTTTTCTCTAACTCCTTATGAATATCTTGTGTACCACAAATAAAACGTACCGATGATAATCCAAAACCATGAGAGCGCATAGCATCTATACCAGCCTCTATAACTTCTGGATGTGAGGATAACCCCAAGTAATTATTAGCACAAAAATTTAAAACAGGCTCCCCTAGAGTAGTTTTAATTTCAGCTCCTTGCTTGGTCGTAATTATCCTTTCTTTTTTATACAAACCAGAATCTTCAATTTCTTTTAATTCTACCTGAAGCTGGTTTTTAACTTTTCCGTACATAGTATTCTATAATTGTGAATGTAAATCGTATTTTTTCCTTAATTCCGTAAGCATCTCATTACTAACATCATCTAACCTATAATGCGGCTCCCAATCCCAGTCTTCTTGTGCTTGGGTATCTAGAATAGAACATGGCCAACTTTGCGCAATAGCCCCTCTATAATCCTCTTTATAAGTTATTTTAAAATCTGGATACCATGTTTGAATAGACTTTGCTACCTGCTCTGGTGTAAAACTCAATGCATTTATATTGTAAGAGGTTCTGGTTTTTATCTGGTTTTTAGGCGCTTCCATTAATTCAGTGGTTGCCCTAACCGCATCTGCCATATAAATCATTGGTAATGCAGTATCCTTTTTTAAATAACACTCAAAAGGCACTTTTTGTACTGCTTTATGATAAATATCTACCGCATAATCTGTAGTACCACCACCTGGTAAAGATTGGTGCCCTATAATACCAGGATAACGTAAAGACCTAACATCTAAGCCATATTTTGTAAAATAGTAATTTGCCCATTGTTCTCCTGCAACTTTACTAATACCATAAACAGTTGTTGGGTCTAAACAAAAATCTTGCGGTGTATTAAGTTTTGGAGCGGAAGCACCAAAAACAGCAATAGAACTTGGAAAAAACACCTTATTTACTTTGTATTTACGTGCTGCTTCGAATATAGTAAAGAGGGATTTTAGATTAATATCCCAGGTTTGCAAGGGTTCCTCCTCCCCTTTTGCAGATAAAATTGCTGCTAAATGGTAAATTTGTGTAATAGAATTTTCTTCTATTATTTGCTCTACCGCTACTGTATTTGTAGCATCTAAAGAAAGTAATACATCTTCTTTTTCTGGTTTTACATACAAATCTGTAGCAATTACATTGGCTGCGCCCTTAAGCTCTTGTAATGCCTTTACCAAGACCGTACCTAACTGTCCGCCTGCGCCAGTAACTAATATTTTATCCTTTTTCAATAGATATTATTTAAAGTACAAAATTACATATTTGGTTATTTATGAAAACAAATGCACTGCATATAATCAAAAATTAAGTAAATTTATCTTTTAAATTGATTTTTAAATACACTTATTACTTTTTGAGTATGTTTTTTAATCTTTTACAACTAAAAATAACTGTGATGGAGCAAATAGACGAAACCGACCTTAAGATTTTACAAATTCTACAAAAAGACGCTAAGAAAACAACTAAAGAAATTGCACAAGAACTAAACCTTACTGCTTCGCCCATTTATGAACGTATTAGAAAACTTGAAAAAAGAGGCATTATAAAAAAATATGTGGCTTTACTAGACCAAAGTAAATTGAATATACCGGTTACTGCCATTTGCCTAGTATCACAACGCTATCATAATGAAGGATTTATAGAGAAGTTTGAAGAACAAATTAAAAACCTAAAAGAGGTACAAGAGTGCTACCACATGGCTGGTAAGGTCGATTTTTTCTTAAAAATAAATATTAAAAGTCTTCCTGCCTATCATGAGTTTGTACGCACTAAACTCTCTAAAATTGCAAATATTGGGGTTTTAGAAAGCTATTTTGTTTTAAAAGAAATAACAGCAACTACAGAATACCCTCTTTAACCTACATAATATCAAAAAAAATATAAATACCTATAAAAAAGTAGATTAAAGCAGTATATTACGCTGTTTTTTGTACTTTATACCTACAAAATAAAATACTAGAAATTTAAATACTCTATGCATACTAAAGAATCTGGCCATTATGTTTTACTAACGGATGACAATACGTATTTTGTAGAATACTTATTAGGACACCTAGAACTTAGCCCAAGCATACACCAAGCCATGGTTTTTGAGGACAATGAAACTGCCTTTAATTTTCAGAAGTATTTACGAGAAAAGTGTAATCTTGTTACTTCGGTAAATACATTTATAGACTAATATTTTTCTACTTTTTACGAACTACAAGAGAGCATAGAACACCCTACTTTGTTTCTTGCCCATTCTGGACGTTTTGCGTACCATTTATTAAATTCTGGCTGTTCCTCATAAGGTTTTAAAAACATAGTAAATAATTCATTAAGAATACTATAATCCCCTTTATCTGAAGCATCAATTGCAAGCTGTGCCATATAGTTACGAAGCACATATTTTGGATTTATTTTTTGCATTTTCTCTATACGTTCATCGAAAGACAAGACTTCTTTCTCTAATCTTTCTGCATAGATTGTAAACCACAAATTCCATTTTTCTTTTAACTCCTCTGTAAGTTTTTCTGGAGTGTAAAAAGCTTCTTTAACGACCTCTAATCCTTCTAAAGGAGCATCTATTTTAAAAGCAGCCAACTGTCTATAAAAGATAGTCATATCTGTCTCTGAAGCTTGTAAAAGTTCCTGTAAGGTGTGTAACAATTTTGCATCTCCATCTTGACTCGTAAATACCCCAATTTTAGAAGCAAACATCTCTTGTTCTTTAGCATCATAGGTAGTACTAAAATTATAAAGTATTTCTTCCAAGTCTCCTGCCTCAACAATTAAAGGATATATGGCATTTGCTAATTGATATAAGTTCCATTGCACCACTTGTGGTTGATTTCCATAACGGTATCGTTTATTCTGGCGGTCTGTGGTATTGGGTGTCCACCCTAAATCATAGCCTTCTAACCAACCATAAGGTCCATAATCTATAGTAAGCCCTAAAATGCTCATATTATCAGTATTCATAACGCCATGCACAAAACCAACTCTTTGCCAATGCAATACCATTTCCAAACTTTTGTCTGCTACTTCTTTAAAAAAAGCAACATAAGTCTCTTTTGAAGGTTCCCCTAAATGTGGATAAAAATACTTTATAGTATAATCTGTTAATTTTTTAAGTGTAGCAATATCGTTTCTTGAAGAAAAAATTTCAAAATTTCCAAAACGTATAAAACTTGGTGCAAGCCTTGTAACTACTGCCCCTTTTTCATAAGCAGCATTGCCATTATATAAAACATCTCTAAGTACTTTATCTCCTGTCAGCATTAAAGACAATGCTCTTGTGGTTGGTACGCCTAAATAATACATAGCCTCACTACACAAATATTCTCTAATAGAAGAGCGTAAAACCGCTAAACCATCTGCAGTTCTAGAATACGGGGTTTCTCCAGCTCCTTTTAACTGCAATGCCCAACGTTTATTTGCATGTTCTATTTCTCCTAGATTAATTGCCCTACCGTCTCCTAATTGCCCTGCCCAATTTCCAAACTGGTGCCCACCATAACACATAGCGTAGGGATTAGAATTAGAAAGTATGGCATTACCACTAAAAACCTCTAAAAAGTGTTTACTCTGCGTTTCTTCCTCAGAAATACCCAACGCTTTCGCCATAGAAGGTACTACATGCAAAAGCTCTGGTTTTGCTGTTTTCTTAGGCGTAACATAAGAAAAACAAGCTTCAGATACTTGCCTCCTAGAATTTTCTTTTATAGGATCTGCTGGAAGCTCTTTAGAAAAGGTGTTTTTTAGGTTTAATTTCATAAAAACAAAGGTACGGAAGTAATTTTTTAAGTACGTAGACTACTGTTAAACCTTTGATTATTAAGTGCACAAAAGGACAAGGCTCAGGTTTAGAAAAAAAATATTTATAAAAAACAGAAAAAGTCTTCATTAAAATAAAAAAGCTTTCTATATTTGCACCCGCATTCAGCAAATAGCTGATGAGGCACTCAGGAGAAATGGCAGAGTGGTCGAATGCGGCAGTCTTGAAAACTGTTGAGGGTCACACCTCCGGGGGTTCGAATCCCTCTTTCTCCGCATAGAGAATCACAATTCTCATCAAAAGCCCGTAAAAATTATTTTTATGGGCTTTTTACATTTTCTAAGATATCAAATGATATGATTTAATATCAAATAAAAAAAGGTGCGGTATTTGGGATTGTGTTTAAGATATCTGCAAATAGAACTTAGCGTAATGAAGTAAAATATGCTAAAAAGACTTTAGTGAAAAACCTTCTCTTGTAAGTGATACAAGAAAATGTTTTATATATTTAACATATACCAAACACTAGTATTTTATAAAAATAAAATTATCATATTATCGACTGTAAACCACCTTAATAAATAAGAGACTATCCTAAAATTTGTGTAAGTTTGTGCTTACTATTTTAACGTTAACCACAATTTTAAGAGTTCTATTATTATAACTTTTAATTCGTTGTCATATTATTTTACCATAATTCAAATATAGAGTTTATAACCTGTATTAATTCATCACATTAAAGATAGACACCCAAGTATATTTAGCTTTAATTTTGTAATAAATGCCAACAAAGTTTCTTTTACCATTATAAGTTGACAGCTATATTTTTCTAATATCTACTTATATTAAGAAGATAAGTATCATTTTAGTTACTTAAGCAAGTAATTACAATATTCCATGTATATTTTTTTGTCTTTATAACCAATAACTTTAATTTTATTGTCGCCTTTTTTTAGTCTTATGGTGTCCCATTGAAAAATTATATTTTTTAATGATTTTTTCTTGAAGCCCATATTAATATCGTTTACAAATAATTGAACTTTATCTAAATTGGAATAAACTTTAACAGAAGTAATTTTATTTTCTCTTTCTACTAATCGGCTATTTGTTATGTGTAAAACAGGTAATTTAGACCAATTAGCTTTGTAAAAATAATAAGCGTCTTTTTTTGTTTTTCTATCATGAGATACAAGACCCTTATGATTAATAAAATCTCTATCTCCTCTTTGTACAGCTGTCCAACTAAAGTCAAACATGTTCCAAATGTATTTACACCAGATGTCGTCCCTGTTTTTTATGTCGTTCCAAACATTTTCATGATAGAAAGTTTGGTATTGTTCCGGAAAAAATTTACCACTAATAGGTTCAGGTCTTTCAAAATCTTCTTTTTGTTGTGTAATACACCCTCCTGCACCGTACTCTGCAATACCTAACTTTATTTTCGGAAATTTTTTATGAATTTTATCGGCACGTTTACTGTAGCCATCTTTTACACCGTCTCCATACCAACCATAATATAAGTTCCACGCTTGAGCATCTGTAACAGTATGTAAATCAAAGGCATCAGTATTATCTACAAAAAGTGTATATCTTGTAGTATCTAACGTTTTTACGTGTTTGTTTAAAATTTCTAAATCCTTTTTTGGTATGCGAATTTCATTTCCAAGTCCCCAGCAATAAATTGAAGTTTGATTAAAGTTTTGTTTAATCATCTCTGTAAGTTGTAATTTACAGCTTTCCATATATTTTGGATTATCAGTTGTATAGGGTGGTATATTAGGGATTTCTGCCCAAACCATAATACCGTTATTGCTAAAGTAATCATAAAATTCTTCAGCTTGTTGGTAATGAGCAAGCCTAACGCTAGTGACTCCTAGTTCATTGATAAGGTCAAAATCTTTCTTGTGTTGTTCTGTTGATAATGCAGGGCCGTATCCTTCTATTTCTTGATGTCTATTTACACCATATAATGGATACGCTTCTCCGTTTAGAAAAAATCCTTTTTTCAAATCTATAGTAAAAGAACGCAGTCCTATAGATTGGTTTACAACATCTATTTCCGTTCCATTTTTAGTTAATCTAATACTACAAGTGTATTTGTAAGGGTCTTTTCTTCCTTGCCAAAGATGGGGGCTGTCTAAACTAATTCGTTTCTTAAATAGTTTGTTTTTGTCTTCAGATTTAATAGTTATTATTTCTGAAGAATTAGAAACTTTTTTTCCTTTTGCATCTAACAATACAATCTCTAAACCGTAATTTTCATCTAATGATTTTGAAGATAATATAACTGAAATATCTAAATCTGCTTTTTTAGATGTAATAGCTGTTTGTTCTATGTAAACACCACTTGATGCATAGTCTAAGGGAGATATAGATGCTTGTTGTGTCGTGAAATAGGTGACAGGTCTATATATTCCACCAAATATAGGAAACAAACTTTCAGAAGGGGGAGCAATATCTCTAGAAGGAATGTTTGAAACTTTTACAGCAATCTCATTTTGTATACCTATTTTTAGAGCATTAGTTATCTCAAAACAAAAAGCAGCATAGCCTCCTTCGTGTTTTCCTATGAACTTACCGTTTACAAAAACTTCACTTATTAGAGAAACAGCTTCAAATCGTATATAGTGTCTTTTGTTATTTTGGACTAAAGTGTCTTTAAATTTGTATAAGTAAGTACCAACTCCATGATAGGAATTAACGCCTTCTGTTAAAACGTCTTTAGCATTCCAAGTATGTGGTATGGTTACATTTTTCCAAATTGTTTCTTTATCATTATCAATACCTTTTTTCCAAAAATCTGCTTTAGAAAATTTCCATTCTTTTAATACCTTTGGGTTTCTTTTGGTTAAAAATTCTTGTGCATTAAGTGTTGTCCCACAAATAATCAAAATGATTATATATGCAGCAATTTTTATTAGTTTCATAAATTATTAGGTTTGTAATAACTGATTTTATAAATTCTACTGAATATTAATGGTGTATTCAGAGCTAAAAGTATCTGATGAGGCTGTAATTTTTACTTCTCCAACAGCGTCATTTATTTTTAATAAAACACTTGCTATTCCAGTATCAAAATTAGTTGGATTTTCGCCAATCAATATGGCTTTTCCATTTATATGAAATGTAATTTCTTTTTTGTAATCTGTAATAACTGTTCCATTATCATCTGTAATGTAAGCATAAACAAAAACTGTATCATTACTATTTATAGCCATATTTCCATGGTCTACAGCTAACTTTATTTTTGTTGCTTTTTGTGGTGTTTCTATAGTATGAGAAGCTATTTTTTCATCATTAATGTATCCTATGGCTTCCAATTTACCAGCAATAAAATTAGGTATAGAAAATGTAAATGGCGGGTGGTTTAAATTATTAGAGATACGGTTTTTATCGGGCTTTTGTTTTCCTAAACTTGTGCCATTTAAAAATAACTCTACTTGGTCACAGTTACTAAATATTCTAAT
Source organism: uncultured Maribacter sp. (assembly GCF_947495965.1). Taxonomy (GTDB): domain Bacteria; phylum Bacteroidota; class Bacteroidia; order Flavobacteriales; family Flavobacteriaceae; genus Maribacter_B. Next base: position 450,457 of record NZ_CANMBB010000002.1, read on the forward strand.
ATCTAAGGGACTGTTTTTTTTCCAGTTATTTGCAATATGAACCATGGCTTTTCCAAATGGGTCTGTTACACTTCTTTGACTTTGATAAAAGTAGTATGATGGTTTTGGGAGTCTAAAAATATCCATTATTCCAGATGCTTCTAAATCATTTGCATACCCCCTATTGTAATCATACATTACCCAATAACCATCTGCAAATGCCCTTGTGCTTAAGTTATCATTATGTGATTCTTGTATGTTGCTTGCTTGTTGCAACAAGCGCATTTCACCTGCATTTCGTAATTGTCTACTAGATCTATCTTCTTGTAGTAAATCTCCCCAATTATTTTGGTCTAGACCAGCATTCATTGCATAATATTCCCAATCGCCGTATTCAGATACGTTGTAGGGTTTTTTTAATTTCTTATCAAAATGCTCTAATCTATGTTGGCGTGCTTGTAAATAAATATCGTATCCATAAGATTGCCATCCTGCTGAAAAACATTGGTCACCAGGGTATTCTTGATGTGCTATTGATGTTAAAGAGTCAATGAAACTTTTGGGCATCGCAGATTCATTAAGAGATACTTCCCATGCCATAACAGAAGCGTGGTTTCTATCTCTTCGTATTAAATCTCTTGCAGTTTGAAATATGTGTTTTTTAAATTTTTTGTCTTCAGTAAAATATTGCCAACCTAATATAGCATCAATAGTAATAATTCCCAATTCATCACAAGCATCCATAAAGGACGGTGCATGTGGATAGTGTGATAAACGAACATAGTCAAAACCTGCGTCTTTAATTTTTTTTGCATCACGATAATTTGCATTATCCGAAATAGCATAGCCCACATGAGGGTATTCTTGATGTCTGTTTACACCTCTTAAAAATGTTTTTATACCATTTAAGTAGAAATTACCCTCTATAAATTTCATGGTCTTTATACCAATCTTATGTATTTCTTGATCTATTACCTTACCGTCTAGAATAATTTCTGTTTTTAATACATAAAGATTAGGAGTTTGGGGAGACCATAATTTAGGCTCGTTAACGTTTATAATAGTACTAATTACCTTGTCTTTGTTGGCTTCTAAATCTTGAATCTTACTTTGTTCAGAAATTAGTTCACTACCATTACTTAATAGTGTATTTTTTATACTAAAAGAAGATTTTTCTTTATACTCATTTTTTACATGAGTGTCTATTTTTATAGTAGCATGGTTTTGTGATACTTTGGGGTAGGTAACAAATACTCCTCCACTAGCAGTTTTATTTGTTAAGATTGGATCTGTTATATGTAATTTATTTTTTGAGATTAACCAAACATTTCTATGGATTCCCCCATAGGTATTAAAATCAAGAATATTAAGAGGTTTAGGTCCTGTAATTGGGTTATCATTATTATTTAATCTAACCGCAACAGTATTTATTTTATTAAAATTTGCTACATCACTAAAGTCTACAACAAAAGGTAGGTATCCTCCATGGTGTTCTATTAATTTATTATCATTAACCCAAACTTCGGCAATATTCATAGCGCCTTCAAACTTTAAGAATAATTTTTTATCCTTCATTTTATCAGGTATCTCAAAATATTTACGATACCAACAGATACCCTGCCATTGATTATTTACAATCTTTGGTTCTATCTTAGGTGTGTGGGGTAATAAAACTTTTTCCCAATTATTAGAATCTATGCTGTAATTATCATTATTAGGGTCTTCTAATATTTTAAAAGCCCAATCTTTGTTAAAATTTTGTTTTTCTATGTATGCACTTTTACCGTCATTACAGGCTAGTAACGTAAAATAGAATACACTAATTAAGATATATTTGAAGTTGTTCATTTATTACTGGCTATTTTCAATTATTTTTAAACTATTCTTATTATAGTTTTGCTATATAATATGAAGCTGAATTTTAAATATTTAATTCAGTATTGGTTCTAGTTTAAAAAAGGGGCTAATTAAAAATAGCCCCCTTTACATTTAACTGAGAAAAAAAATAAAAGTCTATGTTACAATTACTGTAATGTTATAGTTTTGTTGTTTCCGTTAATGGTTAATGTGTAAGTTCCGTTTGTTCCAATAAATTTGAAATTAGAATCAGCACTACCATCATTTTCAAAATTAGCATCAATGGTATATGCTTGACTTTCATAGTGTGTATAATTATTATTAGTATCCCAAGTTTCAAATATTTGGAAAAATCTAAATATTTTATCATTCTCTAATACAATTTCAGCTGACCAAATTTTATCAGAACTCTGTAAAAATTCTACAGTATCACCATTGAAACCCCAACCTCCAGGAACAGCATCTCCTACGGCCCATAAAGAAGGCAGAGCTTCATACTCTTCTAATGTTATTTTTTTGGTATTAGAGTCTATAGTTAAAGTATACTTTCCAGGTGTTCCAACAAACTTAAAGTTAGCATCACTAGTAGCATCATTCTCTAAATTTGCATCTATTTCATATCCTAAATCAGCATAGTATGTATAATTATTATTGGTGTCCCAAGTTTCAAATGTTTGGAAGAAACGAAATACATCATTGCTTAGTTCTAGATTAGCTTTCCAAACTCCACTAGGCGCTTGAAAGAACTCTACTGTATCCGTATTAAAATTCCAACCTCCAGGAACAGCACCGCCTACAGTCCAAAGAGAAGGAAGTGGTCCTGTGCTATTTAACGTAATTGTTTTATCGTTATCATTAATTTCTAAAACATACTCTCCTTCAGTCCCAATGAATTTAAAATTAGCATCAGTACCTCCATCATTTTCAAAGTTAGCATCTATTGTATATCCTAAATCGGTATAATATGCATGGCTTAATCCACTATCCCAATCATCTTTAGTACTAAAAAATCTAAATGTTTCTTGTTTTATATAAACTGTGGCGCTTCTTACTCCTGAAATTGGAGACTCAAATAAAGTAGCACTATCAAAACTCCATCCTCCAGGTAACGCATTACCCAAAGCATAATATGGAGGAGATGTAATCGCTGATAATATTATTGTTTTTTCTTCAGTATCTATTTCAATATTATATTGTCCAGAAACACCTTCTAAAATAAAATTATCATCATCATCACCAGTTCCTTTTAGTTTTGAATCTATAGTAAATCCTCTGTCTATAAAGTACTGGTATCCAACTCCAGAATCCCAATCTCCTTGAGTTCTAAAAATTCTAAATATATTCTGAGATAAGTTTATTTCGGCCTTATTTTTATTTTCACTACAAGCTAATTCAACAGCGTTATCCCAATTCCACAGAGCATCTGTTACACCATCTCCTAAAATCCACATAGTAGCACAAGAAGTATCTAAAGTGTAATCGTCATTAAATACATTCATTCCTAAAGTTTGGTTACCGTCATTGTCAAATAAAGCGATATTATCCCAATGAGATCCTTGTGCCCATAAGGTAGAACATTCTGTAGATACCCAAGCTGGTTCCCAATACACCATCCCAAATCCATTACCTTCTTTTATCTCTCTTTTTAAATCTAAAAGATATTCTAACTGGCCTTGTTGTGTAGCTGGGTAGGTAGATTTACCTAATATGTTATTAGCAGCATCAGCATTTTCAGTAGTGAAAGGATATCCGGTTTCTACAATCATTACCTTTTTATTATGTGTAGTTGCTAGCGTTGAGATAGCATCTGATAAATCGGCTACGTCAATACTAGACCATTTAGGGTAATAAGAAACACCAATCCAATCATAGTTAACAATATCGTTTTCTTTTGCTTTATTAAACCACCAGATTGCATCTTCTGGTTTTGCTATATGCAGCATTACTTGTACTCTTGCTTCGTGTTTTTTAGAAATATCTCTAACAGCTTGTATTCCCTTTTCTAATATAAATTTATTACGAGTCCAATCTATATCAACAGCTCCTGCTTCTTTATTTAAAATATTAGAATTAATTTCATTACCAACTTGTACAATTTCTGGTAGTAAATCTTTTTGGGCTAAATTATCTAATGTTTCATAAGTATAATCGTAAAGTTTTTGTCCTAAAGCTTCAGTATTATCCACAAGACCTGACCATGCAGCTGGTATAATTTGATTTCCTGGATCTGTCCAAGTATCAGAGTAATGAAAATCTAGCAAAACATCCATTCCCAGTTCTTTAGATTTAGTAATTGTTTTTTCTACATCTTCTATATTGGAATATTGTGTCCATGTAGGATTATTCCATAAACGCACTCTTACTAAATTATTACCTGCATCTTTAAATATGGTATAAGGATTACCATTATTACCTGTTTGATCTTTGTAGGTAGCTCCGCAGTCAATCATTTCGTTTACATATGAAAGATCTGATCCTACGTAGAATTTTTGTTCAAATGGATTTTCAAAATCAGAGCCTATCGTGTCTGTGTTTATTACATCATAAACATTTTCACAAGATATTATCCCTGTTATTAGTATAGTAAAAATTAAATACTTAAATATTTGTCTCATTATTTGGTTATTTTATGTATTAATAATTTGGATTTTGTTCAATTGTACCATTTCCTTCTAATATGATATCAGCTGGTATTGGAAAAAGAGTATGTTTTGCATCAGCACTAGTTGCTCCACGTTCTACAGCTCTATCTATAAACTTGCCATGACGAATTAAATCTTGCCTTCTGTGACCTTCACAGAACAATTCTCTACCTCTTTCATCTAGTATAGCATCCCTAAAATCGTCTTTAGTTAAGCCACTCCAGTCAGAAACACCTGCTCTTGCCCTTACTTGGTTTACGTATTGATAGGCATCTACAGGACCTCTCTGTTCATTAATAGCTTCTGCAACAGATAACAAAACATCTGAGTATCTAAAAATAACCCAGTCTATAGCATAAGAAGGACCACTTCCTAAACCTTCTATACCTTTGTATTTAAGAGGAATTGCTCCTCTTAAACCACTAGTTCTATCTACCAGAGTACCACCTCCACTTGTATATTCAGAAATAATAGTATTGGTTCTTAAATCCCCTGTCTCAAATTTGTCAAAAAACTCCCATGGCATAGAATAACCATACCATCCACCACCACGTTCTATAATAGTGTTACCTGCTAAACCAGATGCATAATCTCCAGGAAACAAGTGTTGAAAAAACCAATTAGGAACAGCATCATTACCTACAATTGCATAAATAAGCTCATTATTACTAGCATTAAGGAATGTATCCTCATAATTATCATTAAGAGAATAAGAACCCGAGTTTATGATATCTTTTCCTATAGTCTCAGCTTTAATCCACTCTTTTTTATGCATATATAGCTTTAATAATAACATTCTTGATAGGCCTTTAGAAGCCCTACCCCAATCTTCACTTCCATTATACGTTTCTGGAAGTTCATCTGTGCTAATTGCATTTAATAAATCTTGCTCTATAATTCCTGTGTATTCTTCGTCAGACCATCTAGGTATAATATCTGTATCACCTAGTGTAATTGGGTTTATTTTCACATTTACAGGACCAAAAAAGTCATATAAAATATACATTAACCAAGCTCTTAATGTTCTAGCTTCTGCTAAGTATCTATTTTTAGTAGCATCATCTACTGTAGAATTTTTAATCTTATCTATTATATCAGTAGCTCTAGCCACATATCTAATTCTAGAGTAAACAGGGGCATTACCTCCTGAATACGTAGCTGGACCCCATGTGAAATTTAAAAGGTTAGCATCCCAATCATTCCAAAGTTCATCTGTTGTAAGTTCACTTCTCATGAGGTAACTCTTATTATTTGCATTATACAAATAATTATACCATATGTCTACACCTGGGTCCTTTCCTCCCCAATCAATTGAGAATGAACTATATAATGCAACCAAGGCAGCATTAAAATCGTTTTCCGTTTTAAAGAAGTTATCAGGAGTTAAATCATTATATACTTTTGCTTCTAATTCATCTTCACAGCTTACTAGTATAAAAAAAGATGCTAGTAGTGTTAGTAAAATAAATTTATTTATTGTAGTAAATTTCATAACGTTTTTTTAAAAAATTAAAACTGAATGTCTAGTCCTAAAGTTGATGTTAATGCCTGAGGATACGGATTGGTTACATCAAATTCGGGGTCAAAACCATCATAATTCGTAAATAATGCTACATTTTGTAGATCTACAAAAAGCCTTAATTTACTAATAGGAATTTTAGATGCCTTATTGAAAGAAAAATCATAACCAATATTAATATTCTTTAATCTTAAAAAGCTTACTTTCTTATATAAAAAGTCTGTACGCTGTTGATCTGTTGGATTGTTTCCAGTATAAGGATTGGTTGCTATACCAGGAAGATAGCCATTAGGATTATCTACAGACCAAGTATCTTTAACACTTATTTGTGTGTTTGATGGTGTTAAACCAGCTACAGTTGTACTAAGGTCGGCTGGCAAGTAGCCAAAAGCTCTTGGAGCACCAGCATTACCATAAGCAAAAGCACTTAAGGTTAGATTTTTGTATTTGAAACTTGTTCCAACACCAAAATTAACTCTAGGGCCCCATGTACCTATTTTTACAACATCATCTATATCTAAGATACCATCCCCGTTTTGATCTACATATCTAATATTTCCAGGAAATGCTCCTGCCATATGGTTAGGCACTTCTTCTAATGACTTTATAATACCATCTGTTTCCCAACCAAAGAAATCGCCTATTTGCCCATTAGGATCAATGTATTTAGCTAAAGGAACATTAGGGTTACGGTCTATCCATTCTGCTCTACTTGTACTAAAGGTAAAATTCGTATTCCATTCAAAATTTTCTGTTATAATATTAGTTGTATTTAACGCAAAATCAATACCCTTTGCACGTGTAGAACCAACATTGGTAACAACTCTTCCAACTGCATTATTTGATGGTAGTGGATCAAAATCTATTAAATCTCTAGCTGTTTTTTGGTAAACTTCAAGGTTACCAGTTATTCTATTGTTAAAGAAGCCAAAGTCTAACCCAATATCAATACTAGCATTTGTTTCCCATGTTAAATCTGGATTAGCAACTTGCGAAAGAACAACACCAGGTTGTACAGTGCTACCAAAAGTAAACTGACCATTTATATCATATAATTGAAGTGCATTATCCGCTAGTACAACATTACCTACTTCTCCATATCCTACTCGTAATTTTAGCTGCGATACTTTAGTATCTTTTAAAAAGTTTTCTTCACTTATTCTCCATGCTGCAGAAATACCCGGAAAAACTCCCCACTTGTTATTTTCTGCAAAATTACTGGCACCATCTCTTCTTAGAACACCATTTAAAACGTACTTTCCATTAATGGTATAATTAATTCTAGCAAATTGAGACAGTCTTGTGGTTTCAGATTTAAAAGAGCTCTGAGTATTTCTAAGTAACTCATTTGCTGCACCGATATTATTAAAACCTAAAGCATCTGTAAAGAACCCTATTCCTTGCATGCTAAAACCTTCGAAAATAGTTTTATAAACACCTGCCCCTAATACTGCAGACAGCGAATTTTTTCCAAACGATTTGTTATATGACAAATAGGACTCTCCCGTATAAGCATCATTCTTATTTGTTGCTAATTGAGCCATGCCATCAGGTAATAATGAATGTTGTGCTGTTGAAGGGATATAGAATTGTCTATTAGCGCTAGTTCTATCCATACTACCTACCGTTGTGAGAGTTAAATTATCTCGCAACTTAATATCTAATTTAGGTGTAATAGAAAATCTATTAGTTCTTAATTTATCTTCTATAGTTAAAAATGCCAATGGATTCATGATTAACGTATTGTAACTTCTAGAGAAATTACCATCTGCTGCTAATGGAGATATCGTAGGAGCAAAAGTATAGGCCGCTTGTAACATATTAAATTTTTCGCTACCACCTCCATTTTCTCCAGAAGACGCATTATTACTATTTACTTGACTAAAATTTGTCTTAATATTAAGGTTAAATTTTTTTCCAAGTTTTTGAATTATGTTAAATCTTCCCGTAAATCTTTCAAAGTCTCCACCTTTTAATATAGCTTCATTATTAAAATAATTAAAAGAAGAATAAATTCTAGTATTTTCACTACCTCCACTAATAGAAATATTATGCTCCTGCACCATCCCAAGCCTAATAATTTGATTTAAATAATTAGTTCCTTCTCCTATATTATTAATATCACTTTGTGAGAAAAAAGGATTAAACGTATCATTTATAGGTACATTTTGCGCACCATAGGGGGCATATTTATTATCAAAAAGATACTTGTCGTAAGCTAAGCGATTATGCTGCAACATAAAGTCTCTAGCATTTAAAAACTGTATATATTTTTTAGGTGTTTGTGTAGATGTAGTTGCTCTGTAACTAACTGTAGTTTTTCCAACTTTACCTTTTTTTGTTGTAATAAATATAACACCATTGGCTGCTGCAGAACCATATATGGCGGTTGTACTTGCATCTTTTATGACATCTACAGTTTCTATATCAGAGGGATTTATAGTTGCCAAAGGGCTCCTATCTACACCACCTGCAAAACCTATATTAGAATCATTAAGGCTTGGCTCAGGAGAGTCGTTTATCATTGGAACACCATCAATAACATAAAGAGGCTCTCCGCTTCCTCTAGGAGAAATATCGGCTCTAATATTTGCGCTTACTCTAGCTCCAGGTTGAGCAGAGCTTAAGCCTAAATTTAAGCCAGATACTCTACCCTGTAGCATCTGATCTACAGATGTTGTGGCAGAATTAGGGATATCATCTATTTTTACATTTGCAATAGCTCCTGTTGTTTCTTTAATGTTAGAAGTTCCATAACCTATAACCACAACTTCATCAAGCATTGAAGAATCTTCCATTAATGAAATATTTAGAGTACTCTTAGATACTACAATTTCTTCAGTTTTAAAGCCTAAATAAGAAAATTGGAGTACGTCCCCTACTTTAGCTTCTATAGTGTACTCGCCATCAAAATTTGTGTTCGTACCCTTCTTAGTACCTTTAAGAACAATGTTTACACCTGGAATTGGTTGGTTTGTTTCTGAATCAGAGACAAGACCTTTAATGCTTAATTCTTGCCCATAAAAAAGAATAGGCAACATAAGAGCAATTAGTAAGGAATATAATTTGAGATAAATTTGATTCCTAGCATTTGGTTTAATTTCATCCATACTTAATAAAGATTTTAGTTTAGTTTAAATAATTTAGTTGGTTACTCATTGCATCAAACACAAAAAGAGTTATAGATTGCAATTAGGCATTTTTAATCAAAAACATAGGGGGTGAAAATCATTTATTAAAGGGGTATTTATTCTAAAAAACCTATTGAATTAAAGGGTTTAGAGACAATCTTATTTTGAAAGGTACTCAGATGGAGGGCTACCAAACCTCTGCTTAAATTGTTTGCTAAAGTATTTTCTATCGGAATATCCTACATGATAACAAGCATCTAAAACAGAAAAGCTATGTTCTTCTATAAGTTTTTTTGCTGTTTTTAGTTTAAAATCACGAACAAAACCAACATAGGACATATTTGTTAAGCTCTTTATTTTTTTGTAAACTACGGAATGACTCATTCCCATTTCATCACAAACAAAGCTTACATTAAGATTTGCAGAGTTTATATTTTCTTCTATAATTTCTATTAGCTTGTTCATAAATACTTCATCAGATTTATTTAGGCTTAGTTCACTAATAGGAACAAGTTCTTTTTTCCAAAATTTTTGATGTAGTAATGTTCTATTTTTTAAAATATTCTTGATTCTACTTCGTAACAATAATTCATTAAATGGCTTTGTAATATAGTCATCTGCTCCAATTTCGAAACCTTCAATTTTATGAGTAAAAGCTGCTCTGGCAGTCAATAATAAGATTGGAATATGACTTGTGCGAATATTAGACTTAAGCTCTTTTGTTAGTGCTATACCATCCATAACTGGCATCATTACATCACTAATAATTATGTCTGGAGGAGTATTAATTATGTGTTTTAGAGCTTCTTTACCATTGGATGCTTCAATAATAATAAAGTCATCTACAAAAAGTTGATAAATATAATTTCGAATCTCTTCATTATCTTCAACTATTAATAATGTTTGATTTTCTTTTATGCCGTTTTCACCCTTTATTATTAATTCTACTTTCTCTAGTTGTACAGGGTTATTAATTAAATAGTCTTTACTGTATATATTATCAATTTTATCTCCAATTATTTGATTTTCTTCAAAGTGTTTATTTCCTTCTTTTAACCTAATTATAAATTCTGTTCCCTTTCCTTTAATACTATCAACAATTATTTCCCCATGATGTAACTCAATTATTTCTTTTGAGATTGATAACCCTAATCCAAACCCAGAATTTATAGCCTTATCATTATTACCTTTAGTTTGATAAAACCGATTAAAAATTTTAGCCAGTTGGCTCTTAGAAATACCTACACCTTTATCTTTAATTTGAATTTCTATACCGTTGTTGTTTTTAAAAATGAAAAATTCAACAACTCCTGATACTTTAGAGAATTTAAAGGCATTTGATAATAAATTATAAAATACTTTTTCAAGCTGATTTTTATCAAACCATACCAATATTTCTTTAGCATTGGTTTTAAAAATAAAATCTATCCTTTTTTCTATAGCCATTTCTTTGAAGGACAGATAAATCTCTTCACAAAATTCTACGATGTCTTCATTTGCAACATATAGTTTTAATTTTTCGTGTTCAAGTTTTCTATAATCTAATAATTCATTTACCAGATTAACTAATTTATTTCCATTCTTTTTTATAGTTTCTGTTGCATTAAGGAAATCACCTTTAATAGATTCTTTATTTTGTAATAACCTGTTTACAGCTCCTAATATTAAAGTTACAGGAGTTCTTATGTCATGAGATATATTTGTAAAAAATTGCTGTTTTAGGTTATATAATTCTATATCTTTTTCATGGGTAAGTTTTTCTAATTTTAAATTAGTTTTTAATTGTTCCCAGGCTATTGTATACCTTCTAAATAAATATAAAATTAAGATTCCGATTAATAGGTATAATGCTATTGCCCACCACTCTAACCATAATGGTTTTAAAATTTTTAATTTTACTGCAGTATAAATAGTACCCCAAGTGCTTCCAATTTCTTTACTTTTTACTTTAAAAGTGTAATCTCCATGAGGTAAATTTGTGTATGTTATAGTTCTATCTTTATTAATGTTTCTCCAATTTTTATCAAAACCTTCCATTTGAATATAGTATTCGCATTTAGAAGAAAAAGGGAATTGTAGTGCTGCAAACTCAAAAGTTATAACATTTAAATTGTGTTTTAATGTTATACTTTTTGTTAACGTAATATTTTTTGTTAGCACTTCATTGTTACCAATTGGTAGATTTTTATTAAAAAGTTTGAAATTTGTAATTTTTACTTGAGGTTGGTTACTTGTTTTTTTAATATTATTTGGGTTAAAGCGTAAAACACCATCTGAACGACCAAAATATAGTAAACCATCTTCATCTTTAAATACAGATGTTATATGATATACACCTTCGAAATTAGTGAAGTTCGTGAATTTTTGAGTTTTATAACTATACTTATAAATACCAATTTTAGAACTAAACCAAATGTCTCCACTATTATCTTCTATAATTGCTACTTGAGATTGGTTACTTAGTTCTTTATTAGCATCAAAACGACTAAATGTTTTTGTTTTAGAATTAAAGCGATTAATACCTCCTTCTGAACTTCCTAACCAAATATTTCCTTTAGAATCTTTAAATAAACTTAAAATATTATTACTACTTATAGAGTTTAAATCATTATCTATTTTTTTAAAATGAGTTGCTTTCTTGGTTTCTGTATTAAAAAGAGTAATCCCTCCACCATATGTAGCTAACCATAAATATTCACCATCTTTTAGCATTGAAACAATATTATCACTACTTATAGATGTTTTGTCGTTTTTGTTTTCGCGATACGTAGTAAACTCATTAGTAATTGTATCTAAATAATTAAGGCCACCTCCCCAGGATGCAATCCACAAATTATTTTTATCATCTTCTATAATAGTCCGTATATCGTTAAAACTTATAGATTTAGGATTTTTGGGTTCGTGTTTGTATTGTTTATATGTTTTTGTTTTTGGATTAAATTTAACCAGCCCATTTGCATAGGTTCCCAGCCATAAGATTCCATTTTTACTTTCATGAATATATTGTATATAATCAGCTCCTATAGCATTATTAAAATCTTTATTATATTGTTGCGTAGTATTTGTTTTGGTATTAAAAACAGTTAAACCTTTGCCATCTAGCCCCAGATATAAGTTGTTTTTGTTTTTATAGATAGATAATACAGGTATTGGGTTTAGGCCTTTTATATCGCTAGGAATTAACTCAAAATTATTTTTTTTGGTTAAAATATTAATCCCATTCCATCCTGTGCTTATCCATATATTCTCTTTTTCATCTTCCATGATATCGTATATAGCATTTCCTGATAAAGAAGATTTTAATTGAGGTTTATATTCAAATGTTTGTATTTTAGGATTAGAACCGTTAGGGTCTTCTATTTTTATAGCTCCATAGCCATCTGTTCCAATCCAAATATTTTCTCGGCTATCTTTATGTAGCGATCGAACGATTTTTAGGTCACCATTAAATTTTATAGTATTATTAAAGAAGTTGTCAAATTTTAAGCTTTTTAAATTTAGCTTTAATAACCCATTACCACTTGTACCAACTAATAAGGTATTTTTATTCAGTTGAGAAATAGTATGTATAAAATCACTAAAAATATTGGATACAGACTCTATGTGCTTAAATTTTTTAGTTTTATTAGAAAATTTATTTAGCCCACCTCCAAAAGTACCTACCCATAAATCTCCATGGCTATCTTCATAAATACTAGTTACGTTGTTCTGATTAGAGACATTTTTGTGGTTGTTTTGAAGGTGATAGGTTGTAAATGTATTTAAAGCTTCATTAAAAAGACATAATCCTTCTTCTGTTCCTATCCATAAATTCCCTTTTGAATCTTCAAAAAGAGTATATAATTGATTTGAAGATAATGAAGCTGAATCTGTAGGGCTATTTTTATAGGTAATAAAATCGTCTTTTAAGTTGTCATATAAATTTAAACCGCCACCTTGAGTTGCTATCCATATTCTTCCTTTAAGGTCTAATAATATATCGCTAATATTATTTGAGCTTATATTACTATTTTGATTATTATAAATTTTAAACTTACTACCATCATAACGGTTTAATCCGTTTTGTGTTCCTATCCATACAAAGCCATTTTTCTCTTTAATTGTACCAGTAATTCTATTACTAGAAAGCCCATTTGACTGGTCTATTTTGTCAAAAATAGCTTGGCTCTGGCAATATATATTAATTGAAGATACTATAGCCAATAGAAACAAAATAAATCGCACCATAAATGTTTTATTAAATTTTAAATATTAAGATTACTTTTTTAAGTAATTCAAATAAACAAATACTTATAAAAATTAGGGCTGGTAAAATCTATTTCTATGCATAAAGTATCGCACTAGTTTTAATTATACTAGCAGAAGATAAAATTTGGTTATAGGCAATATGATAAGTTAAATTAATAGAATTACTTTAAAATAACCCCTTACTAAGTTAAGAAATATTAATAATTAAGTAGTGTATTTGAAAATTATTTAAAATATTTCGTAATTAAAATGTTCATTCTTTAGATAAATTAAATTGGGCAAAAAAATTAAAAATCCCTACACATAGAGAATGTTAAGTAGGGATTATTATAAAGTTTTAAATTAAAGCTTTTATTGTACTATTAATTTTTTAGATGCTTTTTCCTGTCCAGTATCAATAATTACAATATAAATACCTTTTTGTAGTGCAGAAATATCAATATCTAAAGTAGCTGCATTTGGATAATAGGTGTTGTATTGCTTGCCTGTAATGTCTTGAATAGTGATATTTTTAATGATTTTGCTTGCTTTAGATTGTACCGTTATACTATTTTTTGCAGGATTAGGAGCAATTGCAAAATCTTGACTAAATTCTGAAGCTGCCTGTATTATATTACTGCCATTTGCTTTAAATGCACTCCAAGATTGGGATGTGTAGCAACCTCCATACCAGTTTTTTACGATTTGCTTACCAGCACCGTTCCAAACTTTTATTTGTCTAATTGCTTGGCCATTGGTACAATTTGACCCTGAAAGTTGTTCTGCATTATTTGGGTTATAGCCATTCATATATCTATACTTATAGGTTACTCCTTGTCTTAACGATGTTGTTGCTGTCCATACTTGGTTTGCACTATCCCATGTCATTTTTACTCTTTCATTATGCCAATTTCCATAATCTATAACATCATTACCATCAAAATCAACAGCAAGATGTGGCGTTTGGCCAGCTGGTAAAGAAGCTATATTAAGTCTAAAGACAACATCTCTAAAACCAAGAACATTATAGTTTTTTTTTAAGTTCATGAATGAAATACCTCCATTTTTTACCACAGAATGTTGGTTGTTCAAACTAAAAAAGGTGTGATGCTCTTGATCTGACCCATAACCAAAACTAGATTTAACGCATTCATTTTTTCCTTTAGCAGGAGAAACCCAAGCAGGCTCCCATGATATTACTCCCAAACCTCCAGCATTATAAGTCTGATTAGTTAATCGCTCCATAAAAACCTTTTGCTTCCATGGTTTTGGTATCAAATCTTTGAACTTTTCATATGAGGTTGAGGAACTCATACGGTTTTGTTTATCAGTATCTTTATCATTATTTGGATCATATCTTGTATAGGCAGCAGTATAAGGGTGAGAAGTCTCTACAATTATTGGACGTACTCTGTGCTTACCAATAATATTTTTTAGTATTCTACCAACTACTTCTGTAGACATATTATGTCCATCTCTATCAATTATTGGTAAAGCAGGGTAATATGATAACCCTATAAGTCCAAAATCATTTAGTCCTCCAGGTCTTCCAACGTTCATTTTATCTAGCCACCACCATGCATTTCCAGGGCCAGCTACATGTACCATTATGTTATCTTTAGCAAAGCCTCTATTTCTAGCTGCATTGATACCAATTTGAAGCAGCTCTTTCATTCTATTATATCTCTCAGGATCATTGAGATTATTACAGTTGTTATCAGCTGTTGGGCATATAAACCCTGCGTTTGTTTCATTACCTATAGCTATATAATCTATTTTTCCTTTTCCTATTTGATTAATAGATTGAACTGTATAAGACCATACACGATCACGCAACTTTTTATAAACAGTATTATATGTATAGCTGCTCCATGGTCTAGGAGTTTTTTGTTCTTTTGGATCTGCCCATGTATCAGAGTAATGTATTGTTAATAGCGTTTTAACCCATGGACTATTTTTTTTAGCATTTTCAAAAGTTTTTTTTACATCAGCAATATTAGAGTAAGTTCCAGAAACTAGGTTTGAATTTCCTACCCAAAGTCTTGCCCTTACTACATTACATCCGTACTGTTTAAAAATTTCATAAACATCTTTTGTGGGTGAGTTTTCGCCAGGCTCTAATTGGTATTTAATGCCACATTCATTAGGATTTTGAAGTTCGTTTGCAAATGATAAATCTGCACCTTTAAGAAATTGCTGCGCCTGTACAAGTTGAGTGCATAAAAAAATAAAAAAGCATATAGTTGAAAAAAATCTCATAGTTCTTTAATTATTTAATGGTTATTAAAATTAAATATCTGATTGTTTATGTATCAGAAATGTAAATGTCATATTATAAATTGTTTTTTAAGGGGTATATTTCGTTTCAATTAAGGGGTGTTCTTTTTAGTGAAGGAAGACTTTTTAATTTTATAATAAACGCAACATACGGGCGCCCAGTTTTAAAGTTAAAAAAGGATAAATTTTTTTGCTATGGCTATTAGATTCTATATTAGATTTTAAGTATAAGTTTAATATAGTAACCAGTTAGGTATTGCAATAGTATTGTTTTATACTTTTTATAGTTTAATTTACTTTAAAGTGGTACTATTTAAAATTATTGTAGAAGTAGTTTGGAATAATTAGGTAATGAAAAATATAATATTCCATAAATCATATCTGAATTAGAATCTTGTCTGTAAAGTTATAATAAAAGTAGAATGCTTTTTGGGTTTTGGATATAAAAATACTCTTATATATTGGATGTCAGGTAATGCAGGGTAGTAAGGTAAACCTATTAAGCCAAAATTATTTAGACCTCCAGGTCTTCCAACACCCATTTTGTCTAACCACCACCATGCATTTCCTGGGCCAGCCACATGTACTATAACGGTAAGTTCAGCAAAACCTTTATTTCTAGCAGCATTAATACCAGTTTGTATTAGCTGTTTCATTCTGTCGTATCTAGCAACTTCACCAATCGCTTGGCAGTTATCATTAGCTGTAGGACATATAAACCCTCCATTAGTTTCGTTTCCAATAGCTATATAATCTATTCTTCCTTTACCTATTGATCAATAACATTTTCTGTATAACTAGTAATAGAATTTGTTAACTGTGTAGAAATTGCTTCATTTGTTATGCAAGCCCATACTGTTAGTGTTTTTTACTCTCCTGGATTTGCTCATGTATCAGAATAGTGTATTGTTAGAAGTATTCTTACCCATGAACTATTACTTTTTGCTCGTATAAAAGTGTTTTTCACATCTTCTACAGTAGAGAAATTACCAGAAACTTCGTTATGGTTTACATGCCAAAGTATTGCTCTTATGACATTGCATCCATAATCTTTAAAAATTTTATATACATCGGTAGGAGTTGTATCAGTAGTTTCTTTTTTATAAGTGATGGCACATTCATCAACATTTTAAAGTTCATTTGCAAATGATAAATCTGCCCCTTTAAGAAATTGCTGTGACTGTGTAAGTTGAATACCAAAAAAAGAAAAACACAAATGATTTTATTAATTTTCATGATTATGGTAATTTAATTGTCAAAGAATTTATTATTTACATATTAATAATTTGAATTTATAATTATTAATATTATTACTAAGGGATATTCTTTATTTAAAAAAGGAGGATATTAATGGTTTATAAAAATTTTTGGCTTTTCTATTAGAAACAAAAAAATATATTTAGGTTTTAAACTAAAGAAAAGAAATCTTCATTATTATTATTTTTAAGTTGTGTTTCGGATAAGGTATAGCAGACTATATAACATATAATAAAAAGGAAAATAACCGAAAAAATAAAGAATAAAATAGAAAATAAACTAGCACATAATGGCATATAAAATGGTGTCTATATAATATAATGAATGTAGATTTTCATGAAAAACTAACGTAACAATAATCGAAATGGTTAGTTTACGAATATTTAAAGTATTATAGACAGGATTTAGACGCCCTATCTATTGATATTATTTAAGTTTTATCTTGATAATCTATCGATTTGACTTAAAAAGAAGGCTAAATACTTTTATAATTCAATTACTAAATTCTCTAGAAACAATCCAAAATTGACAAAAATATCAAGGTATTATTACCTAGGTGCGTAATTCGGTGCTTATCCTAACCGAAATAAAATTAAAACACTGATAATCAATATGTTAAAAATAAAGTTCTAGTTCCTCTTTCTCCGCAGAGAATTTACTAAATTCTTCTAAAAGCTCGTAAACATTATGTTTATGGGCTTTTTACATTTTCTACGATATCAAACAAAATCAAATAATATCAAATAAAAGGTGCGGTATTCGGTGCGTGTTTTTTTAATTAAAATTACGCACCGAATTAACCATAAGGTACTGTTAAACAATACTTAACGTGTATTTTGTATTATTATATTTTATATTTTTAAGGAGATATATAACCACGCACCGATGCAAAATACATTCTCCACCTTATTTTACCCAAGAGGTAATGATGTTGATAAAAACGGTAAAACTCCTATTTACCTTAGAATTACTGTTAATGGAAAGCGGAGTGAGTTTAGCATCAAAAGAAAAGTTCTACTTACTAAATGGAATTCTGCCGCTGGGAAAATGAATGGTGCTACTGCTGAAGTTCGTGAATTGAATAGATATTTGGACTTTATTAAAAACAAAGTCAATAAAATTCAGGAAAAACTTATTGAAAATGAAGATTTAGTAACCGCGGATATTATTAAAAGTCTTTACCTTGGAAAAGAAATAAAACATAAAATGCTACTTGAGATATTTCAAGTTCATAATAATAAGATTGAAAAATTAGTTGGTAGAGACTTTGCTCCTGGAACTATTGAAAGATATAAAACTGCTAAGAAACACGTTGAAGATTATATACAACTAGATTATGGACTAAAAGATATTCCTGTTAAGAATGTTGACCATAAATTTATTAGTGGTTTTGAATATTACTTAAAAAAGGAAAGAAAATGTGCTCATAATACTGCCTTTAAATATGTAACCAATTTTAAGAAGATAATTAGAATTGCCTTTGCAAATGACTGGATTAATAAAGATCCTTTTTTGAATTGGAAAGCAAAATTAAAAATTGTAGACCGTGAGTTTTTAACAAAAGAAGAGATTCAGAGAATTATAGAAAAAGAGTTTAGAATTCCACGATTAGACCAAGTAAAGGATATCTTTATTTTTTGCTGCTTTACAGGGTTAGCTTATGCAGATGTAAAGAAACTTTCTAAAAATGATATTGTAATTGGTATAAACGGAGAGCCTTGGATAAAAACCAATAGAGTAAAAACTAATACTCGAAGTAATATTCCTGTCCTTCCAATGGCTCAAGCGATATTAGATAAGTATCAAGAGCTTCCAGATATTCTAACAGGTGAGCTTCTACTTCCTGTGTTAAGCAATCAAAAAACAAACTCCTATTTAAAGGAAATTGCAGATGCTTGTGAAATAAGCAAGAACTTAACCTTTCATTTAGCTCGTCACACCTTTGCAACCACAATCACCTTATCCAATGGTGTTCCAATTGAATCTTTCAATAGCCATTTCTTTAGCTTCTTCTTTATAGCCATAATCAACCAATCCTTATTATATGCTATTTTTTAGTCTTAATTTTATTTTTATATTTTTAAGATATCGCGTAACCTGATTTATTTATAAACATCATTTAAAAGAAATTCCTGATGTTCTTTTTCACAATGCTCTTTTACAGCCCATCTTAAGCACATTTCCGACACAAATAACATCATTAATCTTTTTGTGCCATTACTTTAAGATTGCTTATTTATTCTATTCTTGTTTGTGCCTTGTCCCTGATTAATTAATTCCTTGTATTGGTAGTTCTGGTGCCAGTACATGCCCTTTCTCTATAAGCCCTATATAACTTAGTAAAGCACCCCAATGATAATATTTATCACTGTTTTCTATGTCATCTCCCTGTCCTGTTTCTGAATTGTAGTTTTCATAAATATGATTTTCTCCAATCCATGATTTTAACAACAATGTTTCTGATTTTTCCACAATATCTTTTCTTGCCTTTGGCAGATCGTAGTTTCTAATTCCCAAATAAACGAGAAAATTCATTGGAGCCCATATTCTGCCTCTCCAATAATTATTGTCCTTAAAAGCAGTATCATTTCTTGCGATAGAAGGTAAAATATACTCTCCCCAAAATTCTTGCGGATTGTAAAAATGCTCCGCCATCATGCGATTTGCCTGAAGATCATCTGGTACTTTAGCTAAAAGAGGATAAAATAAGGTAGGGCTAAGTCTATAGCTAAATTCACCTGTGGCCAAATCTTTATTGAGGTACAGACCAAATTCATTGTTCCATAATGTTTTTAGTTTATTTCTATATTTTGATTCTCGCACCTTTAATTCTTCTGCAATATCAGACTTTCCTAATTCTTCTGCTATTTCGGACAAACTTTGACAATCCAAAATGTAAAGACTCATTAGACCAACATCTGCCAATTGCATGATATGGTTTTCCGAATCGAAACTTGCATCATCGTACATCGGAGAATTGTCAAGACCTGACTCCCATAATGCTGCCTGTTTTTTACCATTTTTTTGGGTCAACCATTCTGGATTATCCCCGGGGTCATATGGATTCGAACCCCAGCAAAGATATCCATCAACATCTCTGTTTTTTTCCCACCATCGATTCCAACTGAGCAATTCATTGAATACTTCATGCAATAGCCATTTTTGCTTATGCTGTTTATAAATCTGTTTTATAACATAAGATCCAACAGGTGGTTGTGAACGATCCTTGCTCTTAGTAAAACCACAACTCCAATTTGGAATAAAACCGCCTTCGGTAATGTCTTTAGTAATTGCAAGGGCATTAGAATAAGCTAGGTCCTTATTATCTAAAGAAAGCATATAGGCGGCAAAATAGGTGTCCCAATCAAATAATACCCATCCACCCCATTCTGTATTCCATATACGGCTTACAGGCGTAATAACCCTGTCATTAGTTGGTTCATAAATCTGGTCCCATGCCAAGACTGACTGCATGGAATTATATAATTCTGAAGATTCACCATAGTTTGTTTTCATCTCTGCAAAAGCTACCCTTGATTCATTCAATATCTTTTCGATTTCTTCAACACTTTTGTCCTTATCAGTAGAAATTGCAATAGGTTGATCCAAAGATGTTAAAATGGTATCAGAATTAGCTTCCCATTGATGACCCACTATATAAGCTGTAATCGTTTTTGAAGGAGTTTGTGCCGTAATATTGTTATCGATACTAACTACACCTTCTTTTTCCCATAACATCTTTGGATTGATAATCAATGAATCGCCATCAGCAGATTTTATGGGAGTTACCAATACATAGAGCATGTCATTTTTTGTCGCACTTTGAACTTGAACGGTAATATCCCGCCATTCCAATTTCAACGAGGTATAGGAGCCATCATACGCGTGGAAACCAGGAATAACACGCTCAATACTATCTCCCCTTCTTCCTATCAATGCCTCTTTCAAAATATCGCCGGACTTGTTGTCTTTTAACTGTAAGTCAATGGCAAAACTTTCGGGAAGCAATACGTGCGACAAAACACTTCTGGTATTCCAAGTGTTCCATCCCTTTGCAAGCTTGTTGGTCAAATCAATCATTTCATTACCTGTAGGCTCATTATGTACTTCAGATAGTTGTTTAGGAGAATCTCCACAATTAAAAAACGGAAAAAACAAACCTATCATTAAAATTTTTATCATCCTTTTGTTCATAGTATTTACTTTTATTAATGACTTCTATCTATTGCTTTTCATAATATGATTATACGTATTCACAGCATTATAGGGACATAAACTCTTCTTTATAATATGTGGAAGCATCTTGTAAAAGCAACACTAGTTTTTCTTTTTCCGAAGAGATACGGTTATCATTCCAATTTAAATAATTTATAAAATCATTTAAAACAATCACAAAATACTTTTTTACACTTGGAATATCGAAATACAATCGACCAGTACGACGTACAAAGAAATCGGTTAGGCTATTTGTCATTTCATAATAAATACCATACCAAAGTTCTGCTCTAATTAATCGTTCTAAGGCATCTTTATTATCGAATGATTTTGATTTATCGATAATGATATCAGACTGTTTACCATAAGTTGTGCACAAATACCAAGCATGATACGTATTTGAAATGCCTAATTCTAGAAGTTTTAATTCTAATTCATTTTGATAAATTTCTACGTTATGTGAATTTTCAAGTGAAGGAGTAACCAAAGAAATTTTTTCGGTTTTAGACTTTTTTAAGTCTTTTTTGTACTTGCTCTTCATGGTTTTTAAAACCGCTTCAATGACACGATCAGCCATTCTGCGATACCCTGTAAGCTTTCCTCCTGCAATAGAAATTAATCCGCTTTCAGAAATAAATAATTCATCTTTTCTAGATAATTCTGAAGGATCTTTATCTTCCTCATGTATTAATGGCCTTAACCCTGCCCAGTTAGATTCAATATCATTTATGGATAAATTAACGTCTGGAAATGTAGCATTTATTGCATTTAATAAATATTCAGCATCATTTTTTGTAGCAACAACACGTTCTAAATTTCCAGAATAATTGGTGTCTGTTGTTCCCACGTAAGTAGCCCGCCCTCTTGGAATAGCAAAAATCATTCTACCATCAGGGACATCAAAATAAAGTGGTTGTTTCACTGGTAATTTTTCATAAGGAAAAACAATATGGACCCCTTTGGTAAGGTGTAAATATTTGTTGTTCATTGAATGATCTTTGGTGCGCAATTTATCTACCCAAGGACCAGCTGCAGACACATAACTTCTTGCTTTTATTTTAAAAGTGTTTCCTGTATTATTATCAGTACAATTCAGACTTTTAATTTTAGAATCATCATTATAATTATACGATTCCATCTCACAATAATTAATTATAGTTGCTCCAAAAGAGACTGCTTTTTTTATTATTTCAATGGTTAATCTAGCATCGTCTGTTCTATATTCTGCGTATAGTCCACCCCCTAAAACAATGTCCTGATTAAGCAAAGACTCCTTAGATAAGGTTTCTTCTTTATTTAACATTTTGCGTCTGTCATTTCCTTTTACATCTGCTAAAAAATCGTACACTTTTAATCCAATGGATGTCATCATTTTTCCATAAGTACCACCTTTAACCAAGGGTAATAGCATTTTTTCGGGAATAACTAAATGGGGTGCTAGTTTATGCACAATGGCTCGTTCAGAACCAGATTCTCTAACTAAACCTATTTCAAATTGTTTAAGGTAACGTAACCCTCCATGGATTAATTTAGTGGATTTATTACTAGTGCCAGAAGCGAAATCATTCTTTTCTACAAGACAAACTTTCAAACCACGAGAAGCTGCATCCAAAGCTATTCCTGCTCCTGTAACACCTCCACCTATAATTGCTAAATCAAATTTTGTAGTCTGTAATTTTTCTATTTGTACTGCCCTATTTAAAACTGAAAATTCTATGCTTTTTTCCATCGTCAACATCTTACTTACTTTTTGTTCGTTTTACAGCTTTTTTCCAGCCTTTATAATTCTTTTTTCGTGTTTTTTTATTCATTTTTGGACTAAAAATCATATCTATTTCTCGTATTTGAGCAATATCGTTTTTGGTCCAAATACCTGCTTTAATACCTGCTAATAATGCGGCTCCAAAAGCGGTAACTTCTATCATTTTTGGTCTATCAACGTCAACACTCAATAAATCTGACTGAAACTGCATCAGATAGTTGTTTGCTGTAGCACCGCCATCAACTTTTAGAGTTACTATTTTACTTTTACTATCTTTTTGCATAGCCCCAATAACATCTTTTGTTTGGTATGCTAAAGCGTTTACGGTTGCTTTAATAAGTTCTTCTCTTCCAGTATCTAAAGTCATACCATATACACTACCTTTTGCTTTTTCGTCCCAATGTGGTGCGCCTAAACCTGCAAAAGCGGGAACTACATATACCTTTTTTAATGGTGGAATACTATTGCAAATGGCTTCTGTGTCGCTAGCTTTATCAATAATTTTCATACGGTCTCTTAACCATTGAATGGAAGCACCTCCAGCAAAAATACTACCCTCTAAAGCATAATTTACAGGTTCAGAATCCAAACTACAGGTTAATGTTGTAAGCAATCCTTTTTTTGATTTCACTTGTTTTTTTCCGGTATTTAAAAGAATGAAACAACCTGTGCCGAAAGTACTTTTTGCAATACCTTCTTTAAATCCACCTTGCCCAAATAAAGATGCTTGTTGATCGCCTGCAACACCATAAATTGGAATTGAAATTCCTTTATAATCAATGGCTCCAAAATCTGATGATGAGGTTTGAACTTTTGGTAATAATGATTGTGGAATATTTAATTCTTCAAGAAGCTTTTTATCCCAATCTAATTTTTTAATATTATAAATCATAGTACGCGATGCATTGGTATGGTCGGTAACATGCTTTTTCCCGTTTGTAAATTTATAAATGAGCCAAGAATCAATAGTACCAAACAATAATTGACCAGATTCTGCTTTTTGTTGTGCCCCTTCAACGTGATCTAAAATCCATTTTAGTTTGGTGCATGAGAAATAAGAATCTATAACTAACCCTGTATTTTTTTTTATATAGTTTGAATATCCTTTTTCTTCTAAATCTTTACAGATATCAGTAGTTCTTTTGTCTAACCAAACAATCGCTTTATGAATGGGCTCTCCTGTTTCTTTATCCCAAACAACAGTTGTTTCACGCTGATTAGTAATACCAACAGCCCCAATATCTTTTGGATTAATTCCTGATTCTGTAACTGCTTGATTAAAGGTTTCAAGTTGGTCGTTATATATTTCTAAAGCATCGTGTTCTACCCAACCAGATTGCGGGTAGTATTGCTTTAGTTCTTTCTGAGCGATTGAAACAATCGTTCCTTTTTTATCAAAAACAATGGTTCTAGTACTTGTAGTACCTTGGTCAAATGCTATAACATATTTCTTACTCATATTCTGCAATCTTCAATTTAAAAAATAAAGTAAGTACTTAATACTAAAATTGTAATGGCTAAACCAACTACTTTAGCATATTTCCAAGGCGTAATTTCTATTTGTTCAGTAATTTTAGGCGTGTAGATCTTTTTACTAGGGAATAGTTTCCCCATAAATAACATAAAGGCTACGTTAATAACAAAAAGAATTCCCATAATATGTAAAAAATGAGGATATGCTTTTGCTTTTATAATACCTAACTCTTTTGCATCTGTTATGCCATTTATTGCTGCTTCTGCTAGCGCTAATTCTATGAAATTAGGGCTTAATACAAACTGACTAATTAAGTACATTAACACACCTGCTGTTAATACAATTTTAGCTCCTAAAGCAGGTACTTTTTTAGTCGTCATACCAACAGCAACAACAGCCAAAATAGGCACACTTAGACTACCTAAAGACTCTTGAATATATGAAAATAAACCGTCTGGTGCATTTGCTATAAAAGGAGCTATACTCATGGAAATCAATGCTAATAAAATACCGAATGTTTTTCCCGCTTTTACCATTTTTAATTCGGATGCATTTTTATTAAAATATTGACGGTATAAATCGATACCAAATAGTGTAGAACTACTATTTAATAAACTATTGAAAGAACTTAATACTGCGCCAAATAATACAGCTGCAAAAAATCCTAAAAAGGCTCCAGGTAATACTTTTTTAACTAAAGCGGGGTATGCTTGGTCTGCATTTGCTAAATCGTTTCCGAATACATGCCATGCAATAATACCTGGTAATACAACAATAATAGGAATTAGGAATTTTACAAATCCTGCAAGTATCATTCCTTTTTGTCCGTCAGCTAAACTTTTAGCGCCAAAAACACGTTGTAAAATAGATTGATTGGTTCCCCAATAATACATTTGAGCAATCATCATTCCTGTAAAAATAGTACTGAATGGAATAAATGAATCTATTTCTCCTTTAGCATTAAATTTGTCTGGGTTTTCAGTCCATAATTCACTCAAACCATCTGAAACACTACCGTCTCCAATAAGCATTAAACCAAAAATAGGGATTAGAAGACCTCCAATTAAAAGTCCTATGGCATTTACTAAATCAGATACAGCTACAGCTTTTAGACCCCCAAAAATGGCATAAATAGATCCAATTGTTCCAATAGATAAAACACAAATCCAGATAACTGTTGATTGCGATACACCTAAAGTTTCAGGTAAATCAAACATGGTGCTAAATGCTAAAGAGCCTGAATATAAAATGGTTGGTAATAATATCACGCCAAAAGCTACTAGAAATAATATAGATAAAATTGATTTGGTTTGTGCATCAAAACGCGCCTGTACAAATTCTGGTATGGTAGTAATTCCAGAACGCATGTATTTTGGCAATAAATAAATAGCTGTAACTATCATGGAGATAGCAGCTAAAGTTTCCCAGGCCATTACCAAAACACCTTGCGCAAAAGATTGTCCATTTAGCCCTACAATTTGTTCTGCAGAGAGGTTTGTTAAGAGCAAAGAACCTGCAATGGTTACATAACCTAAGCTTCTTCCACCTAGATAATAACCATCAGCTGATTTCTCATCAGTTTTTCTTGTGGCGTACCAAGCAATAAAAGCTACCAATAACGTAAACCCCAGAAATGAAACAATTGATAGTGTATCCATATCGTTATTTATTTTTTAGTTAGTTGGGCTAAACCGCAGGCAGGAATATTTATTTCTATGATACCTCGGTTGAACATAATGTATTTTTGATTAATCAACTCACCTTTACAATTAAAGATGCTACAATCATAGTTTCCTAAATCAGTATTTATTTTTAGAATAACGCTTTCTGATAATTTTGCATTTAAAACGTTAATATTTTCAATAGCTTCATCAAGCTGAACCACATGATCGTCATGTAAACCAACAAGTAGTTTTTTATTGTTACGTACTTTTTGAATTGGATAATTAGCCAACGGTCTATATGGTGTAAAGTGTCCTTTTGTTATGAGTTCTTTGTTTGTATTCCAATATTCAGTATAAAATTTAACCATTTTAAGGTGTTCTTTAGGAATATCTTTAAGTACTACTGAAATTTGAGGAACTCCAAAAAGCGTATTTACCATTTGTAAAGCAGCTACTTCTAGTTTTTCATCATTGTGCCATGTAATCATATCTGAATGCACAGCGGTATTGCCTGCTAACATTCTAATATCTGCAATTCTAACACGATTCATATTGGCATCTCCAGGGCAATCAAAAGCTCTAAACATGTTGCCATATTTTCGCATTGCTGGACCTACATATTTTTGTCTAAATTCTATAAAAACTTCAGAATTAATGTTTTTTAAAGTTGTGATAACATCTGTTAATAATTTATCAACTGCTGCGTTTATCGAAATAAAATCCATTGCATCATTTACTGGAGGTGTATCAACATACAACCTGAAATCATCTATGAAATCTAGTTTAAAACCATCTAAATCCCAATCAACTAATGCGTTTTTGTAAATATTGATAAGGTATTCTCTAACTTCAGGATAACGTGGATCAAAGACAGGTGCCCAACGATGATTCTCAGTTAAAAACTTATCTTTAAAACGTTTGTATGCTTTCGATTTTTTTCCGCAGAAAGGCACCGAATACCAAAATCCAATTTTCAAACCAGTAGCATGAATATCTTCCACAAAGGCTTTAGTCTTGTTTAAACGTTCTGGTTCCCAATCTCCTGTATAATCATAACCTCTATTACCATCTTTAGTTTGCCAACCATCATCAACAATGATTGCTTTATAACCTAAACTATAGGCTGTTTTACATTCTTCAATTAGAACATTTTCATTTAAATTTTGATGAAAGTTATACCAAGTCGAATAGAGCGGAACCAAAGCAATATCTGGAACAGCTGTTGGTTTTAAATTCTCAAAACTTTCCCACCATTTGGATACATCCTTTAAGGTCTCTGAAAAATGTATATTTCTATAATCCAACCTGATTTGAGCTTTAAAATCTTTAATCTTAGATTGAGGTTCTGTAAAGAATGTTACAAAGCAATAAAAACAATCGTCTTCTTCACGAATTTCTGCATTTAATTCAAGTTTTTCAATAGCATTGGAACAAGCAAAGGTTAATTTATTAGTGTCATCATGACCAAACAAACTAATTACTGGAGCATCTATAGATACCCTTGATTCCATTTGTTCAAGTTCCCAATCTGCTTCAATACGTTTTGCAAAATCTGTAGTAGGTTTCCAAACTCCTTTAATGTTATGTGCAGGAATTTTCCATTTTAGCGTTATTGGTTTTAAGCATATTTTTTCATGGTTCTTTATTACAAAATCATAAATTACAATACCCTCTTTGTCATAAACTTTAAGTACCGATGATTTTACATATTTTTCTGCTCCTTCAACTTCAATATTATTGAAAAGTGTTTTAGTAATATTTGTTATCATTTAATTCTTTATAATTTTATACTATTCTGATAGCACTTTATCCTTGTTATTTATAATGAAATAACCTTTATTCTTTACAGACTCTACTAACCCCATATCTTCTAATTTTCTGTATCCTTTTAAAATAGTATCACTAGAATAGCCTAATTTCTTTACCATAATATTTAGTGAAGGAAGCTGATTACCTACTTTAAGCTCATCTTTAGCTATAGATTCATTAATCCCCTTAATAATATGTTCATACTTGAACAGTCTATTATCACTTTGAAAACTAATAATTACTTCTATAATATTCATTATCCAAATTTTTAGATTGTTTCGCTTTTTTTATTGAAAAATAATTATGAATTAGAATTGAATATATCTTATTACATCTTAAAATTTTCTTTACTGAAATTGAATTGTGTTGCAAAAATTAAAAGCTTTTTTGTTCCGCATCAAAACAGAAATGAACATTATCCTCTGATACAAGACCAAAATTATTTTTCCTTAATAATAGTAAAATCCGATGTTTTTTTAACTTCTATCATCCAGGGTTAATGCTCTAGATAGAGTCTTTTCTATTGGCTTAGCTATTTCTGTGTTATTCTATACTAGTAATACTCTTGAGATACTTTGGAATACCATTGAGTTTATGATTTTTTTATCACACTAAAAATTTAGGCAACACAAGAACGTCTTACGCTCCAATAGATCCAAGGCTTTTAATAAATTACACTTATAGTAAAAAATATTACTTTTTAGTGGTTATTTTATATAAAAAGATTGACTTGAATCACATTGCTATATAGAAACTTATTTATTAATATTTTAAAGTAGCTTTATTCCTAAGCAATACAAACCCTAATTGTTAGTGAACTTGAAGATGAGCTTAAAGAAAACAATCAAGGTAAAAAATATGAATATAAAATAAATACCAATGTATCATATGGGCTCAAAAAAACAGAGTGGTTATACTATTTCTTGATAAGCAACCTAAAGATGTAGATATGGTTGAGCAACTCAAAAACTTATTTAAATAGCATCTATTAAATGCGTACACTGCTCCTTAATTTGTTCTTCCGACACCTTTCGTTGAGGCCACCAATAAGATGGAGGTATTTAATAACATCTGTTCGACTTGAGATTGCAGCTATTACTACTTACTCCGTTTGATTAAGAGATTTAGCTTGTTCTGAAGCAAAACCAGAACCAGTTATTCCCACCCGTATTTTAATTTGTTTTTTATATCAATTAATGATTAACAGCTTAATTCATTTGTTTTTTATCCAAAGGTTTTCCATTTCCTCTAAAGTTTTTCCTTTTGTTTCTGGCACGAATTTCCATACAAACCACATGGCCAATAATGACATCACCCCATAAACCCAATAGGCAAAACCATGATTAAATTGCTCTGTTAGATATGAATTATCATCCATCATTGGGAATGTTAAAGACACCAAGTAATTAGAAATCCATTGTGCTGCTACGGCAACAGCCATGGCTTTACCTCTAATTTTATTAGGAAATATTTCTGACAATAACACCCAAGTAACTGGTCCCCAACTCAAAGCAAAACTTGCCACATACAGCATC
Source organism: uncultured Maribacter sp. (assembly GCF_947495965.1). Classification (GTDB taxonomy): domain Bacteria; phylum Bacteroidota; class Bacteroidia; order Flavobacteriales; family Flavobacteriaceae; genus Maribacter_B. The sequence continues at coordinate 479,805 of NZ_CANMBB010000002.1, forward strand.
ATACATCCCAAAGCTAAATAGCCTGTAGCCCCTGTAAGGAATACAAACCCAAGCGCCAACATTGCTATTGCCATTCCCAAAGCTCCTATTAACATTAGTGGTTTTCTTCCATATTTATCTACAGTTTTAACTGCGAGAATGGTAAATAAGAAGTTGACTATACCCACTATAATGGTTAACAATAAAGCACCATCTGTATTTGGGTCTATCGATTTGAAAATTTCCGGGGCATAATATAATACTACATTTATTCCAACAAATTGCTGAAAAACGGACAAAGCAATACCAATAAGTATGATACCCCATCCATAGGACAATAATTTTCCTGAAGCTTGATCAACAGAATTTTCTATTTCGGCTAAAATCCTCTTCCCTTCTGTTTCTCCATTTACTTTAATGAGGACATCCAATGCTTTTTCTGGTTTATTTTTTAGCATTAAAGAACGTGGTGTATCTGGCACAAAAAATAATAACCCTAAAAATAATCCTGCCGGAATGACTTCTGAAGCAAACATCCATCTCCAACCTACTTCATTTAGCCATGCATCTGAACCTCCTGTTCTAGAAATAAAATAATTAACAAAATAAACGACCATAAAACCGCCAACTATAGCTAACTGATTAAAAGAAACCAACTTACCCCTACTATCTGCAGGCGCTATTTCTGCAATATAAAGTGGGGATAACATAGAAGCTAACCCAACACCTATACCACCAATAATCCTATAGCATATAAAAATTGTAGAAAATGTATGATCTAACTCACCAATTGGTTTGATAAACATTTCTGGCATTGCGGAACCTAAAGCAGAAATTAAAAATAAAATAGCCGCTAGTACAAGCCCTTTTTTTCGGCCCAATTTTTTGCTTACAAGTCCTCCAAAAATACCACCAATGATGCATCCGATTAAAGCACTGGCTACTAAAAATCCTTTGAAGGCATTTGCTGCTGCTTCCGATAAACCTTTAGGGGTTACAAAAAAACTATCTAATGAACCTACGGTTCCAGAAATAACACCTGTATCATATCCGAACAATAGCCCACCAAGCGTTGCCACTAATGTAAGTTTAATTAAGTATTTTGAATTGGTTGATGTTTGCATAATGCTTATTTAGTTTAATTCGTTTTTATATGTACTGATTTATAATATTCTCAAACAACTCTTGTTTACCGCTTTTTAGTTGCAATTCACCATTTTCTTGAGCAATCTTATACAAATCTTGTAAGCCTAATTTTCCATTTTCAAAGTCTTTTCCTTTGCCAGCATCGAAGGAACTATAGCGCGCTGTTCGTAGCTTTTCATAAGGTGAGGACGTGATAATCTTATCTGCAATCAATATCGCCCTTGCAAAGGTATCTGCACCACCAATATGTGCGTGGAATACATCTTCTATATCTGTAGAGTTTCTTCTAATTTTAGCATCAAAATTGACACCACCTCCTTGTAAGCCACCTGCTTTTAGAAACACTAACATCGCCTCTGTAGTTTCTTGAATATTATTAGGGAACTGATCGGTGTCCCATCCGTTTTGATAGTCGCCTCTATTAGCATCTAAACTTCCCAACATACCCGCTTTTGCAGCAGTTTCAATTTCATGTTGAAACGTGTGCTGTGCTAAGGTTGCATGGTTGACTTCAATATTTATTTTAAAATCTTTATCTAATCCGTATTCTTTTAAGAAACCGATAGCTGTTGCGGTATCAAAATCGTATTGGTGTTTTGAGGGTTCCATAGGTTTAGGCTCGATAAAGAAATTTCCTTTAAAACCTTGCGCTCTTGCATAATCTCTAGCCATCCCTAAAAATTGCCCCATGTGGTCTAATTCGCGACCCATATCGGTATTTAATAACGACATATAACCTTCACGACCACCCCAGAACACATAATTTTCTCCGTCTAATTTTATAGTAGCATCTAAGGCTAATTTAATTTGACCTCCTGCTCTGGCTACGACATCAAAATCTGGATTGGTAGCAGCCCCATTCATATACCGTGGGTTTGAAAAACAGTTTGCTGTTCCCCATAATAATTTAACGCCACTTTCTGCTTGTTTACCTTTTACGTAATCGGTAATTGTAGCTAGTCTTTGTTCTGATTCTGCAAAGGTTGCGCCTTCTTGAATTAAATCGAAATCGTGAAAACAGAAATAATCAAAGCCCATTTTTGAAATAAATTCAAAAGCGGCATCTGCTTTATCTTTGGCTGCTTGAATTGGGTCTGAAGCTTGATCCCATGCAAAGCTTTGAGTTCCTGGCCCAAAAGGATCTGATCCTTGCCCACAGAAGGTATGCCAATACGCAATTGAAAATTTAAACCATTCGTTCATGGTTTTTCCTGCTACAACCTGATCTGGGTTGTAGTATTTAAATGCTAAAGGGTTGTCTGATTCCTTACCTTCAAATTTAATGTTGTCTATTCCTTTAAAATATTCTTTACTTGCCATAATTTTATTGTTTATGCGGTTGTTCATTTTTAGTACGATACTCTGTCTCCGTTAGGGATTGTAGTGGAAAGCCCACAGAGAGGTACGACCGAGGACTCGTAACGGATAGCCCGACCCTTGCCGTAACGCCCTAAATGTTAGTTGTTTAATATGAGTTCTAATTCTTTTTTCCAGTTTTTATATGCTTCTAAATAAGGTTGCTTGTCTTTAAAAGGCATGAATGTCATGACGTGATCATTGTCCATAATGGTTTTTCCGAACGCTTTAAAATCGCTATTATGTAAATTCGCAGCTCTTGCTGCACCAATGGCTCCTGTAGTGTTGTAGATTTCTATTTCTTGTTCTATTAAAGTGGCTACGGTATTTGCAAAAATTTCTGAACGGAATAAATTATCGTTTCCGGCACGAATGACGCTTGGTTTTATACCGTCGGATTTTAAAATTTCCATTCCATAAACGAATGAAAATGCGATGCCTTCTAGTGCTGCTCTGCACATATGCCCTTTGTGATGGTTGTTTAAATTCATGTTGACAATACGTGTGCCTATTTCTGTATTGTTTAGCATACGTTCTGCGCCATTTCCGAACGGAATCAAACAAACGCCATTAGAACCTATCGGAATTTCTGATGCTAAAGTATTCATCTCTTCATAAGAGCTTACTGCCAGATTATTTAAAAGCCAACGGTACTGAATACCTGCTCCATTTATACACAATAGTTTACCGATTCTTGCTGCGGCCCCTTTTTGATAATTTACATGTGCAAAATTGTTTACGCGAGAGCTTTCTTTGGCAGATAAATTATCTGTTATTGCATACACAACTCCTGAGGTCCCTCCTGTTGCTGCTACTTCGCCAGGGTTAAATACATTTAATGACAAAGCATTATTTGGCTGGTCTCCAGCTCTGTAGTAAATAGGTGTTCCTGCTGCGATACCGCTTTCTGTTTCTCCTTTTTTATCTACTAAGGATTGGATACCAAAAGTATCTACAATGTCCGGAACTAGCGTTTTGTGAACGCCGTAATGCTCCAAAAGAAAATCGGCTACGCTATCATTTTTAAAATCCCAAAAAATGCCTTCGGATAAGCCTGAAATGGTTGTGTTTATTTTGTTAGAAAATTTATATGCGATAAAATCTCCTGGGAGCATGAACTTGTAAATTTTAGTATAGGTATCTGGTTCATTTTCTTTTACCCATTTCAGTTTTGAAGCAGTAAAATTTGCTGGTGAGTTTAATAGGTTTTGTGAGCATTTTTCTTCTCCAATTCCTTTAAAAGCATCATTCCCAATTTCTACAGCTCTACTATCGCACCAAATAATACTTTTACGAAGCGGGTTTCCATCTTTATCTACAATGACCAATCCATGCATTTGGTACGATATACCAATACCTTTTATTTGGTTTCTTGTTACATTATGTTGCTTTTTTAAGCGGGTTATAGCGTTACAACTATACTTCCACCAATCGTTTGGTTTTTGTTCTGCCCAACCGTTTTTTTGAGCATACATGCTCATTTCTTCTTTGGGTTCTTGAACAACACCAATGCTCTTACCCGATTCGATTTCTACTAATGCTACTTTTATAGAAGAACTTCCTATGTCTAATCCTAGATGATAATTCATTATAATGAGTCTCTTAATACTAATTTGGTTGGTACGTAAAATTGTAATTTTTCATCTCCTCTAACAAAATCCGCGGCTTTAGCACCTAATTGATTAAAGTCTGTTGAAATAACTGAAATTCCTTTGTAAATAAACTGCTTCATAGGAGTTTCGTTATAAGATAACAAACCAACATCTGTTCCTGGTTCTAGATTTTTGATACGACATTGCTCCAAAAATTTTCCAAACTTTCGATTACTTACACTTATATAACCCTTATTATTCTAAATATTCAAATCTTTTGGGTTGGTAAATATATTTCCGCTTCCCATTCAAGATAATCGCCTCCGGAATGAGGGGAATTCAAAAAAACTTCCATAGGTAAAAAATCTACCTTTATATTATTCCTTTCAGCATAATCTATTAATGCATACCAACCTCTATCGGAAATACTATAGTTTCCATTAAATACCAACTTCAATGCTTCTTTCTCATTCGTACTTTTAAACTTTATAAAATCTGATTTAGGAAAATTATCTTCTTTTGATATTGGAAAACAAAAATTAAAAGTGATTCTATCTTCCTTTAAATTCCAATCTGTGATTTCCAAAAAAGGATCTCCATTAAGTAGAAGTTCATTATTTTTAATATATTCCATAACAACACTTGTATGCTTCATCATTGTTTTTGCTTTTTTATGAAGTTTACAACTTACTGTTGTGTAAAGAACATTTTTCTTAGTAAATATGGTTTTTTCTATTGATGAAACTTTATATTCTTCTTTATGAATTTTTAACCCTTCTCTAATATTTTTAGCGATAAGAATACTTCGATTAACAAACGCGGTTTTAAAAAAAGGAATTCTTAGTTTTTGAAATAAACTATTCTCTTTATCCTTAAAAAAAGCAGTTACTTTAGTTATAGTATCCGTTTTTTTTTGAATACGCCAATCTATTTCAACAATGGAGTCAAAAACCTCTAGATCATGAGACACTTCTAAAAAAGGTTTTTTAGAACGTATTGATACCATTTTTTTAGATTTTGGTTCCCAATTGTTCCAGTTAACCAAAGTATTGTAAACCACTCCTGAAGGATGATTTGTTTCAAAAGTTACTTTATAATCATAATCCATTATAAAAAAATACCACAGAAGTGTTATGAATAATACAGATAATAAGCTAAATAAGAATACTTTCTTCATTTCTTAATGTTTCATGTTTATTTTTTCTATTACAAATGCCCCTAGTTTTCTTCCTTGCTTAAGTCCTTCGTCTATTGCTGCTCTGTAATGAATACCCCCATATAACCTACTTATTGCAGCTTCATCGGCTGCATTATTAAACGATGTAAAAATTCTAAGTGGCAGCCCGTAAGCAGTTTCTGTGTCGTCTATAAAAATAAAATTGTCTCCAAAAATAGAGGTCAAAATAGTTGATGCTGACCCTGAAACAACCGAGTGACCGCTAGTATATTCTGGAAATGGTGGCGTTTGTAAAATAGGCATCCATTTTTCATCAATAAATTGATTTATTAGTGTCTCTGGTCGTATAAGGTTACTTCTATATTTTTCGTCCCAACAACTTATAAAAGCTTCAAAAATTCCTATAGATGTTTTTGTATAGGTATAAACTGCTTCTTCAAAATTAAAGTCATTTTTTTTGCATGCAATTTTAGTAATACCTATCCAATGTGCGCCAGGGGTTATCTTTTTTGTTGCGAACATTAGATGACCTCTAGTAACAGAAACATACGGATTGCAATCCCAAAACTGTGCAATTTCAATCTCTTCACTATCATCACCACGTTTGGTAATATCTTGATTTACAGTATAAACTTCTATAAGTTCTTTATAAAAATCGGAATCTTTTTTCATCGAAAATTTTGGTGGTGGTATTGGTTTAAATTGTGAAGCAGAATCTAAAACCATATTTCTGATTTTTTTCCAATGAGGTTCAATCCCATCCATATATGCAGGAGGTGTTGGTTGCCACCGAGAAGGATCCTCTGTTTCTATAGTATACTTAGGCATGGTTCTAGTTTGGCTATAATTATCTTTATTCATCCATTCTTTAATATGATTTGCTACTTTTAGTCCATAAGTTTCAGATGCTTTAAACTCTACCTTATTCTGATCTATCCATAAATCATATATGCTATCTCTAAATTGTATTACTTTATCTTCCGAGAAGACCAGCTCCTTGCTTAATTCCATATGAGCGACTAATGCTGATACATTTAAATTAACAGCTTCATCATCAGCTTTAGGGATTGCCTTTAAATCCTTTAATTGGCCAGCTAAAGGTTTGTAAGCTGTGCTGTTTTGAGAAAGTATTTCAAAAGCTGCAATATTAGGATACACATAAATTCTGCTTGCTACTGGTGGCGAAAAAATATCATGTACCATTATTTGGGTCACCATATCAATCGTACTATAAAAATCATTGGAAGTAACTATTATAGGGTCTTTTTTAGAAGTACACCCTTGTAATACAATACATCCAAAAATGGCAATAAAGACATTATTTAATTTGATATATTTGAACATCATCATTATTAATTAAAGCGATTAAGTATCTATTGTTATTGATTGTTATTGTTCTTAATTGAGAAACGGCCTTATTGAAAAAATCTAGCCCAACAACGCTCCCTAACTTTATATTATTTTGGTCTAAAATAAGTGCCCCTGAAAAACCATCAAACCGACCATGATAAGGCTTAATGCCAAAATAATTTCCTGCACATAAAACAGTTTCGTTTTCGCCGATTTTCATTTTAGTAAAACAATTAATTGGAGCTACTTGCAATTGATTTTGAAACGCTTCAAAAACAAATTGACCATTTTCATTTTTCAATATACCAGAAGCTAAAGTGTGTACTTTAAAAACTTTTGCTTTGCTTAGAATCGCATCATCAAAAACTTTATTAATTGGTAATCCAGCAAAACTTTTATATGTGGTAAACTTCTTTTTAGTAAGACTTATAAGTTGCGAACTTAATTCATCTAAGTTTTCTATAGGGTAGTATTTTTCTTTTTTCTCAATAGCAATAATAGTTTCTGTTTTGCCATTATTATCAAAATCTGAATAATACATTAATAAGGGATAATCTTGAGTTGCAGTAAACTTAGTATTTGTACCCCAATTTCCAAGAAGATAATCTAAATCACCATCTTTATCGATATCAAACGGTATTATAGCACGCCATAAACCGTTTAGTGGTTTGGAAAGATAATTTTCTGATACATCAACAAAATCGCCATTGTTATTTTGTAAAAATATAGGAGACATCCATTCTCCAACAAGTATTAAATCTGGTTTTTTATCGCTATTAAAATCTGTAACGGAAACATCTCTTACCATGCCTATATTTCCTAAGGTTCTTTTTACAAAAACGTCCTTTTTGTTTTCTAATATGTAGCTTTCAGGAATATTACCAAAATCATTTGGCAAAGTTGCATTGCCGATGAATACATCTTGGTCACCGTCTAAATCAAAATCAAAATGTTTTACAATAGCTGTGTCTTCGTAACCTTCGGGTATCTCAAATTCTTTGATACCATCACTAGTAATGCTAAATAAATTATTTTGAAGTGCCGCAGATTTGCCAAAAAACTCACCTCCTCCTGAACCAATAAACAAATCATTTTTGTTATCGTTGTCAAAATCTGCGATGGTTGCACTGCCTTCCTCTTTTGTAGCCTTATTTTTAAAAATTGAATCCTCTAATTTTATAAATCCAGATTCGCTTTGAAGATAGATCTCAGATTTGGTATGCTTTCCATTGCCAAAAAAAACATCTTCTTTCCCATCATTATTTAAGTCGCCAACAGCAACAGCTGGACCTCTATCTGAAATTTGATAGGGGATAAGTTTATGCCGGTTTGAGTCGATGTAGTTGTTCTCTGAATGTGTATACTGAATACCTAAATTATCTTTAATTTTATAAAATATGCTATCGTTTTTTGAATGTAAAAAGGTATAACTCAACTCTTTTTCTTTCGTATTAACGGACACTATTAAAGTTTGATTAACAGGGATCTCTTTTAATATTTGAAATGTTTTGTTGGGCCAAATAACCTTAATAGAATCTATTTTTTGTATGGTATCTAATCCAAAATGTATTAGGGGTTGGGAAGAGGATTGAAAACCTCTTTGAGTAAATAATTCTTTATATTGAATGTTATTATTTTGATATAAAATGACCTTAGTTCCTATACCAAAGGAATTTTTTTGAAAGTAATTAAATTTTAATTGGATATAATTTTTTGTTGCATTTGTATTATTAATGTAAATACTTGCAGGAGCATTTATATTATTAGTTACAACATCTAAATCACCATCGTTATCTAAATCAGCATATGCAGAACCATTAGAATAGGTAGCGTTCTGTTTCACCCATGTATCGCTTGTGTTTTCAAATTTTAAATCTTCATTGCCTTGAAAAAAGATATTTTTCAACTTTCCATCTGGCATATAACTTAAAGCCTTTTTATCAATCAAATTAGTAGTTTCTATTTTTTTCTTAACTTGACTATTGGAAATGTATTTTATATAATCTAAATCGTTTGGCCTTTTTGGAATACCATTGGCAATAAAGACATCTTGTTTTGTGTCTTGGTTATAATCTGCAATTAAGGCACTCCAACTCCAATCTGTAGCAGCAATACTACTTAGGAAAGCTGTTTCCGTAAAATGACTTGCTTCTTGGTTGATTTGAACCATATTTCTAGCATACTGATGCTGATAACCATATTGCTTAGTGCGTAAATTTTGAATTTGAATATTACCATCTCCAACAGAAGATTTTAATACTTTTTCTTCTTCTGGCAACATATCTAAAGTGATTAAATCGGTAAAGCCATCGTTATTAATATCGGCGGCATCATTACCCATTGAAAATTTACTAGTATGTCCAAAATGCATTTTTAGACTTTCAATGAAAGTACCATCTCCATTATTTAAATAATAATAGTCATCTTCATGAAAGTCATTACTCACATAAATATCTGGATACCCATCATTATTAAAATCAGAAATCGCCAGGCCAAGTCCATAGCCGCTTGCGCTGCCATAAATACCCGCAATTTCACTTACATCAATAAATTTGTTATTATCATTTCTAAAGAGCTTATCTCCACTTTGGTAATTTCTCTTGTTTCTAAAATTAGCTTTACCAAATGACTCCTCAGTATGTATAGCATGATTAAGTAGATACATATCTAAATCGCCATCTAAATCATAATCAAAAAAAGAAGCAGATGAACTATAATTATCGATGTCTAAACCATACGCAAGTGCCTGTTCTGTAAATGTTAGATCACCATTGTTGATAAACAATTCATTTTGACCTACAAGGCCATTGGTTCCTGTTACGGCGCAAATATAAATATCTAATAAACCATCGCCATTAACATCTGCCATAGCTACGCCAGTATTCCAGTCGCTAGAACTATCTACATTAGCTGTAGCTGTTATGTCTTCAAATTTTAGATTTCCTTTATTTAGATATAACTTGTTTTGCTGTTGGTTAGATGTGAAATAGATATCTGGAAGTTTATCGTTATTAATATCTCCTATTGCCACGCCTCCACCATTATAATAATAAAGATAGTCTAGGATATTCTGCCCTAATGTATCTTTTAAAGTATTATTAAAATGAATTCCTGAATCTTTAGCTTGTAAAATAGTAAATAGCTTTTTGGGCTTTTTAGTACAACTAGCCAAGAGCAAAAGGATGATAATATGTAACGTATATTTAATCATTGTTTATCTGGAATATTTTAGGCTTTTCATTATTAATACCTACTAATATGAATGTTTTATCTCTGCTTTTTAAAGTTGAAATATTTTTAACTTCCCCTTGTACAAAAAAACCTGATTTTGAATAGTTAACCCAACTAAATTCTCCTTTTCCATCTCCTAAAAGTAAACTTCCATCATTTGCATCTAATCGTGCATATTGCGGTTTAAAACTGTATTCATTTCCTCCTAACAAAATATCTAAATTTCCATCCGTATTTACATCTAAGACGGAAATGGCATTGACACTTGAAAATTGAACTTGATTGGGTAATGGTATCATCTTAAAATCTCCTTCTTTTGTGTTTAGCAAAACAACGGACTGAGATATGGTCACTTCTCTAATTATAGATTGTGCAATAACTTCTTCAGAAAAAAGCTCTTGAATAGATTTCGTAGCATAATCTGAGAACTTTAAATTTTTCTTTTTTAAAGATACTATTTGAGACGTAAGTTCATTTTTAGTTAGTACAGGAATATCTCTTGAGTCTACAGTTTCTGTAACAATTTGCTCTATAGTTCCATTGTTATCAAAGTCATTAATGTATATTTTAATAGGTTTTTCTTGCGTAGGTTTATAGGGGATGTTTAAACCACTATTTCCTACTATTAAATCTGATAGCCCATCATTATTTAGATCGGCAACCTCAATAGTATTCCACCAGCCTTGTATAGTACTTAAATTAGAGTCATAATGAATTAATTGCTTCCCTGTATTTTTGAATATTGTTGGAGTTCCCCAATCCGTTACAATAATTAAATCCTTTTTTCCATCACCATTAAAATCGTGCCATTTTGCATCTGTAACCATTCCTATATTTTTAAAAGCATAGGCTTTACTATTGGTAATATTTTTAAAATTACCTTTCCCATCATTTTCCAACAATTGATGTTCTGCATTAATACCATACACTGCTGGCATACTTCTACTACCAACAAATACATCTACATCACCATCATCATCAAAATCAAAAGGTGCTATAATAGAAGTATTATTAAACGTTGAAGGAATTGGTTCTTGGCTTTTCGAGAATGTCCCGCTACCATCGTTTATATATAATCTTGTTTTATACTGTTTCTCATCTTCTATTTCGTTACCACCTGAACCGATCATAATATCAATATCTCCATCATTGTCAGCATCAAAAAATGCCGATGCTGTATCTTCTAAATTACTGTCTTGACTAAAATTTTGGTTTTTATTAAGTTTAAATTCGCCTAAGGTTGTTTGAAAGTAAAGTTTTGCAACCTGCCCTTTAGCACCACCTATAAAAACATCTTCAAGCCCATCATTATTAATGTCACTAACAGCTATTGTTGGCCCTTCTTTTGAAGTCATTTGTTGTATTAGGCCTTCATAATTAAAATCTACATGATTATTTTCTTTATGAAGGTCGAAAGAACATGGTAATTCTGAAAAATAAGGAGCTTGTTTCTTAGAAAGAAAAGATTTTTTTAATGCATCTTCTTGCTTAAGAATATATTGTTTGTTAGGTGTGATTTCTTTTATAGTTTGCGATGTATCATCTGGCCATAAAACAGTAAGTGAGTCAATTTTTTTGTTGCCAATTCCAATGGTTTGCATATAGTCCATAGAGGATTGGAAACCTCTTGAAGGAATAACTTCTTGTAGAATAATTTCATTATTTGTATAAAGTTTGATGGTACTTCCTACACCAAAAGTATTAGTATTATGACCTTCCAACTTTATCTTTATATACTTGTTTTTCTTAAGTAAGTTAGTATTATTTCTATATATTAAAGCAGGTTGATTTACATTGTTGATTACTAAATCTAAATCCCCATCATTATCTAAATCTCCATAAGCAGCACCGTTAGAAAACGTTAGTTTATCCAACCCCCAAGAAGATGTTTCGTTACTGAATATAAGGTTTCCGGAGTTTTTGAATGCGTAGTTACTTATAGCTGTACTTGGCATTTTGTTTATAATGGTCTCAACTTCCTCCTTTTTACCCGTTATTACCATATTTTGAATAATCTCATTGGCAAAAAAATTCATAAAATCTTGATTGGTTAAATCGTGATAGATGCCATTAGAAACAAATATGTCTTTGTATCCATCATTATCCATATCAAACATTACTGCTCCCCAACTCCAATCTGTTTTTGAAACACCACTAAAACTTGCAATTTCATTGAACTTATTAGTACTACTATTAAGCTGTAATGTGTTTTGCATGTATTGATGATAAAAGTCTAAATTTTGCTTTCTTTGATAGACATCATAGTTTTCAAACTGCGTGGTTTCTTTTAAACGTTTACTTTTTTCTGGAAGCATATCGGTAACATAAACATCTGGTCTCCCATCATTATTAATGTCTGCCATATCGGCTCCCATTGAAGATTGGCTAGTGTGTTTCGTCCACACTTTAATAGATTCTTTATAAGTGCCATCTTGATTGTTAATATAGAGGTAGTCTCGTTCATAAAAATCATTCGAGACATAAATATCTGGGTAATTATCATTATTAATGTCTCCAACTGTTACGCCAAGACCAAAACCGATTAAACTACCAAAAATTCCAGCTTCTTCACTCACATCCACAAATTTTCCATTGTCATTACGCAAAAGCTTATCCCCGCCGCCCTTAAGTAATTCTGGCACATCCCAATCTTCATCACGCAATTCTCTTTTGTTAGAATAATTTAAGGAGTTAACTGGAATAAAACTATTGTTGAGTATATAAGCATCTAAATCGCCGTCCTTATCATAATCAAAAAAAGCGGTATGTGTAGTTAATCCAGTTTCAGCTAGATTATATTCTTCAGCTTTTTCAGTAAAAGTTAAATCTCCATTATTAATGAATAATTCATTTTTTAAATTATCTCCTTTAACGTTTCCGGCGTTACAGACGTATATGTCTAATAAACCATCGCTATTGATATCTACCATAACAACTCCTGTAGACCAAGTGTTTTCACCTTCAATATGTGCAGATTCTGAAATGTCTTGAAATTTTAAATTTCCTTCGTTAAGAAATAATTTATTAGAACCTTGATTTGCTGTAAAATAAATATCTGGTAAGCCATCGTTATTGATATCACCTATGGCAACACCACCACCATTATAAAAATTTCGATAGGTAAAAATATTGAAGTCTTTTTCATTTTCTATTGCATTAATAAACGCTATACCTGTAGTATTAGGTTCTAAATTTGTAAATAATAAATCTAATTTATTTTTATGTGTGTCTTTTTTACAAGAAAAAAAAGACACACATAAAAATAAGAAAATAATATTTTTACAAATCATTATAAGTTGCTGTTTAGTAATCATATAAAAAATAATTTATCATCAGATACAATTAAAATTCGCATTCATAAATTAAAGAAAAAAAAGGGGCCTAGACCCCTTTTTCTCACTCTGAAAACAGAGATTTAAACTAACTCAAAAAAAATATTAGTATCCTGGGTTCTGTATTAAGTTAGGATTAGTACTTAATGCTGTAGCTGGTATTGGATATATCAATTTTGTTCTATCCGATGTGCTAGATTTTTGTTGTACTGGATCTAAAAAAGTTCCAAAACGAATCTGGTCATTACGTCTCCATCCTTCCCAATACAACTCTCTAGAACGTTCGTCTAAAATATCATCTAATGAAGTTCCTGTATAAACAGCATCAACACCCCTTGCAACTCTTAAAGTAGTTAATGGCCCTGAAGGATCGTTGCCCATTCTTGCCATGGCTTCGGCTTTCATTAAATACACATCTGCAAGTCTAAAAAACACATAATCATTTGCTGGCCTATCAATATTACTTAAATCAGGGGAGTATTTTACTGCGCGAATTCCTTGCGAACTGGATGAATTTGCTAGGCTAAAATCTCTAGTAAAATTCATTGGGTTATTTTGATTATCAATAAGCATATTACCATTTTGATCAAATTGCTGTCCAATTAAAAAACCAACCTTTAATCCAGTAACATCAGTAAGACCTGAGTAGTCACTACCTATTCTTGGATCTGCACTATCAAATTTATCATATAAATCTGTTAAAGCAACAAAACCATTCCAACCGCCAGGGTTATGATTTTCATTTAAGGTCATATAATACATTCTCCTCATAGCACCTCCAGTGTTATTGTCATTTTCCGAAACAAATATATTTTCGGTGGCTATAGCTGTATTATTTGGTGCAAAACTATCAAAGTAATTGGTTTGCAATGTAAAAGATCCACTATCTATAATAATATCGCAGTAGTCAATTACTTTCTGCATATCTGAACTATCAAAAGTAAATGGTCCTGCCTGCGGTGTCCCATCTTCATCTGTAGCTTTATAAACGGCTTTGTTTACATATAACTTGGCTAATAATGCTGCCGCAGCGTATTGCGTTGCCGTATTATTTGCAGAAGAATTTGGCAAATCACTAAATACCTCTTCTAATTGATCAATAGCTAAATCTATTGCTTCAGTCCTCTTTAGAACAATAGGAATTTCTCCATAACTTGAACCTGGTTCTCTATAGGGTACCTGTCCCCAAATATCCAGGTTATAGAACATATAAAAGCTAGAATAAAATGTAGCTGCAGCTTTTTGATCAGCTGTGGGTTCATTGGATAACGCATCAATTGCAGCAAATAATCCCCCTAAATTTTGACTCCAAGCTCCAGAAATTTTAGAATGTGAGGAATTCCACTCATGTAAATGAAGTGCTCTCCATTGACCACCATCATCCCAACCAGCACCTCTAGTAGGCCCTGCCATTTCATCTGTAGAGTGTTGTAGCAAAGTAAATTGAAAACTGTCTGAATTTTGGAATGACTGAAGTTGATTGTATGCAGCTGATAATTGCCCTGTAACTACAGCTTGACTACTTAGACCACTTTCTTCAAAAAGACCGTCTAAATCTTCCTCTAAATCGGTACACGAAAAGAGAAATAATGTACTAATTGTATAAACTATATATTTTTTCATAATCTTTTTTTTTAGAAGTTTAAATTTAATCCGAATGAGAATGAACGCGCTCTTGGGTATCCTGAATATTCAATACCGAAAGAAGGCACCCCATTTACTTGCTTATTTGCATTTACTTCAGGATCAAGACCACTATAAGGTGTTATAATAAATAAGTTTTGACCTGTCACAAAAAAACGAGCGTTCGTTAAATAGTTCCCAAGCTTTCCTAATTTTTCAGTATCTAATGTAAACCCAATAGTTGCATTTGAAAGCCTAAAGAAATCTCCAGACTCTAAGAATCTTGTGGAAACAATAGGGCTTGATCCAGGATCTTCTCCATTATTTACAACACTAGAAACAACATTTCCTCCACTATTAAAAGCACTTGCACTAAATAAAGCATTGGCCGTATTATTATATATTTGATGACCATAGGCTCCGTAACCATTTAGAGATAAGTCCCAATTTTTATAATTTGCTCTCATTGTCAACCCAATATTAATATCTGGATTTGGATCCCCAACAAATGCTCTATCACTCCCTCCGCCAGGTTGATCAAAATTGGTGTTTACTATACCATCTCCATTGGTATCTGCATAAATAGGTGTTCCACTAGCATCAAATCCTTCAAATACAGGAAGATAAAATGCATATAATGGTTGACCATCAAACAATAATTGTAAGGTCTCACCTGAAAGTCCCTGACCATTTGCAGCTCCTGTAGTTGTTCCAAAATCAACGAAAGCTTCTTTACCATTAATTTCATTCGTTAGGAAAGAAACATTCCCTCCAAATTCTAAAGAAAAATCCTCATTGTCTACAACTTTATAATTCAATCCAACTTCAACACCTGAATTAATAATTTCATCACTAAAATTTGCCCAAGAAAAAGATCCAACGGGACCAGGTTGTTGAACTGGTAATCTAAATAATAAGTCATCCGTATTCTTTGTAAAATAATCTACATTACCTGAAAGTCTGCCATCATTAATTCCAAAATCTAAACCAAAGTTTAATTGTGTAGTGGTTTCCCATTTTAAATCGGGGTTTCCAATATTTAAACGTGTAACACCGCCACCATCTAAAGGTGCAAATACTTCTCTTGCCGCTCCTGCATTAAACTGTTGATTACCTGTTTGTCCCCATCCAGCTCTAAGCTTCAGATTACTAAATGCTTCTGGTAAAAATTCTTCTTCATGAATTTTCCACGCTGCAGCAAAAGCTGAAAAAGTACCATATTTATTGTTGGCACCAAATCTACTAGAGCCATCAGATCTTATGGTTGCCGTTAGAATGTATTTGTTTTTGAGGTTAAATATTCCACGGGCAAAAAATGACTGTAATGAAATAGGTACAAATCCTACTTGATTAGATGGCACAGTACCATTTTGATTTAAAGAGGAAGGAGGAAGATAAGAAACAGATGAATAATCGGTTCTTTGAATTGATCCTGCTGCATAAATATTATTCAAATAAAATGTTTGATCATCAAAATCGAAATCCCGTAACGTAAGAGATTCTCCGCCCCCAGTATATTCTTCATAAGAGTGCCCAACAACTGCATTTATTTTTAAATTATCATTAACTGCCTTATCAAAACTCAACGTATTAGAAAACGATTGATTTGTAAATCTATTATTTTGAATATTGGCATATCCTCTATTTAAACTAGTTGTTGAATTAAAAAGCCTTGAAATAGCGAGACCTCTATTTGTATTTGTTCTATCAAAACCATACGTAAATTGATACTTTAAGTCATCTGTAAAATTAATAGATGCTTTAACATTTCCAAATAATTTTGTGGTCTCTGTATCATCATTGAAATAGTCTAACAATGCTAATGGATTTCTCTCATTCTCTGATAACTGAACATATGCTCCATCTGGATTGGTAAAAGACTGCGTTGGATTCCATCTTAATGAAGACAATAATAAATCTCCTTCTGTTCCACTAGTTTCAGATAAAGCTGTTGCCTCACTTTCAATTTGTGAAGCTGTTAAATTAGCAGATATCTCTACAACATCGTCAAAAAACTTTTGAGATACACTGGTATTCAATGTATATTTATCTAAACCTGTGTTTTTTATAACACCTTCTTGATTAAGAAGTCCTAAAGACACTCTATACTTACCTTTTTCTGCCCCACCTGAATACGATAAATTATGTTCTTTAGTAATAGCAGTTCGTTTAATTTCATCAAAAGCATTTACACCTGAACCAATATCATTAGTTGGATTAGCAGTAGCAAATTCTGAGGCACTTAAAAGATTATACTCATTGGCTACCTTTGAAACCGTAGTTGTATAAGAATAGTTAAGCTTACCTTCTCCTCTTTTACCTGATTTAGTTGTAATTATTATTACACCATTTGCTGCACGTGAACCGTATATGGCAGTTGAAGAAGCATCTTTAAGTATTGAGATAGACTCAATATCATTAGAATTAATAAAATTCAAAGGGTTTTTTGCACTACTTTGTCCAAGTAAACTACCTGTACTAGTGCCTGGCGAGTTACTACCATCATTAAATGGTACGCCATCAATAACATATAGCGGATTGTTACCAGACCTTACAGAAGAAGAACCTCTAATTCTTATGGTTGCACCTGATCCCGGCTCTCCACTAGCAGTAGTAACCTGAACACCTGCTGATCTACCTTGTAGTAATTGATCTGGCGATGTTACAACACCCTTATTAAAATCTTTTGTTGACACTACATCAACTGCTCCTGTAGCATCTTTTTTTGAAGAAGTACCGTAACCAATAACAACAACTTCATCAAGACTTGCTGCATCTTCTATAAGAGACACTGTTAAATTTGTTTGCCCATTAACAGAAACATCTTTAGTTAAAAAACCCAAATAAGAGATCGTTAAAACAGCATTCTCATCTGCAACTGAAATTTTAAAATCACCATCAAAATCCGTCTGGCTACCATTATTTGTTCCCTTTTCTAAAATATTTGCTCCTGGCAAAGGTTCTCCATTACTATCTGTAATTTTTCCTGAAATTTCATGCCTTTGTTGGTTTACAATGACACTACTTTTAGGTTTCTCTTTTATAAGAACTGCATTACTATCTGTTACCACAATATTAAAATTTCCTTGTGATAAACTACGTTTTAGTAAGTCATTTGCACCTATTACACCTTTCTTAACATGTACTTTGGAGAAATCATCGAATAAACCATCTTCATAAAAAAATTTATAATCTGTCTGATTTTTGATTAGTTTAAACACCTCATCTACCGTTAGCGTTTTATTTTCCTTTATTTCTATTTTGGAATTTTGAGATAAAATGTTATTAGGAGTAAAAGCAAAAATGCTTGTGACGAATAAGAAAATAAATGTCCTCATAATAATCATTAAGAGTCGTTTTCTATGTGAAAAACGAGTATTAGTTAATTTAATTTCCATAAATTTGAGTGTTATTTAGTTAGTTATTTAGTTAATTAATTAAAAAATAATTCTAGGGGGTAAAGTCTTATACTTTTGTCGGTTAAACTTTATCCTCTTTTTTTGTGATAATTGTTTTATTGCATAGGCTAAAAATTTTAGGTATTATTAATATTTTATTAAACTATATAAGAGACTAATAATTTTATCTCATTTTTTATTTTAACAATATTTTTTTGTCCTTTATTTCATAATTATTTATGGTACTAGATTTCATTATCAACAAAATTTCTTCAATACTTTGTTTTTTATCTAGAATACCATTGAATTTTACGGATTTTAATTCAGGGTTTTCAAAAACTATATCAACATCATACCACCTTGATATTACTTTCATTATGTCTTTTAATGATTCTCCTTCAAAACTAAAAATTCCTTTTTTCCACGAAATCTCAGCTTTAACATTAATTTCAGCAACTGTGATTCTATTATTTTCCGTGTTTAATTTTGATTGCTGATTTAAAATTAAGTTTTGTTTTGAAACACCATTTCCTATTGAGACTTTACCTTCTACCAGAGTGGTTAAAATGTTTGTCTCATCTTTATAGGCTTTGATATTAAATTCTGTACCTATGACTTCAACTTCTTGAAATTGATTTAAAACTTTAAACTTAGAACCTTTATGATTTGAACTAGGAGATACATCGAAATAAGCTTCTCCATAAACAAGTTCTACTTTACGATCAAAACCTTCTATAAATGATACTGGATATTTTAGCTTAGATTCAGAATTCAGCCATATTTGAGTACCATCAGATAAGACAATATAAAATTGACCTCCTCTTGGGATAGTCAGATAATTATATGCAATCTCAGATGAGTTAGAGTTTCTGTTTTTATAAATTATTTGTTCCCCATTACTATTTGCATTTTTTGCTTGGTATTTATTGTCTTTTCCTAACGTTACAACTGAACCATCTTCTAGGGTTAATACTGCTTTATTCGTGCCAGCCTCAATACTGCTGCTTGGTAGCACGGGAGTAGAATTTACTACAGGATCAATAGATTTTGAATTATTAAAACTGTTATTAAAGAAATAGCTTGCAGCAAAAACTCCAATGATTACAGCTGCAGCTGCATAGCTCCAATTATAGATTTTCTTTTTTTGTGATTTATGTTCTTGTGCTTTTGTGATTTTTAATATGTTTTCATGCATTCTATTTGCAACCGTTTCTTCCATGTCAGGAAAATCCTTTAGCAGTTTAGATACTTCCTCAATGGTTGGAACATCAGATAAATCTTTTGAATTTTTAAAATACACTATAATTTGCCGTAACTCATGCTCCGAACACTCACGCTTTATATATTTTTCAAATAGTTCTTTCATTTCAGTTAACTTTTATTATTTACATGAGGGGTATCTTCTCTAATTATACTCTTGAGATGTTCTAGAGTACCATTGAATATTTGTTTTTTTTTAAATTAAAAATTTAATCTTTAAAAAAAACACTATAAACCCAATAGAAATAGCAGTTTAAGGTATTTATCTTGTATTTGTTGAAAAATTGATTTACACCCAGTCCTTAAGAAATAATAGCAAGACTAGAGCTATATCACGATTATGTAACAAAAAATTACGAAGGGTTTCTAATGCCATACTCATTTGATTGCGCACGGTATTTGGAGAGAGACCTAGTTCTTTAGCTATTTCTTCATAGCTTTTTCCATCGTTTCGAGACATTTCGAAAATTATTCGCCTTCTAGGAGTTAGTAAATTTAATGCGTCTTGTTTTATTTTTTCTAATTCTGTCTCGCGAATATAAACATCTGTTGTGTTAGCATATTTTTGACTCTTATAAAAAATTTCTTCTCTTAACTTTCGATTATTAGCTGCCTTTTTAAGAAAGGAAATAGTTTTGTTCCGGGTAATTGTAAACAGATAAGATTTAATAGATAATTCAGGATTTAAAGTTTTCCTCTTTTGCCATACTATTAGAAACACATCTTGAACGATTTCTTCTGCATAAGTTTTAGAAAATAGCATACTTAAACTAAACCTATACAAATCGTTTCGATACGTATCAAATAATTTACGAAAGGCTTTTTCATTTCCTTCTATAATCTGTTCAATTAAGAGTTTTTCGATATGTATGCCTTTATCCATTACTATTTTCTTAGTAGATATCTAAATTATTAATTAAATAATTTTTATTGCCTTAAATTAAGATATTATTAATATAAGGTATTATTAACAAATAATGCTCAATATTAAGCAATTTTTATTAATTTTTAATAAATGAAATGAATAAACTCTATTAAGAGGTGTTTAAAAGCTGTTTCAGAAGAAAACGAGATTTAAAAAAGGTGGTGAGCATCTTCTGTCTGAGCGACAAGAAAAATTTAGGTTTATAAAATATCATAAATTTAAGTTTTCAGTCGAGAAGATGTGTCTAGTATTAAAAGTAAGTACCAGTGGTTATTACATTTAGTTAAAAGCTAAAACATCAAAACTTTGGCTATGTAATCAGAAGCTATCGGAACTCATTACTACTATTTTTAAAGATAGTTCTGAAAGTTATGGAGGACCAAGAATAAAAACGGCACTACAAAAATTAGGTATTATATTTCTAAACCTAGAGTAGCTAGGTTAGATTAAACCTACATTAAAATTTCTGGTAAAGAACGATTCTTATATAGAGCTCTTTACAAACAAGAAAATACTATAGACTTCCTATTAACAAAAGAAAGAAATCAATTTTACAGAAAATGAAAATTTGGAAGCATGGGTAATTTATATGCTTGAAATGATAGATTTTACTGCAAATAAAGGCTTAAAGCGTTTAAAGAATGTAACAGCAATTATGAAGATTATTACTGAAGAGGTAAAAGCAACAAAACCCAGGGTATACTCTAAAGAACTTATAGAAATCTTATTTAGATTGCCATATACAAAACGTCAATTTTTAATTGATGCAGTATTAGGTACTCCGAAAACTGTTGGTAATTATCTCATGGAATTAGAGTATGCAGGTTTTTTAATTTCTGAAAAAGTAGGTGCCAAAAAATATACTTAAACCATCATTTAATGGCCGTTTCAGAGAAAGATTAATATATCTATTTCACGAGGCAAAATGACACTGAATTTGTAGAATATAATGAAGTTTGATGTCAGTCACAGGTTGAGAGAAGAATTACAACAATTGAATATTTACAATCTGTTATCAAGGTGCGTAATTCGGTGCTTAATCTGATAATAAAACATATAAATAACTAATAATCAACACATTAAAAACAGAGTTCTAGTTCCTCTTTCTCCGCACAAAAAAACCTTAACTATCTATTATAGATATTGTTAAGGTTTTTTGTTTTTAATAATTGTACGATTTTTGTACGGTAAAGTGAATTTAAAAAAGTTCTTATTCGTTTTATTTTTTTACTTCAAGTACCTAATAAGTTAATATAAGTATTGTCTATATCACTCTAAATAATTGTACATAATAGTGACTCTCTGCTTAACATTCTGATGTGAAACTTAAAAAATTTACTAAATTTAACACTATTTTTAATACATTTTATGCAGCCTATTTTTACTCAAAATTTTCTCTCTCATTATTTAAATGAGTTTAAATTATCCAACGTTCCAAATATAAAATATATAAGAAGTGTTATTTCGAATTTAACTAAAGAACTTAAATCAGGAAAACTTGAAAGTCTTAAAGAAGAAGAATTTAAATCCCGTTTTTTAAATGAAGTTTTTGGTGATGTCTTAGGGTATAATTATGGTAATTCGAGCTTTTGGACTCTTAGAGAAGAGGTTAAGACAAAAATTGATGGCTCTAAGCCCGATGGGGCATTAGGTTTTTTTTCTATAGATAAAACTAAAGACGATGTTAGAGCCGTAATAGAAATTAAAAATGCACTTACTAAACTTGATGAGAAGCAAAAAAGAACAGATTCTAAATCTCCAATAAGTCAGGCTTTCGAGTATTCGAGTAAAATGGGAGAAAATTGTAGATGGGTAATTGTTTCTAACTTTAAAGAAATCCGATTTTACTCATCTAAATTCCAAGGTAAATATCAATGTTATAATCTAAACGAATTGTCAAATGAAGAAAATCTAAAAGAGATTTTATTTCTTTTTCATAAAGATAAATTTATAAAAAAACATTCAAAATCAAGTACCGATAATCTCTATAAAACAAATTCTTTAAACTTAAAAGAGAACGAAAAACCTAAACATATAGTTGATGAAATTTATTCTTCGCTATATAGGTTTAAAGGCTTAAATTATGTCGACCCAATTTATATAGCAAACATCAAACCTTTCAATATTTTAGATGAATACGTATGGCACTTTGAAAATGGAAACTTGGTAACCATAAACCCTAAAATATTTAAATTATTTAACGAACTAGATTTCGAGAAAGGTTTAATAAAAATTTCCAAAAAACTTAAGCAAGAACTTAAAGAGAGTAAAGTAATTGAGTATGAAGATAAACTATAATGGTGTATTAGATTTTTAAATCATTCTCAAATAAATGAAATTAGCTGTGTTGAGGACTATAACAAAGTTATTCTTAAGAAATCTAGGACTTTAGGTTTTTCTCACAAATATCATTTTACTCCGTCTGCAAAAGATGGATTTACAAAAAGTATTAATATCTTAAAGTACACAACTTGCGATTGTATTGCTTGTAATTTTAAGAATTTTAGATTCAAACACTTGTTAGGTAAATTAAAAGTAGCACAGTATAATGAAGATTATCAAACATTGGAATATGCTTATGGTAATTATCTTGTATCCACAAATAACTTTAAAAGTTCATATAATATTTATAAAAAAATTAGTGATAAAACTAAATTCAAAGAAGGTCAAGAAATAGAATATTTTTTAGCAAAATTAAACATGAAGTATCTTCATAATTTAGTTATGGAAGATGAAAGTTTGGCAGATAGTTTTGAAATCAAGCAAGAAGCAAGAAACATTGACCTTAATAAGATACTTTACGAAGAAATTGAATATAGTATAAGCGACGATGTTAGAAACTATTTGTTAAAAATTAAAGATGAAAAATTATTAATTTCCACTAAATCAAAAGTTGACGAACTAGTAAACAAAATAATTGATTTAAAAATTTATTGCGAAAACCAAACCACAGAATTTCAAAGTACAGATTACATACAGGAGCTAGCAAATTGCTATAACAAACTTCAAATTCACCTTAATAAAAACTGGATTATTTATAATGTTTATCATGAATTTAGGTTACTCTCAGCACAAGTTTTTAAAGGCTTTATCAAAAGTTATTTAACTAAAGAATATGGATTAACTTCTTTTAATTCATATTTTTTAACTCAGTTTATTTTATGTGTTAATTATCAAGAATTTCAAAAAATACTATCTGAAGTCGAGACTATAAAATTAGATGAAGCTTCTGAGCATGAAATAGTCGAAAGAATTTCTAATTTATTTGAATCATACACAGAAAGAGGGATATTTCCTCACCCATATAAAAACAAACTACTTGAAGAATCTTTAATTGATTTCCAATTTAAAGACTATTATAAAACTATAATAACAAATACATTTACTTTATTATCAAAAATTGAAATTACTTCAAATTCATTTAATTCACTTTCTAATATAATAATAGATTTTATAAGTATTGAAGATGTTCTACCTTGGTACAGCATAAAAGAATTTTCAAAATATCTTTATAAAAAAGGAAACAGATTCTCATCAGAAAATTTGAATAAAGTATTAAAAATAGCAATTGAAAGGGATTTACCTGATAACAATAAATATGATGATTTAATTAGAGTTATTTCTAAAACTATACATAAGTTTCATCCTGATGACAAAATAAAAAACAAGCAGCTAATAAAAAGAGCAATAGGCAATGTTAGTTTAACCTATAAATGGAAAAACATATCACATTTATTATTGATTACCGATGAAGCTTGTAGTAAAATTTTAAATAAAGAACTAGAGGAAGTACTAGATGAAAACTGGGAGTTCAGTCTTTATGACCACTTAATCAGAAAAAAATTATATAATTATAAAAACAAAGAGTACTTCAAGAAATATGTTTCAGAAATAATTAATCAAAAAGAAATAGGATTTACAGGAAAATTCAAAAATGGCAAGCCTATTTTTAAAGGCTTCATGTTCTATAACTTTGTTATCCTACTAAACATTTTAAATTTTGATAGAGAGGAAAATATTTTAAACGAATTTACAAATATCTCTGAATTTGAAAAGTGGTTATTGCGTCCAAAAAAATACGACTACAGTAATTTTGATACGAAATGGATAATTGCATCACAAAACGCATATATTCTGAATAATCTAAGAGGCATAGATGATTTAACAAAAGTGATAGAAGCCGAATTAAAAAATAAATTCAATCCCGTTATCGCTAAAACATTTTACAATAATTTACTCTAAAGGTTTATTATATATGTATAGATATAAAATTCAATTCTTAACTCTTAAAAAGGAAATTGGTTATATTATAAAATCTTCCAATAGAAATGAAGTAGAAGAAGTTGCTAGAGAATTAACAAGCATTTACGATTGATACAGAGCGTTTAGAATATCTTTTTAAGGAATATGAAAAAATGATTACCAAAAACACCTTATTAGAAAAACCTAAAAAGGCACGTAAAAGAGAAAGCTTAATATTTTTACAATAACGAAAGTGCTATTGTATATTTTACACATATTTTACAATAACTCATGTTTTAATGTATTTTTTTTTGTTTTTTTACAATAACAAAAACCGTATTGCAAATTTAAACCAACTTATGAAAAACTTTAAAGCAGGGAAATATATAAATCAAGGTTACTATAAAAGCTTTCAGCCAGAGCAGATTAATAAGCAATGGCTATTAGAAGATATGGAACTTCTTGAATTACTTTCAAAAGCAGATAGGCAGTTGGGAAGATTAGATATGTATAGTGAGCATATTCCAGATATAGATTTATTTATTAGCATGCACGTCTTAAAAGAGGCTACGCAGAGCAGCAAGATTGAAGGTACACAAACCAACATGGAAGAAGCTTTGTTAGATAAAGAAGATGTAAGTCAAGAAAAAAGAGATGATTGGGAAGAGGTTCAAAACTACATAACAGCAATGCAGCAAGCGATAAGCATGCTAGAAACAATACCATTTTCAAGTCGTTTAATAAAAGAGACCCATAAAATATTATTACAGGGCGTAAGAGGTGACCACAAATTGCCTGGTATTTTTCGTTCCAGTCAAAATTGGATTGGTGGTGCATCAATAGCAGATGCAGTATTTATACCGCCGGTATATACAAGTATAGATGAATTAATGAGTGATTTAGAAAAATTTACACATAATGAAACATTATATTTTCCTGATTTACTCAAAATAGGTATTATCCATTACCAATTTGAAACCATTCACCCATTCTTAGACGGTAATGGTAGAGTGGGTAGATTGCTAATAACATTATATCTAGTGAATAAGGAAATATTAAAAAAACCAATTCTCTATTTATCCGATTTTTTTGAGCGTAATAAAACATTGTATTATGATAATTTAATGCGTGTACGTACCCACGATGATATTAAACAATGGCTTAAGTTTTTCCTTGTAGGTGTTATTGAAACAGCTAAAAATGGTGTAAAAACCTTTGATGAAATATTAAAGTTAAAAGAACAAACAGAATTAGATATTCAAACGCTGGGCTCAAGAGCAAGTAATGCTCAAAAAGTCTTACATTATCTCTTAAAAAGACCAGTAATAGACGTTAATAAAATTATAAAAATAACAGAAGTATCTCCAAAAACAGCGTATAATTTAATTACTGATATGGAAGGGCTAAAGATACTTCAAGAAGTAACAGGTGGTAAACGTGGTCGCGTTTATGTTTTTAAACAATATCTAAATCTTTTTAATTAAAATAGCTTATGCCAGATATAGTACAAGTCAAATACCAACAAACAGGTAAAGGCAAAAGTACAACTTTCACAAAGTAGCTTCTGTATTGGCTAATTACGGATTTAATTCTATGCGTTTAAACGACGATTGGCAAGGTGCAGATTTTATTGCCGTGCATATTGATGGTGATGATATGCTTAAAGTACAATTAAAAGGGCGTTTCACTTTGGCAAAAAAATATATAGACAAAAATATTTATATAGCTTTTATAGAAAACGATAATGTAAAAATATATCTACACGATGATGCAATTAATAGGATGCCAGATAATATTAAAACTCAAAGTCTTGGATAAAGAATGGCTTATATACATTTAACAAAACACCTGTTAAGTATAATGATATTATTAGTGTATTAAACAGCTAAAATATGCACCAACTCACCAAAACAGATTTTAAGTATTATTTAGATTGTCCAGAATCTATATGGTTATTAAAAAATAAACCACAGGTATATCCTAAAGGTGAGTTTTTATTATTTGCAGAGAAATTAATTAAAGAGGGTTATGAGGTAGATGCCTATGCAAAACAATTATTTGCAAATGGGTTAGACTTACCAGAAAATGGTAGTCCTAAAAAAAATCCTTTAAAATTCTTACTAAAAAAGAAAACCCCAAAAACACAAGTAGTTTTTGGGATACTATAAAATTAAAATTTTAGAAATAACGCTACAATTTAAATAGGAAAATTAATGCTCCCTACTAATTCTTCTAAGCTTAGATGGCTATTTCTATTTTCAACAACATCGTGTTTTATATGGTTGTTTTTAAGAAATATAGAAATACGTTCTAACTCTTCTACATTGTTATTTATCTCTATTTTATTCATAATAGATAGCTTTTGTTAATGGTTATGGTATCTATAATGCATTTTATATTAAAATATTGTTGTTTCACAATTTTTTAAGAAAAAGCTAAATTACAAGAAGATTTATAACATAAAATATATACTCTTATTTACTATCCATTATTTTATTCTCTTCTAGGGTTGTTTTCATATTTAAAATAAAAAGGGTTCCTAGAATTAAATCCTCTAGTAATTCTAAAATAACATCATCCACTTTTATACAAATATCTATTAAACTATTGGTGGTCCATATTTTATTACATCGATCTCCATCACAAATTTCACACGTACAAGGCTCATGAGAATTTTTTACAATCTCTAAAAGATTATTAAGCTCATACTCCGACATGAATATACCTGTAGACCCAATTACTAATTGCACTCTACATTTTGCATTAGGCACATTATCCATACTAAAACTACTCCCATACTTATTCTTATATATTAATTCCATACGCACTATAAATTATTTATTTCTTAAAAACTTTATTAATTAGAATGATTCTTAATAACTTTACCGAAAGTATTTCTTATTTTTATTTATTCCAAATAAGAATAGCAAAAAATAACAAAGCATGATAACAACCTATACATCGCCTTCTGATGTTTTAAAACAAAACCGAATAACAGAACATATTTTTAATAGATTTAATATAAATGCACATAGTGTAGAAAAAATTACTGTGAACACGGCTCTTAAAGAAATAAATCCTAATTTTTTAGTTGACGTTCTAAACGTTTTTTGTTCTTATAAAAAACCAACGGTAGAGCAGTTTAACTCCTACTCTGTTCCTATTATTTTAGATTACTTAACACGTTCGCATACCTATTATTCCGAAAAAATAGTGCCAGAAATAGGACAAAGTATTACCCAATTACTACTTAATTACGACAAGGAACATCCGCTTTTAGAGATTCTATATAAATTTTATTTTAAGTATAAGGTAGATTTAGAAGCACATTTTAAAGAAGAAGAAAGTGGTATATTTTCTTATGGAAGCAATCTTTACAAAGCTGTATTTTTTAAGAAAAATAGTTCTTTTTTTATAGATTTTTTACAACAAAATTCGATTAAAGATTTTGTAGACACCCATACTAGCACTACGGAAGATTTAGCCAATATCACCAATATTTTAGCTAAATATTCTCCTCCAAAAACAAACGAAACCTCGTATAGAATTTTGTTAGAACAATTAAAAAACTTTGCGCAAGATTTAGAAATCCACGCATTTATAGAAGATAAAGTATTAATTAGCAAACTCTATGAACTAGAGCAACAAATAAAATTAGAGAGCAGTAATTAAAAAAATGAAAACTTAAGATACAAGTCTTTCTGACCTGTCAGGAAAAACAACTTCCCACTCCTGTAAAAAAATGTCCTTAATGTGTTTTGGTGTTATATTTTCTTTTTTACTTGACGTAAAATGGATAACCTCTAACGGGCTAGCACTCTCTTTTACACCATTAAGATTTATAGCTAATGTGTGTAGCAAGCGTTTACAAAATACATCATAACGGTTTGTAACTAGTTTGCCCACAAGTGTCTCCACCTCATTTATATGAGTAAGAATTAATTTTGTTAGTTCATTATGTTCCTTTGTGTACGTATAATTTATTTTGCAAGATCTACAACGAACTACTAAAAACTCTAGCTCTTTGTAATCCCAAAATTGCATTTTATTATTCTTACATTTTTTACAACAAGTAGTAGTTTCTCCAAATTCTTTTAAAATATGCTTTAAAGTTTTGTAGTTTGTTATGGTAGCTTCATTTTGCACCAACCATAAACGCAATTTTTTTCTTTGCTCCATTTGTTTTACTCCAAAATACCAAGAGAAAAATAATAGCGAAACAAAAGTAAAGGAAAGTAGTAATACCGGTCCCATATCTATTATAAAAAATAGTACAGACACTGGTTCTTTAAGATGTATATGCAAAAATGGTTGCGTACTCATGGGGGAGTTTTGATTTAACAACATAACAATGTAATAAAAAAAGTAATACCACAAACTGCATAAAAAAGTTTTTAGAAAAAAGAAAGCATTTTTTCTCTAGTCATTTTACTGCTAGCCTTGTCTTTTATTAAAGGAGTATTAATTTTAATATCTTAATAGTAATTCTCTAAAAAATGGTTTTATAATACTAACTTTAAATTTTAGTAACATACTCCACCCCTATTTAGCTTTAAATATGCATAATGGCATTAAATACAAAGAAATATTATTATAGAGATTTCTTGGTCATGCTCTAATCATTAAATACTACAAGAGAATAGAGCCCATTTATATGAAAAACTAAATTTTTTATCCGTTTTTCTTCTAATCTAAATGTTATTTTAAAAGAAAAAAACCAATGAAATAAATTCATTGGTTTTTTATTACAACACATGCTTACTAAATTAATTCCAATTTTCCTTGACTACTTTATCTATTTCAGGGTATTTAGAATCCTCCTCTTTTACTTCTTTTCTTAATTCTTTAAGTCTTGTTTTTAAGCCTGCGATAATTGTTGCATATTTTTTATCATCATATCTATTATCCATTTCATCAGGATCATTTTTAAGATCATAAAATTCCCATGCTACTGGTGTAACAAAATCGGACATAGATGCTGGGTTATGCGCCCATTCTCTAGCTTCATTATTTCTTACTTTATAATCTCTTCCGTAATAAAAAATAAGCTTATACTCTTTGGTTCTTATCCCAAAGTGAGCAGGGTTATTATGTTTATGTGCCATGTGCATCCAATAGCGATAATAAGTATCTTGTTTCCATCCCTTAGGTTCTTCTCCTGTTTCTAAAATTGACTTAAAGCTTGAACCTTGCATATATTCTGGAACTTGCCCTCCAGCCATATCTATCATAGTTGGTGCAAAATCTATATTATTTATCATTGCATTTGTACGTGATCCTGCTTTTATCTTTTTTGGATAGCGCACTAAAAATGGCATACGTTGCGATTGTTCATACATCCATCTTTTATCTATATAATCATGCTCTCCCAGCATAAAACCTTGATCACCGGTATAAATAATAATAGTATTATCCATAATACCCTCGGCCTCTAGATAATCAAAAATGCGTTTCACATTATCATCTACCCCTTTTACGCATCTAAGGTAACGCTTAAGGTATTCTTGGTATGCTAAGCTTTTATATTCTGGATCTGGAATATTTGGATCTATCTCCATATGCATACCCATGTTTCTAATTACATTTCTGTGCCCTATAGAGGAGCCAATAGTATCTAAAAGAGAATTATTTTCTCCTCTTGTTGCTACAGAGCCATTGTTTCCATTATACCACATACTAGATGGTTCTGGAATCTCTACATCTTCTAAATAATCTTTATATCTAGCTGCAAATTCAAAAAAATCATGCGGTGCTTTAAAATGATGCATTAAAAAGAATGGTTTGGACTTATCTCTTTTATTTTTTAACCACTCTAAAGAAATATCTGTAATAACGTCTGAAGAATGTCCTTTATATGTAGTTGCGTTAACCTCACGAACTAAATCTTCTTCAAAACGAATTTCTTTCTTGGTACCTCCTTCTCTACTGTATAGTGTTGGGTTATGATAATCTCCTTGCCCTGGTAATACATTATAATAATCAAAAGATTCTGGTGCGTGCTTTAAATGCCATTTACCAACCATTGCTGTTTCATAGCCTTGTTTCTTTATTTCAATTGGTAGGTATTGGTTTTTTGGGTCTAATTTTCCATTTAAGTCTACCACACCATTAACCTGACCAAACTGCCCTGTCATAATACTAGCTCTAGATGGCGTACAAATAGAATTAGTACAAAATGCATTCTCTAACAAAACACCTTCTTTAGCAATACGATCAATAGTAGGTGTAGGATTTAAAGGGGCCAACCTACCACCATATGCGCCAATTGCTTGCGATGTATGGTCATCTGACATAATGTAAAGAATATTAGGTTTTTCTTGTTTAGACTGTGCTTGGCAATAGGAAAATGCTACAGAAGCAAATAAAAAATAGGCCAATTGAATCTTAATTCTTCTCTGTTTCAAGGTTCTTCTTTTTAAGTTAAATTAATTGCGTTTTATAATATAAAAAATAAAAGCTGCCATATTTTGTATTTAATAAAATGACAGCTTTGTATAAACTAACTTATAAAAAACTAATCTGTTTCTAATTTTAATTATCTACTAGCGGATTAGAATCTACTTCAGATAATGGAATAGGAAACAAAATTTTATCGTCTGATGCATTTGTTTTTCCTCTAGCTATAGCGTCAGAAATAAGTCTGCCTTGACGAACTAAATCTTTACGTCTAAGACCTTCGGTTACAAATTCCCATCCACGCTCGTCTAACATAGCATCAATAAAAGCTTCTAAATTAGCAAAATCTGCTACATCATAGGTAGGAACTAAAGCTCTATCTCTAACCTCATTTAATAAATCTACCGCTTCTTGTGTTGGAGCTCCAGCCGCCATTGCAAGTGCTTCTGAGCGCATTAATAAAACATCTGCATAACGCATAAACACACAATCGTTAGGATAAAACTGGTCATTAACTACTGATGCATCTTCGGATGGTGTATACTTAAATGCTCTTGGATGAAATCTATTTCCTGGATTAGGACCATTCATTAAATCTACATAATTACCAGCTTTGTCTATATACTCATAACAAATCCATCCATTTGTAGCTGGACCAAATTCTCCTCTTGGATCCCAAGGAAGTGCTCTTTGGTCATTAGGATGATAAGTTGCAACAAAATCTCTTTGCAATTGTAATTGCGCTCCCCAGTTTCTAAAGTTTGTTTGGTATCCAGGAGGGTAATTATGAGCAGGAATCGCATTTTTTGATAAAAGTGTTTCATTTTCAAAAACAAAAATAAGTTCGCTATTCCCTTCATTTTCATGAGAAAACATTGTAGTTACATCTGCTAACAAACTATAATTACCATCTAAAATTACATCTTCTAAAACATCTGCAGCTGCTTGCCATTGTCTTGTGTTTAATAAAAAACGACCTAACATAGCTTGTGCTGCTCCTTTAGTTGCTTTACCATTAGCATCTTGCGTTTCTGGTAAGGCTGCAATAGCAGAACGGTATTCTGTTTCTATAAAAGTACGTATCTCTTCATCAGAAGCTTTTGGGTATTCAAAACTTAAATCTAAAGTACTGGTTACTAAAGGTACAGGTCCCCAAAGGTCATATAATTCTGAATAATTCCAAGCTCTAAGGAAAGTAGCTTCTGCTTTAAAGGCTGCAACTTTTTCTGCAGGTATTGTACTTACTCCGTCTATATAATCTAATAAAGAGTTACAGTTACGAATAGCTTCGTAAATTTCATTCCAAGTAGTAGTTAAATCTGCGTTTCCAGCATCTACAGTATACTCTTCAAAAGGTACTACTCTACCACGGTACCCTCCACCAGCTTCTACCTCATCATCACATGGGTAAGCTGCGAAAGTGTGCCATCTTTCTCTTATAACTGGACTTGAAGCTCCGTAAGCTGAAACCAAAATAGCTTCAATCCCTTCTTCTGTAGCAACAAAAGCATCTGCATCAAATTCTGTAAAGACTTTTTCTTCTAAGAAATCATTACATGATACTCCTAAAATAAGAAACACACATAAGCTTAATTTATATATTGTATTTTTCATGATTTTAAAATTTATCGTTAATAATTAAAGGGTAAATCTAGCGCCAATACGTACTGTTTTAGCAAGCGGATAATCGCCGTATGTTCCTCTTTGCGATCTAGCAGAACTATTTTGCCCTCCTGCAGAATTAGCATCTGGATCAAAACCATCAAAATTTGTGAATGTAAAAAAGTTTTCTAACGACACATAAAAATTAGCAGATTGCAAGCCTAGTGCTTTCATAGGAAAATCGTAGCCTAATGTTATATTCTTTATCCTAACAAAAGATGCATCTTGTACTGTCCATTTATTTACCTTACGACCATCTTGGTAATTACCTGGTTCTACCATAGATGGGTATTGCGCATTTATATTCTCTGGCGTCCATCTATTTAAATAATATTTAGCTAATTTATTACGGTCTGGATCTATTGGATAAAATGATTCTGCAATTAAATTATTAAAAGCCTCTATTCCTTGTACTCCTAAAACATATACATCTAGAGTTAGGTTTTTATATTTAAACCTATTATTAAATCCAAATGTATAATCTGCAAATGGTTTACCTAACACTACTCTATCACTTGGATCTATTTTATTATCTCCGTTTACATCTCTTACTATAGGGTATCCTAAACCTGCACGGGCACTACCATCTGTAATTAATGCATTTGCCGCATCTACTTGTTCTTGTGTACTATAAATACCATCTATTTGGTAGCCATAAAAAGCCGCCATTGGCTCCCCTTCTTTAACTACCCAAAAGTCTCCAGCAAAAGCAAATCCCCCTCCTCCTGTAACTTCACCACCAACAAAATCTGGCACTTCGGTAACTTCATTATCTAAGGTTGAGAACGTTAGGTCTGATTCCCAAGAGAAATTATCATTAGTTATATTTTTACTACTTATTGAAATATCAAAACCTTTGTTTCTTACATTTCCAAAGTTTTCTCTAAAACTGCTAAACCCTGTAGAAGTTGGCACTGGTCTTTGAAAAAGTTGGTCCGATGTATTTCTTACATAATACTCTATACTTCCTGATAACCTGTAATCTAATAATGCAAAATCTAGACCCAAGTTTATTTCTTTTGTAGTTTCCCAAAGAAGGTTATTATTAGGAATTCTACTAGGAACAGCTCCCGTAAGAACTTGCCCTCCTAAAACGGCATTAGACCCAGGAATAAATGTTGAAATAGTTTCAAAATTATTAATAGCCTGGTTTCCTATTTCTCCATACCCTATTCTTAATTTTAGATTATCAAACAGTTCTTGTTTTTTCATAAAAGGTTCGGAACCAATTTGCCAACCTAAAGAGGCAGATGGAAATACTGCAGTCTTATTTTTTTCTGAAAACTTGCTGGTACCATCTGCTCTAAAAGATGCAGTTAATAAGTACTTATCTTTATAGGCATATGTAGCTCTTCCTAAATAGGAACGCAAAGTAGGTTCAAACCTCTCAGTTTCTGTAGCGAATCTTTCTGGGTTAGCAGCTCCAAAAAAATCGGATCCATTAACATCAGATAAAAATCCTTCTGCAGTTGCTTCTATTTCTCTATTGATAAATTTTTCATAGGTTACCCCTCCTATTACTTTAAAGTTATGATTTTCTAGTTCTTTTTCATAAGAAAGAAGGTACTCTGCAATACCATAAGAATTATCATTGTTTCTTACCAACCCTAATCCTTTAGCACCAATACCTGCTTGTGTCCATCTATTCTCATAAGAATCAAATTTAGTACCGCTTATCCTACCTCCAAGATTAAGGTTCATTTTAAACCCATCAAACATCTCGTATTCAATTTTAGCGTTTCCTATAATTTCATTTCTTTCTCTATTTTGGTCAAAACCTTGCATTATTGCTTCTGGGTTTTCTACCTGAATAAAAGGGTTTAATTTATACCTTCCTTGTTCATCTAACTGGGCATCTAAGGTTGGATCAAATAATAAAGCCGCTGCTACAGAACCAGATATACTATTGGTTCCTAAAGGCATTAAATCTGTAAGTGTTCTATTGGCATTTAAATTAAAGTTTATTTTTAATCTATCTGTAGGCGTTACATTTACATTTATACGAGCGTTGTATCTATTTTCTCCCGTGTTTCTAAGTACCCCTTTTGCATCATAATAATTTAAAGACGCATAATAGGTTGCTTTTTCATTACCTCCAGAAAGAGAAAGCTGGTGATTTTGCATTACACCTCCTCTTAAAATTTGGTCTTGCCAATTAAAACCATTCCCAATGGAAGCTATTTGCTCATCGGTATATATTGGAGTGTAAGCTGGGTCTGTAGCATTTGCAGGGTCTGATTCAAAGTCTAATGCGTTTAGAGTTTCCATATACTGTTCTCCATTAAGCATATCTATACGTTTTGCAGCATTTTGTATACCAACATACGTGTTATAAGAAACTTTAAGGCCGCTTCTGCTACCCTGTTTTGTTGTAATTAAAACTACCCCGTTAGCTGCTCTAGAACCATAAATTGCTGATGCAGATGCATCTTTTAGTATTTGAATAGATTCTATATCATCTGGGCTTAAAGCATCTACATTACCATTTGGTAACCCATCTACAACGACTAAAACACCGTTTCCGCCATTAACTGAGTTTAGTCCACGAACTTTAATTTCTACCGCACCGCCTGGCGCACTACTAGATTGACTAATTTGTACACCTGAGGCTTTACCTTGTAATAATTGAAAAGCATTCGTATTAGCTCCTTTTGCAAAGTCTTTAGCGGTAACCTGTACAACAGAACCCGTAACATCTTTTACTCTTTGAGAACCATACCCTACTACTACAACTTCATCTAATGACTCTGAATCTTCTGCCATTGTAACCTTAACTGTAGTTTGGTTTGCAATTACAACTTCTTGGGTTACATACCCAATGTAAGAAATTACAAGGATTGGTTTTTCGGTAGAAGGCGTTATTGAGAAATTTCCATCAAAATCGGCCTGTGTACCATTACTTGTTCCTTTTTCAAGAATATTTGCACCCGGTAATGGAATACCATCTGTATCTACAATTACTCCCGAAATACTGCTCTGAATATTAGATACAACATTTTCTACAGCATTTTTAGTAGTAATAGGTAAGGTATTTTTTTCTGTCAAATAAATACGCTTCCTTATAATATTATACTTTGTTTTTGTTGTACTAAATACTTGATTTAAAATAGTATTTATAGGCTCTTTATTAGCTGCTATAGATATGGTTCTATTTAAATCTATATCTGATAATTTATATACGAAACGAAATTTAGTGCTGCTTTCTACTTCATCTAAAAATTGACTTACAGACACTTCATTTAAATTAAGTGTAACTTTTGTCTCTTGTGAATAGGTGTCATTTGCTTGCAGTGCGATGAATGACACAAAAAATAATAGGAGACTAAGTTTCATTTTAAGATCAAATTTTAATAACGGATAAAACCGCCCTTTTGGTTTAGAAGGTTGTTTTTTCATACTTTTGTAGTGTTAAAAATTGTGGTTATTCTTTTTGAGTTTAATCACATCATAACCGATCGGGAAATGTTGCACCATTTTCCGATTTTTTATTATGACATGTTTTTGTGTTAGTTACGTTACTTTACATAGGCAGTTTATTTTAAGTTAATTTTTTAATTGAGTATTATAGTATTCCCATCTATTACATAATCTAGATGATAGGTTATTTTTAATTCTTCTAAAACTTCTTTAATAGGTGGCTTACTTCCAAAGCTTGCATTAAACCTTTCATTAGACAGGCTTTTATTTTTATTTATAATCGTAACATCATATTGCCTTTCTAATTTTTTTAGAATATTATCAAAAATCATGTTTCTAAAAACAAGTTCCCCTTTCATCCAAGAAGTATAAATATCTGTAATAACTGCATTGGTTTTTATATCTTTATTTTGCTTACTAAAACTTGCCTTGTAACCAGGTGCTAAACGTTTTTCTATTTCCCCCTCTTTAGTTTCATTAGTATAAAGGCCAACAGAGCCTTCTACCAAAACAACTTCGGTTATATTATCTTCTGGATACGCATTTACGTTAAATACCGTTCCAAAAACTTTAACATTAAGATCATCTGCATTTACTATAAAAGGATTTTTTTCATCTTTAGCTACATCTAAAAGCACCTCACCTGTTACATAAACTAAGCGTTCTTTGCCTTCTATGAATTTTATTGGATATTTTAAAGAGGAACCAGCATTTAAATACACTTTTGTACCATCTGATAGTAACAACTCAAAAGTTCTGCCATAAGGAATAGTCAAAGTATTATATATTAATTTCTCAGTTTTAGTCTCTACATCAGTATATACTAATTGGTTTTTATTTTGCCTACCAACTACACTTCCTGAAGCATTAAAAAGAGGAGTATTATTTTCTTCGTCTAAGACTTTTATAGTACCATCTTCTAATTCTAATGTAATAACATCTTTAGGAGCCAATTCTAAATTATCACTTTGTTGAGTAGCATATTTACTACCAAAAAACAGTATCCCTAATGCAATCATTGCAACAGAGGCTACTTTCCATATTTTTGTGGTTGCTTTTGGTGGTTCTTCTAAATTTTTACTAATATCAGACCAAATTGTTTCTTTTAAACTATTCTTAGATTCTTCATCTTTAAAATAATTTTCATTTTTGTGTATCCTATATTCTTCTTCAAACTTTTCCAAAGCTATCTCCTCTTGCCTTGTTAATGAGCCATTTATAGACTTCTCCAGTAGCTTTCTAAATTCTTTTTCTTTCATAGTGATAGGTGTACACTAAGAAGACCCTCTTAGGGATGTTTTTTCCCATAAAAAAATTGAATTTAACATTTTTTTAACATTTAACGAGTTGGAAGAATAATTTAATATGTTAAAAAAACAACGCATATAATTATAAAAATGAAAAATAATGTAGCGCAATTTTACGAAAAAAGAAAAATGAGAAGGACAGTTAAATTACTTCTTATAGATTTTACTGCAACCGAAATTTGATTTTCAACAGATTTTTTAGAGATACCAAGTTCCATAGCTATTTCTTCATTAGAATAGTGTTTAAATCTACTTAATTCAAAAATTTGCTTACAGCGTTTTGGCAAACTATTCATAGCATGTTTAATAGTACTTATAGTCTCTTCTAAATCATGCTGCTTTTTAGATGCCGACTCTGAGAGTATATATGACTTTTCTATAAAATCTAAACGTACAGAAGAAAACTTCTTGTCCCTGAGGTATTTATAACAATTATTTCTTACTGCTGTATGTATGTAAGCTTCAAAACTTCGTATTTCTATAACCTCTCTTTTTTGCCATAATTTTATCCAAATTTCTTGGACAATATCTTTAGCTATAGCTTCATTTTCTACAATAGATGTAGCTTTAATATACATAACCTCCCAATACAGCTCATAAAGCTTACGAAAAGCTCTTTTATTGCTTTTTGTAAACTCTAGTACTAATAAATTGCTAGATAGGTTGGTTTTTGTTGGCATTCAGGTATTTGGTTTCGGTAGAATAAAACTACACTAAAATTATTAAATATTCAAAAATATGTTAATTAATAAAATTAAATATAAATTTTCAATCGAAATAATATTAAATAAACAATAAACAACAAAAATTTCCAAAAAAAGAAAGTACCAATCTGTTTTTATTCTACACTCCTCATCCTTTATCTTTATACACAAATAAAATATATGGAAATTGTAGTTTTAGATGGTTATACACTTAACCCTGGCGATTTAAGTTGGGATAGTATAAAAAAATTAGGGAATGTAACTGTTCATGAGCGCACTCCTGTAGATCCCAAAAGTGTTTTAAAAACTATTGGTAATGCCTCTATAATTTTCACTAATAAAACACCTTTGCCAAAAGAGGTTATTAATAATGCTCCCTGTCTAAAATATATTGGTGTTTTAGCTACAGGTTATAATGTAGTAGATATTACTGCTGCAATAAACAAAGGTGTTATAGTAACCAATGTACCTACATATAGCACTACTTCTGTAGCGCAAATGACTATGGCTTTATTATTAGAAATGTGCCATAATACTGGTTTACATTCTAACGCTGTACATGATGGTGAATGGACTAAAAATGGAAACTTTAGCTTTTGGAAAACTCCTTTGATAGAACTTGCCGGAAAAACTTTTGGGATTATTGGTTTTGGTACTATTGGACAAGCTACAGCAAAGTTAGCGCAAGCCTTTGGAATGCAAGTTATTACCTATAGTAGAACCAAAAAGCCAGAATTAGAAACCAGTACATGTAAATTTGTCTCATTGGATGTTCTATTAAAAGAGTCTGACTTTATTAGCCTTCACTGTCCTTTATTCCCAGAAAACCAAGGCATTATAAATACCAAAAACATTTCTAAAATGAAAGATGGTGTTAAAATTATTAATACTTCTAGAGGACAATTAGTGATAGAGGAAGATTTAAAATTAGCTTTAGAAAATGGTAAAGTTTCTGGTGTTGCTCTAGATGTTGTCTCTATAGAGCCTATAGAAAATACAAACCCTCTTTTAGGGGCTAAAAATTGTATAATTACACCACATATAGCATGGGCTCCTAAAGAATCTAGAGCTCGTTTATTACAAACTGCGATACATAATTTAGAAGCCTACCTGGATAACAAACCCGTTAATGTAATTAAAGGGTAAATATACAGTAGTACATTACAAACAAAAACAATTAAAAGTTTCTTTTTCATGAAAAAAACACCTAATTATTAGTCATATATGACAAAAAAACAATCCATTTTTTAATCAAAATCATTAAAATATGTAGTTCCTGTTGTTAAGTCTTTAATTTTTAAATAATCTAGCATTCCAGAACCTTTAAAAGAATTTTCTACTCCTACAATATTCCCATTAGGATTGGTGTAATTGCCAGTATAAATTACAATATTGTTTACAGAAACTTTTACATTCTTTTTATGAACCTTTATATATAAAGTATTCCATTCTTCAGGGTTTATCTTAAAATCTGATAAGTTCTCATGACTTCCATTAATTGTATTTTCTCCAAATTTTAATCCTGAAAATTGGGAGCAACCTGTCTCCATTAATTTTATACTATTCCTATTATTTTCACAATACAATCGTAAAATAAAATCGTAACAAGTAATGCCTCCAAATGCTTTGGCATTTTTAAATTTTGTTTTTAATGTAAAATTATCTCCGTCTATATTAAATTTCTTAAAAATTCTATTTACCAAATAATAAACTGGAGGCACTTTCATTCCATTTTGCTTCATTTCATCTGGAGAATAATACAAGAAACCTTTTGTCGTATTCTTAGGCATTTTGTTGTCCATCCAATATCTACCAATGTAACCTTCATCTGTTAAATAACTATTCCAACCTTTAGACATTGCTAATATATTTTTAGTTTTTAAAGTGTCTAGATTGTCTTTTACTATCATTTGATAATAGCCAGGAATTTGGTATGTAAAGTTATATGCAAACTTGTTCTTATCTGGTTTTATTATTTGATCTCCCATTACAGGATGCTTAAAATCATAATCTATATAAATACTATCTGAACTATTTTTTGAAAAATCATAATTAGCTTGTACTGTAAAAGGCACCGTACCCACAGAGTCTTTTAAAGCAAATAAAAAGGGCTCTTCTACTTTAATTTTTTTATGTTCTTTGCTTTTAACACTATACACAACAAAAACTATAGCAACAATTAATAAAGGAATTGCATAAAGTAAATTTCTTTTATTTTTGGTAGTAACAGCAGCCTCCTTTTTATAAATATTTTCTTTATTGTTTTTAACAAAATCTTCCCATGAGGCGTATCCCAAAAATTTAGACAATGCATTTTTAGTAGCCTGCTGCGGATTGTAATGCTCTTTATACTTTATCTTCCCAAATAATCTTTTTAAAGTATGCGGGCTAATAGATATTTCTGATGTATTAGAAATAGTATCTGCAAGTTTTATAAAGTCTGACTCTTTCCATAAAGAAGATTTTCTCCAATTTAATTTCTTCTCTACTTGCGATAAACAATAGTTTAAGTAATCTTGTTCTATCATCCCTTTTTGTACTATATGCAAAACTTTGAATAGGTTTTGCATACCTAATTTTTCTTTATTTATTCAATATTCTCTTAAATTTAAAGAAGTATTAATAATTTTTACCTCCAAAAATTGAATTTAACATAATAACCTTTAAAAAAGACTATATATAATGAAAAAAACAGAACGTAATTATTTTACATTTTTTGCTCTCTTTATTTTAATAAGTACCAATAGTCTTTTTGCACAAGTAAGAATGACCGAAGAATCTTGGACTTTACCAACATATAAAGTTATGCCTTCTGAAAAAGCTCCTATGTTTTTTACAAATGGTAATTTCCAAGGGGCGCAAAGGGTTATATATCCGTATGCCGCTAATGATGAAATTTCTGGGGAGAGAACCACACAAGATTGGAAAGCTCTTATATTAGAAAATGAGTATATAAAATTATGTGTTACTCCTGAAATTGGTGGTAAATTATATTACGCTACAGATAAAACTAATGACTATAATTTTATTTATAAAAATAATGAGGTAAAGCCTGGTAATATAGGAATGACAGGTGCATGGGTTTCTGGAGGAATAGAATGGTGTGTTTTACACCACCATAGAGCTTCTACTTTTTTACCTATGGATTATGATTTGGTTGAAAATAAAGATGGTAGTAAAACAATTTTTATAGGCGAAACAGAACCAAGACATAGAATGCGGTGGAATGTAGGTGTAACCGTATCTCCTGGTAAATCTTATTTTGAAGCAGAAGTGTCTATTTACAACCCTACACCTTACACTCATAATTTTTTGTATTGGGCAAATGTTGCCGCACATACTAACAATACATACCAAACTATATTTCCGCCAAGTGTTGAGTTTGTAACTTTTCACCAAAAAAACCAGTTTACTAGATGGCCTATATCTAATGATATTTATAGAGGGCAAGACTTTACAAAAGGGGTAGATATAAGCAGGTGGAAAAATGTTAAAGAACACGCTTCCTTTTTTGCTCATGATTTAAAAGAGGATTTTATGGGAGGCTACGACCATGGAAAAAATAGTGGAACAGTACATATTGGCGATCATAATATTGTAAAAGGTGCTAAACTTTGGGAATGGGGCTCTGGAAAGGTAGGACAAGCTACAGAGGGAAGATTAACAGAAACTAGTGGCCCATATGTAGAAATTATGGTTGGTGCATTCTCTGACAACCAACCAGACTATACTTGGATAAGACCATATGAAGTAAAAAAATGGAAACAATACTGGTATCCTGTTAAAGACATTGAAGGTTTTAAAAACGCAAATCTAAATGCTGCAGTTAATTTAGAGCAAAGACAAAATAACACCATTTTTTTGGGGTACCATTCTACCCAAAAAGTAAAAA
Source organism: uncultured Maribacter sp. (assembly GCF_947495965.1). Taxonomy (GTDB): domain Bacteria; phylum Bacteroidota; class Bacteroidia; order Flavobacteriales; family Flavobacteriaceae; genus Maribacter_B. The sequence goes on from NZ_CANMBB010000002.1 coordinate 521,794, forward strand.
ATGCTAGAATTATCTTAAAAAATGGAAACCAAGTTATATTAGAAAAGAACCTCCTAATTTCTCCTGAAAAAGCATTTACAGAAAAGGTTAAAATAAATTCTGACTATAAATTTACAGAACTATATACAGAACTAAGAGATTTGGATACTAATGCTATAATCATATCCTATCAGCCAAAAAAACCTAAAAATACTAAAAACCTACCTCCTGTGGTTACACCCCCTGCTGCCCCAGAAGATATTACTAGTGTAGAAGAGTTGTTCATTGTTGGCAATAGAATGGAACAATTTTACAAAACTGCAAACGGAGGAGAAACGCCTTATTATAAAGAAGCTCTTAAAAGAGACCCTAATCACACTAAAACAAATATTGCAATTGGTAATAAATTACTTAAAAATGGGGACTATACTACTGCTAGAACTTATTTTTCTAGAGCTATAAAAAGGCAAACAAACAACTATACAAGACCGTCTAACGGAGAAGGACTGTATCTACAAGGCATAACATTAAAAAAACTAGAATTATATGAAGAAGCTATTGATACGCTCTATAGAGCAACTTGGGATAATGCTTATTTTTCTGCTGCTTTTTTTGAATTAGCACAAATATCTTCTATAAATAAAGACTACAAAAAGGCTCTTAAAGAAATTAATGAAGCTATTTCTAGTAATACTAAAAATACTAGATTATATGGCTTAAAATCTGCTATTCAAAGAAAATTAGGGAATTACAATAATGCCTTAGAAACACTACAACAGGTTTCTACTATAGATCCACTTAATTTTAGAATACAAAATGAACTTTATTTAACAGCTAAAGAAACAAACAAAGAACAAGAAGCTTCCAATTTACTTGCATCGTTAAACAAAAAAATGCGAGATTTTGAACAAAACTATATAGAGTTAGCTGTAGAATATCTTAATGACGGAATGCTAAAAGAATCTGAAGAGGTTTTAAAACGGTATAAAGGAAAAAATCCTATTTCTATATATTACCTAGGGTATATACAAGATAAATTTAAAAATAAAGATGCCGCTAAAAAACTATTTAGTGAAGCACAATCTTTATCGGAAGAGGGTATTTTCCCTTATAGATTAGAAACTATTGAAGTTTTAAAAAAAGCAATAGAATATAACCCCAAGGACGGTAAAGCGTATTACTATTTAGGTAACATTTTGTATGACAAACAACCAGAAAAAGCAATACTACATTGGGAAAATGCAGTAAAAAAAGCTCCTAAATTAGCAATGGCACATAGAAATATAGGTTTTGGTTATTACCGCCACTACAAAGATTATCCTAAAGCCATACTTTCTTACGAAAAAGCAATTGCTTTAGATAAAACTGATGCTGTTTTTTACAATGAGTTAGATGTTCTTTATGAATTAAATAATAGTCCTGTAAAAAAGAGGCTTGCTATATTTGAAGGTAATAACAAGTATGTAAAAAATAGAGATGATGCTTTTGTTAGACAAATGCAAGTGCTTACACTAGCAGGGCAAGCAGACAAAGTGGTAGCTTATTTAAAAGATAAAACATTTAGCTATAGAGAAGGTACTTCTAGAGTTAGAGAAAATATTATAGACGCACAATTATCTTTGGGAATTAAATTTTACAAAGCCAAAAACTACGAAAAAGCATTAGAACACTTTTTATTAGCACAAGTACCAGATGAGGCAGCTGGTAGAGCAAAATTTGGAAATAGAGAAATACAGGTTAATTACTTTATAGGTTTAGCTTATGAAGCCTTAAATAAAACTTCCGATGCCAAGCGTTTTTACACTTTATCAACTAACGTAGAAAGTGTAAAAAACATAACGCAAAGAAGCGGTTTTATGAGTTATTATGAAGGGTTAAGTTTTTTAAAACTAGGAAACAAAACTAAGGCAAATGAAATTTTTAACTCTCTTGTTGCTAATGGAGAAAAACAACTTAATTTTAATTCTGATGAGAATAGTTACTTTCAAATCTTTGGAGAAAAAGATAGCGAAAACACAAAGAAATCTTTAGCATATACAATGAGAGGTCTTGGGTACAAAGGTCTAAATAAGAAAAAACAAGCAAAAGAGGATTTAAAGAAAGCCATACAAATATCAGTAAGTAATTTGTGGGCAGGCATAGAGTTAGAATAGAGATTATAAAGGCAAAAACAACTAGGTTCTAGTTATTTTTGCCTTTACTTACTATATTTTTTATTTGAATATGATTATACAAACAAGACCTCCATTACTAATTATTTTAATAATTTTTTAATCTTAATTACTTCGTGAGCTGTTTTAACATACCTTTAAAAATAAAACCGTGAAATGGTAACACAGAATACCAATATAACCTTCCAGATAACCCTAAAGGCCTAAATGTTGCAGTTTGGATTAAAACTTCGTCTTTAATCTTAAACTCTAACCAAGCCTCTCCTGGTAATTTCATTTCTGCAAATAACAATAACCTACCTTCTTTTTTATTTGCGTAAAGTACGCGCCAAAAATCTATAGAATCGCCAGCTATTACGGCATTTTCATTTGTTCTTCCTCTACGTAAGCCAACACCTCCAAATAGCTTGTCTATGTAGCCCCGTATCCTCCATAACCAATTTGCATAATACCAACCTGTTGTACCTCCTATACTCCATATTTTTTCTATACAATCTTGTTTGTTATTATATTTTCTTGTTCGGGCATCTGTAAAACAACCAAATTTTGGCACTTTAATGTATTGTGCTATTTTCATATCCATGCCTCCACTACTAAAAGCATCTTTCCAGCTAGAAGCTATTTGGTTACTTTTGATTTTCACAAAAGCTTTATCTAAACTTTCCCTATAAGAAAGAGGTGTTATGCCTAAAATTTCTGATAGATCATTATTTTTACAAATAACCTCAACTTTCATACTACTTACTAGTGCTGTTGCTAATTTATAAGAGGTGGAAGTAACAAAATATAACCAGTAAGAAGATAGCTTAGGCGTCATTACAGGTATCGTAATTATTGTTCTTTTTAAGTTTCTAGCTTTTCCAAACTGAAGCAACATTTCTTTATATGTAAGTATATCTGCACCTCCAATATCAAAACTCTTATTAAAGACCTCTTCTCTAAATAAGGCTTTTTCTAAAAAGGACAAAACATCGGTTATTCCTATGGGTTGACACTTTGTATTTAGCCATTTTGGTGTAATCATTAATGGCAATTTCTCTACAATATCCCTTATAATTTCAAAAGATGCGCTGCCAGACCCAATAATAATACCTGCTCTTAAAGTGGTAAAATTATACGTTCCTTTTGCAAGTTCATTCTCTACATCTTTTCTAGATGATAAATGTTTAGATAAATTTTTATCATTTACAATACCGCTTAAATAAATAACATGTTTAACCTTAATTTTATCTAATGCAGTTCTAAAATTAATAGCGCATTTTAATTCTAATTCTTTATAGTTACTGGAGGTGGACATAGAGTGTATTAAATAATACGCACCATCTATATCTTCTGGTATAGAATTAAGAGTGGTAGCATCTAATAAATCTAACTTTATTACAGTTACGTCTTGTTCTAATTCTTCCGGAACTACAAACCTATCTAAATCTCTTACTCCACAAATTACATGAAATCCTTTTTGAATTAGAATAGGTAAAAAACGCTTACCAATATATCCTGTTGCTCCAGTAAGCAATATTTTCTTTTTAGACATCATTGTATGTATTTATAGATTTTCTAGATATAAATTTCCTTTTTCTATATGTTGTTTTCGTTTTTCCATAGGCATTTTATCAAACATACGAACTAGCATTCCTAGCCTAGGGTTAGATAAAAAGAAATCTCTTTGAGTATGCATAAATCTCCAAAAAAGACCATCCCAAGTAGCTTGCCAATCTCCCTTTTTATAATTACTCATTTTCATTATATAATTACTGCCACTTATATAAGGTTTCGTGGCCATTAAGCCACCATCTGCAAATTGGCTCATGCCATAAACATTAGCTACCATAACCCAATCGTAAGCGTCTATAAAAAGCTCCATAAACCATGTATATACCTCATCTGGGTCAAATTCACACAACAACATAAAGTTACCTAAAACCATTAAACGTTCAATATGATGGCAATATCCTGTTTTTAACACCTTCTTTATAGTTTGGTCTATTGGCGCTATACCAGTGGTTCCATTATAAAAAGAAGTAGGAATTTTTCTTTTAAATTTCCAGAAGTTAGTAATCCGCTCTTTACTACCATGAACTTCATAAATACCTCTCATAAACTCTCGCCAACCCATAATTTGACGCACAAAACCTTCGGTAGAATTTATAGGAATAGCATTAGCCTTTGCGTATTTTAAACATGCTTCTATAACATTTTTTGGAGTTATTAAACCCACATTAAGCATTGGTGTTAAAACGCTATGATTTAATATAGAATTTTCTGCAACTATAGCATCTTCATAAGTCCCAAATTCTAAAAAGCGCTGTTCAAAAAATTGCTGTAACCAATCTTTGGCACTTTTAAAACTAGTAGGATACAAGGAATACGTAGTAAGTAAACCTATATTTTTAGAGAAATTAGTTTCTACATAAGATGTTGCTTCTTTAAAATAACTATCCACATCTGGAAATTGAATAGATGGCGGTATTTTTTTTGCAGGGTATTTTTTTCTGTTTTCAGTATCAAAAGTCCATTTTCCTCCACTAGGCTTTCCATCATGCTCTATAAGTATATTTCTTTTTTTACGCTGTTCTTTGTAAAATGTAGTTTGATGGAATGTTTTTTTATCTTTTTTAAAGAAAACTTCTAACTCTTCTTTAGTATTTAAAAACAAAGGAGAATCATAAATTACAGTTTCTATTTTATGATCCTTACAAGCATTCTGCATCCTTTTTTGTAACCAATTATCTGTTGGATCTATGTAGTTAATATGTGTAATTCCTTTTTTCTTTAAAGCTGGAATTAATATTCTTATATCCGATATGTCTTTTATTGCTTCAATATAATGAACTTCCATTTTTTTTTCTTCCTCAAGAAAATCTGCATAATGTTTCATGCTTGCTCTATGGAAAGCAATTTTTTGTTTATGAAAGGAGTATTGATTAAAAAAAAGATATTCTTCTACTAGATATACGGGGTCTTTTCCTTGAAAAATTGGAGATTCTTCAAATAATTGATGCGGAAATACTACATTACATTTTTTCATTTATTTCTTCTACAACGTTCACTACAATATTTTACAGCACCCCAATTCTTTTCCCATTTTTTTCGCCAAGTAAAAGGTCGCTCACAAACAACACATATTTTTTGAGGAAGATCTTGCTTTTCATTTTTAAAACTCGGGTACATCTTCTATTCTTACATAAGGGTGTTTAGCAATCTTTTTTAAAGAGTAGTAACTATTTAATCCAGAAATACCTATACCACTAGTAGCCTCTAAATCTATATCCCCATCTACAAAAGCATTATCCGGAAAAATTAGATGTTCTATTTCTCCTATAATTAACTTAGTTCCATTTTGCTTAATATCTATTGCTTCTACAAAACGCATACCTATTTTAAAATTACTTTCTTTTACAAAAGGAGCTTTAAAATCTTCTAAATATTCTTCGGTTAGGTTACAGCGCTTAAACTCTGATATATTTTTATTAAATTTTGCTGAAGTGTAATGTGCATTTTTTATAAAATCTTTGTGAATATGATTTATAGTATAAACCTTATTTTCTATAATATTAAAATAAGTATGCCCCACTTCTTCTGTTTGTGGTCTTGTAATAAACCCTAATAATGGCGGAGCACTCCCTAGGTGAACTACGGAACTAAAAATTGCTACATTAGTTTGCGCATTATTGTTTATGGTACCTATTAGGTTCGCTGGTTTTATTCCTGTTACTGAATTTATTATTTTTAATTTTGTAACACGGTCCAGCTCCTCTATTTCTTTTTTAGTATACTTCATTATTTTTTATTTACGTGCATTTTTAAAATACGATGCTTTTCTTTTTGCACTGCCGGATGTTTTTTATGTTCCCAATTTTTTTCTCTTGCAAGCCTTGCACTTTCTTGTAAATTAACAATTGGCAGTGGGTAATCTTCCCCAATAATTGTTTCACAAAAAGTTTGCTCTATTAGTGTCATTTTCCAAGGCTCATGAATATGAGCTAGAGGAACTTTTTCTAATTCTGGAATCCATTTTTTTATAAAAACACCTTCTGGGTCGTGTTCCTGAGAATTTTTCACTGGATTGTATAAACGTATGGTATTAACTCCTGTTGTTCCTGCTTGCATTTGAAACTGCGTATAATGTATTCCTGGCTCGTAATCTAAAAATTGCCTTGCTAAATGGTAAACGCCATGTCTCCAATCTTGGTCTAAGTTCATAGTTAAGAAAGAAACTACCATGGCACGCATTCTAAAATTAATCCAACCCGTTTTTTCTACAGCACGCATACAGGAATCTACCAAAGGATAACCCGTATTTCCTGTTTTCCATGCTCTAATAAAAGCTTCGTTTTCTTTATGTGGTAATAATTCATACCCCTGATTAATACAAACAGTTTCGTATCTACACTCTACTTCAAACTTTTGTATAAAATGACAATGCCAGTGTAAACGAGTTAGCATTGCCGAAAATGCCCTAGCACTGTTCTTCTTTTTAGGATGTGTAGCTACAAATTGATACGCTTGTTTTACACTTATATTTCCCCAAGCTAAATAAGGAGATAATCTACTACAAGATAGTCTGCTTTCTGCAGGTTTTGATATATGTCGTTGGTAATTAACACCTCGTTTATCTACAAAAGATTTTAAATATTGCCAAGCCTTTTTTTCCCCTGCTGGTTGATATTTTTTTGGGTATTGCCTCCACCCTGCTTCAATTACTTTAGGAATTAAAAAAGGATGTTTTAATGGTGCTATTTTAGATATTGAATACTTGTTTTGTATAACGGGCGAATGCATTTTTAGATACCAAAGCGTATTCCAATCCTTTCTATTTTTTATTCCACGTATAATGCCATCGCGTTGTAACTCTTCCCAAACTATATTCTTTTGTTTAAAAAACAAACCTACTTCTTTGTCTCTGTCCCAGGTTATTTGCGTACCGCTTTCTTGATAACTAAAAACGTTCTTTATTAAAAACTCTTTATCTAAGTATTTAAATATAGTTATAGCCTCTCCATAAAGTTCCTCTACACACCTATGAAAAGGTTTTAAAACCGTATTTAAATCCTGTATTGAATTATATATAAATTTTAAATGTCTTGGACTTGTATCTGGATATTCTATAATTGAAGGCTCGTATATATACAGAATTTTATAAGGAATACCAGATTGCTCTGCTTTAAATAAAGGTTCATGGTCTTGCGAACGAATATCTCGTTTTAACCAAACAATATTTATAGGTTGTTTTTTCAATAGTTAAGTTCTCCCGTAGTAGCTTTATTACCGCTTACTTATTTTATTTCCAGATATTGCTCTTTGTCGGGAACACTTAAAACGAGAAATATCTGGATTACGTTTTTTTAAATGTTTTTGACTAACGCCACTATTTACTCTTTTTCGCCAACGTTTAAAGCTTGAAGTTTTAAGATTTAGGCGCATTGTCTTTACAACCTCTTTTTCAGGCAAACCAAACTGAAACAATATAGCTTCAAAAGGCGTACGGTCTTCCCAAGCCATTTCTATGATACGGTCTAATTCTCTTTCTGTAAATTCTGTTTTAATACTTCTCATTTATCACGTAATTTTTTCCCAAATCTGGTCTACATTTAAATAAAAACTTCCAACTAAATTAAATCTGCATTGATTTGGCGCTATTATGGAAAGGAAAAAATCATTGCTTTCTCTTTTGTATAAATGGTACACTTCTCCAATAATAGGCTCAAAGCTAAAATTTGCACTAAAAATGATTTTATTATATTCAAATTGCTCCATCATTTTATCATAAGAAGCCTTTAATTCTAGATATTTTGTTTTAGTTTGATGATTTAGCTTATTAATACTTCTTTTTTTCCATGGAGTGGTATCCTCAATAGTAATTACAGGAGCACCAACAGATGTTGCATAAGGTTTTAAAGCGGCATCGTACTTTTTAGTTTTACTATTAAAAACTACATTATCTGGCTTCTTATCCGTTTTCATGTAATTACAATTTCTCAATTTTTTTTAGAATTTCTTCTGCCTCGAAGATTTTTTGATCACTCATTTTTCTATTTGTTGTAGAAAAATTATGTGCCTCACTTAAAAGCTTTTTATATGTAGCTTCTAATTTTTCTTTTTCTGATTTCTTTTTGAATACCCCAAACATATCTTGCTATTTTCTATAAAAATACAACTTTTGTTTAATTTTTAATTGAAAAAATTAAACAAAATAATTTTCGCCTTCTATACATGTAATCTATTTAATAGGCTATTACTCTATTTTATATAATTTTTATGAATAAAAAGCTTAAAAATTAAATTCGTAATCATAGCTTTGCATGTTATTTTTAAAACTACATTTTCTTTGATACAAGATTATATCATAGCATTCTTATGGAGCATCTCCCCTTTTGGAGAGGCCAAAGTTGGTATTCCCTATGGTTTATTAAAAGGAGCTGATAAATATTTAGTATTTACTATTTGTTTTGCTGCTAACGTATTGGTATTTCCGCTTATGTTTTTCTTTTTAGAAAAAATAAATAAGTATTTACTACGTATGCATTTTTATAAAAAATCTGCATTATATGTTGCACGTAAAGCAAAAACAGGTTCTGGAGATAAAATAAAAAAATATGGATTCTGGGGATTAATATTCTTTGTAATGTTACCTATACCTGGCACAGGAGTTTATGCAGGTAGCATAGCTAGTTATTTATTTAAGATGGAAAAGAAAAGAGCTTTTGTTGCAAATACTATAGGCATATTTATTTCCTCTGTAATTGTATGGGTTACAACCATACTTACTATGAAAGGTGTTAATTAAAAAGGCACAACACATATAGTTTGCATTTTCATATTTGTTCTATCCTTTCCAAATACTTTATAAACAGCGGTAAAATTATCTTTCCCTTTCAAATATTTTTTAGTGAATACAGCCAAAGAGTCTTTATTAGAAAAATACTCTACAGTAGATAACACTCCTATATCATGATTAGAGAAAAACAAAAATTGTTCTTTAGCATTAAGACTCTTTGATCTAGAAACTATAGCATATTCCATATCAGGAGCGGTATTAATTAAATTTAGAACACTATCCTTTTTATTAGGAATGTTTACCATCTCTAAAGTAGTATCAGAAATTTTAAAATGACTGTTTTCGTTATTAAATAAAGTGGCAAATTTGGATCTTTTATGAAAAGGACCAACATAAATTATATTCCCTTCTTTTAAATCGTTATAAGTAGTTTTAGATGCAAAACGTATAGAAAAAGATTTAGTATACTTAGAAAACACTCTAGATATATTATTTGCCGCATAGGCTCCCATTCCTGTAATATAGGAATAAGGAGCAGGCTTTAATAGATCTTTATACTCTGTATTTTTCTCTATAAAATTATAATATTCTGTTGCATTATTAATTTTAAAATCTCTAGTTACTCCTTGCCCACCAGTAATAGTTTTACCATAAAGGCTATAAGCATCTCCAATAAACATGGTAGTTTTAAAATCGTTTTTAAAATAATCTTTCCAAATTTTAGGAGCATTAAGGTTACTATTACTTACAAAAAAATATAATAAAACTAATAGTAAACCTAAGTATGGTAATAGTTGCCATAAATTAATGTTTTTTGTCTTCTTTTTTATGCTAGAAACTTTTGCGTACCGTATTCCATACTGCCCCTTATCTATAATTAATCGCCAAGCATCCTCTTTTCCTTCAGAAGCATAATAAATATTTAGTTTTTTTCTTAAATTATAGACATTAACTCGTACTCTAGCATTTGTTTTATCTCCCTCTAAATCTCCTCCAAAAAATTCTATATCTATTATATTTTCCTTTAAGTAGTTCCCTTCTAAATCTGCTTTTACTAAATATCTTAATAAAGCGGAACTCTTAGGTGCTTTTAAGAAAATTTTACTTTGTAATATTTTAGAACTTATCTCTCTTTTATCCATAGAACCATTAAAACAGCAACTTACAGTTAATTTTTAACCGTTATAAGTACCGTTAAATATAGGTTAAATCTAAATACCCAAATAACTTCCGCTATATTCCAGACTAGAAATGCCTTTAAAATATACTTACTAAGCAACTCTTAAATAATTTATTTTATGACCACCTCTTTATTAAAATACGTATTAATTATCCTTATTCTACTAAATTTTAGTAGTTGTAAAACCTTCTCTAAAATTCCTTCTTCAACCAGCATAAAAGCTATGAATAATAAAGTAGCAAATTGGCAAATAAATACTTTTGAAGAAATGGGAAAGTATAGGGCGCTACCTCCTATAGAAAAAAGAAAAAATTGGCATACTAGAGACAAACATAATGAATTAGATTGGACTAACGCTGCATTATATTCTGGCATGTTCCAATGGGCAGAAATTTCTGGAGACAATAAATATTTAGAATGGCTGTATTCTATAGCAGAAAAGAATAACTGGCAACTTCTTAAAAGAAAATACCATGCAGATGACCATGCCGTTGGGCAATTATATTTAAAACTAAAAACAGTTTATGGTAACAGTCATGGCAAACGTAAAACACATTTAGAACAACGTTTTGATTCTATTTTAGTAGATACTAATAAAGACAAATTACATTGGAATTGGTGTGATGCCTTATTTATGGCTCCTCCTGTTTGGACTAAAATGGCGAAGCAAAAAAATGATGCCAAATATTTAGATTACATGCATAGTCAATATAAAAAAACCTACGATTTATTATGGGATAAAGAAGAGGCTTTATTTTATAGAGATGCAAATTATTTTGACAAAAGAGAAAAAAATGGCAAAAAAATATTTTGGTCTAGAGGAAATGGCTGGGTATTTGGTGGTTTAGCTCTTATGATACCTGATTTTCCTGAAAATTGGGAGCATACCAATTTTTATTTAGAGACCTATAAACAAATGGCCAACACTTTAAAAAGAACCCAGCGTAAAGACGGCACATGGTCTTCTGGTATTCTTGGGGACATAAACACATACAAAAACATAGAGACAAGCGGAACTTCTTTTTTCGTATTTGGGTTGGCTTGGGGTATAAATCAAAATATACTAGACAAAACTACTTACGAACCAGTATTATTAAAAGGTTGGGATGCATTGGTTAATGCTATAAACCAAGAAGGGATGCTTACCTATGTACAAGGCATAGGAGCAGAACCTGGGGTTAGTTACAAAAATTACAGTGAAGTATATGGTATAGGAGCTTTTTTAGCTGCAGGATCAGAAATGTATAAATATGCAAAAAAGAATGAATTAAACTTAAGCAAAAATACCGCAACACATACAAATGTATTTACATTTATGAAAGATGGTGGTTGGTGCTGGTACCAAGATCCTAGAGCAATAATTAAAAACAACAAAGTAATATTAGGTGGTCTTAGTGGTCAATCTGGAGACGTAAAAATTTCTGTATTCGATTTAAAAAATAAAGAAAATGAAGGAGAATATATTCTACACAAAAATTTTCAAAAAGACGATCATAATGTTCCTGCACTATTTGCAAAAAAAGATGGAAGCATTCTTGCATTTTGGGCAAAACACGGTACGGAGAAAAAACATTATTACAGTTCTACATCTTCCAGTAATTATTTAGACTGGAATACTACTAAAGAATTTAATCATGAGTATGAAGAAAAATTTGGGGTAACCTATATGAATTTGCATTATATGCAAAAGGAGAACCTACTCTATAATTTTTTTAGAGATGGCCCTACATACAACCCAAGTTTTATTACCTCTAAAGACCATGGAGAAACATGGGGTAACCGCAGTCATTTTATAGCCGACGATGTAGAAGGAAGACAAAGACCCTATGCTAAATACTTTCAGAAAGATGCTAATACCATAGGCGTTTCGTTTACAGATGGGCACCCAAGGAATTACGGAAATAGTCTTTACTATGTTGAATTTAAAAACAATGCATTTTATAAGGCCGATGGAACTTTAATAAAAAAGTACACGGGCAAACCACTATTTACATCAGAAGCCGAAAAAATATTTATAGGAAGCGAAACCAAAGAAAAACCTGAATATTGTGAGAGCGTTCCTAATTCTGCTTGGACGTGCACTAGCGCTAAGGACAAAAAAAACAATCCATATATTGGCTATACACTATACATAAATAATAACGACCATAGATATAGAGTTGCACATTGGAACGGAAACAAATGGATAGATAAAGAAATTGCGTACGCAGGAACTTGTTTATACGGTATAGAAAGTAGTTATACAGGTTTAATGGATTTTGATCCTGAAGACCCATCTATTGTATACATATCTACAGATGTAAACCCTAATACTGGAGAAGCCACAGGAGGTACTCATGAAATTTATAGTGCTAAAATTAACTCTAACGACTCTATAGAAACAATTGCATGGAAACCAATAACACAAAATTCTGAATACAGAAACATTAGACCTATTGTAGTAGCCAATGAAGGTAAAAAAGTATTATTATGGCTTAATGGTGTTTGGAACTCCTATATAAACTATAATGTTGATGTAAAAGGGGTTATTCTAGAATAGATTATATCTTTTTGTAATTCATAAAAAAGTTAATCCAAATATTTCTTGAAATCCTTAAAATAATTGGTAAAGAAACTATCATAACACCAACTATAACAAGGTAAGAATTTACTATAGTTAAATTAAAAAAGTAATACGCTATTACTAAAGCGGCAGTTGCAAAAGCAATACCTACAGGGTAGCTAACATACATTGCTCCATAAAAAAAAGAAGGCTCTATTTTATATTTTGTACGACAATGAGAACAACGTTCTTCCATTTTTAAAGTACTCCCTAACTTGTATGGGTTAGGTTCTACATACATACTTTCTTTTTGACAAACAGGACAATTTCCTGTTAAAATACTATATACTTTTGTTCCTTTTAACACCTTCATCACTTCCTATTAAAACACGAATTAAAAATAACTAAATACATAATTATTAGATAATTACAAAATTATAACACTATAACTTATAAATTCTAGGGTAATTTTCTCCATTTTTTGTACTTTTAAGACATATATAAGTATATGAATACGGTACCAATACTAAACATTAAGCAGTTTAACCAAGAAGAAACACAACTAAATTTTTATAGCAATGTACTTTCTACACATTTAAAGAAAAATGAAAAAATTATACATAAGGCCCATAAGCACGACTTTTACTTATGTGTACTTTTTACAAAAGGAACTGGTATTCATGAAATTGATTTTAACTCCTATACCGTAAATCCTGGAAGTGTTTTTTTCTTAAAGCCTGGACAAGTACATAGTTGGTTATTTAAAAGTCCTCCAGAGGGATTTATCTTTTTTCATACACAGGAATTTTATGATTTTTATTTTTCTTCAAAAAGCCTATCACAATTTCCCTTTTATTATTCTTATAAAAACCCTCCAAACTTACATTTAAAAACTACAGAATTAGCAATTCTAGAAAGTAGGTTTAAAGAAATAAATAATGAGAGTAATAGTAATCATATCTACAAAAAACAAAAAATAGCTAGTCTTCTTAATGTAACTTATATAGATTTAAGCAGAATTTATTCTACAGAAATAAAGCCCAGAAAAGTAATTTCATCAACTTATCTAGAAACTTTAGAAGGATTAGAAATTCTTATTGAAGAATTTTATAAAAAAGAAAAATCTGCTCTATTTTATGCTAACAAACTTAATATAACCACAAAGCATCTTAATAGAATAACAAAATCATCTATAAATAAAACTACTAGCGAATTAATCTCTGAACGAATTATACTAGAAGCTAAGAGACTATTAATACATTCCAAAAACACACTATCTCTGGTATCAGAAACATTAGGTTATGAAGATTACGCTTACTTTTCTAGAATATTTAAATTAAAAACAAAAAGTACTCCCAAAGAATTTAAAAGACAATTTTAAAAAAACCTTCTTGTAATACTTACTAACAAAAAACTATGAATTTTTGCTAATGATAGATTTAGAATGTTTCTGCAACTTTGACAAACAAACATTTAAATCTTACGTTATGAAACACAATTTAACCTACAACATGTTGCTTTGCTGTGTATTTAGCATAAGCTTCCTTACCCTTTCCGCCCAAACCCCTACTTCTTCTAAAAAAATTAACAATAGAGTAAAAGAATACTTAGAACTCCAAAAGCTTGGCTATTCTGATAATGCAATTTTTCAGGATTTAGGAAATGCACATTTTTTAATGGAAAATTATGATACTGCTGTTTTTTGGTATTCTAAATTAAAAGAAATGGGAGATTTAGAAGGAAACTACACAGAACGTTATAGTTATGCCCTTGAAAAAATTAAAACACCAAGCGGAATAACCAGTAATAAAGACTGGGTTGCAGAAATAGAAAAAGATTATGAAGTAAATAAAACTAGTAAACATACTAATTTTAGAAAATTAGATTTCTTAAACACTAATACTACAGCAAGTTTAGAAACCTTAATAGAACAGGAAACCACTCCAAAAGAATATACTACAGATAAAGCTTTACTCTATAAAAATGCCTACAAGTCCCCTATTTCTGTGACTAAAGATGGTAAAACTGCTTATTTTAGTAAACCTTTTTATATTAAACCTAAGGTAGGCGTACTATCAAAAAAACAAATGGTTTACAAAACCTATTCTGCAAAAAAAGTAAATGGAAAGTGGACAAATATAAAAGAAATTGCACTTTGTCCTAAACACTATTCTAGCATACACCCAACAGTATCTGACGATGGCAAAAGACTATTCTTTGCATCGAATATGCCAGGAACTTTTGGGAAATATGACATTTATGTATCCGAAATTAATACAGATGGTTCACTTGGAGTAGCTAAAAACCTTGGACAAAAAGTAAACACAAAAAAGAACGATTTATATCCAAAAATTATAAATGGAACGTCCTTATTTTATGCATCAGAAGGTCATAAAGGATATGGTGGCTTAGATGTTTATGTTTCTAATGTTTACAAAAGAAAAGTTAGTCCTTCCACTAATTTAGGAGCATCTATAAATAGCAATAAAGACGATTTTGCAATTGCTTTTAAAGATAATGGACAAGGGTATGTTGTTAGTAACAGAGGTGCCACAGAAAATGGTTTACAGCAAATTGCCTTTTCTATAAAACCAAAAGCAACAGAAAAGAACATATATAACTCTTTAGAAGCCTTAACAACACATGCCACACATACAAACTATACTAACTCTGTATTTGAAGATGAATAGCGTCATAAGAATCCTAAACACTAACCATTTTATATTCCAGACTATCTATTTAGATATATGCACAAATAACGTATCTAAATTTGGTAGAAGCCCCATAGAAAATATACCCCGGGGCAATCTCACGAGGTGTTAGAATGAAAATTAACATTGATTTCGACGCAAGCTTCGGAGCATTTAAATCTCGATTATCGAGTAATAAAGAACCCAAATTTTAGTATCATGCAAAACTCCACCCCCCAAATTTTAAAAAGTTGCGTGCTAATTATTGTTTACTACCTATTACAAATGCAAACAATAAATGCACAGGAAACAGTTACCAATAGTAACAGTAATAATGGTTACCACAATCAATTATTCTTTAATAGATATTTAGTAAACCCCACGTTCTCTCTAGTTCGTGAGAATAAATCTTATTTAACAATTTTACACCGTAACCAGTATACCACCTTTGAAGATAATAATCAGAATTATTATTTAGGGTTTAGTAATTTAATAAATGAAAATACCGCTTTAGGTATTGGCGTATATAGCCAATGGTCTGGCGTGGTGCAACAATTTGGTTTTAATGCTAATTATGCTACAGGCGCACAATTAGGTTCTAATAGTAGACTTACTTTTGGCACTAATATTACTTATTATAATGAAGGTGTAGACAAGAATAAAATTGTTGCCAATACAAATGATGTGCAAATTAGTAATGCTAAAAAAGAAAGTAAACTAGCAATACAACCCGGCATGGCTCTTTCAATTGGTAAATTTGATGTTGGTATATATGCTACTGATTTATTAAAGTACAATCAAAGTACAAATGAGTTTAGCACAAATATTAATTCTAAAACTATAAAAGCATCTTTACAGTATACCTATGATTTTAATAACACACGAGGTATTTTTAAAGAGGCTAGGCTGCTTCCGCTACTACAAATAGGTCAAAACATAGATAATTCTATTTCTTATATGGGTTCATTGGTGTTAGACATGCCTAAATATGGATGGTTACAAGGTACCTATGATATAGAAAATGGAATTTCGGCAGGAGTTGGATTTAACTTAAGTAAAAAGATGTCTTTAGGATATTTAATGGAAAAAAATGTTGCCAAAGAGGAAGCAAATCTTGGGTGGAATCACGAACTATCTCTTGCGTACACTTTTAAAGATACAAATGCTTATGGTGGTGCATTTACAGAAAACTCACAAGACAAAAAAATAGATGGTATTATTCGTAATTATGAAGAACAAATAGTACAACTCATAGCTGATAAAAATGAAATGCTTGCAGAAAACCAAGCAATTAAAATAACAAATGCCATAAAGGAAGAAGAAAAAAATGAAGAAAAGAAAGAAATAGTAGTTGAAAAAATAATTAAAAAACCTCTAAGCACAAATGATTTGGCCTATGAGAATAGATTAATATTAGATGCACTAATATTAAGACAAGACTCTATTGAAGCCGCTCGTAATGCGGATTTAGAACAGCGATTTAAAACTTTAGCTCGTTTAGTAAAATCAGAAATTAGAAGAAATACTATAGAAAAACCTACTACCATACCCGTTAAAAAAACATATAATAGCCTAGCAGTACACAAAAAGAAAAGCACCCCTAAAACAAAAATTACAAAATCATTACCCAATAAAGAAACAAGACATTACGTAAAGCTTCCTATAAAAGTATTGGACCAAGAAGATATTGTAGGAGTAAAATCTGGCTACTATGTTATAGCAAACGTATATAAGACTAAAAAGTATTTAGATGCATTTATACATACTTTAAAAGAACAAGGTTTAGATGCCAGAAAATTTTTTAATAAAGAAAACGGACTCTACTATGTGTATTTAGCAGATTATAATTACAAGCAAGATGCAGAAATTGCATATACATCAAACTTAAATGGAAAATACAATCATGAAAAATGGATTATGCAAGTAAATAATAATACAGCAACTGCTGCTAATATTTACGAAGATTAATAGAGTCACTAAAAAACTAAATGTTTTTGTGCAGATAAAAGGAGGGACTCTGGGGGGAGTAACACTTCCCTCCTTTTTATTATTAGTGCACTTCATCTAGTAAAAAATATAAAAACTGTCAAAAAGAATGCATTTGAACGAATTTTCATACGATTATGACGATTAAATACAATAAATTAATATATTTAAATAAGTGAAATGATAGTTTAAGTTTAACCTTTAAAATCCCCCCAAATATGGAAGTAAAACTTTACTCTAAAAAATCTAGTATTCTAAAATCCTTAAAAATAGCCCCTAGAATACAACAACTTTTACACCAAGTAATGCATCTAAATTTTCTTAATCTACGACAGCATTATAATTCTTTTATTATTTCGTAATAAAGAGCTTTAAAGCTAATACCTACAATAGTTTTAACACTATCTAAAAAAAATATTTTTCTTTTAGAAAGGGATTCTTATGTTTTTTTTGAAAAGCATAACACACTATTTATTTATAATACTACTTGCATTTTTAATCCCCCAGATAAAAATGCAAGTATTAAAACAATACACTATGAAATCTAATTTGCACAAAATAATAGTACTAGAAAAAGACCCAAATTATAATGCTATCTATAAAGAATATTTTAAAAATTATGAGGAGTATTCTCTTATTGGCATTTACACATCGGTACAAGAAGTACTTGATAAATATGATACTTTAAAACCAAATATTATAGTTTCCGAGGTAGACTTATTAAAAAATAATGGAATAAATGGTATTGCATTGTTAAAAAGAAAAGACCCAAACGTAAAAATTATAATGATAAGTAAAAACCCTTCTTTTGAACTTATAAAAAAGGCTTTTAAAAATGGCGCAAATGGATATTTAACAAAACCATTAAGCTCTAAAAGACTACGCAGAGCATTGCATACAATAACAGCAGAAGGAGCAATTATGAGTAATGATATTATAAAACAAATAATTCATAATTTCCGAAAAAAATCCTACGCTTTTTTCTCTAGTAGAGAAAATCAAATTATAGACTATTTATGTAAAGGCGCTACTTATAAAGATATAGCAGAAAAGCTATTTGTAACCCATAGTGCTGTTAACTACCATATACAAAACATATATGAAAAGCTAAATGTAAATAGCAAATCTGAAGCCCTTTATAAATTACAACAGATGTAAACAAAACTGTATTGTGCCCAATTATAACCTCTATGCCATAAAAATCATAGGGGTTATATATTTTATATACTATACAAAATTCTTATCCCAATCTTTCCAAACCACTTCATATCCTTGTGATTTTATCATGGTAGCAATTTCTTCCGTAGAACGCTCATCAGATATTTCAAACTGCTCTAAAGATTGTGGTTCTACGCTATACCCACCAGGATTTGTTTTAGATTCTGCGCTTATAGAAGTTATTCCTAATTTTATAATATTATTTCTAAACACTTCGCTTTCTCGAGTAGACATAGACAATTCCACGTCTTCATCTAACAACCTATACGCACAGATTAGTTGCACCAAATCAGAATCGGTCATTTCCACTTTTGGTTGCACTTCTCCTTGGTGCGGACGTAATCTTGGAAAAGAAATAGAATACTTTGTTTTCCAATACGTTTTTTGTAAATATTTTAGGTGCAAAGCGGTATAAAAACTATCTACACGCCAATCTTCTAATCCAAATAATGCCCCTATTCCTATTTTATGAACACCCGCTTTACCTAACCTATCTGGAGTATCTAAACGATAATCAAAATTAGATTTTTTCCCTTTTGGGTGATGTTGTTTATAAGTTGCTTTATGATACGTTTCTTGATAAACCAAAACTGCATACAAACCTTCCGCAACTAATTCTTCGTATTCTGCTTGATGTAATGGCTGTACTTCTATACTAATATTAGAAAAATGTTCTTTAATTAAACCAATAGCATGTTTTAAATAAGAAACTCCAACCGTTCTATTCGCTTCTCCTGTTACTAATAAAATATGGTCATACCCCAATTTTTTAATATGAGAAACCTCTTTTAGTATCTCTGTATCGGTAAGTGTTTTTCTAGGAATTTTATTGGTCATGCTAAATCCGCAATATGTGCAAATATTCTGGCATTCGTTAGATAAATACATAGGCACATACATTTGCATTGTATTCCCAAATCTTTTTTTTGTAATTGCACTACTACGTTGCGCAATCTCTTCCAAAAATGGTTTGGCTGCTGGTGAAATAAGAACCTTAAAATCTTCTAAATCTATTTTTTCTTTTAGTAAAACTCTACTAACATCTTCTCTAGAAAAAGAGTAAATTTCTTTTTCCAGTGCATTCCAATTATAAGTATCAAAAGTATTTTTAAAAGACATTTATTTTTTCTTTTGGTCTTTAGCTATTTGCCTCTGACTATTTACTTTAGCTAATTGCTATTTTAATTTAAAAAAGAAGTTAACGGACTACTTGCCTCAGCATGTTTTTGCTTTGGTGCTAGTTTTGCATTATATGCCATACGCCCTGCTTCTACTGCCATTTTAAAAGCTTTTCCCATTGCAATAGGATTTTCAGAAACTGCAATTGCAGTGTTTACTAATACTGCATCTGCACCTATTTCCATAGCATAAGCCGCATGCGATGGTGCTCCAATACCTGCATCTACAATCACAGGAACATTACTTTGTTCTATAATAATTTCTAGAAAATCTTGTGTTTTAAGCCCCTTATTACTACCAATAGGAGCTCCTAAAGGCATTACACACTGTGTTCCTACTTCTTCTAAACGTTTACATAAAACAGGATCTGCATGTATATATGGCATAACAACAAAACCTAATTTTACCAATTCTTCTGCTGCTTTTAAAGTTTCTATAGGATCCGGTAGTAAATATTTAGGATCTGGATGAATTTCTAATTTAACCCAATTAGTTTCTAAAGCTTCTCTTGCTAATTGTGCTGCAAAAACAGCCTCTTTAGAGGTACGTACACCTGATGTATTTGGTAGTAAATTTATATGATTTTCTTTTAAATGTACAAGTATATCATCACTTTCATTTTTTACATCTACTCGTTTTAAAGCCACTGTAACCAACTCACTTTCAGAAGCCAATATAGCTTCTCGCATTTTTAACGAACTACTAAATTTACCCGTTCCAGTAAATAATCTAGAGTTAAATGTTTTATCTGCTATTTTTAATATATCACTCATTTTCCTTTCTGTTATTTTTCAAAACTGTGGCGCTGCTCTAAAGCACTTCCTGTATTTAATAATTTATGGAACTCCCCTATTTTATTAAAATCTTGTGTAATCTCTCCTGATATTGCAATACCAGAAATTCCTGTTTCCAAAATTTCTTTTACATCATCAACTAAAATACCTCCAATTGCAATAATTGGTGTATTTGTTTTTAGCACATCTAAAATTCCTTGATATCCCAAAATTCCTAGTACAGGACTCAAATTTTTCTTTGTTGTTGTAAATCTATACGGTCCTAAACCTATATAATCTACTTCTTTTTCTATTAAAGCTTCGCAATCTTGTAAAATGTTTGCTGTACCTCCAATAATCTGCCAAGAATACAAATGTTTTCTTGCTTCTTTAGGGCAAGTATCTTCTTTACCTAAATGCGCCCCATCTGCTTTTACTTTTTTAGCAATTTTATAATGGTCGTTTATGATTAAACGTGTTTGAAAATGCGACGTTATTTCTCTTGCCTGTTCTGCCGCTTTTAATATTTTTTTTTTTGAAACATTTTTTAGGCGTAATTGTACTAACTCTGCTCCAGATTGACAGGCTTTTTGTATGTTTTCTAGATGCTCTTTAACTGTAGCGCCTTGTGATATATAATGGAGTTTTGGTATAATCATGGTTATTTGAATATGAGAATTATGGGAGTTAAGAATTTGAATAGTTAAAACTGTTTTTGTAATTATGAACTCCTAACAAAGACTTATTACTATTTAAAAACGTTTCGGTATAGTATTTAGAGTTTTTTGAAGCATCCTCTAAGCTTTGCTCTAATAAAATATTACTTGCTAAAGCAGAAGATAAAACGCAACCGCTACCGTGTTTTTCCGAAATTTTTTCGGTTGTTGGCGGTATGTTTATCATTACAATTTTATTATAGTACAGTACATCCCATCCTTTTTTATCGATTCTATGTCCCCCTTTTAGATAAATATTTGTAAAACTACTGATGTGTTCAATGGTTTCTTCGATATCTTTTTCTGGATATAGCTGTTGAATTTCATCATAATTTGGCGTGATTAAAAAACATTGTTCCCAAATATTATCTAATAACTCTTGACTTTCGGTGGTATGAAAATCAAAACCAGCACTTGCTTTTATAATAGGATCTAGAACAATTTTTACTTCGGAATTTAAAGCGTGTAATTTATTGATTACGATTGATAATACATCCCAAGATTGAATGATGCCAATTTTAACTACTGAAATTTCAAAACGGTCAAACAGGGTTTCAATTTGCGCTAGAATCACTTCTACATCAGTCCAAATACATGCTTTAAAATCAATATCATTCTGAACGGTTATTGCGCTACAAACGGACAAACCATACACACCATGTGCTTCAAAAGTTTTAATATCTGAAGTTAAACCAGCCCCTCCCGAAGGATCGTGACCTGCTATAGTTAATATGTATTTGTTGTTACTCAAAATAACGCTTCATTTTTTTAAACTCCTTTAAAGGCTCGCTACTATTCCATATGCCTCCTAAAACACCAACACCTTTAAAACCTAGTTTATCAAATTCTACAAGGTTTTCAGTGGTAACTCCGCCCATACCAACAATCCTTTTATCGATGTGATTTACATCAAAACCGCGACCTTCATAACCTTGTTTTGAGATAGACGAAAAAACCGGACTTAACAGGTGATAATCGAATTCAAAATAACAGGTTTCTAAATCTTCAGGTTCGTGAAAGGAAGAACTTATGGATTTACCAAACATGTTTAAATTTTTAAAGTACTGCCCAGGATTATCAATGTTATCCCTTCTTTTTTGCTCCTGAAAATGAATACCTTTTAAATTGAAATCGTTAATCAATTCATGAAAATAATGCACTACAATTCTATGGTGATATTTTTTATCTATTTGATTTAAATAAGCGCAATGTTGTTCGTAATTTTTATTTGGTTTCCTTAAGTGATAGTACTGCAAACCTTCTTGAAATAACTGATGTAGTATTTCAATTTCGTTTGGAACGTCTTTTTCTGGTGCTATTAAAACTATCATAATCTTAGCTCTTGGCTTTTAGCCCTTTGCTATTCGCTCTCTTTTTTATTCAAAAGCAAATAGCTAAAGGCTAACAACTATAAATATACCTCTGAACCTTTCTCTTTAAATTCTTTCGATTTTTCTTCCATTCCTTTTTGCAACACTTCGTTATCATCCGATATTTTATTTTCTGCAGCAAAGTCACGAACTTCTTGAGAAATTTTCATAGAACAGAATTTTGGTCCACACATAGAACAGAAATGTGCAATTTTAGCACCTGCCGCTGGTAGCGTTTCATCATGATACTCACGAGCACGTTCTGGGTCTAATCCTAAGTTGAATTGATCTTCCCAACGGAACTCAAAACGAGCCATACTTAAAGCATTATCTCTATGTTGAGAACCTGGGTGTCCTTTAGCTAAATCTGCAGCATGTGCAGCTAATTTGTATGTAACAACACCTACACGTACATCTTCTTTATTAGGCAATCCTAAATGTTCTTTTGGTGTTACGTAACATAACATGGCGCAACCGTACCAACCAATCATGGCAGCACCAATACCAGAAGTAATGTGGTCGTAACCAGGAGCAATATCAGTAGTTAAAGGTCCTAAAGTATAAAAAGGCGCTTCGTCACAAACCTCAATTTGCTTTTCCATGTTTTCCTTAATCATGTGCATTGGTACGTGACCTGGTCCTTCTATAAAGCATTGCACTTCGTGCTTACGCGCAATTTGAGTTAATTCTCCTAAAGTTTCTAATTCTGCAAATTGCGCCTCGTCATTAGCATCGGCAACAGAACCTGGACGTAAACCATCTCCTAAAGAAAAGGCTACATCGTAAGATTTTAAAATTTCACAAATCTCCTCAAAATGCGTGTACAAGAAACTTTCTTTGTGGTGCGCTAAACACCATTTTGCCATAATAGAACCACCACGAGATACAATACCTGTTACACGTTTAGCTGTCATGGGTACATAACGTAATAATACCCCAGCGTGAATGGTAAAGTAATCTACGCCTTGTTCTGCTTGTTCAATTAAAGTGTCACGGAAAATTTCCCAAGTTAAATCTTCGGCAACACCGTTTACTTTTTCTAAGGCTTGATAAATGGGTACGGTACCAACTGGTACTGGAGAATTACGTACAATCCACTCGCGCGTTTCGTGAATGTTTTGCCCTGTAGATAAATCCATGATATTATCTGCTCCCCAACGGCAAGCCCAAACTGCTTTTTCTACTTCTTCTTCTATTGATGATGTCGTGGCAGAATTACCAATATTTGCGTTTATTTTTACTAAGAAGTTGCGACCTAAAATCATAGGTTCTGCTTCTGGGTGGTTAATGTTAGATGGTATTACTGCACGTCCTCTAGCAACCTCTTCACGTACAAACTCCGGAGTAATTTTAGCTGGAATTGATGCTCCAAAATGTTCTCCTGGGTGTTGCTTTCTAATTTCGGTCATTTCATCTATTCGCTGATTTTCACGAATAGCAATATATTCCATCTCTGGAGTAATAATACCTTTTTTTGCGTAGTGTAGCTGTGTTACGTTTTGTCCTTTTTTGGCACGTTTTGGTTTATGCTTTAAGTCAAAACGCATGTGATCTAAACTTTTATCGTTTAAACGCTCATTACAATATTCTGAGGTAAAAGCATCTAATTCTTCTACATCGTCACGATCTAAAATCCACTGCTCTCTAATTCTTTCAATACCATTGTGTACATTGATTTCTTTGTTAGGATCTGTATAGGGCCCGGAAGTATCATAAACTGTAACTGGTTCGTTTGGCGTTTTCTTTTTCGTCATAGAATCAACCGTATCACTCAGTTCAATTTCACGCATGGCCACCTTAATTTGTGGATGTATTTTTCCTTGTACGTAAATCTTTTTAGAATTAGGAAATGGCTTTCTTGTAATTTGCCCTTCTTTTGGTGCTGTGTCTTTACTTTTCATTTTGTCTAAGCTATTAGCAGTTGGCTTTTGGCCGTTAGTAATTAGATATTTGGTTTTATAGTATTGCTAATGGCTAACAGCCAAAAGCTAATGGCTATCTTATCCGCCTTGTGCGGCCTGAATTATTAAAATTTTATTGTTAGGATTTAAAAGATGGGTTTCCCAGGAGGAATTAGGAACTACAGTATCGTCTATTGCTACAGCAACGCCTTGTGTTGGAGATTTTAACTCGTTTAAAAGGTCTAAAACATTGCTATTCTCTCGCATTTTTAACGGAGAATCATTTACATAAATAGTAATCATATACAGTATATTTAAATATGCTGTAAATAATAAAGGCTTAAGAAATCTTTGAAAAAAAACACAAAAAGAACAAATGTGTTTTATGAAAAGGTTGTAAATGTATATTGCAATACACTTTTCAACTTTTCCCTTCGGCGGTACTAACCGCATCAGGTTCAAAGGGTATGTCTCAGTTCCCAAAATAGGAACACCCCTAAAGTTTACTCTGTAAATGTAGCAAATTATCTAAAACAAGAATATAAAATTCTATAATTTTATTTTTCCTTTTAATTACCTTGCACCCATGCAAAACGCTTTAGTAAGTATTCTTATACCAGTAAAAAACACCGAGACATTTTTAAAAGAATGTATAGACTCTATAGTAAAACAAGAATATAAAAACTGGGAAGTTTTAGCTGTTGACGATACATCAACCGATTCTAGTTTAGCTATTTTAAAGAGCTTTTCAGAGAAAGACATTAGAATAAAGGTATACTCTAATTCTGGCACAGGGATTATAGATGCCTTACGTTTGGCTTACGCAAAAAGTAATGGGAAATTCATAACAAGAATGGATTCTGATGATATAATGCCAACTAATAAATTAGCTGTTCTAGTAAATAATTTAATAGAAAATGGCAAGGGGCATGTAGCAACAGGAAAAGTAAACTACTTTTCAAAGGAAGGTATTAGCAATGGTTATGCGCGTTATGAGAAATGGCTAAACGGGCTGACCGAAAATGGAAATAATTTTAAAGAGATTTACAAAGAATGTGTTATTCCCTCTCCTTGCTGGATGGTTTATAAAGAGGATTTTGAGGATTGCGGTGCTTTTTTTTCTAATAGATATCCAGAAGATTACGACCTAACATTCCGATTTTATGAAAAAGGGTTAAAAGTTATTCCTTGTTCCAAAATGCTTCATTATTGGAGAGATTATACTACACGTACCTCTAGAACTAGTGAACATTATGCGGCCAATTATTTTATAGACTTAAAAATGCATTATTTTCTAGAGTTAGATTTTAACCCAAACAGACCATTAGCCTTATGGGGAGCGGGCAATAAAGGAAAAGAAATTGCAAAAATCCTAGATAAAAAAGGTGTTGCCTTTACTTGGCATTGTGATAATCCAAAAAAAATAGGAAAAGAAATTTATAATAAGCTATTAGAACATTTTAATTCTATTTCTGATTTACAAAATCCGCAATGTATAATCACCGTTGCAAACGAAGAAGAACAGCTAAAAATTAAAAGCTTCTTTATAGAAAAAAACAAACGACAGGGAAAAGATTACTTTATTTTTTGCTAGAACACTTCATAAATAAAAAAGGAACTTATGCTTAATTTTTTAAGTATCTTTGGGAAATTAATAAGAGGTATGCAGTTTAAATATCCAGAACTTCTTTGGGGGCTTTTTCTACTAGTTATCCCTATTATTATTCATCTTTTTCAGCTTAGAAAATTTAAGAAAACACCTTTTACGAATGTAAAACTTTTACAAGAAGTTATTTCTGAATCCAGAAAAAGTAGTTCTATAAAAAAATGGCTCCTATTATTAAGTAGATTAGGTATTCTTGCAGCTTTAATACTTGCTTTTGCACAACCATTTTTTGCTAACAAAACGGCTTTAGTGGCTAAAGAAACTGTAATTTATATAGACAATTCTTTTAGTATGCAAGCGCCTACAGAAAATGAAACGGTATTAACTTCTAGTATTCAAGAATTATTGAAGACCTCTCCTAAAAATGAAAAAATAAGTCTTTTCACAAACAACAAAGTCTTTAAAAATGTAGCTATTAAAGAAATTCAGAATGAATTGCTTTCTCTAGAGCATAGTACCTCTCAATTACCTTTAGATGCTATTTTATTAAAAGCTAGGACACTTTTTTCTGACAACTCCAACTCCCCCTCTATCAAAAATACCATACTAATTTCTGATTTTCAAGAAAATAACAATTCTATAGTTCTAGATAGTTTGCAAAAAAACAACACCAACTTTATTGTTAAAAGGCCAAGTAGCATAACTAATATTAGTATAGATTCTCTTTTCCTAAAAGAAGTAAAAGATGAAAACATAAATATTGTAGCAAATTTAACTAGCAGTACAGCTATTAAAAGTACACCAGTTTCTCTCTATAACAAGGATAAACTCATTGCTAAAACCGCAGCCGTTTTTAATAATAACAAAAAAGCAAGTTTAACTTTTACCATCCCAAAAAACGAAACTATAGATGGGAAGCTACATATTATAGATAACGGGCTTAAATACGATAACAACTTATATTTTAACCTAGATATTGAACCCAAAATAAAAGTGTTAGCAATTGGAAAAAATAATTCATTCCTTAAAAGAATATATACCAAAGACAAATTTAGTTTTAAAACCTACAGTCTAAAAAATCTTAATTATAGTTTATTGCAAAAACAAAATACTATAATTCTTAATGAGTTGCCTGCCATTCCTAATTCGTTAGCTACTGCATTACATTCATTTACAAAAGAAGGAGGTACACTAATTATTATTCCAGACGTTATGATTGATGCAAATTCATATAAAACGTTAACAACACCTTATAATAATACTAGTTTACAAAAAAACATAAACAAAGAGCAAAAAATAGCAAACATTACTTTTAGTCACCCATTATATACTAATGTATTTGAGAAAAAAGTCACCAATTTTCAAAACCCAATTACTAAAACTAATTACACAATAAACACTAATGCTCCTGTTGTATTATCCTATCAAAATAATGCAGCATTCTTAATAGGTTCTAAAGGGTTTTACCTTTTTTCGGCTTCTCTTTCTACAGAGAATTCTAACTTTAAAAATTCGCCATTAATTGTTCCTACCTTTTATTCCATGGCTACACAAAGTTTAAAATTGCCGCAACTGTATACACAACTAGGAACCAATACAACTACAGATTTAAATATTTCCCTAGGAAGAGACCAAATTTTAACAGTTAAAAAAGGAGAATATCAATTTATACCAAGACAAGAATCTCATGCTAATAAAGTAAGTTTATCCTTTTTTGATAACCCTACGCAAGATGGTATTTATCAAGTAAACAACAAAGAAAAGACAATACAAAATATGAGTTTTAATTATACTCGTTCCGAGAGTAATTTAAACTATGTACCAATAGAAAATTTGAATGCAAAAAGTGTTGGAACAAGTATAGAAAATCTTTTTACAGAAATGCAAAAAGACAACTCTATAAATGCCCTTTGGAAATGGTTTATTATTTTAGCATTGCTTTTTGTATTTCTTGAAATAATATTTCAAAAATTTTTAAAGTAAGTATTATACTTTATATACTAAAGAAGACCTATTAAAAGAAAAGTACCTTATATGAATTTACTTTTAAAATCTGCCACAATAGTCGATAGTTCTAACAAAGGACTTCATCTTAAAAAAAGAGATATTCTAATAAAAAATGGAAGCATAAGTTCTATAGCTTCTAAAATAGATACTCCGGCAAATACAAAAGAAATAAAGTTAAAAAACTTACATGTATCTATTGGTTGGTTTGATAGTAGCGTAAGCTTTGGAGAGCCAGGTTATGAAGAAAGAGAAACTATTGCAAATGGAATAGCAACCGCTGCCAAAAGTGGTTTTACAGACATTATTTTAAACCCTAGCTCTACTCCTGTTCCAGATACTAGTTCTGATATTGTTTTCTTAAAAAATGCGGCACAAAATAAAGGAGTTAACTTATATCCTTTAGGATGCTTAACAAATAACGCAGAAGGAGAATCTTTAGCAGAATTGTTTGATATGAAAAATGCGGGCGCGGTTGGTTTCTATGACACGAAACACCCAATAACCAATCCTAATCTTTTAAAAATTGCTTTACAATATACCGAAAGCTTTGGAGGGCTAGTATACTCCTTCCCTCTAGACAAAAAAATAGCAGGAAAAGGTATTGTAAACGAAGGTGCAGTAAGTACAAGGCTAGGATTAAAAGGTATTCCTGCTCTGGCAGAAGAACTGCAAATTGTTAGAGATTTATTTATATTAGAATATGCTGGAGGTAAATTACACGTACCAACAATATCTACAGCAAATGGCGTAAAATTAATAGCCGACGCAAAAAAGAAAGGACTTAATGTAAGTTGTAGTGTTGCTATTCATAACCTAATTTTTGACGATACTGTTTTACATGATTTTGATAGTAATTATAAAGTAATGCCTCCTTTACGAACCAGTAAAGACTGTAAAGCTTTAATAAAAGGGGTTAAAGACGGAGTTATAGATTTTGTGACATCGGACCATACACCAATAAATATTGAAAATAAGAAAGTAGAGTTTGATAATGCTGACTTTGGTACTATTGGTTTAGAAAGTGCGTTTGGGTCTCTTAACCTTCTTTTTGGATTAGAAAAAACCATTGAACTTTTAACAAAAGGTAGAGAACGATATAGCTTAGATACCCCTCAATTTAAAGAAGGAGAAAAAGCTTGTATTACACTTTTTACCCCAGAAGAAATTTTTAACCTTAAAAAAGAAGACAGTGTTTCTACCAGTAAAAACTCTGCCTTTATAGGAAAAGAACTTAAAGGAAAAGCATATGGTATTATTGCTAATAATGAAATTCTTTTTTAACTATCTTTAAATTTTATTACAAACAACCACTAAAAACTAAATAAAATGGATCAGAGTACAAAAGAACAAGGAAAAACAATGGCTATCATAAGCTATATTACCGTTATTGGATTATTAATTGCTTATTTTAGCACTAGAGGCGATAAAGAAAATGAATTTGTTTCTTTCCATATAGGACAATCTTTAAGAGTGTTTATTCTAGGAATTATAATTTCTGTTTCTATTGGTATTATAATATCTGTTACAGGACTTTCTATATTAAGATTTTTATCTTATGCTCCATTAGTTTTTATGGTATTAGGAGTAATGAATGCCAATAACTTAAAAGATGAAAAATTGCCTATTATT
Source organism: uncultured Maribacter sp. (assembly GCF_947495965.1). Lineage (GTDB taxonomy): Bacteria > Bacteroidota > Bacteroidia > Flavobacteriales > Flavobacteriaceae > Maribacter_B. The sequence continues at coordinate 551,519 of NZ_CANMBB010000002.1, forward strand.
GGTGCTATTGGATAATAAAGTATTCTATTTTAAGGAATAACAAAAAGAGGTGCAAATTGCGCCTCTTTTTTTGTTTCAAAATGTATAACTTGCAAAAAATTTTAAGAATGCCCGAAGGAAAAACTACAGCAATAACAGCATACTTTACTATTATAGGTGCTTTAATAGCAATTACCATGAATTTAGAGCCAAAGCATGATTATGCCAGATTCCATACTAGACAGGCTTTTGGTTTACATATTACATTTTTAGGGTTTGCCCTATTTTTAAGTCAGTGGTTTAATGAATATGCTTGGTACGGACTTTATATTTTTTATATTGTTCTTTGGGGTTATGGCTTTATAGGCGCCATTACAGATAAAAAACAATCGGTTCCCGTATTAGGCCCTTTATTTCAAAAATGGTTTACTTTTATTCAATAATATGACTACAGCTCCTTTATCTTTAGAACACCTTATTAAACCTTCTACTATTACTGAAGGAAAAATCCCTGTTTTATTCATGTTTCATGGCTATGGTAGTAATGAAGAAGATTTATACTCTTTTGCTCCAGAATTACCAGAAAAACTGTGCATAATATCTGTAAGAGCACCCTACCCTATGCAACCATATGGTAATGCATGGTACGCTATTAATTTTGATGCTGAAAAAGGAAAATGGAGTGATGATGAACAGGCAATTGAATCTAGAGAAAAAATAATAGCTTTTGTTGAAGAAGCCTGTGAAACCTATAGTTTAGATAAAGACAATGTTACCTTATTAGGATTTAGCCAAGGTACCATTCTTAGCTTTGCAGTTGCTTTATCTTATCCAGAAAAAATTAAAAATGTTATTGCCTTAAGTGGCTATATTAATGAAGGAATTTTAAAAGAAGGATATACTAAAAAAGAGCACTCTTCTTTAAAGATATATACTTCTCACGGTTCTGTAGACCAAGTAATTCCGGTAGACTGGGCACAAAAATCGGCTCCTTTTCTTTCTAATTTAGGAATAGAACATGTATATGAAGAATTTCCTGTAGGACATGGTGTTGCGCCACAAAATTTTTACTCCTTTAAAAAATGGTTAGAAGATAAAATTTAATTACTACGGGTATATAAAAGATGGTCTACAAGAGAAAAATCTACTCCCAAATCGTCCTTAAGCTCATATTTAATTAAAACTTCTCCCCAATATTTACCATCAGAGAAATCGGCAATAATCCATTTGTGGTTTAAGATTTTAATCTTATTTATCTTAAAATCGTTATCCATACCTTCATAAGGTATTAAAGGATTATTTCCTTTTGTTTCATTTGTTTCCAATAATTTATCCGAAATGTAACGCGTAGCATCTTCTAGATTTAAATGATCATAATACGCTAAAGCATCATCATTATTTTCTAAAGAAAAATATTGCATTTCTAACGCCTTAAGCTCTGTACTCTGTACTGAATCTTGTAATTGAACTACTTTATTCTCTAACCCTACAATTCGCTTTTTTTTGGCATCTACCATAGAGCCACCGCTAACAAAAAGATATAACGCTATTAAAGATGCAAAAATAAATAAGTAAAGAAAAAGTTTATTTTTCATGAATTAGTTTTTTATTATATAGTAATAGTAAGGTTATCGTATGCCAAATGTACGTTTTCTGGCAATTTTTTCTCCACATCGTCATGAAAACCTAAAAGATGACTAATATGCGTAAAATAGGTTTTTTGTGGTTGTACTTTTTTTACAAAAGCCAAAGCCTCTTCTAAATTAAAATGAGAATGGTGCGCTTCTTCTCTAAGTGCATTAATCACTAAAACTTTTGAACCCTTTATTTTTTCAATCTCTTCGTCTTCTACATACTTAACATCCGTTAAATAAGTAAAGTCCAGAAATCTGTAGCCAAAAACTTGTAAATTATTATGGTCCCCTTCTATTGGTATTACTTCTATATTTCCTAGCGGAATATTTTTATTATTTATAACTTCAGTAGCAGAAACTGCAGGTGCACCAGGGTATCTATTTTTTTGGGCAAAAATATAGTCAAACCTTTTATTTAAAGATTTTAAAACCCTTGTATGCGCATAAATAGAAATATCTCCCTGTCTAAAGAAAAAAGGTCTAATATCATCTATACCCGCAGTGTGATCAGCATGTTCATGCGTAAATAACAGACCATCTAATCTAGCAATTGGGTTTTTAAGCATTTGCTGCCTAAAATCTGGGCCACAATCTATTACATAATTATAATTTTCCCAACTAATTAGTACAGAAACTCTAAGTCTTTTGTCTTTTGGATTACTGCTTAAACATACAGGATGTGTACTCCCAATAACTGGGATTCCTTGCGAAGTTCCTGTCCCCAAAAAAGTAATTTTCAAACTATAATTATTTTCTTTCAAATTTATAACATAAATATTTAATTGATTGCGCAAACTTTCTAACTTTGTGAAAATTAAATTTTAAAAAATGGCTTCAGTTCTTAAAAGGGATAATAATGTATTTGAAAACATTCCTTCCATAAAAGCAAAAACACTACGTATAAATCTTAATCCAGATATTTACGGAACTTTTGCTGAAATTGGTGCAGGTCAGGAGACTGCAAGGCATTTTTTTAGATCAGGCGGCGCATCTGGTACAATTGCAAAAGCAATGAGTGCTTATGACAAAGATTTTAGTGATGCTATTTATGGTGTAGAAAATGATGGGCGCTACGTATCTCAAGCACGTTTAAAAACAATGCTAGATTATGAGATGCAATTAATGGAAGAGCGTATTAGCAGAGAAAACCACCCAGAGCGTTTGTTTTTCTCCTATGCAAATACTGTAGCAACTATTGATTTTTCTAAACGTTATAAAGGTCACGGTTGGATTGGTATTCGTTTTCAACTAGACCCAAAACAAAAAGAGTTAGACGAAATTATTTTACACGTTCGTTTTAAACAAAATGAAGCTCGCTTACAACAAGAAACTTTAGGTATTCTTGGGGTGAACTTAATATATGGTGCTTTTTACAAATACCACAATCCAAAAAAATTATTACAATATCTATACGACCATATAGATAAGGATACTGTTGAAATTGATATGATTAATTTCTCTGGTCCTAATTTTGAAAGTGTAGATAACCGCTTAATGAGTTTAAGACTTATTAAGAATGATATGACAGATGCTGTTATGTTTGGGCCTGATGGTAATAATTTATTACCTGCTGCTGTCTTATACAAAAAGAATATTCTGGCACTTAGGGGTAGTTTTAGACCTGTTACTAAGGTGAACGAGGATATGTTTAAAAAATCGTATGATATTTTTATACGAGACAAAATGGTAGATGAAGAAAAAACCATTGTTATTTTTGAAATAACCTTATCTAACTTAAAAGCTTCTGGAGAGATTGATGAACAAGATTTTATGGATAGAGCGCAATTACTTTGTTCTTTAGGGCACACTGTAATGATTTCTAAATTCCAAGAATACTATAAACTTGTAGAATACTTTAATAAGTATACCAAATCTAGAATTGGTCTTACCATGGGTGTTAATAATTTGGTAGATATTTTTGATGAAAAATACTATAGAGAATTAAGTGGTGGTATTTTAGAAGCATTTGGTAAATTATTCTTTAAAGACTTACAAGTTTACCTTTACCCAATGAAAAATGCCGAAACTGGTCAGATAATGACTAGTAATAACGTTAAAGTACACCCAAGAATGAAAGAGCTTTATAAGTTCTTTAAATACAACGGAAAGGTTATGGACATTTTTGATTATGACCCAGAAATTATGCATATCTTTTCTAGAGATGTTCTCAAAAAAATAACAAATAATGAAGAAGGTTGGGAAGAAATGATACCAAAAGGTCTTGCCGAAATGATCAAAGAAAAGCAGCTTTTTGTTAGAAAAAAGGATGTAATTGAAGCTAAGAAAAAATAATTTTCCTGTAAAAAAGCTTAAAAAAAGGCATCAGATTTATAAATCTGATGCCTTTTTTGTTATTCTAAAAGTTGTGCTGCATGATCTTTAGTTTTTACTTTATCTATAACTAAAGTAACAACACCATCTTCATCTACTTTAAAGGTTTTTCTATGGATACCGTCATATTCTCTACCCATAAATTTTTTAAGCCCCCAAACACCAAAGGCATTAATTACGGTATGATCTTCATCTGCAAGTAACGGAAATGGAAAATCATATTTATCTTTAAACTTAGCTTGTCTTTTTTCAGAATCTGCACTAACACCAAGTAAACTATACCCTTGTGCTTGTAACGCTGCATAATTATCTCTTAAATTACAGGCTTCTGCCGTACAACCAGGTGTACTTGCTTTAGGGTAAAAAAATACAATAAGCTTTTTTCCTTTATAATCGGATAAGCTAACCGTATTACCATCTTGATCCTTAACAGAAAAATGTGGAACTTTATCTCCTACTTTTAATGTTTTCATATATATTTTTATTTAGTTTTATAGTTCTATTTCTGTATAAAAATAAACCAAATATGACAATAAAGGAAAAGGTTACGTTTGTAATTACTACGCTTAAAGAATTATACCCTACTATTCCTGTACCGTTAGATCACAAAGACCCTTATACCCTATTAATTGCAGTACTCATGTCTGCCCAAAGTACAGACGTTAGGGTAAACAAAATTACGCCGTTACTTTTTGCAAAAGCAGACAATCCTTATGATATGATAAAATTAACGGTAGAAGAAATTAGAGAAATTATAAAACCTGTTGGCCTCTCCCCTATGAAAGCAAAAGGGATTCATGGGCTTTCTAAAATGTTAGTAGAAAACCACAATGGTATTGTTCCTAAAGAAATGGAGATTTTAGAAACTTTCCCTGCTGTTGGTCATAAAACTGCAGGTGTTGTTGTTTCTCAAGCTTTTGGTATTCCTGCTTTTCCTGTAGATACACATATACATAGATTACTATATAGATGGGGTTTTACTAACGGTAAAAATGTAGTGCAAACAGAAAAAGATGCAAAAAGGCTATTTCCAAAAGAATTATGGAATGATCTGCATTTGCAAATAATTTGGTATGGTCGTGATTATAGTCCTGCTAGAGGATGGGACTTGGAAAAAGATGTAATTACAAAAACTATAGGAAGAAAAACAGTCTTAAACGACTATTATAAAAGTAAAAAAGCCCGTAAATAACGGGCTTATATTTTTAGTTTAACAGAATATCAAATTTTAGATCTTCATGTTTTACAGTGTAAAGTGCTCTAGAATAACTTATTAGAAATTCTATAGTTTCTGTACTTGCCTTTACTGGGCTGAATTTTTTTTGGTACTCAAAGTAAATTTTTTCCATATTTCTAATGTTGTTATACAGAGATAACGGCACTAAATTAGAAATATTGCTTATCTACTTTAAAGTAATTTTAACTTGTAAGTACTATATTATTCTTTTCTATAATTTTTCTAAGGTTAATTAATGCATAGCGCATTCTTCCTAAAGCAGTGTTTATGCTTACTCCAGTGTTTTCTGAAATTTCTTTAAAGCTCATATCTTTATAAATACGCATTAATAAAACTTCTTTCTGATCATCTGGTAATTCTTCTACCAATACTCTTAAGTCAGAGTTTACTTGATCCTTAATTAATTGCTTTTCTGCATTTAATTTATCGTCACCAATAACAGAAAAGATATTAAAATCATCGCTCCCCTCAAACATTGGCATTCTTTTGTTTTTTCTAAAGTGATCTATAATTAAGTTATGAGAAATACGCATAACCCATGGTAAAAATTTACCCTCTTCACTATATCTACCTTTTTTTAAAGTCTTAATAACTTTAATAAATGTGTCTTGAAAAATATCTTCCGTTATATCTCTATCTAATACTTTGGAATAGATAAAACTAGTAATACGTTGGTTGTGTCTGTTGATTAATACTTCTAGTGCTTTTTCATCACCGCTAATATAATCTCTTACTAATTCTGAATCTTCAATTTGTACTGACATATGAGTTTTTTTAATTTTTAAGATCAGGGGGCTTTTCTTAGTTAATGGTTATTTTATTTGTTTAATAAAAAATCAACATGATTTCTTAATTACAGTCTAAAACTATATAAAACATAGGCCTTCATAAAAAGTATGTTGTAAAACCCTTACTTTTTGATGTGAAAGTGCTGTTTTCTATTTTTTACACAATATTTTAACCTATGTATAGTTACCAAAGAAGAATTACTAGTAAATACGCGAAACAACGTATTACTTTACAAATAGTACTCTTTATTAATAATAGGAAAGATGTAAATACAAAAAAGCCATTAAGAAATAATCTTAATGGCTTTTAATATATATTGTTATGGTACCTAGTTTAGGTTACTCTCAAATTTTATTCCTTTAGCTTCTGTAACTTTTAAAGACTTTGAGTAGCTTAATAAAAACTGAATCGTTTCTGGTTGCGCCTTTATAAGTTCACATTCTTTTTGTGCTTTAGTGTAAATTTTCTCCATAGTACTTTTGATTTTGTTTCAATAGTAGAACGCTATCATTGCACAATGTAATAAAACTAGTCGACCTTTTACCTATTAATTCGTTAAAACAATATTATACTCTTCAATTATCTTTCTAAGGTTAATTAATGCATAGCGCATTCTTCCTAAAGCTGTATTAATACTTACGCCCGTATTATCAGATATTTCTTTAAAACTCATATCCTTATATATGCGCATTTCTAAAACTTCTTGTTGATCTTTAGGCAATTCCTTAATCAATTGAGAAAGTTCAGAATTAATTTGATCTTTTATAAGTTGTTTTTCAATGTTTAGCTTATCATCACCAATCATAGAAAAAATACTAAAACTATCAGAACCATCAAACTTTGGCATTCTATTCGTTTTTCTAAAGTGATCTATTATTAGGTTATGCGCAATACGCATAACCCATGGCAAAAATTTACCTTCTTCATTATAAGCTCCTCTTTTAAGGGTTCTTATAACTTTCATAAAAGTATCTTGAAAAATATCTTCGGTTACTTCACGGTCACCGACCTTAGAATAAATAAAACCGTTAATACGTTTGTTGTGCTTATTAATAAGAGCTTCTAAAGCTCTTTCGTCGCCATTTATAAATTGCTTTACTAGTAGAGAATCGTCAATTTGTAGTTCCATAGAGATTTACTTTTTAGGGTTAAAATTGGGGGCCTTTTCATATGAAAAGGTCTTTTGGGTACTATTCTAACTTTAAAAAGTAATCTTGTTTCTATAGGCGTATTAACGTTTAGTGTTTGTCAAATATACTAAAAATTAAATGTTAAAAACAAATGACCGTATATAATATATAACTTTTAGCCCCCGAGTTTAATTACTTTGCGTATAAATTAAAGGCATATTGTATCTTTGTTTTTCTAAATTATATCATGTCTGTACTACTAGAAGTTAATCCAAAAGAGAACATCATAATTAAAGGTGCTAAACTGCACAATTTAAAAAACATAGATGTTGTAATTCCACGAAATAAATTGGTAGTAATTACTGGATTATCAGGTTCAGGAAAATCCAGTTTAGCTTTTGATACACTTTATGCAGAAGGGCAAAGACGTTATGTAGAAAGTTTATCATCTTATGCAAGACAGTTTTTAGGAAAACTTAATAAACCAAAAGTAGATTATATAAAAGGTATTGCACCAGCAATAGCTATAGAACAAAAAGTAAATTCTACAAATCCTAGATCTACTGTAGGTACTACTACAGAAATTTATGATTATTTAAAGTTGTTATTTGCTCGTATTGGAAAAACTTATTCTCCTGTTTCTGGTAAACAAGTAAAAAAACATACGGTTACAGATGTGGTTAACCATGTTAAGAGTTATGCCGACAATACCAAATTACTTTTATTAGCTCCTATAACTATTGCAAAAGACAGAGATACTATTAAATCTTTAGAGCTATTTTCTAAACAAGGATATGCTAGAATAAAGTTCAATGACAAGGTTTTACGAATAGACCAAGCTCCAGATAATATTGGAAAAGAGTTTTATTTAGTAATAGATCGTATTATAACAAAAAATGATGAAGATTTTTATAATCGCTTAGCTAATGCTGTAGATACTACTTTTTTTGAAGGTAAAGGAAGTTGTATTATAGAGGATTTAGAAACACAGAAACAAAATTATTTTAGTAATAAATTTGAATTAGACGGAATGTCTTTTCTAGAACCAAACGTACATCTTTTTAGTTTTAACAATCCTTATGGAGCTTGTCCAAAATGTGAAGGTTATGGAGATATTATAGGTATAGATGAAGATTTGGTAATTCCTAATACAGCTCTTTCTATTTATGAAAACGCCATTTTTGCTTGGAGAGGAGAAAGCATGAGTGCCTATAGAGATGATCTAGTGAATGCTGCCTATAAGTTTGATTTTCCTATTCACAAACCTTGGTTTCAACTATCTGAAGAACAAAAACAATTAGTTTGGGATGGCAACTCTTATTTTACTGGGCTCCATGGATTTTTCTCTATGTTAGAAGAAAAGAGTTATAAAATTCAAAACAGAGTAATGCTTTCTAGATATAGAGGAAAGACAAAATGTCCAGTTTGTAAAGGGCGTAGGCTAAGGGAAGAAACCAATTATGTAAAGATAAACGACACATCTATTAACCAACTTGTAAACCTATCCATAGAAAAATTAATTGCTTTTTTCTCTGCATTAAAATTAAATGAACACGATACAAAAATTGCATCTAGACTATTACAAGAAATAAATTCTAGATTAGGCTTTTTAGACAATGTAGGACTTAGTTATTTAACCTTAAACAGAAAATCTAACACCTTATCTGGAGGCGAAAGTCAGCGTATAAATTTAGCAACCTCTTTAGGAAGTAGTTTAGTAGGCTCCATGTATATATTAGATGAACCTAGTATAGGTTTACATCCAAAAGACACCGAAAACCTAATTACTGTGCTACAATCTTTAAGAGACTTGGGTAATACGGTTATTGTTGTAGAACATGATGAAGATATTATGAAAGCTGCAGACCAGGTTATAGATATTGGTCCAAAAGCTGGAACTCATGGTGGTAAAGTAGTAGCCAATGGTACATTAAAAGAGGTATTAAAAACAGATTCTTTAACTGCAAGCTACCTTAATGGTTCTATGTCTATAGAAATTCCTAAAAAGAGAAGACCATACGCTAATTATATAGAAATTAAAGGAGCAAGAGAAAATAATCTAAAAAATATAGATGTACTCTTCCCTTTAAATATACTTACTGTTGTAACTGGTGTTTCTGGTAGCGGAAAAAGTACTTTAGTTAAGAAGCTATTGTATCCAATACTTTTAAAAGAAGTAGGTGGTTATGGTGAAAAAGCTGGACAATTTACTAGTGTAGAAGGAAAATATAAAGATATAAAGCACGTAGAATTTGTAGACCAAAATCCTATTGGTAGATCCTCTAGGTCTAACCCTGTTACTTACATAAAAGCTTATGATGATATTCGTAGCTTGTTTGCTGGACAAAAATTAAGTAAAATTAGAGGATACCAAGCCAAACATTTTTCTTTTAATGTAGATGGGGGCCGATGTGAAAAATGTAAAGGCGATGGTGAAATTACTGTAGAAATGCAGTTTATGGCCGATGTGCATTTAGAATGTGATGTATGTAATGGGAAACGTTTTAAGAAAGAAGTTTTAGAAGTAAAATTTGAAAACGCTAATATAGACGATGTCTTAACCATGACAATAGATGATGCTATTGCATTCTTTAAAATCCATGAGCAAAATAAAATAGTAAATAAATTACAACCTTTACAAGATGTAGGCTTAGGCTATGTAACTTTAGGACAATCCTCTTCTACCCTTTCTGGTGGAGAGGCACAACGTATTAAACTCGCATCTTTCTTAGTTAAAGGAAAAACAAAAGACAAAGCCTTATTTATTTTTGATGAACCCACCACTGGTTTACATTTTCATGATATTAAAAAACTACTAAAATCTTTTACAGCTTTAATAGAAAAAGGACATTCTATTGTGGTAATTGAGCATAATATAGAACTAATTAAATGTGCAGATTATATTATAGATTTAGGATTAGAAGGTGGTGATAATGGCGGACAATTAATTGCTCAAGGTACTCCAGAAGAGGTTGCAAAAAGTAAAAAATCTATCACCGCCCCTTATCTAAAAGAAAAATTAGTATAATTAAATTTTTATAAAATATATTTTAAATTATTGATTATCAGTAATTTAAAATAATTTATATATTTTTGGCACGCTGTTTGGTATGTACTAAGGGAATGTAAATAGTTACATTCAGAATTTAAAACCTTATATCATGAGAAAATTAGTACTCCTTTTTACAGCGATTGTTTTAGGTACATTAAGTAGCTACGCTAGTACAACTGATGATAAGGTTGCAACACGCAATGCTTATCAATACAACAACTCTTTTATTTTTGTAGAAAATGGCATTACGTTTTCTGTATTCCCAGATGGCGAATTCGATTTTTATATAGATAACCGTTTAGGAAGAACCAATAGAAATATAACATTTAACTCTGGTTACGATTATAGTCCTTACGCACAATATGATGATTACGGTGCTGTAATACAAGTAGAAAATGTTCCTATCTATTATGATTACTACGGGCGTGTTTCTAACATAGGTAATGTAGATATTGCGTATAGAAACGGACGAGTATTTAGAGTTGGTGGTATGCATGTATACTATAACCAAAGAGGAATTTTTAACTACCATACTGGTTACATTAATAGATTTAATAGAACCTATGTTTTTAGACCTTTTCACAGGCTGTTTTTAAGACCTTCTATTAATTTATGTTTAGTATATAATAGACCTTACAGAAGGTATTACACTCCTACTCGTTATACGTATTATAGACCGTATAGACATAATACAAGAAGAGTGTACGCTAAAATTGGACGTGAACACAGGTACAATAAAATGCGAAATACTAGATCTAAAGTTTATAGAAATGACAAAAGAGTTGCTGTACGTTCTAATACTTCTAGAAGTAGAAGCACAAATAGAAACATTACTCCTAGAGTAAACAGAAACAACAAAACTTCTATAAAAAGAAGTACAGCGCAAAGAGGTAATACTAAAACTTATAGAAGCAATTCTGGAAGAAATACAGTTACAAAAAGACAGGTAACAAGAACCCCTAGAAGTACTACGGTAACACGTACTACTAAAACGTATAAAAAACCAGTAACAAGAAATACTGGAAGAAATATAATAACAAAAAATAGTCGTCAGAGTAAGGCTATACAAAGACCTACTCAAAGAAGCTATAGAAGTTCTGGTATCTCATCAAGAAATACTACAAAACAAAGAACTATTAGTAAAATGCCTACTAGAAGTAGAAATACAGTTTCAAGAAGTAGTAGTTCTAATAGAGTAACTAAAGCTCCTTCTAGAAGCTCAAGAAGCAATAAAAGAACTGTAACTACAAGAAGTAGCAGAAGATAATAAAGAAAGTTTTTAGGTTGGTTGTAAACCCCGTAACAGATTTATATGTTATGGGGTTTCTTTTTTATGCATTTTTCCACAAAGTATTAATAGTTTTTAAATCTTTTTTCATAGCATCATAAACAACTTTTTTATCTACTATAATCTTACTCTTCCCTTTCTCTGCTCCTCCTAAATCATATTCTAGATGTAATGAAACTGGCGGTTTTATACCATACTTTTTTAACAGCTTAAAATAAGCGTCAAAATCTATCATACCTTCCCCTATTGGTACATTAACAAGTTTCCATTTACCTTTTACTTGCGCCCATTTAAAATCTTTAAGCACTATAGTTTTTATATAAGGATGCAATAATGCTAATCCATTTTTCCAAGACACGCCTCCTTCCACGGTTGCATGCCTAATATCATACTGTACACCAAAATAATTAGGATCTACTGTTTCCAATATTTTTTTAACTTCCCAGAATGAGCCTCCAATTTTTAAACCTGCATGGTTTTGATAACAACCAACAATACCAGCTTCTCTATTTAAAACTCCTAACTTTTGTATTCCTTCTGTATAAAAAGCTAAAGAGTCTTCCATAGAAATTTCTTCTTTATAGGTAAACCAATTGGATCTATAAAACTTTACACCTTCTTTGGCAGCAGTTTTAATAACTGCAATATCAATTTGCTTAGATGCATTCTCTATAGCCGTTGTAATCATTTTACATGAAGAGCCTCCTTTTTTAATTGCTGCTATAGCTTTTGGAAGATCCTTTTCTACATTAGAAGGCAATACATGACCTTTTGGCCTCACTGTTAAATCTACACCAGAAAACCCCATTTCCGCAGCCATTTCTCCTGTGGCTTCATAATCTAAAAACTGAAGGTGTTTAGAAAAAATAGAAACGTCTAAATCCGTATTCAAATCTACTACTGCGTTAAATAAAGGGTTGGCTAAACTATTAAAAGGCATTGCTCCTATAACGCCTAAAGCAGTGAGTTTAACAAAGTCCCTTCTTGTTTTCATAATTATTTATTTTGACGGATATATCTTTTTTAAAAACTGATTAATCAATTCAGTAATATCCTCAGATACATTAAACTTATACAGTATACCAAGATAAATGAACACCAATAAAACACTCTTAACTAGTATAGCCAAAATTGGATGAAATGGAAATGGAATAAAATAAAAAAACGCACCCAACCCAATAAGAATGCTAAATATTAAAAAGGTTTTTTTGGACAAAGGATTCATATTAAACTTCTTTTTTACAAAAAATAATTTAATCGTATTGTATATAAAAAAAGCTATAAAACTTGCTATAGCCGCTCCTATTAGTCCGTATTTAGGAATTAACCATAAATTAAATAATATAATAAGAATTGCCAAAAAAACTCCTAAAAACAAAACCGTTTTATAATAATTAGAGTTATATAATATAGAGTTATTATTACCTAATAAAGCATCATAAACTTTTATCATTCCTAACCAAAGAACAATAATAAAACCAGCAGCGTAACTCTCTGGCAAAAAGTAATATATATCTTCTAGGTTTAGTATTAATAAAAGAAATAATAATCCCGCAATACTAAAAAGTGTTAAGGAAGATTTTTTGTAAAGTTTATCTAATTCTCCAAAGTTTTTACTGTTTAATAATTCTGCAGTTAATGGGTAGGTAATTTGATGCATTGCTCTAGAAGGCACTGCAATTACAGATGCCATAAAACCAGCAACAGTATAATAGGCTACGTTTTCAATTTTTATATACTGATTTATCATTATTTTATCTACATCTAATAAGAGCATAGCTGTAGAGCCTCCAAGTATAATTAAACCGCTATACGATACTATTTCTTTCATGTTTTGGGGTATCGTAAAATTAATTGCAGGCATTCGCAATCTAAAAGCATAGATTTTCATAACCACCATACGAAGAATATTTACCCCAACTAATAAAAGTAAAAAGGTATCCACGGTAATACACTTAAAATAAAGAAGTCCTAGAAATATAGTAGCGCCCAACCTACAAAAAACTTCTTTTAAAAAGTTTCCAAAAGTAGATTTCATATGAATTTTTCCCCAGGCAAAGAAAATTTCGAAATAGGTTATAGCAAGTGCCATAAAAAAAATGTACCATACATAATTTCTAACCAGTTCATTTTTCTTAGATAAAAAATCTGCAATTAAGTCATTAGCCACATAGGATAAAACACCAATAGGAATTATGAGTACTAATGGCAAAAATAACATTAAAGTTAAAAAACCTTCTTGCTCTTTTTTTTTACTAAAACTACTATAAAACTTAACTAAAGTATTAGGAACACCAAATGCCATTATTGGCATAATAACAGAAGCTGATGAAAAAATTACCTGTACTAAACCAAAGTATTCATCAGTTAAAAAATTAGTGTACAAAAACATTACATTAATTGCACCTAAAGCAAAACCTATATAGGTTACAATGGTATTACTAATTGCTTGTTTTTTAACTATTCCCATTAAAGATGCTTGGCTAATTGTTCTGTTAATGCCCTACGACTATACTTTTCTATACCATTAGAAGTACTTTTTAATCCCGTATTAAGATACAAGTTAAACCATTTTAGAATAATCTCTTTTATTTTATCCTTACTATCATAGGTAAAAGCTTCTCCTGCACTGGTATTTTCTATTAATTGTCCAACTTCCCAATCTTTAGGTCCCACGCCAAGAATAGGCCTTTTAGCTGCAAAGTATTCAAAAACTTTTCCTGGTATTATTCCTTTGGTTTCTTCTGAATTAATTTCTACTAAAAGTAATACTTGCGATTTTCTTTGAAAAACAACAGCATCATTATGAGATAAATACCCAATAATTTCGGTATTATTAACAAGTTTGTATTTTTTTATATTCTCTAGAACATCATCACTAACAACACCTACTAATTGTAAAGAAAATAAATTTTTAAAATTTTCATTTTCAGAAAGTAATTCTGATAATGCTTTCCATAAATTATCAGGGTCTCTACCGGTTAATAAAGAACCTATGTGCGCTATTGTAAATTTAGAGTCTAATTGTACTTCCTGTGCAATTTTTAAATCATAACCATTTGTAATTACTTCTATTGGTTGTGATGTTATAGTCTTAAATTCTTTTTTTGTTGTAGCACTTGTAACTATAATTTTATCGGCTGTATTTAAAACTTCATTTTCTAAATACTCATGCTTTTTTTTAGAAGCATTTGTAAGTTTTAATTTTTTATGGTAACCTATGGTTGTCCAGGGGTCTCTAAAATCTGAAATCCATGTAATATTTAATTTTTTCTTTAAACCCAAACCAATTAAATGCACACTATGTGGTGGCCCTGTAGTAATAATTGTTTCTATTTTTTCCTTTTTAATAACATCTTCTAAAAAAGAAATAGAAGGTTTCACCCAAAATTTACGAGCGTCTGGAATAAATAAATTGCCTCTAACCCATAGAAAGGTTTTTTCTAAAAACGATTGCTTTTTAGTCTGAATTAATCCAGAACTAATCCTTTTTGTTTTTTTGGATGAAAAGATACTTGCCAATTTATAAGGCTCAAAAATGGCATTTTTATAAATAGTAATTCCTTCAGGAATTTCATTTAAAAGGCTAGCATCTTCTATAGGGTAATGCGGATTTTCTGGAATATAAAGAACAGGTTCTATATTAAAATCTCTTAGATATGTAATGAATTTTAGCCAACGCTGCACTCCTGGCCCACCAGCTGGCGGCCAATAATATGCTATTATCAGCACTTTTTTCATTACACTTTTTCCTTTTTTCTAGAACGCCAAAAAGTAAAACCTATTCCTAGTATTATTAAGAACCCTAGTAATGAAGAACTTGCTAAGGCAATTGTACTACCGTCTTTTACAACTTTAGGTTCAAATTTAAATTCTATTTTATGTTCCCCTTCTGGTATTTTTAATGCTCGCAAAACATAATCCACTTTAAAATGGTCTGTTAAAACGCCGTCTATATAAGCATTCCAACCATTACTATAATACATTTCAGAAAATACAGCTACACCTGCATTTTCATTTTTAGAAATATAGGTTAAATGATTTAGTTTATAATCTTTAAGTTGAATTGTTGTTGTAGAATCTGTTTGAAAAGTGAATCTATTTATATTTGGGAAATTTGAAGTATTAAAAATAGCTTCATTCTTATTATCTAAAGTTTCTAATCCCTGTATTTCTTCATTTGCTGTAGTAACAGGTACAAGCTTTTTAATAAACCATGCATTACCATTTGCATCTGGGTTTACTGCTGGGTAACTTTTCCCCTCTTCATCTTGCTGCACTACATATTTTACATTAAGCATGTTTAACACGCCTACTTTACCTTTATAAATATGAAAATCGAATAAATCTTGAATACCAGCAGGTTTAGCTGCATGATACCCTCCTATAGATTTATGAAAATATGAAGTACGAGCACCATTTAATCCCTCCTGAGGATCATACACCCTGTAATTCCCTTCATCCTTAGCAATTTGCTTATCTACAGCTGTTTGCCTAAAAGGTTCATTCATTTGCCTTTTACTAACAAAGTCCTCTTTATTTACATAACGCTTATCTACCCCTACTAAATCTACTAGAATTAAAACCCCTAATCCTAAAACAAGAAGATTTTCTTTTACCCTTCCTTTAATATATAGCCATAATGCTACTGATGCTAGAGCTACAAATAAAAGAGAACGCAACGTATCATTCGTATATACAGCTTCTCTATCCAGTTTAATCAATGCCATTAATTCATTGCCGTAATTTTGTTTTATAAAAGCATCATCACCACCAGAGAAATTAAACATTCCTTTAAAGAGTAACAAACCAATTAAAATAGAAACTACCGAAATTGCTGAAATTTTTAAAGCATTTATTTTTTTTGCCGATGTAATCTTATTTTTAAACAGCTCATTAACCGCTAAAACAGCTAAAACTGGTGCACATAACTCTAGAATAACTTGTATGGAAGAAACTGCCCTAAATTTATCATATAGCGGAAAATAGTCTATCATAAAATCAGTCAATAGACTAAAATTCTTTCCCCAAGATAAAATTAAAGACATGATTGTACCACCTAATAACCACCATTTTGCTTTGCGTTGTACTATAAATAATCCTACTATAAATAAGAAAAAAATAACTGCTCCAATATATGCTGGTGCAGCTACACCTGGCTGGTCTCCCCAGTATAAAGGTAACCTACTAGAAAAAGATATTGCTTGTGTTCTTGTTATTCCTTGATCCGTTAAAAAATTAAATGTTTTAGAGCTTTCTCCTAAATCTTCTCCATTAGAACCTCCAAATAACCTAGGAACAAAAATATTTAAAGACTCTACAATACCATAACTGTATTGGGTAATATATTCTTTACTAAGTCCGCCCTTATTTTCTTTTGGAGAGCCATCAGGGTTTACCGTAAGTTCAGATTTTCCTCTGGTGCTCCAATCTGCATATTCCTTAGTAGCCATTAAACCAGTAGCATTTGTAGCAATACCAAGTGCAACTGCTAGTAATAATATTCCTATTGAAATTGCAAAGTGTTTAAACTTCTTTTTAAGAATAGCGTTTACAAAATAAACAGCTCCCATAATTAATATTAAGAGCATACAATAATAGGTCATTTGGTAATGGTTTGCACCTACTTCTAAAGCCATTGCAATTGCAGTAAGTATAAAACCTCCAATGTATTTTTTTCTAAAAACTAAAACAATACCTCCTAACAACATAGGCAAATAGCCAATAGCGTGTGCCTTGGCATTGTGCCCTACGCCAAGGATTATAATTAAATAGGTAGAAAAACCAAATGCTAATGCTCCCAAAGCAGCCAATCTATAATCAACCTTAAGGCAACATAAAAGAATATAAAAGCCTAAAAAATAAACAAATAAATAATCTGCAGGACGTGGTAAAAAACGAATTAAATTATCAAGCTTCTTTACGTAATTATGAGGATAATATGCCCCTAATTGAAAAGTAGGCATACCACCAAAAGCGCTATTAGTCCAGTACGGTTCTTCTCCAGTAACTTTTCTAAAGTTATTCTGTTCTTTTGCCATACCTGTATACTGTACAATGTCCGATTGTTGTATAACTTTTCCTTGCAAAACAGGATTAAAGTAAAGCAAAGCTGCTACTACAAAAAAAACAAGAACAAAAAAATGCACAAAAAGTGCTTTAAAACCTAATTTCATTAAAATAAGATAGTCGTTAGTACTGTAAAGATAGTTACTCTACTTCTTCAAAATCTATATATTCTCCAACTTTTTTACTGTTACTCCTCTTTTTAGTTGTTTTTTTATCAATTATAACATCTCCTATAGGGTCTTCTTTAACAGTGTTTTGTTGCGAAAAATCGTTCATTTTCTCTTTAAAGTGAGCTTCGGTCTTTTTTGCCGCATACCTTAAAATATTAGGAGCAAACCATTTTGCTACTATTTTAAATAAATAATAGAATAATAGAATAAATAAAATTGTCTTTAAAAATGCCATTTAATTTGTAAAAATTTATATCAAAAATACAATTCTAGCGTTGTACTTACTGAGCAAAAGTCTTAAAAAAATACTAAAACCATAACTATGGCAAGTTCTTTTGAACAAAAAAATCTAAAAATAACAATATTTGCAATCCTTTTTGCAATTCCTTTTTTAGGTATTTCGCAATATACTAATGTTATAAACTCCAATAGACCAGGGCAATCTGTGAGTGCTTTTGCTGTTGGTAAAAACGTTGTTCAGTTAGAAGCTGGTTTACTCTATGAACAACAGGACCACAGCCTACTAAACACACAATCTAATATTTGGGCTACAGAATTTTCATTACGCTATGGCTTACTTTTTGAACGTTTAGAAATAAACTGGGAAGGTATATTCCAAAATCAAGATATAACTTTTGCGAATAACGGTACAGAAGATTCGTATACCAATTTTTCTAGAAACCGTATAGGTTTAAAATTTTTAGTATTTGACCCTTTTATAAATCCTAAAAGAGCTAACCCTAATTTATATAGCTGGAAAGCTAATAACAAATTTATCTTAGATAATTTAGTGCCTGCTATTTCTGTATATGCTGGTGTAAATTATTTATTTGGAGACAACCCTTTCTATGTTGGAGACCCTAACTTATCCTATAGAGCTATGGTTGCTACACAAAGTAGACTAACTCCTAGGTTTGTCTTAATTACTAATTTTGCATACGATCGTATAAGTACCGATTTTCCTGAAATGAGTTATTTAGTATCCTTATCTCATGCATTTAGAAACCCTAAATGGAGTGTTTTTATAGAAAACCAAGGAATTAAAAGTGACCGTTATGCAGATAACCTTCTTAGAGGAGGTGTTGCACACTTACTTAGCGAAAGATTGCAAGCAGATATTAACTTAGGTGCAAGTTTTAAAAATACACCTTCTAGAGTTTTTATTTCTTTAGGAGCTTCTTATAGATTTGATTTTCATAAAGACCCTGAGGTTTCTATAGATGAGCAAAAGGCTGGAAAAAATGGAGGTCCTATTAAAAAGAACTCTATGAAAAAGAAGAAAAAAGAAAAAAATAAAGGCTCAGGTGCAGAAGATATTGACCTAGGTCCTTCTAAAAAGCAATTAAAGAAATTAAAAAAAGAAGAAAAGAAAAAAGCTAAAAACAAGAAAAAAGAAAAAGAGGATGGTGTTATTGAGTTTTAATTTAGAAGAATAAACCCAATCATTTTTTAAATTCATTTAGTAAGAAGAACACAGGTAGTTATACATTTCAACTATCTTTGTTCTTCTATCATTTTATACAGATAGGTAATTATTTTAAACTCAAAGTAAATGCCATTTAAAAAACTTCATGCCTCTCTAAAAGAGGCCTTAGAAAGATTAGAAATAGAATCTGCAACTGCTTTTCAAAAAAATGCAATTCCTAAAATAAAGAGTGGCGCAAATATATTTGGTATTGCTCCTAAAGATAGTGGTAAAACTACAGCCATGATTATTAACACTTTACAGAAATTACAATGTAAAGCGGAAGGGGATGCTCCAAGAGCCATAGTAATAATTGAAAATAAAAAACAAGCGCAAGAACTACATTCTAAATTTTTAGAATTTACAAAATATACAGACCTTAGAGTTTATATGGGGTACGAAGAACTACATATAGATATTCAAAAATCTGAAATTTATATGGGGATTGATATTCTCATTAGCACACCAAAAAACCTTCAAAAATTATTTTTAACAAATGGTGTTAGTATATCACAATTAAAAATATTTTTTGTTGATGATGCAGATTTTCTATTACAACGTAAAGAAATTACTTCTTTAACCACAACATCAGAAAGCATAAAAAAATGCCAGTATATAATACTAGCAGAAAAATTAAACCCAAAGTTAGATCGGTTAAAAGATTATTTTATGACTAATTCTACAGTCATAAAAATCTAAAAAAACTTAGTATAATAAATCTGTTATTACTATTGGTTATTTGTACTTTTACCATTTATGCTATATTAACAAAATGTCATGATAATCTTAAAGGAAGCTACAACTAAAGGAGATTTAAAGAAATTTGTAAAATTTCCTTTTAGCATTTACAAAGATTGCAAACAGTGGGTTCCTCCTATTATTAATGACGAACTAGATAGCTTTAACAAAGACAAAAACCCAGCTTTTAAAGATGCAGAAGCTCGTTTTTTCCTTGCTTATAGAAATGATACAATAGTAGGCCGTATTGCCGCAATTGTAAATTGGATAGAAATAAAACAACAACGTATAAAAAAAATGCGTTTTGGTTGGTTTGATTTTGTAGATGATACAGAAGTCTCAGAAGCACTTTTAAACAAAGTAAAAGAAATAGGTCAAGAGTATAAACTAGAATATATGGAAGGGCCTGTAGGCTTTTCTAATTTAGACAAAGTTGGTGTTTTAATTGAGGGATTTTCTGAAATGGGAACCATGATAACTTGGTATAACCACGCCTACTACCAAGAGCACTATGAACGTTTAGGGTTTGTAAAAGAAAAAGAATACATGGAAAATCGTTTTCCTTTTTCTAATGCAGACCCAAAGTTTTTTACAAAAGTAGATTCATTAGTACAGGCTAGATACGGTGTTAAACCTCTAAGTTTTACAAAAACAGAAGAGGTTATGCCTATGGCAGATAAAATGTTTGATTTATTTAACGAAACCTATTCGCAATTATCATCATTTGTTCCTATTACTGAAATTCAAAAAGCATATTTCAAAAAAAAATATATAAGCTTTATAAATCCTGAATACATTAAATTCATTTTAGATAAAGATGATAAACTAATAGCTTTTGGCATAGTAATGCCTTCTTTTTCTAAAGCGCTACAAAAAACAAAAGGTAAATTATTCCCTTTTGGTTTTTATCACTTATTAAAAGCAAAAAAACATAGCAAAGATGTTATTTTTTATTTAATTGGAGTATTACCCGAATATCAAAACAAAGGTGTTACTGCGGTTATGTTTAATCAATACCACAAGACTTTTAGTGAAAAAGGAATTGTTAATTGTATACGAACCCCTGAATTAGAAGACAATGTTGCCATAAAACAAATATGGAAACATTTTAAACCAGAAATTTACAAACGAAGAAGAACTTACAAGAAAGACTTATAACACAAAACCCCTAAAGTAACTATACTTTAGGGGTTTTTATTTATTTGTATAAAAAAGTACTATTCTCCCATAGCTGCAGAAACAGCCGCAGAAAGTCTTTTATAAGTTCCATTCTCTAAGCGCTCTCTGATAGCAGAAAAAGCTAATAAGGTTTCTTCTACATCTTGTAAAGTATGTGTAGCAGTAGGTATTAAACGTAATAATATTAATCCTTTAGGAATTACTGGATAAACAACTATAGAACAGAAAATTCCATGATTTTCTCTTAAGTCTTTCACCAAAGCCATAGCTTCTGGTATACTACCGTTTAAATATACCGGAGTTACACAACTTGTAGTAGTTCCAATATCAAAACCTTTTTCTTTTAAACCAGATTGCAATGCATTAACATTTTCCCAAAGCTTCGCTTTAAGTTCTGGTTGCGTACGCAACATATCTAAACGTTTTAATGCTCCCTTTACATATACCATTGGCAATGATTTAGCAAACATTTGCGAACGCAAATTATATTTCAAGTAATTTATAATTTCCTGATCTGCAGCTACAAAAGCACCAATACTAGCCATAGATTTTGCAAAAGTTGCCAAGTACACATCTATTTGATCTTGTACTCCTTGCTCTTCTCCTGCTCCTGCTCCTGTTTTTCCTAAGGTTCCAAAACCATGAGCATCATCTACTAATAATCTGAAATTAAATTTTTTCTTTAAAGCAACAATTTCTTTTAGTATTCCTTGTTCGCCACGCATTCCAAAAACACCTTCAGAAATAACTAGAATTCCTCCTCCAGTTTGTTCTGCCATTTTTGTTGCTCTTTCTAAGTTTTTTTCTAAACTATCAGGATCATTATGCACAAAAGTAAAACGCTTACCCATGTGCAAACGCACTCCATCTATTATACATGCATGGCAATCTACATCATAAACAATAATATCGTCTTTAGTAACCAAAGCGTCTATTACAGACATAAAACCCTGGTAACCAAAATTTAAAAGGTAGGAAGCTTCTTTTTGAGAAAAAGCTGCTAATTCGTTCTCTAATTGCTCATGAAACTCTGTATGCCCACTCATCATTCTTGCTCCCATAGGGTAAGCTGCACCATGCTCTAGAGCTGCTTCTCCATCTACCTTTTTTATTTCAGGAAGATTTGCAAGTCCTAAATAATCATTTATACTCCAAGTAATTACATCTTTTCCTTGGAATTTCATTCTATTAGATATTGGGCCATCTAATTTTGGAAAAACAAAATATCCTTCCGCCTGTGAAGCCCATTTTCCTAAAGGCCCTTTATTCTCAATAATTCTCTCAAATAAGTCTCTCATCGCATTAAGTTGGTTCTACCTGCAAAAATAAAGATTTTTACTAAGGTTTCATAAAATATTAGAAAACAAAAAAACAGCAACCTAAAAGTTGCTGCTTTTATATAATTTAAAGTTTCTTGTTATTTAATAAATTGTATTTCTTGTGGTTGTTCTTCAGCCTGCTTGTTTAAAAAGCCTTGTGCTTCCATCCACTGGTCGCTGTACACCTTACTCATATAACGCGATCCATGATCAGGAAAAATTACAACAACATTACTATCTTTTGTAAACTCCCCTTCCTTACTCAACTGTTTTACAGCTTGCATAACAGCCCCACTAGTATAGCCAACAAATAAACCGTCTGTTTTAGCTATAGTCCTAGCCATATGTGCACTTTCCTCATCCGTAACTTTTATAAATTTGTCTATTACCGAAAAATCTGTTGCAGTAGGAATTAAGTTTTTTCCTAATCCTTCTATTCTGTAAGGGTAAATTTCTTCTTGATCCACCTTTCCTGTTTCATGATAACTTTTTAAAACAGAACCGTAAGCGTCTACTCCAATAACTTTTACATTAGGGTTTTGCTCTTTTATATATTTTCCCGTTCCAGAAATTGTACCTCCAGTTCCACTACAAACCACTAAATGAGTAATATTTCCATTTGTTTGGTTCCAAATTTCTGGACCAGTAGATTTGTAATGCGCATCTGCATTTAACTGATTAAAGTACTGGTTAATATATACAGAATCCTTTGTTTCTTTATGTATTTTTTTTGCAACTTCGTAATAAGAACGTGGGTCGTCTGCGCTTACATGAGCTGGACAAACGTACACAACTGCTCCCATTGCCCTTAGCATATCTATCTTATCTGGAGAAGATTTAGAACTAACTGCTAATATGCATTTATAACCTTTTATGATACTTACCATAGCAATACTAAATCCTGTATTACCAGAGGTTGTTTCTACTATTGTACTTCCTTTTTTTAATATACCTTTACGTTCTGCTTCTTCAATTATATGATTAGCTATACGGTCTTTAGAAGAATGTCCTGGATTAAAAGATTCTACTTTAGCGTAAAAATTACCTGTAAAGTCTTTAGCTACTTTATTAAGCTTAACAAGGGGGGTATTTCCTACTAACTCTAGGATATTATTATAAGCATTTATCTTATTTTCCATAAAATGGTTTCTAAGTTCATGAACTAGTCAAAATATATTTTTAACAAAATTCAGCTACAAAATTACTATTTTTTTTGACTTTTTGGCGTTTTCCCTTCTAAATCTAATATAAATGCATATTCTTGGGCTACTTCTTTTAGAGATTCAAACCTTCCTGAAGCTCCTCCATGACCAGCATCCATATTAATTTGAAAAATTAAAATATTAGAATCTGTTTTTAACTCTCTAAGCTTTGCTACCCATTTTGCAGGCTCAAAATATTGTACTTGCGAGTCATGCAACCCTGTTGTTACTAAAATGTTAGGATATTTTTGTTTTGTAATATTATCATAAGGAGAATAGTCTTTCATATAATCATAATACTTCTTATCATTAGGGTTACCCCATTCATCATACTCTCCTGTTGTTAGCGGTATAGAATCGTCTAACATCGTTGTTACTACATCTACAAATGGCACCGATGCAATTATACCATTATATAATTCTGGAGCCATATTCATTACAACTCCCATTAACAAGCCCCCTGCAGAACCACCCATTGCATATAAATGATTCTTACTTGTATACTTATTCTCTATTAAGTATTTAGAACAATCTATAAAATCTGTGAACGTATTTTTCTTTTTAAGGAGCTTACCGTCTTCATACCATTGCCTTCCCAAATACTCCCCTCCTCTTATATGTGCAATTGCGAATATAAATCCACGATCTAATAAACTTAAACGTATACTTGAAAAATACGGGTCTATAGTAGATCCATAAGAACCATAAGCATATTGTAAAACAGGAGTGTCTTCATGTATCTTGGTATCTTTATGATATACAATAGACATAGGCACTTTTACCCCATCTCTTGCAGTTGCCCAAATTCTTTTAGAAATATAATTTTCTTTAGAAAATTTACCTCCTAACACCTCTTGTTCTTTTTGCACCACTTCTTCCTTGGTATCCATATTAAAATCTATAACCGAACTTGGTGTTGTCATAGAATTATACCCATATCTTAAAATAGAAGTATCATAGTCTGGATTTGTGCCTACGTATGCAGTATACGTTTCATCATTAAAAGGTAAATAATAACTATTTGTGTTATCCCATCTTATAATTTTAATAGCATTTAATCCGTTTTCTCTTTCAGATAAAACATAGTACTCTTTAAATATATCTACATCTTCTAAAAGCACTTCTTTTCTATGTGGTATAAATTCTTGCCAATACTCATGAGAAGTTTTTTCTTCACTAACTTTCATAAGTTTAAAATTGGTTGCCTGATCTTTATTAGTTAACACATAAAAACAATTCTCAAAATGAGAAATTGAATATTCTAAACCTCTAACTCTAGGCGAAAAAATTACAAACTCTCCCCCTGGAGTATCTGCATTTAAGGTTCGCATCTCGGTAGTTAATGTACTGTAAGAGATTATCACTATATACTTTTTAGATTTTGTCTTGTACACGCCAACCCCAAAAGTATCGTCCTTTTCATGAAAAACTAAAACATCTTCTTTTGTATCTGTATTAAAAGTATGCTTGTATACTTTATCGGAACGCAATGTAACACTGTCCTTTTTAGTATAGAAAAAGGTTTTATTGTCATTTGCCCAAACAGCTCCTCCCGTGGTATCTTCTATTTTGTCTGCGTAAATTTCTCCCGTCACAAGATTTTTAACTTGTAACGTATACTGCCTTCTAGAAACAGTATCTACTCCAAAAACAGCTAAATTATTATCTGGGCTTATAGATATTCCTCCAATTTTAAAATACTCATGTCCTTTAGCCATCTCATTGCCATTAAACATAATTTCTTCTGCAGCGTCTAAAGTCTCTTTATGTCTAGAAAATATAGGATACTCTTTTCCTTTTTCATACCTAGTTACATACCAATAACCATTTTTCTTATATGGTACAGAAGAATCATCTTCCTTTATTCTTCCTTTCATTTCCAAAAAGAGTTCTTCTTGAAAATCTTTTGTATGCGCTGTTAAAGAGTCATAATAAGAATTTTCATCCTTTAAATATTTTAAAACATCTTTATCCTCCTTATCATTCAACCAATAGTAATTATCTATCCTAACATCATCATGTTTAATTAATTCTTTAGGTATTTTTTTTACTGTTGGAATATTAACTTTAGCCATACGTATCTATTTCATTTTAAAAAGAAAGATGCAAAAGTAATACTATTTAAAAATCTAATTTCTTATACATTTCTTAAATAAAATTATAAATCCAATCATTTTAGTAATTTTGGAGTTACTAACAATAAAAACAAATTACATGTTTGGAGATATGATGGGAATGATGGGTAAATTAAAAGAAACCCAAGCTAAAGTAGAAGCCACAAAAAAAAGGCTAGATACTGTTACACTTCAAGAAAGTTCAACGGATAATCTTTTAAATGTTACTATTACTGCTAACAGAGTTCTTAAAGAGATAACTATAGATGATAGTTTATTACAAGATAAAGAACAATTAGAAGACTACCTTATACTTACTATAAATACAGCGATAGCAAAAGCAACCCAGGTAAATGAAACCGAACTTGCTGCTGTTGCAAAAGATGGTATGCCCAATATTCCGGGAATGGATTCGTTATTTAAATAAAATGGCAAGTTTTTTGTATTAAACTTTAAAAAAGATAGAATATGAAGCGTTTTTTATTTTTATTATTATTTCCTGTATTACTATGCGCACAATCTACCATAGAGGATTCTGCAGATGCAAAATGGCTAACTAATTATGATAAGGCTTTAAAAAAATCTAAAAAGGAAGACAAAAATGTATTAATATATTTTACTGGCAGCGACTGGTGTCCTCCATGTAAAATGTTAAAAAGTGATTTATTTGAAACTTCTGAATTTAAAAGTTTAGCAGATAATTATATATTGTTGTACATAGATATGCCTAGAAATCAGGATTTACTATCTAAAGAACAATATAACCATAATAAAGAGTTATTACCTAAGCTTAATAAAAAAGGCGTTTTTCCTTTACTTAAAATCATAAATTCTAAAGGAGCTGTTTTAGATGAGTACTCTGGTTATGCCATGAATGGAGAAGTAAAATACCATTTAGATTTATTAAAAAATAATCTTTAACAAAACGATATAAAATAAAAAAAGAGCCTTCCTTTCGGAGGCTCTTTTTTTTTGGTTGGTTACTAAAATTTAGTTGTTAATCAATCTAAATTCAGTTCTTCTGTTAACAGCGTGCTCTCTTTCTGTACAAGAAACACCCTCTTTACATCTGTTCTTAGTTTTAGTTTCACCGTAACCGTTAGCTACTAATAAACTAGAATTAACTCCTTTTGTAATTAAGTAATCTGCAACTGCTTTAGCTCTTCTTTCAGAAAGGGCTTTGTTATTAGCAGCAGAACCTCTAACATCTGTATGTGAAGCTAACTCAACTTTAACACCTGGGTTTTGCGCTAAAACTGGCATTAAACGGTTATCTATAATACTTTTAGCTGCAGGTGTTAAAGTTGCACTTCCTAAGTTCCAGCTTATTGGTAATGCTTGGTATTCTACTAAAGAACATTCTACTTCTTTCCATGTAGTTAAACCACCTTTTTGTTTTAAAACCTCTTTAGATACAGTTTTTGTAACAGCAGGTACTGTTTCTTCTGTTGTAAATGCATCTTTATCTAAAACTGTTTTGGTAATTGTTTTGTATTCTGCAGGAATAACTTCTTCTACTACTTTAGCTGGAGAAATAAGAACTCTTTTAGTATAACTTGCATTTTTAGATCCAATAGGAGTTTTAGATACAGAAGCGTCTGCTCCTAAAACTTGCGTATCTATAGTTGTAAACTCTGCAGGGTATCCTTTATAACACCAGTATCTACAATCATCTGGGTTACCAGAAGCACAATCAGGTGCAGAAGCCCCTAATTCCCACTGTGCGTAAGCTGGCTTAATTTCTATAGTTTCAGAAGATGGTCTAAAAGTAGCAGGTGTAATTCTTAAAGTATTACCTCCTTCTTTAGACACATAAGAAACAGTTTCTGTTCCCCATTTTTCAGGAACAACTGTTAATTTTTTTCCAGCAGCTTTAACTTCTACTCTTTCTGTAACTGTTTTAAACGTTGCAGGTACTGTTTTTAAAACTTTATAAGCTGGCTTAACTGTTAATGTAACAGTCTCATTTACATAAACATCTGGAGTTGTACAACGAACATAGCACTTTCCAGGTTCTGGATTTGCTGGTAAATCTTGTGCCATAGACACAGATGCAGTCATAACTGCAAAAAGAAATAAAATTTTTTTCATAATGGTAATAGTGTTAATTAATGTTAAAAACTATAGTTATCGCTAAGTTACCTTTTAACAGAAAAAATACCGACAACTGTAGTCAAAAATAGTATATTAATCGATTAAATCACAAAAAACATCGATGAACTACATTTTTTATTTAGAAAAGGTTAACATTTAATCTCATAATACCTTTTTGAAAGTGAAGAAAAATAGCATAACTTTAAATGACTAAATTTAACAATGGTGATTACTATAAAAAAAAATGCTAACAACAAATACACTTTTAACTTAAAAGCGAAAAGTGGTAACATACTACTTAACAGCATTACCTTTAATGATAAGGTAGAAGCAACAAAGACTGTTAACAACCTAAAGTCTAAAAACGAGAAAGAACTCATTTTTGAAAGAAAAACTAATTTTGATGGTAAGTTCCTTTTTAATCTTAAAAATGATAAAGGACAACTTATAGGTTCAAGTAAACTATACGATTCTGAAGCCGGATTAGAAAACGGTATTAACAACACTAAAGAAAGTATCCTTTCTATCCCTTAAAGATTATAACGTTTTTAGTATTTTTAAAAATAAATCATGTTGTTTTAAGGTATACCCCAAATGGGTTACAATTCTTAATTTACCTTCTCCCATTCCAATTAAAGAAACACCATGCTCTAAGAGTTGTTCTAAAAATTCTTTTTCAGTTTTATAAGCATCATCAATTTCAAAAATCACAATATTAGTTTCTATAGGTTCTACTGTTTTAATAAAAGATAATGCACGTAAAACCTCCCCTATTTCTTTTGCTTTTTTATGATCCTCCTTTAACCTTTCTATATTATTTTCTAAGGCATAAATACCTGCTGCGGCTAAATATCCTGCTTGCCTCATTCCTCCTCCAAAAATTTTTCTTATTCTTAAAGCTTTATTCATTTGCTCTTTACTACCTACTAATACAGAGCCAACTGGGCACCCCATACCTTTACTTAAGCATACACTAATAGTATCAAAAATTTCTCCGTATTCTTCTGGTTTTTCATTCTTTGCCACCATAGCATTCCATAATCTTGCTCCATCTAAATGGTAAGCTAATTTATTAGCTATACACTTCTTTTTTATGTTTTTTAATTCTTCTATATCCCAACAAGCTCCTCCTCCTTTATTGGTTGTATTTTCTATACTAACTAAAGTTGTAAGCGGACTATGATAAAACTCTGGAGGGTTAATTGCCTTAACCACCTGCTCTGCATTAAAAAAACCTTTATTCCCTTTTAGCAATTTACAAGACACCCCACTATTAAAGCTCACACCTCCTCCTTCATAATTGTATATATGAGAATATTCATGACAAATTAGTTGCTCACCAGGTTGTGTATGTAGTTTTATAGCTGTTTGGTTTGCCATTGTTCCGCTAGGAAAAAATAATGCTGCTTCTTTATTAAAAAGTTTAGCGGTTTTTTCTTCTAGTAAATTTACGGTAGGATCTTCTTTAAAAACATCATCACCAACATTAGCAGAAAACATTACTTGCAACATTTCTGGAGAAGGCTTGGTAACGGTATCACTTATTAAGTTAATATTCATATATAAAAATCTACTTTATTTACTAATATGCGACAAAAAATAACAAATATTATATTTAAACCATTAGTAAAACGCTACAATTTTTCTATTAAAACAAAAAGAGCGCTATTTTTGTTTAAAATTATTTAAAATGACAATTACTACAGACCATTACAAAGGTCTTTTAGATCGCCTTGGTGCGTTAAGGAGGTATCTTTGACGTTGATGCGAAACTTATTGAAATAGAAAATGAACAGGAAAAAACTTTAGCTCCAGATTTTTGGGATAATGCACAGGAAGCTCAAGAGCACATGAAGTTTATTCAATCTAAAAAAAAGTGGGTAGATGATTATTTATCTTCAGAAACTTTAGTTAACGATTTAGAAGTTCTTGTAGAATTTTTAAAAGAAGGTGAAGTTTCCGAAGAGGAAGTATACACACATTACCTAAAAACTATAGATTCTCTTGAAAATTTAGAATTTAAAAACATGCTTTCAGAAGAAGGCGATGAACTTACAGCTGTACTTCAAATTACAGCCGGTGCTGGTGGTACAGAAAGTTGTGACTGGGCAGCTATGCTCATGCGTATGTATATGATGTGGAGCGAAAAAAATGGTTACAAAGTAAAAGAACTAAACTACCAAGAAGGCGATGTTGCTGGTATTAAAACCGTTACTTTAGAGATTGATGGCGAATTTGCTTTTGGTTGGTTAAAAGGAGAAAATGGCGTACATAGATTAGTACGTATTTCCCCTTTTGATAGTAATGCTAAAAGACACACCTCTTTTGCTTCTGTGTATGTTTACCCTTTAGTTGACGATAGTATTGAAATTGCCATAAATCCTGCGGATGTAGAAATTACTACAGCGCGTTCTAGTGGTGCTGGTGGCCAAAATGTAAATAAGGTAGAAACCAAAGTACAACTTACGCACAAGCCAAGCGGAATACAAATTTCATGTTCCGATTCTAGAAGCCAGCATGACAATAGAGCTACTGCTTTAAAAATGCTTAAATCGCAATTATATGAAATAGAATTGCGCAAAAAAATGGAAGCTAGGCAAGAGATAGAATCCTCTAAAATGAAGATAGAATGGGGTTCACAAATTAGAAACTATGTAATGCACCCGTACAAGTTGGTAAAAGATGTACGTACTACAAAAGAGACAGGTAATGTAGATGCTGTAATGGATGGGGACATAAATATGTTTTTAAAAGCATATTTAATGATGATGGGACAAAAAGAAGAAGAAAATTAGAAAAAATGATTACAATATATCACAATCCTAGATGCAGTAAATCTAGACAAGGACTACAAGCTTTAGAAAATTCTGGAAAAGAATTTACAATTAAAAAATATTTAGAAGATGTTCCTTCTGAAAAAGAACTTAAAGATATAATTGATAAATTAAAAATTTCTCCTCTAGAATTAGTTCGAAAAAACGAAGCCGTTTGGAAAGAACTATATAAAGGAAAATCTTTATCTGATGCCGAAATTATTAAAGTCATGGCCACACATCCAAAGTTAATTGAGCGTCCAATTGTAATAAAAAACAATACTGCAGTTATTGGCCGTCCTTTAGAAAATATTACAAATCTGCTAGATAAATAGCTTTTCATTTCATCCAAAATAAATTATGGTACATTTATTGAATATTCAACTTTAACAAAACCATTAAACACTTTAAGAAAGTTTTAACTAAACACAATTAAACCTCTTAAGTTTTTTTTAATCTAACAAAACATTACAGCATGAAAATTAACATAAAATGCTTTATAGCAATAGCAGTTCTTTTTTTAATAGGAAGTGAATTACAAGCTCAATACGGCTATGGCGGTGGTGGTTATGGATATGGAAATAGAGGTGGATATGGGAGACAACGAAACAATCTTCCGCAGGTAGAGTCTACTCCTAAAAAAGAAGAACCAAAAACTGCTGCACAAATTGTAGATAATGAAATGCCAAATATTACGGAGGCATTAAATTTAAATGAATTTGAAACTGCTGTTTTAAGTTCTGTTCTAAAAAAATATTTGCAACAACGTATAGAGATGCAAATATTAGAATTAAGTCCAGAACAAATGCGTGAGGGTCTAGAAAAGATTACAAAAAACCAAGATGAAGAATTAAAAGCTGGTTTACCTCAAGACAAATATGATGCTTTTGTAGAAATGCAAAAAAAGGGTATTGCTAAGACAAAAAAAATAAACAAAAAGAAAAAGAAAAAGAAACGAAAAAAAGATTGATATGAAAAAAACACTCCTGTTATTGCTTGCCATTTTTACAATCTACACTTCTAACGCTCAAAGACCAAATGGCAAAAAACGTAACCCAATTACAATAACAGGAACCGTTTTAGACAAAGACGACAATTTACCTTTAGAATACGCAACTTTAATTCTTCAAAATGTTAGAAACCCTGACCGCATTACAGGAGGCATAACAAATGAAAAAGGACAATTTTCCATAGAAACCTTTCCAGGAAATTACAATATAAAAATAGAATACTTATCCTATAAATCTTACGAACAAAAAGCACAAATTTTAAGAGCATCTAAAGATTTAGGAATAATAAAACTTATTCCAGATTTAGAACAACTTGAGGGCGTGGAGGTTGTAGGAGAAAAAACTACCGTAGAATTAAGATTAGACAAAAAAGTATATAATGTAGGGTCAGATTTAACGGTGAAAGGAGGTTCTGTTACCGATGTTTTAGATAATGTACCATCTGTAACCGTAGATGAAGAAGGCGCAATTAGCCTAAGAGGAAACGAAAGTGTAAGAATATTAATAAATGGTAAACCCTCTGCCCTATCTGGTTTAAGTTCTGATGCTCTACAACAACTCCCAGCAGAATCTATAGAAAAAGTAGAAGTTATTACAAACCCTTCTGCCAGGTATGATGCCGAAGGAACAGCTGGTATTTTAAATATAATTCTTAAACAAAGTAAAACTACAGGATTAAATGGCTCCGTTAGCGTTTTTACAGGCTATCCAAAAAATAACGGCGCATCGGTAAACCTCAACTTAAGACGAAAAAATTTCAATATTTTCACCAACACATCTTATCGCTATAGAGATTCTCCTGGAAACGCTCTTTTTGAACAAGAAAACTTTGCCCCCAATGGTACTACCGCTAGCTTTCAAGATGAAATAAGAGATTACAACAGGCAAAGTGATGGTTTTAATACGAATGTTGGTTTTGAATTATTTATAGACTCTACCAGTAGTATTACAAATTCTTTAGTCTACAGAAAATCTAATGGAGATAATACTGTAGATATTGACTTTTTTAATTTTGACGCCAATAGAAACCCCACTATACAAAGAAACAGATACACAAATGAAGGAGAAGAACAAGAAGACGTACAGTACTCTGTTAATTATCTAAAGAAATTTAATAACGATGGCCACGAATTAAAAATAGACTACCAGTATTCTAGAGGTATTGATATAGAAAATTCTATAATAAACGAAGTGGTTTTAAATGATAATAGCCAATTAGACACAGAGCAGACTATTAATAACGAATCTCAAAAAAATCAATTAGTACAATTAGACTACGTTTTGCCTTTTGGGAAAAATAATAGCTCTCAATTAGAATTAGGTTATCGGGGTATCTTTAACAATTTTAATACCGATTTTGATTTTGGAATTTTAGAACAAAACATATTCTATAGTAACCCCGAGTTTAGTAATGAGTTAAATTACAAAGAGTATTTAAATGCCGCATATATGCAATTAGGTACAAAAATTAATAAGTTTAATATTCTTGGTGGACTAAGAATGGAAGCATCAGACATTGGCATAGAACTAGTTAACACCAATAACATATCAAATAAAAAATATGTAGATTGGTTTCCTTCCTTATTTTTAGGATATGAATTTTCTGAAAAAGAACAATTTACATTAAGCTACAGTAGAAGACTAAGAAGACCTCGTTCTAGATACATAAATCCTTTTCCTTCTAGATCCAGTAATACAAATTTATTTCAAGGAAATCCAGATTTAGACCCAACGTATACAAATGCATTTGATTTAGGATACTTAAAAAGATGGGATAATATTAGTTTCACCACCTCAGCATATTACAACCGTTCTACTGGTGTATTTCAGTTTATTACGCAAGAAAGAGGCGATTTTGTAGAAATTGAAAACCCAGACGATGCCGCAAATCCTATTTTAGTACCAGTACAAGTAAGCACTCCAATAAATTTGGCTACAGACACAAGATATGGAATGGAGTTAACTACTACCTATACCCCTAAAAGAAATTGGAGACTAACTTGGAACGTAAATTTATTTAAACAAATTGGCAAAGGGGATTATACCTATATTAATTTTTTAAACGAATCTATAACTCAAAATTTTGATTCTAATAATTTTGCTTGGTTTACACGCTTAAGTGCAAAAATTCCTTTACCAGCAAAAATAGATTTTCAGACCAATTTATTTTACAGAGGGCCACATTCTAATACGCAAAATAGATACAAAGGAGTGCTTAGCACCAACTTAGGTTTTAGCAAAGATGTTATAAAAGACAAAGCATCATTATCCTTAAATGTTAGTGATTTATTTAACACTCGTAAAAGAAGAACAGAGGCTACCACATTAAATGTAGAAACCTATAGTGAGTTTCAAAGACGTGAAAGACAAATAACGCTTTCTTTTAGGTATAGGTTTAACCAAAAGCAAAACCAACAACAAAGAGAACGAGGAAATCGAGAAGGTGGAGATGATGATTTTGATTTTGAAGGATAATAAATAATCATAAAAAAAGGGACTGATAATCAGTCCCTTTTTAGTTATAGAGTAATTTTATATTACTTAACTTCTTCGAAGTCTACGTCTTCTACATTATCTCCTTCTTCTGCGCCTGCAGCTCCAGCAGCGTCTCCTTGAGGAGCAGCTCCACCTTGCTGTGCTTCTGCTTGTGCTTTGTACATTTCTTCAGAGGCACCTTTCCAAGCTTCATTTATTTTCTCTAAAGCTGGTGTAATAACCGCTAAATCTTTAGATTCATACGCCTTCTTAAGCTCTTCTAAAGCTTCTTCTACTGGCTTCTTGTTAGCATCAGAAATTTTGTCTCCAAATTCAGATAATTGCTTTTCTGTTTGGAAAATCATTCCGTCTGCTTCATTTAACTTATCAGCAGTTTCCTTAGCAGCTTTATCCGCTTCAGCATTTGCCTCAGCTTCCGCTTTCATTTTCTCTATCTCTTCTTCCGTTAATCCAGAAGAAGCTTCAATACGAATATCCTGCGTTTTATTCGTTGCTTTATCTGTTGCAGATACTTTAATTATACCATTTGCATCAATATCAAAAGTAACTTCAATTTGTGGCGTTCCTCTTTGTGCTGGTGGAATACCATCTAAATGGAAACGACCTATTGTCTTATTATCTCCTGCCATTGGGCGCTCTCCTTGTAAAACATGAATTTCTACAGAAGGCTGATTATCTGCAGCAGTGGAGAATACTTGCGACTTTTTAGTAGGGATAGTTGTGTTTGCTTCTATTAATTTAGTCATTACACTTCCCATAGTCTCTATCCCTAGAGATAATGGCGTAACATCTAATAATAATACATCTTTAACATCACCCGTTAAAACACCACCCTGAATAGCCGCACCTACTGCTACAACCTCATCTGGGTTAACCCCTTTAGAAGGCTTTTTACCAAAGAACTTTTCTACTGCTTCTTGTACTGCTGGTATTCTTGTAGAACCACCAACTAAGATAATCTCATCAATATCGCTCTTAGATAATCCTGCATTTTTTAATGCTGTTGCACAAGGCTCTATGGTTCTTTTTACTAAATCATCTATTAACTGATTAAATTTAGCCAATGTTAACGTACGTACTAAGTGCTTAGGTCCTGAAGCTGTTGCTGTAACATATGGTAAATTAATTTCCGTTTGTGCAGAAGAAGATAATTCTATCTTCGCTTTCTCTGCAGCTTCACGTAAACGTTGTAATGCCATAGCATCTTCACGTAAATCCATATTTTCATCAGCCTTAAACTCCTCCGCTAACCAGTCAATAATTTTTTGATCAACGTCATCTCCACCTAAGTGTGTATCTCCATCTGTAGCTAATACTTCAAAAACACCGTCTCCTAATTCTAGGATAGAAACATCATGTGTACCACCACCAAAATCAAAAACTACTATTTTCTGGTCTGTATCTTTCTTATCCATACCATATGCTAAAGAAGCAGAGGTTGGCTCGTTAATAATACGCTCTACAGTTAAGCCTGCAATTTCACCAGCTTCTTTTGTAGCTTGTCTTTGCGCATCATTAAAATATGCTGGAACTGTAATTACAGCTCTAGACACATCTTGTCCTAAATAGTCTTCTGCAGTTTTCTTCATTTTCTGAAGAATCATAGCAGAAAGTTCTTGAGGAGAATACAAACGACCGTTAATATCTACTCTTGGAGTATCATTATCTCCTTTTACCACCTTATAAGGAACTCTACCAGCTTCTTTACTAGACTCTGAGAATTTATTCCCCATAAAACGTTTTATAGAGTATATAGTGTTATGCGGATTAGTTACTGCTTGTCTTTTTGCAGGATCACCTACTTTAATTTCACCACCTTCTACAAAAGCTATTACAGACGGTGTTGTTCTTTTTCCTTCGGCATTTGGGATTACAACAGGCTCATTACCTTCCATTACAGAAACACAAGAGTTGGTTGTTCCTAAATCTATACCTATAATTTTGCTCATTATATATGTTTTAAATTATTAGTGCAATTTTTTATATCGATTTGTAAATGACAAACAATATGCCAAGCAAAAAAAACTGACAGGTTGTCATTTATACACTAATAAGTAGGAGCAATGAGCAGCAAGAACCTATTAGTACTGTCATTACAACTATATTTACCTTACCCTAAAAATTAATCCTGACAGCTTTATACGTACTACTACAATTTTAAAGTTACTCGTTATGTATCTTTTAATGTAAGTATTTCTTTCCATTGTGTTGTGTAACGCGGACTCCGTTCTTCTTTTATAAGCTCCCACTCTTTTACTCGGGTACCTACTAATGCCGAAGACACTTTTAGCTTCCCAAATTTAACATTAAGCTCGTCTACCACCTTTGTTAACGTCTTTTTAGATTCTGTTGAAATTTTAAATAGATTTCCTTGCACATATTCTTCTGGAGTAATACCAAGAAGGTTTACCCCTACCTTCTTATACTTATACCCTTCTTTATATATAAGATGTAATGCTTTTTTGGCTTCAGTTACTAATACAAAAGTGTCATTCGTTGGCATTTCTAATTTTACGGTAATACTATTGGAATACTGCTTATCTCTGGTACTAAAAAAATTAGTCACTAAAAAAACATGTATAGCGCTCGCGCAAGAATTTTGAGCTCTTAAAACTTCTGCAACCTCTCCTACATAATAAGAGCATACTTCTTCTATTATATCTAAACTCTCTAATTTTTTACCAAAAGACTTTGCGGTTCCTATTGCTTTTTTCTTTTTAGGCTCTGTAACAAACTCCATTACAGACTCCCCTCTTAGCTCTCTCCAAGTACGCTCCCCTACTACGGTCATTTCTTTACGTACCCACGCCAAAGGCAATTGCGTAAAATCATAAGCTGTAGCAACACCTATAGCCATAACACGCTCACTATGTTTTTTACCAATACCCCATACACCTGTAACAGGGCTCCATTTTAAGGCTTTGACCCTATCATCATCAGAATTTAGAACACAAACATGATTTTTATTTGGTATTTTTTTTGACATTTTATTAGCCAACTTAGACAACACTTTTGTTCTTGCTATACCTACACCTACTGGTAAACCTGTTAACCTATATATGGTGTTTTTTATTTGATGCCCAAAAGATTCTAATTCTTCATGAGGAACGGTACTTAAATCTATAAAAGATTCATCTATACTATAAACTTCTACTTTAGAAGAAAACGTTTTTAATATATTAACTACTCGTTGCGACATTTCTCCGTATAGCGTATAATTTGATGAAAAGAATACTACTTTATTTGCTATAAGCTGTTTTTTTATTTTAAAAACAGGCTGAAACATTGGAATATCTGTTAAAGCCTTTGCTTCTTTATTTGCTGCAATAACACAACCATCATTATTACTTAACACAACCACTGGCCTGCCTATTAAGTCTGGTCTAAAAACCAACTCGCACGAAGCATAAAAACTATTACAATCTACTAATGCTATCATTTGCAAGCATGTATTATATACGTAATAACACCCCAAAGTGTAAATTCTTTTTCTTTAGCTTCTAATTCAATTCTAATAACTTTAAACTCTCCATCTATAACTACCATTGCTAAACTATTTTTTTTTGGATATAAGGAACGGTCTATAATTAAAACATCATTCTTAAAAATTGTAAACTCTTCTAAAGCATTACTGTCTATACGTACATAGAAAGTAGCATCGTTATTCGTAATTAATTCTTGTTCTAAACTTATCTTAGGCTCCATATAGTGTGTAGCCGGACTAGGAAAGCCTGTCTGTTTAGATACTTCGGGCATATGCTGCCTTTCTAACTTTTTAACTTTACCATGAGAGAATGTTTCCATGATACAAAAATATGGATATATTCCAAAAATAAGTAAAAAATCCATATAATTATTTTCTAAAAAATGTGAAATTAGTCTGTATATTTACCGGTTGAGTTGTATTTATAACAAAATGAATTATGGAAGCAATAAGTACTTTTGATATGCTTAAAATAGGAATTGGGCCATCTAGCTCCCATACCCTTGGTCCTTGGCGTGCCGCCGAAAAGTGGATTAAAGAATTAAAAGAAGCGAATGTTTTTTCTCAAGTATCTACCATAAAAGTGTATATCTATGGTTCTTTATCCTTAACAGGAAAAGGGCACGCCACAGATTACGCTTTAATGCTTGGATTATCTGGACAGGATCCAGAATTTATACCCATTCCTAATATTGCAACTATGGTATCTAAAATAAAAGAAGAAAAACAGATTGAGTTTAATGGAGAAGTAACACTCCCTTTTATTCCTGAAACAAATATTATTTTTAAAAGAGAATTTTTACCTTTTCATGCCAACGGTATGACCTTTGAAGCACACTTAGCTTCTGGAAAAAAAACTAAAGCAACCTACTATTCTATTGGCGGAGGCTTTGTTGTTAAAGAGGAACTAAAAAAAGCAAAAAAGAATATTGAAAAATTTAGACAATTTCCCTTCCCCATAACCACAGGTGCAGAGTTACTAAACTTTTGTAAGAATGAAAATAAAAGTATTTCTGAAATTGTCTTAGAAAATGAAAAATCTCTTCATACAAAGGAACATATAGACAAAGAACTGCATCGCATTTGGGATACTATGTTAGAATGCATGCATACCGGATGCCATACCGAAGGAAAACTACCTGGCGGACTTAATGTAACGCGTAGAGCCTATGAGATACATAATACTCTAAAAGGAGAGTTACTATATACAACACCACAAGAATGGTTAGAGACAATACGAAATACAGAAGTAAAGTTTAGACAAATTCTAAAATGGGTTAGCTGTTTTGCCTTAGCAGTGAACGAAGTTAACGCTTCTCTTGGCAGAGTAGTTACTGCTCCCACCAATGGTAGTGCTGGGGTTATTCCTGCTGTTTTAATGTACTATATGGTAATTGAAAATCACAAAGCAAATTTTAAGCACATAAAACAATTTTTACTTGTTGCCGGGGAAATAGGCAGTATTTTTAAAAAGGGTGCTACTATTTCTGCAGCCATGGGTGGTTGTCAAGCAGAAATTGGAGTTTCTTCTGCAATGGCAGCAGGTGCCCTAACAGAACTACTAGGAGGTACTCCTGAGCAAGTTCTTATGGCTGCAGAAATTGCCATGGAACACCATTTAGGATTAACCTGCGATCCAATTGGTGGATTGGTACAAATCCCCTGTATTGAACGCAACTCTATGGGAGCTATAAAAGCTATTAATGCTGCGGAACTTGCTCTTAGCTCTAAACCAGAAGACGCAAAAGTACCTTTAGATAAAGTAGTTAATACGATGTGGGAAACTGCTAAAGATATGAGTTCTAAATACAAAGAAACTTCTGAAGGAGGTTTAGCTGTAGGGGTATATTTAAGTGATTGTTAAACAAGTAAACTACCTCTTTTTAACTCCTTTTAATTTCTATTTTAATTTTAGATAGATTATTCTCTACATCCTTTTACTCTTCGAGTGTCAATAAGGTAAATAATCTTCCATTGCTCTTCTTCTTTATAAAGTTGAAAAGAATTTACACCACAATGATGAAACTTATTTTGGAACCAAAATTCGTAAGGCACCCATACGTTAGCCATTGCTCCATCTATTTTTATTTCAAAAGAAAGTAGTTTTTCCTTAAAAGGTATACTATCAGGAATGCTAACTATAGAAGTAATTAAATCCTTAAAATTCTCTGTTTTTATTCTTGTTTCTCCTTCCCTATTTTTTCCAATAGTTTGAAGAATAACATCTAATGTAACTAAACCTTTCATTTTAATAGAATCTTGTGCATGGAACGCTTCAAAAAAATCCAAAACGGTTTGCTTTGCCTTTTCTTTTTCCAAATCTTGAGCACTCATATTAAGAAAAAACAGAAAGAGCAGAAGAAAGCTTATTTTTTTCATAACTTTTATGTTAAATAGTTAGCATTAAAATTAAGCGAAATATTTCAATGACATTATATTCTATAGAATTGAACAAATCTCCTTATTTTTAACACACTTAAAAAAATACGAATGTCTACAGCAAAAAAAGAATATAAAAGAGTTACCGTAAAGTCCTTAGTGGACATGAAAAAAAATGGCGAAAAAATATCTATGCTTACCGCCTATGATTATTCTATGGCTAAAATTGTAGATGCTGCAAATGTAGACGTAATATTAGTAGGAGATTCTGCTAGTAATGTTATGGCTGGTCATGAGACAACTTTACCTATAACTCTAGACCAAATGATATACCATGCATCTTCTGTAATAAGAGCTATAGATAGGGCTCTTGTGGTTGTAGACTTGCCTTTTGGAACCTACCAGAGTGACCCAAAAAAAGCGTTACATTCTGCCATACGAATAATGAAAGAAAGTGGTGCTCATGCTGTAAAATTAGAAGGAGGAGAAGAAATTAAAGAGTCTATAAAAAAAATACTAAATGCCGGT
Organism: uncultured Maribacter sp.; assembly: GCF_947495965.1. GTDB lineage: Bacteria > Bacteroidota > Bacteroidia > Flavobacteriales > Flavobacteriaceae > Maribacter_B. Next base: position 592,019 of record NZ_CANMBB010000002.1, read on the forward strand.
ATTCCTGTTATGGGACACTTAGGACTTACACCACAATCTATATATAAATTTGGAACCTATACTGTACGAGCCAAAGAAGAAGAAGAGGCAGAACAATTAATGAAAGATGCTAAAATGCTAGAAAAAATAGGTTGTTTTGGTATTGTTGTAGAAAAAATACCTGCAGAATTAACGAAAGCTGTATCTGAAAGTATCTCCATACCTACTATTGGTATTGGTGGTGGAAAACATGCAGACGGACAAGTATTAGTTATTCATGATTTATTAGGAATGACACATGAATTTAACCCTCGATTTTTACGCAGATATATGAATCTTTACGAAGAAATGAGTACAGCCATATCTAACTATGTAGACGATGTAAAGAGTAGAGATTTCCCTAATGATGAGGAACAATATTAATTTATGCAATTCACTAAATTAATAAAGAGAATTTTAATAATACTTGTAGTAATACTTAACATTGGATGCGACCAAATTTCAAAAAATATAGTTCGTAAGAATGTTATTCCTGAAGATTACATCCAAGTTTTGGGAGATAATTTTATCCTCACCAATGTAGAGAATACAGGGGCTATGTTGGGTTTTGGAGAAAACTTACCCCCTATTTTTAAACGTATTATTTTACAAGGAATACCTGTTCTTGTTTTATTAGTTTTACTATACAGAACCTTACTAAAAACACAATTAAATACGGTACTTGCATTAGCATTTGCTTTTGTTATTGGTGGCGGTATTGGAAACCTTATAGATCGCATATTATACAATTCTGTTACCGATTTTTTCCTAATAAAATTTAGTTTCATTAAAACAGGAATTTTTAACATGGCCGATGTTTCTGTTACCATAGGCGCTCTATTAATTATATTCATTTCCATTAGATACAAAAACATAGAAATTTAGTGGCTACAAAAATACTTTCTAACGCTAATAATTTACAAGTTCTATACGAGGACAATCATATTATTGCCATTAATAAAAGACCAGGAGATATTGTACAAGGAGACAAAACAGGAGACATACCTTTAAGTGAAGTTGTTAAAGAATACATTAAAATAAAATACAACAAGCCTGGGAATGTATATTTGGGTGTAGCACATAGACTAGACAGGCCTACTTCGGGCATTGTGGTTTTTGCAAGAACCTCTAAAGCTCTACCTAGATTAAATAAACTATTTGCAGAAAAAGAAGCTAAAAAAACATATTGGGCTATAGTAAAAAACAAACCAGAAAAAGAAGCAAGCACTTTAACCCACTGGTTAAAAAGAAATACCAAGCAGAATAAATCTTATGCAAATAAAAAAGAAGTTACAGATAGTAAAAAAGCCATTCTTGATTATAGGATACTAAAAAAATTAGACAATTTTTATTTACTAGAGATAGATTTAAAAACAGGAAGACACCACCAAATACGTTCGCAATTAACTTTTATTGGCTGCCCAATTAAGGGAGATTTAAAATACGGTTTTAACCGTAGTAATAAAGATGGTAGTATTCACCTTCACGCAAGAAAACTCTCTTTTATTCATCCAGTAAAAAAAGAAGCCATTACTATACTAGCACCTCCTCCTAACGACCCAGTTTGGAACGCTTCTTGTTAATTTTAGTACATTTAGCACTCTAATTAAAACACTATACCATGCTAAAGAACGTTCTATTAATTTTCATTTTTCTTATAATATCCTCTTGCAGTAGCTACAATTCTATAGACTCTTTTTACAATACTCATAAAAACGATAACCATGTTACCGCAGTTAGGGTTCCACATTTTATGCTTTCTTTATTAAGTAATATATCTCCAGAAATGCAATCTTTAATTGGCAATACCAGAGATTTAAGATATATGCAATTTCCTAGTGAGACATCAGAAAAAACAAATCTTTTAAACACTCAAATGAACGGAATTACAGGTAATTCTTTTATTGAAGTATATCGAAAAAATGACAACCTAAAACGTAATGTAGTTTCTATACGCGAAAAGAAAAATAGTGTAAAAGAAATTTTAATTTACAATAACAACAATCAAACAGGTTCTTTTTTATACTTCAATGGAAATTTTGACCCTGTTAAAGTACGCGAAATGGCCAAAAACAATCAATTTGAAAATATTGGAAGTAACCTTATTAATCAACTTAATTACTCCTCTTCTTCTAAAAATGGAACTACTATAGAAAACTAAGAAGCTTTTTTCTTAAAAGATCTAATACTTTCTATAACTACCGAGCTTAATATTAGCATACCCCCTATTACTGTTCGGAAAGACGGAATTTCATCTAAAAAAAATATCCCTAAAATAATTCCATAAACGGGCTGTACACTTCCCAAAATACTAGCGCTAGTAATACTAAAATTTTTAAAACTTTTTAAAAACAATGTATGCCCTATAGCTGTGGTTAAAAAGGCTAAAGCTAGCAATGGCTTCCATTGCTCAAATACAAAAGAAATATCTACAAAAAACAAAGTTGGAGATAAAACTAGACCAGTAATAGCTACTTGATAAAACATTAGGCTAGAACCGTTATACTTACCTCCTTTTTTCTTTAAAAGAAGATTACGTAATGCATAAAAAAAAGCAGAAAGTATTCCTAAACCTATTGCTTTAGTATAACTACTTTCTATAGTAAGATCTGGAGCCAAGTAATATACTCCAAATAGCACCAACAAAGCTAGCAACAAATGTGCTTTTTCAAACTTTGTTTTTAAGATAAATGGTTCTAAAAACGCAGTTATAACAGGGTAAGTGAACAAAGAAAGCATTCCTATGGCTACATTAGAAAGCTGTAACGAATAAAAATAAGTAACCCAATGTATACAAAGAAAAACACCACTAATAAATATTAGTAACCTATCTTTTACATGCACATGAAAAGATATTTTCTTATAGCTACAGTATAGATACAATAGCAAACACGCTAATAATGCTCTTACCCCTATAGTTACCATAGGATTTAATGTTACATATCTTCCTAAAGCACCAGAAGTACTTATTAATAACATTGCTAAATTAATCTCTAATAAATGCCCTATTTGCGACTTATTTTTAAAACTACTCACAAATTAACGTTTTAAAGCCATAGCTTTTTCTCTAATAATTTGAGAAACAGGTTTGTCTTCTAAATGACTTTCTAACCAAGAAATAATATCTAAATATAAAAAAGCTCTTTTCTCATAAGGGTGGTCTTCATACTTCTTTAGTTCTGTATATAGTTTTAAAAACTCATCTCTTAATTCGTGAGGATAAATATTACCAAGGTTACGCAAGAACTTTATCATTTCTTTTTGCACTTCATGCATGTCATTCATTTTTAATAAAAACTTATAGGTACTCTTTAATTGCACCTCCAAATGATAATCCATACCTGCCTCATAATGAGCAACTAAACTTAAAACACGAGCAAAACACATAAGATCTTCTCGCATTTTTAAATTCTTATTTTCTATTATCTTTTTTAAATACTGTATGCAAGATTTGTTATCTCCATTACCAAAATATAAACAAGCAATTTTATAATACAACACCATAACATGGTGGGCATCTATACGATCCTTGTGCTTATTAATACCATACTCTACAATTTTAACCAAATACAGCCCTTTTTCAAAAGTGCCTTCTAAAAAATGCTGATTTAATCTGTTAGCATTTAAATATAAAAAAGCTAAAGAGTTTATATTGTCATTCTTAGGAAAGCTTCTAGACTCTAAAATAGCCTCAAGCTTTTGCAAAGTATGCTTAAACTGAGAACTATATTTTACGTAAAATAAAGACTCTAACAAATAATGATTTCCTTTAATAAAAAAGACAGGGTTTAAATAAATCATATCTTTATTTTCATAAAATAAATCTACCCACTTATTAGCGTACTTATAGCAAGAAAGAAAATCTTGAATTAAAAAACTATACCACAAATGAGCTTTATACAACCATAGTTTTTCCCTAAACCCTAGGTCTTCTATTTTATATTTAGGCAAGTGTTTTTGAAAATAATCTTGCACCATCTTATAACTTTCATCACTCTTTACATAGCCCACTTTAAGCATCATTCCGTATAATTGTAATGACAAATTAGATAGCTTACTTGTCATTACATTATGACCAGATAATTCTTTAGCTTGTATTGCTAATTCATTGGCTCTATCAGGAATACTTCTAGTTATATATTGGGTTTCTATGAGTTTTTCTAGCTCCACTATTTCATAAGCAATATTTTTCTCTTCGTTCTCTATAGCAGTAGTTTTTACTTTATCTAAAATTTTAAGACTTTGCTTATATAATCCTTTTTGATACAGAATAGTGGCAAAATCTAACTGCTCTCTTATCTGAACCCTAATATTTTGGTTTACTGGATTTAAACGTAAACTCACTAATATTTGCTTATAGAGGTGCGCTTTTAAGTTAGATAGTTGTTCTTTCTTTACAATACCACTTTCTAAAATATTTTTCTCATTATAGAGCTTACTTTTGTCTAATAAATTAAATAAGGCTAAAAATTTAGCATCAGAATTAACTCCTAACCTCCCAACATAGAGTTTAAACTGACGTTTCTCTGACTTAGAAAGGGACTTAACCAAAACGAACAAAGCATCTTTATGCACATTTGTCATCGTAAAAAAAATAGTTTATATGTTTGTTTATCAGCATCTTAACATCACTAAAAAGTGTATTAACATTGTAAATGTTTCTTCTTAATTTAGTTATTTTAAGGTAATGGTCATATATTCGTAATGACTAGTTAAAACTACGCAAATATAATGAGCAAAGATAAAGTACAAATTTTTGATACCACTCTAAGAGATGGAGAACAAGTTCCAGGATGTAAATTGGATACAGAGCAAAAGTTAGTAATTGCCGAAAGGTTAGAGCTTTTAGGTGTTGATATTATTGAAGCTGGATTTCCTATATCTAGCCCTGGAGATTTTAAATCTGTAACAGAAATATCTAAGTTAGTTAAAAACGTTACTGTTTGTGGCTTAACAAGAGCTGTTAAAAAAGATATTGAAGTAGCAGCAGATGCTCTTAAATATGCCAAAAGACCAAGAATACATACTGGTATTGGCACATCTGCTTCGCATATTAAATATAAATTCAACTCTAACAAAGATGCTATTATAGAAAAAGCTGTTGCTGCTGTAAAATATGCAAAAACATTTGTAGAAGATGTGGAATTTTTTGCAGAAGATGCAGGAAGAACAGACAACGAGTTCTTAGCTAGAATTTGCGAAGAGTTAATAAAAGTTGGTGTAACTGTTTTAAATATTCCAGATACAACAGGGTATTGCTTACCAGAAGAATATGGAGCTAAAATAAAATACTTAAAAGAAAACGTTACTGGAATACACAAGGCTACACTTTCTTGTCACTGCCATAACGATTTGGGTCTTGCTACCGCAAATTCTATTGCTGGTGTTGCAAACGGAGCAAGACAAATAGAATGTACTATAAATGGTATTGGAGAACGTGCCGGTAATACAGCACTGGAAGAGGTAGTTATGATCTTAAGACAACACCCAACTCTTGGCTTAGATACAAATATTAACAGCAAGTTATTAAATAGTACTAGCTTAATGGTTTCTCAAAAAATGGGAATGATGGTGCAACCAAACAAAGCTATTGTAGGTGCCAATGCATTTGCGCATAGTTCTGGAATACATCAAGATGGTGTAATAAAGAATAGAGAAACTTATGAAATTATAGACCCTGCAGATGTTGGCGTCAATGAATCTTCTATAATTTTAACTGCAAGAAGCGGACGTGCCGCATTAGCATACAGAGCAAAAATTGTGGGGTACGAACTAACGAAAATTCAATTAGATACCGTTTATCAAGAATTTTTAAAATACGCAGATACAAGAAAAGAAGTTGTAGATAATGACATTCATGAAATTATAGAAACTAGCGGTATTAACATTAAAGCTCTTAGTTAATGTATTTAAACATTGCTCTATTAGGCGGAGACGGTATTGGACCAGAAGTTCTGGCACAATCTGTAAAATGCCTACAGGCAGTTGAACATAGTTTTGGACACACCTTTTCTTTTACAAAAGCAGACATTGGAGCTGTTGCAATGAAAAAAACAGGAGAGCCCTTACCTGAAAAAACATTGAAAATTTGCAAAAACTCTGATGCAATTTTATTTGGAGCAATAGGGACCCCAGAATATGACCAAAATCCAACTTCTAAAGTATGGCCAGAACAAGGGTTATTTAAATTAAGAAAAGAGCTTGATCTATTTGCAAATATTAGACCCGTTAAAGTTTTCCCTGCATTAGCAAAATTATCTCCACTAAATAGAGGAAATATATTAGATACCGATTTAGTTATCTATAGAGAACTTACAAGTGGAATTTATTTTGGAAAAAAAAAAATCAGCAAAGACGGAGCAAAAGCATTAGACACCTGTGAGTACTCTGAAAAAGAAATTAGCAGAATTGCACACCTTGCCTTTAAAGCAGCAAAAAGTAGACAAAAAAAACTAACATTAGTAGATAAAGCAAATGTATTAGAAACCTCTAGACTTTGGAGAAGAGTAGTTACTAATATTGCTAGTAGCTACCCAGAAGTAACCCTTAACTGCATGTTTATGGATCATGCAGCTGTAGAAATGATATTACATCCAAATAAGTTTGATGTAATCTTAACAGACAATATGTTTGGGGACATCTTATCTGACCAAGGTAGTGCTATTTCAGGATCTATTGGCTTACTACCATCTTCATCTGTAGGTTTAGGCCATGCAATGTTTGAACCCATACACGGCTCCTACCCTCAAGCAAAAGGGAAAAATATAGCGAACCCTGTAGCATCTATATTAAGTGTTGCAATGCTACTACAACACTTTGATTTAATAGAGGAAGCGAATGCAGTAATATCTGCAGTTTTAAAGTCTTTTGCTAAGAAAATTGTTACCCCAGATGTATTAGGGAGTAGTAAATATGGAACAGACTATGTTGGTGATTTTATTGCAAATAATATTAATGATGATAATGATGATGATCATAATATTAATGATGAAAATATAGGTTTAGGAAAATCTACGATAATCTAAATCCAAAAACAAATAATTACAGTACCATAAAAATTAAAATTCAATAGGATTCTCTATTGAATGTCTTATTCCATTGTTTTATCTTTACCAGCTTTAAACACAACTAATGAATATTTCTTACAACTGGTTAAAACAGTTTATTAAAATAGATTGGGATTCCCAAAAAACTGCAGAATTACTAACAGATCTTGGCTTAGAAGTAGAAGGCGTTTCTTCTTTTGAATCTCTTAAAGGCGGATTATCTGGAGTTGTAGTAGGCCATGTACTTACCTGTGAAAAACATAGTAATGCAGACAAACTTAAAGTTACTACAGTAGATATTGGAGCAGAGTCCCCTGTTCAAATAGTTTGTGGAGCACCCAACGTAGCCGTAGGGCAAAAAGTTCCTGTCGCCACAATAGGAACCACTCTTTACACTAAAGAAGATGAAAGTTGGACAATAAAAAAAGGAAAAATAAGAGGCGAAGAAAGTCATGGAATGATATGCGCCGAAGATGAACTAGGCCTTGGAGAAAGCCATGATGGAATTATGGTTTTATCTGACAAATTAATCCCAGGTACTCCTTGTTCTGAAATTTTTGATATTGAAAGCGATGAGGTTTTTGAAATAGGACTAACTCCAAACAGAGCAGACGCTATGAGTCACTTTGGAGTTGCAAGAGACCTTAAAGCTGGACTTAAGCAAAAAGAAATCGCAATAGAATTAATTACACCACCTGTAAGTAATTTTAATGTAGACAACCGTTCATTAAAATTTGACATAACTGTAGAGAACAATGAATTAGCTCCAAGGTACGCAGGTGTAACCATGAGCAATTTATTGGTACAACCATCTCCAGATTGGTTAAAGAATAGACTAAATGCAATTGGAATAACTCCAAAAAATAATTTAGTTGATGCAACTAACTATGTTTTACATGAACTTGGACAACCATTACATGCTTTTGATGCTGCCAAAATAAAAGGAAACAAAATAGTTGTAAAAACACTTCCAAAGGGAACTAAATTTACAACTTTAGATGGCGTAGAAAGAGAATTACACGAAGAAGATTTAATGATTTGTGATGCCGAAAAACCAATGTGTATTGCTGGAGTTTTTGGTGGAATACATTCTGGAGTATCAGAGAATACAACTTCTATATTTTTAGAAAGTGCATACTTTAATCCCGTTTCTGTTAGAAAAACTGCAAAAAGACACGGCTTAAACACAGATGCTTCTTTTAGATTTGAAAGAGGTATTGATATTGAAAATGTAGAGTATAGCTTAAAAAGAGCAGCAATTTTAATAACAGAAATTGCAGGTGGGGAAATAACATCAGATATTATAGATTTTTACCCTAACAAAGCAAAAGATTTTGAAGTCTTCTTGCCATTTAACAAAGTACACCAACTAATAGGGCAAGAAATACCTATAGACACTATAAAATCTATCTTAACATCATTAGATATTAAGGTAATGAGTGTTACAGAAGCTGGTTTAGGATTAGTTGTCCCATCTTATAGAGTAGATGTACAAAGACCCGTAGATGTAATCGAAGAAATCTTAAGAGTTTACGGGTACAACAATATTAATTTTACTCAAAAGCTTAATGCGTCTATTGCTACTACTAGTAAGTTTGATGATCATAAAGTACAAAACACAATAGGAAACCTATTAGCATCTAAAGGATTTTATGAAATAATGACCAATAGTCTTATTTCTCCTGAATATGTATCTATTTCTAAAGAGTTATCTGAGGACAATTCTATAAAAATAATTAATCCTTTAAGTACAGATTTATCTATAATGAGACAATCTTCTTTGTTTTCTTCTTTAGAAGTTGCCTCTTATAACATTAATCGTAAAAAATCTAATTTACAGTTATTTGAATTTGGAAAGACTTACGCTTATAAAAATGAAAAGAGAATTGAAAACAAATATTTAAGTCTTTTAATAAGTGGCAATAAAAAGGATCAAAATTGGTTAGAAGAAACCAAACAAACCGACTTCTTTTTTATAAAGTCTATTGTTAAAAATATTTTAGAACGTTTAGGTATTGAAAACACAAACGAAAATCCTATTGATAATACAGATTTTTCTGAAGGATTATCTATAGAATACAAACGTAATTCAATAGTAGAGTTTGGAGTTATACAAAAAGTAATAGCTAAAAAATTTGATATAAAACAAGATATTTTATTCGCAAACTTTAATTGGGATGCAATTTTAAAATTAGCGTCTAACACTAGCATAACCTATAAAGAAATACCAAAGTTTCCGGAAGTAAAAAGAGATTTTGCTTTGTTACTAGATAACAAAATTACTTTTAAGGAAATACATGATATATCTTTACAGACAGAAAAAAAATTACTTAAGAATGTAACTCTGTTTGATGTTTATGTTGGAAAAAAACTAGCTGAAAATAAAAAATCTTATGCCGTAAGTTTTACGCTTCAAGACAATAAAAACACATTAACAGATAAACAAATCGATAAAATCATGAACAAACTAAAGTATAAGTTTGAAAATGATTTAGGAGCAGAACTTAGGTAAGACTTATATTTTATTTGGTAAAAAAACACTATCAATTTCATGGATAACACCATTGCATTGATTAGCATCTGCATTAGTTATTTTTGCAGTATTACCAAACTCATCAGTTAAAACAATATCTATACCATTCATTGTTGCAATTAACTTATTACCCAATATTGTGGTAAAAGAAGCTATACCGTTTCCTCTACACATAGCCTTTAGTATTTTAGATGCTGTTAAATTACCTGCCACTATATGGTGTGTTAAAAGAGAATACACTTCTTTTTTATGAGTAGGATCTAATAAAAAATCTATATCTGTTGCGGTACTAAACGCGATATTAGAAGGTGCAAAAACAGTAAATGGACCATCATAATTAAGAATCTCTTCTAAGTCTGCAGCTTTTATAACTGCCATTAATGTGGAATGCTTTTTTGACGCCCCAGTATTCTTGCTTATAGAATACTCAGGATTCATTTGTAATGTTTTATTTTTTTTTGCTTGGGAAGATACCTTTTGCGAAATACACAATGTAGGGATTAATAGTAATACTACTATTAGTAGGGAAACTTTATTACTCATAAGTATTCTCAGTGTGGGGTTGATAATACCGACGTCTAATCGATAAATAGCTCATTTTCATCGACAAGATACAAACTTAGTGCGCATATCCAAAAAAAATGCCATAATTTTTTGTCTATAAAAATTATGGCATTTTTTACTTTATAGTCCTAAAAGTTAATGCACTATAATATCATACGGAATTCCTGGTAAATCTATATTATCTAAAAACTCCAAGTCTGGCACAGGCTTAATACGAAGTATGCCACCTAAGTCTTGATTTCCATATTTTTTATATCCAATTAGTATAATATTATTATGTTCATCATAATTTACCGCTGTAGTCTCTTCTATTCCATACTCTACTTCTAATTGTGCTGGAGTTAAAAAATTCTCATAAATATATAACGTAGCTATATTTTCTTTTAAATTGTACACAGCTGGTATACTAGAAGTTACCCCATCTTCTAATGGCATACTATAATATATTTTTCCTTCTGCGTCTAAATTGTGTAAAGAGGCATTTGCAAATTTAGGTTCTGTACCTACGCCATATCTGGTATAATCTACACTTAAAGTTACTTTATCTAAAACAGTATGTAACTCATCATAACTTAAAATAATATCGCCATTAACATCTTTAAATATTTTTTTTACATTATACCCCAAAGTCTGGGTGTTAATAGCGTTAAAACTTGCATCATCAACAACTACAATTTCATTTTCATTAGTAACCCCTTCATCAAATAGCAAAATAAATAACCTATTATTAGAAAAGGACATCTCTACTGGTTTTTTTGACAATTCTAATTCTATAAAAGTAAAATCTGTTGTGTTTCTATCTATTTTTCTAACTACATATTTTTTTGAAGAATTTGTAATAGTAATCTCATAAGCAACAAAAAAAGAAGAATTTGTATTAACAATAGACAAAACCTTTAACTCACAATCTAATAAATCAGGAAAAACATTTAGTTTTTGCTCTTCTTCACTTAGAAAATCATAATGCACAATTTCACCATCACAATCAGAAGTTTTTTTATAAAAGGAATATTCCTTATCTCCATCATAATTAATAGCAGATGTAGAGATTGTATTAAAATTACTTTCTTTTGAACTTTTAGAAATAGAAGTTGCATCTGCATTTAGCAATGTTGCAGACAACGAATTATTCGCATCCAATAACACGGTATAAGAAGCAGCAACATTGGGTTCTTTTTTTGAATCTTGTTCGTTAGAGGAAGATTTACTGCACCCTAATATAATAAATGCAAGAAGTCCCCATAAGTAGGTATAGGTTTTCATGACAATAAAATTTGGGGTCTAATAAGAATAAAACTATTCTGCGTACATTTTTATACGCTGTTCTTTTATTGTCTTATCAGACATATATTCATCAAACGTTAAATAACGGTCAATGTTGCCTTTTGGAGTTAATTCTATAACCCTATCTGCTACAGTTTGCGCAAATTCATGATCATGTGTAGTAAACAACACCGTTCCTTTAAAATTCTTTAAAGAGTTATTAAATGCGGTGATACTCTCTAAATCTAAGTGGTTTGTAGGCTCATCTAACATAACTACGTTTGCACGCAACATCATCATTCTACTTAACATACAACGTACTTTTTCTCCTCCAGAAAGTACGGTACATTTTTTTAATGCCTCTTCTCCACTAAATAACATTTTTCCTAAAAAACCTCTAATAAAAACCTCTTCTCTTTCCTCTTCTGTTTTTGCCCATTGGCGTAACCAATCTACCAAACTAACGTTTTGATTAAAAAAAGAAGAGTTATCTGCAGGAAGATAAGACTGGTTTGTTGTAACTCCCCATTGAAATTCACCACTATCCGCTTTCTTGTTATTATTTATAATTTCATAAAATGCAGTGGTAGCTCTAGAATCTTTAGAGAATATTGCTACTTTATCTCCTTTAGCTAAGTTTATGTTTACATCTTTAAATAATAAATCTCCATCTTCAGATGTTGCCGACAAACCTTCTATATTTAAAATCTGGTCTCCTGCTTCGCGTTCTCTTTCAAAAATTATGGCTGGATATCTTCTACTTGAAGGCTTTATATCTTCAACCTTTAACTTAGAAAGCATTTTCTTTCTAGAGGTAGCTTGCTTACTTTTTGCAACGTTTGCGCTAAAACGCATAATAAACTCTTGCAACTCTTTTGCTTTTTCTTCAGATTTCTTATTCTGCTGTGCTCTTTGCCTTGCTGCTAATTGGCTACTCTCATACCAGAAAGTATAATTACCAGAATATAAGTTCATTTTACCAAAATCTATATCACCTATATGCGTACAAACCGTATCTAAAAAGTGCCTATCATGCGAAACAACAATTACAGTATTCTCGTAATCTGCAAGGAAATTTTCTAACCAGTTTATGGTTTCAAAATCTAAATCATTGGTAGGCTCATCCATTATTAATACATCTGGAGAACCAAATAATGCTTGTGCCAATAACACTCTCACTTTTAATTTTGGATCCATCTCTGCCATTAAGGTAAAATGCAAATCGGCCTGAATACCTAGATTAGATAATAATGCTGCAGCACTACTGTCTGCGTTCCAACCATTCATTTCTTCAAATTGTACTTGCAACTCCCCTATTCTATCTGCATTTTCATCAGTATAATCTGCGTAAAGAGCATCAATCTCTTTTTTAATTTTAAAAAGAGGTTTGTTACCCATAACTACAGCTTCTAGAACCGTAAAATCATCCGAAGCATTATGGTTCTGCTCTAAGATTGACATACGTTTTCCAGGCTCTAAGTGTACATGTCCAGAGGTTGGATCTATTTGCCCAGATAATATCTTAAGAAATGTAGATTTCCCTGCTCCATTTGCTCCAATTACACCATAACAATTTCCTTGAGTAAAAGCTACATTTACTTCATCAAACAACACTCTTTTTCCAAACTGTACAGATAAATTAGATACCGATAACATAACTCTTTCTTTTAAATTTCGTGCAAAAATAGAGAAATTTATCCCCTAAAACCAATATTCTTGCTGTACATATTAAATAATATATTAACGTTGCTTTATTTTTTTTAACTCCCTATTAACAGGGTAGAGCCTATGTGTTTCTTATTTTTGAGTGTTATATTGTAACTATTTCATATGAATAGAAATTTACTTTATTGTTTTATTTTATTAATAGCAAGTTGTAATACAGTAGAAAAAGGTTCCCCAAGTGTTTTTTTTGCAGGTGAAATTGTTAACCCTACTAGTAAATATGTAGTCTTACACAAAGGTGAAGAAGTAATAGACTCTTCCTTATTAGATACAAACAACAGATTTTCTTTCTCTTTTGACTCCATACCAATGGGTCTTTATCATTTTAAACACGCTCCGGAATACCAGTATGTTTATCTAGAGCCAGGAGATAGCTTAATGGTGCGTTTAAACACCGTGGATTTTGATGAATCTCTTGTGTTTTCTGGAAAAGGAGAAGAGGTTAATAATTTTTTATTAGATGTTTTTTTAGGAAATGAGAAAGAAGAACAGCTTGTTCGCAAAAACTATAATGCATTAGAATCTGAAGATTTTAAGGAAAAAATAAACACTTTAAGAGATAAAAAAATAAATGCTTTAAATACACTAAAAGAAGAAGGCAATTTATCTAATAATGCTTATAATATTGCAGAAGCAAGCATAAATTACACCTACTACAATTATAAAGAAAAATACCCTTTTGAGCATAGAAAGCACACCAAAGACAAAAAAATAGCAAAACTTTCTGATGACTTTTATGATTATAGAAAAAATATTTCTTTTAACAATAAACAATTAAACTACTTAAGACCATATTATGATTTTATGCGCTCTCATTTTGGTAATTTGTCTTACATGACTTGTTCTCATAAATGCATAATTAAAAATCAAAAAGTAAAAAACAAACTTCATTTTAATAAACATAAACTGAATCTTATTGACAGTTTAGTGGTAGAAAAAGAACTTAAAGACAATCTCTTTAGAAATGTTGCTTTTGATTATTTACTTAAATCAAATGATATAGAAAAAAACAATGAAGCTTTTATAAAAGAGTTTCATAAACTTTCTGGAAGTAATAGACATATAAAAGAAATAGATGATTTATATCTTGGAATAAAAAACATACAACCTAATAATAAAATACCTAATCTAATTGTAAACAATATTTCTGGAGACAAAATATCATTACAAGAAATAGCAAAAAATAAAAAAGTTGTATTTTATTTCTGGTCAGAAACGGATAAAAGACATTACAATAATATTTTTAAAAGAGTAGAAAGTTTAAAAACTTTAAAACCTAATTACACTTACATAGGAATAAACTTTAAAACTAATTTAGATAGCTGGAAAACTATACTAAACACAAATCAATTAAACACAGAAAACCAATATACTACTGATAACTTTGAAGAACTAACCAAATCATTAATAGTATATCCTCTTAACAAATGTATAATTACTAAAGATGCTACTATAGTTAATGCTTTTGCAAGTATTTATGGTAAAATTTAAAGCTTAGAATGTCTTAAAAGTATTTTCTCGTAAACTTTACTTGGCAATATTTTTTTTAGTTTTATAGAGAATTTTTGCAAAAAAGACCCTACCGTATAATGCACTTTAGGTTTTGGGGTATTTATAATTTTTAAAACAGTTTTTGCTACCATAATAGGATCTTCACCTTTATCCACATCAGCATCAATAGCCTTTAAAGTTTTACTATATGGTATTTTGTAGGGAGAGTTTTCCAAAATTGGAGAATGGTAACGACCCGCAGCAATATTTGTTACAAAATCTCCAGGAGCCAAACTTGTAATCTGAACACCAAAATCTTTAGTTTCCATACGCAATGTTTCTGTAATAATACTTAAAGCCCCTTTAGTTGCAGAATAAATGCCTCTATATGGCAAACCCATATAACCTGCTATAGACGTAATGTTTATTATTAAACCACTATTCTGTTCTCTCATATAAGGTAAAACACCTTTTATAACATTAATAGGGCCATTAAAATTTGTGCTAAAAACATTTAGAATTTCTTCGGTAGGTGTTTCTTCAATCGCTCCAGTGATTCCAACACCTGCGTTATTTATAACAACATCTACACTACCTTCTTTATTTATCACCTTTTTAAAAGCGTTAGTAATACTTTCTGTATCCCTAACATCCATTTGCAATAAATTAAAATCTTTAAAGTCAGGATATTTATGAACATTTCTTGTAGTTCCATATACTACATACCCTTTTTGGACCAAATAACGACCAATAGAGTTTCCTATACCAGAAGAACCGCCTGTAATTAAAACTACTTTCCTATTCATAGAATACAAAATAACAAATAAATTAAAGGAAATTGCACATAAAAAAAGAAGAAACTTTAGTGTACAAAAAAAGGCAAGCTACCTACATCGCACCGCTACAACCTAATACCCTTGCTGCGTTCCCACCCTGGGGGATTCAAAGGGAGCTGGTCGTGTAGGACTTGCCGGCTGCAAATATACAACCTTTTAAAACTTTCACAATCCTTTTAGTTTCTAATTTTTATGAATTAACTTGCTCCTACATTAAAAAATAATGCATTAAACTTAAATATGCATTAATCATATTTATTTACAAAACAATGTAACCTCATGAATATCATTAAGTTATTTATCTTTTCCCTTTCCATTTTGTTATGTATAAACTGTGGAGGAAGTAACCCAGCTGCAAGTTCTTTATTTGAAATTGGTCTAGAAAAAAATAAAAAAGAGTTTACCCCTAACCAAAAAGTAGCAGTTAGTATTATTAATAAAAAAGAAAAAAATATTAATAAAGTAGTATATTTTTTAGACAATACCCCTTTAAACATTACGGATAATAAGGTTGAGATAAAAACTAGTACTCTTGGCAATAAAACATTAACAGCAAAAATAACTTACGAGGATACGACAGTAGAAATACATAAAAAAATAAAAATTCTTTCCCCAAAAGCCCCAGAAATATACACCTATGAGATTCTTAATGAATATCCCCATGATATAGAAGCTTATACACAAGGATTAGAATTTTATAAAGATACTTTGTATGAGAGTACAGGAAGAAGAGGTTTTTCTTCTTTAAGAAAAGTAGATTATAAAACAGGCAACATACTTAAAAAAATAGATTTAGATAAAACTTATTTTGGTGAGGGTATTACAATCTTAAACGACAAAATATACCAACTTACTTGGCAAAATAAAACCGGTTTTATATATGATGTAAACTCTCTTAAAAAAACTGGAAGTTTTCAATATGGAGAAAGTAAAGAAGGTTGGGGGTTATGTAATGATGGCTCTAAAATATTTAAAAGTGATGGTACTGAAAAAATATGGTTTTTAAACGCTACCACATTAATTGAAGAAGAGCATATTGAAACGGTAACCAATAAATCTATCTTTAATAAAGCAAATGAACTGGAGTATGTTAATGGTAAATTATATGCCAATGTGTACCAAAAACCAAGTATTATGATTATTGATGCAACAAGCGGTGCTATAGAAGGTGTAATTAATTTTAGTGGTTTAAAGAATAAAGTTACTAAACACGATAACATTGATGTCTTAAACGGCATTGCATACCACCCAACTAGAAAAACTTTTTTTGTTACTGGTAAAAATTGGGATAAACTTTTTGAAGTTAAAATACTTAAAAAGTAATGTCGTTTAAAAAAACAATAACCGTTGAAGCCAATGATTTAGATAATTTAGATCATGTAAACAATGTTAGATACGTGCAGTGGATACAAGATATTTCTAAAGAACATTGGAAAGCAAAAGCTCCAAATCATTTACAGGAACTTTTTATTTGGGTAGTACTAACTCACAACATTGCTTATAAAAAACCTGCACAATTAGGAGATAAAATAATTGTAAAAACACATATTTCTGAAAGTAAAGGAGCTGTATCTATTAGAATAGTAGAAATGTACAATGCTAAAACAAATATCTTATTATTACGTTCCAGTACAGAGTGGTGTTTATTAAATGCTAAAACTCATAAACCTATGAGAATATCTGAAGAACTAAAGAATGTTTTTACAAAATCTAAAAATATAGAGGTATAATAGTATTTAATATGCGAGTATATACTTCTCTTATAATACTAATCCTAGTAATTATTTTTGGCACATCCTGCCGAAAAGATTTTGATTATGGGCCAAGTTCTGGTAACCTAGCATTTTCTAAAGACACTGTTTACTTAGATACAGTATTTACAAACATAAGCAGTAGTACGTACGCTTTAAAAGTATACAATACCACAAGAGATGATGTAAACATACCTTCCATACAGTTAAAAGAAGGAAACAATAGCGCTTATAGATTAAATGTAGACGGACAAGAAGGAAAAGCTTTTAAAAATATACCCTTATTTGCCCAAGACAGTCTTTACATTTTCATAGAAATTACCCAAGATATTTCTAAAACACAACAGACTAATTGGCTATACATAGATGTTTTACAGTTTGATTCTGGAAAAGACCTTCAAGAAATACCGCTAGTTACCTTAATTAAAGACGCTGTATTCATATCTCCAACCATTTTAGAAAATAATGTAAAAGAACAAGTTTATATAGGAAAAGATGCTAATGAGAAAAATATTTTTGTTGACGGAGCAACTCTTACTGATGAGCAATTACATTTTACTAACACTATTCCTTATATAATATATGGTTATGCATCTGTCCCAGAAGGAAAACAACTAATTATAGATGCCGGTAGTAGAATACATTTTCATAAAAACTCTGGTTTGGTTGTTCAAAAAAATGCCTCAATACAAATAAATGGCATTCTTAGCGAGGATAAAGAAATTAAAGAAGGAGAAGTTATTTTTGAAGGAGATAGATTAGAGCCTGAACTAGCAAATATATCCGGACAATGGGGATCTATAATACTTAACCAAGGTAGTATTAACAATAAAATAAACTACACGACCATTAAAAATGCAACCACAGGCGTGCTCTTTAATGGAGAAATAACCAACCCTAATAGTAACTTAGAAATTAATAATTCCCAGATATTTAATAGTTCTAGCATTAATTTATGGCTAAAAGAAGCCAAAGTAACTTCTAAAAACTTGGTCATAGGTGGTGCAGGAAAAATAGGCTTATATTGTAATTTAGGAGGCAATTATTCCTTTACACATGCAACAATAGCAAATTATTGGCTAAATGGTTTTAGAGAAGGCTCTGCTCTCAAAATAGATAATACTACAGAATTAAGTGCTGTTTTTAATAACTGTATTATAGATGGTAATAAAAGAAATGAATTAGTATTAGAAAAAAATAATGCTAGTAGTTTTAATTTTTTATTTAACCACTGTATGATAACATCAGATATAAATGACAATACTGCAAACTCTATATATAACTTTAGTAACACAAACCATTATAATACTGTATTCCTAAATAAAGACAGCTCTTTTGATGATGCATTTAATAATATTTTCGATATAAATAAATCTTCTTTTGCCATTAACATAGGAGATTTAGAAAGTGCTTTAAATGCTCCAGTAGATATTCAAAATACAAACCGCTCTTCTTCTCCTGACCTTGGCGCTTTTGAATATTTTGAATAAAACATAGGATTCAAAAATAATTTTTGTAAGTTTTTTCTTTCATTTTTATAGAATTTTCTTAATTTAGGCAAAGAACCTTTTTTTTTATAAGGTTTTACTAAGTTAGTTTGTTAGTATCAATCCTTAATTTGCATACAAACCCAAAAGATTTTGCAATATAAATATGCCATATTAGATTCTGATGCAACTTCCAATTTGCAACTACAGCATTACATGGAAGACTATGGTGATTTCTCTTGCACAACAATTTCAAAAAATAAAGAAGAAGGCTTAAAAAGTATTTTAAAATTCTCTCCAGATGTAGTCATTATTAATTTAAATGAACTAGCGGAGTCTTATTTTAATATGATTACAGAATTGCATCAATATTTAGACAAACTTCCAATTTTTATAGGAATTTCAAAAACTAAAGAACATGCTTACGATGCAATAAAAAATAATTTTTACGATTATTGGCTACAACCTTATAGTGAGTATGAAATTTTAAAATCTCTTCTTAAATTAAAAAAGAGACTTCCAAAAAAGAATACTCCGCAAACTATATGTTTAAAATCTTATCGTGATTTTCAGTATATAGATACGGACAATATATTGTATTTAAAAGCAGACAATAATGCGACCGATTTTCATATGAATGATGGCACTATAAATAATGCCTACAAAACATTAAAAACATTTGAAAACCAACTACCACCAAATTTTGTACGCATTCATCAAAGTTATATAGTAAACACAAATTATGTGTCTAGAATAAATTACGGAAAATCTATTTGTGCATTAAAGCGTACTAAAGCTCCACTACCCTTCTCTAAATCGTACAAATTAAATGTAGATGCGCTTAAAAAAATTCTTTCTAGAAATACAATATCCTCTTCTCTTAATTAAGAAAATTTTATAAAAAACTAACTAAAAGTAAAAAAATTGCAATATTATATGCAATAAATTGTTTTTACTTTATATACTTGCATGCTTTTTTAAAGCACCCAACTCTTGTTCTTTTTTTAAAAAAAAATCCTCCTATTATTTTAATTATTTAAATACTCTTAAAACTAGCCCAAATACTCACAGAACTAAGACGTTTACTAGTATTCTATTTATTCTAAATTTTTCACCTCTACTATTTTCTAGATTAGCTTAAGAAATTAAGTATAACCTTAAACAATTTAGAAAATGAAAAAAGTAGCAAGTATTTTAGCCGTAGCATTATTTACATTAGGTATGTTTGCAACAGCAGTTAGCACAATAGCTCCAGAATTCTCAGATATTTCAAATGCAATCGCGAGTGATGATCATCATCAAGATAGAGATGAAAGAGATGGATAGTAATCTTTAAATAAAAAAAGTCTTAAATTTTTAGTTTAAGGCTTTTTTTATACCTTTATTTTAATGAAGGTTATTAAACATCCCCAAAAAAGTATTTTTTTAATTAAACTCTTTATAATTAGCATAAGTTTAGGTTTATTTTGTTGCTCCGACCAGCAATTAAATAGCAGCAAAACTTCTTCTTTATACCCAAGTAATGATAGTATCTCTAATTGGATTGCTAGCGCAAAAAACAAAAATAACACTATTCAAGAACGATTCTCTTTTTTAGAAAAGGCATATCTCGCAAATAAAAAAACAGAAACAGATTCTATAAAAGTTAAAAACTTATCCTCAATTTCGTACAGATACTATTCTCTAAACGACTCTCTAAAGTTCAGAAAAATAAATAAAGAAACCATAGACCTTTCCAGAAGGATTAATGACACTACTACTTTAGCAAATTCTTATTGGGATTTAGCAAGTTTTTTTGATAGAGAAACCATCATGGATAGTTCTTTTTTTTATTACCAAAAAGCACATAAAACATTTTTACTTCAAAAAAAGAATAAACTAGCTGCTAGAATGTTACTGTCCATGGCTAAGATTCAAGAATCTATTAAAGACAATACCGGTGCAGAAATTAATTGTATAAAAGCTATTGAGATATTTAAACCATTAGAAGATTACAAATACCTATCTAGATGCTATACAACACTAGGAATACTTTCAAATAATATTGAAGAATACGACAAAGCCATTTCATATTACAAAGAAGCCATTGAATATGAGAAAAAAATAAATAATGGTGTTGTTAAAAATTTTAGTATTATTAATAATCTTGGAGTTACTAATATATCTTCTAAAAATTATAAAAAAGCTATTCCTTATTTTGAGCAAGTTTTAAAAACACCAAATTTAATACAAGATAATCCAATATTGTATGCCACTGCTTTAAATAATCTAACAAATGCCAATTTTGAATTAAATAAGCTAGAGAATGTAGAAAAAAATTATTTAGAGGTTTTAATTCTCAGAAAAAAAGAAGAAAACACTAAAGGTTTAGCTGCAACGCATTTTTATTTAGGAAAATACTATTTAAAAACAAAAGATACTATTAAAGCAAAAGAGCAAGTACTTTCTTCTATAAATTTATCTAAATTAAGTTCTAATAATGATCGTTTACTAGAAGCCTTAATACTTGCTGCAAAAGTAGAACCCAAAAAAGCTGCTGATTACTTGTTACAAAACATACAATTAAAAGATAGTTTAGAAATAGAAGATCGTAAAATTAGAAATAAATTTGCACGTATTAGGTTTGAAACAGATGAGTTTATTGCTCAAAATGAATTACTACAAAAGCAAAAACAATTATGGGCAGGTATTACTGCTGGCCTTATATTACTATTATTAGCAATTTATGTAATTGTCTCGCAGCGCAATAAAAATCAAAAACTAAAATTTACACAACAACAGCAAGCAAACAACCAAGAAGTGTTTAACTTAATGCTTGCTCAAAAACAAAAAGTTGATGAAGCAAAAAGAGAAGAACAAAAAAGAATATCAGAAGAATTACATGATGGTGTCTTAGGCAAAATGCTTGGAGCAAGAATGGTACTTACTGGGCTAAACAAAAAAGTAGACCCTGATGCTATAGAAGAAAAAGTAAAAGCAATAGCTGCTTTAAAAAATGTAGAGGGAGAAGTCCGTGCAATTTCCCACGAACTTAACCACGCTGCTTACCAAAAAATTCCTAACTTTATTAATTCAATCAAAGAACTATTAACTACTCTTGCCAAAAATGCAAAAATTGAACAAGAATTTAATTTCAACAATACATTTGATTGGGATACGTTATCAGGAGATATAAAGATTAATGTTTATAGAATGATTCAGGAATGTATACATAACTCTATAAAGCATGCTGAATGCCAAAAAGTTTATGTAAATTTTGATATTCATAAATATAATTTTGAAGTAACTGTAGGAGACAACGGAAAAGGATATGAGTTTAATAAAGAAAAGAAGGGAATTGGTTTGCGAAATATAAAATCTAGAATAGAAAAGCTTAATGGGCATTTTACTGTGGATTCAAAGCTAGGAAAAGGAACTTCTTTCTTTTTTAACATACCTATCTCTAGCATTAAAAAATACGAAGAACAAGAAGTACCTGCATAGCTGGGTCCCCCAATACAAAAAACAACTACGCATATAATGGAAACAATTAGAATTTTAGCTATTGATGATCATGAAATGACACCTCTTGGATATAAGTATATTTTAGAAGGTACAGAATTTGAAGATTTTGAAGTAAAAGTAGATGTTGCCAGAGGATTTGAACTTGGTAAATCTAAAATTGAAACTTCTGGGAGATCATCTATCCATTATGATATTATTTTACTTGATATACAACTTTTTCCAACGCATTTACATGACGAACGCAGTGGAGAAGATTTAGGAAAACTTGCACGCCAAGTTTCTCCAGATTCTAAAGTTGTTTTCATGTCTTCTTTTAGCGATAGCTACAAAATTAATAGTGTATTCAAAACAGTGGATCCTGACGGATACATGGTGAAATCTGAAATTGATGAAAAGTCATTAATAGCAATGGTAGAAACCGTTGTTGCAAACCCCCCTTATTATACCGCGGGAGCATTAGCTGCCGTAAGAAGAAAAATGGCAAATGATATAGTTATTGATGAAGTAGATAAAAAAATATTGTTTAACCTATCTATTGGTGTTAGAACCAAAGATATTGCTCCCTTAATTTCTGCCGCAATAACTACAGTGGAGTCTAGAAAAAGACAATTAAAAACACTTTTTGGAATAGATAGCGGAAATGATTTAGCTTTAATTGAAGAAGCTAGAAAAAGAGGATTTATTTAAATCTGAACTACAAATTTCCAAAATTTAACATTTAAATAATAAAATAAAGCAAAAACCTCATTTTATATGAGGTTTTCCTATGTTCTAAAACTAAGACTTACATATATATTTGTTTGTAGCATAAATAAATTACAAGCAATCATATGTCAACATACAAAGACAACTCAAGAAAAAGTGATGCTTGGAGGTTCCCCCACACCCTTCAAACTATATCTATATTTTCTTTTATAAAAAAAATAGAAAAAGATTTTTTTGCAGAAGTAACAGTACAAAATTTTGGTTATATAGAGGATAGCTTTTCTATTTCAATACAATTAGATTGCAACCTATCTTTAATTGAAATATTAAATCATGCAAACCTAGGTACTTGGGGAGATTTTAAAAATAATAGAGATATAAATCCTTTGTGCAAAGCTATTGAAACCTTACAGAATGAAAATAATTGTAATATAGCTATAAGTGAGTTCTCCCTTTTTTTAAAAGATACATCAATCATCATTAATGAAACGAACAACCTAAATATATCTAAAGAATTAAATAACATCCTTAAAGAAATAGCTAGTCAATATATTTACATTACGAATGGTTTTACTAAAAAGCCATACGAAATATATATTCCAGTTCTAGAAGAAAATGATTTTGATATGGAAATGTTTATCCCTGAAGAATGTGGTGCAAAAAGCTACAATGAATACTGGGGTATATATTTTGAGTCAGAAGAAGAGGCTGTAATATATGACGTTAAAGAAAATTCATATTTACCAGAAGAGCTGCATCTTTGTTTGGTAGAATATTAGTTTTTAATTTAGTTCAACAAAAAATCCCATTATATAGAATAATGGGATTTTTTAATTTAAACAAATATATTTATTTAACTATGCATTAAATAAATCTCTTCCTTTCATTAAAGCATTTACTTTTAATTTTACCGCAGCAAGTACTTCTGCATCTTCTGGACTAGAAATTACTGCATCAATAAAATCTACAATTACATTCATATCTGCTTCTTTTAATCCTCTTGTTGTTATTGCTGCTGTACCAAAACGCACACCAGAAGTAACAAATGGAGATTTATCATCAAAAGGAACCATATTTTTGTTTGCCGTAATATCTGCTAGTACAAGAGCTTTCTCAGCATCTTTTCCAGAAATATTCTTGTTTCTTAAATCTATTAGCATCATATGATTATCTGTTCCACCAGAAATAATATCATACCCCTTAGCTACAAATGCTTTAGCCATTGCCTCTGCATTTTTCTTTACTTGCACCATATAATGTAAATACTCGTCAGATAAAGCTTCTCCAAAAGCAATTGCTTTTGCAGCTATAATATGTTCTAATGGCCCACCTTGATTCCCTGGGAAAACAGCTAAATCTAATAATGCAGACATTTTTCTTAATTTTCCATTCTTAAGAGTTATTCCAAATGGGTTATCAAAATCTTCTCCCATTAATATAAGTCCACCTCTTGGTCCTCTTAAAGTTTTATGGGTTGTTGTAGTAACTATATGACAATGAGGAATTGGGTCATTTAAAATTCCTTTTGCAATTAAACCTGCAGGATGAGAAATATCTGCTAACAATAACGCTCCAACACTATCTGCAATTTCTCTAAATTTTTTAAAGTCTATATCTCTAGAATATGCAGATGCTCCTGCAATTATCATTTTTGGTTTTTCTTTAGTTGCAATTTCTTGAATTACATCATAATCTAATCTTCCTGTTTCTTTATCTACACCATAAAATACAGGGTTATATAAACGACCAGAAAAATTTACTGGAGAACCGTGTGTTAAGTGCCCTCCATGAGATAAATCAAAACCTAGTATTGTATCTCCTGGTTTTAAACATGCATGGTATACAGAAGCGTTTGCTTGTGAACCTGAATGTGGTTGCACATTAGCATATACAGCACCAAATAATTCTTTTGCTCTATCTATTGCTAATTGCTCTACTTTATCAACAACTTCACAACCACCATAATATCTTTTTCCTGGGTAGCCTTCTGCATATTTATTGGTTAATACAGAGCCTGCCGCTTCCATTACTTGTGGGCTAGTAAAATTCTCAGAGGCAATTAATTCTACACCATTAATCTGGCGTTCTCTTTCTTCTTCAATTAAATCAAAAATCAGGTTGTCGCGTTGCATATTATATGTTTGCATTAAATGAAATGCAAAAATACAAATTGGGAATCATTTTTAATACTATAAATTCATTTTTGGAATAGATTTTATTAAAAAAAATTAACAAATATTATGGTTTAAATAATTATAAATATTCTTTTAACACCAAATCGTTAATTCCGCCATGAGAAGAACTAGCCTCTACTACTCCATTTTTAATTAATAGTACTTGAGGAGATTGATGTATTAACTGAAATTTTACGGCCACCTCGTTAGAAACAGGTCTATAACTATGTAAATCTAAATAATATAAATCTGCCTGTTGTTCATTTAAATCATACGTTTCTTGAAACATATTCATAACCATTCTACTAATACCACAAGTAGTAGAATGCTTAAAAATAATCTGTAATTTACTTTTAGATTGTTCTTCTATATTATTTAATTGCGCAACATTAGTTAAAGATATCCAAGGAATTACTTTTTTTTCTTTTTTCTCTTCATTACCACTACCTCCAAATAGGCTATTTAATATTCCCATAATTACTTTATTTAATAAGTCGCACAACTATTATTTTCTTACAAACTGCCGTTATGTCTTGTATTAATAGGCAATTACAGACATTTTGTCTATACTTACTTCTTGGTAAGATTGTTGACTTCTATATATCAAAATTAAGAAATAACATTAAATTATAAGAGCTATGAACTTTAATAATTTTACTATAAAATCCCAAGAAGCTGTACAGCAAGCACAAATACTTGCACAATCTTTGGGGCATCAACAAATAGAAAATGAACATTTATATAAAGGAATATCTGAAGTAGATGAAAATGTACTTCCGTTTCTTTTGAAAAAATTAAATGTAAATAATAATTTATTAAAACAAATATTAGACAAAGAGCTAGAGAGTTTCCCTAAAGTGTCTGGGGGAGATACAATGGCATCTAGAGAAACTAGTAAAACATTGACTGAAGCAAGTGTTCTTGCCAAGAAAATGAATGACGATTATGTTTCTTTGGAACATTTATTACTTGCCATTTTTAAATCTAAAAGCAAAATAGCACAGATATTAAAAGACCAAGGCGTTACTCTAAAAGATTTAGAAGCTGCTATAGATCAGTTACGAAAAGGAGGAAATGTAACTTCTCAAAGTGCAGAAGAAACGTATAATTCCCTAGATAAATATGCTAAAAATCTAAACAAATTAGCAGACAATGGTAATTTAGACCCCGTTATAGGTCGTGATGAAGAAATTCGTAGAATCCTTCAAATATTATCTAGAAGAACCAAAAACAACCCAATGTTAGTTGGGGAACCTGGTGTTGGTAAAACTGCTATCGCAGAAGGTCTTGCGCATAGAATTGTACTAGGTGATGTTCCAGAAAATTTAAAAGAAAAAATTATTTATTCTTTAGATATGGGCGCGCTTATAGCTGGTGCAAAATACAAAGGGGAATTTGAAGAAAGATTAAAATCTGTAATTAAGGAAGTAACAGAATCTGACGGGGATATTGTATTATTTATTGATGAAATACACACCTTAGTTGGTGCTGGTGGGGGTCAAGGTGCAATGGATGCTGCAAACATTCTTAAACCAGCATTAGCAAGAGGAGAGTTAAGAGCAATTGGAGCAACAACTTTAGATGAATATCAAAAATATTTTGAAAAAGATAAAGCCCTAGAACGTCGTTTTCAAAAAGTAATCGTAGATGAACCAGATACTGAGAGCGCAATTTCTATTCTTAGAGGTATTAAAGAAAAATATGAAGCGCATCATAAAGTAAGAATAAAAGATGAAGCCGTAATAGCTGCAGTAGAACTATCGCAACGTTACATTACAAATCGTTTTTTACCAGATAAGGCTATAGATTTAATGGATGAAGCGGCTTCTAAATTAAGAATGGAAATTAATTCTAAACCAGAAGAGTTAGACGTTTTAGACAGAAAAATAATGCAGTTAGAGATTGAAATTGAAGCCATAAAACGTGAAAACGATACTGCTAAAGTAAAATCTTTGAATATAGAATTAGCAAACCTTAAAGAAGAGCGAATTGAAATTTTTGCAAAATGGGAAAGTGAAAAAACAGTAGTAGACAATATCCAAAAAACAAAACAGGATATTGAAAATTACAAGCTAGAAGCAGAAAGAGCAGAAAGAAATGGAGATTATGGTAAAGTTGCTGAACTGCGGTATGGTAAGATAAAAGACGCGCAAGAAAATCTAGAAAAACTACAGGTAGAACTTGAACAGCAACAAAATGCAGGAACACTTATAAAAGAAGAAGTTACTAATGAAGACATTGCAGATGTAGTTGCAAAATGGACCGGAATACCTGTTACAAAAATGCTGCAAAGCGAAAGAGAAAAACTATTGCAATTAGAAGATGTTTTACACAAACGCGTTGTAGGGCAAGAAGAAGCAATAGTTGCTGTTTCTGATGCCATTAGAAGAAGTAGAGCTGGCTTACAAGACACAAAAAAGCCAATAGGTTCTTTCTTATTTCTAGGAACCACAGGAGTTGGTAAAACAGAACTTGCAAAGACATTAGCTTCTTATTTATTTGATGACGAAAACGCTATGACAAGAATTGATATGAGTGAATATCAAGAACGTCATTCTGTAAGTAGATTAGTAGGTGCGCCTCCAGGATATGTTGGTTATGATGAAGGCGGACAATTAACAGAAGCTGTACGAAGACGCCCCTACTCCGTAATACTATTAGATGAAATAGAAAAAGCACATCCAGATACATTCAATATTTTATTGCAAGTCTTGGATGAAGGTAGATTAACAGATAATAAAGGTAGGGTTGCAGATTTTAAAAACGCTATTATAATTATGACAAGTAATATGGGAAGCCATATTATTCAAGAAAAGTTTGAAAATAGTAAAGACGCTTATAGTGCAACAGAATCTGCTAGAGTAGAAGTTTTAGGTTTATTACGCAAAACTATTAGACCCGAATTTTTAAATAGAATAGATGACATTATTATGTTTACCCCTTTAAGCAAAGAGAATATTAAAAAAATAGTAGAATTACAGGTAGAACAACTTAAAAAAATGCTCCATAAGCAAAATATTGCTATAGATGCCACACAAGAAGCTATTACGTACTTAGCAAATAAAGGTTATGAACCGCAGTATGGTGCTAGACCAATAAAAAGAGTAATACAAAAAGAAGTTCTAAATAATTTATCTAAAGAACTTTTAAAAGGAAGTATTAAAGCGGAAAGTATAGTATTAATAGATTCTTTTAATGATACTTTAGTTTTTAGAAATCAAAACGAACTAGCTTCATAAATTTTATATATTTTATCGATATAGCTATATATAATTATAGCTATATCGATTTTTTTTATTGATATTTATACCATACAGTATATAGTTTTTTTATATTCGTAAAAAATAACACCCCATTAATGTCTGGAAAAGCAAAAAAAACAACCGCTTTTATTATAGAAACTGTAGCTCCTGTTTTTAACAAACATGGTTATATTGGAACCAGCATGAGCGATCTAACAGAAGCTACTGGTTTAACCAAGGGTGCTTTATATGGGAATTTTGAAAACAAAGAAGCCCTAGCTTTATCTGCCTTTGAATATAGCCGTAATATACTATTAAATGCTATAGATGAACAGCTTGCTATAGAAGGAAAATCTTTAGACAAATTATTTAACCTTATAAAGTTTTACCGTAAATATGACATCTTTACGCTCCCTTTAGGTGGTTGCCCTATTCTTAATACAGGTGTAGATGCACAACATAATAATAAATTATTGGCTGCGGCATCTAGAGAAACAATTAAAGACATTGAAGGCAAAATAGCTCTAATTCTAGAAAATGGTGTAAACAATAATGAAATTCACTTACCAGTAACTCCATTACAATTTGCAAAGCAAATGTACACTATGATACAAGGAGCTGTAGCAATGTCTACTATTACAAATGACCGCAAATATTTATTAAATACCGTAGCTTATTTAGAAGTATTAATTAAAAAAGAGATTAAAAAATAATTTCTAACCTCTTTAAAAGTATTATACCACATTTATTTTATTATTCTCCTTTTACCCTAAATATCCAGAGTTTTTTTTCATACCGTCCATTTATACCACTATCTCTTCCTTCTCTAGCCTCTTTAATTGTATTATAGCGAATTAAATATACATAATTATACTTGTTTTTACTTCTATAAAAAGAGCCTGGGTTAAAACCAGCTTTCTTCATATCACTCATAAAAGCTTCATAGTACTTTTTAGTACCAAATACATTTGCTATTAAATAATATCCTGGCTCTAAATTACCTTCTTTAACTACTTCCTCATATTTCTCACCAGCTTGTACTGTAACTATTTCTGTTTTAGTTATATTGTTTATTCTTTTTTCTTCTTCAAGAGCTAATTTAATAGCATTGATAGAATCTTTAGCCTTTTCTTCCCTTAACTTTCTAGAATACGCTAAAGCTTCTTC
This sequence comes from uncultured Maribacter sp., assembly GCF_947495965.1. Taxonomy (GTDB): domain Bacteria; phylum Bacteroidota; class Bacteroidia; order Flavobacteriales; family Flavobacteriaceae; genus Maribacter_B. The sequence continues at coordinate 621,525 of NZ_CANMBB010000002.1, forward strand.
CAAACGTATATTTTCAATAGAATCTGCAACCTTCTTTTCTTGAACCCTAATTGCTGCTAATCTTGTTTCTTTTTTCTTAGCATCTTTCTCAAGTTTTAATTTACGTTTATTGTTCCTAATAGAATCTTTTTTGCGTTTACGATTATCTTTTGTTGAAATAGCTAGCCTAGTATCTTTAACTTGGAGTAATGAATCTTTCTTAATTTTAGCTTTTTCCTTAGCTTCTTTTTCTTTTTTCTTAGTTTCTTCTTTTACTGCAAGAGCTTCAGTTTTAGATAATTTTTCTTTTAACTTCTCCTTTTCTCTAAGTTCTTTTTCTTGCTTTTCTTTTTCAATATCCTTTGGGGTTTGTTTTTTTAATTCTTTACCAAAATTATACGCGGTAACAATCTCAAAAGTTGGATCCACATCATTTAAATTATTACTAGTTGCAAACTCTACTAATGCGCCAACAGAAAACTTTTTAAAAAAATGCCCTCCTACTCCTGCAGATATACCATAAAAATTATTATACCCTATTTGGGACCAAAACTTAGAGGAATTTAAAATTGTAGTAATGCCAAACTGAGAATCTTGGTTGGGCACAGATTTATAGTAAATGTTGGGCTGTAAATAAGCATTTTCATTAAATAAGGATAAAGGAAACTCGTAAGCTCCTGAGACATAATAAACACGATCAGAAGAAAAAGAAGACCTTTCTTTAGTTTTAAAATTATAATCAAATAAATTCTCTGCGACAAAACCAAGACTAAAACGATCTATTTGTAAGTTTACCCCAGGTGCCACTTGTAATATAAATGCACTTGCACTACTATTTCTAATAAAATGTGGTAATTGAACTTGTTGATTTGTTTGAAAACGAGTATCTGCTAATTCTTGTTGGTAGCCAATAACATTAAGACCAACTCCCAAGATTATACCCGACCCTAAATCTATAGAATGTGCATAATTAATTACTCCTCCGGTATTAATAAAAACTCCTGTATTATTTTGTAAATACCCAACCCCTAAAGAGGAAACATCTGTTAAATTTCTATTATAATTTAAAAATATAGATGTTGGGTCTGCGTCTATACTTTGCCATTGCCAACGTGTCCAAAGGCCTATTGATTGAGTTGTTCGCCCTAGTAATGAACTTACAGGATTTAATAAACTACCATTAATATTTGTAATATTATGTTGTCTAATATCTGAAGGCAAAGTAACATTTTGCCCATTAGACACCAAGAACATTAAAAAAACTATATAAAGTATTTTATTTTTTAGCATATGCAAAAAAACAAAAAAAACTGCTTCTAAATACTATTTCCCCCTATTTTTAGTTATTATCTAAGTTACAGACTATTCAATTATGAAAGCAATTAAAAGCCTACTAGTTATATTATTTGTTGTTAGTTTTTTCTCTTGTAAAGACAACACTAAATTAGAAGATACAAATATTACTAAAGAAGTATCTACCTACTATTTTATTAGACATGCAGAAAAAGACAGGAGCAACCCAGATAATGTAGATCCCGAACTTATTCAAAAAGGATTAGGAAGAGCAATGCATTGGGCAGAAATTTTTGACGATGTAGAACTAGATGCTATTTATTCTACAGATTTTTTAAGAAGCTCTATGACTGCTGCACCAACATCTGTTAAAAAAAATATAGATGTAAAATATTATAATTTTGAAGATATAAATGTAAATCAATTTAAAAAGGACCATGTAAATCAGAATATTTTAATTGTTGGTCATAGTGATACTACTCCAGAATTTGCTAATCAACTATTAGAAGAAGATAAATATAGTATCATGGAAGACTATGACAATGGCAGTCTTTTTATTGTTCAAATAACTAATGGGGTTGCAACTTCACAACGTTTACATATAAACTGTAATTGCCCAGATTAATTAGGAACTTTAATATCCTTTAACTCTATTTTAGATAAAAACTCTAATTCTTTTGTATTGTACAGCTTATCAATATCTTGAATAGGATACTTATTATCTATGGTTTTATAATTTTTATAATCAACAAATCGTATTCCGTTTACATACCTTTCATTATAAGCTATTCTAAAACGATTACCGCCTCCGTTTACTGTAAAGGAATAAGCCAAAAAATCTGGTAAATAGGTTTGGACGTTAAACCAGTAGATATAAACGTCATCAAAATCATCGCCACCACCTTCTTTGCTAAAGGTTATTTGTATCTTATAATATTCTTCATTATTAAAAAAAACTATTCCTAACATTTTCTTTTGAACGGCAGAATCGTTTAAACCATAAGGTAACCTAGAAAAATAGTGAACAGAGTTTATAGAATTAGCGTGTAAAGATATTAATGAATCTGAAAGCTTCACTAAAACATTATTCTCAAAATGGCTTAAAGTATTCTTATGCTTTATCTCTTTTATCTCCACGGAGTCTTTTATAAATTTTCTTTGTAATTTAAAACCTTGCTCCATTGGTATAGAAGTATACTCCTTATCTCTAAAAGTAAAAGAAACTTCTTGGTTTGTAAAAAAATTTGTACCGCTAACTTCAATACTTTTATCAATTACAGCTTGTGCTGTAGGCATTTTTCTTTTTCATTACAAGAAAACAAAAGCATAACACTTAAAAAAACAAGCACTTTTCTCATAAACAATTTTAAAATTTGTTCGAAAATAATACTCTTAATTACATTAATACTAATATTTTTAATCTATATAAAAAGACTTATAATAATATTGTGCTTACTTTTGTTTTATTATGCAAACTAACATCAATATTAAAAACAAAAAAGCTCGTTTTGAGTACGAGTTATTAGATAAATACACTGCCGGTATTGTTTTATCTGGTACAGAAATTAAATCTATTAGATACGGAAGAGCATCTATTACAGAAAGTTTTTGTGAGTTTAATGACAAAGGAGAGCTCTTTGTTATTAACATGCAAGTTGATGAATACTCTCATGGATCTCATTATAATCACCTACCAAAGGCTGCTCGCAAATTATTATTAAACAAGAGAGAGTTAAAAAAATTAGACCGAGAAGTAAAAACTTCAGGACTAACCATAGTGCCTCTTAACCTTTTTATAAATGACAAAGGTTTTGCTAAAATGAATATTGCTTTAGCTAAAGGTAAAAAGCTTTACGACAAAAGAGAAACCATAAAAGATCGTGATAACAAAAGAGATTTAGCAAGAGTTAAAAAAAGCTTCAACTCTTAATTTTTATTTTCTAATAGAGGCACAAAACGAAAAGAACCATACTCGGTTTTTTGAAACTCTTTCTCAGATTTTCTAACAAATAATGTCATTATTTGATCATTAACACCAACAGGAATAACTAACCTACCTCCTATTTTTAATTGTGCCAGTAAGGGTTTTGGCACTTCTGGAGCACCAGCAGTAACAATAATACCATCAAAAGGGGCTTCTTCTGGCATACCTTTATAACCATCGCCAAAAATCATTTTTTTTGGTCTATATCCCATTTTCTTAAAAAAGATAGATGTTTTTTTAAAAAGCTCTAATTGCCTTTCTATAGAATAAACTTTAGTATGTAAAGCCAATAAAACTGCCGTTTGGTATCCACTACCCGTTCCAATTTCTAATATTTTTTTATTTGCAGATACTTGTAATAGCTCAGTCTGAAAAGCCACAGTATACGGTTGTGAAATAGTTTGATTTGCTGCAATTGGAAAAGCCTTGTCCTGGTACGCATGCCCTTCAAAGCTACTATCCATAAACAAATGCCTTGGAATTTTCCTAATAGCATTTAAAACATTCTTATCCTCTATACCTTTTTCAATTAGCACTTCTGCTAATTTGTTACGCATTCCGCTATGTTTTAATGTATCTTTCAATCGGGGTTGGTTTTGGTTCTCAAAGTTAGGAAAGTTAATTAGAAGATTAAAAACGAAATGCTATTTCTTGGTATATTTTTAATATCTAACATTTGTATTATTATAACCATAAAGTTTTAAAATATCAAGACAATAAACTTCTAAAGTATCCGTATTTTTGAAAAAACGAAACTTATGCTTAAAGTTGGTGTTCTTGGCGCTGGTCACTTAGGAAAAATTCATCTTCGATTATTAAACGAATCTAATAAATATACCTTAATTGGTTTTTATGACCCTGATGCAATAAATGGCAAAAAAGTAGCCGATCAATTTGGGTACACATATTTTGATAATATAAACGCACTTATAGATGTTGTAGATGTTGTAGATATAGTAACTCCTACTCTTTCTCATTATGACTGTGCTAAAAAAGCAATAGAAAAAGGCAAACACATATTTATAGAAAAACCAATAACAAATACTTTAGAAGAAGCCGAAGAACTTATTTCTTTGGCCACTAAAAATAATGTAAAAGGACAAGTTGGCCATGTAGAAAGGTTTAACCCAGCTTTCTCTGCTGTTAAAAATAGCATAGACTCTCCTATGTTTATTGAAACGCACCGTTTGGCAGAATTTAATCCAAGAGGAACAGATGTACCTGTGGTTTTAGATTTAATGATTCATGATATAGACGCTATTCTAAGCGTTGTAAAATCTAAAGTAAAAAAAATAAATGCTAGTGGCGTTTCGGTTATCAGTAAATCTCCAGACATTGCAAATGCACGTTTAGAATTTGAAAATGGTTGTGTTGCTAATTTAACAGCTAGTAGAATCTCTTTAAAAAACATGCGTAAGTCTAGATTTTTTCAAAAAGATGCTTATATCTCTGTAGATTTTTTAGAGAAAAAAGTAGAAGTTGTAAAAATGAAAGATGCCCCCGAAAAAGCTGGCGATTTTGATATGATTTTACAAAATGCAGAAGGAGAAAAAAAACAAATTTATTTTGAAAATCCTGAAATAGAAACAAACAACGCAATTTTAGACGAATTAGAAACCTTTGCAGATGCAATAAACTCTAACTCCACCCCTATTGTAACCCTACAAGACGGTACTGCAGCTTTAAAAGTTGCATTAGAAATTATAGAATCTTTTAATCACATTTAGTATGAAAAATATTGCTGTTATTGGAGCAGGAACAATGGGTAATGGTATTGCTCATGTATTTGCTCAAAATAATTTTAAGGTTAATCTTATAGATATATCTGAGGCATCTTTAGAAAAAGGTATTGCTACAATTACTAAAAATTTAGACCGTCTTATTTCTAAAGAAAAAATAACGGAAGATGTTAAAACAAACACATTAGAAAATATTACAACATACACTTCTATTCCTAATGGTGTTAAAAACACAGATTTAGTAGTAGAGGTAGCTACAGAAAGAACCGATTTAAAACTAAAAATATTTAAAGAATTGGATGAAGTTTGCCAAGAAAATACTATTCTAGCAACAAACACTTCCTCTATTTCTATTACCAAAATTGCAGCAGTTACGAATAGACCTGATAAGGTTATAGGAATGCATTTTATGAATCCTGTTCCTATCATGAAATTAGTAGAAATTATTAGAGGATACAACACATCAGACGATACTACAAAAACCATAATGGACGTTTCACTACAATTAGGAAAAACTCCAACCGAAGTTAATGACTATCCTGGTTTTGTTGCCAATCGTATTTTAATGCCTATGCTAAATGAAGCAATAGAAACATTATATAACAGAGTTGCAGGAGTATCCGAAATTGATACCGTTATGAAATTAGGTATGGCGCACCCAATGGGGCCTTTACAATTAGCAGATTTTATAGGCTTAGATGTATGTTTATCTATTCTTAATGTACTTTATGATGGTTTTAAAAACCCAAAATATGCTCCGTGTCCACTTTTGGTAAATATGGTCATGGCAGGCAAACTCGGTGTAAAATCAGGAGAAGGTTTTTATGATTATTCCGAATCTAAAAAAGCAGAAAAAATAGCAAAGCAATTTGCTTAAAATAGCATTTTACCTCTATGTCTATAAAGCAAAATTTACAAAACATAAAAGACACAATACCTAATGAAGTTACATTAGTTGCTGTTTCTAAAACAAAGCCTATTCCAGATTTACAAGAAGCTTACAACGCTGGTCAACGCATTTTTGGCGAAAATAAGATTCAGGAAATGGTGCAAAAATGGGAAACACTTCCTAAAGACATAGAATGGCACATGATTGGGCATGTACAACGCAATAAAGTTAAGTACATGGCCAAATTTGTTTCTTTAATTCATGGGGTAGATAGTTTAAAGCTACTTACCGAAATTAATAAACAAGCAGCAAAACACAACAGAATAATTCCTTGCCTTTTACAAGTTCATATTGCAACCGAAGAAACCAAATTTGGGTTAAATGAAGAAGAACTTAATGAACTTTTAAATTCAGAAGATTTTAAAAAATTAAAGAATATTCAAATAAAAGGACTTATGGGAATGGCTACTTTTACAAGTGACAAGAGTCAAATAAAAAAAGAATTCAATTCTTTAAAATCCATTTACAACAATACAAAAAATAGTATTCCTACCATTACAATCTTATCTATGGGTATGAGTGGAGATTACCAAATAGCTATAAAAGAAGGAAGCACCATGGTAAGAATAGGCAGTAGTATTTTTGGAGTTAGAAATTATAAGTAACACCAAACACGCTTAAAAAAGTAACTTAATGTACGTAATACTAGATATAGAAACCACAGGCGGAAAATACAATGAAGAAGGTATTACAGAAATTGCTATTCATAAATTTGATGGACACAAAGTAATAGATACGTTCATTAGTTTAGTTAATCCTGAAAAAGAAATACAACCCTTTGTAGTTAAGCTTACAGGAATAAACAACAAAATGCTACGTACAGCACCTAAATTTTATGAGGTTGCCAAACGTATCATAGAAATTACCGAAGGTGCGGTAATAGTTGCACATAATGCGCAGTTTGATTATAGAATATTAAGAACTGAATTTAAAAGACTGGGATACAATTTTGAAAGAAAAACCTTGTGCACTGTAGAACTTTCAAAAAGGTTACTACCAGATGCTGAATCGTATAGTTTAGGAAAATTAGTAAGATCATTAGGTATACCTGTTAGTGATAGACACAGAGCTAATGGAGATGCCTTAGCTACAGTAAAATTATTTAAATTACTACTTGCTAAAGATACCGATAAAGAAATCCTTAAAACTGTAATAAGAAAAGAAACCCATGGAGAACTTTCAGAAAAGCAACTTCATATTATAGAAGACCTACCTTCTGATGTTGGCGTTTATTACATGCATAATAAAGACGGAGAAATTCTCTTTTTAGGACACAGTAAAAACATTAAAAAAAGAGTTAATGTTCATTTTACAAAAAGAGGAGATAGAGCTCGTAAACTTCAAAAAGAAACAAAGAAAGTTACTTACGAGAAAACAGGAAATGAACTAATAGCTCTATTAAAAGAGCTAGAAGAGCAAAACAAAACAAAACCTAGATACAACAATAAGAATAAACCAAAAATATACTCACACGCGGTATATCAAGGAGAAACAAAAGAAGGCTACATTAGTTTTAATGCAAGTCATATTTCTGGCAATAGACCCAATCTTACAACCTTTAACAGTATTCATGGCGCTAAAAATTTTATCTATAAAATAAATGAAGAATTTAATTTATGTGATAAAATAAATGGAGTATCAGAAGCTAAAAAAAACTGTTCTAAATACGATGAAAATAAATGTAATGGAGCTTGTATAGAAAAGGAACTTGTTACAGAGTATAACCAGAGAGCACTAATGGTAATTAATAAATATAGTCTTGATAATAAAAGCATAATTATTGTTGACAAAGGAAGAGAAATTGGAGAATATAGCGCTATTTTAATAAAAGATGGTATTTTTATAGGGTTAGGATTTTATGATTTAAATTTTCAAATAAATAATTTAAACATATTAGAATCTATCATAACACCTATGAATGGTGGCAAAAATGCCATACATTTAATTGAAACTTATCTTAGAAAAAAGAGAGTTGTAAAGATTATAGAATTGAACCCCTAAATTTTGAACACAAAAAAAACTAACACTACTTGGAAGAATAAAATTCATGAGATTATTTATGAAGCAGATACTCCTATGGGTAAATGGTTTGATATTGTTCTTTTTATTCTGATTATAATAAGTGTAATATTAGTAATGTTAGAAAGCGTAAAAGAGATTGATGCTAAGTATCATGATGCCCTATATGCTTTTGAATGGGTAGTTACTATTTTTTTTAGTATAGAATATATTCTAAGAATAATAAGTATAAAAAAACCTTTAAAATATGTTTTTAGTTTTTATGGTATTATAGATTTTATATCTACAATCCCTTTATACATTTCTTACTTTTTTGCAGGCTCCCAAATATTTTTAGCCGTTAGAGCTTTACGGTTATTACGTGTTTTTAGAATATTAAAACTCGTGAAATTTATTGGAGAAGCATCCGAATTAACTAGGGCATTAAAAGCCAGTAGAGCAAAGATTGCTGTTTTTATATATGTAGTAATCATTCTATCCATAATAATGGGTACTCTAATGTATTATATAGAAAGTGATGATACAGGGTTTACGAGCATACCTAGGAGTATTTATTGGACAATAGTTACCTTAACCACCGTTGGGTACGGAGATATTGCACCGCAAACACATTGGGGTCAGTTTATTGCAACATTAATTATGATTTTAGGTTATGGCATTATTGCGGTTCCTACTGGAATTGTAACTACTGAGTTTGCTAAAAACAACAAACAAAAAGGTAATGCCGTTGATAATGGAAGTAACTTTGTACATACAAACACACAAAGTTGTCCAAATTGCTCTGCGGAAGGCCATAGAGACAATGCCAAACATTGTTACAATTGCGGAGGAATCATATAATGAAAAACACCATTATTTCTGTTGTAGGACCTACAGCTATAGGAAAAACAAAACTAGCAATTAAAATAGCGCAGCATTTTAATACTGAAATTGTTTCTGCAGATTCTAGACAATTTTTTAAAGAAATGTGTATTGGAACGGCTGTTCCTACAAAAGAGGAATTACAAGCAGTTAAGCACCATTTTATACAAAATAAAAGTATTGCAGACCCCTATTCCGTTGGAGATTTTGAAAAAGAAGGACTTTCTTGTATTGCAGAAATTCACAAAAAGCATTCTATTGTTGTACTAGTTGGTGGTAGCGGATTGTATGTAGATGCTATAACTAAAGGCTTTGATAAATTTCCAAAAGTAGCACCTAAAATAAGAGAAGAACTAAATAATATTTTAGTAAATGATGGCATTAGTACTCTCCAAGAGCAATTAAAACTATTAGACCCTAAATACTATGCTACGGTAGACAAAGAAAACCCACATAGAGTAATTAGGGCTTTAGAGATTTGTATTGGCTCAAATAAACCTTATTCTTCTTTCATTACGGATAAAAAAGAAAACAGGCCTTTTAATGTAATTACAGTAGGACTTACTGCAGATAGAGAAATAATTTACGACCGTATAAACCAAAGAGTAGATATTATGCTACAAGAAGGACTTTTAGAAGAAGTTAAATCTTTGGAAAGTAAAAAACACTTAAATGCTTTAAATACTGTTGGCTACAAAGAGTTATTTAATTATTTAAATGGAGAGTGGACTTTAGAGTTTGCTATTTCTGAAATTAAAAAAAATACCCGCCGATTTGCCAAAAGACAACAAACTTGGTTTAAAAAAAATGAAGACACCCTTTGGGTTGATTTTAATTATGATTGGAACACATTTTTAAGTACATTAGAAAAACACGTAAAAGAAAAAAGCATCTAAAAATATTTAGATGCTTTTTTATCTTTTTAAAATACAGAGATTATTCTTCTGTTTTTACTACTAATCTAAACCCTTCTCCGTGGATGTTTAGAATCTCTACAGAATCGTCCTTTTTTAAATATTTTCTAAGTTTTGCTATATAAACATCCATACTTCTAGAGGTAAAGTAATTATCGTCTCTCCATATTTTTGTTAGCGCTAATTCTCTAGGCATTAAATCATTTTCGTGTAAGGCCAATAAACGCAACAACTCATTTTCTTTAGGAGAAAGTTTTACTGCCTCTTCTTCCCCAAATTTTAAAAATCTTAGTTTAGAGTTTAAATGAAATCCACCAATTACAAATTCAAATTTTCTACTATCTGCCAATGTATTAGATGTCTTTCTTTGAAGTATTGCTTTAAGTTTCATTAAAAGCACTTCAGAGTCAAAAGGCTTGTTTAAATAATCATCCGCACCAGCTTTGTATCCTTTTAAAACATCTTCCTTCATTGTTTTAGCAGTTAAGAAAACAATAGGAACATTCTCGTTCTTTTCTCTAATCTCTTTTGCTAAAGTATACCCATCTTTATAAGGCATCATTACGTCTAAAATACAAACGTCATAATTATCCTTTTTAAACTTCTCAAAACCTTCCATACCGTTTTTAGCAAGCGTAACATCAAAGTTATTCATTGCCAAGTAATCTTTTAAAACAATACCAAAATTTGGATCATCTTCTACTAATAATATTTTTTTCTCTACTGTCTCCATATTATTTTAAATTAACGGTAACTTTATATAGAAAGTACTTCCTTTTCCCTTTTCACTTTCTGCATAAACCTCACCTTGGTGATCATCTATTATTTTTTTAACATAAGAAAGCCCTAAGCCGTGCCCTTTTACATTATGAATATCTCCTGTGTGTTCTCTATAAAATTTTTCGAACACTTTCTTTAAAACCGCTTTACTCATTCCTGAGCCTTGGTCTTTTATTTTTATTATTATATTACTCTTCGCAATTTCTGTATACACATCAATCCTTGGTGCTTCTACTGAGTATTTAATTGCATTATCTAAAACATTTACAACTACATTTGTAAAATGCATTTCATTAGCCAAAACATCTGTTCTTTGTGCTTCTAAATGTGTATTTATATAACCTCCTCTATCTTCAACAATTAATTCTACATGCGCTATTGCATCGTCTATTATCTCGTGTACATCTACCCTATCCTTACTAATATCTAACTGGTTTTTTTCTAATTTAGATATTCGTAATACATTTTCTACTTGCGCATGCATACGCTTATTTTCATCCCGTATCATTTGCAAATACCGCATTACTTTTTCTTTATCTTCTATTATTTTAGGATTCTTAATAGCTTCTACTGCCAAATTAATAGTTGCAATGGGGGTTTTAAACTCATGCGTCATATTATTTATAAAATCTGTCTTAATCTCAGATATTTGTTTTTGCTGTATTAACTGGTATATAGCTCCTGCATATGCTAGAACAATAATTAAGGTAAATAACAAGGATAAACCTGCCATACCTAAAATAGATTGTATTAAAAATCTTTTTTTCTTCGGAAAATTAATAAGCAAAGAAAAATTAGAATTCCCTTCTAAATCTTTAAAAATAGGCGATTGGTAAATATTAGTTTTGGTATACTTAAATTTTTTAGATTTTACTTTTGTTGGCAAACCTTTACTATAAACTCCGTATTCAAAATCTACATTTAATCCTCTATTTTTTAATTCACGGTCTAACAACAACTCTATTTCCTGCGTAGAAACTCTTCTATGAATAGGTACTTTTTTAGCATATTCGCTAAAAACATCCTCCATTTGCGCCCTTTCTATTTCAGATAAGCCCCCAATTTTTTCAAATTTCTGAACTGCATTTAATTCATACTGCTTCCCATCTAGACCTATATTTTCTTTATAAATTGCAGTGGTACGCTTACTTGTATAGTTTTTAATTGTTGTTACGGTATCTATACTTCCATTGTCAAAGAACGTAGATGCTATATTATAATCTTCTTCTAAGATACCATGTGAATACATCCGTATCTCATTAGAATTTATATCTCTATCTATAAAAAAGAAATTCCTTAAGTGAGAACTCTTAGGCTTTCCTATACTATCTCTAAGATTAAAATACCTATCAAAATAGTTTCTTGTTTCTCTACTAGCTATTTTATTTGTAACATTATTAAGAGCTTCTGACACTGTATTGGAAAATTGTTCTTCCTTATCTTCTACAGATTGTTTGATCCAAAAGATTTGAACAAAAATAATTCCAACAAGTGAGAGGCTCATTAAGACAACTAAAATAACAAACAACCTCTTATTCATTCTTTGTAAAATTAAGATTTAACCTATAGAAAATTGCACCTTTAACCTAACCTTAACAAAAATGTTAAAATCTCTCTATGCTAGCTATATACAAGCAGAGACTTATGCAATGCTTCTACTTTTTGTTCTGTTTCTTTAATATCAATATTCTCTAGGATAAAATTTGCCTTTGCTATTTTCTCTTTATCACTTAATTGATTATTAATACGAGCTAAAACAGCTTCCTTACTTGTAGCGTCTCTATGTAAAACTCGCTCTACTCTAAGTTCTTCCGGAGCTGTAACTAAAATTACAGCATCATATAATGAGGCTGCATTGTTTTCATACAAAAGTGCTGTTTCCTGAATTACGTATGAAGTATTTTGTTCACTTACCCACTGCAAAAAATTTTCTCGTACAGCTGGGTGCACTATAGCATTAAGTTTTTGTAATAATTTTTTGTCCTTAAAAACTTTCCCAGCAATATAGCGTCTATTTAATTCCGATTCCTTATACGCCTCTTCTCCTAGTAATTCCTTAATTTCTTTAATCAAAACTTTAGAGGTATTCATTAAAATTTTAGCCTCCTTATCTGAATCATAAACAGGAACACCCAATGCTACAAATAATTTTGCCACAGTAGTTTTTCCGCTACCAATACCTCCTGTTAAACCAATTATTTTCATTGTTTACTAATAATGTAGGTTGCTTTGTTTTCTATAAGAGTTGCACTATAAACTTCATTTGGCGCACTAATAATTTTCAGTGCTACTTTTTCTTTGCCTTGTAGCATGTTATTGTAATTTGCTGTGACAACAAAATCTTTTTCCGATATTTTTTTTAATACTTCTAATTTTGCTTTACATAGAATTTTAACTCTGTCTGGGAAAATCTTTACTATAGTATCTTTAGGCAAGTTAACAACCTTAATAGGAATATTATTAATTATTTTTTCTGAAAAACGAGAAACATCGCCTTTTACAATAATATTCTCTGTACTATAAGTTGTATTTTTTAATACTTTAGGAGTTATTATTTTAGTTCTTTTAGAAAAGTCTTCCCCAATATTGGATAACTCTATTAAAGCTGTTTTTAAATTCCGTAAGGTATCTATTTCATTTTCTGATCCCGTAACTTCAATACTATTAGGTTCTAAAACAATAGCACCATCTAACATACAATTTTTTTGAAGTGTAAGTTTTATATTGGCATTTACTGGAATAGATTTCGTTATTATTTTAACCAACTCAAAATCTATATTCTCCTTATCCAAATCCTTTAAAACCATAGAATTTGGCAAAGCTTTTTCCACTTGTTTTTGTATTTGCTTTACAGATAAACTAAACTTAGAGTTCTTTACTTCTTCTTCCGATAAATCTATAGCTATTTCTTTAGCACTTAACCCAAAACTTAAAAACTGAAAGCCTATAGCCTGCAACTTTACATCTAAATTTTCTTTTGTAACAGACTTTAAAAGATACCCTTCAGGGACATTATAATATTTTAATTTAAACGTTGTGTTACTTGTATAAGATTCTGATAGTTTATTTATAAACCAAGCTAAACTAGAAACTAGTAAAAAAATAGAAAATATTTTTACTTTTCTCTTCTTTAAATGTTTGCCTATTTTTTTTATCAAAGTATACTGTTAGTTTTAAAAAACAAATTTGGAAATATTTCTCTTGGTTTCTTTTTACTAAAGTTAATCCAAAAAGTAGATTTTAAAAAACCGTATCCATAACCTACAAACTGAATAACCACAGCAACCAAAGAGAGCGCTGCAACACTAAAATTCTTATTCTGTACTAAAGAATTAAAAAACAATACTACAAAGTAGATTTTATAAAATGCTAAAGGAATCCAAATACCAAATAACAGTAATAAAATAGAAACTATAAAACCAATACAAAATAGCGTAGGAAACCAATATGTTATTTTTTGTGTTTCTGGATGCCATTTATTTAAAATTGGCCTAACCATCCCAAACTTATTTACTTGTATATAAAATTTATTCCAATCTATTCTTCTTTTATGATACACATATGCTTCTGGTATTAGTTTTGTATCATAACCTTTATTCCAAATACGTATGGTTAAGTCTGGATCCTCTCCTGGGTGAATATTACCGTAACCGCCTACATTCTCAAATGCTTCTTTAGAGATCCCCATATTAAAACTACGAGGCTGAAACTTGTCTACTGCCTTTTTTCCACCTCTTATTCCTCCTGTAGTAAAAAAAGAGGTCATTGCATAATTAATTGCTTTTTGCACTGTAGAGAAAGATTCATGTGCCGCATCTGGACCTCCATAACAGTGTACAAAATTTTCTTGCAAAGATTTTTCTGCTACTTCTAAATATTGAGGCGGAATTATACAATCGGAATCTAGCACTATAAAATAATTTCCTTTTGCTCTTCGCATTCCATAATTTCTAGAATCTCCTGGGCCAGAATTAAATTTCTTATAGTAAGATATATTTAATTTTGATGCAAAACTTTGTACCACATTTTCTGAAGAAACTGTAGAACCGTCCTCTATAAGTACTATCTCAAAAGGTTTTACATACGTTTGCTTAGAAAGACTTTCTAAGAGCTCCAAAACCTCATTAGGCCTATTATAAACAGGAACAATAAAAGAAAAAGACAAATCCATAGAAACCTAATTTGTGAGTAAATTTACGTAAAAAAACAAATTGACTTCCAGGAATAGTATTCCCAAAAGTCAACCTTAAAAATTATTTATATAAAATAACTTTATTCAAACTTATCCATTACTTCTCTACTAACTCCTGTATTAGAAAAACCACCATCATGAAATAAATTCTGCATAGTAACTTTACGGGTAAGATCCGAGAATAATGTTATGGTATAATCTGCACAATCCTGCGCTGTTGCGTTACCTAATGGTGCCATTTGGTCTGCAAAATTAATAAAGCCATTAAACCCTTTAATTCCCTGACCAGCAGTTGTTGCAGTAGGAGATTGTGAAATAGTATTAACTCTTACTTTTTTATCTTTCCCAAAGAAATAACCAAAACTACGTGCTACAGATTCTAAATATGCCTTATTATCTGCCATATCATTATAATCAGGAAAACTTCTTTGCGCTGCCATATACGTTAAGGCAACAATACTTCCCCACTCGCTCATAGCGTCATTCTTATATAATGTTTGCATTACCTTATGAAAAGACAACGCAGATATATCCCAACCTTTAGCAGTAAAGTCATAGTTCTCATCCATATAAGATCTTCCTTTACGAACATTTACAGACATTCCTATAGAATGTAAAACAAAATCTATTTTACCTCCCAAAATCTCCATAGATTTTGTTACAAGGTTTTTTAAATCTTCCTCACTAGTTGCATCTGCAGGTATAATTTCCGAACCTGTTTGCTCTCCAAGTTCTTTTAATTGACCCATACGTAAAGCAATTGGCGCATTGGTCAAAACAAAAGTACCTCCTTCTGCATGTACACTTAATGCTGTTTTCCATGCAATAGAATTTTCATCTAATGCTCCAAAAATAATTCCTCTTTTGCCTTTTAATAAATTATATGCCATTTTCCTGTTCTTAGGTTTTTTATAAAAATCAAAGATATTTAAAATATGTTAAAAAAATAGTAGTTAAGCACCTATAAATATCTATGCTCCACTTAATAATTCCTTTGCATGTGCAATTGCAGAATCCGAATGTTCTTTTCCTCCTAACATTTCTGCTAACTCCACTACTCTTTCTTCTTCAGATAGCACATATAAATTAGTTGTAGTTCCTTGTTTATCTTCTGTTTTACGTACTTTATAATGTTGGTTTCCTTTAGATGCAACTTGCGGTAAATGCGTTATAGAAAAAACTTGCATATCTGCACTCATATTCTTCATAATAACTCCCATTTGTCCAGATATTTCACCTGAAACCCCTGTATCAATTTCATCAAACATTATCGTTGGTAAGTCTTCATATTTAGCTAATATTGCTTTTATTACCAACATAATTCTAGAAAGTTCACCACCTGAAGCTACTTTTTTTAGTTCTCCATAATTACCTCCTTTATTGGCAGAAAACAAAAACACTAAATCATCTTTACCTAATGCTTTATAGGCCTCTGCTTTATTAACTTCTATAGTAAAGGAAGCACTTGGCATTCCTAAAGTACTTAATGAATTTTCTAATTGTTTTTTTAAACTAGGTAATACTTTTTGTCTTCTTTTTCGTAAGCTTATAGCAATGTCTTCTAAAACATTTTTTTGCTTAGAAAGCGCTTCTTCTTTTTCTTTAATTGTAGATTCTATATTCTCTGTAGTAGAAACTTTTTCACTTAAATCTTCCCTTACAGCAACTAATTCTTCTATAGTTAAAACACTATGCTTTTTTTGAAGATCATACAACAACTGAAGTTTTGCGTTAACCTCTTCTAAAACTTTAGGATTTGCTTCGGTATTCTCTATATAATCTTGTAATTCTGTAGCAACATCATCTATCTCTATAAAAACAGATTGTACTCTTTCATTTAAAGAATTGTATTTAGTACTAAAATTAGACAACTTAGTAGTTACTTGTTTTAATTGAGAAAGCGCTCCTATTACCCCTATTTGTTCCTCATTAAGTAATTGATTACCAGCAGCCAACTGCTCCATGATAAGCTCTACATTATTAAGCTGCTCATATTCTTGCTCTAATTCTTCTAAAATTCCTTCTTTTAATGGTGCAGCCTCTAATTCTTTTAATAAAAAGCTATTATAATCCTGCTCTTTAGAAGCGTTATCACGAAATACAATAAGTTCTTCTAATTCTTTAACTAAAGATTGATATAATTTTAGGGCAGCAGCATATTTCTCCAAAATTTTAGAGTTATCTGCTAAAGCATCTATTACTTTTAACTGAAAATTATTATCTCCTAATTGTAGAGTTTGATGTTGGGAATGCACATCGATTAGTTTTTCTCCTAATCTTGATAGTACATCTAGGGTTACCGGTGTATCATTTACAAATGCTCTAGATTTTCCGCTTGGTTGTATTTCTCTACGTATAATTGTGGTACTCTCATAATCTAAATCTTGTTTCGTAAAGAAAGATTTTAAATTATACTTTTCTATATTAAATTCTGCCTCTATAACACATTTAACTGCTTTATCTCTTAAAGAAGATAAATCTGCTCGTTTCCCTAAAACTAAAGACAAGCCTCCAAGAAGTATAGATTTACCAGCTCCTGTTTCTCCCGTAATTACCGTAAATCCTTTGGTAAAGGAAACATTTAACTGATCTATTAGGGCGTAATTTTTTATGGATAAATTTGTAAGCAATGTAGATAATTTTATTGCTACAAATGTAATCTATATTCTATCGTAAAAAAATAGAGTTAATATTTAATATCATTCCAGGTGCTAGAATATAATGGTGCAATCCTATTTAAGGTTTCTTTTAGCTTCACTACATCCACTTTTGGTCCTCCAGAAAAGATATTTTGAATTTCTTCAGACTTTGCATCAAAAAAAGTTTGCATTAAAAAAGCATTAGGCCTTCTTTTTATCATAGTATCAAACAAGTTCATGGTACCCGCAATAATTTGCTTACCTGTACTATTGTTATCCCCAAGAATATCTAATCCCTTTCTATGGTAATTGTACATTGCAACTCTGTACTCTTTATAGGTATTAGAAAGTAAATTATCTACAAGTTCAAAACGACTTCGGTCTGATGATTGGCTCCACCCAGCAGAATTACCTCCTTGTGCTTGCGTAACTATACTTTGCGCTTTTCTAAAAAACTCACTACCGCCTTCTAACGCAAATGTATCTGCATCTAACCCTATCATTATATACACATAATAAGCTACAACACTTACTAAGTTAGATTCATATACGTTTTCATTAAACACCAATGGCTGAAATTCTATGTATTCAAAGTTTAACTGATTGTCTTTATAATTAAAGACAGGAGTTTCATAAGATGTATTAAAAACCGGCCTAGAAGATTGTATTTGTATATTACCCTTAAACCTGTTAGACTCATACTCTGTGATAGTAATAAACAACTGAGAATTAATACGTTCATTCTCCTTATACACCTTATTTGTCCACTTTGTTTTATTTACAAAATCGTTTAAAGAACGTTCTAAAGTTTTAAAAATTTGCTGATTGGTTTGTGAAACCTGATCAGAGTTTACAGTAATTTTACAGTTTAATTCTTGTGCTTTTACAAACAAAGAAAAACCTAAAAAAAATATAGCGATAATTAGATTACGCATCTAGTCTTTGAATTATTTCGTTTAATACATCTAGAGCAACAGCTGCCTTAGTTTTTAATTCAAACGTTTTTATCTGTAAATTGGTATCTATGAAGGTGATTTTATTAGTTGCTTTTCCAAAACCAGCACCACTATCGTTTAAAGAATTAAGAACAATAGCATCTAAATTTTTTCTTTTTAACTTTCCAGTTGCATTTTCTACTTCATTTTCTGTTTCTAAAGCAAAACCAACCAAGAACTGATTTGTTTTTTGCTCTCCTAAAGAGAATAAAATGTCTTTATTTTTAACAAGCTCAATAGAAAACTCCTCTTGTTTCTTTTTTATTTTTTGAGTCGCTTTTATTTTAGGTTTATAATCTGCTACTGCTGCCGCACAAATTGCAATATCTATTTCTTTATAATATTTATGCACTTCGTCATACATTTCATCTGCAGAAACTACTTTTACCAAATGAATAAAATTGTGATCCACAGTGTATTTAGATGGCCCTGAAACTAATATTACTTCTGCTCCTAAATTTGCAGCACTTTTTGCAAGTTCATACCCCATTAAACCAGAGGAATGATTGCCTATAAAACGAACAGGATCTATTGCCTCATACGTTGGCCCAGCAGTAATTAGAAGTTTTTTTCCTCGCAAAGAAAGGTTCTTTACTATTTCATTTTCTACAAACGAAACAATATCTTCTGGCTCTGCCATTCTTCCTTCACCAACTAAACCACTTGCTAATTCACCAGAAGTAGCAGGTATAATTATATTACCGTAAGACTCTAAAGTAGTTAAAGATGCTTTTGTAGAACCATGTTTATACATATCCAAATCCATTGCTGGAGCAATAAAAACAGGGCATTTAGCAGATAAATATACAGCTAGCAATAAATTATCGCAAGTACCATTAGCCATTTTAGACATAGTATTTGCAGTTGCAGGAGCAATAATCATATAATCTGCCCAAAGACCTAATTCCACATGATTATTCCAATCTACTTGGTTTTCCTCTTTAGAAACAAAAGAGGTTACCACAGGATTTTTAGATAACGTGGCTAAGGTAAGTGGAGAAACAAAAGAGCTGGCGCTCTCTGTTAAAACAACTTTAACATAGGCGCCAGCTTTAATAAGTTTACGAACAAGAAATGTAGTCTTATAAGCTGCAATCCCTCCAGTGATTCCTAAAAGGATGTTCTTATTAGCTAACATAAATTATGCGTCTTTCTCTGTATTTCTATAGTATATTTTATCATTTAACCACTCTTCTACTGCTAATGCATGTGGCTTTGGTAGTTTTTCGTAAAATTTAGAAACTTCTATTTGTTCTTTATTTTCAAAAACTTCTTCTAAACTATCGCTATATGTAGCAAACTCTTCTAATTTTTCTAAAAGTTCTTTTTTAATATCAGAGTTTATTTGAATAGCTCTTTTAGATGCTATAGAAATAGCCTCGTAAATATTTTCTGTTTCTTTATCAAACTCATTTTTATTAATGGTTTTTGTAGAAACAGAAGCTTTTGAATTTTTTAAATCGTTCATGTTCATAATACTAGGTATTTATTTTGCTTCCGTAGGAAAACTTTTTAATTCTTTTTCAATTTTTTTAAGAAGGTCATCCGCCTCTTTTCCAAATTTAGTTTCAGGATATTTTTTCTTTAAAACGCTATAAGCATCTCTTGCATTGTTTAAACGGTCCTTTTTTAACACTTCATAACTATTCATTGCCATGTGTGTTGTAGCCTGTAACTTTATATATAAAATATCTTCTTTAAAAATAGATCCAGGATAATCTGAAACAAAATTATCACAAGCTGCTACTGCAGATTTTAAAAGTTCATAATTAAACTCTCCTAACTTATTATACTGCTTTGCTATTTCAAAAGACTTTCTTTCTTTTTTAGTTGTAAGTTCTTTTGCAATTTTATTTGCTTCTTTAAAATACTCAGAATCTGGATAGGTATTAATAAAATTCTGTAATTTCAATAATGCTTTATCCGTATCCGTTTGATCTAAAGAATAATTAGGAGAAAGCATATAATAACTTTTTGCTCCTAAAAATGCTGCTTCTTGTAACTTGTCACTTTTGGGGTAAGATTTAATAAAGCGTTCAAATTGATAGCCTGCCATATTATAATCTTTTCTTTGAAAATAAGTATTTGAAAAGAAAAACATTACCCTTTCTCCTTGCGGCTTACCAATATACTTTGGAGCTATTTGCTCAAATAAACGATTAGAACGTTTAAAATCTTCTTCTTTATAAAACTTTTCAGCCATGTCATACTTAGCCTTCACATCATCATTCTTAAGTACTTTTTGGTACTCACTACATGATTGAAATGCTAATGCAACAATAACAATGGAAAAAAAGCTACTCTTCTTTAAAAACATTCTGCAAAATTAGGAATTATCAATGGATATAAAAAACATTTTTACAACGCTAAAATAAAAGCATTCATGGGATACCACAATGCTTTTATGTTAGTTTTAACTTTCTTGCAAAAATACTTATGCAGTTACCTCAATAAACGGCTTTACAAATGTTTCAATTTTTTGCTTTAATTCTAATGTTGCTTCTACTAAAGGTAAGCGTACATTGGCTTTACACAAGCCTGCCAATTCTAAAATTGTTTTAATCCCAGCGGGATTGCCTTCTTCAAAAATTAATTGCATCCCTTCTTGCATATTGTAATGCAATGCGTAAGCTTCTTCTACTTTCTTCTCTAATCCTAATCGTATCATGGAAGAAAACTCATTAGGTAAGCCTTGCCCTATTACAGAAATTACACCTGAACCGCCAGCCAAAACACTAGGCAATGCCGTAATGTCGTCTCCAGAAATTACATGAAAATCATCTGGGGTATTTTTAATTAATTCCATTACTTGTACTATATCACCACAAGCTTCTTTTACCGCCACAATATTATCAAAATCTTGCGCTAAACGAACTACAGTTTCTGGCAAAACATTACTTCCCGTTCTACCTGGCACATTATATAAGATAACTGGAATTGGAGACGCTAAAGATATAGCCTTAAAGTGTTGATATATTCCTTCTTGTGTAGGCTTATTGTAATAAGGAGAAACAGAAAGAATAGCAACAAAATCTTTTAAGTCTGCGGTAGATAATTCTTCTACTATTAAAGCTGTATTGTTACCTCCTACCCCTAAAACCATTGGCAAACGCCCTGCATTTGCAGTAGTAATTGTATTTATAACTAATTGCTTTTCTGCTTTAGATAGTGTTACAGATTCCCCTGTAGTACCTAGCACCACTAAATAATCTACCCCATTGCTAATATTATACTCTACTATTGTAGTTAGAGCAATAACATCTACATTCCCATCTTCATTAAAAGGAGTTACCAAAGCAACACCTGTACCCAACAATTCTTTCATTATTCTATTTCGTTTAATACTCTTAAATATTTTTTAAGTTCTGTTTTAAAAACTTTAAAATTATTCATTGGAGTATCTAATATTAAATCATTATAAACCTTATCTACCTCAACAAAACCAACATTTACTCTTGCTCTTGTCTTTACTGTCATTAACTCTAATAATAAGTTTTCCTCATTATAATAGTTTACTAACATATCATAGTCCCGACTAAGAAATTCTAAAGCGTAACTATTCTCTATATTTCCATTCCAACCTAAATCTTTTCCAGAGAAAACAGGAATAGAATATGGCGAGTTTTTATCATAAAAACTCTTATATCCTATTATTTTAACAGCATTTGGTCGTAATGAAAATTCTTCTATAAATTCATAAAACAAATTTGAGTTTTCAAACTTATCTAAATCTACAATACAGCCAATAGATGTAATCCCTTTTTTACGCTTAATTTCTGCTTTTGGCTTACTTAATTCTGCCTTTAAAAATTTAGCTCCAGATTTACGTTTTAATTTATCTTTTATTCCGTTAAACATGTATTTTTACATTTATACAAATGTAAAGAATCTTCATTTGTTTAGACAGGTCAAAAATAAAAACAATCATGAATTTAAAAATAACACATTTTGTTATATTTACAACATTTGGTTTTGTAGTAGCTTGCTCTAACCCTCCTAAAAAATTATCAAAAATAGAAGCTAAACAAATTTCCATTTCTAATGATTTAAAAAACAATGATGCTCTAGAATCTTATATTATTCCATATAGACAGCACATTAACCAAATAATGGACAGTACTCTTGCCTATACTCCAAAGAAAATAACTGCAGATGACGGAGAATACAACACTTCTGAAGGAAATTTATTAGCAGACCTTTTGTATACCCAAGCTAATCCCCTATTTAAGTCTATCTCTAAAAAAGAAATAGATTTTGTTCTAATAAATCATGGCGGTATACGCTCTATACTATCTAAAGGAAATGTAACCACAAGAAATGCATATCAAATTATGCCTTTTGAAAATACTATTGTTGTTGCAGAACTTTCTGGTAAATCTATTCAAGAACTAGTACATTTTATAATAAATTCTAACACCGCCCATCCTATCTCTGGTGCACAAATTATACTAAACAAAGACAGTAGTTTAGCTTCTTTTAAAATTCAAAATAAAATTTTTGACCCTAATAAGACGTATTATGTAGCAACACATAATTATTTAGCAAATGGAGGCGACAATATGGTGTTTTTTAAAGATGCTATTACTATTACACCTCTAGATTATAAATTTAGAAATGCTATCATAGATTACTTTAAAAAAGTAGACACTCTTCAGGCTACAGTAGATAATAGATTTTATAAAAAAACATAATTATGAACAGAAGAAAATTTATTACAAATACTAGCGCTTCTTCTGCTTTTATTGGCTTAGGAGGCTTAACATTAGATTCTTGCATTAAGGAAGAGGTTATTAAAATTACTATTTTACACACAAACGATGTACACAGCCACATAGACCCTTTTCCAAAAAGTCATTCAGAGTTTGCTAATCTTGGTGGCTTAGCCAGAAGAGCTACTCTAGTAAATTCTATTAGAAATGAAAATCCAAATACTCTTTTATTTGATGCTGGAGATATTTTTCAAGGCACACCTTATTTTAATTTTTATGGTGGAGAATTAGAGTTTAAACTTATGAGTATGCTTAAGTATGATGCTGCCACGATAGGGAATCATGATTTTGACAATGGAATTAATGGTTTACTTTCTAAATTACCACATGCCAAATTTGATTTAATTACAGCTAACTACGATTTTACAAATACTGTTCTAGATGGTTTTACAAAACCCTATAAAACCTACGTAATAAACAATCTTAAAATTGGCGTTTACGGTCTAGGCATTAAACTAAAAGGCCTTGTATCTAAAAGTTTATATAAAGAAACGGTTTACCATAACCCTTTTGAAATTGCTGCAGATATAGAAACCAAGCTAAAAGAAGAAGAAAAATGTGATTTAATAATTTGTCTTTCTCACTTAGGATACGAGTACACTACAGAACAAAATCCTGACGACCTTACCCTGGCATCAAAAACCAAACATACCGATTTAATTATTGGCGGACACACCCATACTTTTCTTGAAAAACCAACTATAGTTAAAAACGCCGAAAACAGAGAAGTTTTAGTAAACCAAGTTGGTTGTTTTGGTATAAATTTAGGGCGAGTAGATTTTTACTTTAGAGGTACTACAAATACAGAATATAATGGCGTTTCTATAAAGGTTTAAATATGAAATTAGTAAGAACAACATCCAAAAACAAAGATTTTATTGTTTTAGTAAAAGAACTAGACGCTTATTTAGCTATTACAGATGGCGATGAACATGCTTTCTATAATCAATTTAACTCTATACAAAGCTTAAAATATGTTCTAGTTGTTTATGTAAATGATATCCCTGTAGGGTGCGGCGCTATAAAACTATTAAATACCTCTTCTATGGAAATAAAAAGAATGTATGTTTCCCCTAAAACAAGAGGAAAAGGTATAGCTACTAGAATTCTTAAAGAACTAGAGTCTTGGACAAAAGAACTAAATTACACTTCTTGTATTTTAGAAACAGGCATAAGACAAACCGAAGCGGTTGCTTTATATAAAAAATGTAATTACAACATTATTCCTAACTACGGACAGTATATAGGCGTTAAGAACAGTTTGTGTTTTAAAAAAGAAGTCTAGGTTACCTTTTTAACCTACCTGTTGTATTTCCTTCCAAAATTGCTTCCACTTCTTTAACAGTAGCAAAATTTACATCTCCTTCATAAGTATGTTTTAAAGCACAAGCTGCACTACCAAATTCCATAGCTTTATAGTCATCATAATGTTGTAACCCAAAAATTAAACCTGCAGCAAACGCATCACCAGTTCCTATCCTATCTACAACATGGGTAATATCTAAATCTTCCGATTCTCTAAACTCTTTTCCATTCCACATTCTAGCCCTAATTTTATGCCAAGAAGAATTTAGTGAGGTTCTAATTTTATCAAACACTTTCTCTATAGATGGATATTTTTCTATTAACAATTTACTTGCCTCAATAAAATCCTCATTAGAATACCCGTATTCTGTACCAAGAACTTCATTAATTTCATTGACACCTCCTATAAAAATGGTTGAATATTCTAATAATTCTGATAAGGTAGATTTTGCATCTTTACCATATTTCCATAAACCACTTCTATAGGTGGGGTCTGCAGTTACTGTTATACCTTTTTTACGAGCTAAGATTAAACCTTCTTTAAGTGTTTCACAAGCTCCTTCACACAAGGCTGGTGTAATACCTGTCCAGTGAAACCAGGTAGCATCTTTTAATGAGGAGTTCCAATCTACCATAGAAGCTTCAATTTCCGAAAAAGAAGAATGTGACCTATTGTATGAAATAGCACTTGGGCGCATTACCGCTCCCACCTCTAAAAAGTAAACTCCCAAAGGCCTACTTGACCTAACAATAGAAGAGGTATCTACATCAAATTTATTTAAATAAGAAATAGCCGTGTTGCCAATAAAATCATCCGAAATACAACTTATATGTTTTACTCTGCCTCCAAAATTAGCAATAGAAATCCCCACATTTAATTCTGTCCCTCCAAAATAAAATTCTAATCTGTTAGATTGAATAAATTTTCTATTTCCTGGAGGAGACAAACGCATTAAAACTTCTCCAAATGTTACTATTTGACTCATACCAATATGCTTTAATTCGTTACAAAATTAAACTAGAAACAATATTAAAACTACACAGAAAACTACTAATTGTAATACTCTATTGATGCATTAAGACACTTTTTCAATAAATTCATGTTCAGAAATTATAGAAATACCTAGTTTTTCTGCCTTAGCTAATTTACTTGGTCCCATTTTATCTCCAGCAACTAAAAAAGAAGTTTTAGAAGAAATAGAAGAACCTACTTTCCCTCCATTATCTTCTATCATTTTCTTTAAATCGTTTCTACTAACAGTTTCAAAAACTCCAGAAACCACAAAAGTTTGCCCTTTTAGTTTTTCTGTTTGATTTAATAGTTTGTCTGCTGAAATTTCAAACTGCACGCCATATTCTTTTAGCCTATTTACTATTTCTACATTCTTTTCGTTCTTAAAAAACTCTACTACACTCTCGGCTATACGCTGTCCAATTTCATCTACCAAAATTAATTCTTCTACCGTTGCTACCATAAGCGCATCTATATTTTTATAGGCTTTAGCTAACTTTTTTGCTACAGTTTCTCCTACAAAACGAATACCTAAAGCAAACATTACCCTCTCAAAAGGTATTTGTACTGAAGCCGCTACACCTGCAACTAAATTTTCAGCAGACTTTTCTGCCATACGCTCTAGTGGTAATACATCTTCCTTCGTAAGAGTATACAAATCTGCATAATTAGTAATTAACCCCTCTTTAAAAAGAAGCTCTACGGTTTCACCTCCTAGACCTTCAATATCCATTGCCTTTCTAGAAATGTAGTGTTGTATACGACCTGTAATTTGTGGCGGACAACCGTAATAATTTACACAATAATGTTTTGCATCCCCTTCTGTTCTTACCAATTCTTCATGGCATTCTGGACAGTGGGTTATGTATTTTGTTACTGTAGAATCCTCTGGTCTTTTTTCTAAATCTACCTTTATTATTTTAGGAATAATCTCTCCTCCTTTTTCTACAAAAACCGTATCTTTTTCTCTTATATCTAGTTTCTCTATTTGGTCTGCGTTATGCAATGAAGCTCTTTTTACTGTAGTACCTGCTAGTAACACAGGTTCTAAATTTGCCACCGGTGTTATTGCCCCTGTACGCCCAACTTGATAAGTTATTTCATTTAAAACGGTAGAGACTTGTTCTGCTTTAAATTTATAAGCCATTGCCCAACGAGGCGATTTAGAAGTATACCCTAACTCTTCTTGATATCTTAAACTGTTTACTTTAATAACCACACCATCGGTTTCATAAGGAAGTTCATGTCTATGCACATCCCAATACTCTACAAACTCCATAACCTCTGAAGTGGTTTTACAAAGTTTTGCTATTGTTGGCACTTTAAACCCCCAGTCTCTAGCTTTTTCTAACATTTGAAACTGAGAAGTAACTCCTGTATTCTCACCAACAATACCGTACAACAAACAGTCTAGTGGGCGTTTTGCTACTACTGCACTATCTTGTAACTTTAAACTTCCAGAAGCCGTATTTCTAGGATTCATATAAGGTTCTTCTCCTGCAGCTACACGCTCTTCATTCATTTTTTTAAAACCCTCAAAAGGCAAAACAATTTCTCCTCGAATTTCAAATTTTGGAGGGTAATCGCCTTTCAATTGTAATGGAACCGATTTTATGGTTTTTACATTCGTTGTTGCTTCATCTCCTTGAAAACCATCTCCGCGAGTAACCGCTTGTTTTAATTTACCTTCCTCATAAGTTAAACTTATAGAAGCCCCATCATACTTTAACTCACAAGTAAATTGCACTTCTACATCTCCTAAAACACGCTGTATTCTTTTTTCCCAATCTTCTATATCTTCTTTAGAATAGGAATTATCTAGAGAATACATCCGATTTTCATGTACAATGGTTTCAAAATTTTTGGTAACTTCCCCACCTACTCTTAGTGTTGGCGAAGAAGCATCATAAAACTCTGGGTGCTTTTCTTCTAAAACTTGTAATTCTTTAAGTTTAATATCAAAATCGTAATCCGATATAGTAGCATTATCTAACACATAATAGTTATAATTATGCATTCTTAATTCTTTTCGTAAAGCTTCTATTTGTTCTTTTACGCTCATTTACTTTATTCTTTTATCCCTTTTATCATTCGGTCATTACCAAACATATCTTTTCGAAGTTCAATTTCTAAAAAATTATTGTCTTCCAAAAGAACCTTCATTTCTTTTCCTAAGTATTGGTTTATTTCAAAATACAAAAAACCGCCTAACTTTAAATTCTCTTTTGCAAAAACACTTATGGCTTCATAAAACATAAGCGCCTTATTATCTGGAACATATAATGCTAAATCTGGCTCATGGTTCTTTACATTTTCTGCCATCTGTTCCTTTTCTAACTCCCTAACATAAGGTGGGTTAGACACAATTATATCAAAATCTACATTAATAGATTGCAATTGTAATATATCTTCCTCTATAAAGGTAATAGCCACATTATTATCCGCAGCATTCTTTTTAGCAATTTGTAGCGCCCCCTTAGAAACATCTAAAGCATAAACCTCTGCTTCTGGAAAATTTTTAGCTATAGAAATTGCAATACAACCTGCACCTGTACCAATATCTAGAATTTTTAATTTCTGCTCTTTTTTAGATTTTAAATCCTCTAATATCCAATACACCAATTCTTCTGTCTCTGGTCTTGGAATTAAGACATTAGAATCTACTGTAAAATCTAAATTCATAAAATTTGTAGTTCCTAAAATATACTGTATTGGCTCTTGTAATTTAAGCCTGCTTAGTGTATTAAACAAAGGCTGCTCTTCTTCTTTTGTAATGGTTAAATTAGGCTCCGTAGCTAATATAAATCGTGGTAATTGTAAATAAAAATCTATTGCTAAATAAAAAAAGCTTTGAATTTCGGTTATAGGATACACCTCCTTTAACTCTATCTCATAAATATTTTTAATCTCTCTTAATAACATCTACTACAACTCTTTTATCATCCAAACAGGGCAAGAATAATGTCCTGTATCCCCCATTTTGTTTTCCAAATAGGTAAATCCTTTTTTAATATATAATTTTTGAGCCGCTTTCATAAATGGCATCGTTTCTAAATAACATTTCTTAAAACCAAATTCTTTTGCTTTTTCCAAACAGACATCTATCATCTTAGCACCAATACCTTTTCCTCTTGCTTCTTCTAAAAAATACATTTTTTGAAGCTCACACACATTCCCATCATAATTTTCTAATTTGGCAATCCCAGCGCAGCCTAATAAAACTCCATTCTCTTCTACTATAAAATAAATTGCATTAGGCTCTTTATAATTTTCATACATAGAATCTAGAGCCTTATCTTCATAAGCAGAGCCAACTTTAGGAACTCCAAGCTCTATTAACACCTTACGTATTACTTTTGCCACCTCTACATTGTCTTTCTCCTCAATTTCTCTAATACGAATATTATTCACAATTTTAAATTTTTAAGAACCATATACTCTCTATACATTTCTATACTTTATGCATCATTAGAAAAGTATATGTTCTATTTTTGCGAAGTGAAGATACATGAAAAATACATGTTACGTTGTATTCAACTAGGCAAAAATGGCCTAGGAAATACCGCACCCAATCCCATGGTTGGCAGTGTTATTGTCCATAACAACAAAATAATTGGGGAAGGCCACACAAGTCCTTATGGCGGCTCTCATGCAGAGGTAAATGCAATTAACTCGGTTACAGACACCTCCCTACTAAAAGAAGCTACAATTTATGTTACTTTAGAACCTTGCTCCCATTACGGAAAAACACCTCCTTGCGCAGATTTAATCCTACAAAAACAAATTAAAACCGTTGTTGTTGGCACCTTAGATCCTCATGAAAAAGTTGCCGGAAAAGGCATAAAAAAATTAAAAGATGCTGGTTGCACGGTTATTACTTCTGTTTTAGAAGAAGAATGTAAAGAACATCATAAACGTTTTTTAACTTTTCATGTAAAAAAACGTCCTTACATTATTTTAAAATGGGCAGAAACTATTGATGGTTTTATTGCACCCGATAACTCCTTAAGAAAAGAAAATCCAGAACCTTTTTGGATTACCAACCCATATTCTAGACAGCTAGTACATAAATGGCGTTCCGAAGAACAAGCAATTTTAGTAGGAACTAATACCGCTATACAGGACAATCCAAAGTTAGACACTAGGAACTGGAAAGGAAAAAATCCTTTACGTATTGTATTAGACAAGGATTTGAAAATAAATAAAAATTCTTTCTTACTAGACAACTCTATTAAAACAATAATTTTTACAGAAAAAAAAAGTGCAACTATAGAGCCTAACATTAATTACCACAACATTATTTTTGATAAAGATTTAGCAAAACGTATTTGCAATATCCTACACCAATTAAATATAAATAGCATAATAATTGAAGGTGGCTCTAAAACGCTACAAACTTTTATTGATTCCAAACTCTGGGATGAAGCTCGTATTTTTAAAGGAAAAAACAACTTTAGCTCAGGGATTAAAGCCCCTATTTGCAACGGAAGAAAAATACAAACTACCCAAATAGATACCGACCAATTAATTTTACTAAAAAATGATTAAAAATATTATTTTTGATTTTGGTGATATTTTCATCAATCTAGATAAAGAAGCTGTTTTTAAAGAACTCGCCAAATATGGTTTTACCTCTTTAACACCTGAATTAGACTCTTTAGCAAAAGAATACGAACAAGGACTATTATCTTCTAAGGACTTTACAGCAAACTTAATTACCATTTTCCCAGAAGCAAACGAGTCTAAAATAAAAGAAGCATGGAATTCTATTTTATTAGATTTCCCTTTATATAGATTAGATTTTTTAGAGCAACTAGCGCAAGAGAAAAATTATCGTCTTTTCTTACTAAGTAATACCAATGCACTTCACATATCTCATGTTATAAAAACAATGGGAAAAACAAATTACAATAGATTTAAAAACTGTTTCGAGAAATTTTACCTTTCTCATGAAATACAATTACGCAAACCAAATGCAACTATTTACGAGTATGTTTTAGAACAAAACAATCTAAAAGCAGAAGAAACCTTTTTTATTGATGACACTAAAGAAAATACCGATGCCGCAGAAAAGTTAGGGATTAGATGTTGGAATTTACTTGTTGGTTCTGATGACATTATTAATTTAAAAACTAAATTACCTTAATGTTAAATCTATGCCTAAGTATTTTATTCTCTAGTTTAATCTTTGTGATATTTAAACTTTTTAGTATTTACAAAGTCCAAACACTATATGCTATTATAACCAATTATGTTGTTGCCTGCAGTGTTGGCTTTTTTCTATATCAAGAATCCGTTACTATTTCTTCAGTCATAGAAAAACCTTGGTTTATAGGAACTCTTATTCTAGGCATTTTATTTATTGTAGTATTTAATTTAATGGCCGCTACTGCCCAAAAAGTAGGTGTTTCTGTAGCATCTGTAGCTACAAAAATGTCTTTTGTTATACCCGCTATAATTGGCGTAATTATTTATAAAGAACACTTAGGATTTTTTAAAGTTATAGGGATATTTTTAGCAATGGGAGCCGTTTACTTTGCCTCTATAAAGGAGAGCAATACAAAAATTAATTCGTCTGCCTTATTATTACCCACACTTGTTTTTTTTGGTTCTGGCATTATTGACACTACCATTAACTTTTTTCAAAAAGAACATGTTACCCCCTTAGAGTTCCCCCTTTTCTCTGCCATGATTTTTGGCTCTGCTGCTATAATCGGGGCATGTTTTATTTTAGTTCAATCTCCAAAGAAACCACTAAAAATAAATTTTAAAAACATTATTGGAGGTATTGTTTTAGGCATCCCAAATTATTTTTCAGTTTTTTTTCTTTTAAAAGCACTTAACAACCCAGAATATAATAGCGCATCTATATTTACTTTAAACAATGTTGCTGTAGTTATGTTTTCTACACTACTAGGTATTTTACTATTTAAAGAAAAGATTAGTACAAAAAATTGGGGTGGTATTGCTTTAGCTATTATTAGTATACTTTTAGTAGCTTTAGCGTAATGCAAATAAAAAAAGACACCTATAGAACCATTTTAAAACCTTCTAATGAAGTTCTTTCTAAAGAAAAGAAAAGCAAATTTTATGGCTATGTATTCCCTATTCAAAAAGAAGAAGATGTAAAACCAATTATAGAAAAGCTTCGCAAAAAACACCACACTGCTAATCATGTATGTTACGCATGGCAGTTAGGAGTAGAAAAAATAAACTATAGAGCAAATGATGATGGCGAACCTAACAATTCTGCAGGAATGCCAATCTATGGGCAAATAAAATCTTTTGATGTAACAAATGTACTTATAGCTGTTGTTAGAATCTTTGGGGGCACCAAATTGGGTGTTGGTGGTTTAATAAGTGCTTATAGAAACTCTGCAGAATTAGCTTTGAATGAAGCTAAAATTGTAGAGCAAATACTAACAAATACTTTTGAAGTTACTTTTGATTATAAAGAAATGGATAAAGTAATGCGAATAATAAAGCAAAACCAATTACAAATAGAATCTCAAAAAATGGAAATGAACTGTTCCTTACATTTTTCTGTTCGCAAAAAAGATTCCAACAAAATTGAAACTATTTTTAAAGCAAACCACGAAATAAAAATTAAAAAAATAAGCTGCTAATATTTTTTACTCGATAATCGAGATTTAAATGCTCCGACGCTTGCGTCAAAATCAATGCTAATTTTGCTTCTAATGCCTCGTGGACTTCCCCCCAGGTAGTTTACTAAAACCCAATTTTATCAAGAATATATTTTGGACATCGCATTGGCTTCATTTTTTCTTTATCCATAAAAACCAAAACTACATTCGCTTCAGCCAAAATTTCTTTCTTTTCGTTATAAATTTCAAAGTCAAACTCAATTCTAACCGAGGGTTTTCCCTTCAAAATTGTACGTACTGTAATTAAATCATCATACAGAGCAGACTTCTTAAAAAAAGTTTTCAAAGATATTACTGGAAGCATTATTCCATTTTTCTCCATAGCACTGTAAGAAACCCCTTTACTCCTTAACCATTCTACCCTACCCATCTCTAGGTACTGTGCATAATTACCATGATACACAACGCCCATTTGGTCGGTCTCCGCGTACCTAACCCTAAAAGAAATTTCGTTAAAATCCATATTATATCAAGTAAATATTATATATTTAAAAGCTTTGTTTGTATGATTCGCGAACATGAGAAAAAATTATCTAAAA
Organism: uncultured Maribacter sp.; assembly: GCF_947495965.1. GTDB lineage: Bacteria > Bacteroidota > Bacteroidia > Flavobacteriales > Flavobacteriaceae > Maribacter_B. The sequence goes on from NZ_CANMBB010000002.1 coordinate 654,159, forward strand.
TTCAATAAAATTTCATTTTTTTATTAGATAATTTGTTCACATATTTGCTCTACTATAAACAGAATACTATTAACCAACTTTTGCACTAATCCATTTGATTTTTTGCAAAAACCAAAACAAAGAGAACTTTAAGAATGAATGTTACTGCTAATTCCGTTTGGAACAATTGTCTGGCCTTTATCAAAGATAATATCCAACCGCAGGCATTTAAAACTTGGTTTGATCCTATTAAACCAATCAAACTATCCGAAAACGCTTTAAGTGTTCAAGTTCCAAGTAAATTTTTTTACGAGTGGTTAGAAGAACACTATGTTAAACTACTTAAAGTTGCTCTTACAAAAGAGTTAGGAGAGACTGCCAAATTGGTTTACATTATTCGTATGGAAAATACCTACGGTAATAAAGAACCTTTTACGGAGAAAATTCCGAGCTCTAATAGAGGTAATTTAGCATCACAAGAATTAGACGTACCAATTAAATCTAAAAACCCAGAATTAAGAAACCCATTTGTAATTCCTGGTATTAGAAATATAAAAATAGAATCGCAACTAAACCCTAATTATAATTTTGATAATTTTTTAGAAGGAGACTCTAACCGTTTAGCACGTTCTGCTGGTATGGCAGTTGCCAACAAACCCGGAGGAACTTCTTTTAACCCACTTTTAGTATTTGGAGGGGTTGGTTTAGGAAAAACACATTTAGCACATGCTATTGGTGTAGAAATAAAAGACAAATACCCTGAAAGGACTGTTTTATACATTTCCGCAGAAAAATTTACACAACAGTATATTGAATCTGTAAAAAAGAACACTAGAAATGATTTTATTCATTTTTACCAATTAATTGATGTTCTAATTATAGATGACGTACAATTCTTATCTGGTAAATCTGGAACACAAGATGTATTTTTTCATATTTTTAATCACTTACATCAAAACGGAAAACAAGTTATACTAACCTCTGATAAGGCTCCTGTAGATATGCAGGATATTGAACAACGTTTACTTTCTCGGTTTAAGTGGGGATTATCTGCAGAATTACAGAATCCAGATTACGAAACAAGAATTTCTATATTAAAAAATAAACTATATAGAGATGGTGTAGAAATGCCTAATGATATAGTAGAGTATGTTGCAAAACATATAAAATCTAATATTAGAGAATTAGAAGGCGCTATTATATCCCTTATTGCACAATCTTCTTTCAATAAAAAAGAAGTAACTGTACAACTTGCACAACAGGTTGTAGAGAAATTTGTTAAAAATACAAAACGAGAGGTCTCCATAGATTACATTCAAAAAGTTGTATCGGATTATTTTGAAATGGATGTAGCAACACTACAATCCAAAACAAGAAAAAGACATATTGTACAAGCAAGGCAATTAGCTATGTTTTTTGCTAAAAAATTCACTAAAGCCTCTCTTGCAAGTATTGGTTCTCAAATAGGAAAAAGAGACCACGCTACTGTATTACATGCTTGCAAAACAGTAGATAATCTTGCAGAAACAGATAAACAGTTTCGCAAATACATAGACGATTTAACTAAAAAATTATCTTAATAATATTACCATGAAAACCAGAATACTAATGGTTTGCCTAGGAAATATTTGTAGATCACCATTAGCAGAAGGTATTTTAAAAAGCAAAGTAGACCCTAACAAAATATTTGTAGATTCTGCCGGGACTGCTGGCTATCATGTTGGCAATATGCCCGATATTCGCTCTATTGCTGTAGCTCAAAAATACGGTATAGACATACATCAACAAAAAAGTAGAAAGTTCACCTCTAAAGACTTTAATGCTTTTGATATAATATACGCTATGGATAATAGCAACTATTCTAACATTATATCTTTAGCAAAAAACAAAGAAGATATTTCTAAAGTAAAATGTTTACTTTCTGAAATAAATATAGAGACCAAGGAAGTTCCAGACCCATACTATGATGAAGAGGAAGGTTTTGAAATAGTTTTTCAATTAATAGAAAAGGCTTGCGAAGCAATTTCTAAAAAATTATAATCATGGAAAACGAAAAAGGAAAATTATACTTAATACCAACAACTTTAGGAGACAATGAACCTTTAGAAGTTTTACCAATATCTATAAAACAAACCATAGAAAGTATAGATTACTATATTGTTGAAAATGAAAAAACAGCAAGGCGATTTATCAAAAAAATTAGCCCAAGAAAATCCCAACCTAATTTACAATTAAGTCTTTTAAACAAATTTACAGAAGCTCAAGAAATACCAACTTTTCTTGAACCATGTTTAGGTGGTGTTAATGTTGGCATCCTATCTGAAGCCGGTTGCCCAGGAATAGCAGACCCAGGAGCAGATGTTGTAAAAATTGCACATCAAAAAAATATTCAGGTAGTACCTCTTGTTGGACCCTCTTCTATTTTACTTGCTCTAATGGCCAGTGGCTTTAATGGTCAAAATTTTGCTTTTAATGGCTATTTACCCATTGATAATACAGAGAGAAAAAAGACAATAAAAGGTTTAGAAAAAAAATCCAGAGAAGCAAAACAATCTCAAATATTTATAGAAACTCCTTACAGAAATGATAAAATGTTGCAAGAATTAACTAAAACACTTGCAGATGGCACGCATTTATGTATTGCTTGTGATATTACACTACCAACAGAATATATTGCTACAAAAAGAATAGCCGATTGGTCCAGAACTAAAGTAGACCTACACAAAAGACCAGCCATTTTTATTATTCAAGCATAAAAAAAGCCTTGACCATTCTACCTGCCAAGGCTAACCATTTTCATAATAAACTTACTCTTCTATATTTTTGGGTTTCTCTTAGGAGATACATAAGAAATATCATAACCCGAAAACTTTTTTAAATACTTGGAAACAGTAGACCCATAAGCATCTTCAACATTATAGCTCCCATAAGAACGCAAATACTTTTGAACATTACCAGCACCTGCTAAATGAGCAGCAGCTAACATTCCAGATTCTGTCACAACAATACCACCAATTTTTTTACCTACAAAACGCTGAATATCTCTTCTAAGAATCCATTTATTTCTAGATACATTAGTATAAAAAACTCTTTCTTGTAAAACAGGGTCGTTTAAAAAAATTGTTGGATTATAAACCCCCATTAACTCCAAAGTCTCTACACCAAATTGGTATTTACCCAAATACCCTAAAGTATTTGTCACAAAATAATTACCTTGAGATTCTTTAAATGCCAAGGCTTCTTTAAAACCAATATATGAACTTCCTAAAAAAGGAGGCACTATTACTAGGTTTGTAAAGTAAGTTTTGTTTTTGGGAAACAAAACCTTAGTAGGTTCTTTTACTTTTAAAGTTTCTGGAACTGTAACTTCCTGATTTTTAAAACCAAAACTTATAAAAATAAACATCACGATAAGAGGACTACTCACGTATATCCATCTTCTCATATAATTGTTTTCTTAAGACTTACCTCTTCCTAAAAAGTGTGCTTAAATTTCTGAGGGGGCAAAGTTAGAACTAAATTGTTCTCTAATTTTAGAAAGTTATGTTAAAACTATACAATTTCAGTTAACAGGTCAAAAAAACAAGACAATTTACTATCTGTTTATCTTTTTGGAATTTATCCAACGGATGTATTGTTCTTTATTTCGGTTATGTTGCGCAAGTGTTTTTGCAAATTTATGATAACCAAAATTCTCCACGTTTGCTACAAAATATAAATAACTATGTTTTTCAGAATTTAAAACCGCATCTATCGCAGTAATATCTGGCATTGCAATTGGCCCAGGAGGTAAACCGCCATATTTATAGGTATTATAAGGAGAGTCTAACTCTAAATCCTTATACAAAACCCTCTTAATTACCTTATTAAAATCTCCTGTATGTTTTTTTATTGCATAAATTACTGTTGGATCCGCCTGCAATAAAATACCTTTCCTTAACCTATTTAAATAAACTCCTGCAACCCTAGGGCGCTCCTCTACTTTAGCCGTTTCTTTATGAACAACAGACGCTAATGTTACTACCTCTTTATCTGTCAAACCTATAGTTTTTGCTTTCGCTAATCTATCCTCATTCCAAAAACGCTTGTATTCTTTTAACATTCTATTACGAAAACCTTCTGCAGAAATGTTCCAAAAAAATTCATAACTATTAGGAATATACATTGCAAGCTCGGTATTTTTATTAAAACCATTTTCCTTTAAAAAATCTATATCCGTAAAAGCTTTTAATAAACTAATACTGTCTGGTTCTATTTGTACTGCTATTCTACCTGCTAAATTTTCTATAGTTTCTTGGTTATTAAAAGCAACCTTAACAGGGGTATTACCACTTCTAAGAAGACCAATAATTTCATTATTATTCATTCCTTTTTTTAAAACGTATTTCCCCGCTTTAATATTAGAAGTGTATTTTTTACGATCCGCAGCAGATTTGAATGAAGAAAAGTCCTTTACCAAAGGCTCTAAAATCTTTTCTAAATCTCCAACATTAGAATTTGTTGGGATATAAACATATGCTTTATCATTATTAAAATTTGTATTCGGTGTAAAAAACGCTCCATACACCATATAAGCAAACGCTCCGCCAGCTATTAAACCTATAAAAACAATTGCTAATAAAATTTTCTTTATATACATGTATTAATTTTTTGAAATAAAATTTCATTTTTAAAGTTACCTCCAGACAAAATCCAATCTTTTTTTACTCCTATTTCTTTAAAACCTATTTTTTTAAATAAATGTATACTAGCCAAATTATCTTCTAAAACATTAGCATATATTTGATGTAAGCCCAAAGTAGAAAAAGCATAATTACACAAAACATTTACCGCATCAAAACCTACTCCTTTGTTACGTTCCTCTTCATTTAATATTACAATCCCTAATCCCGCGCGTTTATTTTTAGGATCAAAATCAAATAAATCTATTAAACCAATAACAGTGTCATTAGCAGAACAAACACACAACCTAAGCTGCTTTACCTCATAAATATCTTTATATGCATTTTCTAAATACAGTCGTAAAACTTGTTTTGAATATGGAGTAATCGTACCACTTATTTCCCATAAATCTGTATTATTTTCTAAAGTGTACAAAAAATCTAAATCACTCATTTCAAGAGCTCTTAAATAAATATTGCTCCCTTTTAAATGTTGCATACTATCTCTCCTTTAAAAACTTGTTTGGCATCTCCAATTAAAAAAACATCCGAATACAAAGCATCATTTACAGAAAATTTCACCTCTAAATTACCCCCTAAAACATTTATAAAAACATGATTAGATTTTACCATACCTGATTTATGCATGGCTATAGCTGCTGCGGTAACTCCTGTTCCACATGAAAGCGTTTCATCCTCCACTCCTCTTTCATAGGTTCTAACTGCAAACACATTTTCTTTTACAGGTTCTACAAAATTTATATTACTCCCAATCTCTCCATACAGTCCATATCGCAACTTTTTACCTTCTTCTTTTACATGAAAATCAGAAAGATTTGTTACTTGTTGCACATGATGCGGCGAGCCCGTATTTAGAAACATAGCATTAGGCTTTGTTTTAATTTCATCTACATCTAACATTTGTAAACTAACCAAACTACCTTCTATAGTTGCATTATGCAAACCATCCACAGCATTAAATGTAGTTTCCTTATTAAAAACATTTAAAAATTCTGCAAAAGCAACAATACACCTTCCTCCGTTACCACACATGGTGCTTTCATTCCCATCAGAATTATAATAAACCATTTTAAAATCTACAGTAGCATCATTTTCTAATAATATAAGTCCGTCTGCACCAATACCAAATCTTCTATCACACAAAAAAGCAACCAACTTTGTATTGTCTTTAGGAAACTTTAAATCCCTATTATCAATCATTACAAAATCATTTCCCGTACCTTGGTATTTATAAAAAGTAATATCCATTTTATCCATAATTAACACAAAGATATAACATTATTAAGATTTTTTTAGCAGTTAAAAACTCGTTAAAGAAACTAAACAAAGTATAAAATCTATTAATTTTACAGTAGAATAATTTTAGAATTAAATTAAAAAAAAATGAAAAAAATTAGCAGCTTATTGTTAGTAGCAGTTTTTGCTGGTGCTTTTACGCTTGGAGCTTACAAGCTTTTTTTTGAAAACACAAATTACAAAGTAATTACCCAAGAAGGAGAAAACACCACTTTTAAAACAAACTACACCCCAACCTCTCCAAAAGGAGCTGGTATAAATGAATTAGATTTTACAACCGCAGCAGAAACAACTGTTAATGCTGTAGTACACGTAAAAAATGTAACCTTAAGTTCTGGACCAACGAATATTATGGAGTTTTTCTATGGCTCAAAATCTAGCCAAACTCCGCAAGTAGGAACTGGATCAGGAGTTATAATTTCTTCGGATGGATATATTGTTACAAACAACCATGTTATAGACAAAGCAAACAAACTACAAGTTACTTTAAACAATAACAAAACCTATGATGCAGAATTAATTGGAACAGACCCAAATACAGATATAGCTTTACTTAAAATTGATGCTAAAAAACATTTACCATATTTAGCATTTGGAGATTCTGATAATGTAAAAATTGGAGAATGGGTGCTTGCAGTAGGAAATCCTTTTAACCTTACCTCTACTGTAACTGCAGGAATTGTAAGCGCTAAAGCTAGGGCTCTTGGACAAATAGACCAATCTTTTATACAGACTGATGCTGCAGTAAATCCAGGTAACAGCGGCGGAGCATTAGTAAACACTAATGGCGATTTAGTAGGGATAAACACAGCAATAACCTCACAAACAGGCTCTTATGTCGGATATTCTTTTGCTGTTCCAAGCAACATTGCAAAAAAAGTAGTAGAAGATATTATGGAGTACGGTAACGTTCTTAAAGGAATTATTGGTATTACCACTCCGCACATGAATTCTCCCTACGCTATTGAAAATGGAATAAATGAAATTGAAGGAGTATATGTAGATGGAGTTACTTCTGGTTCTGGAGCAGAAGATGCTAAAATACAGTCTGGTGATATTATTAAAAAAATAGATGACATAAAGGTTAAGAAATTTGCAGACCTTACAGGGTATATTTCTGCAAAAAGACCTGGAGATGAAGTTATATTAACCTTAAACAGAGATAACGAAGTCTTAGAAATACCTGTAACATTAAAAGAAAGACAAACCCTTATTGTTCCTGTCATGGGTATTGAAATTAAAAATTTAACGGAAGAGGACATGAAAAATTTTAACACAAAAACTGGTGTTAAAATAATTGGAGTTCCAGAAACCTATAGAGGGTATGGTTTATATGGCAAAATATTACTATCTGTTGACGATGAAAAAATAAACAATATTCAAGAAGCTAAAACACTTTTTGGACGCATCTCCAGATATGGAAAAACCAGTATTACAATGTTAAACAGTAAAGGAGAAAGAGAACGTCTAATTTTCCAGTAAATACACTTTAACAAAAAACAAGAAAGCACCTTTTTTAAAGGTGCTTTTTTTATTTCACTTTTTCTTTACGAAAACGTTTGAAATAAGTACTTTTGCATGCAAATTAACTATTGAAAAAGTCATAATGGCAAAAATTAAATCTTACGAAAAAGAGCTTGCATTCCAAGCCGACAGAAGAAAAGCAACTACAGAGTTTATTAAACTCGCTAGTGACCTTTGGTACGATAAATCTATAGAAACCGTACTTTTTAAAAATCAAATCATAGATAAAAATGTTAGTGATATAATTAACCTTCATGAATATGCCGGAGAATTTGTTCAAAAACCTGTTTCTATTTTTGACTCTGTTGAAATTTTAAGAGCAATAAATGATATTAAACTACCTCCCTCTAAATTAGATATTGGTAAACTAACTTATGAATACCATTCGGATGATAATGACTATAGCAATGTAAAATCATTTGTAATAGACAAATTAAAAAACGCAAACGAAACTGAAAAAATACAACCAAAAGATGTTGTTTTATATGGTTTTGGAAGAATAGGTAGACTTTTAGCCAGAGAACTTATGGCTAAAACTGGTAAAGGAACCCAAATGCGTTTAAGAGCAATTGTAACTCGAGGAGAAATTACAGAAGAAATTCTTGAAAAAAGAGCTAATTTACTTAGGATAGATTCTGTTCATGGCAAATTTAATGGCACTGTAGATATAGATTCTAAAAATAAAGCACTACTAATAAACGGCACAACTGTACATATTATCAGCGCTTCTAAACCAGAGGAAATAGATTACACTAAATACGGCATAAATAATTCCTTAATAATAGACAATACAGGAGCTTTTAGAGATAAAACAGAATTAAGCAGACACTTAAAATCTAAAGGAGCATCCAAAGTATTACTTACTGCGCCTGGAAAAGAGGTTCCTAATATTGTACATGGCGTTAACCATACAGAATATGACCCAGACACAACAAATATATTTTCTGCAGCTTCATGTACCACAAATGCAATAACACCTGTCTTAAAAGTTATAGAAGATTCTCTTGGAATTAGAAAAGGGCATTTAGAAACAATACATGCGTATACAAATGACCAGAATTTAGTAGACAATATGCACAGCAAATACCGTAGAGGAAGAGCTGCTGGTTTAAATATGGTAATTACAGAGACTGGAGCCGGAAAAGCTGTTGCCAAAGCCTTACCAGAACTAGAAGGAAAACTAACCTCTAATGCAATTCGTGTCCCTGTTCCTAATGGCTCTCTTGCCATTTTAAATTTAGAAACCAAAAACAAAACTTCTTTAAGCGCTATAAATACAATATTAAAAAAATACGCCTTAGAAGGTAACTTAGTAGAGCAAATAAAATATTCTCTAAGTAAAGAAATGGTTTCTTCAGACATAATAGGCACTTCTGCCCCATCTATTTACGATAGTAAAGCAACTATAGTAAATAGTTCTGGAAAAAATATTATACTATATATATGGTATGATAATGAATACGGATACTCTCACCAAGTAATACGCTTGGCTAAGTATATATCTAAAGTAAGAAGGTTTACCTATTACTAGCATAAACTAACAAATTCATAGGTTTTATTTTAGTAACATGCTTATTAAAATAAAACCTTTTTTTAATATTTTTTTCTTAATTGATTTTATTGAATTACTTTTACCCCCCTCTAAATCACTATTATTAATATAGAAAGTACTAACAAATGAAAGGTTTAAGAATACTATTTGCAGTAATCGCCTTGTTCGCAATTAACCTACAATACGGACAAGAAGAAAGCAACCAAGAAGAATTGTCATTAGACAAAGGGAATATTAATAGCCAGTTTGAATACATATATAAGAAATCTGGTAATTATAGAGCAGACGGAAAAAAATATGAAGTTGTTAGAGTAATTTCTTTAGACAAGTTAAAACAAAACGTACTTGATTCCTTAAATGTTTATAGCAAAAAAGAAGAAGGCTTAAGAGCAACCATTACAGGACACGAAACAACAATATCTTCCTTAGAAAAAAAATTAAATGAAACTACAAATAATCTTTCTTCTGTTACAGAAGAAAAAGATAGTATGTCTTTTCTAGGCATATTAGTTTCAAAAGGAACCTATAATGCTATTTTATGGACAGTTATAGCATGTCTACTATTGCTTTTATTAGGGTTCATATATAAGTTTAGAAAAAGTAATGTGCTTACACAAGAAGCAAAATTAGCTTTATCTGAAGTAGAAACTGAATATGAAGACCATAGAAGAAGAGCATTAGAAAGAGAACAAAAAATTAGTAGGCAGCTACAAGACGAGATAAATAAATACAAGAAAAACAAATAATTAAAAAGCTCCATTAGGAGCTTTTTTTATTTACAACAAATATAGAGCATAAGAGTTAGCCTTTCTTCTAAACATTAATAATCATATAGTTTTACTACTTTTGACTTTTTATTCTAAAAAGCTATTGTTAGATGCGTATTGATATAATAACGGTACTACCCGAATTACTAAAAAGCCCTTTTGAGGCATCTATCCTAAAAAGAGCTATAGACAAAGGGTTAGTAGAAGTTCATTTTCATAATTTAAGAGATTACACAGACAAAAGTTACAATCAGGTAGACGATTACCAGTTTGGAGGCGGTGCTGGAATGGTATTAATGATTGAGCCAATAGACAAATGCATAAGTAACCTAAAGAATCAAAGAAGCTACGATGAAGTTATTTATATGACTCCTGATGGCGACACTTTAAATCAAAAATTAGCAAACAGACTTTCATTAAAAGGAAATATAATAATATTATGCGGACATTATAAAGGTGTAGACCAACGCGTTAGAGATTTGTTTATAACCAAAGAAATATCTGTTGGTGATTATGTTTTATCTGGTGGAGAGTTAGGAGCTGCAATTTTATGCGATGCAGTTATTAGGTTAATTCCTGGAGTTCTTAGTAACGAAACATCAGCTTTAACAGATACTTTTCAAGACAACCTTTTAGCTCCTCCAATATATACAAGACCTGCAGAATACAAAGGCCATAAAGTACCAGAAATACTTTTATCAGGGAATTTCCCTAAAATTGAAGAATGGAGAGAAAATCAAGCCATTAAAAGAACAGAAGAGTTAAGACCAGATTTATTAGAATAACTCCTATTCTTTTACAAAAAAATAGAATAAAATATTCTTGCCAGTATTAATATTATATGTATTTTTGCAAACTATTAAAATAACCTCTGACGAAAATCGTGAATGTTATTTGTATATTATTTTAAAATAAAATATTAAAATGGAATCATTAATAAAATTTGTAGAAAACGAATTCGTTCCTAAAAAAGATTTCCCTAATTTTTCTTCTGGTGATACAATAACAGTATACTACGAAATAAAAGAAGGTGAAAAAACACGTACACAGTTCTTTAAAGGTGTGGTAATACAAAGAAGAGGAAGTGGTGCAACAGAAACTTTTACTATTAGAAAAATGTCTGGTACTATTGGTGTTGAGCGTATTTTTCCAATAAACTTACCTGCTTTACAAAAAATAGAGCTTAATAAGAGAGGAAAAGTTCGTAGATCTAGAATATTCTACTTTAGAGGTTTAACTGGTAAAAAAGCTAGAATTAAAGAGGTTCGTAAATAATTTACAACCAACTTTATTACATAAAATAAAAAAGCACTGTTCCTAACAGTGCTTTTTTACATTATAAACAATTGTTAATAGCAATGGTTCATAAACTGTTAATTACTAATCCCATAAACGCACTGCTCTTTTATTTAAAATTTCTTATCTTTAATTATAGATTACAGCAATCTATTATAAAGTTTACGTTCTTTATATTGTTATGCACTCTTCTTTAAAATAAAAAATCTATTGCAGTTTCTTTATCCTTTAATTAAGAGAAAGTGAGATTATAACTTATATTTTTTTTTCACGTATACATAAAATGAAAAAAGCCTCATAGCTACTATTCGTTTATATATTGCATAATAAAAAAAATAGTAATTAATGATTTAGATATAAAACACTAAAACTTAATTTCTATAAACGTTGAAATAGTGGTTTAAATGCAATCAATGGTTGCCGTTTTATTAAAAAATAAAACAACAGGTTTACAATCTATTTCTAGAAAGCCATATCCCATACATGTATAGGATATGGCTTTTAATATTCACAAAATTCTTTAAAATCTTAAAGTTTAGCACATATAACGTGCTAACTAAAACCCTTTTATATCGTATCTTTGTTTTGCTTAAATTTAATGAAATACATACATGCCAAAAATTTTTTATACCCAAACAGATGAAGCGCCAGCTTTAGCTACACAATCTTTCTTACCAATAGTAAGTGTTTTTACAAAAACCTCTGGAATTACAATTGAAACTAAGGATATTTCTTTAGCAGGAAGAATAAGAGCCACTTTCCCAGATTTCTTAGAAAAAAACCAACAAATTACTAATGATTTAGTAGAATTGGGCGCTATGGCAAAACAGCCAGAAGCCAATATTATTAAGCTTCCAAATATTAGTGCATCTATACCCCAACTTAAAGAAGCAATAGAAGAATTACAAAGTAAAGGCTACAATGTTCCTAGTTACCCAGATAATGCAACTACAGACGCAGAAAAGGATATAAAATCTAGATATGATAAAATTAAAGGTAGCGCTGTAAACCCTGTTTTAAGAGAAGGAAACTCTGACCGTAGAGCTCCTAAGGCTGTAAAAAATTACGCAAAACAAAATCCTCATTCCATGGGACCTTGGAGCGTTGACTCTAAAACTCATGTAGCTACTATGGGAGAAGGTGATTTTCAGGCAAATGAAAAATCTGTTACTATCCCAAAAGCAACTAATGTTAAAATAGAGCTGACTGCAAATGATGGATCTACAACCATCTTAAAAGATAAAGTAGATTTATTAGACGGTGAAATTATAGACGCTACAGTTATGAATAAAAAAGCACTTGTTTCTTTTCTTAAAGAACAAGTTGCTGATGCCAAAGCAAAAGGCATCCTTTTTTCATTACACATGAAAGCGACTATGATGAAGGTATCGGACCCTATTATATTTGGTCATGCTGTAGAAGCTTATTTTGAAAATGTTTTTTCAAAACACCAAGCTACCTTTAACGAATTAGGCATTAAGGCTAGTGATGGATTAGAAAGTTTATATGCTAAATTAAATAAGCTACCTGCTGATAAAAAAGCAGAAATTGAAAAGGATATTGCCACTACAATTGAAAATGGTCCTGATTTAGCAATGGTTAATTCTGATAAAGGAATTACAAACTTACATGTTCCTAGTGACATAATTATTGATGCCTCTATGCCAGCAATGATTCGTAACTCTGGACAAATGTGGAATGCACAAGGAGTAGCTCAAGATACAAAAGCTGTTATTCCAGATAGTAGTTATGCCGGAATATACACCGCTACTATAGATTTTTGCAAAAAGCATGGTGCTTTTGATCCTACTACAATGGGAACCGTTCCTAATGTTGGACTTATGGCTCAAAAAGCAGAAGAATATGGTTCTCATGACAAAACTTTTAAAATAGATACCGCAGGTGTTGTAAAGGTTATTGATGCTAACGGAAATACACTAATAGAACATGCTGTTGAAGAAGGCGATATATGGAGAATGTGTCAAGTAAAAGATGCCCCTATTCAAGATTGGGTAAAACTTGCGGTTTCTAGAGCACAAGCTACAAAAGTCCCTGCAATTTTCTGGTTAGATGAAAATAGAGCCCATGATGCAGAACTTATAAAAAAAGTAAATACCTATTTAGAAGACCACGATACAAATGGTTTAGACATTCAAATATTATCTCCAATTAAGGCTACCCAATTTACACTGGAGAGAATTATTAAAGGAGAAGATACCATATCTGTTTCTGGAAATGTATTAAGAGATTATTTAACCGATTTATTTCCAATTTTAGAAGTTGGTACAAGTGCAAAAATGCTTTCTATTGTTCCTTTAATGAATGGCGGTGGTTTATTTGAAACAGGCGCAGGAGGTTCTGCCCCTAAACATGTACAACAATTTATAGAAGAAGGACATTTACGTTGGGATTCTTTAGGAGAATTTTTAGCACTAGGAGTCTCTTTAGAGTTTTTTGGTGAAAAAGAAAACAATACAAAAGCAAAAGTACTAGGAGAAACTTTAGATACCGCTACAGAAAAGTTTTTAGTAAATGACAAATCTCCTTCTAGAAAAGTAAATGAGATTGATACTAGAGGAAGTCATTTTTACCTTTCGTTATATTGGGCAGAAGCTTTAGCTAAGCAAGATAAAGATGCTGAACTAAAAAAATTATTTAGTGGTGTTTATAAAGAACTCTCTGAAAATGAAAATACTATTGCTCAAGAATTAATAGATTCTCAAGGAAAAGAAAATAATATTGGCGGCTACTATATGCCAGATGCAGAGCTTGTTGCTAAAGCAATGAGACCTAGTAAAACGCTTAATAGCATATTAGACAAAATTTAAGCTATATTATTACACAAATAAAAACCCTTGTTTTTTACAACAAGGGTTTTTTCATTTATTAAATAATTGTTAAGTGTAAGATTACCTTGTTTTTACTGACTATTTTTATAAAAAAAACTACAATGAAGTTTCTTATAAGAGTTTGCCTCTTCATTTTCTTAAGCTCTTCTTATTTATCCTTTGGACAACAAAAATTTACACTCAGCGGTATTGTATCCCAAAAAAATAGCAATGAAACTCTTATTGGTGTAACTATTGCAATTCCAGAATTACAAACAGGAATTATAACAAATGAATATGGTTTTTATTCTATTACATTACCAGAAGGTAATTACTCATTAATTACAAGTTATTTAGGCTTTCAGGAAATAAAAAAAGACATTACACTTACAGATAATAAAAAAATAAACTTTCAACTTACAGAAGAAGCAGAACAGTTAGAAGAAGTTATTGTCACTGAAGATAAAGAGCGCATAGACATTAGAAAACCACAAATGAGTGTTAACACTCTAAAGGCCGAAACTATTAAAAATATTCCAGTTATATTAGGAGAGGCAGATATTATTAAATCTATTTTACTTTTACCAGGAGTAACAAATGCTGGTGAGGGAGCTTCTGGATTTAATGTTCGTGGCGGATCGGCGGATCAAAATTTAATTTTACTAGATGAGGCTACCATCTTTAACTCTTCGCATTTATTTGGATTCTTTTCCGTTTTTAATCCAGATGCAATTAAAAACATAAAATTATATAAAGGTGGTATCCCAGCAAGATACGGTGGCAGAGTATCCTCTGTACTAGATATTTTCCAAAAAGAAGGAAACAGTAAAGAAATTAAAGTAAACGGAGGATTAGGTTTAGTCGCCAGCAGACTTTTGGTAGAAGGCCCAATAATTAAGGATAAATCTGCATTTTTAATAGGAGGTCGTGGCTCTTATGCGCATCTTTTTTTTCCTTTATTTGATTTAGATAATACGGCATACTTTTTTGACCTTAATGCAAAACTTAATTACAAAATAAACCAAAACAATAATCTATATTTATCTGGTTATTTTGGAAGAGATGTTTTTGGCATTAGTGATAGCTTTGTAAATACCTATGGTAATTCTGTTGGAAATTTTAGATGGAATCATTTATTCTCAGATAAGCTATTTTCAAATTTATCTCTGATATATTCTGATTATTATTATGGTTTAAAATTAGATTTCGTTGGCTTTAATTGGAACTCAGGCATACAAAATTTTAATATTAAATACGATTTAAAACATTACTTAAATAATGATTTACAAGTAAATTATGGCATCAATAATATTTACTACAAATTTAATCCTGGAGAAATAGAACCTAGCAATTCTAACTCAGGAATCATAGAAGAACAATTAACACAAAAATTTGCAAATGAATTTGCTGCGTATATAGATATAGAGCAAAATATAACCAAAAACCTGAGCCTACAATACGGGCTAAGGCTTAGTCATTTTAATAGATTGGGTCAAGATGAAATTAATGTATACGAAAATATTGATCCCGTAATTTTCAATGAAGAATTTCAATTATATTATTCTGCAACCCCAACAGAAATAAGCAACCAAAAAAAAGGAAGCCTAGAGACTTTCACTAATTTAGAACCTCGATTAGGGTTTTCTTATTCTTTTAAAAATAATGCTATAAAAGGTAGTTATACTAGGCTATCACAATACCTTCATCTACTATCTAACACAAACTCCCCTACCCCCTTAGATGTTTGGACTCCAAGTGGTCCATTTATTAAACCACAACTCTTAGACCAGTTTGCACTAGGATATTTTAAAACTATAGATGAAAATAAATACAGTCTAGAAACCGAAGTGTTTTATAAAAAAATTAAAAATAGAATAGATTATATAAATGGAGCTAACTTAATAGCCAATGATGCTATTGAACAAATAATTTTAAACGGAAGAGCTAGAGCTTATGGCATAGAGTTTTTATTTAAGAAGAATGAAGGAAAGTTAAAAGGATGGTTAGCATATACCCTTTCTAAATCTGAACAGCAAACACCAGGAAGAACCCCAATAGAAACTGGTATAAATTTTGGAGAATGGTATAACACTCCCTATGACAAAACACATGATTTTTCTTTATATGCCAGTTATGAATTAAATACAAAGTGGAGCATAAACTCTAACCTTATATTCCAAACTGGACAACCTACCAATTTCCCTGTTGGCCAATTTCAATTTCAAGGGTTAACAGTACCTTACTATGGACTTAGAAATAATGAACGTTTACCAAACTACCATAGAATAGACCTTTCTGCAACTCTAACTCCCAAAAAAAATACTTTCAAAAAAATAAAAAGCGAATGGGTATTTAGCATTTACAATTTATATAATAGAAAAAATGCAGCCTCAATCAATTTTAACAGAAATACAGAAACAGGAAATAATGAAGCAATACGCACCTCCATTTTTGGTATTGTACCTGCAGTAACTTATAATTTTAAATTTTAGAATCATGAAGAACCTTCTACCCTTTTTAATTCTTGGTTTTCTTTTTTTCTCTTGCGAAGATGTTATAGAAGTGGACGCTCCTAGCGAAGCCCCTAAGCTTAATATTGACGCTTTAATTAGGGTTGACACTAGTAAAACAAGAACTACCGTTAAAGTTATAGCAGGACTTACAAGTTCTTTTTTTGATGACTTAAAACCTGCCAAACTAAACCAAATAGTTATTACGAACCTAAGAAGTGAAACCTCTTTGTTTTTACAAGAATCAGAACCTGGAATATATGTTGGTGTACAAAACACAACCTTCTTTACCAATGGCGAACTAGCCTTATATATAGAACACGAGGACCAAACCTATGCAGCAAGAGCTACTTATGTGGAAGCCTCAGAGATAACAAAATTAGAGCAAGGAAACGGCACTTTATTTGAAGGCAATGAAACAGAAATCATTATAGCATTTACAGATATTCCTAATGAGGATAACTTCTATTTATTTGACCTTGACTTTAATGAGTATTTAGTAACCGAAGATGATTTTTACAAAGGAAAATCTTTTGAATTTTCTTATTTTTATAATGATGATATTACTTCCGGAATGGAAATTAATATTAATTTACTGGGCGTAGACGAAGCTTTCTATAATTATATGGATCTAGTAATTATTCAAAGTGGTGGCTCTCAAGGCCCTTTTCAAACCCCTGTAGCTACAGTAAAAGGAAATATTACAAACATTACAGGAACTACAGATACCAACGATATAAAAGTAGACACGGAAAATTTTGCTTTTGGTTATTTTGCTGTTTGCCAATCCTTTTCCAAAACAATAACAATAGAATAAAAATATGAGAACAAATAAAGAGGTAATGATGAAAGGTGTAAAGTATATGGCATACACCATACTTCTTATGTTTACTGCTCCAGTAGCTTTATACCAAGCATTTAAAAATGAAGGTCATCCTTTTTTCTGGCCAGTACTTATAGTTGGTGCAATACTTGCCCTTGGAGCTATTGTTATGGGGTTTTATAGCATAAAAGTAATAATGGATGGTATTTTTAATAAAAAACCAAAACATTAATTATTTTTTTTAGTGGATGTGCCCTTCCATTTATTAATTAATGAACCATACTCATAATCAAGAACAGATTCTTGCCTTTCTAACTTTCCTGCAGCAAACGCTCGTTGCAAAATATCTTCAATAAGATAATCTTCATGTACATTTACAGGGTCATACTCTGCTTTAATTGTAATATTAAAAAAGCCTGCAGTTGTATTATACCAAAAAGCACGCCAACCACTTCTAAGGTCTTTCACCAAGTCAAAACTTGTGTTTCCTGTTTGCCTATGCACTAGTTTTACTAAAATCTGCCCCTCGGTTCTTGTTAGCTTTTTTAGTTTTTCAGAAAATTCATCTTCTATAGATTTTTGAACCTCTTTCGTATATTTTTTTCTCTTTCCTTTTTTCTTGATTTGAAGAAGTGTATCATTTAATTCTACCAAACGCTCTGCAGCTAATTTTGCATAAGGATATACTTTTATAGTCTTACGTCTAAGAATATAATATTTGAGTTTTGCATCGTAATTATCAAATTTTAGCTTCCCAAAAACGTATGCCTCATGTAAAGGAATAGAGCTTTGAAAAATAGAGTCTCCCTCTACTTTTATAAACTTCTCTGGAATAGAATCGTTTTGTTGTTCTTGGGCTTGACCAGAAACAACAATAGCAATATTTACTACAATAAAAAATAAGAATATTTTTTTCATCTTTTTAAATAAAGCAAAAGTCTTGCCAAAATTAACGATAAAAAGCGTGTGTTATTACTTAAAATTAGTGAATATTAGTAAGTTTGTATATAAAATATAAGTTTATGGCTTCAAAGAAAATACTTACTAAGAAATCTATAGATTTCTTTGAAAAATATTTAAATAATGCCGCTCCTACAGGATACGAATGGGAAGGGCAAAAAATATGGATGGACTACTTAAAACCATATGTAGACACATTTATAACAGACACTTACGGTACTGCTGTTGGTGTTATTAACCCAGATGCTAAATATAAAGTAGTTATAGAAGGGCATTCTGATGAAATTTCTTGGTATGTTAATTACGTCACAGATAACGGACTTATTCATGTAATTCGTAATGGCGGTAGTGATCACATGATAGCTCCTTCTAAATGGGTAAATATCCATACCAAAAAAGGAATTGTTAAAGGTATATTTGGATGGCCTGCAATACACACTAGAAAAGGACCTAAAGAAGATACTCCTAAAATCGAAAATATTACGGTTGATGTTGGTGCTACAACAAAAGAAGAAGTAGAGAAGTTAGGCGTTCATGTTGGCTGCGTTATTACATATCCAGATGAGTTTCAAATTTTGAATAAAAACAAATTTGTTTGTAGAGCAATAGATAATAGAGCTGGTGGTTTTATGATTGCAGAGGTTGCTCGTTTATTACATGAGAACAAAGAAAAATTACCTTTTGGATTATACATCACTAATTCTGTACAAGAAGAAATAGGATTACGTGGCGCAGAAATGATTACGCATACAATTAAGCCAGATGTAGCTATAATTACAGATGTATGTCATGATACCACCACTCCTATGATTAACAAAGCTATACAAGGACATACCGAAATTGGCGCCGGACCTGTTATTTCATACGCCCCAGCAGTACAAAATAAATTAAGAGAACGCATTATTGAAACTGCAGAAGAAAAGAAAATTCCTTTTCAAAGAATGGCAGCTTCTAGATCTACAGGAACAGATACAGATGCTTTTGCATATAGTAATGGCGGTGTGGCTTCCGCACTAATTTCTTTACCATTACGTTACATGCACACTACCGTTGAAACAGTACACCAGGATGATGTAGAAAATGTTATTAAACTTATTTACGAAACGTTACTAACTATAAAAGAAGGAGAAACTTTTAGTTATTTTGAGTAAAACTTTAAATCCCTCTTTAACCAGAGGGATTTTTTTATTTTTTTAATATGGATGAGTTAATTGATATTCTAGATGCTAATGCAAATTTAACTGGTGAAACAGTAATGAAGTCAACTGCACATGAAAAAGGACTTTTTCATCAAACTGTACATATTTGGTTTTATACTAAAAAAGGAGAAATTTTATTACAACAACGCGGAAAAAACAAAAATACCTTTCCTCTACTTTGGGATGTTTCTGTTGCAGGCCATATTGGAGCTGGAGAACCCATAGAAATATCTGCTCTTAGAGAAATTGAAGAAGAAATTGGTCTACAAATTTCCCAACCAGAATTGCATAAAATTGGTGTTTTTAAATCCATTCAAAAACACAGTAACACGCTTATAGACTGTGAATTTCATCATACTTTTATAACAGAACTAAAAGTCCCTTTACATCGTTTAAAAAAACAAGAAAGTGAAGTGGAGAACTTAAAACTTATTGCAATTAATCTATTAAAAAGAGAACTAATAGGTAAAGAAAAAAATAGCTATGTGCCGCATAAAGCTACCTATTATGAAGTCATTTTAAAAAAAATACTTGAAAAAATAAATGCGCAACCTAATCCATAAATAAAACACACTAAAAACCGCTTTCTTCTACCATTTTTATCACACCAACAGTCAAAATTAAATTAGCAAAACGGCGCTGCTCTCCTGTTTGTATAATTAGTGTTGTAGTTTCTTTTCTTATCTGATCATAAAAAGCCCATCTCTCCATTTCATCCCAAGTAACATCTCCTAACAATTCTTTATAAGTATCCTGTATTTCTGCATTTGCTTCTGCAGGTTTTTCCATTACAATAGCCCCTTGTATAGGGCATACCTCTAATATGCCCTCTAATACAGTAAGTGCATCTAATAGTCCTGGTCTAAAATTAAGATGTACGGTTGTAGAGTTTGGTCCTGTCATAGCGCCAACAGGTAAATTTCCATCTGCAATAACTACTTGTGCAAAATGACCAGAACGTGCTAGCGCCTCCATAATTGTTGGATGTATTACTGCTGTTGTTAACATATATTTTATTTAAAAATGGATGAAAATAAAACACCAAAAATCTCATGATTTTTAGTGCTCTACATATTATAAACGCCTCCATTAATATCTAATGTAGCCCCTGTTATAAATCCATCGTATTCAGAAGCTAGGTATAAAACAGCTCTAGCCACATCATCAGCATTACCAGCTCTTTGGATTGGTATGCCTGCTGTAGTTTCCGCAGCAGATTCTTTTGTAGTATGTGTATTATGGAATGATGTTCCTAAGATAAGTCCTGGTGCAACCGCATTAACTCTAGTACCTTGTGCACCTAACTCTGTAGAAAGCGCTCTTGTATACGTTAAAATTGCACCTTTACTTGTAGAATACACCAGTGATCCTGGGTGCCCACCTTTACGCCCTGCTAAGGAAGCTAAGTTAACAATACTACTATTGTCATTCTTTGCTAAGTAAGGAGAAGCGGCTCTAGTAACAAACATCATAGACGTTAAATTAATGTCCATAACCTTATGCCAAAAATTTGTTTCCATATCGCTTAACAATCTACGCGCAACAAGAGAACCTGCGTTGTTTATTAAAATATTTAACCCTCCCAAAGCCTCTACAGTTTTTTTAACCATAGCATTAGCATCTTCTTCTTTTGTTAAATCTCCAGATATTGCAATTGCTTTTAACCCCTTATTTGTTGCATATTTTACTAATTCATTTGCGGTATCTGCACTTGAAAAATAATGAATAGCAACATTAGCGCCACTATCTATGAAATGCTTAGTAATTGCTTCTCCAATTCCTTGAGCACCAGCAGTAATGAGTATGTTTTTTCCAGATAATTTGTTACTATTCGTCATATATTTTTTTGATTTAAATTCACAAAATTTATACAATATAAAATTGCATAACCAGATTGGTTAACCAAATATAATCAAAAAATGACGCAATAAAAATTTATCTGATTTTAAAGAAATTAGCTTAAGTAATTAATAAAATCTTCAATCTTATGTAAGCTATATTCTTTTTGTGAGCCTTCTTCCATGTTTTTAACCACAAAAGAATTATTAGCTAATTCAGAATCCCCCAATAAAATTACGAAAGGCACTTTTCTATTATTAGCATATTTAAATTGCTTTTGCATTTTTGCGTTAGACGGATAAATATCTGCCTTAACACCCGATTTCCTGAGTTGTGTAATTAATTTTAGAGCTGCAAAAGCTTCTTTATCTCCAAAATTTAAACAAAGAACATCTAAAGACTGTTTAATTGCCTCTGGAAAAAGATTTAATTCTTCTAACACCAAATAAATACGATCTAAACCAAAAGATATACCAACACCACTAACATCTTTTAAACCAAAAACACCTGTAAGATCATCATAACGACCACCGCCACCAATAGAACCCATTTTAACACCTTCTGGAGCACTTACTTCAAAAATAGCTCCCGTATAGTAGTTAAGTCCACGAGCTAAAGTAACGTCTATAGAAAGTGAAGCAGATTGCAATTCTAAAGCAGTAATAGATTCTACTATAAATGTTAGCTCCTCTACTCCTTTTGTGCCTTCTTCAGAATCTGATAATAACATTTTTAAACTCTGTAGTTGCTCCAAATTAGTTCCAGAAAGCGTAAATAAAGGTGCTGCTTTTTCTATAGAAGTTTCCGATATTCCTTTAGATAACATTTCTTTCTTTACACCCTCTTCTCCTATTTTATCTAGCTTATCTAATGCTACCGTAAAATCTATTAATAAATGTTTAGCTCCTATTACTTCTGCAATACCAGCTAATATTTTTCTATTATTTAGTTTGATATTTACGCCATTTAGACCTAAATCCGTAAAAACAGCATCATACAATTGAATAAATTCTACTTCTTGTAATAGAGAATTTGCTCCTACAACATCTGCATCGCACTGAAAAAATTCTCTAAATCTTCCTTTTTGAGGACGATCTGCCCTCCATACTGGCTGAATTTGATAGCGCTTAAAAGGAAAGTCTATTTCATTTTGATGCATTACCACATAACGGGCAAAAGGCACTGTTAAATCATAACGCAACGCTTTTTCTGATATTTTTGGAGTAAGCGACTTGGAATCTTTGGAACTGTACGTTACATCATCTACCTTACTAATAAAATCTCCAGAATTTAATATCTTAAAAATAAGACGATCCCCCTCATCTCCATACTTACCCATTAAGGTATTAGAATTCTCTAAAGAAGGGGTTTCTATTGGCTGAAAACCAAAAGTTTTAAAATGCTTCTTTACGGTATCAAAAATAAAATTACGTTTTGCTACTTCAGAAGGAGAAAAATCTCTTGTTCCTTTTGGTATGGATGGTTTTTGTGCCATTTTTATTTAAAATATAATAAGGTTTAAATTTTATTTTTGTTGGAGATTTAGGTAGAAATCATAAATATAAAAAATCCTGAGACTTGTACTTCGCTTTGTCTCCAGAATATTTTTACTTCTAAATATTAACTACCAATAACAGTATCAAACCAATTGTACAAATCGCCTTTTGTTATTACAGCTCCTTGTTTTATGATTTCAAACTTATCTAAATTTTTATCTTCTGTATATGCTTTAGAAGCTGTTAAATAGTCTACAAAATCGGATTGCCAATTCTTTTTAAACCAAGAAAATCCTTCCTGGGTTGTTAAATCTATATTAGGGTTTCTAACCTTTACAGATATTAATTTCATTTCTTTCTCTTCTAGAGAAAATAAATGCATTTGATTAGAAGAAACATTTTCTAAGTGGGTAACTTTAGACAAAACACCCTCCCAAATTAAATCACTAAAAACATCTACTTCATCTTCTGCAACCTCTGGTGTATCCTCTTTTATTTTCTTCCACTCTTCCCCTGTTATAGATTGGGTAGCTAAAAAGTTTACAAACTCAGGCTGTAGCTCTTCTAATTGTTCTTTTGTTAATCTTGTATATTTCAAAGTAATTCCTTTTTTGATAGTGCAAAAATAAAAAGACCGTACGATAAGTACGGCCTTTATAGTATAAAATATAATTAAATTATTTGCGCTTAGAAAATGTATCTAACACCAAATTGTCCTTGCCATCTAGATAATAAACTAGCATCGTAACCAAAAGTTTCTGTTAACTCTGGATTAAAAGTATAGGTTGGTACATTTGTGTTAGCATCAACAGATACCGATAAAGGATTTAAGTTATTTGGCTGCTGAATAAGTCCCCAATTTGAATTTAATAAGTTTCCAAAATTCAACACATCAAAACTTAATTGAATGGTGTGTTTTTTACCAGCTACATTAAAATTGTAATCCTGTAAAATTTTAATATCCCACTTACCTCTCCATGGAGCTAAAGCACCGTAACGCTCAGAATACGAACCTCTATTATCATTTAAGTAATTATCTTGCTGAATGTAAGCCTCAAAAGCCTCTGCTTGTCCTGCTCCAGAAAATTGCATTTGTTGCACTTCTGATGCTGTTGGAATATATAATAAATCATTATTCTGAAAAGAACTATCGTTATTTATATTCCCCGCATAGGTATAATTAAATCTTCCTCCTTGCGCATACTCAAAGAAAGTAGAAATGGTAGTTGCCCATTTATCATTAGTACCATATACAAATTGCTTAGAACCTACACCAATAAAACGATGCGTATCTCCGTACTTAGAAAAAGCTAAAACATCTGCATTAGCATCTCCTAAATTGGGGTTAAAATCAAAAGCATCTCCCGTAATTTCAGCTTCTATAGAGTTTATATCTTTAGCATTTAAATAGCTATATGCCAAACTAGCATACAAACCATTATCAAAATTCTTCTGCGCTTTTAAAGATACATTCCAGATTCTACCTTTATCAGAATTTGTAAAAACATACGCACTTGTTGGCCCTCCAAATGCATTAGTAGAAACATCACTTGCTTGGTATATTGGACGATTATCCCCTGGAGCATTTAAAGTTCCTGAAGGATTAGCATAAGCCCAGTTTTGTACATGCGCAGCGTTTAAATCTTTAGTATAAGCTACATCTGCCGTAACTACCAAACCATTTTCAAAAGCTTGATCCATTCCTATGTTAGTTCTCCAAACTTGAGGCCATTTAAAATCTGGATCTACAGCTTGGTAGAAGAAAAAGTCTACTCCTTGAACTTGGTTACCCATCCATACAAAAGGCAATTTCCCTGTAAAAACTCCTGTACCACCACGCAATTGTGTCGTATTATCTCCTTTTACATCCCAATTAAAACCAACTCTTGGTGAAATTAACCAATCATTACTTGGTAATTGCTCAGAGTCTATAGTTGTTGGTTCTCCTGTATTTGGATTAAAATAAACATTATCTGGTTGATAGGTTCCTTTTCTATCTATATTCTCTGTAATCTTATCTTTAGTATCAAAGTATAATGGTTTATCAAAACGTACACCATAAGTTAATTTAAAATCATCTGTAGCACTCCATTCGTCTTGGACATAAAAAGATAATTGACCAACATTAGTTTCTGCTAAAGACCATTTTCCTGGCTCACCATCTTCAAAATTATTATTATCATTAAATGTTGCTTGCGCACCTGCTAATGCACCAGCATAATCATTTGCATTAAAATCTGCAATATCAACACTTCCAAACAAATCAAAACCATAAGCAGTTAAGTTGAAAGAATTGTCAAATTGAAATTTTTCAAAAGCAAAACCTATAGTATAGGTATGATTCCCTTTAAAGATATTCATGTTATTAGTTAACTGAAAAACTTTCTGGTCTAACCTATTATGAATTGAAAAAGGCTCGTGCCCTGCAATAATATAATTAACACCATCTTTTGTAATATTAATTGAAGGAGCTGGAGCAGATAAAGGATTTCTAAAATCATCAAAATGCGTGTATCCAACCTGTAACTTATTGGTTACTTCATCACTCAATGTTGAATTAAGCTCTAATTGTACAGAGTTTAGTTTATTGTTTATTTGATATCCAGTATTCTGAAATTGCAACGTTGTAAAACTAGGCTCTCTTGCTGTTATTGCAGTTGGATGTGCAGGTTGTTCTTTGGAAGCATTTAAAAAATTATAAATAAGAGCCAATCTATTTTTATCGTTAATATTCCAATCTAACTTAAAAATACCTTTTGTGGATTCTGACGCGTATGTAAAACCTTCATAAGCCCCAGTATCATAACCAATTCCTGCTAAACCTGACTGAACCGCTAACAAATCGCTCTCTAAAACTCTAGATTCATTAATAGCTCCTGATCCTGTATTAGGAACCCAACCGTTGGAACCTAAATCATCTCTCTCATCTTTTTCAAAATTTGCAAAGAAAAATAATTTGTCCTTTACTATTGGTCCACCAATACTAACACCATATTGACTTTGGTTAAGGTCTGGCTTAGTAACATCTTCTCCTTTAATTTTCCCACCAGTTAAAGCCTCACTTCGTGTAAAACCATACACAGTACCATGGAATTCGTTTGTACCACTTTTTGTTACTGCATTTACAGTTGCTCCAGTAAATCCAGATTGTGTAACATCATAAGGCGCAGTAGATACTTGAATTTGTTCAATAGCATCTAGAGAGATTGGTTGTGCTCCCGACTGACCTCCAGGCGTTGGTGAATCTAACCCAAATGGGTTATTAAAAATAGCTCCATCTAAAGAAAAATTATTGTATTGATCATTACGCCCCCCAAAAGAGTTTCCACTTGCTGTAGGCTCTAATCTAGTAAAATCTTGCGCAGAACGTGAAATAGTAGGCAAACGTGTTAATTCTCTACGCCCAACACTCGTTTCAGCCCCTGTACGATCACTACCAAAGGTTCCACCACGATCAGATATTACTACAACTTCATCTAAAGATTCTGCTGCATTAGATAATTTAGCATCTACATTAAAAGTTTTCCCTAAACTTAAATAAATATTTTCTTGCTTAAAATCCTGAAAACCAACATATGATATTGTTAAGCTATAAGGCCCTCCCACTCTAAGGTTAAGTAAGTTATAACGACCATCTTCATTACTGATTGAACCATATTTAGTTCCTGTAGGTGTATGAACAGCAACTATATTAGCACCAAATAAAGGTACTCCTTCGTTATCTAATACACTACCTCTAATATTTGAAGTAGTAACTTGCGCAATTACAGAAGTAAATGCAAATACCAGCAATAAAGCTGAAAGCATCAGTTTTTTCATAAAATATATTTTTTGAGTCACGCAAATTTAACCCAAAAAAAAGAGCTATGCACGCATAGCTCTTAAAATTATTAACGTTTTGTTAACTTTATTTATTCTCAGCAACAACTTCAAAAGGAAATTCTACAATTACCTCTCTATGTAATCTAATCTGAGCATTGTATGGTCCAGTTCTTTTTACAGAACCTCCATTAATACTAATGTATTTTTTCTCTATTGATTGACCTTCTTTTTCTAAAGCTGCAGCTAAATCTATAGTAGTAACAGATCCAAATAATTTGTCTCCTGCTCCAGTTTTAGCAGCAATTTTTAATTCTAGTCCTTTAAGAGTTTCTGCAGTTTTATTTGCTGCTTCCACAATTTTCTTTTCTTTATGTGCTCTTTGCTTTAAATTTTCTGCTAAAACTTTTTTAGCTGAAGTTGTAGCTAGAGCAGCTAAACCTTGAGGGATAAGAAAATTTCTTCCATATCCGTTCTTAACGTTAACTACGTCGTCTTTAAAACCTAAGTTTTGTACGTCTTCCTTTAATATTAGTTCCATGGTTCTTTTTCTTTATTATTTTAATAAATCACCAACGTAAGGCATTAATGCTATATGACGTGCTCTTTTAACAGCCTGCGCCACTTTTCTTTGATACTTTAAAGAAGTACCTGTAAGTCTTCTTGGAAGTAATTTACCTTGCTCGTTTACTAATTTCATTAAGAAATCTGCATCTTTATAATCTATATATTTGATACCTGATTTCTTAAAACGACAATACTTTTTACGTGTATTGGTTTCAATATTAAGTGGAGTTAAATATCTAATTTCTCCATCTTTTTTTCCTTTTGCCTGTTGTTCTATAGATGCCATAGTCCTTACGCTTTAGTAGTTTTGTTTCTTGTTCTTCTTTTTTCTGCCCATGCAATTGCATGTTTGTCTAACTTAACCGTTAAGAAACGCATAACACGCTCGTCACGTCTAAATTCTTGCTCGTAAGGAGTTACAATATCTCCTTCTCCTGAAAATTCAAACAAGTGATAAAAACCACTCTTTTTGTGTTGAATAGGGTAAGCTAATTTCTTTAGCCCCCAATTTTCTTTGGCTACCATTTTGGCACCATTCTTAATTAAGAAATCTTCAAATTTCTTAACTGTTTCCTCTATCTGCGTATCAGATAGAACGGGATTCAAAATGAAAACAGTTTCGTAATGATTCATAATACTTTATTTTTTAAGGTCTGCAAAAATAGGAATATTATTTTACATATCACATAAAATAATATTATTTACGTTTTATTACACGAAAACGGAAAATTCATCGTTATAACTAGGAAGCTTTAAAATTTAAATTAACCAAATCTTTAATATATGATCATTGCTAATTACACAATAAACAATGCATTGTTTACATCTTTTGTTGCAATTCATCTTGTTTTTTCTGTTCTTTGTCGATGATTTAACCCCACAAATCAGCCGTTTTATGAAATTAAGAAGTATTATTGTAGACGACTCCTCTATGCAGAGGATGGCAGTTGCCAAATTGGTAAACAACCATCCCAACCTAGCATTAGTAGCCGAATACAGCAACGCAATTGAGGCTAAAAATGGTATTAAGAACAACGAGATAGACTTAATTTTTCTTGATGTTGAGATGCCAATTATTACTGGGTTCGACCTACTCGAGTCCCTAGAAAACAGTCCTCAGGTAATATTAATTACCGGAAAACCAGATTATGCTTTAAAAGCATTTGACTACGATGTAACAGATTATTTACACAAGCCAATTACTATGGCTCGTTTTGATGCTTCTGTTAAAAGAGCCGTAGCAAAGTTTGAACAAGCTAACAAAGTTCATGAAGATGAAGAGCATATTTTTGTTAAAAGTAATCTTAAAAAGAGAAAAGTTATACTTAATGATATTAAGTGGATTGAAGCTCTTGGTGACTACATAAAATTAGTTACAGATGAGGCAAATATCGTAATCTTATCAACAATGAAATCTTTTGAAAAGCAATTGCCGGAAGAAAAATTTCTTAGAATTCACAAATCCTACATTGTGAATTTAGAAAAAGTTGAAAAGTTCAATAGCAAAAATGTTGAAGTTAGCGGTAGATCTATACCATTAAGTAGAAACAAGAAAACAGAACTAGCAGAAGCCCTTAGTAACGTTTAACTTATATGTGATCTACATTGTAGATTACTCTTACACTTCTAAAGTGTGCAATAGCATTAAAAGATTTTTCAATTCTTTTAATGCTATTTTTTGTTTTACCTAAATGCGCCTCTTTATTAATCTTTACCGTTATATGTTTTATATACTGATTACGGATTCTTGCCACAGGCGGATATTCTGGGCCTAACACATTCTCTCCAAATACATTTCTTAACCCTTTACCAAACCATTCTGCAGCTTCATTTAACTTATTATAGTCTTTGTGTTTAAATGTTACTTTTAGAATTCTATTTATAGGAGGGTATTTAAATTGCCTACGCTCATATAATTGTTCTTTATACATTCCTTCATAATCATGCACAGAAACCTGTTTTAGTATTTGATGATATGGATTATACGTCTGTATTAACACCTCTCCTCTTTTTTTTGTTCTCCCCGCCCTACCTGCAACTTGTGTTAATAATTGAAACGTTCTTTCATGTGCTCTATAATCTGGAAAATTTAGTAACGAATCTGCATTCATAATCCCAACTAGGCTTACATTTCTAAAATCTAATCCTTTGGTTAGCATTTGGGTACCTACTAAAATATCTATCTCTTGTTGCTCAAAAGCTGTAATTATTTTTTCATAACCATATTTACCTCTAGTGGTATCTAAATCCATCCTACCAACCTTAGTTTCTGGAAAAAGTTCTCGTAATTCTTTTTCTACTTGCTCTGTTCCAAAACCTTTTGTATCTAACTTAGCACTACCGCAGGCTTGGCAACTCTCTTGCAGCGGAATATAATAACTACAGTAATGACAACGCAATTGTTTTCTATGCTGATGATAGGTTAAACTAACATCGCAATTAGGACACTGCGGACTATGACCACAAGTAGCACATTCCATTATAGGTGCATATCCTCTTCTATTTTGAAAAAGAATAACTTGTTCTCCTAAATCTAATGTCTCTGCGATCTTTTCTAATAAACGTTCCGAAAAATGACCTTTCATTTTTCGTTTTCGGCTTTCCTCTTTTATATCTACCAGTTCAATTTCTGGCATTAATACATTTCCAAAACGCTTATTTATTTCTGCATATCCATATTTACCATTTAAAGCATTAAAATAACTTTCTACACTTGGAGTTGCAGAACCTAGAAGAATATTTGCTTTATGTAATTTCCCTAATACTATTGCAGCATCTCTTGCATGGTATCTTGGTGCTGGGTCAAATTGTTTAAAAGAGCTTTCATGTTCTTCATCTATAACTACTAAACCCAAATTACTAAATGGCAAAAACAAAGAAGACCTTGCCCCTATTACTACTTGTGCTTTAGATTTTTGGGTTAATACATTATTCCAAACCTCTACTCGTTCATGAATACTATATTTAGAATGATAAACAGAAACCTGCCCCCCAAAGTAATTTTGAAGTCTGCCAATTAACTGCGTAGTAAGGGCTATTTCTGGAAGAAGATACAAGGCTTGCTTTCCCTCTTCTATACATTTTTGAATAAGTTTTACATAAACCTCCGTTTTACCAGAAGAAGTAACTCCTTTTAACAAAGCAACTTTCTCTTGAGCAAAAGATGCTGCTATACTTTCTATTGCAGTATTTTGAAATTCATTTAATTCTTTTAAGGTAGATTGCTCCGTATCGGAATTAAAGGAAACTCTATCGGTCTGAATTTTATAATCTTTTAGTATTCCCTTTTTAACTAACGATTTTATTATAGCATTAGAACTTCCGCTACGCTCTACTAAATCAGAAACTTTTATAGGTTTCTTTGTAGATGCTTGTAATTGAAATAAAGATAATACTACCTGGCTTTGTTTTGGCGCCCTTGTTAAGGATTCTAATAATTTTATTAATGCTTCTTCTGTAGTATATGCTTCCCCTAAAGCTACATAAGAAACTAGTTTTGGTTTGTATTGCGCATATATTTCTTCTTTTAAAAGAATAACTTTTTTTGCTAACAATCTATTTAATATTGGAAGTATATTTTTACGTTCCACAATTGCAGCTACCTCATGTACTTTTAATATGGGTTGATGTTCTAAGGCTTCAAACACTAAAAATTCATCATCCTTTAAATCCGAATCCTTAACATCTGTATTTTCATTTTTTAAAATAAGGGTTTCACTTTCTAATAAAAAAGCACTTGGAACAGCACTCCTAAAAACCTCCCCAATGGTACACATGTAATAATCTGCCAACCACTCCCAATGTTTAATCTGAAAAGCATTAACTAAAGGTTCATCTTCTAAAATTTGGTGTATTTCTTTAGCCTCATATACTGTAGGTGCTGTAGTATGTATATTATGTACTAAAGCTGTGTATATTTTAGATTTTCCAAAAGGTACTGCCACACGCATACCCGCTTGTAATATCTGAGCTTCTTCTGCAGAGACACTATAAGTAAATAGCCTTTCTAAAGGTATAGGTAATATTACATCAATAAAATAACTCATTTATTATTCTTCTACACGCACCCAAGTTTGGGTTCTGTATATAAAAGCCAAATAACCTCTTACTTTTAATTCATTTTCATTATCAGGGTTTAACCAAATTTTACAGCGAAAAGTCATTGCTTGCTCTGGGTCAAAAAGTGTTTTCCCTTTCCATTCTCCATCTTCATTTTCTTTGGCAGCATCAATAATAGTCATTCCCAAAACTGGCTTATCTTTTAAATCTCCTTCGCATTTACCACAAAGCATATTTTCCTTTCCTGGCTCTAAGACTTTTATTAAACGACCATACATAAGGCCATCTTTTTTATAAATCTCTATAACTCCTTTTGGTAAGCCAGTTCTATCATCTATTGTTTTCCACTTTCCAAAAATACTCTGAGACTGACCTAAATTAACTACTAATAAAAATAATATAATTACTACCTCTTTACTAAACTTCATCATTTTTATTAGATATTTTTCTCAGGGAATTTAAAGAAGCGTTTAGCTCAAACCCAAGTAGCAATATATTAGAATTTAACCAGATATACACCATTAAAATTAACAATCCCCCTAAGGCGCCATACAACTCATTATATCTTGCAAATTTTTCTACATAAACACCAAATAAATAAGATGTTACCATAAAGAGCAAGGTAGTCATTAAAGCTCCCAAGGAAAAAAATCTTGCTTTCTTACCTTCTGCAGTTCCAAAATAATATAAAATTGCAGTGGTAAAATAAGATAATATAATAAAGAACAATACTTTTCCTATTTGCGCTCCTACTATATCATTATCTGTTACATCATACCCACGTGTCTTTGCCGCCCACTCACTTAAATAATCAATTATATAAAACTCAAAATAAACATATGCAACAGCCCCTATTATAAGTAACAAAGACAAAAGCAACCCCACCAGTAGCGCATATGCATATTGCCTAAAAAAATTACGCGTTAAACTTATATGATATGAATTTTCAAAACCTCCAAAAATAGCATTTACACCATTTGCCATTAAAAATATAGATATTAAAAATGCCGAAGAACGAATACCTCCTTGTTTCTGGTCTTTTATTTGTTGGTAAATGTCTCCAAAATAATCACTCGTAGCAGATGGTAAAAAGGATTCTAAAAACATTAAAAATTGTGCATCAAAATTTTCATTACCTACGCTTGCGTATGGTATGATCCAAGGCACAAGGGTTAATAGGAAAATTAATAATGGAAATAAAGCCATAAATAAGCTAAAAGCAATAGAACTAGCTCTTGTAGACAATGCGCCTTTCCCCACACCTACTACATACATTTCTATTAAATCATAACTAGAAAGTCCTCTAAATCCAGGTAATTTTATTTTTTTTAATAGAGAAACCACTGTATTTACAACAGGTATTTTATGAAGTTTTTCCTCTATTTCTTTTGACATTTACACTGCTTTAAGACTCAAATCCATATTATAAACCGAATGTGTTAATGCACCCGAGGAAATATAATTTACACCACATTCTGCATATTGTCTTATAGTTTCCTCATTTATACCCCCAGAGGATTCTGTTAAACAAGTATCTCCAATTAATTTTACAGCAGTACGTGTATCTTCATAGTTAAAGTTATCTATAAGAATACGATATACTCCTTCTGTTTTTAATATTTCTTTAATCTCATTCAGATCTCTTGCCTCTACAATGATTTTTAAATCTTTATTATTATCCTTTAAATATTGTTTTGTTTTTTTAATAGCTTGCGTAAGACCCCCACAAAAATCTATATGATTATCTTTTAGCATAATCATATCATACAAAGCAAACCTATGGTTTTCTCCTCCTCCTATTTTAACCGCCCATTTTTCTAGTGCTCTTATTCCTGGGGTAGTTTTTCTAGTATCTAAAATCTTAGTACCTGTACCTTCTAATAATTTTACAAAGAAATTTGTTTTAGTTGCAATAGCACTCATACGTTGCATCGCATTTAATACCAATCTTTCTGCCTTTAATATACTTTGCGAGCTACCTTCTACATAAAAAACAATATCTCCGTATTTTACAGTAGCGCCATCTTCAAGAAGCGTTTCTATTTTTAAGCTAGAATCTACATAATTAAAAACTTGCTTTGCAAATGCTACGCCAGCAATTATACCTTCATCTTTTACTAAAAGCTTTGCTTTACCAGTTGCTGTTTCTGGAATACACGCTAGAGAACTATGATCCCCATCTCCTACATCTTCTCTAATAGCATTTTTTATTATTCCGTCTATCTCTATATTAAATTGTACTTCTGAAATCATTAATTTTATATTGCTTTATGCTAAAATACTAAAAACATACTCTATTTAATCCCCGCTTTGTGTTTTATTATTAGATGTTTACTCTGAAATAATTAGAAGGTATTATTTTTTTATAGCAAGTTCCTTAACGCAAAGATATTGCCAAAATAATTTAACTTTGAAGCATGACTATAAAATTAATAGCTATTGGAAAAACGGATAGCAAACAACTACAAGAATTAATAAATATTTACACCAACCGCTTACAACATTACATAAAGTTCTCTTTAGATATTATCCCCGATATAAAAAATGTAAAGAACTTATCCGAAAAGCAGCAAAAAGAAAAAGAAGGGGAACTTATTTTAAAAAAAATAATTCCCACCGATGTTTTAGTATTGCTAGATGAAAATGGAAAGCAATTTTCTTCTGTAGATTTCTCTAATTATCTACAAAAAAAGATGAATGCTGGCAATAAACAATTGGTATTTGTAATTGGAGGTCCTTACGGATTTAGTGAAAATGTTTACCAAAAAGCACAAGGGAAAATTAGTTTATCTAAAATGACATTTTCGCACCAAATGGTACGTTTATTTATAGTGGAACAATTATATAGAGGGTATACTATTTTAAAAAATGAACCCTATCATCACAGATAATTTTTAAGCTTTTTTTAGAGCTTTTACCATAAACTCTGACACTTGTTCTACCCCATCTAATTCTTCCACCACAAATTTTATAATCTCTTTTTGTCTTTCTGGGTTTTTCTCCACTTTAAGTACATATTGATGGTCTTTAATATTTTTTACATGGTTAGAGAATGCATGCGATTGATGCCAAGCAATTTCTTCTAGCTTTTTGTTCTGTTTTACTATTCTATTAATTATAGGATTTACAATAAATATAATTTCTATTAAAACAATTAGTACAGAAAGTATTGCCAAGTACTTTTCTAAAATCATCATATTACTTATATCTTTTTCCGACTCCTTTTGAAATTGCCAAACAATTTTATCCATTAAAATAACAAACTGTTTTTCGTTATATTTTAAATCACTCACAGAAACATCTTCTAAATTTTGTACATTGTCTAAGGCGTTTAAAATCCCATTAAAATAAGGACGCAACATTGCAAAATTCATTCTAATGTCTTCATTTTTTAAAGGAAATATTCCAATTTTTTCATTTCCTTCTTGCAAGTCTCTATCTACCCTTCTCAAAGAAGCAAGTGCAGATTTTAATTCCCCGTACTCGCATTTTTCTCCATACCTGCAATTGTAAAATTCTTTTACCACTTTTTGAGAAAGCATACGCTGCCTACCTGCAATGTTTATCACCACAGCATCGGAACTTTGTTTTGCCAATGAATATTGCACAATAGATTGCGTACCTATAGTAAGTAATATAATAGTAAGTACCAAAAGGTAATATGCATTAAAACCTTTTCTAAAGTTCTTTTTAAAAAAACTTTTTACTATTTCCGGGATTATCTTCATTATAATACATAAGATTTTTCTCACAATTTATAACGATAAAAGACCGCGCGCAATTAAATGTTGTGTAAATAACTTTTTACAGGGTGTAGATGCATTTTAGTGATTAATAAACAAAAAAAATCTAGGCCATTTACATAACCTAGATTTTAAATTTATTTACAAGATTTTATAGCCTACTAATACAGTACTCTAAATTTAATTGTATTATCTACTTCTTTTAAAGCCTTTAAAACCTCTTTATCATACTCCTTATCTAAATCTGAAATTACGTATCCAACTTCATTATCCGTAGAAAGATATTGAGAAGAAATATTCATCTCATACTTAGCTAAAACTTCATTTATTTTTGCCATTATGCCTGGTAAATTTTTATGTATATGCAAAAATCTATGTGCTTTATTTTGTTTTGGAAGTCTTATATTAGGAAAGTTAACTGCGTCTACAGTATTTCCAGAGTTTATGTAATCCATAATTTTATTAGGTACAAAATCCGCAATATCTCTTTGTGCTTCTTCTGTACTACCACCAACGTGTGGTGTTAAAATTACATTTGGAAGTCCTTGCAAACCTGTCATGAAATCCCCATTACTTCTTGGTTCTTCTGGATAAACATCTACTGCTGCCCCTCCTACTTGTCCGCTTTTAAGAGCAGCTACCAATGCTTCTATATCTACTACAAAACCTCTAGAAAGGTTTACTAACATAGCCCCCTTCTTCATCTGGTTTATTTCTCTTTCTCCTATGAAGTTTTTGTTGGCTTTATTATCATCTATATGCAGCGTAACTACATCTGAAACAGAAAGTAAATCTTCTAAAGTATTACATTTTACTGCATTACCTAAAGCCAACTTATCATCTACATCATAATAATACACACGCATACCTATAGCTTCTGCTAAGACAGATAATTGCTTACCTATATTACCATAACCAACAATACCAAGGTTTTTACCTCTAACTTCTCTAGAGTTTGCTGCTGTCTTATTCCATTGTCCTGAGTGTATTTCTGAACTACGTTGAAAAACAGAACGCATAAGCATTATTATTTGCCCTATTGCCAACTCTACCACAGAACGTGTATTACTATAAGGTGCATTAAAAACAACTACTCCTTTACTCTTACACTCTTCTAAATCTATTTGTGTGGTTCCTATACAAAATGCACCAACTACTAATAGTTTATCTGCCGCTGCTAAAACTTTTTTTGTTACCTGTGTTTTAGAACGTATTCCTAAAACATGAACTCCTTTTATTTTTTCTATGAGTTCTTCTTCTGGAAGACTGTGTTTTATTAATTCTACAGAAAACCCCTCATTAGATAGTAGCTCGTAAGCATCTTGATGTATGTTTTCTAATAATACTATTTTAATTCTGTTCTTTGGGTAAGATATATTTCTTGGCAAATCGTTCACAAATAAAAATTCATCTAGGTTTGGTGTAATATAATCAGCTTTGTTTGCTGCTTTTTCTCTATGCACATTTTCTGTATAAGCAAAAAACTTATCTGCTATACCAGCTTCGCGCATTACATAATCACTATAGCCATCTCCAATAACTTGGACCTCTCCTTCCAAGTTCATATTCTTTAGGCATTCTATTTTTCCGTTGTGTTGTGATAATACATTTTGATCATCAAAACCAATTATTTTTCCATCTGTATCAAACTTAAAAGTATTTGCATATACCCTAGAAGCAGGAATATTATATTCTTTTACAATAGGATCTATAAACTCTTTAAATCCACAGGAAATCACATAAATATCATCCGAGAATTTTTCAAAAAACTCTTTATTGGACTCTATGGATTTGGATATTTTTTGCCTTAATTCTGTTACCAAAGGCTCTAAATCATCTTTATGCGCATTTAAAAGTTTAATTCTACGCTCTAAAGACTCGGTGAAAGATATATCACCGTCTATCCCTAAATTAGTTATTTTCTGTATTTCCTCAATAATTTCTTCGCGATTAGAGCGCCCCTCTAATGTCATTTCTGCCAGAACGTCTAATGCTTCTACTCTTGTTAAGGTACTATCAAAATCGAAAACGTATTTCCTTCCCACAGTAATTGATTTTTTTTAAAAAAAATTAAGCTGTAAAAATAAAACTTATTTCTATCTGATAATAGCCGAAAAGGCAAATAAAACAAAATGATTACAATTTGATGTTATTTACACATGAAAACAGACAAATAGTAATAAAATAAAATCTACACAGAAGATTAAAATTCTATTCACAAAATCATTTTACAAACTAATACTAGTATAGGCTATACCTGTTAAAATTGCAAGACCAAAACTAACCAATGTTCCTATTAAAATATACTCTGTTAGTTTTCTATTATTGCTTTCTTTTAAATCATTAAAACGAAAAACAGATTTTGCCGCAATTAACAACCCTATTACTTCCCACCTACCTAAAACTATAAATATTAAAACAAATAAACGCTCTAAAATTCCTATATATTTACCAGCATTTGGAAGTGATTTATGATCTGTTGGTATTTGATTAGACATTGCCTCTAAAAGTTTTCCCATTAGTATTGCTGATGGGAAAGTAACAAAAACTACTGCTGTCACTAAAGCCCAATCTAAATTCTCAAAAACAGCGATGGTATTCTCATATAAATTTCCATAAAATGCACAGCAATACAATACTAAAATATGTAATAACTGGTCTATAAAAAATGGAATGCCTTTATTTTTAAAAAACGGTGTAATATAAAGTTTTACTACATCTATAATATAATGAGAACCCATAATTATTAGGGCTATTTTCCACATAGAAAAATCCCATAAAACTATCATGGTAATCAAAAAATGTAAAAAAACATGCAAGTATAAATATGTAGACCCTGCTTTATTTGCTTCTTTATGTATTACCCATTTAGTAGGTTGTATAATAAAATCTCCAATTAAATGTGCTAAAAACAGTTTTATAAAAAATATCATTCTTTTATTTCTTTACTCAATTCTTGATAAAAATCTAACATATTTAAGACTAGATCCAATCTTGCTCTTTTGTATCGCTGACTCACTGCAGACTGTTTTATTCCTAGCTGTTTAGCAATTTCCTTTTGTGATACATTTGGATTACTAAGTACTATTGTTACAATTTCCGCAGAAACAACACTCCAGTCGTCCATAAAATCTAAACCTAATTTTAATATCAAATTTAATGTCTTATCATGACGTTTGTTTCCAGTTGCAATTTCTAAATTTAATTTAGAAGCTTTTAATGTATTAAACATTCTTCCAGAACGCTTATACGCCGTTCCATTAGATTCGCTCACGCTACTCCCAACATAAGTTTCAGAACCTATACCTATTGCCATTCTAACATCTAAATTCTTTACTTTTTTAATTTGCGCTTTTAAATGTATCGCAACTTTTAAAGCCTTATCTACAGGAAGTTTAACTTGAAATTCATCTCCCCTATATACTTCCCAATCTAAAGGGGAGGTTCCCAAAGATTCTAAATAGTTTTTTAAAATAGGCATCCAATCCGAAGCGTTATAATTCTCTGAATTAACAATATCTCCTGTAATAACTGCAATCATAACATATAAGTTAAAACGCTAATATATAAAAATATAAGCAAAATAACTAATATTTATTGTTATAAGCTTTTTCAAAACCATCTTCTAACCTTTGCACAATATACTTTGTACGCTTTCCCAAAACGGTTTTGCAGAATTTCTTCCTCTGGAAAAATTTGAAATTTATTCATATAATGTATAAACCCAGCTATTATTAAAGAATTAAATGCATTACCAAGCCATAATCCAAAACCAACCAACAAAAGAAGCATTGCTAAATACATAGGGTTTCTAGTGTATTTATATAATCCATTAGTTACCAAATTAGAAACTTTATCCGGTTTCATAGGATTTACAGTTGTTTTTTCTTTATAAAATTGAATTATAGCTATAAAACCAATGCATAAAGATAACCCTAGCAAAAAATAAATTAGATACGTTTGTCTTAAAAAATTAAAATATCCAAAAGGTAAAACTTTTGCACAAAAGAACATTAGTAAAGCAAATAGTACTAATACAACTGCAGGAGGTAATTTTAATTTCATCTTATAAAATTACTATTTTTGATTTGCATAGAAGAAAGCAACCTATACTAAAAAGAGATAAATGAAAATTGTATTTGCAACAAACAACCATAATAAGTTAAAAGAAGTACAATTACTAGTTCCAAGGACTATTACACTACTTTCCTTAAAGGATATTAATTGTACCGAAGATATTGAGGAAACAGCAAACACCTTAGAGGGAAACGCTAAAATTAAAGCAGATTATATTTCAAACACATACAACTTACCTTGTTTTGCAGACGATACTGGGCTATTAGTTACTGCATTAAATGGGGAGCCTGGTGTATATTCTGCAAGATATGCAGGAGCGCAAAAATCATCTGAAGATAACATGAACCTATTATTACAAAAACTTAGTAATAAAACAGATAGAACAGCACATTTTAAAACCGTAATTGCATTAAATTTAAACGATACACAAACTTTTTTTAGTGGTATTGCAGAAGGAGAAATTACAAAAGAAAAACACGGAGAAAAAGGTTTTGGCTATGATCCTATTTTTAAGCCAAACGGATATAATGAAACTTTTGCACAACTACCATTAGACACTAAAAATGAAATAAGCCACAGAGGCAAAGCCATAAACCAATTAATAAAATATTTGCACACAAAGCCTTTCTAAACTGTAGAAAAAAGTTAACAACAAGACAAACCTAACACCTAAACAAACTTTTAAACAACTGTAATACACTGTTAACAGGCATTTTACAACACCATATCTAAATATAGGAACACATTTTCCTATTCTAATTAAATAGAGTACCTTTGCGCCTTTATTAAACGCCGCTGGTATAGCATGTGTTGCGCTGAGTCTAAATGGGTTACAAGTTAATCGCTCTATGCAACATTCATATTTGCGATTAACATTTTAA
Organism: uncultured Maribacter sp.; assembly: GCF_947495965.1. Lineage (GTDB taxonomy): Bacteria > Bacteroidota > Bacteroidia > Flavobacteriales > Flavobacteriaceae > Maribacter_B. The sequence continues at coordinate 694,056 of NZ_CANMBB010000002.1, forward strand.
ACATTATGACAAAATTTACAGATTTAGGACTGGATCAGTCCTTAATAGACGCTGTTACAGATTTAGGTTTTGAGAAACCTTCCGAAGTACAAGAAAAAGCAATTCCAATTTTATTAGAAAGTGAAACCGATTTGGTTGCTCTTGCGCAAACAGGTACTGGTAAAACTGCTGCTTTTGGTTTTCCACTAATACAAAAAATTGATAGTGATAGTAGAACTACACAAGGATTAATCCTTTCTCCTACCAGAGAGCTTTGTTTGCAAATTACAAACGAATTAAAATTATATTCTAAATACGAGAAAAATGTAAACGTTGTTGCCATTTATGGTGGTGCAAGTATTACAGACCAAGCCAGACAAATTAAAAGAGGTGCACAGATTATTGTAGCAACTCCTGGTCGTATGAAAGATATGATTAGCCGTGGCTTAGTAAATATTACAAAAATAGATTACTGTGTTTTAGATGAAGCAGATGAAATGCTTAACATGGGATTCTTTGAAGATATTAAAGATATTCTTTCGGATACACCAGACGAAAAATCTACATGGTTATTTTCTGCTACTATGCCTAGAGAAGTATCTACAATTGCTAAGAAATTTATGCACTCTCCAAAAGAGATTACGGTTGGTGCTAAAAATTCTGGCGCATCTACAGTACAACATGAGTACTACCAAGTAAGTGGCAGAGACCGCTACCCTGCCTTAAAAAGACTAGCAGATACAAATCCTGGAATATTTTCTGTTGTTTTTTGTAGAACAAAAAGAGATACCCAACGTGTTGCAGAAATGCTAATTGAAGACGGTTATAATGCAGGAGCATTACATGGAGATTTAAGTCAAAACCAGAGAGATTTGGTTATGAACTCTTTTCGTAAAAAGCAAATTCAAATGCTAGTTGCTACAGATGTTGCTGCTCGTGGTATTGATGTAGATGATATTACACATGTAATTAACTTTCAATTACCAGATGAGATAGAAACCTATACACACCGTAGTGGCCGTACTGGTAGAGCTGGTAAATCTGGAATTTCTATGGTTTTAGTAACCAGAAGCGAAACTCGAAAGATAAGAGCAATTGAAAATAAAATAAATCAAAAGTTTTTACTTAAAACGGTTCCTACTGGAAAAGATATTTGCGAAATACAATTACAGCACTTAGCAAATAAGATAAAAGACACAGAGATTAATGAAGAAATAGAAAGCCATTTACCTGCTATTAATGAAATTTTAGCAGATGTAGATCGCGAAGAACTTATTAAGAAAATTGTTTCTGCAGAATTTACAAGATTCTTTAACTACTACAACAAAGCCAAGGATTTAAATTCTGGCGGAGATAGAAGAGACCGAAACGACAGAAGAGAAAGAGACGGAGAGGTTCCTACAAGTGGCTCAGTACGTTACTTTATTAATGTTGGAGAAAAAGATGGTTACGATTGGATGTCTTTAAAAGATTTTATTCGTGATACAGTACAACTTGGAAAAGAAGATGTATTTAAAGTAGATTGTAAAGAAAGTTTTTCTTTCTTTAATACCGATGCTGCTGTTACGGAACAAATTTTATCCACATTTACTGAATTTAAGGTAGATGGTCGTTTTGTAAATGTTGAAGTTTCTAAAAACCCTGGCGGTGGCGGAAGAAGAGGCGGCGGAAGAAGAAACGGAAGCGACGGAGGTCGTGGTAGAGATAGAGACCGCGGAAGAGATGGTGGAAGAGGCCGAAGAAGAGACGGAAATTCTTCGCAAGGCGGCGGAGGAACTTTCTCCGGAAAACGTAGAAGCAAAAAAAGAAATACAGACTTCTTTTAGTTAAACCTATATTAAAAAATACGCTTCGGCGTATTTTTTTGTTTTGTTTGCATTTTTATTGATGTATATTAGAATTATGGGAAAAAAATTACTCGTTATACTTTGCCTTATAAGCAGTGTTGTTTTTAGTCAAGAAAATTCAGAAACCAACGAAGACACAGAAATAAGTGCAATAGTTATTAATGCGCAAACAGACGCTCCTATGGAAAGCGTGCATATTGTAAACCTTAATCAAGTAAAAGGAACCATTACTAATGAGAAAGGGGAATTTACATTAACTGCTGCAGTAAACGATACTTTATACTTTTCCTTTCTAGGTTTTAAATCGCAAAAAATTAGAATTACCAATGATATGTTTAAGTTCAAGGATACCAAAATATCTTTAACGGAACTTGCATATGCTTTAGAAGAAGTAATAGTAAGACCCTACCAACTTACTGGATACTTAGAGATTGATGTTAAAAACCTTCCTATAAACAATGCATACCAATATAGCATATCTGGCCTTTCTGTTGGTTATGAAGCTGGCAATAAAAATCCAAGTGCTGTAACAAAAGTATTAGGAGCTATATTAAACCCCGCAGATTTGCTTCGTAATTTGTTTGGAAAAAAACCAAACCAAATGAAAAAGCTTCGCAAAATTAAAGAAGATGACCAAATAAGAAATCTCCTTGCTTCCAAATTTGATAGAGAAACCTTAATAGAACTTCTACAAATAGAAAAAATGGATATTGAAGATATTCTAAATAACTGTAACTACTCTAAATCCTTTATCACAACAGCCAATGATTTACAAATATTAGATGCCATTAGTGGCTGCTATGAAGATTTTAAAGTTCTAAACAGAGGCAAAAAAAGGTAAAAACCTTTACCAACTTAAAGGTCTTTGCATTTAAAATAAAATCTTAAATTGCATTGTATATAACCATTATTCTTCTATAGTATGGCTAAAGTTTTTTCACTTATATTACTTTGTACCTTAGTTTTTTCCTGTAAAGAAAAAACCAAACAAGATACCGCTATCGTTTTGTACCAGTGTCCTATGGATTGTGAAAATGGTAAAACATATACCGAAAAAGGTAGCTGCTCTGTTTGTAAAATGGATTTAAAAACACTAGCACATTCTGAGGATTGTACGTGTGCATCTCATGAAGGAAAATGTAAATGCGAAAAAGGAAAGTGCACTTGCGACAAATGCCCTGAGCACTCCTAAACAAGAATAATTTAGAATCTATTAGGCTTCTAATTGCTCTTTTAAAGCAGCCAAACCTTCTTCAAAATCTTTACCAACTGCTTTATCCATATTCATAAAAAGCATCATTATACTCACAGGAAATTTATTTTTGCCAGAAAATCCCCATGTAACTTTTGTATTTTCTTCACCAGCTTCAGTAACAACAAAATAGCAATTTGAAGTAGACTTCCATGGTTTGTAAAAACGAAGTTCACCTTCTATTCTCTCCCCATCTATAATTTTTGTGATTTCCTGCTCGCCTTCCCCTACTTCTTTATTACCATTCCAATAACTTACAGCTCCAACTTCCCCATCAGTTCCAGTAATTTTTTTCTCCATATTGGGGTCTTTTTTTGCCCAAGGAGACCATTCTTGCTGCTTCTTTAAATATTTAAGGTGTTCAAAAACCTTTGTTTTTGATTTATTTATTTCTATAGCTCTAAAAACATTATAGTTTTTTGGCGCAATAAGTCCTAAAACTACTAATAGTAGTATAATACCTCCTAGAATGTAAAAAATAGCTGTCATAATACTTTAAGTTTAGTTATTTCTCTTAAATTTAAGAAAAACTTAGCTTTTTTTAGAATATCTGTCTAATATAGCATCAATGCTTTTTATAGACTTCTTTGTCCAATCTAATTGTTTTTCTTGTTTCTCTTCATCAGTTAACTGCCAATTTAAATTACTCCTCTTAAGTTTGTTAGTTAAACTTTGTAAAATTATTGCTGCAGAAACTGAAATGTTTAAACTTTCTGTAAAACCTACCATTGGTACTTTTAAATAGCCATCGGCATTTTCTAAAACCTCGTCACTTAATCCATCTCTTTCAGTCCCAAAAAAAAGAGCTATTTTACTATCTAACTTAAAATCATCCAAATAACAAGAATCATTATGCGGTGTAGTAGCAATAATTTTATATCCATTTTTACGCAAACTCTCTATGCAATTTATAGTATCCTTGTATTCATATACATCTACCCAATTTTGCGCACCCATAGAAATTTCTTCATCTAAACATTTAGCATTTCTTTTTTCTATAACATGGGCATCTTGTATTCCAAAAACTTCGCAACTACGTATTACAGCACTCATATTGTGTCTTTGAAAAACATCTTCAATAGCAACTGTAATATACTTTGTTCGCTCCTCTAATATTACTTTAAAACGTTCTACACGTTCTGGAGTTATCATTTCTTCTAAATAAGCTAAAAGCTTTTCATCTATCATGCTCCTAAGGTATAAAAAAGTTTTTTTTTAGAAAACGGAACATTTATTACCTTATTTAGATCATATAAAGAAAACCATTTTTATATAGTCGCATAACTTTACACCTCAATAAAAAAATATTTCTAATGCTAAAAAACAATTTTTTCCAAATTTTACTAGCTTGTTTATTTACATCTATTATCTCTTGCAGTAACGATGAAAAAGAAGAAGAGCAAAAAGATGCTATAGCTCCTTCTATAACATGTTTAGACCCTATTAATGTAAATATAGAGGCTACAGCTAATGATGCCATAGTAACTTATACTACTCCAGAAGGAACAGATAATATTGCTGGTGCTGTAACAAAGCAAACCACTGGTTTAGCGTCGGGAGAATCATTTCCTATAGGAACAACTACAAATACTTTTGTTGTAACTGATGCAGCCGGAAACACTACTTCTTGTAATTTTGATGTAATAGTAGCAAGAAATGCTCCTTCAGAAAACAAGCCTTATTTTATAGGTGATGATCCAACGCCAACAGGCAAAAAATGGACTTCTGTAGCAGAATTATCAGATGAATTTAACACGGATATTTTCGATGATTCTAAGTGGTTTAGAGACCCTTCTCAAGATCAATTTGGATGGTATGGTAGAGAACCTGCACTTTTTCAGCCTGATAATGTTTCTGTAGGAGATGGGTCCTTAAATGTAACAGTGAAAAAATTACAAACACCAATAACTAGTAATGGTCGTAATTGGACTCATGGAGGTGCAATTTTACGTTCCAAAACTAAAGCTATACCTGGTTATTACTATGAGGCTAGGATGAAAGCTAATGAAACAGTAATGTCTTCAACATTTTGGATAGCTTTTCCTCAAAATTGTAATTCAGGACCTTTTAGAAAACTTGAACTAGATATTCAAGAATGTGTAGGAAGAACACATAATGGAACAGATTCATGGGCAAAAGAATGGGATAATATATATCACTCTAATGCCTGGAGACACGCAAGACCTTGTGATATTAATAGCTCTGTACAAAGCCCAGGAAAAAAGGATTTAGAGGAGAAAAATCATTCCAGATATTTTGTATACGGATGTTGGTGGAAATCGCCTACAGAAATATTATTTTATTTAGATGGAGAGTATGTTTATACGATTAAGCCTTCAACAGATTTTGATTTAGAAGGTCACATAACCATGGTAATGGAAACTTATGATTGGAACCCTATTGAGCCAGAGAACGATTTAACTGCTACTGGAACTGAAGAGCAAAGAACTACCAAGTATGATTGGGTAAGAACTTGGAAACTTGAAGATCAATAAAAAAAGGAAAATAATTGATATTTATGAGAAAAAGTTAGATTTAATTATCTAGCTTTTTTTTGTAATTCTGTAATAGAAAAGTAGTTGGATTAAAAGCACGTCTTTATGAAAAAAAGCATTGTTGTTCTTACAGGAGCCGGCATAAGTGCCGAAAGTGGTATAAAAACTTTTAGAGATGCAAATGGCTTATGGGAAGGACATGATATTATGGAAGTAGCCTCCCCACAAGGTTTTAAAAACAACCCAACATTGGTACTAGACTTTTATAACCAAAGAAGAAAGCAATTAACAACTGTAAAACCTAACACAGCTCATTATGCCTTAACTTCTTTACAAAACTATTTTAATGTAAACATTATAACACAAAATGTAGATGACCTACATGAACGCTCTGGAAGTAAACAAGTTATACATTTACATGGCGAACTACTAAAAGCCAGAAGTTCTATGGATAAAAACTTAATATTACCTTGGAACAAAAATATTGAAATAGGTAATTTGTGTAGTAAAGGATCACAATTAAGACCACATATTGTTTGGTTTGGAGAAGATGTTCCTATGATGGATAAAGCCATAGAAATTACCAAAAAGGCTGATGCTTTATTAATTATAGGAACTTCTATGCAGGTGTATCCTGCTGCAGGTTTAATAGATTATGCTCCTAAAAATATTCCCATTTATTTTATAGACCCGAACCCTAAAATAACTAAAAACAATTATAATAATTTAACCATTATAGCTGAATCTGCTACAAAAGGAGTTCCTATTGCTGTAAATTCTTTAATTGATATAATGCTCTAGAACGTTTTGCCCAAGCAACAATAAGTTTCTTTTCTTCTTCTGTAAGCTTAGCTCTTTCATGCGTCCAAGTATATTCTTTTAAAGGCATTCCCCCTTCTTCTAAGGTTTCTATAACCTCCTCTAACTTATGGTCTTTTTTCTTGGTAGAATAAGATTCCCATTCCGAAAAATTTAAATGTTTTTTTCCATCTTTTACATGGTTTGCCATCCAAAAAGAAACTGGCGCTACGTTATTATACCAAGGATAATTGGTATTATTGCTATGACAGTCATAACAAGTTTGTTCCAATAGCACTTTTACATCCTGTGGAGGGTTTGTTTCAGATATAAACAACTTAGTATGATTACCGTGAGATGTATTCTGAGAAGGTCTAAAAAACTGGATAGTAACAAAAGCAACCAGTAGGATAATTGCAGTTTTTTTTAGTAATTTCATTTGGGGAAACAAATTTTTCTAAAATTACATTTTTTTTATGAATAAAGAAGATCTTTTCAAAGCTTTAGATTATGTAAATCATTCTAGAGATAAACGGCAAGAGATGTCTAGCTTAATTTTAAGCAATCCAGAATTAATTAAACCCTTACTCTCCATAGCATTTACTGTAGATAACCCCATATCTTCTAAAGCCTGTTGGGTGTTAGAATTTACAGCAAAAGAAAAATTAGAATATATTTTCCCTTATTTAGATACTTTCACTGCCAATTTACATAAAGTACATTTAGACCCTTCTGTACGACCTATGGCCAAAATTTGCGAATACTTAACAAAGAATTACTTTCAAAAGAAAGAACCTAAGTGTATTAAAAATTTGACTAATAAGCATTTAGAAATTATAGCAAGTAACTGTTTTGATTGGTTAATTGGAGAACACAAAGTAGCTGCGCAAGCATATTCCATGACCTCTTTACTATTACTAGGACGTAAGTATGATTGGATTTATCCAGAATTGTGTATGGTTCTAGAACAAAACTATGCCAATGGTAGTGCAGCTTATAAAGCAAGAGCAAGAATGACATTAGAAAAAATAAAATAAGTTTTTCTTATAACAGATACTTAAAAAGCAACATCAGATTAAACTTTTATAGGCTTTTAAACTCCTGAACTTATAAGTATATTTGCCGCTTGTTAATTACTAATAAATTCATAAGCAAATGTCACTTACGCAACTAAATGCAATTTCTCCTATAGACGGAAGGTATAGTAGTAAAACTAATTCTTTATCTCCATTCTTTTCTGAAGAAGCACTAATTAAATACAGAGTACGAGTAGAAATTGAATATTTTATTGCTTTGTGTGAAATTCCATTACCACAATTAGTAGGGTTTGACGCTTCTAAATTTGATGCTTTAAGAGATATTTATAAAAACTTTGACGCTAAAGATGCGCAAGAAATAAAAGATATTGAAAAAGTTACTAATCATGATGTAAAAGCTGTGGAGTATTTTATAAAAAAAGCTTTTGATGCGCTAGGATTAAGTGAACATAAAGAGTTTATCCATTTTGGATTAACTTCTCAGGACATAAACAACACAGCAATACCTCTTTCTATAAAAGAAGCAATGAATGAGGTTTATGTTCCGCAATACCTAGAGGTGGTTACAAAATTAGAAGAATTGGTAAAAGAATGGGATGCCATTCCTTTATTAGCAAGAACACATGGACAACCAGCTTCTCCTACTAGATTAGGAAAAGAAATTAATGTTTTTGTTACCCGTTTAAAAGAACAATTTAATTTATTGAATGATATTCCTAGTGCTGCAAAATTTGGAGGTGCTACAGGAAATTATAATGCGCACGTAGTTGCATATCCAAATACAGATTGGAAATCTTTTGGAGAAAACTTTGTACATGATAAATTAGGATTACACCACTCCTTCCCTACTACACAAATTGAGCACTACGATCATATGGCTGCTTTATTTGATACTTTAAAAAGAATAAATACCATTTTATTAGATTTAGATAGAGATTTCTGGACCTATGTGTCTATGGATTATTTTAAACAAAAAATTAAAAAAGGAGAAGTGGGTTCTTCTGCTATGCCACATAAAGTAAACCCAATAGATTTTGAAAACTCTGAAGGAAATTTAGGTATAGCAAATGCTATTTTTGAGCATTTATCCGCTAAACTTCCTGTTTCTAGATTACAAAGAGATCTAACAGACAGTACTGTTCTTAGAAACGTTGGTGTACCTTTTGCGCATACCTTAATTGCTTTTCAATCTACCCTAAAAGGATTAAACAAATTACTTTTAAACAAAGAAAAATTTGAGCAGGACTTAGAAAATAATTGGGCTGTTGTCGCGGAAGCTATTCAGACTATATTAAGAAGAGAAGCATATCCTAATCCTTATGAAGCTTTAAAAGGTTTAACTAGAACCAATGAGAAAATTACGAAAGACTCTATGGCAAACTTTATAGATTCTCTAGAAGTTTCCGATGTTATTAAAACAGAATTAAAAGCAATTACTCCTAGTAACTATACTGGTATTTAATATGAAAGCTGGGCACTATTTAATAATAATTGCCCTAGCATTTTATCTTATAGGACGTATTGTAAAAATTTTACATTGGGTATTCCTAAATTTTATAACAGGAAGTCTTTTAATGAATGTAGCCTATATTTTATTTTTTATTGCTATAATTGTTTTACTTCTTGAAGCAAAAAAGAAAAACTAAAAAAGACCGCAACTTGCGGTCTTTTAAATTATAAGAAATAAATTAATATTACTTATTAATTTGTACTTCGTGTGGATAAGGAATTTCAATTTTAGCGTTATCTAATGCTATTTTAGACCCTTCTATGGTTGCAAAATATACATCCCAGTAATCTTCTGGTTTACAGAAAGGGCGTACTGCTAAGTTTACAGAGCTATCTGCCAATTCTTCTACATTTACAGATGGTGCTGGGTCTTTTAATACTTTAGGGTTAGCTACTAACATTGCCAAAAGCACTTCTTTTGCTTTTTTCATATCTTCTCCGTAACCAATACCTACACTGGTATCTACTCTCATTTTACCTTCCGCAGTATAGTTAATAATATTACCGTTTGCCATTGCTCCGTTTGGTATAATTGCTAACTTATTTTGCGGTGTAATTAATTTAGTAGTAAATATCTCAATTTCTTTTACAGAACCTAAAACACCCTGTGCTTCTACTAAATCTCCAATTTTATAAGGCTTAAAAATCATAAGTAAAACACCACCCGCAAAATTAGATAATGAACCCTGTAACGCTAAACCTATTGCTAAACCAGCTGCTGCAATAATTGCCGCAAAACTTGTTGTTTCTACACCAAGTTTAGATATTACCATAATAATTAGGAATATCTTTAATGCCCAACCAATAAGGTTTAATAAAAATTTCTGTAAAGATTCATCATAATTACTTTTAGACATGCCTTTACGAGCAAGCTTTACAATTTTGCTTATAACCCACGAACCAATTATATAAATAATAATTGCTCCTATAACTTTAGGGCCATACTCCGTTATAAAATCCATTCCCTTGCCCATCAAAGAGCTTACATCTGTGTTCTCCATAATAATTTAAAAGTTTTTAGTGTTTAGTAATTGAGACACTAATATATATAGAAGGTCACTAATTCATGCCTATTTTTTTAAAATTTAATATTATTTTAAAGCAAAAAGCCCTGCTGTAACAAAATTTACAACAGAGCTTTCTAATTTTTAATAGAATCTCTTACTCTAGGAATCCTTTAAGTTTACTAAAACCTTCTCCGTTATAATTAGATTTCTCCATAGCCTTTATTAATTCCACCAAATGCGCTGGATTCATATTATCTCCTAAAACTCTTATTAAAGCAAAACCTTTTTCCTTGTTATCTCCATAAATAACAATCTCATCTATAGCGTCTTCATCTCCTAAATATTTAATTGTTGCCTTACCAAAACTGGTATTCATTTTCATTAACTCCGTAAATTTCTTGTTTTTTAAAATAGCTTTAACCTGTTTTTTTTCAGCTACAAAATCAGCTTCATTTTCTCCTGATTTTTTAAAAGCCAGAATATTAAGTTTTTTTAAAGAACTTACGGCTTCTTTTTGGCTAGCAGTTAAATTTGCTTCCTCTAAACGTAATATACTTGAAGGAACATCAAAAGAAATAAAATTAGGATTCTCAGAATTGTCTACATAATATTCTTGTAAACTTTGTGTTGATGAGCATGCGCCTACTAAAAGAAGTACTACAAAAGTTAAAATACTTTTTATTATTGTTGTCATTTTTTTATAATTAAAAAATGCCACTGAGAATATATATTCTCAGTAGCACGTTAATTCCTATTTTTTTCCTGCGTTGTTTAATTCTTTCGGGAGATTCATTTTATTCGTTATTGCTCCTATTTTATTTAAATCTATATTTCCGGTCATGGAAACCAATACTGTTTCAAATTTTCTTCCATGCACATCTACATCCATATTCTTCATACCAGACACAAACATTAAAAGTTCTCTTACATGATCTTCATCTTTACCTTCTTTAATATAGAACTTTACGTTAACATCCTTGTCTTTTACACGCATTAATTCTTCCATTGAAGATTTTCTTAAATACTTTTTTACTGTAGATGTCATATCTGCTGATACAGCTTTGTCTTCTGTAATAAAAACCTTGATACCTTTAATACCTTTGGCCACCTCTGCAAAATCTTGCGCTTCAGGATCATCGGTCATACTTCCTATTTTGCTAACCAAATTTATCATTCCCTTATTTACAACTACAGTTCCTACTTTATCCATATTCTCATATTTATCGAACATAGATTGTGCTAAACCAAAAAACGGTACTAAAACGATTGCTACTACTAAACTAAATTTTCTCATGACTGCTTTGTTTTTATCCTACCCCCTACTTGATTAAAAGGGAAATGTATAGGATTGATTATTAAATTGATTGATGATATTAATTGTTCCTGAAAAATCAGGTGTTTTTTTAATTGTTCTTTTTACCAGCTTTATTTAGTTCTTGTGGTAAATTCATTTTATTAGTTAAAGAACCTATCTTGTTTAAATCTATATCGCCAGTTAAAGACAATAATACTGTTTCAAACTTTCTTCCGTTCATTTCTATATCGGTATTATGTATACCTGTAACAAACATTAAAAGTTCGCTTACATGATCGGCATCTTTACCTTCTTTAATATAAAACTTCACATTAGCATCCTTATCTTTTACACGCATAAGCTCTTCTAGCTTTGCTGTTTTTAAATAAGAATTCATAGACTTAAGCATATCTGCAGATATCGCTTTATCTTCTGTTATAAAAACTTTTAAATTTTTTAAACTTTTTGCTATATCCATAAAGTCTTGCGCTTCTGGATCATCCACCTCAACATCTATCTTACTTAGAAGGTTAAACATACTTTTATTTACGACTACGGCACTTACATTATCTAAATCTTCGTATTTATCAAATAAAGACTGAGACATACCCACTAAAGGCATTAGTGCTATTACTGTTATAATTAGGAACTTTTTCATGATATTAATTTATTTTTTTTTGTATAATTTTTGTTTTGTTTGTTCAAATTGATTTAAGTAAGCAACTTTTCGTGTTCCCTTACTAAAATTTTGTGCTAAAAGGTCTAGTGCTTTTTTTGTTTCGTTATACGCATATAGTGCTTCCTCTTGTTCTGCCTGTTTTTCTTGGTATAAATTTCCAAAATAAAGACTAAAAACTATTACCCCTACTGCAGCCACACTAAGCCATTTATAATAATTTTTGTTTGCCTTTAATGGCAACTGCTTTGTAAACTGCTCTTCCTTTGCTGTAGAAAAGTATTGAAACATAGGTTTGTACGTCTCCAAATGCTTTGCCACATTATCCTGAGAAAAATAGGTGCGTAATGTTTCTTCTTCGGCAACTGTTGCAGTGGCTTCAAAATACTTTTCTAATAATTTTTCTATTTTATGCAATTCCATAATTATGTTTTTGCGTTAATTTTTCTCTTACTGTTTTTCTTGCTCTAGATAAGGCTACTCGTATTGCAGTAGGTTTCATATCTAACAATTCTTCTATTTCTTCAAATGTGTACTGTTCAATATCACGCAATTGTAATACCATTTTTTGTTGCTCGGGTAATTCATCCATTATTTTCTCTACCCAATTAACACTGTCTTTAGCTTCTATATTCTTTTGAAGAGAATTATTATCGTCTCCATAATTACTATGTACCAATTTTAAGTTAGATGCTTGCTTAGATTTTAATCTATCTAAACAAAAATTTTTGGTCATAGTCATTGCAAAAGCCTCCACGTTTTTATACTCTTTCATTTTGCTATTCTTAGACCATAACTTTAATAAAACTTCTTGCGTTGCATCTTCGGCTTCTTCTGTAGAAACCAGTAGCCTTTTAGAAAGTCTAAATAACTTATCCTTAAATGGTAACACCAGATTTAAAAATTCAGTTTGTTTCATTTTTGTTGGTTGTTTGTAAACCTTATTATTGGTTTACATAAGGAAGACGATGTTCATCGAGTTTTGTTACAAAATATTTTTTATTTCTATATATCTCCTTACTTTGGACAACTATTTACACGTAAATTTACGTATGTAAGTAATAAATTCTTCTTTATTTTCCCCCGTCATGTATACTGGAACAATATTTGAAGACGTTTTAACTAAAAAAATACAGTAACTATGAAAAAATATGTTCTAGCATTACTCTCTATAGGAGTATTAATTGCCTCCTGTTCTAAAAGTGATGAAGATAGGTTTATTGAAACCAAAGGCTTAACTGTAGATTCTGACGAAGTTCTTGTACAAGATTTTATGTGGAAAGCAATGAACTCTTGGTACTTTTGGCAAGAAGATGTGCCTAATTTGGCAGATGATAAATTCCTTGACACAGAAGAAGGCATTCAAGAATATATAGATTTTCTTGCAAGTGAATCTAACCCCGCAGATTTTTTTGATAATAAACTATCTTTTTCTGAAGATCGTTTTAGTTTTTATTCTGAGGATTATACAGAGCTTACACAAGCACTTTCCGGTGTTTCTAAAAGTAACGGATTAGAATTTGGTTTGGTTAAATTTAATGATAGTGATAACATCTTTGGATATGTTAGGTACATAATTCCTAATTCTAATGCTGCCACAAAAGATATTAGTCGTGGAGAATTGTTTACAAAAGTAAATGGCAACACACTTACAACAAGTAATTATATAGACTTACTTTTTGGCGATAATGATAGTTATACTTTAGGCATGGCTTCCATAGAAAATAATCAAGTGACTGATAACGAAAAAGAAGTTTCTTTAACTAAAGAGGAAGGTTTAGCAGAAAATCCTGTTTTTTTATCTAAAACTTTTGATATAAATGGAGAAAAAATTGGCTATTTAGTCTATAACGCTTTTACAAATGAATATGATGAAGACTTAAATAATGTCTTTAAAACTTTTAATGAAGCTAACGTTCAACATTTAGTTTTAGATTTAAGATATAACCCAGGAGGTTCTGTAAATACTGCTCGTTTATTATCTAGTATGATATATAGTACAGATACGGAAGAAGTATTCTTAAAAGCCAGATATAATGGAAAATACCAATCTTTTTTAGAAGGAAGAAATGTTGACTTAAATGACTACTTTGGGGATAAAACAAGTAAAGGTTCTGCTATTAATACTTTAAACTTATCTAAAGTATATATCCTAGCAACCAATAGTACCGCCTCTTCTAGTGAGTTAGTAATGAATGGTCTTGCCCCTTATATAGATGTTGTACACATTGGAGAAAACACAAGAGGAAAAAATGAATTCTCAGTAACTATGGTGGATGATAAAGAGAATGATTACATCTACGATCCAACAAGAATAAACAATATTAATAGGAAGAATAAATGGGCTATACAACCATTAATTGGAAGAAATGAAAATGCAGATGGTTTTTACGACTACACTTCTGGCTTAGTTCCTGATATAGATTTAGAAGAAGACATAGCAAACCTTGGCGTCTTAGGTGATGAGAATGAGCCTTTATTAGCAAGAGCTATCCAAGATATTACAGGAGCATCTGGCAAAAGAGATTTTACAGTTAAAGTTCCTGCTAAAATTATGACAAGCTCTAAAATGTTTACAATATTAAAAGATAATATGTTTTTAGATAAACCTTTAAAATTATCTTCTAACTAAATACAAAACATTTTTTACACAAAAAAGGCGCTACAATTGTAGCGCCTTTCTTGTATTATTCTACTAATACATTTACTCATTAAAATAAACCCCATTTGGATTTAAACCAACTGTAAAAGTTTTATCTATTGCTTTTGTATTTAAATCATAAATAGTTAATGTACCATTACTTGCAAAATCTATGGCATCTGCAGTATATAGTTTTCCATTATAAACATCCATACCATACAAAGATGTTGCAGTATGTGTTAAATAAGAAGATGTAGGTAGAGTATCCTCTGTAGTTTTTAAAGTATACACATCTTTACCTAAGTTATAATATAAATTGTCTCCATCTATATTTAAAAAATTAGGGTGCTCAACACCGTTAAAATTAATTGTAGTTACCACTTCATTAGTACTTGTGTTAATTTCTGATAAAACACCAGCACTTTCATCTTCTGGTACTGGCCATGAAGAACCACCAGATGCTAACACCCATAAATTATCATTAGCATCTAATACTAATGAATTTGGTCTTTTACCAACTTCTAATGTTTTAGTAACATCTTCCGATGCAGCATCAATTACTGAAACAATACTATTTGTGCCAAAAGCTCCCTTGTGAGCTACATATATTGTATTTCCTTTTGCTACAATTGCCTCTGGCCCAAGAGCAACAGGAATTGTGCTTTCTACAGTATTTGTTGCTAAATTAATTACCGCAATAAAATCATCCGTTTCATCTGATGTATCTCCCCAATTAGTAACATACCCTTTACCATTTACGGCTACAAAATATCTTGGATTAGATAAACCTGTATCTATAGTAGCTTCGCTTTCAAAAGTATTTCTATTTATTACTTCTATTTTGTTAGATATATTTGCTACCACATAAGCCATATCATCTTCAAAACCAACGGATTGTATAATATTTCCTAAATCTTTATTATTTACTTTATTATATATTTCCGCTTCATTAGTTTCTAAATCTTCCGATAAAAAAGATATTGTTCCAGAACCATTTTGGAAAGGACCTTCGTTAACCACTAATATTCCATTTTCGTATGCTCCTAACGGTAATAACTCTCCCCCATTATCATCATTTTCACAAGACGCAAAAAAAGCGCCAAACGCCATTGCTAATACTACATGTTTAATTTTCATTTTCTAAAATTTAAAGTTTAATTGTAATTTAAAGTTTCTATTAGGCATTGGTCTAAATGCCATGTTTTGGTAATTAGTATTCAAAATATTATTAACACTTAATGCTATTGCAACATCAGTATTAAAAAAGTTTATTACATCATATTCTAAAGTAACATTGCCAATAAAATAATCGGCTACTTCTTGAGATTCGTCTGTTGTGGTAAAAACCAATCCATTATATAGAGTTTGCAAACCTATTTTATACTTGCCATAATGGTACACTAAACTTCCTGTAGCTTTATGAAATGGCACATACATTAATTGGTTCCCAGATTCTTTGTCTATGGCTTTAGTGTAAGCATAAGTTATAGTACCTACTATAGGGTTTTCTTTAATTTTTTTATGTAGAGTTATACTAGACTCTACTCCATACTGGTAAACACTCTTCACATTTATAGGAGACCAAACACCAGAAACACTACTTGGGCGCCATTGTATTAAATCTTTATTTGTTGTATAGTACGAGTACAGTTCAGCCTTTACGCCTTTTTTATTAAAAATTTGTCCAAACTCAACCTGATGGGAAGTTTCTGGTTTTAAATCTTTATTCCCCCCTGTTTCCCAATACAAATCATTAAAAGTTGGTATTCTAAAATTTTTAGAGGTGTTCAGTGTTACTGCATAATTTTTAGTGAGTTTGTATTTGCCATCTAAAGCATATACAAAAGGACTGCTATAATCTGTAACCCAATCTTTTCTAAGATTTACGCCATAGGAAAAATTATTACTAACAGTATGTGAAAACAAGAAGGTAGTTGCCACTACATTTCTAGTAACCGCAACTATAGAAGTACCCTCGCCTCGTACGTTGTTATAGTCTACCAAACCGTTTAACAACATATTATTTATACTATACTTTAGATCGTAATTAAAAAGTATAGTTTTAGCATTACTTGTTGTAAACCTATCCGAATTTTTATTCGCAAAATACTTATTGCGCTCATATAAATATGCCAATTTTGTGCGCTGTACTTTATTTTTTTTATAGTTAACCCATTCTAATAAGGACTTTGAATTATAGTTTTTGTAGTTGCTATTAGATGGAGCTGTTAAAGTTCCTGAAAAGTCACGATCACCAATAAACGTAGAGTGTTGCAGTTTTAATAAATTAGTTCTAGAAAATAATAGGCCAAAACCTAAATCTATAGCTGTATTATTAAAAGCACCGTTTTCATTTTTCTTATCTGTACCTAGATACTTATAGTCATTTTCTGAAGATATATGTCCTAAACCTACACTAAGAGCTGTTATATCTGTTCCGTATTTAGATTTGTAGTTAAAGTTTTTTGTGTCAAAACTACCATACCCTAAATTTAACACACTAGTCCAAGGCTTTGCAAAATCTAAACTATTTTCTAAATGTATGCTGCCACCAACGGCACCTGTTCCATATTGTGTACTTCCGCCTCCACTTCTTACACTTATCTTATCAAAACTTTGCGGAAGAATGGTATTAAAATCCGTTTGCCCATTTAGCTGGGAATTTACATTTATACCGTTCCAAATAACTGCTGTTTGTGATGCTCCTGTACCTCTAAAAGAAGGGGAAGAAACCATTCCGTAACCATTCTCTTTAAAGTAAACCGAGCTATTAAAAAGCAGTGCATTAGTTAATCCGCCAGGTACTCTTTGTAAAGTAGAATCTGTAATTGTTGTAATTTTAATTCCGTTAGAGAACTCTAATAGCCTACTATCAGAAACTACAACCTCATCTAGCTTTAGAATAGAATCTTGCTGAGAGAAAGACAAATTACTGCCAATTATAAATAAAAAAATTACTACAATACGTTTCATCACACCAAAGACCTTTTACCCGAAAGTCTATTGTTCTTTTAGTTAAAAACCTGGCAGGTCTCCTGACTTACGTATTGTTATTTACCTTCCCGCTAAAATAAAAGCAGTGGCTTAGAAGAAATAACAACCATCTTTAAATAATATAAAGACTAAGTTTACAGTTGCGGGAACAGCTCTGGAATTTAACCAGATTCCCTTTTAATTTTATCCCTTTAAAAAGCAATAAAAACCAAATTCACTGCAAAAGTAAACCATATTAACTAATTTCTACTATTTTCTCTTTTAAGTTTTACATTTAAAAAATGACATTCCTTACCTTGCAAAAAAAATCTAATATGTTAGAACCTATTTTTTTTATAGAATGAATCGCATCTTACTATCCTTAACAATACTTCTTTTTTTATCCTGTAAAAACAAAAAAGAAGAAGTCTCTAATTTAGATAAAGCAGTTAACTCTACTCTTAAGCATGCTAAAGGTTTTACAATAAAAAAAGAAAGTTCTGGTATCACAACTATAGAAATTATAGCCCCTTGGCCAAATGCGACTAAAGGTTTTACCTATGCATTAATACCTGAAAAAAAAATAGCAAACCTTAGCCTTAATAAAGATTCTTATGATGCTATTATAACAACCCCTGTTAAAAAAATAATAGTAACATCTACTACACACATACCTGTTTTAGAGGCCTTAGGTATAGAAACTTCCTTAGTGGGTTTTCCTAACACCGACTATATTTCTTCTATGGCAACAAGAAAAAGAATAGTTAACAAACAGGTAAAAGAATTAGGAAATAATGAATCTTTAAACACCGAAATTGCTCTAGAACTACAACCAGATGTTGTAATTGGTTTTGGTATTAACAACCAAAATAAAGCCTATAAAACTCTAGAAGATGCAAATATTCCTGTTGTTTATAATGGCGATTGGGCAGAACAAACGCCACTTGGAAAAGCAGAATGGATTAAGTTTTTTGCTCCTTTCTTTCATAAGGAAAAAAAGGCTGACAGTATTTTTAATTCCATAGAAAAAGAATACCATAAAGTTAAAGAGCTTGCTGCTAAAGCAAAAACTAAGCATACTGTTTTATCTGGCGCCATGTTTAAAGATGTTTGGTATTTACCAGGTGGTAGAAGCTGGGCTGCGCAATACTTAAAAGATGCTAACACAAATTACTTATGGAAAGATGATAAAGAAACAGGTAGCCTTTCTTTAAGCTGGGAAAATGTATTAAATGTAGCACAAAACGCAGATTATTGGGTTTCTCCCTCACAGTTTATAACCTATAAGCAAATGGAAGAAAGCAGTCCGCACTATGCGCAATTTAAAGCATTTAAAAATAAGAAAATTTACACTTTTGCAAACACCACGGGATCTACAGGTGGTTTATTATTTTACGAACTAGCTCCAAGTAGACCAGATATTGTTCTAAAGGATTTAATTTCTATATTTCATCCAGAAATTTTGCCAAACTACCAACCTTATTTTTACAAACCCTTAGAATAATTTGGAGTCTACCAAAACATATATAAAACCATTTTTAGCATTGTCTTTGCTTTTAATTTTATTCTTTGGAATAAATATTAGCTTAGGTTCTGTTTCTATTCCTTTTTTAGACACTATGAGTTCTGTTTTTGGAGGAAAAATTACAAATACTTCTTGGGATTATATTATTTGGAGCTATAGATTACCTAAGGCTTTTACAGCCATTTTAGTTGGTAGCGGACTTGCACTAAGCGGTTTATTAATGCAAACCTTATTTAGAAATCCATTAGCGGGCCCTTTTGTTTTGGGTATTAGTTCTGGCGCTAGCTTAGGAGTAGCTTTACTAATTATGGGTTCTTCTATTTTTAGCAGTATAGCAGCAATTAATTTAGTGAGTAATGTATCTTTAGCTATTGTATCTAGCATTGGAAGTTTTATTGTATTATTCTGCGTAATAATTGTAGCATCTAGAGTAAAAGATACTATGGCATTATTAATTATAGGACTTATGTTTGGTAGCATTACTTCTGCTATAGTAAGCACATTATCTTATTTTACAAATGCCGAAAAACTTCAGCAATATGTTTACTGGTCTTTTGGTAGTATTGGCAATTTAACTTGGGAACAAGTTACTATTCTATGCGTCTTATGCGTGTTAGGCGTTATTTTAAGTATAATTTCTATAAAAACTCTAAATGCCATGCTTTTAGGAGAAAACTATGCACGTACTTTAGGTATTAACATCAAAAAAATGAGGTATTTAATAATCCTAGCCGCAGGAATATTAGCAGGCAGTATAACTGCTTTTGCTGGCCCTATTGCATTTATAGGCTTAGCTGTTCCGCACCTAACAAGACAAATTTTTAATACCACCAATCACAAAATATTGGTCCCAGCTGTTTTAATTTATGGCTCTATTTTAATGTTAATTTGCGACACTGTTGCTCAACTACCAAGTTCGGCAAACATTTTACCAATTAATGCTATAACCTCTATTATTGGAGCTCCAGTAGTTATTTGGTTATTAGTTCGTAAAAGAAAAATGATATTTTAATCTAATTATAAAAACTATTATAACTCCTAAAAAAAATACCGTCCTATCTACTCAAAACCTTAGTATTGGGTACCAAACCAAAAAGGAACAAACACAAATAGGTGCTCCTATTAGTTTCTCTACTAACTCTGGGGAACTTGTTGCTGTCATAGGAATTAACGGTGCAGGAAAATCTACTTTATTACGTACTCTAGGAGCAATACAAAAAAAAATATCCGGAGAACTTCTTATAAAAGGCAAAAATATAAATACATATACACCGCAGCAATTAGCCTTAGAAATAAGTGTTGTATTAACAGAAAAAGTAGCTTCAAAAAACTTAACAGTACTAGAACTTATTGCTTTAGGAAGACAACCATATACCAATTGGATTGGTAATCTTACACAGAAAGATGTATTAATTATAAACGATGTAATTTCTAAGGTAGATCTATTAGAGTTAAAACATAAAAAATGCTACGAACTTAGCGATGGGCAAATGCAACGTGTTATGATAGCCCGTGCTTTAGCACAAGACACCTCTATAATACTTTTAGATGAACCTACAACACATCTAGACCTATACCATAAAGCAAACATATTAAAGCTATTAAAATCAATCACTTACAACACTAACAAAACAGTTATTTTTACTACTCATGAGATTGAATTAGGTATTCAGTTATGCGATAAAATGTTACTCCTTAACAACGCAAACAATTCTTACGGTACGCCAGACGAGTTAATAGAAGAAAAACATTTTAATAGCCTATTTCCAGAAGATACTGTTACGTTTAATGCCACTACAGGTACTTTTAGAGTTAAAAAGTAACTTTATTAGTTTGCTAAAAATAAATGCAGAACCACTATCTTTACTTGCATATTATAGATTATAAATGAACACATATCTTATTTACATTTTAATTGGCATTATATGCCTTGCTATTGGTTATTTTTTAGGGAATTATATACAATTGCTTAAAACAAAATCTAGCCAAAGTGCTTTAGAAGAAAGAGAAAAACAGTTGCAAAATAATATCTCTTCTATAGAGGCTAATTTGGCTGATGAAATAGAACATAAAAGACATTTACAGCAAGAGAAAGAACAAATGAGTAATCAAATTGTTCGTTATCAGTCTGATATAGAAAATTTACAAGAAAAAAACTCTGAACAAAAAGAGGAAGTGGAGAAGCTCCAAGAAAAGTTTACTAAAGAGTTTGAAAACCTAGCAAATAAAATTTTAGAAGAAAAAAGCCTAAAGTTTACAGAGCAAAATCAAAAAAACATAAAAAATATACTTTCTCCATTACAAGAAAAAATTCAATTATTTGAAAAAAAGGTAGAGGATAGTCAAAAAGAAAACATTAGTATACATTCTGCCTTAAAAGAACAGCTTGTTAATCTACAAAGCCAAAATTTAAAAATTACGCAAGAAGCAGAAAACTTAACTAAAGCTCTTAAAGGCGATAGTAAAATGCAAGGTAATTGGGGAGAACTAGTTTTAGAACGTGTTTTAGAAAAATCTGGATTAGAAAAAGACCGTGAGTATAGTGTACAACAGAGTTTTACTAGAGAAGACGGCTCTAGAGTATTACCAGATGTT
This sequence comes from uncultured Maribacter sp., assembly GCF_947495965.1. Taxonomy (GTDB): domain Bacteria; phylum Bacteroidota; class Bacteroidia; order Flavobacteriales; family Flavobacteriaceae; genus Maribacter_B. The sequence continues at coordinate 715,684 of NZ_CANMBB010000002.1, forward strand.
ATTATAAATTTACCCGATGGCAAAAAAATGGTGGTAGATTCTAAAGTATCTTTAACCGATTACGAGCGTTATATTAATGCGGAAGAAGAGGATAAAGAACGATTCTTAAAAGATCATTTAAATTCGTTAAAAAGGCATGTAGACCAACTTTCGGCTAAAAAGTATGAAGACCTTTATGCTATGGAAAGCCCTGATTTTGTTCTCATGTTTGTACCTATAGAACCAGCTTTTGCTATTGCTGTAAATGCAGACAATGCACTTTATAATAAAGCCTTTGAACAAAATATAGTTATTGTTACTCCCTCTACCCTATTAGCTACATTGCGTACTATAGATAGTATGTGGAACAATGAAAAACAACAACGTAATGCAATTGAGATTGCAAGGCAGGCTGGTGCTTTGTATGATAAATTTGAAGGTTTTACTAATGATTTATTAAAAGTTGGTAAAAAAATTGACGAAGCTAAAGGCGAATACAAAGGAGCCATGAACAAACTTGTAGAAGGCCGTGGAAATATAATTACAAGTATTGAAAAGCTTAAAAAAATGGGTGCTAAAGCTAAAAAGTCTATTCCCGAGCCATTATTAAAACGTGCTCAAGAAGACGATTTTGAAGCGCCAAAACTAAAATAAAATCATTTTAAAAAATACACTAAAAATGAAAAAAATTATAAGCCTAATTGTTATAACTGTGGTAGCTGTATTAGCTGCCTACTATGCTTTTATTTATTACGTTCCTTTTAGCGAGGGAGTACGCTCTGGAGAACTTATTAAAATTAGCCGTAAAGGAGTTATAGCTAAAACATGGGAAGGAGAAATTAGCCAAGGAATATCTGGTGCACAAATATTTTCTTTTTCGGTTTTAGATAAAGACAAAGAAGTAATTTCAAAACTAAAGGAATACCAAGGAAAATATGTAAAGCTACAGTATGTGGAACGTTATGCTACTTTCTTTTGGTTAGGAGATACTAAATATTTTGTTACTGAAGTAGCATCAGAAAAATCTCCCCATTTTGGAAATTAAAATATAAAAAACTACCAACTTTAGTATAACAGCCAAATGAAAAATTATAAAAACTCTAAAGAATCTAGAGTATCTATTACAGAATTAATGCTACCTGCACACTCTAATTTTAGTGGAAAAGTACATGGAGGTCATATTTTAAATTTAATGGATCAAATTGCTTTTGCATGTGCCTCTAAACATTCCCAACATTATTGTGTAACAGCATCTGTAAACAAAGTAGATTTTTTAAATCCCATTGAAGTTGGAGAGCTTGTTACTTTAAAAGCTTCCGTAAATTATACGGGAAGAACCTCTATGGTAGTCGGTGTTCGTGTAGAGTCCGAAAATATTACTACAGGAGTAAAAAAGCATTGTAATTCTTCTTATTTTACAATGGTTGCCAAAGGACCTAATGGCGAAAATGCTCCAATTCCTGGTTTAGTGATTGATACGGAACAAGGTATACGTCGTTTTTCTAGAAGTATTAAACGTAAAGAACAATCTATAAAAAGAACTTCTAATTTTAAAGCTTCTAAATTTAAAATAGAAGAACATATAGAAGAACTAAATAATGAAAATGTAAAAATAGACTTATAGTAGGTTACTTTTTCTTAATTTCTTGCGCTGCTGCTGTATCTAAAAACCAAATTAAATTATTAGATTTTGGAGCAACAAGACTTGCAGGGTATTGCTTATAATCTCCTTTTTTGTTTATAATTATATCTACCTTTTCTTTTTTACCTTCTCCTGTAACTAAAAAAGCAACGGTGTCTGCGTTATTAATAACAGCTCCTGTTAAAGAAATTCTTTTTTGACCAGAATCTGGGTGTATTGCTACCTCACAAATATTCTTTGAATCCCATAAATTAATTTCATGAGGAAAAATAGATGCTGTATGGCCATCATCTCCCATACCAAGAATAACTAAATCAAATTTTGGTAAGTTATTTTCTTGCGGCAATTCTTTTACTAAAACTTCGCTATATCTAATTGCCTCTTTAGAAGGAGCTTCCTCCCCTTTTATTCTATGTATATTCTCTTGTGGTATGTTTATTTTGGAAATAAGGTAATCTACCGTCATTTTATAATTACTCTCAGAATCTGTAGGGGCAACACAACGCTCATCTCCCCAATATAGATGTACTCCGCTCCAATCTATTTTATCCAAAAAATTAGAAGCTAGCTCTTCAAAAACAATTTTTGGAGTACTCCCTCCTGATAAAGCTATATGTACGCTCTTATTTTGTTTTATTAAATTAGAAAGGTATTCTGAGAAGTGTATTGCTACTTCTTGCTTTGTATTATAAATATTTATTTTCATTCTTAAGCTTGTTCAATAATTTTAAAAGGAATTTCTATAATTAACAAATAACGCAATAACCAGGGTCATCCGCTAAATTTTCACTTGGGTTACGCCATGTTCCTATACCCTCTATAAGTTCATCTGCATTTTTTGGCCCCCATGCACCTGCAGAATACCCATGCACTCGAACATCTTTACCATTTTTCCAATAGTCTAAAATAGGGTCTACAAAAGCCCAAGCTGCCTCTACCTCATCTGCTCTGGCATATAAAGTAGCATCTCCTTGCATGGCATCTAACAGTAATCTTTCATAAGCTTCCATAACATGCGTTTCTTGCAAACTAGAATAATAAAAATCTAAATTAGCCCGCTCTACTTTAAATCCTTGCCCTGGAACTTTTACACCAAATTTTATTAAAATACCTTCGTCTGGTTGTATTCTTATTATAAGCTTATTTGCTTTATTAAGCATTCCTGAATCTTGAAAAATTTGATGGTGGGGCGATTTAAAATGAATAACTACTTCGGTAACCTTAGTAGGCATACGTTTAGCAGTACGAACATAAAAAGGAACATCTTTCCACCTCCAATTATCTACAAAAAACTTAATTGCAGCATACGTTTCCGTTTTAGATTCTGGGTTAACATCTTTTTCTTCTCTATATCCTTTTACAACTTCACCGTTAATTTTAGAACTTACATACTGGGCTCTAATGGTATTTTCATTAAGCGTTTTCTCGTCTTTCATTATTCTTAAGGATCGTAACGCTTTTACTTTTTCATTTCTAATTTCTTGCGCATTAGCCGCTATTGGTGGCTCCATTACAATTAAAGAAACTATTTGCAATAAATGGTTTTGAAACATATCTCTTAATGCTCCAGAATTATCATAATATCCTCCACGTAATTCTACACCATTACTTTCGGCATTCGTAATTTCAACATGATGTATATAGTTCCTATTCCAAAGTGGCTCAAAAATACTGTTCGCAAAACGTGTAACTAAAAGATTTTGTACTGTTTCTTTTCCTAAATAGTGATCTATCCTATAAATCTGAGACTCTTTAAAATATTTTTGAATTCCTTTATTTAAGTTTTTAGCAGTTTTTAAATCGTAGCCAAATGGTTTTTCTACAATTAAACGTTTAAAACCTTTTGTTTCATCATTAAGTCCTTGTTCTGTTAGGTTCTTTGATATTGCTTCAAACAAACTAGGTGGTGTAGATAAGTAAAAAATATAATTATTACCTATGCTAAATTTTGTATTTAAATCTTCTATACGCTCTGCTAAGTTGCTATAACTAGTATCATAATTTTCTCCTAAATCTTCGTAAAACAAATTCTTAGAAAAATTTTCTATTAACCCAAAATCTTTAACTGTGGCTTTGTTTTTAAGATACTCACTCTCTAAAACAACTTTTTCCCGAAACGCTTTATCTGATAAATTACTTCTACTAACTCCCAAAACAACAAAATTATCTGGAACATGACCGTCTCTAAAAAGATTAAAAAGTGCTGGCACTAATTTTCTTGCTGTTAAATCTCCTGAGGCTCCAAAAATAATGAGCATCTGGTTTTCTGTCTTGTTCATATAATTTGTTCTAATTATTCCTTTTCAAAAATCCTAAATATATATCTCTAATTATAATTAGGGTTCGCTCTTATATTTCGTTGCGAAAATTAATCATAATTCTGCAATTTAAAATACGTAATGTTAAAATAGATTCTATTATTACCTATTTAAAACAACATTATTTTATTAGTTTCAAAAATGTAAATAATATTAAAACTAATTTTTTTCTATTACTTTTGATTCTACTATTTATTTAGACGATAAATAATAACACAACAAACAAAATATTGTATTTAAGGGCATAGATTAAAATAAAACAAATGGGAAAAGCATACGATTTTGGATTAGTAGGATTAGGGGTTATGGGTCGTAACTTTATATTAAATGTTGCAGACAATGGTTTTTCTGCTTTTGGACACGATTTAGATACCGAAAAAGTAACTGCTTTACAAAAAGAAGGTGGCGATACTAGTAAAGTTAACGCTTCTACAGATGCCGCAACTTTTGTAAATGCTCTTTGCTCTCCAAGAAAAATAATGCTATTAGTACCTGCTGGTAAAATTGTAGATAGTGTTATTGAAGGCCTATTACCGCTTTTAGATAAAGGGGACATAATTATAGATGGTGGAAACTCTTTTTTTACAGATACAGACCGTAGAGATGCTTATTTAGCAGAAAAAGGAATTCACTTTTTTGGCTCTGGAGTTTCTGGAGGTGCTAAAGGTGCTCGTTTAGGACCTAGTATTATGCCTGGTGGTAATAAAGAAGCATACCAACACGTAAAACCTATTTTTGAAGCGGTTTCTGCAAAATATAAAGGAGAACCTTGTGTTGCCTATTTAGGGCCAAAATCTGCTGGAAATTATGTGAAAATGGTACATAATGGTATAGAATACGGCTTAATGCAACTAACTTCCGAAATATATGATATCCTAAAAAAGGGTGGAAATTACACCAATACAGAATTACACCAAACCTATTCTAAATGGAATGCTGGAAGACTTCAATCTTTCTTAGTAGAAATTACTTCCGAAATTTTAAATAAAAAAGATGATTTAGGAGATGGTGATTTGGTGGATAAAATATTAGATAAAGCCAAGCAAAAAGGCACTGGAAAATGGACTAGTCAAAATGCGATGGATTTAGGTATACCGGTACCCTCTATAGACGTTGCAGTAAGTATGCGAGAAATCTCTGCCTTAAAAGAAGAACGTGTTAAGGCCGATGCTTTATATGATAAGCCTACGGTTACTCTAATGGACAAAGAAAAACTAGAAAAAATTACTGAAGAGGCTTTATACTTTTCTTTTATTATAACATATGCACAAGGCTTACACCAATTAGCCGATGCTTCTAAAGAGTATGGTTATGAATTAGACATAGCTATTATAGCCAAAATATGGCGTGCAGGATGTATTATCAGAGCTGGTTTATTAGCCGACATTACAGAAGCTTTTAATATAGATAAAGGGCTACCTAACTTACTACTTTCTCCTTCTTTTATAGAAAAAGTACAAAGTACAGTAGGTTCTGCTAGAGAGTTAGTTTCTTATGCTGCTGTAAATGGTATTCCTTTACCGGGGCTATCTAATTCTTTAACTTATTTTGATGCGTATACATCTAACCGTTTGCCTTTAAATTTAATACAAGCGCAAAGAGACCATTTTGGTTCTCATACCTATGAACGAACTGATAAAGAAGGTATTTTTCATACAGAGTGGTAATTAAAGGTATTTTTATACATAATGCCAAAAACAACATATCATATTTATGTAATTGAACTTTCTAAAAAAGTGTTTACAGAAAATAGAAAATTTAGAGAAGCTAATCCGCAATTTAATGGCGTTTTAGAGTGCTTATATGTTGGCATGACAAGTAAGACTCCTAAAGAGCGTTTTGAACAACATAAAACTGGTTACAGAAATAAAAAAGGATATAAAATATCGGCTACTATTGTAGAAAAATATGGCATGTATTTAAGAGGTAGTTTATACCAGCATATAACCCCTCTAAAAACTAGAGAAGCGGCACTAAAAATGGAAGAAACTTTAGCACTAGAATTACGCAGAAAACGTTATGTCGTGTGGTATAACTAAAACTGGTTTTCTTAAATACTTTTAAACATTTTCTTTTGCTTCTTTATTTAAACTTCTAACATATTGCCTTGGCACAACTCCAAACTGTTTCTTAAAACATTTAGAAAAATAAGACGCTGTATTAAATCCAGTCATATACATAATTTCTTTTACAGAAAGTCCGCTTGTATCTAATAATTGTATTGCTCTTTTTAAACGTATATTCCTAATAAACTCACTAGAAGATAAACCCGTAATTTCTTTAAATTTAAGATACAGATTACTTCTACTCATACCCATTTCTTTGACCAACATTTCTACGCTAAAATCGGTATTCATCATATGTTTTTCTACAACTTCAACAGCTTGTTTTAAGAATTTTTCATCTACAGATGTTACGGTTACTTCTGTTGGTTTAAAATTTATAGTTTTATTAAACTTATTTCGTAAACCTTCTCTAGAGCTAAGAATATTTGCTAATTTTAATTTAAGCAACTGCATAGAAAATGGTTTAGAAATATAATCATCGGCTCCAATAGTTAGTCCTTTTAATTGGCTATCTTCAGAAGATTTTGCTGTAAGCATTAAAACCGGAATATGACTTGTAGTTTTATTAGATTTTAAAGATTCGCACATTTGTATACCATCCATTTTAGGCATAACCACATCTGTTAATATAATATTTGGCACATGTTTTTTTGCAAGTTGCAACCCTTTTTCTCCATTTTCTGCTTCATGAATTACATATAAATCTCCTAATGCTTGTTTAATAAATGTTCTTATGTCTTTATTATCATCTACCACAAGAAGAATAGGAAATTTAGACCTAGATTTAGATAAGGGACTATCTTCTATTTCATCATTAATACCAATTGCAAATAATTCTGTTTCAGAAGATCTGGCTAAAAAATCACTATCTACTTCTTCTTTGCAACTTATTTCTGGAATATTCTCATAGGCATCTCTTTGCAACGGTAAATACACTATAAAATTAGTTCCTTTGGTTTCTCTCGTATCAATATCTATAGTACCTCTATGTAGTTCTATTAAACTTTTTGTAAAAGACAACCCAATACCCACTCCTTCAGAATTCTTATGTTTTTCCCCTTTTTCAGTATAAAAACGTTCAAAAATTGTATTCTTTTTACTGTTTTCAATTCCTTCCCCAGAATCTTTTACTTCTATCCTTAAATGTGGAATTTCTTCCTTTTTGGTTAAAGCGTAATTATAAGACATTTTTTGTACTGTAGCTATTTTTACTTCAATATCCCCTTCATTAGGTGTAAATTTAAAAGCATTAGATAATAAGTTGTACATTATTTTCTCTAAAGCTTCATGATCAAACCAAGATTTTAATTCTTTGTCTTTAGATATTATAGAAAAGTTTATATTCTTTTTTCTTGCTAAAAATTGAAAAGGTTCTCCAATTTCTTGTACAAAGGACAATACATTGCTATGACGCATAACAAGCCTCATTTTTCCTTGATTTATTTTTCTAAAATCTAATAATTGATTTACCAACCTTAATAAGTAAGAGGTATTCTTTGACATTAAATCATACTGCTCATCTAAAGTTTTTTCACTTAACTTTTTCCCATTTTCTTTTAAATATTCTAAAGGCCCTTTTATTAAAGTTAGTGGCGTTCTAAATTCATGAGAAACATTGGTAAAAAACTCTAGTTTAATACGTTGCAGTTCTTCTGATTTTTCTTTTTCTATTACATCTAATTCTAATTGATGTTTTTTAGTTGTACTAATAATAGTATACCTCCATAAAGACATTAAAAAACCTATTAATAATACCCCATAAATAATATAAGCTATAGTAGTTCTATAAAAAGGAGGTGCAATTTCAATATAAATATTTGCAGGTGTAGAGTCCCAAACCGCATCATTATTAGAAGATTTAACCATAAATGTATACTTTCCTGGTTCTAAGTTTGTATATGTTGCAAATCTTTTTTCTGCAGTTGTATTAACCCACTCTTTATCAAATCCTTCTAATTTATAGGCAAATTTATTTTTTAATGGTGCTGCGTAGTGTAAAGCAGCAAATTCAAAAGAAAAACTGTTTTCACTATAGTTTAAATTTAAAGAATCTGTAGTATTAATAGATTTTTCTAGTATTACATGATTATTTATTTTAACCCCTTGTTTTATGGATTTATTAGAAATTAAAAAATCTGTAATCATGGTCTGAGCTTCAAATGAGTTTTCTTTAATTTCATTTGGATAAAAAGCACTAAAACCATTAATACCTCCAAATAACATTTCTCCATCACTTCTTTTTAAACAAGCTAATTCTTGAAATTCATTACTTTGCAAACCATCATTAATATCATAATTTTTAAAGGTAATATCTGCTGGATTAAAATTAGAAAGCCCTTGGTTGGTAGAGAGCCAAAGACTACCATCTTCCGCCTCTAATATTCCTTTTATTACGTTGTTTGGTAGCCCATCTTTTTCTGTATAGGATATAAATTTTGCTTTACCCCCATCTTTTGCTGGTATATATTTGTTTAACCCACCTCCAAATGTACCTATCCAAAACTCTCCTTTTTTACTCTCATATAAACTTAATATATAATTAAGACTTAAAGAGTTAGGATTACCTTCTTCATTTCTAAATATATCAAAATGGGGTTTATTTTTTTTAAGTTCTTCTTTCTTTAAACGAGATAAGCCATCTCCTGTGGCAAACCAAACATCACCTTTAGAATCTTGATAAACATTACGAACAATTTGGTTAGATAAACCTTCATCTACACTAAAATAATCTATTAAAAATTCTTTTTTATTAAAATCAGGCTTCCATCTTATTATTCCTTTACTATAAGTACCTATCCAAATATTTTTAAGATTATCCTGCATTACAGAAAACACACTTCCTCTTGTATTTGAAAAAGGAACCATACTGTTCGCTGTATTTTTTTTATTCTTAGAGAGTTCTATTTTATGAAGACCTGGAATACTTTCTCCCCCTACTAACAGCATTTTTTTTCCAAAAAAATCTGCTTCGGTTATCGCAAATATTTTAGAAACTTTATTTAGGTTTTTAAAATTAGAATATTTTAAACCATCTGCTTTAGGCTGTAACATGTTTAAACCACCCCCCTCAGTACCAACCCATAAAGTGTTATTACTATCCTCATAAATAGATCTTATTTTATCATAACTAAGGCTATTAGGATTCAATGTTTTTTTATAATGTTTAAAATACTTTCTATTGGGGTCAAATTTATTAATACCCCCACCATTAGTTCCTAACCATATAATACCAGTCTTATCTTTATAAAGAGATTTAATTATGTTTTTACTAAGCCCTAAAGATTGGTTACTTGGGTTGTATTTAAAATTATTTACCAACTTAATTTTCTCCAGTTGTTTTGAATTATCAAAAACATATAAACCAGAATTATTACCTACATATATGTGGTTTTTATGTGCTAATATGGAAGAATATCGCCCATTTTGCACTTTTTTAAATATAGAGTTATCTTCTTCATCAGACTCTTCTACATAAATGCCTTTATTAGTAGCTAAAAAAAGCCTTCCTTTATAATCTGTTGTGATTTCTTGTACCGTAAACCAATAGTTTGTAAATAAATTCTTTCTAATAAAATATAGAAGCCCATTTTCATCAATAGAAAGTTTATGTAGCCCTCTAATACTTCCAATCCATATTTCTCCTTTATCATCTTCATAAATACAGGAAACACTATTATTAAAACTCTTCTTATTTTTTCCAGAGCTTAAATGAAATTTTTTAAATTTTATACTATCCAAAGGTTTATTTAAATCTGCCATATTTAGACCCTCAGTAGTACCTACCCATAATCTATTTTTACTATCTAAAAAAACATTTAAAATATAATTTCCGCTTAAAGAATTAGGGTTATTTTCATCATGTTTAAAAACTCTAAAAGTTTCTTTACTTCTATCAAAAAAATTTAATCCTCCACCTGTTGTTCCCACCCAAAGGTTTCCTTTTTCATCTCCTGTTATTGCAAAAACAAGGTTACTAGATATTTGCCCCTTTTTACCAGATACTGGCTTATAAACTTTAAAATTATAGCCATCGTATTTATTAAGTCCATCATGAGTAGCAAACCACATAAATCCAAGTTTATCTTGGTAAATATTATTTATATCACTTTGAGACAAGCCATCATCAACCGTAATATGCTCAAAATAAGTAGATTCCTGGGCGCATAATAGATTAATAAAAAACAACCCTATTATTACCGTTTTTATAAAACAATCTACAAGTATAACTCCTCTTCTCATTTAGTTAGCCTATATTTTATCTTTTATAAATTTTAATTTAAAAATGCGAAAAAAACGTCCAATATACTTGTGCTTATGGCTCAAGTTTTAAAACATATGATTAATAAGCATAAAACCTAAAGGCATCTAAAAAATGGTTTTACAAGATGTTTTTTATCAAAGACCAAGAAATTCTTAAAACACTTTTAATCAATTATATTTCCTACAATATAAAGATAAATAGAGCCCCAATTATTAACAAAAAATTACAAAACCATATTAAAATTTATTAAACCTCAAAATTTTAACTCTTTTTAACATTTTCATCATATGTTCTAATATATAGGTCATATGAAAATTACTTTAGTATATAATTAACAAATATTTGTAACTCTAACTTAAAAAGAATTAATATGAAATTTTGTTTAAAAGAAAATGTACACCTAAAACCCAAGCCTTGGCTACTTGTTTTAGCGTGTATCTTTGGTTTTGCAACACTACATGCGCAAACACAAACTATTAGTGGTACTGTAAGCGATAATGGAGGCCCACTCCCTGGCGTAAGTATTGTAGTAAAAGGAACCTCTACTGGAGCTGTTTCTGATTTTGATGGGAATTATACCATTAATGCTAATGGAACTGCAACCCTTATTTATAGTTACATTGGTTATTCCTCCAAAGAAATTAAAATTAACAACCAAACCAACATTAATGTGGTACTACAGGAAGATGTATCGCAATTAGATGAAGTTGTAGTAGTAGGTTACGGAACTCAAAAGAAAAAAGAAGTTACTGGAGCTGTTGTTTCTGTAAAAAATGAAGAGTTAGCAAAAACAACTACTGCAGATATTGGTACTGCTCTTCAAGGACAAATAGCTGGTGTAAATGTTACATCTGGTTCTGGTGCTCCGGGTGAACAGGCTAATATCTTAATTCGCGGTTTTAGCTCTTTAATAGAAGGACAAAACAGTCCTTTATATGTTGTAGATGGTATTCCTTTTGATTCTGACCCACAATTAAGTATTAGTGAAATTGAATCTATTGATGTTCTTAAAGATGCCGCATCTGCATCTATTTATGGTACTCGTGGTGCTGGTGGTGTTATTCTTATTACCACGAAACAAGGTAAAGTTGGTGAAATGAATATTCGTTTAAATTCTGAATATGGAATTCAAGACATTACATCTAATTTTAATGCAATGTCGCCAGAAGAATACACTTATATTCATTTATTAAGAGGTGCATTAAATACAAACAAACCACAAGGTGGTGTTGATGGAGATATTCACAGGAATTCTAGTTATTTTACAAACAATACTAATATTGGAGATGTCTTATTAAACAACAACGCTCCAATACAAAACCATTCGGTTAATGTTTCTGGTGGTAAAGATGGTTTAACCTATAATTTTAATGCAAACTTTTTTCAACAAGAGGGTAGTTTTTATAGTTCAGATTATAAAAGATTTAATGTACGTTCTAACACAGAGTTTACAAAAGGAAAATGGAAAATTACTACTGGTATAACAGCCAAAAGAGATGAAAGGTTAGTTCCTTTTTCTGGGATGATAAATAGAATTTATCAATATCGTCCATTTCAACCAGAAATTAATTTAGATGACGATGTAGCTTCTAACATATCTGAAGTTAGCTTAGATGACCCTAACAATGACTGGAAACTTAACGAAGCAAGAAGACTTGCAAACGCAGCTAGATTACTAAAAACAGATGATCAAAGAAATGGTAATAGCTATACTGGAAACGTGCAGTTTAATTACCAAGCAATAAAAAACCTAACCGTAACTGCAAGATTTGCCGCAACATACTCGGATCAAAAATGGGTTAGAAAAATTCCAAGGTTTGATATTTTTAATACCGAAGGAGAATTAATATCTAATCCAGATAATATTACATCTAATACAACAACGAATATAACATCTTCTAAAATTACTTCAGAACAGTTTCTTAACTATAAGAATCAGTTTGGTAAACACAACTTAACCGTTTTAGTTGGTACTTCTTTTGAAAAATCTACAAATGAGCGTGCTCAATTTGAAGTAAGAAACAATTTGCACCCAGCTATAACGGTTGCAGATAACTATGAATTAGTTTGGGATGTAGAGTCTGGTGGCTTTGATTTTGAAAGAACACTAATGGGAAATATTGGAAGAATACAATATAACTATGATGGTAAATACCTTTTTAGTGCCAGTGGAAGATATGATGGATCTTCTCAATTTAGTAAAGAAAACAGATGGGGATTCTTTCCTTCTGTTTCTGTAGGTTGGAACATATCAGACGAACCTTTCTGGGAACCTTTAAAAGAAGTGGTTAACACTTTTAGAATGAGAGCTGGTTATGGTACTACTGGTAATGACAGGTTTGCTGCTTATAGCAACCAAACAGTAGTAGAAACTGCTAGAGACTATGTTTTTGGAAGCAATAACCCTTCTGGAGACATTAATAACCCATCTTCAGAACAAGTGAATCTTGGTACTACACAATTAGAATTTGGTAACCCTAACTTAAAATGGGAAACCAGTATAGAACAAAACCTAGGTTGGGATTTAGCTTTCTTTAAAAATAAATTTACACTTAGTATGGATGTGTATACCAATGAAAAGCAAGATTTACTTTACCAAGTAGTTAACCCTCCTTCTACGGGTGTATCTGGTGAATACAGAAATACCATTTTTAATATTGGTAATATGGAAAATACTGGTATTGAGTATGCTTTTAAATACAACAACAGAAGTAAAAAAGGATTAAATTGGAATATTTCTGGTACCTATACTAAAAATACAAATAGAGTAACGCAAACAAGTGTTAACAATCCTATTATTTACCTAGATAGAGGGTTTATTTCTGATGGAGGAACTAGAGAAATTGTAACAGTAATTACTGAAGGATATGAAGCTGCCTCTTTTTTCCTAAGAGAAACGGCTGGAATAATAAAAACACAAGAACAGTTAGAGGAATACCAACAAATAGATCCTAGTGCAAAATTAGGAGAGTTAATGTACGTAGACCAATTAACAGAAGACACGGATAATGACGGAATTGCGGATGCAGGAAATGGTGCTATAGATGATAATGATAAGGTATATGCAGGTAGTGGAACACCAGATTTTGAAGCTGGTTTAAACTTTTCTGCAGATTATAAAGGCATTGATTTTAGTATGCAATGGTATGGTTCTTTTGGAGCGGAAATATTAAACGGTAGTAAAGCCTATGCATACCAAGTTGGTACTCATAAAGACTTATACTACTCATGGACGCAAAACAATCCTAATTCTAATATACCATGGTATGATGGAAATAATACTAAATCTTATCGCGGTGGGTCAGATTACTTTTTAGAGAATGGAGATTTTATAAGATTACGTAATATTTCTTTAGGATACTCTTTACCTCAAAAATGGATAGACAATATTGGTGTTAAGAAATTTAGAATCTATGTACAAGCACAAAACCCTTTAACAATTACAGACTATTCTGGTTTTGATCCAGAAGCTGGGGGTAACGGACTAAGCACACGAGGTATTGACCAAGGAAAATATCCAATTTCTTCTCAGTACAAAGCGGGACTTCAAATTCAATTTTAATATAAAACAGATTGAATATGAAAAATATACAGATACAATTCTTAAAAGATATTTTAAAAATGAAAAAGACATTATTAACACGAATAATTCCTCTTATACTGCTTGCTATAAGTTTTCAAGCATGTGTAGACGAATTAGATCAAGTAAATCCAAATGCACTAACACTGGATACTTTTTGGCAAAATTCGGGTGATCTAAACGCTGGTTTAAATGCAACGTACGCATCTCTTAGAGACGAAAATATATTGGGGATTTTATGGGATTACACTCGTACCGATATTGCTGTTCCATTTTCTCAGAGATCCAACTCAACTGGGAACCCTATTTACGACCAAACTTTTGATTTAAGTACTAATGAAGTTCAAAATAAATGGGACGCATGCTATAGAGGAGTCTTTAGAGCAAACCAAGTTATAGATGCGTATAATAGAATAGAATCTACTTATACTACAGATGATGCTAAACAAGCAGGAATATATGTGCTAGCACAAGCTAGAGCTTTAAGAGGATATTTTTATTATGAATTACACAGCTCTTTCAACCAAGGTTCGGTTCCAATTTTTGAAACAGTACCAGAAAATTTTGATGAGTTTCAAATATCCTTTTCTTCATCTGAAGATGTAAAAACATTTTACAGAGCCGATTTACAATTTGGTATGGAAAACTTACCTGCAACATATAATGCTTGGCAAACAGAAGCTGGAAATGGTAATTTAGGACGTATTACAGGTGGATTTTGTGAAGCTTTAATAGGGAAAAGTTACATGAATGATAATGATTTTACTAATGCAGAAATATATTTAAAAAATATAATAGACAATTACGATTATGCTTTAGTAGATGATTTAGCGAAATGTTTTACAGGTATTGATGAATTTAATTCTGAATCTATATTTGAAATTAATTACTCTTATGATGCTAACCCATTAGGTCTTGACGAACAAAACCTTTCACAAAGAATTGCTAGTTTTTTAAATGATGGAAATAGAATTCAATTTACATCATGGTTAACTCTTAAATATAGAGCAGAAAAACCAGATACTGCAGATCCTGCGAATTTAGTAAATAGAAATATTTACTTAGCCAATGGCGATTTAGATAGTATACAAGAAAACGTAGTAAGAATGTATAGCCTACGTATGGCAAACTCTATGTCTTCAGTAGACGATAGAGATTCTCCAATGTATGGTGTAGAAATGGCAGAATATGGTAGAGCTACCACTGCTGCCCCACATGCAAGACAATTTGCAAATTTTGTTAAAAAATTCACATCATGGAACACCCCTAACGGTGGTTTAGGAGAAGACGAAAGTCCTGAAGCCGATCAAAGGTCAGAAGTTAATATCCCTATCATGCGTTTAGCAGAAGTATATCTTATGTATGCAGAGTGTATGGTAGAAAAAGGAGACCTTACTGAGGCTCTTAAATATATTAACCGTATTAGAAAACGCTCTCACCTTATCTTATTAGGAAATGAATCTATCGGGGAATTTGCAGGCTCTACAACTACTTATATGAATGATATTGATTTAGACCCTACTAATGGAGAAGAACCCGTTACGCTATCTAACTTAATGGAACATTTAAGATTTACAGAAAAACCATTAGAATTATCTTTAGAAGATAACAGAACCATAGATTTAAGACGTTGGGGAGTTTGGAAACAGCAACTAACACATATTGCACAATTCCAATATGACGCTTATCATTATAAAAATAATTCTATGGGGAAAAGTCCAACCAGATGGAGATGTTTTATAGTACCTACAGGAGAAGAACCTTCATATTCAGACCCTAATCTTCCTCCTTATCCATTTAGAAATACTGCTAATATTCAGACAAATGCTAATAGAAGAACCCAAGAACCACATTTAAGAGATCATTTATTAGGATCGCAGAATTTTAGTGAAGACTTACATTCTTATCTTCCTATTCCTCAAGATGAGATTAACTCTAACTTAAACTGGGACCAATAAAATAAAGAATTAGAATTATGAAAAATATAAAGAATTTATTTAAAACCATATTTTTGGTATCACTGGCACTCTTTATTGCCTGTGATGATAATGAATATGAGGCTCCGGAAACATTCACAGATTTATCTATAACTTTTACTACTGGCGCCTCTACAGATAGAGTATCTACCGTAAATGGCTTTTTCTCTTTTAGTGATTTATCTGCAGGAGCAATAGAACAGGAATGGAGAATTCCTGAAAGTGCATTTTTCTTAGAAGGGCCTATTCCTAACAACTTAGATAATCATGATGAGTATATCATTAATCCTGGCGAAACAGTTTCTACAGATAAAACGGTTCATGTTATGTGGACTAAAGGAGATACTCTTACCAAAGTAGGCTACTATGCTGTATTCCCCGATTCTACTTCTTTTAGGTTCCCTGCTTATTGGGATTCTGATTTAGGAGAAGCGGTAGAAGACACTATACAAACCAACTTAATTAATGGCCAATGGGTAGCAGAATATGAATTTATTATTGATGTATATGACTCTGTTGTTGCTACTCCAGAAGTAAGGTATTTAGATGAAACCATTTTAGACCATGAAAACACCTCTGCCATTACATTAAATTTTGGAGATCAATTAATCTTTGAAGATTTAAGTGGTTTGCTAGACAATAATAATGCCCGTCCTAATACTACTAAATGGAGAGTGCATACTATTGAAGAAGATGAAGATGACCAAACTAATGCATACAGCAATACTATAGAAAGGGTAGAATTAGATGAAAGAGTTTTAGATACTATTACATTTGATGAACTTGGTGATTTTAGAGTAGAATTAACTGCTACAAGAGTAAGAACAGAAAGATTAAGGGAAAACGAAAACATCTATGAAATACCAACAATAATAACTGTTATTCCTTTAACCGTACCATTAACGCAAATTGGGCAAATAGATGAAACGGATTCTGATGTAATTGAAATTTCCTTAACACATAAAATAAAACCTATAGAAAACTCTGTAGTTGGCAATTTTATAGTAGAAGTTGATGGAGCTATGAAAAGTATAGAATCTGTAGCAAGAAATGCTAATGGTACAAAACTACTTATTACTTTAAACGAACCTTTAGCACCTGAAGATGAAGGCAAAACCGTAACAGTAGCATATGATGGGGCTAGTGATGAATTAAAGTCTTATGATTTAAGATCATTAGATGCCTTTGATGCCTTACCAATTAATGTTTATGTTCCTTCTCCAATGATTCAGACTGGTACTATCATAGAATCTTCTAATCAAAAAATACTAATCCCTTTTGATCAAGACATAGATCCAGCATCTATTTCTGATTCTGCTAACGCTGCTGCTGGCTTTACTGTAACTTTAAATGGTGGTAGTGGTACAATTTCTACTGTTGCGGTAAATGCTGACGATGCTAAAACTCTTGAAATTGACTTAGTAGAAGGAGTGTATACAGATGATGTGATAATGATTTCTTATACCGGCCCTGGAGATATTAAATCTGTAGGAGGTGGTAGTATTTCAGATTTTTCAACTTTAACTTTAGAACCCTATAAATTAAATTTACTAACAGATGGTGGTTTTGAGGGCAACTTTGGAGACTACTGGGTAGAAGGAGCCAGTGGCACTGGAGCAACAGTAGAGTTAAGTACTGATGTTGCATTTGAAGGTACCCAAAGTGCTAAATTAACAGCTTTAAAGCCTCGTTTAGAATCTGGCGCCTCTCTTAACTATGAAGCTGCAACTTACGGTATTTCTTATAGAAGATACATACTATCTTCATCGGTAACTCTTGATGATGCTTTTCATCAAAAAAATCATGGTGATAAAATTTGGTTCGATTCTTCTGATGGGACATCTGCAAAAACGCCAAGATGGTATGGTGCAGATT
Source organism: uncultured Maribacter sp. (assembly GCF_947495965.1). Classification (GTDB taxonomy): domain Bacteria; phylum Bacteroidota; class Bacteroidia; order Flavobacteriales; family Flavobacteriaceae; genus Maribacter_B. The sequence continues at coordinate 733,381 of NZ_CANMBB010000002.1, forward strand.
ACCCAGCTGGTACAGCACCTGCATTAGACACATGGGTTTATGTTGAAGCAGAAACTACTTTTACAGCAGAAGCATTAAATAAAATCGTAAGAATACAACCAGTACCTACTTCTGGAACAGATTACACTGTTTATTATGATGATTTTAAAATCTACAAAATAAACAAAAGACCTTAGATTAATAGTTTAGTTTAAGTAGTTAATTCAATTAAAGCCCATTTGACGTGTATCAAATGGGCTTTTTAACACTCAACTTTTGCTGTATTTTTTTATAATAAATATCATAAAAAACTTGTCCATTATATTTTCATTATAAAATGCGTATAATTAGAGTTTATCTTATATTAACTATTAAGAAAGATATATAAAAATAAAAAGACTCTAAGAGCTTGTAATTCTTAGAGTCTTTTTTATAAATAAATTCTATATAATAAAAATGTATTATTTACTCAAATACATTTTACGTCTTGAGTATAAGTTATAAAAATCATCATCTTTTAAACTATCTATAAATAAGATACTCTCCCCAGTACTCTTCATTTCAGGGCCTAAGTTTTTATTTACATTAGGGAATTTATTAAAAGAGAACACAGGTTGTTTAATTGCATAACCATCTAACTGTGGGTTAAAATTAAAATCTTTTAATTTCTTATCCCCTATCATCACTTTAGTTGCATAATTAACATAAGGCTCCTTATATGCTTTCGCTATAAATGGCACCGTTCTAGAAGCTCTAGGGTTGGCTTCTATAATATAAACCGTATCATCTTTAATAGCAAACTGAATATTAATAAGACCTACTGTATTTAAAGCTAAAGCAATTTTCTTTGTATGATCTTTTATTTGCTGCATTACAAACTCCCCTAAGTTAAAAGGTGGTAATGTAGAGTTACTATCTCCAGAGTGTACACCACAAGGCTCTATATGCTCCATGATACCTATGATGTAAACATCTTCTCCATCACAGATAGCATCGGCCTCTGCTTCTATTGCACCATCTAAATAGTGGTCTAAAAGAAGCTTATTCCCCGGAATAGATTTTAATAAATTAACAACATGCTCTTCTAACTCTTCTTTGTTAATTACAATTTTCATTCCTTGTCCACCTAGAACATAAGAAGGTCTAATTAATAAAGGAAAATCTAATTCATCTGCCAATGCAGAAGCTTCGTCTGCTGTCTCTGCTATTCCAAATTTTGGAAAAGGTATTTTTAAATCGGTCAATAAATCAGAAAAACGCCCTCTATCTTCTGCTAAATCTAAAGCATCAAAGCTAGTTCCTATAATCTTTACACCATATTTCTCTAATTTTTCTGCTAATTTTAAAGCAGTTTGCCCTCCTAATTGTACAATAACTCCTTCTGGTTTTTCATGACGAATTATGTCATAAATATGTTCCCAGAATACTGGTTCAAAGTATAATTTATCTGCTGTATCAAAATCGGTAGAAACCGTTTCTGGATTACAGTTAATCATAATAGTTTCATAACCACATTCTGCAGCTGCTAAAACACCATGTACACAACAGTAATCAAACTCTATTCCCTGACCTATTCGGTTTGGTCCTGAACCTAATACTACTATTTTTTTCTTATCGGTAACTTCACTGTCATTTGCAACATAAAGTTCACCATCTGGAGTTTCTATTTCTGCTTCAAAAGTAGAATAGTAATATGGCGTCATTGCTTTAAACTCTGCCGCACAGGTATCTACAAGCTTGTACACCCTGTTTATATTCATTTCTACTCTCTTGTTATAAACTTCGCTCTCATAACAATCTAACATATGTGCTATTTGGCGGTCTGCAAAACCTTTTTGCTTAGCCTCTAACATTAAATCTTTGTTTAATGATGCTATCGTGTAAGTAGAAATTTCTTTCTCTAAAAAGTGTAGTTCTTCATATTGTTTTAAGAACCACATATCTATTTTTGTAATCTCATGGATTCTACTTAGTGGAATTCCAATTTGTATAGCATCATAAATAACAAAAACTCTATCCCAACTTGGAATTTTTAATTTGCTAATTATTTTTTCATAATCTGTGTATCCTTTACCATCGGCACCTAGACCATTACGCTTTATTTCTAAAGACTGTGTTGCTTTATGCAATGCTTCTTGGAAAGAACGGCCTATACCCATTACCTCTCCTACAGATTTCATTTGTAGACCTAAAGTACGATCAGAACCTTCGAACTTATCAAAATTCCAACGTGGTATTTTTACAATAACATAATCTAAAGTAGGCTCAAATAATGCCGAAGTAGATTTTGTTATTTGATTATCTAACTCATCTAAATGATAGCCAATAGCCAATTTAGTAGCTATTTTTGCAATAGGATATCCTGTTGCTTTTGATGCTAATGCCGAAGAACGAGATACTCTAGGGTTAATTTCAATAGCAATAATATCTTCATTTTCATCTGGGCTTACGGCAAATTGTACATTACAACCTCCTGCAAAATCTCCAATACTACGCATCATATGTATAGCCATATCACGCATTTTCTGATACGTTTTATCCGAAAGTGTCATTGCTGGTGCCACCGTAATAGAATCTCCTGTATGAATACCCATTGGGTCCATATTTTCAATAGCACAAATAATTACTACATTATCATTCTTATCACGTAATAATTCTAATTCATATTCTTTCCAGCCCATTAAGGCTTTGTCTATCATTACTTCATGAATTGGCGATACTTCTAGACCAACACTAAGCAATTCATCAAAATCTTCTGGTTTATATACTATTGATGCTCCTGCACCACCCAATGTGTAAGATGCCCTAATAACTAAAGGAAAACCAAATTCTTGTGCTATTTCCTTACCTTTTAAGAAAGATGTAGCAGTTGCTTGTGGAGCCATACCAACCCCAATTTTAAGCATTAATTCACGGAATTGTTCTCTATCTTCTGTAATATTAATAGCATCAATATCTACTCCAATAAGCTCCACATTAAAATCTTCCCAAATTCCTTTTTCATCTGCCTCAATACATAAATTTAATGCAGTTTGCCCTCCCATTGTTGGTAAAACGGCATCTATATTAGGATGTTTTTTAAGAATCTCTATAATAGATTTTGTAGTTAAAGGCTTAAGGTATACGTGATCCGCCATAGACGGGTCTGTCATAATTGTAGCTGGGTTGCTATTAATTAATACTGTTTCTATCCCTTCTTCACGTAAACTTCTAAGAGATTGAGAACCAGCATAATCAAACTCACAAGCTTGTCCAATAACTATTGGTCCGGATCCTATTAATAAAACGCATTTTAAATCTTTTCTTTTTGGCATGGGTGTATTCTATAATTTGTGTTTCTAAAAAATTTGGTCAAAAAAAAGGTGCTACTCTTAAAAAAGTAACACCTTAATATTTTTAAAATAATGAAATCATTACTTCTTATGTCTTGTTTCAGATGAAACAGTCAATTTCTTTCTTCCTTTAGCTCTTCTTCTAGCAAGAACTTTTCTTCCATTTACAGAAGCCATACGCTCTCTGAAACCATGTTTATTCTTTCTCTTACGCTTAGATGGCTGATATGTTCTTTTTTGTCCTGGCATTTTTTAATCCTTTTTGTTATTTTCAAAATTACGATCCTAACCGTAAAATCTGGGCGCAAATATACAAAGAGTTTTTGCATTGACAAATCTAAATAAAAAAATATTTAGGATTGTTTTTATTACTTTTGCCTGAATATTTTTAAAATGCTGTGTTTTAGCAAAAGTATATAGCATTTAAAGCTCTAAATTAAGTAAATAATATATAACCATAATGTTCAACAAAAATTTAAAACTTGTAATTGCCGCTCTTATAATAGCTTATGCTGTTTATCAATTTATAGAAGGAAACATTGGCAATGGTATTTCTTTACTCCTACTTTCTTCTATTTTCATTTTTCTTTATTTTAGAAATGAGATTATTTTACTTTCTTTTTTAAGAATGCGTAAACAAGATTTAGCTGGGACAGAAAAATGGCTTTCCAAAATTAAAAATCCAGAAGCAGCTTTAACCGTTAAGCAACAAGGTTATTTTAATTACTTACACGGAATTATAAACTCACAAACCAATTTAACTAAAGCTGAGAAATTCTTTAAAAAAGCCATTAAGTTAGGTTTAACCATGGATTATGATTTAGCAATGGCAAAACTAAGTCTTGCAGGTATAGCAATGCAAAAAAGAAGAAAAAGAGAAGCTACTTCGCTATTGAGTGAAGCAAAAAAACTAGATAAAAACAAAATGCTTACGGATCAGATAAAAATGATGCAACAGCAAATGAAAAAGATTTAACCTCTTTAAAACATTTTAAAACAAAAAGAGCTTTCTAAATAGAAAGCTCTTTTTGTTTTGTATAAACTACGCCATTATTTTGCCGTATAATATCCTTTATTAGGAATTTCTAATACATACTTTTTTCTAGAAGCATTATTTAAATGCGCCTCTCTTAACCATGGGTTATGACGCTTTAAAATCTTATAATTAATCTCATATTTAGAAGCAAAATCTGCAAAGTTTGTTACTGGCTCATTAAGTTCTACTTTAAAAGTTGGTATTGCAGAATACATATCCTCTTTCTCAATATCAAATCCATATTTATCTGGGTTAGATAATATTTCTTTTATTGCCATGATTCTAAAAACATATCTTCCCGTTTCTTGCCCCAATAACAAATCATAATAATCATCTACCTTTTGTATTCCTAAGTATTTATTTATTGCCCCTGGACCTGCGTTATACGCTGCAGCAGTAAGTGTCCAACTTCCATATTTTTTATACCATCTATTTAAATAATCGCAAGCTACTTGTGTAGATTTTTCTAAATGATACCTTTCATCTACATTAGAATTAATTTCTAAACCATATTCTTTTCCTGTACCTTTCATTATTTGCCAAAAACCTGTTGCTCCCGCATGAGAAACCACATTGGTAAGCGCACTTTCTGCTACTGCTAGATATTTAAAATCATCTGGAATACCGTTTTTAGCCAAAATAGGCTCTATAATTGGAAAATACTTATTTGCTCTTTTCATTAAAAGTAATGCATTAGACTGCCAGTAGGTATTTACCAAAAATTCGCGATCTATACGCTCCATAATTTCTGGATCCTCTTGTGGCACTACTTCTTTTGCAAAATTTAAATCTGCAGGTATATCTATTGCTGTAATTCTATAAGAAGATTTGTCTACAGTCTCATCTGCCCTTATAGCTTTCTTTAATTCTTGTGTTTTATTTTCATCTTGTACCGCAAATATTAAAGTACTAACAACAAATACAACACCCAAAAGCATTAGTATATTTTTTAAAATCTTCATAATTATTATCTATAGTTTGTTACTCAAAGGTATTAATACAACTTTCTTATTCCAAAATAATTGTGGGTAGTTGCTCATTAAACCATTTGGCTCTATGAATTATCATGGTATGCGTCCCATTTTTTACAGGAATACATTTTTCTATATTTTTTATTGGAAAAACAGAATCTTTTTCTCCTTGGATATGAACTAAACCTTTAACCTTTTTTTTAGGGTTAAAATTTATTATTTGGTCAATTGCCCAATCTATATAACGTTTATCTCTTACAGAAAGATATTCCTCATACAGAGCCAAACGTTTTGTAGCAGTTTCACCAAAAGCATATTTAGCTAACAACTCTACATTACTAACCAAACCCGTTGGCAGCAACTTATGTACTTTAGTATATTTTGCAAACAACATTCTTTTTGGTAGCTCTGCTTTACTTTTAACACTTGACACCACTATTACTTTTCTAAAATCCATATACTGCGCCATTTCCTGTACTAACATACCACCAAAAGAGACACCTAACAAGACAGATTTAGGGTGCTTTATCATAGCACACATCTTAATTGCATAAGCTTTTAAAGACATTCCCTTATCTGGCACAAACCACTCTAACCAATGTATTTTAAACTTATTTCCTGGCAATTTTATACTTTTAAATATAGATGGATTTGCGGCCATCCCTGGCATTAAATAAACATGAACTAAAGAATCTTCCATATGAACCTGAATAGCTATAAACTAGGATTTTAGCTTTTTTTTTAGTAACTTTGAGTCTTGTACATTAAATACATTACACAAAGTGTTATTTCTTGTAAATGTATGTAAAATTACAACTTAAGAACATTGTAATTTTTAACAAAGACCAAAAATTAAAATCTAACTATATGAATGAAGTAGAAATTAATGATAACAGTTTCTTGCGCCAATTTGAAACTACTGTTCAGGGGCATTTAGCAAAAATTGAATATTCTTCTCAAGAAAGAAAAGTTTTTTTAACTAAGCTTGTTATTCCTGAAGGTGTTACCAAAGAAGGTTTTAAAGAAGATTTCATTAAAGCTGTATTAAATACCATTCAAGAAAATAATTTAAGAGTTGTTCCTACAAGTCCAGAAATTGCTGGTTTTCTTAGAAAAAACAGACAATACAAAGGAATGCTCCCTATAGGTATTAGAATCTAAATTTTAGATTAAGAAATTAAAAAGTCCCATTGTATTGGGACTTTTTTTTATGCTGTAATTTTATTTTCCTTAAAATTAAACCTTACTAAACCATCTTCATCAATCTCGGTTAAAGTAACGGCACGCAATGTATTTACTAAATCTGGATTCCATGGTGTTTTTACTTTTACATAATTCTCTGTAAAACCATGAATATACCCCTCTTTATTCTCCCCCTCAAACAGCACAGTTAACTCCTGTCCTATTTGACTCTCATAAAACGCTCTACGCTTCTTAACAGACAAACCTCTAAGCATTTTACTCCTCTTATGCCTTACATTTTTAGGAACCACGTTAGGCATTAAAGCCGCTTCGGTATTTTCTCTTTCTGAGTACGTAAAAACGTGTAAATAAGATATATCTAAAGTAACCAAAAAGTTATAGGTTTCTAAAAATAACTCCTCTGTTTCTCCAGGGAAACCAACAATCACATCTACCCCAATACATGCATTTGGCATTGTTGCTTTAATTTTAGTTATCCTATCCACATATAAATTAGTTAAATACCTACGTTTCATAAGTTTTAACAATGTATCACTACCGCTTTGCAATGGAATATGAAAATGAGGCACAAAAGAACTACTATTTGCAACAAAATCTATTGTTTCATTTTTAAGTAAATTAGGCTCTATAGAAGATATTCTTAATCTGTGTATCCCTTTTACAGTGTCTAATGCCTGTACTAAATCATAAAAAGTATGTTCATGTTTTTTGTTCCCAAACTCTCCTTTTCCGTAATCTCCTATATTTACCCCTGTAAGTACAATTTCTTTAATCCCTTTAGCCGATATTTCTGCAGCATTTTTTAACACATTAGCCACAGAATCACTTCTTGAGATACCTCTTGCTAAAGGTATTGTACAATAAGTACATTTATAATCACAACCATCTTGTACTTTTAAAAAAGCTCTAGTCCTATCCCCTATAGCATAACTACCAACATAAAAATCTGCATCCTGAATTTCACAAGAATGCACCTCTCCAAAATCATTTTTAGTAAGGTCATTTATATAATCTGTTATCTTAAATTTTTCCGTTGCTCCTAAAACTAAATCCACCCCATGAACAGATGCTAATTCTTCTGGTTTTAATTGCGCATAACAACCCACAGCTGCAACAAATGCTTCTGGATTAACTTTTTGTGCTTGCTTTACTATGGTCTTAAACTTTTTATCCGCATTTTCTGTAACAGAACATGTATTTATTACATACATATCTGCAGGTTCTGAAAATTCTACACGCTCAAAACCTTCTTTCGTAAAATCTCTAGCAATAGTAGAGGTTTCAGAAAAATTTAATTTACAGCCTAATGTATAGAAAGCTACTTTTTTCTTCATTACTAATATTTACGCCATTTTGCAGTAAGTTCAAAAACCCTACTAAGTATATTAGCATCTATTTCAGTGAATTCTATACCTCTTCTTGCCATTACAACTTTAGCAACATCAAATGCTTTTTTAGGCGCATAACTAGCAAAACCATTAGCTCCTCCCCAACTAAAACTTGGAACAAAATTTCTAGGAAATCCTGGTACATAAACATTTGTATTTACACCTATTACAGTACCTGTATTAAACATTGTATTTATAGCTGTTTTGCTATGGTCTCCCATCATTAAACCACAAAATTGCAGTCCAGTTTGTTCAAAACTTTCCGACGCATAATTCCACAATTTTACTTTAGCATAATTATTCTTAAGATTAGAGTTATTAGTATCTGCTCCTAAATTACACCACTCTCCTAACACGGAGTTCCCTAAAAAACCATCATGACCTTTACTAGAATATCCAAAAATCACAGAATTATTTACCTCTCCTCCAATTTTACTATACGGCCCTACAGTTGTTGCTCCATAAATTTTTGCACCTAATTTTACAGTAGCATGCTCACATAAAGCCAAAGCACCACGAATTATACTACCTTCCCATATTTCGGCATCTTTACCCACATAAATAGGACCATCTGTAGCATTTAATATTGCAAACTCTACTTTTGCTCCTTCTTCTAAAAAAATATTTTCTGGATGTATTACTCTGTTTGTATCTGAGATTGGTTCACTTTCTCGTCCTTCCGTGATAAAATCAAAATCGGCCTGCAGAGCTTCTGCGTTTTTAGAAAAAATATCCCATGTGTTTTCTATACGTAAAACATCCCCCCTATACTCTATATGCTTGTAGTTAGAAAAATCTACATCTTCTTGAGAATCTTTAGTAAAAAAAGCAATGACATCTTCGTTATAAAAAATAGCTTCGTTTTCCTTTAACCCTTTTACCAAGGTTACAATTTCTTTGTTTGGTATAAATGAACTATTTAATAAAATATTTTCATCCATTTCTACCATAGGATATTTTTCTTCTAAATAATCCTCCGTAATTGTAGTGGTTGTTGTATTCAAGTATTTTTCCCATTTTTCTCTAATGGTAAGAATCCCAACACGAATATCTGCAACTGGCCTGGTTAATGTAAATGGAAATAAAGCTTCTCTAACAGTTCCATCAAAAAGAATATAATTCATGCGTTTAATTTTAATAAAATTAAAAAATAAACGCCCTCGATAAAAATTACCGAGGGCGCTAGTATATTATAAAAGTGAAATATGCTATTCCTCTTCTTTCTTTTCAACTTTTGAAAACTTCTTGTACTTATTCTTAAACTTGTCAATACGACCAGCTGTATCTAAGAACTTAGCTTTACCAGTATAAAATGGGTGAGATGTTCTTGAAATTTCCAATTTTACTAAAGGATATTCAACGCCATCCACTTCTAAAGTTTCTTTTGTATCTGCAGTAGATTTTGTTAAAAACACTTCGTCGTTAGACATGTCTTTGAATGCTACTAATCTATAATTTTCAGGGTGTATACCTTTTCTCATCACTTATAACTTTAAATACTTTTCTCTTAAAGAGCTGCAAATTTAATTATTTTTTACAAATTGACAATCTTAAAACTCAAAAAAAATAGAAATAAATTATTATACTTTTATTTGTAACAAAAAATAAAAGGGAACAACTAATATATAATAACAACCAAAAATCGAATTAAAAATGGAAGAAAACAAAATTAAAACAGGGACTTTTGCTTTAAGATATGGCCTATTACTGGGAGTAATTGGTATAACTTTTGGCTTAATGTTATTTTTTGTAGATATGCACTACGAACGTGGTTTTGCAATACAAGCTATACAAATAGGGTTTATTGCCATTACCATAGTCATTGCCATAATTCAATTTAAAAAAGCTAATGAAGGTTTCTTAACACTATCAGATGCTTTAAAAATAGGAACAGGTGTTGCGTTAATTGGCTGTATACTCGGCTTAATATACTTTTTCTTATTATCTAATGTTATTGAACCCGATTATATGGACAAAATGTACGAAATCGGCAAAAGTGAAGCAATAACAAACAATCCAAAACTAACAGAAGAACAAATTGATAAAGGGATTGAAATGCAAAAGAGATTTGCATGGGTGTTTTACCCTATAGGCTTAATAATAAATATTATAATAGGCTTGATTGTTGGATTAGTTAGTGGTTTAATAATGAAGAAAACGAACAACGTTTATTAAATGTATTTGTAGTATTTTTGAAATAGATTTTTAAAATAGCGAATGCAATTATCTATTATAATACCATTACTTAACGAAGAAGAATCGCTAAAAGAACTTCATGATTGGATTGTTACTGTTATGCAATCCAATCATTTTTTATATGAAATTCTTTTTATTGATGATGGTAGCTCTGATGAATCCTGGAATATTATTTCCAAATTAGCTAACACAAACCCCAATGTAAAAGGCATACGTTTCTTTAAAAATTATGGTAAATCACAGGCTTTACACGCAGGATTTAATGCTGCTAATGGAGATGTTATTATTACCATGGATGCCGATTTACAAGACAGCCCAGAAGAAATCCCAGAACTATACCAATTAATAAAGCATGAAGGTTACGATCTTATTTCTGGTTGGAAGAAAAAAAGATACGATTCTATAATTTCAAAAAACATGCCTTCTAAATTATTTAATTGGGCGGCAAGAAGAACCTCTGGAGTAAAACTGCACGACTTTAATTGCGGTTTAAAAGCCTATAAAAAAGAAGTTATAAAAAACATAAAAGTATCTGGCGAAATGCATCGCTATATCCCTGTTTTGGCAAAAAATGCTGGTTTTACAAAAATTGGAGAAAAAATTGTAACCCACCAAGCTCGTAAATACGGAAAAACCAAATTTGGGATGGAACGCTTTATTAATGGCTTTCTTGACTTAATTACGATTTGGTTCGTATCTAAATTTGGAAAAAGACCAATGCATTTTTTTGGCGCTTTAGGGGTGCTAATGTTTATAATAGGTTTTAGCTTTGCTATTTATTTAGGAGTAGATAAATTGTTTATTAATAAAACTGGTAGATTAATTACAGACAGACCGCAATTTTTTATCTCCTTAATCGCTATGGTAATTGGAACACAATTATTTTTAGCCGGGTTTATAGGAGAAATAATTGTTCGCTCCAAAACAAATGAAAACAGATACAATATTTCTGAAGAAGTAAATCTAAAAAAAATACAATAAATAACCGAAAATCAAGTTTTTGAAGTAAAATTCTTACAAATTATGGAAGCATATCTAAATACGGTAAAAACCTGGCAGTCAGACTTTTTTGATGCCGATACAAAGAAAGAAATAGAAGAATTACAAAACAATAATACCGAAGAACTTAAAGATAGGTTCTATAAAAACTTAGAATTTGGTACTGGTGGTATGCGTGGTGTTATGGGCGTAGGTACTAACAGAATTAATAAATATACTTTAGGAAAAAACACCCAAGGTTTGTCTAACTGCCTAAAGAAAGTTTATGCTGGTGAAGAATTAAAAGTAGTTATAGCTTACGATTGCAGACACAATAGTGATACTCTTGCAAAAACGGTTGCCGAAGTATTTTCTGCCAATGGTATTAAAGTTTTTCTTTTTTCTGAATTAAGAACAACCCCTGCTCTTTCTTTTGCAGTTCGTGATTTAGATTGCCATGTAGGCATTGTTTTAACAGCTTCTCATAACCCTCCAGAATATAATGGATACAAAGTTTATTGGACAGATGGCGGGCAAATTGTTCCTCCACAAGATGGTGCTATAATTTCTGAAATAAATAATTTGAATTTTGAAGATATTAAATTTGATGCTAATCCAAGTTTAATTGAATTAATTGACAAAGAAGCAGATGAGTCTTTCATTTCTGCCTCTGTAGCAAACGGAAACTTTAATGCGAAAGGAAAAGACGATTTTAAAATTGTTTTTACTTCCTTACACGGGACTTCAATTACTGCAATTCCAGAAGTTTTAAAAAGAGCTGGTTACAATAACGTAACTATTATTGAAGAGCAAGCAAAACCAGATGGTAATTTCCCAACAGTAGTTTCTCCTAATCCAGAAGAGCCAGAGGCTTTATCTATGGCCATTGCAAAAGCAGAAGAAATTGGGGCAGACATGGTTGTTGGTACTGACCCAGATAGTGATCGTTTAGGTATTGCCGTTCGTAATTTAGAGGGCAAAATGGAAATCTTAAACGGAAACCAAACCATGATATTAATGACCAAATTTCTTTTAGACCAACGCAAAGCTAAAGGAATGAATGGTACTGAGTTTATTGGTTCTACTATTGTTTCTACACCAATGATGGGAAAACTAGCAGAAGGTTATGGCGTAGAATATAAAGTTGGTTTAACTGGCTTTAAATGGATTGCCAAAATGATAAAAGATTTCCCTAATCAAGACTTTGTTGGTGGTGGTGAAGAAAGCTTTGGTTTTATGGTTGGTGATTTTGTTCGTGATAAAGATGCCGTTACCTCTACTCTACTTGCTTGTGAAATTGCTTCTAATGCAAAAGCAAACGGGAGTTCTTTCTTTAAAGATTTAATTGATTGTTATGTAGATTTTGGGTTCTATAAAGAAAAATTAATTTCTTTAACTAAAAAAGGAATTTCTGGTGCCGAAGAAATTAAACAAATGATGGTAGACTTTAAGGAAAATCCTGTAGCTACAATAGATGGCTCTAAAGTTGTAATTGTAGAAGATTATAATACCGCTACTTCTACTAATTTAACCACAGGAGTTGTTACACCAATAGACATACCAACCTCTAACGTTTTAATTTACATTACAGAAGATGGCACCAAAATGGCAGCGAGACCTAGTGGAACAGAGCCTAAAATAAAATTCTATTTTAGTATTAATACTTCTCTAAATAAAGCAGAAGATTTTAAAACTGTAGATGCAGAATTAGATGCAAAAATTAACCGTATTGTAAGTGAACTTAAATTAGGTTAATGGAGTATTTTAAAAAGATACTCCGCTTTGCTAAACCCTATAGGAGTTATGCAATACTAAATATTATATCTAATATTTTTTATGCGCTGTTTGCCACTTTGGCAATGGTTTCCTTATTTCCAATGTTATCTGTTATTTTTAAACAAACAGAAGCTATACATACAAAACCACATTGGAAAGGCCTATTTAATGCAAAGGAGTATCTTTTTGATTATCTAAGTTATTTTGTTACCCAAAAAGCTGGTCAAGGAGAAAATGACGCTTTAATTTTCATGGTTGCCTTAGTAATTTCTATGTTTTTTCTTAAAAACTTATTTAATTACTTAGCCATGTATTTTATTACCTTCCTAAGAAATGGGGTATTAAAAGACATCCGAAATGAGTTGTACAAAAAAACAGTAGAATTACCATTATCCTATTATTCCGAAAAAAGAAAAGGAGATACAATTGCTAGAATAACTACAGATGTTTTGGAGATTCAGCACTCGTTTCTTTCCATATTAGAATTAATTATTAGAGAACCGTTAACTATATTATTTACTATTATAGCAATGGTTTCCATTAGTGTAAAACTAACCATTTTTGTATTTATCTTTTTACCAATTTCTGGTTTTCTAATTTCATTATTAGGAAAATCTTTAAAAAGAAAATCAGATAAAGTACAACAAGAACAAGGAGCTTTTTTATCCATTCTAGAAGAAACTTTAGGTGGTTTACGCGTAATTAAAGCTTTTAATGCTGAAGAAAAGTTCTCTAGTATATTTCAACGTTCTACAAAACGTTTTTTCAACTTTTCAAATACATTATTAAACAGACAAAATTTAGCTTCCCCAACCAGCGAGTTTTTTGGAATAGCAGCAATTGGTGTTATCCTCTGGTTTGGTGGCCAAATGGTTTTGGTTGAAAAAACACTAAAACCAGAATTATTTATTGCCTATATGGGATTAGCATATAATATTCTTACTCCTGCAAAAGCAATAAGCAAAGCTTCTTATGGCGTTAAAAAAGGAAATGCCGCAGCAGAAAGAGTATTAGAAATATTAGAAACAGAAAATCCTATTTCAGAAATTACAAATGCTATAAATAAACAAGACTTTACTACTGGAATAAAATTGGAAAACATTTCTTTTAAATATGAAGAGGAATATGTTCTTAAAGATTTTAATCTTACCGTAAATAAAGGAGAAACTGTTGCCTTAGTTGGGCAATCCGGAAGCGGAAAAAGTACCATTGCAAACCTAGTTACTCGTTTTTATGACGTTAACCAAGGTGCTATTACTATTGATAATGAAAATATAAAAAACCTAACTAAAAAATCGCTTCGCGGATTATTAGGTTTAGTTACGCAAGACTCTATTTTATTTAATGATACGGTTAAAAATAATATTGGTCTAGGAAAAGAAAATGCTACCGAAGAAGAAATTATAGCAGCCGCTAAAATTGCAAATGCACATGATTTTATCTCAGAACTCCCTAATGGATATGATACTAATATTGGAGACAGCGGAAATAAATTAAGTGGCGGACAAAAACAACGTTTATCTATTGCAAGAGCGGTTTTAAAAAACCCGCCAATAATGGTTCTAGATGAAGCTACATCTGCCTTAGATACCGAAAGTGAACGTTTAGTGCAAGATGCATTAGACAAAATGATGCAAAACCGCACTTCTATAGTTATTGCGCACCGTCTTTCTACGATACAAAAGGCAAATACAATAGTGGTTTTACAAAAAGGAGAAATTGTAGAACAAGGAACACACCAAGAGCTTTTAGCTAAAGAAGGGGTTTACAAAAGGCTTGTAGCTATGCAGTCATTGGGGTAATAATCTTAATTACTTTCCAAAACGAAAATTATGAAGAAAAAAACTATCCTTATATTTCTGCATTAGACTTTTCTAGTTATCCTGAGATTTCCAACAAAAACACTAAAAAAATTAATAGATTTAAAACTTGGTAAACACAAGGTAAAGAAACAATTATTGCCGAAATAGCATACTCTTTTACATTAGATTGGAATGATTGGACCAATAATATCGTTTGTGAAGAAAATGTATAGCTTTCACCTAATTATCCTCAAGTATTGATGAGCCAAAATATTTTATCCCCCAAATAAAAACTATTACCACAGAAACAGAAAACTGTATTGGTTTTTGCTATTAGGGAGCAGAATTAATTGCTTGAAAAAGAAATCAATATGAAGATGCTTCTTCTTGTAAAATCAAGTGTTATTTGATTTTTACAAGAAAGCTTTACCTGTATTGAATGAATTTAATGTTGAAAACTAAATCTTTATTGAACAGTAAATTGGAATATTTCAGAAATTGATGAATTACCTTTTTCATCATTAGTTTTTACTTTCCAAAAATATTTATTCCCAGAAATAACATCAACGACTAAGGAAGAAGAATTAGTAATTCCTTGACTTAATAAAGAACCATCCTGTGTTCCAAAAAACACCTCATAATCTTTTATATCATCATCAATATCAATAGCTTGCCATTCCAGGTTAACATTTCCTTCATCAGCAGTTACTAAAGAGTTATTTTCAGGAGCTATAGCTTCCGCTGAAAATGGTACATGATTTACCTCACCGGGTGCAGCATTAAAAAATTGAAAGGTTTCACTAGATGCAGTATTCTCACTAATAATAGACTTAGAAATTACATTCCATTGATAACTTACTCCTCTTTCTAAAATTATCTCCTTAGAATTTGTAAAAGCATCAAAATTTACAATAGAATCTGTGAGCATATTCTTTAATACAACCTGATAAGAATCTGTATACTCAGAAGTATCCCAAAGAAAAACTACTTTACTTTCCGTATCACTTAGAACAGTTCCTTCATTACATTCTGTATTGTCATCAGGAAAAATTAAAGTTGCAGCAACAGGGTCTTCTATACTTACCTCTGGTTCTGGATCAGAAGAACTAGGAGTACAAGAGCTAATAAATACTAAAAAAAAGATAGAATATAAATAATTAAAATTCATAAGGAAATTTTATTTTTTAATGACTTTACGTATACTTTTTTGAGTTTCAGAAGCAATGAAAATAGAATAGATTCCTGCTGGTAAATGATCTATATTAAACTTAATAACATTACTTTTTACGTTTTCTGTTTTTTCAAAAACTCTTACTCCTCTTTGTGAATACAATAAAATCTGTACACTCTCATCCGCTTGAACAAAAGGAAGAAAAACACTTACATCCCCTTTATCAACAGGATTTGGATATATATTTACACTTTCATTTGTAGACATTATTATATCTTCAAATACACCTTGACAATCTAAATTTGTTTTAACAGAAATACTGTTTTTTACTTTAGATAGAGGTAACGTAATTTGATTTTCGGAAGTATTATATTCTAAACCATTAACTGTAATAAAGTAATTTGTGCTACCCTTAAGTTTTAAAGAAACTGTTTTATCAGAAGTGTTTGTTTTAGCATCTACTTCTAGTACCTCTGGCTCTGTTATTTCAACATTAAAACATTTTTCATAATTATCTTCTCCTTCAACTCTTACACAAAGATTATAAGAACCAGCCTCCAAGTCTTGAAAATTAGAAAACACTCTAAATTCTTTTGTTTCATTTTTATCATCCCCAGTTAAAACTGCTGTATATGAAAGGTTTTCTAATGCTTTAAGAAGAATGTTACCATTATTACTTTCTGCACATGTTTCACTTGTTATTTCAATTATAAAGTTATTTACAGGTAATTCAAATTCTGAACAGCTGTCATTTTCTACAATTACAGTTTGCTGTAATTGACAACCCGATGTATGCAGTATTAAAATTGAATAACTACCTGAATTTAAGTTTTTAAATTCGTTAGACTCTTGAAAACCTGATAATTCAACACCATCATTTATATTAAATAAATATTCTTCTTGATTATCAATAGCTATACTAATACTACCATCAGCAGTATTACATGAAGCGATTGTAGTAGTGATTTCAGGTATAATTTGAGGAGCTCCATTAATTTCGAAAATTTGTTCAACAGAGCAACTATTTTTATCTCTAATTACTGAGTAATAAATTCCTTTTTCTAAATTCTGAAAAATATTGGTGGATAAAAAAGTAACACCGCCATCTATGGAATACTCATAAGGAGCAACTCCTCCTTCAGCTTCTATAATAGCACTTCCATCATTATTACCATAACAAATCTCATCTGTAACAGAAATTGTTGAAGCTAAAGGGTCTATTTGATTTATAGTAAAATCTTGTAAAATACTGCAACCATTACTATCCCTAACTTCTGAGATATAAAATCCTTCCTGTAAATTTTGAAAAACATTCGAAGAAGAAAAAGTAACACCTCCGTCTATGGAGTACACATAAGGAGGCACACCTCCTGTTACTTCTATGGCTATTCTTGCGTTATTACTATTAGAACAAGTCATTCCGGTAACTAAAACAGCTGAAGCTAAATGTGTCGGCTCTGTAATAACAATTCCATTGCTCTGTACCTGGTTAAAATCATTATCCGTAACCACAACAGTATAAATACCCGAAGAAAGATTAGAATAAATGTTATTTGCACCACTTGAAATTAAAATATTTCCTGAAGTATAAAGCTCATAAGTATAAGGTGCAGTACCACCCGTAACCTCAACAGCAATTTCTGCATCGGTATCTCCAAAACAAGAAATATTTTTTGTTTGAACTAGTTTAGAATTTAAAGGTTGAGCCTCACATACATCTCCAATACCGTTATTATTTACATCTTCTTGGTTTGGGTTCGGTTTTTCAGGGCAATTATCTTCTTCATTAAGAACACCATCACCATCTTTATCTGGGTTAGTATTACAAAGACCTTTTATATCTTGAGCATTTGAACAACTACCCATATTTCCTGAAACATTTACATAGTTTAAGTCATTTTTACTTAAAAAACTACATATAGGTAATACTTGACACATAGATAATGAAGTATTATTAATCATTGTCAAATTATTAAGTCGTTCAGCATCCCAATTATTCATAGCATCTATATCGTTAAGTGAGGTGTTATTATAAAAATATATAGCATATTGTCCTTGGCTAAAGCCTAAATTCTCTAGACCATCTAATGATAACAGAGATGTATTGTTACTTAAATATAAATCTCCCCATCCTAATGAGCCTTCTCCTGTAGAAGCATTACTAAGAGCTGTTAAATCCACAAGTTTTTCATTACTAAAAAAACGAATAGAACTTTGAGGTATGCTTTGTAAACTTTCTATTCCCTTCAGTGAAGTTAAATTACTATTATATGTAAGCTCTAGCTTCCCTACAGAATTTATTTGAGATAATCCTGTCAGGTTAGGCAAAAGAATATTGTCATTTACAGTCAAATCATCGCCTATTGTCAATAAACCACTAAGTCCATTTAAACTAGTCATTTTAATATTTTGAAATACGAAAAGTCTACCCTCAATAGTCTGAAGATTTTCAAGTCCTATTAAATTTTCTAAATTATCATTACGTTGTACTTCTAAATCATTTTTTATTAATTGCAACGAATTGAGCCCTTCAAAATTCAACAATTTAGGATTACCTTTAATCATTAAATCATCCACAGTTGTTAAATTTGTTAAACCCTGCAAATTTGTTATTTCAGCATCCTCTATAATAAGACTACCGTTATACCCTTGTGAATCTTCATGAATAACAGTTAATGATTCTAAACCCATTAAGTTATCTAGTTTAGGATTACCAAGAATAGTAAAACTCCCACCAACATTGTTTAATTTATTAAACCCCTGTAAAGAGTTCAATTCATTATTACTACCTAAATAAATATCATTCGATATAGTAGCAACATTATTTAATCCCGATAGATTTGATATTAATTCGAAAGAAATAGAAATTCCCCCATCCAACTTCAACAAACCCTCTAAACCTTCAAGAGAGGTAATTTGGTTATTTTTTAGTAATAAACCACTCAAATATTCAAGAGAACTTAACTCCTGTAGAGATGAGACTTGACTATATTTAATTGATAATCCATTAGTTGTATTATGCAATGTATTTAGGCTTCCAATAGATTTTACGTTATTTAATCCTTGTATAGTTGATAAAATAGGGCTCGATTTGATTTCAAGTTCTTCTCCAATAAAAACTAAAGTCTCTAAACCGGAAAGGGTTTCTAAATTATCATTATCCCAAATAGTTAAGCCTCCATTAATATGGGTTAAAGAGTCAAGACCGTTAAAATTTGATAAAGCTGTGTTAATAATTTTTAAATGCCTACTTATCTTTTTTATCCCATTAAGGCTATCTAGATTTCCAATATTACTCCCATTGATTATGATATCTCTATAAATTTCAGTACAATTAGGATAATTTAATTTAAAATGATCAATGTCTGATTGAGATCTCAAATTGACATTTTCTGTAGGACACTGCGAAAAACTACTAAAAAAAACAAATAAAAAAACAAAAGAGAATAGAAATTTCTTCATAAAGGAATGGTCACTAGAGATATTTCATCCCTAATATTTTATAGTTTGGTTTCCTACTAACGGCGAAGTCTATGGATTATTTTAAAATATCAAGATTATTTTCGATAATTATATCTCACTATTTAACATCCCTTGTCTCCAACAAAAAGTAAAAAATCACGTTTAACTTAAAAACTGCCTTAGGCAGTTAAACCTTTGCTTAACTTTATAGTCCAAGCATAGAACGTAAACGTAAACTATTGATTGCTGAGCAAACCTTACTAGAGGAATTAAAGCAAACCGAAACCCAAGCAAGGGCTTTCGAAAAACTTGTTAACACCTACAAAGAAAGGTTATATTGGCACATAAGACGTATTGTATTAAATCATGATGACGCCGATGATGTTTTACAAAACACATTTATTAAAGTCTATAGAAACATTGACAACTTTAAAGGAGATAGCAAACTTTATTCCTGGATGTATAGAATTGCAACGAATGAATCTCTGTCTTTTTTAAAATCGAAATCTAAAAAAATGGGGGTTAGTAGCGTTGCGTTACAAGAAACACTAATAAATAATTTAGAATCGGACGTTTATTTTGAAGGCGATGAAATTCAGTTAAAATTGCAAAAAGCAATTGCTACATTACCAGAGAAGCAAAAGTTAGTTTTTAATATGAAGTATTTTCAAGAAATGAAGTACGAAGAAATATCGGAAATTCTAGAAACTTCTGTAGGAGCTTTAAAAGCCTCTTACCATCTTGCATCAAAAAAAATTGAAACGTATATAAAAGAAAATTAAACCTTTACAAAAAAAAGGAGTCTTATAAATAATATGAAAAAAGTCCATAAAAATAGCGGGTTTAAACTTCCAGAAAATTATCTGGAAAACTTTAATGATTCTCTGTTAGATAAAATTTCTTTGCAAGAAGAAATTAAACTACCTAATAAAGAAGGTTTTACGGTACCCAAAGATTATTTTAAGACTTTACATAAAAATATTTCAGATAAATTAGAAGATACCCCTACAAAAGTTATTCCTCTAAAATCTTATAAAAAATACTATTACTCTGCTATTGCAGCTGCAGCTATTGTTTTACTCTTTGTTGGCATAAACTTTAATAAAACAGGAGATTACAGTATAGAAGATATAGCCAATGCTGATATAGATTCTTATATTGAATATACCGATTTAGACTTTTCTAGTTATGAAATTGCCGAAGTAGTTCCTATAGATAATTTAGATATTACCGATATATTAGACGCTGGAATAAATGAAGAAAATATTATTGACTATTTAGAGGGTGACTTAGATAGTTTTAACGAATTAAATTTAGACAGTTATGGTTATTAAAAAAACAATATTTTTTGCTGTGTTATGTATTGCAACTAGCATTTGTGCACAACGCAAACCCGACCACGAAAAGATAAAAGCACTAAAAATTGCTTATTTAACAGAGAAGTTAGATTTAACAACTAATGAAGCACAAAAATTTTGGCCTGTATATAACGCTTACGAAGAAAAGGTAGAGAAAATAAGAATGCAGCAAAGGTCAGAGATTCATGAAAAATTAAGAGAAATAGGAAAATTGTCTGAAAAAGAGCTAAATAAGCTTTTAGAATTAGAAATTTCTTTAAACAAACAAAAACATGTATTAGAAGAAAAATTAATCCAAGATGTTAGAAAAGTAATTTCTGCAAAAAAAACATTTATTATGCTACAATCAGAATACGGGTTTAAAAGAAAACTACTACATCAATATAGAAAAAAACACAAATCAGAAAATAAATAAGGTATTTAAAAGGAGCTAATAAGCTTCTTTTTTTTATTTAAAACTTAGTTTTGCTATTCTATTTTTTCCTGCAGCATAAGCAATAGTATCATTTGCAAAACGAAGTGTATAAAAAGATTCTTTAGAAAGTTGCCTCCAGCTTTCTCCCCTATCACTAGAATAAGAAATTCCTGTAAAACCTATAGCAACAATTTCATTACCATTAGAATTGGGAACAAATTGCACACAACTTTTATAGCCAGGGTCTTTATCATTGGCTATTAATTTCCATGTACTGCCACCATCTGTTGTTATTGCTTTATTCCTAGTATTAGACTCTGGGTTAGTATAATCTCCTCCAATAGCAACTCCTATTTTAGCATCATAAAAATCTAAAGAATAAATGCCTTGTGTGGGCTTTTCTCCTAGAATAGGAGTTGCTAAAACACGCCAACTAACTCCTTTATTTTCAGAATAATAAATCCTGCTATTTGTGGTAGCTATCCAAGCTTTATCTCCCTGCACTTTAATGTTAGTATTACTCGCAGCAAAAGCCCCTTCCCCTCCTACTCCTTCTGGCAAATTTTCACAAGGAATTCTAAACCAACTTTTACCACCGTCTCTTGTAATTAATATGGAGAGGCAACCATTATTACTATCGCCAACGGCTATTCCCTCCTTAGAATTCCAAAAAGTCATTGCATCATAAAAAACATTTTCTCCTTCTTCTTTATATACTAATTCCATTTTTCCTGCTTCACCGGTTTTATATAACAAAGCCGGACTTCCTATAGAAAGCATAAAAAAATCAGAATTTGTATAGGAAACAGACCTAAAATGAGGCTTCTTACCTTCAAAATCTATAGCATTTAGTCGTACTTTATTTGTTGCTAAATCTACAGAACCAAAAACACCTTTGTCCGCAGCAAAAGCTAAACTATTTCCCATAATCTCAATAGCTCTTATACTAACAGAATCCTCATATATAATAGCTACTTGTACAGAAGAAAAAGGCGTTTTTTTCATTTCTTGATTGCAACCAAATAAAAGCAAAACAACTAATAAAATTAGGAAAGAAAATTTCATGAAGATTAATTTTATCAAAAATAAGTCTATTCACTTCTAATACAATACCTTTGCAGCCTTATTTTTTAAGTGATGAAATTACACAGAAATCTTGTTTTTGCAGTTATAGACGCATTAAATTTAATTTTTAATGAGGATCAATATGCGGATAAAGTAGTACAAAAAGTTTTAAAGTTTGATAAACGTTGGGGCTCTCGTGACCGCGGCTTTATTGCAGAAACTACCTATGATATTGTTCGTTGGAAACGCTTGTACTCTGAAATTGCAGAAGTAAAAGCACCATATTCTAGACCTAACTTATTCCGTTTATTTGCTGTTTGGGCAATTCTTAGAGGTATAAAATTACCCGATTGGAAACAATTAGAGCCAACACCAGAAAGAAAAATTAAAGGAAGGTTTGATGAACTTTCTAAAACAAGAAAATATAAAGAGTCTATTCCAGATTGGATGGATGAACTTTGTGAAAAATCTTTAGGAGAAAAACTATGGGATAAAGAAGCCGCTGCTTTAAACCAACAAGCAGATGTTATTTTAAGAGCAAATACATTAAAAACTACTAAAGAAAAATTACGCAAAAACCTTTTAGAAAATGGTATTGACTCAGATGCTATAAAAGGATATACAAGTGCTTTAAAGTTAGCAGAACGTGGAAATGTATTTACTAGTGATGCCTTTAAAAATGGCTGGTTTGAGGTGCAAGATGCTTCTTCGCAACTGGTATCTGAGTTTTTAGAGGTAAAACCTGGAATGCGTGTGGTAGATACATGTGCTGGTGCAGGAGGAAAAACATTGCATTTAGCTGCTCTTATGGAAAATAAAGGACAATTAATTGCCCTAGACATTTATGCCAATAAATTAAAAGAATTAAAGCGTAGAGCAAAACGTGCAGGAGCGCATAATATTGAACCCAGACATATTGACTCTACCAAAGTAATTAAAAAGCTTTACGGTAAAGCAGATAGGGTTTTAATTGATGCTCCGTGTACTGGTTTAGGAATTTTACGAAGAAATCCAGATGCCAAGTGGAAATTGCAGCCAGAATTTGTAGATAAAATTATAGCAACGCAAAAAGAAATTATCCGTAGTTATAGTAAAATAGTAAAACCAGGCGGGCAAATGGTATACGCTACTTGTTCTATTTTACCACAAGAAAACATAGACCAAGTAAAATCCTTTTTAGGATCAGAAGAAGGTAAAGATTTTGAACTTGTAAAAGACAAAAAAATATTTGCTTCAACTAGCGGTTTTGATGGTTTTTACATGGCGTTATTATCTAAAAAAGACAACTAAAAAATTACAAAACACCAAAGAAATTATAACCAAGATTATTTAAAATCTTGGTTTTTTTCTTTTAATTCTGTCCTAACCATTTTTCCAGAAGTAGTTATTTCATCATTGGACCAATCACCAGTTCCAGAAGCTCCAGGATAAAGCGCTGCTGAAGCTTCTTCCTTATCTGCAATAGACCAATTACACCATGAAATTTTATTTTCATCAAGAAAATCCCACCAAATATTAGCCTCAGAAACATCTATAACACCATCGCCAGATGCCTCAGAAACCCCAAATTCTGTTACAAACAAGGCTATATCTGCATTAATAGCTAATGTTGCAATAGCTCTTAATTCCTGTTTATGGGTAGAAGAATAATAATGTAATGTATATGCTATATTATCTTCTTGAATAGGGCTTGAAATAACCTCATCTACACGTTGCGACCATAATCTTGTGCCACATACTATAATGTTGTTAGCATCATATTTTCGTATCTCTTCTATAACAGTTTCATGATAAGGTTTTAAAACAGTATCCCAAGATACATCTAAGGGCTCATTATAAATTTCATAAATAATATTGGGTTGATTGCCATACTTTTGGGCCACCTCAGAAAAAAAAGTTTTGGCTTCTTCTACATAATCTTCTGCATGATGACTATGCCAATCTACAATTACATACACTCCCGCCTCTATAGCTCCATTAATTACTCTATAAACTTTTTCCTTTTCAATTTCGGGTCTATAAATATAACTTTCCTCCCCCTCGTCTACTCCCATTGCTGCTCTAACCACAGTAACTTCCCAATCTTCTTTAAGCCAGCTTACTGTTTCTTTAGTGTAATATTGCCCCATCCATTGACTCCAGAAAAAAGACATTCCTCTTAATTGTATTGGCTCATTATTTTTATTTACAATTTTATTACCATGAACACTTAATTGTCCATACGTACCTACTGCAGAATTAGAATCTACATTCTCTATATCATCATTATCCATAGCAGAAGAATTATTCTTTTTACAAGAAATGAATATCAAAAACACTACTAATACTACCTGTAAACACCTTTTCATCTCTTTTTTTATTAAAAATACTGTTTTTACAATTAATCTTTATCTCAAAAAATTGTCAAAATCTAGTGCAACAAGCTAAAAGTAATCAACATTTTTTTGCTAATTGTTGATTAATAGGATTGATTTCTTAGATTAAAAAAATGTAAATTTGTGCTTTCTTAAAACTAAACAACAAGAAGCGCAATGATTCATTTTTTCGGGAATGCGACAAACAAAGTTTTTGCAGTACAAACTACCGCTGAACTTTCGGAAGAAACTACAAATAAATTAATATGGTTATTTGGTAACCAACCAAAAATAAACGCGGCGTCTCTAGACGCCTTTTTTATTGGTCCAAGAGCAGCAATGATTACGCCTTGGAGTACTAATGCTACTGAAATAACTCAGAATATGGGAATTACAGGAGTAATTCGTATTGAGGAATTTTATAATGTAGCCGAAGATTTTACAGATTTTGACCCAATGCTTTCTCATAAATTTGAGAGCTTGAATCAAGAAATGTTTACTATAAATATTAAACCAGAACCAATTCTAGAGATAGAAGATATTGCTGCATATAATGCTCAAGAAGGTCTTGCTCTTAGTGAGGAGGAAGTAACCTATTTAGATAGTGTAGCAAAGAAAATAGGTAGAAAACTAACCGATTCGGAAGTTTTTGGTTTTAGTCAAGTAAACTCAGAACACTGCCGCCATAAAATATTTAATGGTGATTTTGTGATTGATGGCGAACAAATGCCAACTTCTCTTTTTAAATTAATTAAAAAGACATCGCAAGAAAATCATAATGATATTGTTTCTGCTTATAAAGATAATGTTGCCTTTGTAAAAGGCCCAGAAGTAATACAATTTGCACCAAAAACAGCAAATAAGCCAGATTTTTATCAAGAAGAAAAATTCGATTCTGTTATCTCATTAAAAGCAGAAACACACAATTTCCCAACCACAGTAGAACCTTTTAACGGGGCTGCTACGGGTTCAGGTGGTGAAATTAGAGACCGTTTAGCTGGTGGGCAAGGTTCATTACCATTAGCAGGAACAGCGGTTTATATGACAGCTTATTCTAGATTAGAAAAAGACAGAAAATGGGAAAATGGATTAGCAGAACGTAAATGGCTATACCAAACTCCAATGGATATTTTAATAAAAGCATCTAACGGAGCATCAGACTTTGGTAATAAATTTGGACAGCCTTTAATTAATGGTTCTGTACTTACGTTTGAACATAAAGAAGAAGAGACTTCTAGTGATAATCCTCGCCGTTTAGGGTTTGATAAAGTTATTATGCAAGCTGGTGGTATTGGTTATGGAAAAGCATCGCAAGCTATAAAAGCAAAACCAGAAGAAGGAGATAAAATTGTTATCCTTGGTGGTGACAATTACC
Source organism: uncultured Maribacter sp. (assembly GCF_947495965.1). Taxonomy (GTDB): domain Bacteria; phylum Bacteroidota; class Bacteroidia; order Flavobacteriales; family Flavobacteriaceae; genus Maribacter_B. Next base: position 759,242 of record NZ_CANMBB010000002.1, read on the forward strand.
GTATTGGTATGGGTGGCGCAGCTGTTTCTAGTGCAGATACTGGTGAATTTAGTTCTGCCATAGAACTTAATGCCGTACAACGTTCTAATCCAGAAATGCAAAAACGTGCGGCCAATGCAATTCGTGGAATGGTAGAGAGTAATGCCAACCCTATTGTATCCATTCATGATCATGGTGCTGGCGGACATTTAAATTGTTTATCAGAATTGGTAGAAGAAACTGGTGGAAAAATAGATCTAGATAAACTTCCTGTTGGTGACCCTACCCTATCTGCTAAAGAAATTATAGGCAATGAGTCTCAAGAACGTATGGGATTGGTTATTGGTAAAGAAGATACTAGCTTACTTAAAGAGATTGCAGAACGTGAGCGTTCTCCAATGTATGAAGTTGGTGATGTTACTACAGATGACCGTTTTACGTTTGAGTCTAGTACCACAGGGGAAAAACCTATGGATGTAGCTTTATCTGATATTTTTGGAAGCTCTCCTAAAACAGTTTTAACAGATAATACAGTAACTCGTACTTACGATGCGCCAGAATATAAATTAGAAAATTTTCACGATTATTTAGAGCAGGTATTACAGTTAGAAGCTGTTGCAGCAAAAGATTGGTTAACAAATAAAGTAGACCGCTGTGTTGGTGGTCGTGTTGCCAAACAACAATGTGCCGGACCATTACAACTACCTTTAAACAATTGTGGTGTTATGGCCTTAGATTTTAAAGGAAAAGAAGGTATTGCTACTTCTATTGGGCACTCACCTATTTCTGCTTTAATAGACCCTGCTGCTGGAAGTAAAAATAGTATTACAGAAGCGTTAACAAATATAATTTGGGCTCCTTTAAAAGACGGATTACAATCTGTTTCTTTATCTGCCAACTGGATGTGGCCTTGTAAAAATAATGGTGAAGATGCACGTTTATACAAAGCTGTTGAAGCGGTGTCTGAGTTTTCTATCGCTTTAGGAATCAACGTACCTACAGGAAAGGATTCGCTTTCTATGAAGCAAAAGTATACCGATGGTGATGTTATTTCTCCAGGTACGGTTATTATTTCTGCTGCTGGTAACTGTAATGATATTACTAAAGTAGTAGAGCCTGTTTTACAAAAAGATGGCGGAGACATATACTATATCAACCTATCACAAGACACCTTTAAACTAGGTGGTTCTTCCTTTGCACAAGTATTAAATACCATTGGTAATGAAGCGCCAAATGTAAAAGATACTGGGTATGTAAAAACGGTATTTAATACGATTCAAACTTTAATTAAAGAAGGACAAGTACTTGCAGGTCATGACGTTGCCTCTGGTGGTTTAATTACCACTTTATTAGAATTATGTTTTGCAGATGTTAATCTAGGAGCCAATGTAGACCTTAGTTCTTTAAACGAACAAGACACTATAAAACTTCTTTTTGCTGAAAACTCTGGTATAGTTTTACAAGCCAAAGATGCTTCCATTGAAACTGTTTTAAGTAATGCTAATATCGACTTCAAAAAAATTGGAACGGTTTCTTCTGAAGCTACGCTTACGATTAAAAACGGTGGTATGGAAATGGGCTTAAATGTTAGTTCATTACGAGATACTTGGTTTAAAACATCCTATTTATTAGATAACAAACAAACGGCAAACAACTTAGCAAAAGACCGTTATGACAATTATAAAAACCAAGCATTACAATATACATTCCCTAAGAATTTTACTGGGAAACTAAACCCAAGACCTACAAAACGCCCAAAAGCTGCTATTTTAAGAGAAAAAGGAAGTAATTCTGAGCGCGAAATGGCAAATGCAATGTATTTAGCTGGTTTTGATGTTAAGGATGTTCATATGACCGATTTAATTTCTGGTCGTGAAACTCTAGAAGACATTCAATTTTTAGGTGCTGTTGGAGGGTTCTCTAATTCGGACGTTTTAGGAAGCGCAAAAGGATGGGCTGGAGCCATAAAATATAATGAAAAAGCAAATGCCGTAATTAAGAATTTCTTTGCAAGACCAGATACACTTTCCGTTGGTATTTGTAACGGTTGTCAGTTGTTTATGGAGTTAGATTTAATTAACCCAGACCATGAAACGCATGGTAAAATGGTACATAATGATTCTAACAAACACGAGAGTAACTTTACATCGGTTAAAATTCAGGAAAACAACTCCATTATGTTATCCTCTTTAGCGGGTAATACTCTAGGTGTTTGGATATCGCATGGAGAAGGGAAATTTAACTTACCCTACGGTGAAGACAAATATCAAATTGTGGCAAAATATGGGTATGAAGGTTATCCTTCTAATCCTAATGGAAGCGATTTTAATACGGCTATGATGTGCGATGCTACTGGTCGCCATTTGGTTACTATGCCTCACTTTGAACGTTCTACATTCCCTTGGAACTGGGCGCACTACCCTAGTAATAGACAAGATGAAGTTTCTCCTTGGTTAGAAGCTTTTGAGAATGCTTATAATTGGGCAATAAAAAACAAAAACTAGTAAAAAAAAGGGTTCTAATTTCCTCACAAGAATTAGAACCCTTTTACAACATTCACTAATCTAAAGCCATTATCTAATAACCATCTTACCACTCCAAGTTTTATCATTTGTACTTGTTATTTTGTACAAATAAATTCCACTAGGTAGGTTCTTTTTATATACTACTATTTCATTTTGTCCTTGTTGTGTATCTCCTTTCATGGTATGAGATGACAATAAATGCCCCCCTACAGTATAAATTTCAAAAGTATATTTTGCATCTTTTTCTTCGAAAAAATACAGTGTTGCCTCACTTTCTATTGGGTTAGGCATTAAAACTGCCTTTTTAGTATCGGCCAGTACATATTCATACTTAGACTCTGTATTATTAAAATCTAAATTAGTAAGGTTTAAAGATTTCTCTTCTGTATTGCCTCTGTTAGTTTTTAATATAAAAGTTAAAACTTTTAAACTAGAGAAATCGGCTACATCTCCAGAGCTATTTTCAAAAACCGCATCTGGCATTGTATAAGTTTGGTTTTCTTCCTCTAATTGTACTTCTGAAATATATTCCTCTCCATTACCCTTTAGTAATTTCACCTCTAAAGTTCCTGTTCCAGAAGCTTCAAAAGATAGGTTTTTGTATTCCGATAAATCTACCGCAAGAAACCTAGGACTAAATGCTCTATACACACCAATATAATCAGTAGTAGTACCAGAAAGTTGAATGTTTCTTTCTACTCTAAAACCATCACCAGTATAAGGCGTTTCGTTTTGTAATACTTCATAGGTATTTATCATGGTTCCATTAGCAGAATCATCTAACCCCCATGGAGCATCCGCTACAAATAAATCATCTGGAGTATCTCCATTACTATTTTCTATTCTAAATCCAAAATCGAATAAGGACCCTGTATTTACGGCTACAGAATCAATATAACCATTTATAGATGCTTGTAAACTTACTGATGTGGTTTCCCCTGTTTCGGTTCTTTTTAAACCACCATCCATAAAAATTTCTTTAGTATTGTTATTGTTTACAACATGCATATTAATTTTTCCATTTTTATAACTAGCAGACTTTACAAATACAGGAGGCGGTGTAGAGCCAGTATAACCTGTAATTTCTGCATTAGCTTCTAATAAGTCTAATATTTCTTCTCCTAAAGAAACTAAATCATCTATAGAGTTAGACCAAACCTGGAAGTTATAATACATGGTGTTATCTTCATATTTATCTATATTCCAGTGCGACTCAATTATGAATTTCTGATTTTCGTCTAATCTTGCGGAGAATGTTAATGCAAATTCAATATTTCCGTCTGCTTGCTTAATTCTAGATTTTATAAAATCTTTTTCTCTAATTTGTATGGTAGATACCGATAATAATTCTGCGCCTAAGAAACGGTCGCAAATAAATTTACTGTGTTCATAAACTTTATTATCCGTCTTAATAACCATTAATGCACTAACTGTCTCCGTATCTTTTAAATAATCTACAGAATAAATATCAGATGCATTTGTAAGTTCTAGCAAATCTGCAGGAGAAGACTCTATAGTGCTAGTCTCCCCAACTATTCCTAGTGGCACCAAGCTATTTAATGGTATTTCTGAAGGGGAAGTTTTACTGCTCTTCTTATAATTAATAGTTTTCTTAACCTTCTTTGCCAATAACTTATCAAACTTATAATTGCTTTTTGCTCTATTATAATTACGCTTACTAATTAAATTCGCTAATCTATCATTACTTTCTAACCCACCAGAGTTACCCCCAGAAGTTATTGTAATTACAGGACAAGCGCTTACACCTGAACAAGAAGGGTCATCACAATCTACCAAACCATCGCCGTCATCATCTAAACCATTTATACAATCTTCCTGTGGCACTGGTGCTGTTGGGCAACGCGCACCATCATTTAAAGAACTTGAAGGGCCAAAAGCAAAAATATTAGAGGAAATTTCCTCACCCTCGATTATATCATGCACATTATTAATAATATATACAGAGCCAGTTTGATTTGCTGAAACATAAAAATTTCCATCTACATCAAAATAAACAGCGCCAAACGTATAATTAAGTCCGGCTAAAATTGGCACCTCTCCTAAGTCTTCTACATCACCAGTTTGCGCAGTAATTCTATAAATATGATTTGTCTTTTTCTCTACTGTATATAATTTTCCATCTACTGCATTAAAAGCCCAATCATGTATGCTAATATTTTTACTTAAAGTTTTTTCTCCTAAGTAATTTACAAGAGGTGTATTATTTAGTAAAGGATTTGGATTTAAATCAATAGAATAATAACTACTCCCCCCTCCTTTTATGTAATAAATACCATCAAGACCTATATCACCTACGTACCTATTCCCAGTATTAGGCAAACCCTCGACAGTATAAATATCGGTAGAGAAATTTTTCCCTATTCTTACAATAGAAATACTTGGTGTAGATAAGTACCCCCATAGATAACCATCTATAGAATTATATGCCGCGGCATTAATATTTCCAGGAGTAACATCTTGCGCCACTAAATAAGAGCTTCCAGATGCTAAATCTAATGCGTAAACATCATTGTATTGAAATAAATAAGCATTAAAATCACAAAAGAAAGGTTCTGATTGTGAGCGAGCATTAAAACTTAACATTACTGTAAATAGCATAAATGCTATATACTTTGTATAAAATTTAGAAAAGTAGTTTTTTTCCATTTTTAAAAGATTTGGGGTTAATCAATTTTAAATAAATGTATGAATTTGTTTATAAGATTTTTCTTACATTTAGATGAATGCTATCTATAACTAGATTAAAACCATTTTATTGTAGACGAATGGATAAACTCCAAAAAAAAAATTATAACCTATGTTAAAATTTAACAATTATTAAAAAAATAGCACTAATTTTATTAATTCGATTTTAAAATGTGACATCCTTTTCCTATTTTACAATTTCTTATCTCAAAATTTTTATATGCATAAAGTTACCCGACTCTTTGATTTCCCTTATTATCAATTAGAAAAATTTAACTTAAAAAAGTCCTTAGTTTCAAAAAAAGATGGAAATTGGATTTTTACTTCTACTCAAGAATATATAGATAAAGCAAATGCCATTAGTAGAGGTCTTTTGCGTTTAGGTGTAAAGCCTAATGACAAAATTGCTGTAATATCCTTAACTAATAGAACCGAGTGGAATATTATAGATGTAGGAGTTTTACAATTAGGTGCTCAAAATGTACCAATTTATCCCACCATTTCTGAAGAAGACTATGCTTATGTTCTTAATCATTCCGAAGCAAAATATTGTTTTGTTTCTTGTAACGAAGTACTTAATAAAGTAAAAGCGGTTAGAAAAGATACACCACATTTAAAAGAAGTTTATTCTTTTGATGATTTATCGGATTGCAAAAGCTGGAATGAAGTTTTAACTCTTGGAAAAGACAATAGTAACCAAAATGAAGTAGAAAACTCTAAAAATGCAGTAAAGCCTGAAGATTTAGCTACATTAATTTACACTTCTGGTACAACAGGAAAACCTAAAGGAGTAATGCTTTCTCACAACAATCTAGTAAGTAATGCCATAGAAAGCTCCGAAAGGTTTCCTATAGAAGATGGTAATACCGTTTCTCTTAGCTTTTTACCCTTATGCCATGTATATGAGCGTATGCTTATTTACTTATACCAATATAGAGGTGTAACTATATATTATGCAGAAGCTATGGATAAGATTAGTGACAACTTAAAAGAAGCTAAACCGCATGTAATGACTGCTGTTCCTAGATTATTAGAAAAAGTATATGATGGTATTATAGCCAAAGGAACGCAACTAACAGGTATTAAAAAGAAACTATTCTTTTGGGCAGTAGAACTGGGACTTACATATGAACCCTATGGGAAAAACGGTTGGTGGTATGAAACAAAATTAAAATTAGCCCGAAAATTAATTTTTAGTAAGTGGAAAGAAGCCTTAGGAGGTAACTTATCTCTTATCGCATCTGGTAGTGCTGCACTACAACCTAGGTTATCTAGAGTATTTAATGCTGCAGAATTTGGTGTCATGGAAGGCTACGGTTTAACAGAAACCTCTCCTGTTGTATCTGTAAACGATATGCGAAAAAAAGGATTTAAAATAGGAACTGTAGGTAAATTAATAGGAAATACAGAAGTTAAAATCGCAGAAGACGGAGAAATTTGCGTTAAAGGCCCACAAGTAATGATGGGATATTACAAGGACCAAGAAAAAACAGATGCTGTAATTAAAGATGGCTATTTTCATACTGGAGATATTGGAGAAATTGATACCAATGGCTTTTTAAAAATTACAGACCGTAAAAAAGAAATGTTTAAAACTTCTGGCGGTAAGTATGTTGCTCCACAATTATTAGAAAACAGATTTAAACAATCTCGCTTTATAGAACAGATTATGGTAGTTGGCGAAGGCGAAAAAATGCCAGCAGCTTTAATTCAGCCTAATTTTGAATTTATTAAGGAATGGGGAAATTTACACCAATTACTTTTAAATAATAATGATGAGATTATTAACAATCAAAAAGTTATTGATCGTATACAAGAAGAAGTAGATTTAGCAAATGCAGATTTTGCTAAATGGGAAAAAGTAAAACAATTTAGACTAACACCAGAGGTATGGAGTATAGATGGCGGACATGTAACCCCTACTCTTAAACTTAAGCGAAAAATTATTAAAGAAAAATACATCTCTTTATATAATGATATATATGGGCATTAAAAATTACAAACCTATGAAGTAAAAAATAAATTACTATTTTTTTTATAATTTACTATGCATGCATAGTAAATTTTTCATATATTTGTTTGCCACCACAAATAAACCATGTATGAAGGAACTTACTATAGACTATGCTCTAAGAGCCACTTGGCAGGCTGTAGCAAGAATGTATAATGAAGAAGCTAAAGAGTTTGAAACCACTATGGCTGTTGGTTTTACTTTATTAAGTATAGACCCAAAAACAGGGACTCCTTCTACTGCCTTAGGACCTAAAATGGGTATGGAAGCAACAAGTCTTTCTAGAATACTTAAAAGTATGCAAGAAAAAGGACTTATAGAACGCAAGCCAAATCCTAATGATGGCAGAGGTGTATTAATACATCTTACAGAATTTGGTCTAGAAAAAAGAACAGATTCTAAAAATGTAGTATTAATTTTTAACGAAGCTGTTAAAAAAAATGTTACTCCAGAACAGTTAAAAAACTTTTTTGAAGTTACAGAAACTATTAACAAGCTTATAGCAGACAAAAAAGTCTATACAAAAGATAATAACATTAATAAATAATAGTAATTTAATGAACAAGCATATTAATAAAGTTGCCGTCATTGGTTCTGGTATAATGGGAAGCGGAATAGCATGCCATTTTGCCAATATTGGAGTAGAAGTTTTGTTATTAGATATTGTTCCTAGAGAACTAAATGATAAAGAAAAAGCAAAAGGACTTACTTTAGAAGACAAAGTAGTAAGAAACCGTTTGGTAAATAACTCGCTTACTGCATCATTAAAATCGAAACCTTCACCTATATATAATCAGAAATTTGCTAGTAGAATTACTACTGGTAACTTAGAAGATGATATTGCTAAAATTGCTAAGGTAGATTGGATTATAGAAGTTGTTGTAGAACGCTTAGATATTAAAAAAATGGTTTTCGAGAATATCGAAAAGCATAGAACCCCCGGAACCTTAATATCTTCAAATACTTCAGGTATTCCAATCCAATTTATGAGTGAAGACCGTAGTGATGATTTTCAAAAACATTTCTGCGGAACTCACTTCTTTAATCCTGCGCGTTACTTAAAATTATTTGAAATAATTCCAGGTCCTAAAACTTCTCCTGAAGTATTAGACTTCTTAAATGGTTATGGAGAACAATTTTTAGGAAAAACATCTGTAATAGCAAAAGACACTCCAGCATTCATTGGTAACCGTATTGGTATTTTTAGTATTCAAAGCTTATTCCATTCTGTAAAAGAATTAGGAATGACGGTTGAAGAGGTAGATAAATTAACTGGTCCTGTAATAGGAAGACCAAAATCTGCCACTTTTAGAACTGTAGATGTTGTTGGTTTAGATACACTTGTTCATGTTGCTAATGGTATACACGAAAATTGTAAAGAAGATGAGCGCTTAGATTTATTTAAACTTCCAGATTTTATTGATACCATGATGGAAAACAAATGGTTAGGAAGTAAATCTGGCCAAGGGTTTTACAAAAAAGTAAAAGGGGATAAAGGAAAAAGTGAAATACTAACTTTAGATTTAGACACGATGGATTATCGTGCTAAAAAAAGTGCAAAATTCGCTACACTTGAGCTTACTAAAACTATAGATAAAGTAGTAGACAGATTTTCTGTTCTTACTGCAGGAAAAGATAAAGCTGGGGAGTTTTACCGTAAAAGTTTTGGAGCCTTATTTGCATACGTATCACATAGAATTCCTGAAATTTCAGATGAATTATATAAAATAGATGACGCTATGAAAGCTGGTTTTGGCTGGGAACATGGTCCTTTTGAAATCTGGGATGCCGTTGGATTAGACAAAGGGTTGGAATTCATAAAGAACGAAAATCAAGATGCTGCAACATGGGTGGCAGATATGAAAGCTGCTGGAATTAATAGTTTTTATACCGTGAAGGAAGGCGCTACCTATTTTTATGATATTCCTTCAAAAGAAATGAAAAAAGTACCAGGACAAGATGCTTTTATCCTATTAGATAACATTAGAAAAACTAAAGAAGTATTTAAAAACAGTGGTGTTGTAATTGAAGATTTAGGAGATGGTATTCTAAATGTAGAATTCCAATCCAAAATGAATACTATTGGTGGTGATGTTTTAGCCGGACTTAATAAAGGTATAGATTTAGCCGAAAAAGATTTTCAAGGTTTAGTAGTTGGTAACCAAGCAGCAAATTTCTCTGTAGGCGCTAATATTGGAATGATTTTTATGATGGCTGTAGAACAAGAATATGATGAGCTAAATATGGCCATTAAAATGTTCCAAGATACCATGATGCGTATGCGCTACTCCTCTATCCCAACTATATCTGCTCCTCATGGTATGACACTTGGTGGTGGTTGCGAACTTTCACTTCATGCAGACAAAGTTGTTGCCGCAGCAGAAACGTACATTGGATTAGTAGAATTTGGTGTTGGCGTTATTCCTGGTGGTGGTGGTTCTAAAGAATTTGCAGTTAGAGCTTCTGATTTATTTAGTAAAGGAGATGTAGAACTTAACGTTCTTCAAGAGTATTTTTTAACTATTGGTATGGCAAAAGTATCTACCTCAGCTTATGAAGCCTATGATTTAGGTATTCTTCAAAAAGGAAAAGATGTTGTTGTAGTAAACAAAGACCGCCAAATAGCAACTGCTAAGGCTCATGCAAAACTAATGGCAGAATCTGGTTACACAAGACCAGTAAAGCGTAAAGACATAAAAGTTTTAGGAAAACAAGCTCTTGGGATGTTCTTAGTAGGAACAGACTCCATGGAAGCTAGTCACTATATAAGTGAGCATGACAAGAAAATTGCAAATAAATTAGCCTATGTAATGGCTGGTGGCGATTTATCGGAACCTACTAGAGTAAACGAACAGTATTTATTAGACTTAGAAAGAGAAGCTTTCTTATCTCTATGTACCGAACGTAAAACTTTAGAGCGTATACAACATATGTTAAAGACAGGAAAACCTCTACGTAATTAAAATTATGAAGCTATTTGCCATTAGCTAGTAGCTGTTGGCACATTTTAATAAACAACATATTGCTAATAGCCAAAAGCTAGTAGCCAAAAGCATAAAAAATGAAACAAGCATATATAGTTAAAGCATATAGAACCGCAGTAGGTAAAGCTCCTAAAGGTGTGTTCCGTTTTAAAAGAACAGATGAGCTAGCAGCAGAAACCATTGAGTACATGATGAAGGAGTTGCCAGATTTTGACAAAAAACGTATTGATGATGTTATTGTTGGAAATGCAATGCCTGAAGGTTCTCAGGGGCTAAACATGGCAAGACTTATTTCTTTAATGGGTTTAGATATTGTAGATGTTCCTGGAGTAACTGTAAATCGTTTTTGTTCTTCTGGAATAGAAACTATTGGTATAGCCACTGCTAAAATTCAAGCTGGTATGGCAGATTGTATTATTGCTGGTGGTGCAGAAAGCATGAGTTCTGTTCCTATGACAGGGAATAAGCCTGAACTAAATTATGATTTAGTAAAAGCTGGTCATGAAGATTATTATTGGGGAATGGGAAACACTGCTGAGGCCGTAGCAAATCAATTTAAAGTTTCTCGTGAAGACCAAGATGAATTTGCCTACAATTCGCACATGAAAGCATTAAAAGCGCAAGCCGAAGACCGTTTCCAAGACCAAATTGTTCCTATTGACGTAGAACAAATTTATATTGATGCAAACGGAAAAAAAGCATCCAAAAAATACACTGTAACAAAAGATGAAGGTCCTAGAAAAGGAACTTCTAAAGAAGTTTTAGGAAAGCTAAGAGCTGTTTTTGCTGCTGGTGGTAGTGTTACCGCAGGTAACTCTTCCCAAATGAGTGATGGTGCTGCCTTTGTAATGGTAATGAGTGAAGATATGGTGAAAGAACTAAACCTAGAGCCCATTGCTCGTTTAGTAAACTATGCAGCTGCTGGTGTAGAGCCGAGAATTATGGGAATTGGTCCTGTAAAAGCTATTCCAAAAGCATTAAAACAAGCAGGTTTAAAACAAGAAGATATTGAGCTAATTGAGCTTAACGAAGCCTTTGCTTCACAATCCCTAGCGGTAATGCGAGAATTAAACCTTAACCAAGATATTGTAAATGTTAATGGTGGCGCAATTGCCTTAGGGCATCCGCTTGGTTGCACTGGTGCCAAATTATCCGTGCAGTTGTTTGATGAGATGCGTAAACGTAACATGCAAGGAAAATATGGGATGGTTACCATGTGCGTTGGAACAGGGCAAGGCGCTGCAGGAATTTTTGAGTTTTTAAAATAGAACCAAAATTTAGTAGAAAAGCAGTTTCTATACCTTCTAATATTTTGATGGTACTAGCAAAAGCTCTGATAAACATTTTAGTAATTATTTAGAACATAGTTTAGGCTCTGCCTTTGAATGGGAAGTGCAATTAAATGTTACTTAAAATGAAAAGTATCTACCTAAAGAAAAGTTCATTGCATTAGAACAAAGAATAAAAGAAATACAAAAAATGATATTGAGTTTCAAATCTAGATTACAATAAAATCTTAATTCTTGACTCTATAATCTAAAAATCTAAATAAAAATGGCAACAGAAGAAAAAGACATACTAAGAGGAGGACAGTTCCTTGTAAAAGAAACACATTGCGATGATATTTTTACGCTTGAGGATTTAACCGAAGAGCACAAAATGATGCGCGATAGTACCAAAGAATTTGTTGATAGAGAGCTTTGGGCACATTGGGAGCGTTTTGAGAAAAAAGACTATGCGTACACCGAAGAAACTATGCGAAAAGCTGGAGAACTTGGTTTATTAAGTATTGCAGTACCACAAGCCTATGGCGGAATGGGAATGGGTTTTGTTTCTACGATGTTAGTGTGTGATTATATTTCTGGAGCTACAGGTTCTTTTAGTACTGCTTTTGGAGCACATACAGGAATTGGCACTATGCCTATTACACTTTACGGTACTGAGGAACAAAAACAAAAGTATGTTCCAAAATTAGCTTCTGGTGAATGGTTTGGAGCATATTGTTTAACAGAACCTGGTGCTGGTTCTGATGCTAACTCAGGAAAAACTAAAGCAGTTTTATCTGAAGATGGCAAACATTATAGCATTTCTGGTCAAAAAATGTGGATATCTAATGCAGGCTTTTGTAGCGTATTTATTGTTTTTGCTAGAATAGAAGATGATAAAAATATTACTGGTTTTATTGTAGAAAATGACCCTAGTAATGGAATTACGTTAGGAGACGAAGAGAAGAAATTAGGAATACACTCCTCCTCTACTCGTCAGGTGTTCTTTAATGAAACTAAAGTTCCGGTAGAAAATATGCTTTCTACTAGAGGAAACGGGTTTAAAATAGCAATGAATGCACTTAATGTAGGACGTATTAAATTAGCGGCTGCTTGTTTAGATGCACAACGTAGAGTAATTGGCGAAGCTACAAACTATGCTAATGAGCGCATGCAATTTAAAACTCCAATTATAAACTTTGGAGCTATAAAAGCTAAAATTGCAAATATGGCTACTAATTGCTACGCAGGAGAATCTGCTAGTTATAGAGCTGCTAAGAATATAGAAGACAGAATTGCTTTAAGAGAAGCTGCAGGTAACTCGCACCAAGAAGCAGAACTTAAAGGTGTTGAAGAATATGCTATTGAATGTTCTATTCTTAAAGTAGCGGTTTCTGAAGATGTACAAAATTGTACCGACGAAGGAATTCAGATATTTGGCGGAATGGGATTCTCTGCAGATACTCCTATGGAATCTGCTTGGAGAGATGCTAGAATTGCTCGTATTTACGAAGGCACAAACGAGATTAACAGAATGTTAGCTGTAGGAATGCTGGTTAAAAAAGCAATGAAAGGTCATGTAGATTTATTAGGACCTGCAACAGCGGTTGGCGAAGAATTAATGGGGATACCTTCTTTTGATGCTCCAGACTTTTCTGAACTTTTTGCAGAAGAAAAAGATTTAATAAAAAGATTAAAAAAGGTATTTTTAATGGTTGCTGGCTCTGCGGTTCAAAAATTTGGACCAGAATTAGAAAATCACCAGCAATTAATGCTATCTGCTTCTGATATTTTAATTGAAATTTACATGGCAGAATCTACCATATTAAGAACAGAAAAAAATGCAAAACGTTTTGGCGAGGATGCACAAGCAACCCAAATAGCAATGTCTAAACTATATTTATACACCGCTGTAGATACAATTGTTCAAAAAGGAAAAGAAGCAATTGTTTCCTTTGCAGAAGGGGATGAACAACGCATGATGCTTATGGGGCTTAAACGTTTTACAAAATATACTAACCAACCTAACGTAGTAGCTTTACGCACGCAAATTGCAGATAAAGTAGCTGCAGATAATGGTTATACCTTTAGCTAATTCAAATAGAAAACTGTGGTTTTCGAATAGAAGAAAAACCGTTCCAAATTGGAACGGTTTTTTTATTTTTTAACGGAATTCAGGGATATAAAATACATTTAAAGACGCTATTTTTGACCATATCAAAAAAATTAAAATGAAAAAATTAAAAGGGATCCTTAGTATTTATCTAGTAATACTAGCCACCTATTCTTGTGGTGATAAAAAAAATGAAAACGCTAAAGAATCTACTACTTCTACAGAGGTAAATTCTAATATTAGTGAAGATAAAAAACAAGCATATATTAATAAATATAATGCATATGTAGCCGTATGGAATAAAGTTAGCCCAAGAGTAGAACGTTCTTACAATACCGTTTTTAATACTATCAATGATAAAACAGGAAAGCCATTAAAAGAGCAAAAAAATTACTATATAACCACTATTAATGAAAGTAGTGTAATAGAAAACCTAAAAAAAACTATTAATGATGAACCAAAAATTAAAGAGTTAGATGCTCTTGGACCTCAACTTATCTCTTCTTACAATGAATTAATAAAACCTCTACAACAGCTTAGCGATTACTATAAATTACAATCTTATAAGGATGATGATTTTAAAAAGGCAACTGAATTATATTCTAAAGTAAGAAAACCTTTAAACGAATTTATGCAAGTAAACACCAAATTAGGCAATGCGGTACAAATAATTGATAACAGAATATCTGTAGAAGCTATTGCAGAATATAAAGAAAATAATCAAATGCTACTTTTTAATAAAAGCATGATTATTCAAAGCATAAAAAAAAGTAGTACTCCACTTTATAACATTACCTTGGATGAATATGAAACTATTGACATAGAAGAATTTAAAAGTAATCTTAAAGATGTTATTAATTATTATACTGCTTTTAAAAAACTTGCTAATAACAAAGCTATTGTTAAAGAAGAATTAAATATAAGTAGACCCTCGCCTTTTATTATGTACTACAGATCTATAGACGATTATATAAAAACGGCAAGAGGTTTTGTAGAAATTCTAGAGGACCCTAAGGAATATGAGAAAATTAAAAAGCAATTACAGTATATGAAACAAAACCCAACTATTAATAGCCATGAAAAATTGCTAAAGAAAGCAGAAAGTGTAATAAATTTTTCTAATAGCTTAAAATAGGGGTTTTTGTTTATTCTAATAGTATTAAAATTTGTTTAACTAATTAGAAAACATAAACAATATGATAGAAAATAAAACATCTCAAGAAAAAAAATGGATTCAAACAATTCTAATAAGTTTATTTTTTATCAGTCTAGGGTATGTTTTATTTGAAAAATATAAGCCTTTAAAAAAATACTTTGAAACAAATAAAGAAGACAAAACCAAGGATTCTCATGAATATCATAAAAATCTAAATTTTGATTATGGAAGCATTTCCGACAGCATTTATTGTAACAATTATTTTAAGTTTCAAATTGCAATTCCCAAAGGTTATGATGGTAAGTATAAGAAATATGATTATATAGAAAAAAACATCTATGAAAGAGACTCTATTCCTATTAGCCCAAGA
This sequence comes from uncultured Maribacter sp., assembly GCF_947495965.1. Classification (GTDB taxonomy): domain Bacteria; phylum Bacteroidota; class Bacteroidia; order Flavobacteriales; family Flavobacteriaceae; genus Maribacter_B. The sequence continues at coordinate 774,351 of NZ_CANMBB010000002.1, forward strand.
TTAGCAAAAGATATAGAGAATTGTAATTTACTACTTATAGAGCCGCATTTAATTAAAGTAGATTGGCTTAAAAGTTTCAAAGAAACTGGTAGTATAGAAGATTTTGAAAAATACAACTCAAAAAAAATAAAAAGAGATTTTATCGGCACTGATTGTCAATTAACTATTCGCGTTCATAATCTTTATGAAGCTTCCTTAGATAGTTATATTAAACAATTTAAAAATTTACATAACCCCAATTATGGGATCCCGAAAACGAAAACAATATCTGGCATAGATTTTAGAGAATATCACGGAGTAGAATCCCATGGTGGCCCTATTCAAGAAGTACATTTTAAACTACTAGGCGGAAAAAACAAAAATATTATTTCTTATAATACGCAAATACATGACTTTGCATTTAGTATAGATATATTCTACACCACTAAAAAACAAAAAAAACATTTATTAAAAATTGTAGAAAACATGTCCTTTTTTAAATAAAAAAAGAGCCCTAAATGTTTTAAGTTTAGGGCTCAATAATTATATAATATTAACTTATTTTTTCTAAAATTTGTTGTTCATCATTCTTTTTAGAAACGAGGTCCACATAGTCCCTATTAATCTATAAAATGATACAAAAAAAGTAAAAAAGACTATTTGATGCCTAAAATCAATGATTTGGTATATTCTTTATATTAATATTAGAATATTTTGGTGCTATAAAAATTTATAGCATGAATATATTTATAAAAATTGTTGCCTTTTTCATATGTTTTTCCGTTTTCTCAAAAGACATATATGTCTCAAAAAATGGAAATGATTCTAATCCGGGAACACTAGAGTCTCCATATTTAACAATTTCTAAAGCAGCTAGTGTTGCTGTAGCAGGAGACATAGTTTATATAAGAGAAGGTACTTATGAAGAAACATTATCCCCAGCAAATTCTGGAGAAAATGGAAACCCTATTACATTTCAAGGCTATCAAGAAGAAAAAGTTATTATAACAACTATGCAAGCTCTTAATAATTGGACAGAAGAAGGGGCCGGAATTTATAAAACAACAGTTACTTGGGATTTAAATCAAAGAAACTTTGTGATGAATGGTACTGATGCTCTTGATTTAGCTCGTTGGCCTAATAACATAGACAGTGATAGGTTTACATTAAACTCCTTAAGAAATGATGGTGGAAGTCAAGATGAAGTATCTACAAATGCTTTTTTAACAGATAGTGAAATACCTAATTGGGATTGGTCTAATGGAGGTTCTCTTGTTTTCTATGGAGACCGACCTGGCTCTGGATGGACTACCTGGAGAGCTTGGATAAAAAGCAGCACAACAGGAAGAATAAATTTTGATGCAGTTAAAAACCAATCCTGGATTATTTCTGCACACCCTCCTGGTGATTTAGGTGATTATTACCTAGAAGGAATAAAAGAAGCATTAGATTATGAAAATGAATGGTATTTTGATACTGCATCAAAAGAATTATTTATTAAACTTCCAAATGGAGCTGTTCCTGTAGATGGAGAAGTTAAAATGGCACGAAGAGAAAGAACCATAGACCTATCAAACAAGAATCATATTACAATAAATAATTTAGCCGTTTTTGGAGGCACCATAGAAATTACTGGCAATGGAAATAGATTATACGGTGTTTCTAGTTTTTATGGAAGTATGACTAGAGGTATAAACCCAAATTTTAATTCTGGAGTAAACGCAATTAATGTAGGGTGGAATGCCGAAAACACTACAATAGAAAAATGTGAAGTTGGTTTTGGCGATGGTACCGGTATTTGGGACTCTGGATTAGGAACAACTATAATTAATTGTTACGTTCATGACTTTGATTTTTTAGGTTCTTATGACGCTCCTTTAATGGTTAGAGGACAGAACAATGCAAAAGTATTAAACAATACTGTTACAAGAGGTGGTAGAGATGCACTGCAAATAATATCTAAAGGTTCTGAAGTAGCTTGGAACGATTTTTCACACAGTAATTTAATTGCAGATGATTGCGCTTTATTATATACAATTGGTGAAAATTTAGATATGGAAATTCATCATAATTGGTTTCATGATGCGCAAGGGCGAGGTGATTTAAAAAAAGCAGCTGGAATATATTTAGATAATAGCGCTGGAGATGTTCGTGTCTCTAGGAATGTAGTTTGGAATGTAGAGTGGACCGCAATACAAATTAATTGGGATGGAACAAACATAGATATTTTTAATAACACTTTAGTTAAAACAGACGGTGGAACAATGGGTGCGTGGCATAAAGAAGGAACCCAATTTACGAATGTTAAAGTATGGAATAACGTTACAGACAAACACGCTGTTAATAACCAAGGGAACCAAGAAACAGAGGCTACTTGGGAACCACAATCCGATAAACAAAATAACCTAGTTAGTAATACTATTTTTAAAGATTATGCTAATAATGACTTTTTATTAAAAGAAAATTCTGAAGCAATTGATTTTGGTAGAGAAATTGTTGGCTACACAGAAAATTTTAACGGTGCTAATCCTGATGCTGGAGCATACGAATTTGGAGGCGATGTATGGAAACCAGGTGTAGATTGGAATATAGCTGCTGGGCCTACCAATAAATGTTATGGACTTCCAGGTGAAGGCTGTGTAGCTAAAGTAATCTCTCAAGATAATTTTAAAGTACTTGTTACTGGTGAAACATGTAGTAAAAATAATGATGGTAGCATTTTAATTACAGCTATTAAAAATTTAAATTATAAAGCAACAATTACAGGAGATATAACTACATCTAAAGACTTTACTAATACTATAGAGTTTGAAAATTTAGCAGCAGGTAATTATAATATTTGTATAACTATGGACGCCGATTCAGATTTTGAACAATGTTTTGATCTTGTTGTAAGCGAACCAGATACTTTTGAATTTAGCGCAAAAGTATCTTCTAATAACAAACAAGTTAATTTAAAACTTAAAGGAGGAGAACTTTTTAGAATTCATTTAAATGATGTAATTACTGTTACAGATAAAAAAAATATAACTCTAAATCTTAAGAATGGAGAGAATAATTTAGTTATAAAAACGGATAAAGATTGTCAAGGAATTCACGAACAAAAAATTTTTATACGAGAAAATAATTTCACTATTTATCCAAATCCTATCGAAGACCTATTAAATATTGAAACCAATATTGAGTACGAAAAAATAAATGTTACCATATACAATCTTTCTGGAAAATTAATCCTGAGCAAAAACTTTACAAAAAGTAATTCTACACCAATTTCCATAAACATATCTAACCTACCTGCAGGTATGTACATGGTAAAATATAACTACAATGGAAATAGTAAAATAGTTAACTTGATTAAAAAATAAAAAGATGAAAAAAATAATTATTATATGTACGGTATTATCTGGTTATTTATTAATGATGAGTTGCGGAGGGAGCAAAAATGATACTATTGAACCTGAATTACCAGCTAAACCACCAGAAGCTTCTGTTTTAATATTTCCACTAAAAGATGAAATTTGTACAACTGGCGAGTTTATATCGGATATAGAAAGTGAAGTTGAGTTTGAATGGAATACCTCAGTAAATACGAATTCTTATGAGGTTGTCCTAAAAGATTTAAATACAAATAATGAAACAGCTATAGCTACTAATAACACAAAAATTAAAATTACTTTAAAACAAAATAACCCATATACTTGGAAAGTAATATCTAAATCTAATAAAACAAATGAAACTGCTATTAGTGAGGAATGGCGATTATATAATGCCTCGCAGGGAATAAAAAACTATGCTCCTTTCCCTGCTAAATTAGTAATGCCCGAGAATGAAAATACTATTATTGGAACAAGTACAAATTTAGAGTGGCAAGGGGTAGATGCAGACGGAGCTAATGATATAGAATTATATGATATTTTTTTAGGAACAGAAAACCCTCCAATAACACTTTTGAATACCACTACCGAATCAGAAATCACTAGTGGTACTTTAAGCTCTGGAACCTATTATTGGTATATTATAACTACCGATAAATCTGGAAATAAAACAACATCCCAAATAAATAATTTTACAGTAAACTAAAATATCTAGTAAATTTCCCTATAGCAAGCCCACGATGCATTTTTAAGGAATACGTTTTAAAACTTTATTGTTGACAGGCAAGAGTAAGCCTCAAGCTATTAAACATTATATAGAATAAAAAAAAGAGATTCTTTTAAAATTCAAAGAATCTCTTTTTCTAAATTTAATAAAATTAATATTAACTTATTTTTTCTAAAATTTGTTGTTCATCATTCTTTTTAGAAAAAAGAATAGCACATTCTATCATTGCTAAATGTGAGTATGCTTGCGGGAAATTCCCTAATAACCTTTTTGTTTTAAAGTCTATATCTTCACTAAACAACCCAAGATGATTACTGTATCCAAGTAATTTATTAAATAGAGCTAAGGCTTTCTCCTCCTCGCCTATTTTAAACAAACTATTTATAAACCAAAAAGTACATATGGTAAAAGAAGAAGATGGTAATCCAAAATCGTCTTCATTTTTGTATCTATATAATAAACCATCATTACTAAGTTCCTTTTCTATAGCTTTTACAGTACTCACAAACTTAGGGTCTTTAGCTTCAATAAAACCATAAGATTCCATTAATAAAACACTAGCATCTAAATCTTTAGAACCATAAGATTGCACAAAAGATTCTACCTCAGAATTCCATGCATTTGCATGAATATCTTCTTTTATTTCTTTTTCTAGTGCTTTCCAAGTTTCAATTTTATGTGTTTTACCTAAAATATCTGCTGTCTTTATTGCTCTATCTATAGCCACCCAACAAAGAACTTTTGAGAAGGTAAAGTGCCTATCTTCTGCTCTAAATTCCCAAATACCTTTATCTGCTTCTTTCCAGTGTTTATTAACTATCCATACAATACCTTTTGTAATTCCCCAAAGTTCTTCTCCATTATCAATGTCAGTACCAAATTTTACTAATTGGGCATGAATAACATCCATTAATATACCATAAATATCATTCTGCGTTTGTTTGTAAGCGGCATTACCAATACGTACTGGTTTAGATCCTTTATACCCATCTAAGTGGTCTAAAGTTTCTTCTGTAAGCTTTTTTTGCTTATTAATACCGTACATAATTTGAAGATTTTCATCCTTATCTGGCATTAAGTCTATAATAAACTGTAGGTATCTTTTTGCTGAATTTTTATGTCCAAGTTCTGATACTACTTTTATTACCATAGATGCATCTCTAATCCAACAAAAACGATAATCCCAGTTACGCACCTCGCCTATTGTTTCTGGTAAAGAAGTAGTTACAGCTGCTAAAACTGCTCCTGTTTTATCATAGGTTAACATTTTTAATGTCATTGCGCTACGTATTATTTGCGCATTAAACTTACTATACGTTGGTGTGCGATCTACCCAGTTTAACCAATATATTTTTGTGCGCTCTAATTCTAAATAAACTTTATGTAAATCTGGCACAAAAAGTTTTTCGTTATAAGAAATTAAAAAATACCCATCTCTTTGCAGTAACATTTCTTCACCATTTAGCACTGCATTCTTGTCAAATGAAGTGTACATAAACATAGTATCAAACTGTTCTTGATTGGTAAGACTTACAATAAAATCATCCTTAACATAAGAATTAGTAATCCCCTTTGCGTATTCTAATTTAGGGTCATATTTTACAGAAAAATGTGGTCTTCCAAATTTATGTTTTATATATCTAATTACCTCAGGAGGAGCATGGTACTCTTCTTTATTTTTATAATACCTTGGCATAAAATCATGCACTTCAAAAGCATCATCTCCATTACTATACGTTGTAATTAAAATACACGTTTGTGGTTCATAATTTTGCGAAATAGAATAGGTTTCATCTACTAATATTTCAAAACTTCCGCCTTTTTTATCATCTAATATTTTAGCAAAAACAGAAGAAGAATCAAACTCTGGTAAACAGCACCAATCTAAAGATCCTGTGTTAGAAATGATAGCCGCGCTTCTACAATTTCCAATTATTCCGTAATTTAAGTTGTCCATATATTCATATTAAAGTAAGTTTGATAGTATATTATCGTAATTGTAAGAAAAATAGTATAATTTAATTTAAAAAACAATCCATGGGTAAAACTATAATAATTTCTAATAGACTGCCAGTACAATTGCAAATTTCTGAAGGAGGAATTGTAGCAACCCCAAGTGTCGGAGGACTTGCTACTGGAATGAAATCTATACATAATAGCGGTAAAAGCCTATGGATAGGGTGGTCTGGGCTTACAGATGAAGAAACTCCGGAAGAATTAAACGATGCTATAAATAATGCTTTAGAAAAACATAATTGCTCTAAGGTAAATCTTTCGCAAGAAGAAATGGAAGGGTATTATTTTGGTTTTAGTAATAGAACTATATGGCCACTATTTCATTACTTCATGGAATATACAGAGTTTGAACTTAGTTTTTGGGAGTCTTACAAATCTGTAAATCAGAAATTTGCAGACGCAATTCTAGAAAATTCTGATGAAGATGATATTATATGGGTACATGATTACCAATTAATGTTGGTACCACAAATGATAAAAGAAAAAAGACCTAATGCTGTAATAGGCTTCTTTTTACACATACCTTTCCCTTCCTACGAAATATTTAGAACACTTCCTTGGCGTGAAGAACTATTAACAGGCTTACTAGGCTCCGATTTAATAGGTTTTCATACGTACGATTATGAAAGACACTTTTTAAGCTCTGTACGTAGATTATTAGGACTTGAGGTTAGTTTTAATGATATAAATGTTGGTAATAGAGTAGTTAAAGTAGATTCTTTCCCTATGGGAATAGATTACAAAAAATTTAGAGATGCGGCAATTGCACACAATGCATTAGCTCCAGAAAACCGTTCTGTACTGCAAAAAAGATTAGACGACCATAAAATATCTGCACCAGATACCAAATTAATTTTATCCATAGATAGGTTAGATTATAGTAAAGGTATTGCAAAGCGTATTAGTGCTTTTGAATATTTTTTAAACAAATATCCAGAATATAAAGAAAAAGTACGTTTGGTTATTTTGGCGGTTCCTTCTAGGTCTAATGTACCACAATACCAATTACTCAAAAAAGAAGTAGACGAGCTTGTAGGGCGCTTAAATGGAGAGTTATCTACCGTTAACTGGACACCAATTTGGTACTTTTACCGCTCCATGCCTTTTAAAAATTTAATAGATTTATATATATCTAGTGATATTGCATGGCTAACTCCTTTAAGAGATGGTATGAACCTTGTTGCCAAAGAATACATTGCAACCAGAATAGATAAAACTGGTGTTCTTATTTTAAGTGAAATGGCTGGTTCTGCTTATGAAATGAATGAAGCATTACTTATTAACCCTAATAATTTTGAACACCAAGCTACAACATTAAAAAAAGCTATTACAATGCCTAAAAAAGAGCAAATGGCGCGTAATATGTTTTTACAAAAAAGATTAGAACGCTATAATGTTGAAGTTTGGGCACAAGAATTTATGAAAGCCCTACACAACCAAATAGAAAATAATGACGCTTTTGTTTCTAAAAAAATTAATGATACCATTCTTTCTAAAATTACTACGAAATATAAAAATGCTACAAACAGACTTGTATTTTTAGACTATGATGGTACTTTAGCAGATTTTCATAACGACCCACAGCAAGCATCTCCGGATGATGCCTTGTACGAGATTTTAGATAAAATACACCATCAAAAAAATACAACCTTATTCTTAATAAGCGGTAGAGACAAACAAACGTTTACAAAATGGTTTTTACCTAAAAAATACAATATGATTGTGGAGCATGGGGTTTGGATTTCTAGAAACGGTGAGGAGTTTTCTTTACTAGAGAACGTAAAATCGGACTGGATGCATAAAATTAAACCTGTACTAGAATCTTTTGTAGACCGTACTCCAGGTTCTTTTATTGAAGAAAAAAATTACTCCCTTGCTTGGCACTACCGTAATACCGACCCAGATTTTGGAGAAAAACGTGCAACAGAGCTTAATACGGTATTAACCAGCCTTACCAGCAATGATAGTCTTAGTGTTTTAAATGGTAATAAAGTAATGGAAGTTAAAAGTAGTAATGTAAACAAAGGAAGAGCCGCAGTACGTATGTTAAGCGAAGATAATTATGATTTTGTTTTTGCTATGGGAGATGATTGGACCGATGAGTATATGTTTGAGGAACTTCCAGAAAGCACAGTATCTGTAAAAGTAGGAAGGCAAAAAACACAAGCCAAGTACTTTATTGAAAATACAAAAAAGGTAAGAGAACTAATAGGAAAATTTGCAGAATAAAAAAGCATACATATTAGTAATCTTAATTTTTTCTCAATTTGCCTGCACTTCTTTATGGTTTGCAGGCAACTCCATTTTAGAACCTTTAATGGTGCAAACTGGTTTGGGAATAGAAATTATGGGATATGTACTATCTTCAGTACAATTAGGCTTTATTATTGGTACTCTAGTATTTGCAACTTTTATGGTTGCAGATAGATTTTCGCCCTCTAAAGTATTTTTTGTCTGTGCACTCTTAGGTGCTTTATGCAATTATAGTTTATTACTAGGAATCTTAACTAAATGGCATTTATTAGCGGCAAGGTTTGGTACCGGTTTTTTCTTAGCTGGCATATACCCTGTAGGCATGAAAATAGCATCAGACTATTATGAAAAAGGATTAGGAAAAGCCTTAGGGTATTTAGTTGGCGCTTTAGTTTTTGGTACTTCTTTTCCTTTTTTTCTTTCCAATTTCATACCGCAAGAAGAGTATACTATTGTTATACAAACCACAACATTTATGGCAATTTTTGGAGGAGTATTAATATACTTTTTGGTTCCAAATGGTCCTTACCGTACCGCAAGTAGTTCCTTACAATTAACAGCTAGCTATCAGCTATTTAAAAACATAAAATTTAGAAAAGTTGCTTTTGGGTATTTTGGCCACATGTGGGAGCTATATGCCTTCTGGGCTTTTACTCCCCTTGCTATAAAAACGTATAACACACTACAAAACACTAATTTACCTATTTCATTACTTACTGGAATAATAATAGCTTTAGGAGGACTTTCCTGTATTTTAGGTGGAATAATTTCACAATACAAGGGTAGTTATAAGGTAGCAGTAAATGCCCTTATAGGCTCTGCTATTTTTTGTTTATTATCTCCTTTATTTTTTAAATCTCCCCCTATTATCTTTATTATTGGTTGGTGTATTTGGGGCATGGCCGTAACAGCAGATTCTCCTCAATTCTCTAACTTAGTCGCACAAGCAGTACCCAGTAATTTAAAAGGAACAGCACTTACCATTGTAAACTGTATTGGTTTTACTATAACTATTTTTAGTATTGAGCTACTTTCTAAATTGTCTAGTGTAATGAATGCTAATTATTTGTTTTTGTTACTTGCTTTAGGTCCAATTATTGGTATTTTTAATCTTAAAATAAATACGAACTAATTTTTGCAAAATGAAAAATGTATTCTTGTTACTAGCTTTAATAATGTGCTTCAATATACAAGCGCAAGGATTGTTAACTCCTAAAAACAATTTTACAGAACAAGATACATTACGAGGTAGCATAACTCCTGAAAGAGTTTGGTGGGATTTAAACTATTACCATCTAAAATTAAAAGTACAACCAGATAAAAAATATATTAACGGCAGTAATTTAATTAGATATAAAGTTTTAGACCAAAAACAAATACTTCAGATAGATTTACAACCGCCATTAAAAATTGAAAAAGTTACCCAAGATGGTAAAAAATTAAAGATAACCTCTAATGGTAATGCCCATTTTATATCTCTTCAAAAAAAACAAAAAATAGGAGATTACAACGAAATTATAGTTTATTATTCCGGGCACCCAAAAGAAGCCGTAAGAGCTCCTTGGGACGGAGGATTTTCATGGAAAAAAGATACAAACGGAAAACATTTTATAGCTACTAGTTGCCAAGGTTTAGGAGCTAGCGTATGGTGGCCAAATAAAGACCATATGTATGATGAAGTGGATAGTATGGCTATAAGTGTTACCGTTCCTAAAGGACTTATAGATGTTTCTAATGGCAGATTAAGAAAAATAGAAGAGCACAAAAATACAAACACCTACCATTGGTTTGTAAGCAACCCAATTAACAACTATGGGGTTAATGTAAATATTGCTGATTACGTTAATTTTAGTGAAGTATATAACGGAGAAAAAGGAAAATTAGATATGGATTATTACGTACTGCGTGATAATCTAGAAAAAGCAAAAGTACATTTTACCGATGCTCTAAAAATGATGGAAGCATTTGAACATTGGTTTGGCCCCTACCCTTTTTATGAAGATAGTTTTAAACTAGTAGAAGTACCTTATTTAGGAATGGAGCACCAAAGCTCTGTAACCTACGGTAACAAATACAAAAAAGGCTATTTGGGTAGAGATTTATCTGGTAGTGGCTGGGGTTTAAAGTTCGATTTTTTAATAATCCATGAAGCAGGTCATGAATGGTTTGCTAATAATATTACGAATAAAGATATTGCAGACATGTGGATCCACGAAGGGTTTACTTGTTATTCTGAAAACTTGTTTCTAGACTACTATCACGGTACTAAAGCGGCCGAAGAATATGTTATTGGCCTACGTAAAAACATTGCAAATGACAAACCCATTATTGGTACTTATAATGTAAATAAAGAAGGCTCTAAAGACATGTATTACAAAGGTGCAAATATGCTACATACACTAAGGCAACTTGTAAATGATGATGTTTTATGGCGAAAAATATTAAGAGGGTTAAATAAAGAATTTTATCATGCCACCGTAACCACGCAACAAATAGAAGATTACTTGTGCAAACACACCCAAAAAGATTTAACATATTTCTTTGACCAATATTTACGCACTGCAAAAATACCAGAGCTAGAGTATGTTATAAAAAAGAATGCTTTAACCTATAAGTATACAAATGTAGTGCCTGAATTTACAATGCCTATAAAAGTATTTATTAATGGAGAGGAAAAATGGTTGCATGTATCTAAAAACTGGGAAACCACTAAAGTAGATAAAGTTATTACCGACATAAAAATAGATCCCAATTTTTATATTACAACAAAAGAAATTGAAGAAAATTAACAACAAAACTTATATTGTTTCATTGCAGTAAGAAAAAACTTTTTCTTTTTGGTTATTCCTCTTAAATTCTTATTTTTAATTAACCATTAATACATATGCATGTCCGTTATTTATATAGAACCCTTTTATCATAAAAAAGAAGCCCAAATAGCGTTTCGTTTTAAATATAATAATGAGATAAAAGAATATATAAAGCAACTAAAAAATCTTAGTTGGAGTAATACCAATAAAACATTTTACTTAAAAAATACCCCAACTAATAAAATATTAGTATATAATCATTTAAAAAATACTCCTTGGATAGTAGACTATAGTGCTTTTAAGAAAAATACTGTACTTGTAAAACCTACTTTAACACAAGAAAGACTGGCCTTTTTTAATGATTTTAAAAAGTTTTTAGTAGGAAAAAGATATAGCGAAAGTACCATTGGTGTATATTCTGGTTTTGTTTATGATTTTTTAGCATTTTTAAAAAATACAAACCTTAAAGAGCTTACAAACAAACATGTAGAACTTTTTGTAGAAGAGGTTATTGTAGCCAAAGCATATTCTATAAGTACGCATAGGCAATTAATAAGCGCATTAAAACAATTTACGTTGTTTTATCCAGAAACTGCAATAACTGATTTAGAATTAAAAAGACCTAAAAAAAGTAAAAAACTACCATTGGTACTTTCGCAGGAAGAAGTTATAGATTTAATACGTTGTACTAAAAACTTAAAACATAGAGCTATATTAGGACTGCTCTATTCTGCCGGAATGCGTATAGGAGAACTTACAAATCTTAAATTAAGAAATATACATGTAGACCGTAAGCAAATATTTATAGAAAACGGAAAAGGAAGAAAAGACCGTTATGTTGTACTTGCGGATAGTTTTATGCCTCTTCTAAAAAATTATTTTACCACCTATAAACCTACCACCTATTTTGTGGAAGGTAATGTAGGAAATCCCTATTCTGAAAGTAGTATTCGTAAATTTTTACAACGTTCTTGTAAAGCAGCAGGAATTAGTAAACATGTAACTCCGCATACATTACGGCATTCATACGCCACACATTTATTAGAAAACGGAATAGGTTTACGACATATACAAGAATTACTTGGGCATTCTAAACCCGAAACAACAATGATTTATACTCATGTTACAAAAAAGGATTTATTAGATATTAGAAGTCCTTTAGACATTATAGTAAACCAATTAACAAAAACCAATAAACGAGAACAAAATGTCCTTTTATCCCGAAATTTATAGGGGATATATTGGAATATTGTTCTCGATATAACAAGTTAGCAGCAACTTAAACAGAATTTTGGGAATATTTAGTTTTATAAAGAAAAAAGAAAAACCTCAATTATCGCCTAAACAAACGATTAAGCGAATAATTGAGTATATGCCTAAAATATACGAAGAGCATAGACAATTTAAAAACAGTAAAGAGTTCTTTGAACAAAATGAGTTTGGTCTTTCTCTTGAAAGTCTTGTTGAACTTGCTGATGAAACAGGACATTATTTCTCTGAAGAATTTTGGGATCAACTAGCAAATTCTGCGCGAAAAATGAAAATGGACAAAATTGCGGAATATTGCGATAACCAATCAAAACGAAATATAACTGAACTTGGATTTAAAATCCCTTTTGGCTGGACCGAAATTAAATCTGCAGAAAACGTTTTTCAAGCTAATATTTCAGAAAAATTAAAAAAAGAATGGAACTCTAAAAGAAGGGTAAAAGACAAAGTAGACAAACTTCTAAATAAAAATGGTGTTCACTTAAAATCAAGAGGACGTGGAGGACATATTTATTACGTTGAAAACGGAAAATTAGCAGAATTCGAATGGGAATTAGAAGTTGGAGGGATCAGATTATGGTTTGAGTCTGAAAGCAAGTGGTGTTTACCTACGGAATCTGAATTAAAAAAAGAAGATAAAAAAAGAATTAAAAATTCCATTGTTGAATGGGCTAAACAAAAAAAAGAGATAATTAAGTTTGACTAAAAAGAAGCTGCTAATCGAGTAGACGGCTCTCCCCATAATTGAGGAGAGTGCGCCTCTCACACCACCGTACGTACGGGTCTCGTATACGGCGGTTCACCAAATTGAAGTTTGCTTATTATTAATGTAATCTATCAAAGGTTTATACCCTTTTCGTTTTAGTCTAGAAACGGTAATGGTAGTTCTTAGAATTGGACTTTGGGCGACTGCCCAGCCTCCCATTCTAGTTCTACTCCAAGCATAAGCTTGTCCTTCTTCTATACCTAAGCAGATTAGGTTTTTTCGTTTCCGCTCTAGTTTCTTCCAATCATGCCAAATGCAATATCGTAACCGATTTCGTAACCATTCATCTAGCTTTTTAACTTTTGCATAGATGTTGGTTAGGCGGTAATTATTCATCCAACCGCTACAGACATCGTTTAGTCGATCCAGACGTTCTAGTAACGACATGGGTTTGGTTTTCTTGGTAATACTTTTGAGGGTACGCTTTAACTTTGCCCAACTTTTCTTGGCTACTACTAATTGGTACTGTCCTTTTATTCCCTTTTTATAGA